>CBDFHW010000025.1:0-511555 GCA_965247815.1 Tepidisphaeraceae bacterium | reverse complement strand
CCGGCTGGGCGTCTCTACCGACATCTTCGCCGGCGACGGGGCGGCTAACTTCAATGGGTTGTTAGACAATGTGCAGATCTACGGCTCGGTGCTGACCCAGGCGCAAGTCACCGCCCTTTACCAGGGTACGAGCACTGCCATGGGGTCGCTCCCCAACAGCACCAATGTAACGATCGCGAGCGGATCGACGCTCGACCTGAACGGAGCTGCCCAGCAGATCGGATCCCTCAGCGGCGCCGGCGGGGCTTCAGTCACACTGGGCAGCGGGAAACTGATCGTCAACTCGTCAACAAACTCCCAATTCGGCGGGAACATCTCGGGCACCGGCGGATCGCTGGTGAAGCAGGGCACCGGCACCCTCACGATCAATGGTGCGAACACGTACACCGGTTCGACCACGATCAACGGCGGCGTGCTGCGATTAAGCCAGCTGCAGAGCACCGCGGTCGCCGATTACTCCTTCGACAGCGTCAGCGGCAGCACGGTGACCAACGGCGGGAGCGGCGGCGCGACCATGAACGGCACGCTGGCCAATGGCGCGACGATCGTCGGCGGCGGCCAGTCCGGCAATGCCGTCAGTCTGGTCAACGGCGCTTCGGTCGACATCAACAATCCCATCACCGACCTTTCGAACAATGCGAACTGGAGCGTCTCGGCGTGGGTCAAAACCACTACTGCCGGCTCGTCGATTCTGTCCAAGAGCGCGAACGGAACCGCCTGGGCGAACGGCAACACGGTGCTCTACCTCGGCGACGGCACGGCCGGCGGTTCGGGCGGAATCCCCAGTGGGGTTCGCTACGCCGGCGGGTTCTTACAAGGATCGACGACGTCGCCGGCTGTGAATGACGGGACTTGGCACCAGGTCACATATGTCGACACCGCGGGCACCTATGCGATTTATGTCGACGGCGTGGCACAGGCGTTGTCGCCCGGCAATAGCGGATTTGCGAACGCGGACGTTGGGTCTGTCGTCCGGCTGGGCGCGACGGTCGATCCTGTTGGTGGGGACGGGACCGTCAACTTCAACGGCCTGCTCGACAGTGTAAAAGTTTACAATCAGGCGTTGACCGCGGACCAAGTCGCAGCCCTTACGACCGGGGCGGCCTTGGGTTCACTGCCGACCACCACGGACCTCACTATCACCAGCGGCGGAACGCTGGACTTGAACGGACTCGCCCAGCAGGTCGCGTCGCTGACCGGCTCGACCGGATCGTCGGTCACCCTCGGCTCAGGTACCCTCATTGTCAACGGTCAGGCGACCACCACCTTCAGTGGCGTGGTCTCCGGACCCGGGTCTGTAACCAAGAGCGGGACCGGTATCCTGACTCTCAGCGGCAATGACACATACACCGGTAAGACCACCGTCACGGCGGGCGTACTAAAACTGGGCGCGAATCAGCTGACCAACGGCATACAGGTTCGAAACTCGGCCGGCATCACCTTAACCGGTGGAAAGCTTCTGGTCGGCTCGGCGGCCAGCCACGCGAATCGTGACCTGATCGCCGTCGGCGGCAGCGGCCTTACTATCAGCAGCGTCCTGGTCGGCGGAACTACGACCGTCTTTCTCGGAACGCTCGATCTTGGCACGAACGACATGAGCGTCGCGAACGTCGGAACGCCCGGCCTCACCACGATCACCAACCAGATTAAATCCGGATTCGCCAAAGGCGCGTGGACCGGGTCCGGGGTCACTAGCTCGGCCGCCTCGGCTGATACTTCGCACCTCACGGCGCTCGGCGTCATCCTCAACGGCAACATCTACGGAAGCGGATCGTCGCTGGGTCTGTTCGACGGCACGAATCCCGGCGCGAACGACGTCCTAATCAAGTACACCTATTATGGCGACGCGAACCTCGATGGCATGGTCGACGGGTCGGATTACACCCTGATCGACGCGGCCTTCGGCGTAACGGGAACGGGACATCCGACCGGCTGGCTGAATGGCGACTTCAACTACGACGGCATCATCGACGGTAGCGATTACACGCTGATCGACAACGCCTATAACACCCAGGGTGTCAGCCAAACAGCCCAAGTGGCAATCGGTACGGCGCAGGTCGCATCACAGCTGGGAGCAACGACCGCCGTGCCCGAGCCGACGTCGTTGGCGGTGCTAGCGCTCGGAGCGATGTCAATGCTGAGTGGGCGAAGGCGTCACCGGGAAACCGCGTAACGGCGTGGCGAACTCGCCGTCGGGAATGTTGGCGTAAATGAGCATCTTAATGTTTAGCAGCAAATCTTCGGTGACGAGTGCACGCTTGGGTAGCATGAGTAGATTCGCGCTCTCGGTCACAAGCAACAAGAGGCTCCTGGTTTCCGCGTATCGCTTGAAACAGGACCACTGATACCGGGTTTCTGCGACGGCATTGCCGGTGCTGACTCCATTCCCAGTCACCTCCATCCAGCTCTCACGCTGCAACGACGGCGTTGCGTTCCAGGTCGCCGCCGTGGCTTGGCGGCGGCGGTAAGCAACGACGCAGGTTATCAAGCAGAAATACAGCGACCACACCGCGGACGCAGCCCAAAGAATCTGTCTATCTGTCGGGTTCCAATCGATTGCAAAGCCGGGCGCTAGAACCGGCACCAGCCAGAGCATCCAGAGCTGCATAACCAAATCTTCAACATGAATTTTCTCCCGTCGCTGACCGGGTTGTGACGAACGTGCAGCGCGTCGTCTTTTCGCGGGTCCGATCAGATACGCGGTGGCGAAATAGGTTGCTGCCGCTCCCGACGGGATTAACGCGGACCACAAATTCTGAACCGCGGGTTGCGGGGCTGCCTTTCCCACATACGCAAAGGTGACGAGCGAGTATCTCGGGAACGCTAGAACAATCCCAACCGTCGACAAGAGAAACCAGATCACGGCTTGCGAAACAAGGCTCCGTTGTGGTTGTCTTGGTTGGGTGGCCTCCCTCAATTCATCTTGGGTAAGGGTAAAGACGAATCTGGCCGAAGAACCATCAACGGTAAGAACCCCAGCTTTTGGACGATCCTCGAGCATACTCATGATCCGACCCCTGTCATTTCAGTCCAACGCAGGCTGACAAGCCCCGCCAAGATACAATTTTCCACAACGATTCGGAAACCCCGACAGCCCGGCTTGCAACTGAATCCGGGAACACCTATATTGCTTGGCTCGAATTTCGGAATTGAACAGTAGAGGATCGTATGCCACGCGTTTGCTATTTCACCGGTAAGAAGACCACGTTCGGGAATCAGATCACCCATCGCGGCAAAGCCAAGTACCTGGGCGGCGTCGGCACCAAGGTGACCGGGATCACCGCCCGCACGTTTAAGCCGAACATTCAGAAAGTTCGCGCCGTCGTCGACGGTTCGATCGTTCGGATCAAGGTCAGCGCGAAGGCGATCCGCCTCGGGCTCGTCGTCAAGCCGGTCCGCCGTAAGTGGACCAAGCCTGTTGCGACCGCGGCCTGAGCATCGCACCGCACGGGCGCAAACTTTGATAAAAATCACGGACGCCGCGAATGTTTTCATCTCGCGGCGTTCTTGTTTTGTATGCGTCTATCATTTGTGCGATAATCCTTCATGAACGCCCTGTTTGGCGAAGTAGTACCCGCGTTTAGCCGAGACATTATCGATGACACCACAGTCGCTGCACTCAAACCAGGCTTCCGTGCTCGATGAAATGCTCCCGAGTTCCGGTCCGGAACAACCGCTCGCCGCGGTCGTCGCCGCCGACGTCGCCGCGGCCGCCGAATCGGGCCCCAAAACCGATCGTGACATTCAGCGCGGGGCGCTCCGCGATCTGGTCGCCCTCGCGGCCGACTCGGCTACTTCTGAATCCGAAATCGAGCGGGACTACCGCAGCAGCCAGGAGCAGAGCAAGAAAACTTTCGGCGATCGAAACTTCGCCATCGAGCAAACACACGCTAAGCAGTCCGACGACGTCAAACAGAAGCACCAAGGCCGACTCGCCGAAATCGCCAACGGATATAAATCCGAAAAAAATAAGCTCGCGCTATCGGACAAGGCGACCAAGCAGAAGCTCGACGCCGATAAGCAGTCGATCGAATCGAAACTGAAAAAGAAATACGACGACGCGGTCTGGCTTGCCGACAGCGTGCTCGAAAGCGGAAACGGCCAGGCGAACGCCGTCTACAAAGATAAAACCGAACAGGTCAATCTTGCCATCGAAGACCTGACCGGTCTGGAGGTGCGGTCGCTGAAACTGCTGCAAGATTACGGCGTGCCGCTCCCCAGCGGAAGCCCGCCGGTCGAACCCGACCCGGCGATTGCCGCCGACGCCGATGCCGCCTTCGCAACCCACAAGGCCAGTGCCGAACAACAAGTCACGAAGCTGAAGCGGATGCCGCTCGCGAGTCTTTTCGTCGGCGGTCGTCCGATCCTGGTCGTTGCCGTGCTCACTCTCGGTGCCGCTGCGGCGGTGCAATTGCTCATGTCACCGAGTCCCGCCGAACCGCAATGGGATAAGCTCGGGATTTTTGCCGGCGGGACATTCGGTATCCTGGTGGTGCTCGGGATCTTTCTGCGCATCGTCGCTACCAAGCAGGTCCGCGCGGTCCACACGCCGTTGCGGCAATCGCTCGCGCTCGCGAGACAGGCCGCGGACCAGCAGTTGGTAAATGCAACTGAGAAGCGGAAGGTCGATCTGCAAGCCGCGCAGGACGCGCGGAACAAAGAAGTGAAGTCAGTCAAAGAACAGGTCACTCCGGTGGCCGCAAAAGCGGCCGCCGCTCGGACCGCCGCACTCACCACTGCCGCGGGCGAATTGGCACAGAAGCTGGCCCGGCTCGAGAAGGCCCGTGACACCCAGAACGCCGAGGCCGACGAGCAACTCCGTCGTCAACAGCACGATCTGGAACATAAAAAACAGAAGGACGTGAAGGACGCAGCCGCCCAGAACGTGATCAAGTCTCAGGCCATCGAAGATCGCTACCGCCAGCGAAAGGCCGAGATGGAGCAGACTTGGAACAGCCGGCTCAAGGAAATTCAGGAACCCATGGGCGACGACGGCGAAGCCTCGCACACGCCGGTCGACTGGAACGACCCGGCCTGGCGCGCCTGGACCCCGAATAAAAAATTCGCGTCCCGTGTTCGCTTCGGCGAGATGCAGGTCGACCTGACCAAGATCGCCGACAACGTTCCGAAAACGCTCAAACTGCCCGACACGTTTTCGCTGCCGGCATTGCTCGCGTTCCCCGCCCAGGCGTCGCTGCTGATTCATACCGACCATGCTGGCCGGTCCGAGGCTATTGATGCCCTCCAGATGGTCATGACCCGGCTGCTGACCAGCCTCCCCGCTGGCCGGGTGCGATTCGTCATGATCGATCCCGTTGGGCTGGGACAGAACTTCGCCGGTTTCATGCATCTGCACGAGTTCGACGAGCAACTGGTGGGTGGAAAAATCTGGACCAGTCAGGATCAGATCGACCAGAAGCTCGCCGGCTTGGCCGAGCACATGGAAACCGTCATTCAGAAATACCTGCGGAATGAATTCAGCAACATCGACGACTACAACGCACAAGCGGGCGAGCTTGCCGAACCGTACCGCTTCCTGGTGATCGCCGACTTGCCGACCAATTTCTCGACCGAGGCATTTCGCCGGTTGAACAGCATCGCGTCCAGCGGTGCCCGGTGTGGCGTTTACACGCTCATCTCTCGCGACGTTCGTGCTTCGCTTCCCGCCGGTGCCCATCTGGACGAACTCAAAGCCCACAGCGTGAACATCATCCGCAAAGACGACCGGTTCGTCTGGGACGACGAAGTGTTCCGTCAACTGCCATTGAATCTGGACCCGCCGCCGAGCGACGAAGCGTTGACACAGATTCTGTTGAAGGTCGGTGCCGGCGCGAAAGCCGCCAAGCGCGTCGAGGTTCCGTTCGCCGTTATTGCGCCCACGCCGGAACAATTCTGGACCGGAAGCACCAGCGCCGAGATCGACATCATGGTCGGCCGCAAGGGCGCGAATCGGTTCCAGTCGCTCACGCTCGGCAAAGGCGTGTCTCAACACGTGCTGATCGCCGGTAAAACCGGGTCTGGTAAATCGACGCTCATGCACGCGATGATTACCAACGCCGCGCTGTGGTATTCGCCGGACGAGGTGGAACTGTATCTGGTCGACTTCAAGAAGGGCGTCGAGTTCAAGACATATGCCCACAACCTGCTGCCGCACGCCCGGGCGATCGCCGTCGAGAGTGACCGCGAGTTCGGGCTCAGCCTGTTGACCCGTCTTGACGTGGAACTCGCCCGCCGGGGTGAGTTGTTCCGCAAGGCCGGCGTGCAGGATCTGATCAGCTACCGCCGAGACGGCAACTCCGAGGTGGTTCCCCGGACGCTGCTGATCATCGACGAATTTCAGGAGTTTTTTACCGAAGACGACAAGCTCGCGCAGGAAGCCGCGCTGCTGATCGAGCGACTCGTCCGTCAGGGCCGAGCGTTCGGCATGCACGTGCTGCTTGGATCGCAGACCATCGGCGGGGCGGGTGGATTGCCGCGTGCGGTGCTGTCACAGTTCGGCGTTCGTATCGCGCTCCAGACCAGTGAAGCCGACAGCCAGTTAATCCTGGGTGACAACAACTCAGCCGCCCGTTTGCTGACTCGACCGGGTGAAGCGATCTACAACGACGCCAACGGCGCGGTCGAGGGGAACAGCCCGTTCCAAGTCGCCTACCTGTCCGACAAGGCCCGCGATGTTTACCTCGCCGATCTGGCGAGCAAAGCGAAGCCGTACTTCGAACGGTTCGGTTATCCGATCGTGTTCGAAGGCAATGCGGCGGCCGACATCCGCCGCAACGTCAAGCTGATGTCGCTGCTCCACAGCGGGAAGTGGCCGGCCACGGTCGGCACCGCCGGGGCGAGCGGCTGGCTCGGTGACCCGGTGGCGATCAAGGACCCCCCGGCGATTCAGTTCCGCCGGCAGTCCGGCACCAACGTGCTGATCGTCGGACAGGCCGAAGAACAATCGATGGCGATGATGTCAGAAATGATCATCGGCATCGCCGCCCAGCAACCGCCTGGGCAGGCAATCTTCTACATCCTCGACGGCACCGCCGGAGACAGCAACCTCGCCGGCACGCTCGAGAAAGTAAAATCGGCGCTCCCGCACGAGGTGAAAATGCCCGACATGCGGGCGGTGCCCGAAGCGATCGACGAAGTCGCGAAGGTGGTCACCGACCGCCAGGAAAACGAACAACCCGGAGCCCCGTCGATCTATGTTTTCGTCTATGGTCTGCAGCGTTATCGAGCACTCCGCAAAGCCGAAGACGACTACAGCAGCAGCTTCAGCATGAGCGACGAACCGAAAAAGGCGAACACCGGCAAACAGTTCGCCGAGATCCTGCGGGAAGGTCCGCCCAACGGCGTGCACGTGATTGCCTGGGTCGACACCATGGTCTCGATCGACCGGACGTTCGAGCGCGGGACGATGCGCGAGTTCGACAACCGTGTGCTGTTCCAGATGAGCGCCACCGACAGCAGCGGCTTGATCGACTCGCCAAACGCCAACAAACTCGGGTACCACAAAGCGCTGGTCTACAGTGAAGAGCAGGGCACCATGGAGCGATTCCGACCCTACGCGATGCCGGAGACCGACTGGCTGGTCGAAGTGAAACAAAAGCTGTCGCGAAATTGAGCAATTGTTAGCCCGCCAGCAATGGCTGCTAATTGAGAATGCACGAGCCGCCGGTCGCGTAAGTCACGACCGGCGACTCATTTCAATTCCAAGCACCTGAAATAGCTTCCCTGGTCACTAGAGTCAGTCGGATTAAAAGTGCCGCAAGAACCAACGGCGTGATTCGGCACTCGATCAACAATCGGATGTAACTGTAACAGCCCCGCCTCCACAAGGAGCACCCGGCCTTGGCAGCCACATGATTCTTAGGATGTGGTGAGACTTAGTCTCACTATCGCATTGCCTCGGGTTTGAAACAGCGATCGAAGTGTCGCTTAACGAGTTAGCCATTGGACTGATTTATAATATCGAGCTCGATCTGCGGATCTGCGGCAGCAGAAGGCACTGAAAAGTAGTAGCCGTATTTGCCCGACCAGTAATGGGTCGCCGGCCGGACCGAGACCGGTCGAGGCGACATTTTAAGAGCTTCCCGCAGGTGGTCGGCCATCTGTGAAGAGTCAGTATCGAACTTCGTCGCGTCCGACACAAACACTGCGGTTTTGTCCGCGATTGTAGCCTCGCCCTTGGTCACGATGCTCCAGAGATCTGGGTTTGCAGTCCACAGGCTCTCAGACGCCGCGCCGAATCTCGTTGTCTTTCGAGCAACGGCCGCCTGCAAAACATCGTCGCGCTTACTGACCAAACTCAATTGTTCGATCTCCCGCGCGACGTTTGCTCTCGTCGTCGAGTCGGGCCACTGATACAGCAGCTTGGTTCCGTCGATGGACCCGCCTTTCGCATACTGGACCGCCGCCGCTGACATCTGTACCTCGGCGAAAAACTGCTTCTGACCCCGCTTACCGGTGCTGCTATTCAATGCGACCTGCAGCTGGGCGTTTGTGACGCGGTTAGTCTTGGGACCTGCGACGATCGGCCAGTTAAGGACAGTCGAGCGAACGGCGGAGATTTCGGCGCGCAGATCGGCAAATGCCGAGCGCATTGCTGCCACGTCGGCCGAGATCGTCGATGCGTCGATTGGCAAAGTCGTTGCCGTGACCGACATCAGAACCCGATTTTCGAGCGGCTGAATAAATTGTGACATGCGTCCCCCGAAAGCTGAACTGGACGAATCCAAAGATAAATCTGGACCAAAATGATGTCAAACCGACGCGCAATCCACGCCTATCCGTTCTAGTTTTTCGCGAAAGAACAGAGCTAAACGCCCAGCCGCTGCTTCCATGCCGCGAGTTGTGCTTCGAAGGGTTTGCCGCCGGCGGCGCCGGCGCTTTGGTACCGTTTGACCACGTTGGCCGCGCCCAGGCAGTCGTAGATCTCTTCGTCGATGCGGATCTCGCTCTTGGTGGCGATCGCTTCGTTGAACGCCTCGACGCTCAGTTGTGACAAGGCGTGCTTTCCCTCTTTTTCGCACCGGGCGACCAGCGTGCCGACGATGTGGTGGGCGGTGCGGAACGCGATGCCTTTGGTGACTAGATATTCGGCAAGGCTGGTGGCGTCGAGGAAGCCCTTGTCCAAGCTAGGCTCGATGCGGGCCTTGTCGTAGCTGGCCGAGTTCACGATCGCGGCCGCCATCGTGAGGCAGCTGCTGACCGTGTCGTAGGCCCGGAAGACGATCCGCTTGTCCTCCTGCAGGTCGCGGTTGTAGCCGATCGGCAGGCCTTTCAAGATCGTCATCAGCGCGAACAGGTCGCCGTACACGTTCCCGCACCGGCCGCGGATCAGCTCCAGCATGTCCGGGTTCCGCTTCTGCGGCATCATCGAACTGCTGGTCGTATAACGGTCGGCGATCTTGATGAACCCGAACTCGGTCGTCATGTAAATGATCCACTGCTCGGCCCAGCGGGAGAGGTGCATCGAGATCATCGAAAGGCCGAATAGAAACTCGACCGCTTCGTCTCGAGACGCAGTGTCGTTGATGCTCGGACCGTACCAACCGGCATCTTGCCCTAGGTCCAAGTCTTCGGATGTCATACGCCGGTCGATTGGCAGCGACGTGCCTGCAATTGCCCCACTCCCGAGCGGGTTCCGCATGAGTTCAGGGGAAGCCATTATCCGGCCTTCGTCCGACCGGAACATGTCTGCCCACGACAGGCACTCTGCTCCAGCAACAATTGGCTGAGCACGTTGGAGGTGAGTAAACGAAGGCATCACCGTGTCACGGGACTTCTCGGCCAAGCCGACGAAAGCGGTCACGAGTGAACGCAAGCCGCCGTAGACCTGCTCTTGTGCTTGAAGCAGCCAAAGTCGCAGATCCAGCGCCACCTGATCATTCCGGCTCCGCCCCGTGTGCAACTTTTTCCCCGGCTCGCCGATGCGGTCGATCAACGCGGCCTCGACGACCATGTGGATGTCTTCCAGGCTTTCGTCGAAGACGAAGTTCCCCGCTTCGATGTCGGACTCGATGGACTTCAGCCCGGCCACGATTGCGTCCCGCTCGGCGTCGGTGATCAACTGCACCTTGGCCAGCATCGTCGCGTGCGCGATCGACCCGGCGATGTCCTGTTTATAAATCCGCCGGTCGTACGAAATCGATTCGACGAACTTCTGCGCGATCGCGTCGGTTGATTCGGAGATGCGGGCCTGCCAAGATTTTTCGGGCTTGTCGGTCATGCGGCGAATTGTAGAGAAATCGGGACGTTGTTGAACAGCGGATGCGAATTGCGTTACGTTTAACCGGCTCGCTTGCGAGGCGTTGGCGTGACACGGAACGCCTCGCAAACGAGGCGGCTTAAACGGGGTGCGCCCGAATCACTTGGTTAACGACCATTTCAGCATTCCGCCGACGATGGTGTGCGTCGCCCGACCGGTGACTTCCCAGCCGTCGAACGGGCAATTGCTGCTTTTGCCGCGGAACTTTTTCTTGTCGATCGTCCATTTCGCGTGGGGATCAATGATCGTGAGGTCCGCGTCGGCACCGATCGCCAGCGTTCCCTTTTTCAGCTTCGCGATCTTCGCCCCGGCGATCGTCATCAGG
This sequence comes from Tepidisphaeraceae bacterium, assembly GCA_965247815.1. Lineage (GTDB taxonomy): Bacteria > Planctomycetota > Phycisphaerae > Tepidisphaerales > Tepidisphaeraceae > CBDAQA01. The sequence goes on along the minus strand of CBDFHW010000025.1, from coordinate 500,972 downwards.
TCGATCAGCTTCATCCACCCGATGTGACCCGGCTCGACCAGGGCTTTGATATACAACGGCAGCGCGCATTCCAGTCCGATGATGCCGAACGGCGCGTTCTGAAACTCGAGTTCTTTTTCCTCGGCCAAGTGCGGGGCGTGGTCGGTGGCGAGGCAGTCGAGGGTTCCGTCGACGACGCCTTCGATGCAGGCTTTGACGTCGAATGCGGTCCGCAGCGGGGGGTTCATTTTGTAATTGGTGTCGTACCCGCGGCAGCTCTCGTCTGTCAGCAATAGGTGATGCGGCGCGACCTCGGCGGTGACGGATTGCCCGTCCCGTTTGCCGCGGCGAATTAATTCCACGCTCCAGGCGGTGCTGATGTGCTGAACGTGATAACGGCAACCGATCGTACGGTTGAGCAGCAGGTCGCGGGCGATCATCAAATGTTCGGCCTCGGGCGGGATGCCGGGCAGACCGAGCGTCGTCGAGACGACACCGGCGTGCATCGCGCCACCGCCCAGCGCGTGATCCTCGCAGTGCTGCATGATGCAGGCATCGAACATCTTGCTGTATTGCAGGGCCTTCCGCATCACCGAAGGGTCGGCAACGCCGACGCCGTCGTCGCTGAGCGCGACCGCGCCGCGGGCGAGCATCGATCCGATCTCGGCCAGCTCTTTCCCCGCCCTGCCCTTGGTGATCGCACCGATCGGATAGACGTTAGCGAGCCCGACCCGTTGGCTTTCCCGGAGGACGAATTCGATCGCCGCCTCGGTGTCGAGCGGCGGTTTCGTGTTCGGCATACAGCAGACGGTGGTAAACCCGCCGGCCACGGCGGCGGCTGCGCCGGACGCGATCGTTTCTTCTTCCTCGTCGCCGGGCTCGCGAAAATGCACGTGGATGTCGATCAACCCCGGCGTGACGTACTTGCCAGCGGCATCAATCACCTGGTCGGCGGGGCCGAGATTCTGGCCTATGGCCGCGACTTTGCCGTCGCGGAGCAGCACGTCCGCGCGGGTGTGCAATTTCTGGGACGCGTCCAGGATCGTGCCGTTCTGAATGAGGATTGAGTTCATTTTCTGATTCGAAGTTAGAACGCGCCGCGGCAGGGTTACTGGACGCCGGACACGAGGTAGAGCGCGGCCATCCGCACGGCAAGGCCGTTCGTGACCTGGGTCAAAATCCCGCTTTGCGGTCCGTCGGCGATGTGGCTGCTGATTTCGATTCCGCGGTTCATCGGGCCGGGGTGCATGACGAAAACGTTGTCTTTGCAGCGTTGGAACCGGTCCGACGTAAGGCCGAAGAGGCTGGTGAACTCGCGGACGGTCGGGAATTGACTGGTCTGAATTCGTTCGTTCTGTACCCTGAGCATGTTGATCACGTCGACTTCTCCAATAATCGAATCGAAATCGTGTACGACGCGGGCGCCTAGCGCTTCGAACGACCGGGGCAGCAACGTCGCGGGGCCGACCAGGATCACTTCTGCGCCGAGTTTTTTGAGCCCCCACAGGTCGCTGCGGGCGACCCGGCTGTTGGCGATGTCGCCGACGATGGCGACTTTCAATCCTTCTATTTTTCCGAACCGTTCCCGGATCGTGTACAGGTCCAGCAATCCCTGCGTGGGGTGCTCGTGTGCGCCGTCGCCGGCATTGACGACGCTGCAGGCGACGGATCGCGCGATCAATTCCGCCGACCCCGCGGCCGCGTGCCTGACGACGATCACGTCGATGCCCATCGCTTCGATGTTGCGCGCGGTGTCGATCAGCGTTTCACCTTTGCTGACGCTCGACCCTTTTTCGGAAAAGTCGATCACGTCGGCAGATAACCGTTGGGCTGCGAGCGAAAAGCTCATGCGGGTGCGTGTGCTGTCTTCGAAGAAGGCGTTGACCACCACCCGACCGCGAAGGGCGGGGACTTTTTTTACGCTGCGTCGGGAGACTTCTTTGAACGAATCGGCGGTATCCAGAACGAATCGGATTTCATCCGCACTGAGGTCTTCGAGAGAAAGCAGGTGCTTTCGGGTCCAGGTGGTTGATGCGGCATCGGGCCGATCGCCCGATGGTTTGGTTTGGTCTGGCGCGGTGTTCACGGTTCGGTCCTGCTGAGGATTTGGATCGCGTCGCTGCCGTCGCGCTCGACGAGCTTTACTTTTACCCGATGGGTAACGGGCACGTCGCGTTGCACGAGGCCGACGTAGTCCGGCTGGATCGGCAGTTCTCGACCCCCGCGGTCGACGAGCACCGCGAGGCGAATCGCCGAAGGTCGACCGAAATCGGCGAGTGCATCGAGGCCCGCGCGAACTGTCCGGCCCGTGAAGAGCACGTCGTCGACTAGGATGAGGGGTTTGCCGTTGATGTCGGCGTCGATCTTTGTGGGCCGAACCATCGGGCGGGGGCCGATTTCCGACAGGTCGTCCCTGTAGAGCGTGATATCTAGTACCCCGCGTCGAAGAGTTGTATGCCCGGCATCGCGAAGGCGCACGGCCAACCGATCGGCAAGGACTTCACCGCGGGTGCGGATGCCGACAACAGTGATCGGCCCGGACGATGCCGGGTATGCGGCGGTGATGTCGCAGGCCAGCTGCCCAATCAGCCGGGCGACCGCGTCCGCATCGTAGAGCGTTTTCATCTTTCGGCGAAGGTAGGCGAACCGCTGTCGGGATTCAAACTGATCACCGATTTGGCTGCACCGGCATGAGTCGCGCGGACGCCGGAGAGCAGGCGCTCCCAGTCGAAAGCCGGGCCGGGGTCCTGTTTCGCTTTGTCGACGTGGTAATGACCCAGGATGCCGCGGAAATTGGCCCACTGGGCGTCGGTCATCACGTGCGACATGACGCTGCCATCGGGGTTCCGGGGCACGTCCGCACGAATGTTTGGGAAAACATTGCACAAAGTCGCGGTGAGCTTGATCAGCGCAGCATACTGCCGAGCGGTGAAGTCGTACTGATGATACCGAACGCCCTGAATGGCCCCTGTGACGGGCTGGTTTCGCGCGGGTCGCAGACCCTGTATTCCGGTCCGAACTCCGCCGTCACCGAGCCGAGCCGGGAGGGTGATCTGAGTGAGGCCATCAGGAGCGGTCGCGTACCATTGCTGCACTGTCAAGGGTGTTTGAAACACGCCAATATTCGCCATTTCAACGCCGATCGAGCGATCGTTGCTCCGCGTCGCGTGCCAAGCGCGTTCTTTCAGATCAAGTGTCTGATAGATCGTGCCATCGATATCGATCATGAAATGGACCGACAGCCCGCGGTCGAACTGCAGCGTTTGGAAGCAGCTTCGGCTGACTCCCGCGGCGTCGTAATGAATGACGAACTGATCGACAAGCTGTTGCAACTGTGAAAGTTGCCGGGGATTCAACCCTGCCAGACCGTGCCGAGTGCCGAATCGGGGCCCGTGAGTGGTGGTCGGCGTAAGATCGTAAGCGTTGTACCCGCCGGGCTCGGTCCACAGAACGACCCTTGAGCCGGTATGATAGGCCGTCCCACAGACAATGATCTCGTCGCCGACAGCCGGCGACTCTGGCCCGCGGCTGCCCGATCTCTCGGACGCACAACCCAGAAAACCCAGGATGATGAGAGCGTACAAAACTGTCGGGGCGAGAGTCGGCGAACGAAAAGCTGAGCTGGAAAACCTGTTCGGCAGCTGGGGATTGTATTTAGAAGGCTGACATCGTTTCGCTGACACTTAATCGCACTTCTATCTCTCAGGAATCTCGTCTGCAAGCGACAGGTGCGATTCGAGTCGCTGCCGAAGCATTTCGATCCTAGTCTGCGGGTGCATCGACTAGCAGCCGGGCAATTTTTGCACGGTGGCCCGTTTAACATGTGTAAATCAATTGCCGAAAACGGGCGACCCTGTCTGATGGTGGAACGCGGAGAGTTCGAGACCTGTGACGTTCCCAACGAGGGTTGGAAATATTGGGACGGCTGAGGTTTGACCGGCCACGGCGCGTCCCTCCCCTAGATCGAGCAGGATGATCGTTGGCTACTGCGCGTGGGCAAGGGAACCTAAAACCGCAGCGGTCCAACATTGTCGATCTTCCTAAGACCGATTTGTAACTTAAAGTTTGATCTCAGATTTAAGCTTTAAGAAAATCAGCCTAAATCGCCGCAATGAATACGTACTTCTCTGGGTCTAGGATCATTCTTTCACGTAGCTTCCAAAGATTTACTGAGAAAAGCCGAGCTATTTTTGTCATAATTACATTTAGCAAAGGAAGTTGCCGCACAGCAATTAGCCGACACCTCCGAGACCCAGCACCGACTAAACTCCGCAAAAAAATAAATTTTGCTTTTGTATCTTTCCTTTTTAAGAGCACTTATCTTCAAAATCATATTTAGATCAGAGAAAAGACTGTTGAAGCTATCCGGGTCCCGGGTTATTTTCGCGACGTCCGGAAAGTTTGTGGATTGTTGGGTTCGGCGGGAAGCCTTAAGGGAGGGCTTAAGACCTTTTTTCATTCATTATGTGAGTTTCTAAATACGGCGGGCTGTCTGCCTTTTCGCGGACATCGTTGATTGCTCGACACGCTGTGTCGGGGTTCATTTGCGCTCAAAAAGAACGGGGATTTTGTTCAACAAGGTCGCCTTCGGAGATGTTCTTTCCACGTTTTAACGTGGGATTCTGCGCCTGCGCGCATGGATCGCATTGAGTTCACAAAGTCGGGAGACAGTAAAAATGCAGAAGTCACAGAAGCAGTCGGTCGGGTCAAGCACGAATGTCAAGTTAACGGCAGAAACCGGGAAGGCTCGCAAACGCGCTGCCGCCCAGCCACGGATCACGCAAGCGATTCGTCCGACCTTTGAAGCGTTGGAACTTCGTCAGATGCTTTCGGCAAGTCTCAAAGCTGGCGTTCTCGACACAGCATTTAACGCGACGGGCACGGTGACGACCGACATCAACGGCGAAGACGCCGGCACCTCGGTTGCGGTCGAAGCCAACGGAACGGTGATCGTCGCCGGTACGTCGAATACGAATTTTTCGCTCGCTTCGTACAATGCCTCGGGCGGACTGCTCAGCACCGTTCAAACGCCGATCACGAGTTCTACGGTAGTCTCCAGTGCCAGCGCAATTACGCTGGACACCACTGGGCGAGTGCTGGTCGCCGGAACGGCAACCAACCCCGTCACCGGAAATGATTTCGTCGTCGCGCGATACACGGTCGGGAGCACCGGCACGCTCGCGCTCGACACCACGTTCGGAACGGCCGGCTACGTCACCACCGACATTGGGGGCTCCAAGCGGAGCGACATCGCTAATTCGATCGCGATCCAGGGGACCAACATCCTTGTCGCGGGTAACACCGCGCCCTCCACCAGCCCGACGCAGACGCGGGACGCCGTTGTTCGGTACAACAGTTCGGGCGGTCTGCTGAACTCGTTTGTAACCACCGGCACCACCGGCGAGAGCGCGAATGCGATCGTCGTCAACGCCGACGGCAGCCTGATCCTCGCCGGCTCGTCTGGAACTCATAGTGAGACCGTTTCGTTGCCCGCGAACATTTCCTCGGCCGTGCGGCACACCATCACCCTTGGCGCGACGGATTCGATCAGCGCCGCGGTGCTCGTCTCTTCAGGAAATTATTTCGTGACGGGGCAGGCCGACGGCAAACTGGTCGTCGCCGAGCTGAACGCCGACGCGGCGACGCTGACCACCAGTTTCAGCGGAGATGGCATTGTCGAGGCAGGCTTTGCTGGAACCTCGAGCGGCAATTCCATCGCCGTGCAGACGAACGGGAAAGTCGTCTCCGGCGGATACACGACCGATGCCTCGACCAATAACTTTTTCGCGCTGGCTAAGTTTAATGCAGATGGGTCGCCGGATAACACGTTCGGCACCAGCGGCACGGTGGCGACCGATTTCACCGGCAGCGCGTCGGGAAGCAGTGTTGCCAATGGCGTTGCCATCGAACCCGACGGCAAAATCGTAGCCGCCGGCTACACTGCCGCGGGTGCAAACCCGAACAACTTTGCAGTGGCCCGCTACGTTGCCGACAACGCCCCCCGCGCGACCGGCAACACCACCTTTACCGACATCGTTCAAAACCAGACCGCAGCGCCCGGGAACACCGTGGGCTCGCTTTTGACCGGCTTGGGCGCGACCGATGTCGACGGCGACGCCCTTGGCGTTGCCGTCACCGGCGCGACTTCACCCAACGGCATTTTCCAGTATTCGACCGATGGCGGAGCCACGTTCACCACCATCACCACCGCATCGGACTCTTCGGCTCTGCTGCTCGCGAAAACGACCGGCGCTTTCAATAACCTCGTCCGTTTCAAGCCGAACACCGGGTTCAGCGGCTCAGTGACGCTTTCGGTCCGCGTCTGGGATAAAACCCAGGGCGCTCCGCTCTCGACCTACGACACGACCTTCAGCGCCGCGCAGAATCTCAACGCCTTCAGCGACAGCACCTTCAGCGTGACGCAGACCGTGGTTGCCGCCCCGGCCAGCACGTATGTGAATTCGACATGGGCGGGCACCGCCCAGGGCGCGAGCGTCACGGACAGCCTCGGCAACACTCACACGTTCGGCATCGACGCGTTCGCCACCGTTAGCGACGGCGTCACCTACGTCGCGTCGGCGGGGACCGTGAATGTCGACGGCGGCGTTACCACAACGCCGCTGACTTACGCCGAAAACGTCTCGCTTACCCGGACCGAGACGCTCAAGGGGTTCGGTCAAGCAACGCCGACTTTGACTGCGCCGACTTCGCTCACCAATCAAATCGTAGTTTCGGTATCGGCACCGAATGTGACGGTGCAGAACTTGAAGGTCGTCGTCGATCAACCGTACGCCGCCGCGGGCATCGCTGGGATCGACCCCGTCGGAGCGAATCCGTCGGTCTTCGACGGGCTCAAGGTGCTGAACAACGTAATCGTTTCGACCGGAGCGGGCGGGAAATTGCAGCAGGACGCCTCTTACGGGCCGACGAATAAATACTCGGCGGGCATTGCGGTCCTCGCCGGCGCTGCCGGGTCTGCCCCGACGGTCACCATTCAGGGCAACCAGATCCTTCCATCGCTTTCGGGTTCGACCCTGACGTCCACTGTCGGTCGTGGTATCTGGGCCCATCAGGTCGCAGGCTCGTTCAAATCCAATACCATCGAAGTGGTCGCCTTTCAGGACGTGCAGCTCTCGTTCCTCCGTGGACCGACAACGTTCGACGGCAATACCCTCCGCGGGACCGGCCTGACAATCACCGAGCCGAATTCGACCGCGACTGTCGACGTATCAAATAACACTTTCTCGCCGGCTTTCGGGGTCGACGACGGCATGGTCGAAGTCCGTCACGACTACAACACGTCCGCACCCGTCTCTATCCACGACAACGCTTTCACGCTCTTGAGCGGAACGATCGGCGTACTCAGCGTCGAGTCGATCGCCGTCAGCGTCTCGCACAACACGTTTACACCTGCCGCCGGCGCTACAAACACGATCGCGATAGACGTAGACACCCAGACCCCGTCGAGCTCAGAACCGGCGCCGTTCGTTTCCGACTCGATTTCAGTTCAGAGCAACACGTTTAACGGCGTTGCAGGCAGCGGCAACACCGCGATCTACATCGCCGATCACGACGCCGGAACAGCAAGCCCGGCACCGGATTTTGGTGCGATCGTCGTCGGCGGTATCGGTGCCGCTGCCAACGTCTTCACTGCCGCGCTCGACCATTTCCTGGTCCTCGCGCCGGCGTCCGCGTCCGCTAATTTCTCCGGTGATATTGTTGCCGGGATCAATCCAGCCGCCGCCTCGGTGAACATCGACGCCACGGGCAACAACTTCGGCGTCGCGTCCGGTCACACCGGCGCGGGCCAGACCCTCGCCGACGATTACGAAATCGAAGACAAGATCACCGACGGCATCGACTACGCCGGCGGCGGTCTGGTTCGGATCAAGGCGGCCAATGTCTTTGTCACTCCCAACAGCTTCCTCGCCCCCGCGACCACCGACGCCGGCGCAATCCAGCGCTCGGTCAACCTCGCCGCCTCCGGCGACACCGTGAACGTGGAAGCAGGAACTTATCGCGAAAATCTCACCGTCGGTAAATCCATCACCCTGTCAGGACCGAACGCGGGGGTCGCCGGCTTCGGTGTAATGCGCTCCGCCGAAGCGATCGTCGAACCGGGCCTCACATCCGACTTCAATTCGAGCAACGTCGTCACCGTCGGTGCGTCGAACGTGACGATCGACGGCTTCGCCATCCAGGGGTCGATCAACGGGACGGTGCCGACAGGTCAATCTGCCGGTTCGACCTTGGAAGTGACCGGCACAGTCAGCTATGCGGCTACGGGCGTCGGCAACTCCGTCGATGTCGGTGGTTTGGTCGTCCAGAACAACATCGTCAAGGACTTCACGCAGTACGGCATCAACGCCGACAATTCGTCCCATACTGTCTCGGTCGGCAATCGAATCGTCTCCAACTCAGTTTCGGACATCCCCGATAACGGCAACTCGACCGGCTTTTTCGGCCAGGGCATCGTCGCGTACGATAACCTGTACGCTCAGATCGAAAACAACCAACTCGCTCAAGTTCGTACCGGCATCCAGACCGGTAACTATAACCTCCCGGCGACCGGCGGTTTCGTGCCGACGATCAGCAACAACAACGTCTCGGCGTACGTCAAAGGCGTGTACCTGAACCTCGAATACCAGGACGCGTCGACCACCACCGTCGCGAATAACACCATCACCCAGGCCAATGCCTCGGTCTCGACGGCTTACAACGTCGGCCTGATCGTCCAATCGATTCAATCCGCTGTCGCGACGAACATCACCGGCAATAACGTCTCGGGCTTCAAGTACGGCATCGAACTGGCGGGCAATAACTCCTCGAACACCGCCACTGTTCATGGCGGAACACTAAACGCGAACGCCTACGGCGTCTGGGCGACCAACAACGACTACTTCTACTCCGCAAATTACAACACCTCTGCGGTCCTCGACGGCGTTCAGATTCAGAACTCTACCACCGCAGGTGTTCTGATCGACTCCGCCTCGCCCAACAGCGACGGCACCTTCGACACCACAGACTCGGTTACCCTCGCGATGACCAACGGCACCACCATCACCGGCGGACCGACGGGCTTGCTCGCGACTGGATCGCATTCGGCGATCGCTGGAAATACGCTCGATAACACCGCCTTCTCCGGACAGTCGACCTTCGTCGCACTCACCAGCGGTGCTGCCAACGGCCTGACCATCGACGCGACCTCGGCCACGTTCAACGGTGTGACCGGTGCAGGCACGAGCCTTTCCGGTGATTTCGCGATTGAGAACAGGATCACCGACTATATCGACAAGCCCGGCGTTGGCTTCGTGCGGATCAAGACCGGCGAAGTGTTTGATACGGCTATCAGCGAAACCACCACACCCGGCAGCCTGCAGCGTGCGGTAAACGCGGCGGCGTCGGGAGACGTCCTCAACGTGCAGGCCGGAACTTACGTAGGCAGCAGCACCATCGACGCGGCCAACGGCGTAACAGCCGGCGTGATCGTCAGCAAACCACTGACAATCCTCGGACCCAATTCTGGATTCGACGCGAACGGCGCGACCCCGTCGTCGCAAGCCATCATCCTGCCCGGGTATTCCGACCCCAATCCGTTCGACACGAACGATTCGGTCGTGGTGGAAGTGACCGCGAGCAACGTGACGATCAAAGGCATCACGGTCGACGGCAGCAACCCGGCTCTGGCCCACTCGGGCGGGGTAAATTTCGACGGCGTGCCGATCGATGCCGCAGAAGGCATCGCCTCGTACACCGGCACCTCCAACATCAACATCTCGAACAACGTCGTTCAGCACACCGCGTACACTGCAATCGATTTCGACAATTACGACAGCAGCGGCATTGCCACCTCGAACAACACCATCTCCAACAATCTGATCCGCGCGCTCTCGGACGCGTACGGCTACGGCGTCGGTGTGCTCCTGGGCGACAACTTTTATGCCCAGGTGACCAACAACGTTCTCAAGAACGTATACGTCGGCGTGCAGACCGGCAATTTCTACAACGCCACCCCGTCGTCGACCTTCGCGGCGGCAATCGACGATAACAAGATCGAGGCCCGCCACACCGGCCTCTTTTACAACCTGCATTATTCGGCTGCGTCGGCATTCGACGTGAGCCGTAACGCGATCACCGCCCTGGCGCAACCGGCCGGCGATACGGTCGTGGGCCGGCTGTGGAACGGGATTCTCATCGGCAGCCAGCAGTCCGGTGTCTCAGCCACTTTCACTGATAACACCATCGACGGCACCGGCAACACCAACGCCGCCGGTTCGTCGGGTTACAACTTCTGGAACGATCCCACGACCGGTTCGCTCGCGGTGAGCGGCGGCAGCGTGACGGGCGTGCAGTACGGCGTCTGGGCCAACAGCTTCGAAGGCTACAATTCAAATGGATCGACGCTCAGCGCGTCGGTTTCTGGTCTGACCGTGACCGGCGGCACCGCCGGCATCTACGTCGAAGATTCCGCCGCGAACACTGCTCACCCGAACATCGCGTTGACCGTGACCGATTCGACGATCACCGGTGCGACCACCGGCGTGCTCGTCGTCGGCAGCCACGCTTCAGTCAGCCTCTTACGGGATGCAGTCAGCGGGGCATCAGTCGGCATCGCCGACAACGCCGGCACATTGACTCTGGGAAGCGGTGACACCGTCACCGGCGGCACGACGGGCGTGGCACTCAGCGGGTTGACGGTTGCCGTCACGGGCAACACGTTAAATAATCTAACCTTCACCGGGCAGTCGGGTGATTATCTCGCCTTGACCAGTGGGGCGGCGGCGGGCGTGACCTTGGACGCAACCGCTGTCAGATTTGACGGCGTGACAGGGTCGGCGGCCACGCTCGCGCAGGCCTACGCGATCGAAGACAAGATTACGGACTATCTTGACGACGGTTCGGTCGGCTATGTCTCATTGAACGCTGCGAATGTCTACGTCACGCAGAAGAGCGAAGACACGAACAGCGGCGCGGTACAACGCGGCGTAAACGTCGCGACCAGCGGCAGCACGGTCGACGTCGCTGCCGGCACGTTCACCGGTCAGGTCACGATCAGTAACCCGGTGACGTTGACCGGTGCGGGCGCGTCGACGGTCATTCAGTCACCGGCGACGTTGAGCAGTTCATTCACTTCGGGCGGCACCGTTTACAAGCCGGTCGTGACGGTCGACGGTACCACCGCGACGGTGGAAAACTTGAGCATCGACGGGTTGGGCCAAGGCAACAGCAACAACCGATTCGTGGGTCTGGGCTTTCACAATGCCGGCGGCGTCGCGGACAACCTGACCGTGACCGGCACCCGCAACACGCCGTTGGACGGCGTCCAGGCGGGGTACGGCATCATCGCCCGCGAGGACGATCTGGCTTCACGCACCCTGACCGTCAGCAACAGCAGCGTCAGCGACTACCAGAAGAACGGAATCGACCTTCGCGGCAAAGGCCTCAACGCGGTCATCACGCATAACACAGTGACCGGTGCCGGCGCGACGCCGCTGATCGCACAGAACGGTATCGTCGCCGGGTTCGGCGCGTTCGCGACAGTCAGTGGTAATACCGTCAGCGGACATGAATACTCCGGCGCCACCAGTGGCGCAGACCCACTGGCAAGCGACCAATCGGTCGGCGTGCTCTTAGACGCCGCTGCCGACGGAAGCAGCGTCACTGCCAACAGCGTCTTCGGCAATGACATCGGCATCTACAGCCTTGGCGGCACGTCCAGCGTCACCAACAACCAGGTCGGCCCGACAACGGCTCAGCCGAGCGTGGCGCCCAACCGCTACGAAGGCATCGTCGTCGACCAGGGTATGACGGCGGTGTCCGGGAATCAGGTCGCAGGCGGAAACATCGGCGTTGCCGTAATCTCCTTCGACGGAAATACCGGCCCGGCGGCGGCGACGGTCTCCAACAACACCGTCACCAACGCGGCGACCGGCATCGAAGTCTTGAAGCAGTCGGCGTCTAACCCGGCGGCGACGGCCACCCTCACCAACAACACCCTCACCAACAACACCACGGGCGTCGCCGACATCAGCGGCACGATCGCGACCGGCTCGGGTAACACGATTGCCGGCGGAACAACCGGCCTGTCGATCTCCGGCGCGGGAGCGACCCTGTTCGGCAATACGCTCGCGGGCCTGAGTTTCACGGGCCAGAGCGGCGACTACGTCGCACTGACGAACGGCGCCCTCGCGGGCGTCACAGTCAACGGCACCGTCGCCAGCTATGACGGCGTCAACCCCTCGTCCGCGACCACGGCCCAGGCGTACGCGATCGAGGACAAGCTCACTGACTACCTCGACGTGCCCTCGGTCGGGTACGTGTCGCTGAGCAACAGCAGCGTTTATGTCACGCAGAAGAGCGAGAATACCACCGCCGCCGCTGTCCAGCGTGGCGTCAACGTCGCCGCCAGCAGCGCAAGGGTGAACGTCACGGCCGGCACCTTCACCGGGCAAGTGACGATCACCAAAGCGCTGACCCTCACCGGGGCAGGCGCGTCGACCGTAATTCAATCACCGGCGACGCTGGCCAGTTTGTTCATCTCCGGCGGGGTGACCTACAAGCCGGTCATCATGGTCGAGGGCTCCGACGCGACCGTGCAACACCTGGCCATCGATGGGCTGGGTCAGGGCAACACCAACAACCGGTTCGTCGGCCTGGGCTTCCATAACGCCGGCGGCGTCGCCGACGACCTGACCGTGTCCGGCACGCGTAACACGCCGTTGGACGGGGTTCAAGCCGGTTACGGCATCATCGCCCGCGAGGACGACTCGGTGTCTCGTTCGCTGACCGTAAGCAACAGCAGCGTAAGCGACTACCAGAAAAACGGTATTGACATCCGGGGCGCCGGGCTGATCGCAACTATTACCGGCAACACCGTCACCGGCGCGGGCGCAACGCCGGCTATCGCACAGAACGGGATCATCGCAGGCTTCGGTGCGTTCGTCACCGTCAGCGGTAATACCGTAAGCGGCAACGAGTACTCGGGTACCGGCAGCGGTGCCGACCCGCTGACGGCGGTCCAGTCGACCGGCATCCTGCTCGACGCCGCCGCCAGCGGGTCTTCCGCTAATACCAACAACGCCTTCGGCAACGACATCGGCATCTACAGCGTGGACGGGACCGCTTCGGTCAACAACAACGAGGTCGGTCCGACCGCGGCCCAACCGGGCGTGGCGACTAATCGCTACGAAGGCATCGTCGTCGACGAGGGCACGACGACCGTATCCGGTAACCAGGTCGCCGGCGGGAACGTCGGCGTGGCCGTCCTCTCCTTCGACGGCAACACCGGCCCGGCGACCGCGACCATCTCCGGCAACACCGTCACCGGCGCGATAACCGGCATCGAAATCCTGAAGCAGTCTGCGTCAGACCCGGCGGCGACCGCGTCGCTTTCCGCGAACACGTTGACCAACAACGCCACCGGGATCGCAATCATCGGCGGCACGCTCACCATCGGGACTAGCAACGAAGTCGGCGGCGGCATCGCAGGCATTGTGGTCGCCCGCGCCGACTCCGTCATTACCGGCAACACGCTCGGCGATATCGCCTTCTCGGGCCAGAGCGGTGACTACATCTCGCTAGCCAACGGCGCGGAAAACGGCACTACGCTTAACGGCACAGGAGCAACCTACGACGGCGTACTCGGTTCGAATGCGACCACCGCACAGGGCTACGCGATTGACGACAAGATCACCGACGCGCTGGACACCTCTGGCGTGGGTTACGTGCGTGTGAAGTCTGGCAACGTCTTCGTGACTTCGACCTCGGGCGCGGCTGGTTCGATCCAACGCGGCATCGATAACGCAGTCACCAACGACACCGTGCACGTCGAAAGCGGCACCTATCACGAGAGTCCGCAGGTCAACAAGTCGGTCACCCTCGCCGGTGACGGCCGGTCGACCACGACGATCGATTTGTTGCCCGCAGGAACCGCTCCTGTGAGCTACCTGAATTCCATTGACGTTACCGGCGCAGTGGTGACGGTCAGCGGCTTCACCGTCATCGGCAATGCCGCCGACAGTTCGGGACAGGCGAACTCTGATTTCTACATCGAGAGCGGCGTCTCCTCCGCGACGCTGACCGGTAACACAATCGAGTCAGGCGCGATCGGTGCGGGCAGTAACGGGGACGATGGTTATGGCATCGTCACTGAATACAACGAGAATGCCTCCCAGGCGATCGGCACACTGAACGTGTCGAACAATAACTTCTCGCCCGCGGCAGGGGTGAGTGCCCGCGCTTTCTACGTTAACACGGGCGTCAATTCGTTCACCTTCGATTCGAATACAATCACTGGCAACTTCACGAATCGCTCAATCACCGAAGCCAACAACGCGGTCATCAGTAACAACACTGTGACCGGCACTGGCGTGGCCGGATCCCGCTCCGGCGGTGGTTTCGGAAACTTCGGCGACACGAACCCCGCTCTGTACGGTCACGCGTCTTACACCGGCAACACTATCACCGGCGTATCGATCGGCATCTCCGTCATCGACGCCTCGGCGACCGTCACCGGCAATACACTGAGCGGCAACGACACCGGGGTGCTGGCCTACACAAGCGATGCTCCGTCGTCGACGGCCACCATCAGCGGGAACCAGTTCACCGGCAACGGCATCGGGATTAACATCGATTCCGGGGCCGGTGGGTCGATCGCGGGCAACAACTTCGCGACCGGATCGGCAGACGGCACCGACGTTCAGATTGAAGCCGGCGTCGGTAGCCTGACAATCGGCGACGGCAACGCCTTCAACGCGTCGACCGATTACATCACGAACCTCAGCAGCCGAAATTTCGACCTGTCCAGCTACACGACTACCACCTTCGGCGGCTTCAATGCCGCCACGTCGCCAGTCAATTCGTTAACGCTGCCTTCGTTCTACGCGACTGAAGACAAGATCGTCGACGCAATCGACGCACCGGCCTTCGGCCTGGTCCGCATCAAGGCTAACAATCTGTTCGTCACGCCCGGTAGTTTCCATTCGCCGGAGACGACCGCGCCGAGCATCCAGCGTGCGAAAAATCTCAGCTCGACCGATACGATTCATGTTGAAGACGCCGTCTCAATCGTCCCCGTGCCGCCGGGCTCAATCGTCTATGGCACCGCGACCGTCCCGTTATCGGGCACCGCGACTTCGACTTACTTCCCGCTCAGCGGTGAAGGACAGATCGTTGTTACGGTGAATTCGGTGAGCGGCCTGTCCGCCTCTGGGTCGATCGGCACCGGCGGCGCGTTCACAGCCACCGGTCTCGACACCCACGCGTTGCACGTGAACGGCTCTCCGTACGGTCTGACCTACAGCTACCAGGACGGTAACGTCGTCTTCGACGCGAGCCCCAATGGCTCGTCCACACTGGCCGTTACACCGAAGTCCGTCTCGGCAGTCATCGTCGGCGACCCGACCAAGGTCTACAACGCGACCACAAACGCGACCTTGACGCCTTCGAATTACCAGCTCAGCGGCCTGGTCAATGGGGACCAGTTCAACGTGTCCAAAACTACAGGCAACTACGACACCAAGGACGTGGCGACCGCCAACACTGTCACCACGACCCTTGCCTCCGGTGATTACGTCGCAGTCGGGGCGTCGCAGAACAGCGACTACTCCTTCCCGACCATCGTCAGCGGTGCTGGGCACATCACACAGGCAACCTTGACCGTGACGGCGACGGGCGTGAACAAAATCTACGACGCGACCGCCAACGCCACCGTCACCTTGAGCGATAACCGATTTGCAGGCGACACCTTTACCGACACCTACGGGTCGGCCGTGTTCGTTGCGGGCAAGAACGTCGGGACCGGAAAGGCAGTCGCCGTCAGCGGGATTGCTATCACGGGCGCTGATGCTGGTAACTACACCTTCAACACCGCGGCCAGCACCACAGCGGATATCTCCAAGGCCGCGTTGACGATCACAGCAGCGACGAACACCAAGACCTACGACGGGACCACGACCGCCGCGGCGACGCCGACGGTATCGGGCCTGTTCGGCACCGACTCGGTCGCGGGCCTGTCCGAGACCTACGACAACCGCAACGCCGGCACCGGCAAGACGCTGTCGGTCGGCAACACCTACACCGTCAACGACGGCAACACCGGCGGGAACTACACCGTCACAACGGTGGCCGACACGACCGGCGTGATCAACAAAGCGTCGTTGACCATCACCGCGACGACCAACACCAAGACCTACGACTCGACGACGACTGCCGCGGCGTTGCCCACCGTGTCGGGCCTGCAGAACACCGACACCGCGTCGGGCCTGGTCGAGAGCTACGACAACAAGAACGCCGGCACCGGCAAGACCCTTTCGGTCTCGGCTTACACCGTCAACGACGGCAACGGCGGTAACAACTACACTGTCACCACCGTCCCCAACGCGACCGGCGTAATCAACAAGGCCGCGTTGACGATCACAGCAGCGACGAACACCAAGACCTACGACGGGACCACGACCGCCGCGGCGACGCCGACGGTATCGGGCCTGTTCGGCACCGACTCGGTCGCGGGCCTGTCCGAGACCTACGACAACCGCAACGCCGGCACCGGCAAGACGCTGTCGGTCGGCAACACCTACACCGTCAACGACGGCAACACCGGCGGGAACTACACCGTCACAACGGTGGCCGACACGACCGGCGTGATCAACAAAGCGTCGTTGACCATCACCGCGACGACCAACACCAAGACCTACGACTCGACGACGACTGCCGCGGCGTTGCCCACCGTGTCGGGCCTGCAGAACACCGACACCGCGTCGGGCCTGGTCGAGAGCTACGACAACAAGAACGCCGGCACAGGCAAGACCCTTTCGGTCTCGGCTTACACCGTCAACGACGGCAACGGCGGTAACAATTACACCGTCACCACCGTCCCCAACGCGACCGGCGTGATCAACAAAGCGAGTCTTACGATCACCGCCACCGCGGACGACAAGGTCTACGACCTGACCACGACCGCGACGGCCCACCTGTCTGACAGCCGCATCGCGGGCGATTCGTTCACCGACAGCTACACCGCCGCGAACTTCGACACCCGTAATGTCGGCAATAACAAGCCGGTTACTGTGACCGGCATCAACATCACCGGACCGGACGCCGGCAATTACACTTTCAACACGACCGCATCGACCACTGCGAGCATCTTCGCCCGCAGCATCAATGTTTCGAAGAACGATTTCACCACTGCCGAAGGAACCGCATTCACCGGCCAGACCGTTGCGACGTTTACAGACGCGGCCGGGCTCGAACCGGTCGGCGAATACACTGCGACCATCGATTGGGGTGACGGCACCCCGGTGACTGCGGGCACTGTGACCCTCAGCGGCGGTGTTGCCACGGTGAAAGGGAATCACGGATACGTCGATAACGGCTCGTACGCCGTGAAGGTGCAGATCGCAGACGGCGGTGGCAGCTTCGGCGACGACAACGCCTCACCGGCAACGGCCACGGTGACCAACGTCGCCCCGACCGCCGCCCTGAGCAACGTCCCGACCACCAGTCCCGAAGGGACTGCCATCACCGTCACCGGAACGTCGTTCGACCCCGGCACGGCCGACACCCTGACCTACAGCTACTCGGTTACCCGCAACGGCGTCGCGTATTCCGCTTCGAACGTAGGTCCGACCCTGAACCGGTCTTCCACCTACACGTTCACCCCGAGCACGAACGGCTCTTACGTCGTGTCGCTGTTCGTGACCGACAAGGACGGCTCAGTCTCATCGACCACGACCAGCTCGATCAACGTCACCGACGTTGCTCCCACGGTCGCTCTTTCGGGCAGCAAGACTGACGCGGGCAACCCGACCCCCAACGACGCCGAAGGCAGTACCTTCACCTTGACGGTCGGTCCGGTCGTCGACCCGGGCACCGCCGGTGGCGAAACCGTGCAGAATTACTTCATCAACTGGGGCGACGGCACCGCCGCCCAGTCGGTGACTGCCGCCCAACTCCAAGCCAGCGGACGGACCGTCACCCACGTCTACACCGACGGAACCGTCCCGGCCGGGACGACCGCTGCGAATCTGACAATCACCGTCGATATCCAGGACACGAACGGGTTCGAACCGTCGGCCGGTTCGCTCGGGATCGTTGTCTACAACGTCAACCCGACGGCCGTCTTCAGCGGGTCAGCTTCGGTCAGCGAAGGCACCAGCGGCACCGTGTTGTTCCTGAACCAGACCGATCCGTCATCGGTCGATACTTCCGCCGGTTTCCGCTACAGCTACGACTTCAACAATGACAACGTGTTCGAGGTGACCAACAGCAGTTCGCCGTCGGCATCCGTGCCGGCGTCATTCCTGTCGACGCCCGGAACCACGACCGTCCATGCCCGCATCATGGACAAGGACGGCGGGTTCACCGACTACACCCGCGCGATCACCGTCACTAATGTAAATCCGACCGTGAACGCGTTGTCGAACGTGACCACATCGGCGGGGACTGCCTTCAGTCAGACCGGCGGCTTCACTGACCCTGGCAATGACAACCCGTACACCGTGTACGTGAACTACAATTTTGACCCGAACACGAACAACGGCGTCGGCACTCAGATTCAATCAGGCTCGAGCAGGACGTTTGCGCTCGGCACGACATACAACACGCCGGGTACTTACACGGTTCGAGTGACGGTCGTCGACGCGTTCGGAGGAACGGGTACGAACCAGTTCACCGTCACCGCCGCAGCGACGACGTTCCAAGTGTCGTCGTTTGTTCCGACCGGCAGCGGTTTTGACGTCACGCTTAACCACGCCGACGACACCTCAGTCCTGAACCTGTACAAGGGTTTCGGAAGCACCTACGGCGCCGCGGACGTGACGCTTGTCGGGACCAACACCGGCGCAGTACGTGGCTCGCTCACGTACGACGCGGCGACGAATACCATCCACTTCATCAAGACCGGCGGCGTGCTCGCGCCGGACACCTACACCTTGACCCTGGTCAGCGCGAATGACGCCTTCCGCGATACCTCGGGTAATCTTCTCGACGGCGATGCCAACGGCACCGCCGGCGGCAACTACACTGCGACATTTAATGTCGGTGCGCTCGGCGACGTGCTGAGCGTTCCGGACGTCGTCCGCGGTCCCGGTCAGTCCTTTAACCTTCCTGTCACGCTTGCCCAGGGCGCGGGCGTGACCGCCGTCGACTTCGACCTGGTCTATGATCCTTCTCTGTTGACGATAACCCCCCCGACAACGGCGCAGCTCGGCTCGGCCGTTCCGTCCGGTTGGGCGGTTACAGTTAACTCGAGCACGCCCGGGCACCTCCGCCTTACGCTGTCCGGCACCAGTTCACTCCCTTCGGGGTCGGTCACGCTGCTGAACCTGGCGGCGCTGATCCCGACCGCCGCCCAGTACACGGCCGGGCTCGACTTGCAGGTCACCAACCTGCGCATCAACGAGAACGGAATCGCCGGCACCGCCGACTCGGGCGCCATCAAGGTGGCCTTCATCGGTGACGCCAGCGGCAATCGAGGTTACTCGACGACGGATTCGTCTCTGATCTCCAACGTCGTGGTCGGTAATATCAGCGGGTTTGATGCTTATCCGCTGTTCGACCCGGTGCTCATCGGCGACGTCACCGGCGATGGAACATTGTCCGGCCAGGACGCGTCGCTGGTGGCCCAGAAGAGTGTCGGCTTTACTGTCACGCAGATCCCCGATCTGCCCGCAGGCAATACCCTCAGCACTCCGGTTACGGGTTTAGATCCGACGGTCACCATCCCGAGCAATGTGCTCGAGCACCCCGGTGATACTTTCACCATTCCGGTGAGCATCTCAGACATCAGCGGCTTGCTGGGCGCGAACTTCTCACTAGGCTTCAACGCAAGCAAGCTGCAGTTCGTATCGGCCACGATCGGGGCGGCCGACCCGAACTTCGCCGTTTATGCCAACGCAGACAACGTGAATGGTGCCCTGCAGTTGGGCTTGTCCAACAACAGCTTCCCGGCCGGTCCGGGCTCGGGCACCATTGCATTCTTGACCTTCACCGTCGCGGGATCCGCTGCGAGCGGTACATCGCCGGTCGCGATCAGCGGGTCGCCGGACAACGCGCACGGGTTGAATGAGGGCGCTTTGCCGCTGACGACGGTCAACGGGAGCATCAACATCCAGACCGCTTCGGTCGGTGGACAATTCGTCTTCTACAACGGCTCGTCGAAGTTCGATGTGAAGACCGACGCGTCAGTCGCGAATTCTGCCGATTTTAATGCGATTGCCACCGACAAGTCCGCGTTGTTGCCCGGCCAAACCGCGACCTTCGCAAACTACACCAGTTATTCGCTGGGTCTGAACGGCATCCTGATCGACTTCGTAAACATGGGCTCGGGCGCGACGTTCTCCGCCGGTGACTTCATCTTCAAGGTCGGCAACAGTAACACCCCTGGCACCTGGGCAAACGCACCGACACCGCTCTCGATCACGGCCATCGTCGGCCCCAACGGTGACACCTATGCCGACATCATCTGGGCAAACAACGCCATTCAGAATCAGTACCTGCAGGTGACGGTGATCGCCAATTCCCATACTCACCTCAGCACCAACAACGTCTTCTACTACGGAAACGCGATCGGTGAGACCGGTGACTCGACGGCCAACGCGAACGTAAATGCTACTGATACGGCTCGCGTGCAGAACAACCAGTCCGGCTTCGCAACGGTCGGGATTACCAATCTTTACGACGTCAACCGCGACGGCCGCGTGAACGCGACCGACACGGCCCTGGTGCAGTCGCACCAGTCCGGTTTCTCGGCGTTGAAGTTGATCACGGTACCTGCCACGCCGGCACCCGCCGCGACGACAGTCGCGAATCCGATCATCGTGATGTCGATCAACCCGGTCACGTCCACTGCGACCATCACCCCCACGATCGCTCCGACGGTTGTACCGACGGCCGTGATCGCTGCGGCACCGTTCAAGGCAACTGGTGCGGCCCTTCATCGACCGACCGTCAAAACTCGGCAGGGTACTACATCGAAAGTGATCACACTAGGAAACGGTTCGGCTCACTCCTCATCGCAGGCGAAATCGGTTAGCCCGTTCTCTAACGCGTCGATCACAAGCGTCTGGGACGGAATTGCCAGCCTCAGTGGGG
This sequence comes from Tepidisphaeraceae bacterium, assembly GCA_965247815.1. GTDB lineage: Bacteria > Planctomycetota > Phycisphaerae > Tepidisphaerales > Tepidisphaeraceae > CBDAQA01. The sequence continues at coordinate 479,903 of CBDFHW010000025.1, read as the reverse complement.
CAAAAAAGAAGGGTGCCTAAACGCATAAATTCTCAAGCCGGCAGGCAACCCATTTCGTAACCTTCACCCGACCGCGAGCTCAGCTCGCGGTCGGTTTTTTTGCGTACTGCCCGGCCGCATCGCAATCCCTCGTTCACCTTGCTTGCGGAGTTTCTCCCCTGTGCCGAAGCGATCGAGCCCACCTCAGGCATTCCTTGGATCACACCCCCTTTTCACCGGCTCGAAACCTTAGTGTCCGTTCGGCAGAGAACAACCTGACGCTGCCAGCGACAATGGAGGGTGAACTTGAGGCCTACCAAATAGTGTCCGTTCGGCAGAGAACAACCTGACGCTGCCAGCGACAATGGAGGGTGAACTTGAGGCCTACCAAATAGCGTGTCCGTTCGGCAGAGAACACCCTGACGCTGCCGGCGACAATGGAGGGTGAACTTGAGGCCTACCAAATAGCCGCGCAGGAAGGGCGACTCGTACGGGTTAGGTCGTCAGCCCTACCTCGTTCTAATGCTCGCTCGATCTGGGAGGCGGAAAATGGACCCGTCCCGGAAGGTTTTGACGTCGACCATATCATTCAACGGCAGCATGGCGGCACGACGGAATTGTCGAACTTGCAACTCAAGCTGTCGGGATTGAATCGTAGCGAGGGTGCATCAGCGAGGTGATTGATGGGAAACGATCACTATGGCACTGTTTACTCGAACGTCAGACTGAATGGACGACCATGAGCAACTATCAGTTTCCCAGATTTTCGAGCGAGCTCCGCCAGCATGCGGTGGCAGGCTACCATTCCGTAAGCGGTCCGATCGATCGCGCCTTCGCCATTGATTGGTTCGCCAAACGAGCGATTCTCTGCCCAAAGCCATTCTTGGAATTCTTGGCTTTCTTTGGGACCGGACGCTTTTTTGGCGGGGCCTTGGTCATCCTTCCGCTGGTTGATGGGGATAGTACGATTGAGAGAGCCACGGCGCGGTTGCCCGATGCGGTTCGCGCGAAGTTCTTTGCGATCGGATATGACGGAACCACCGAAGGATGTTACTGCCTGGATCGTTCAGGTGACCAATGCACGGTGTTCTGGCACAGCTTCGAGGCTGGCCAGACGGCCGTCCTGCACCCCGATTTTGCCAAGTGGATTGAGGAATGCCCGGCCCAATTGTTCAGCGAGCAACTCTACGCAGGATACGGGAACGTGCGTGATGATGTCGGTATTCGGGAAATAATCCGAGAACGAGCAGCCTTCAAGGTCAGTATGTTGAGCGCGGAAATGACCAAAGTGCGCCCGCCCGGTCATGAAAAAGACTTCCTGCCGCGCTATCACCGCCTGGTACTTGGCATTCGGAAACTCCGGGATTCGCAGTTGCGCAAACTCACGGTGTCGATCATCAGAACAGGTAGTTCCATCGGCTCCCAGAACATTGAGTATGCCACGATTGCACTGCCAGACTTCCCAGTTGGGACCGAAATCACGCAGGACGTATACGTCTTCGATCCGTTCAACCTTCCGTTCAAACGGATCGAGGTTATACACGTTCCAGAAATCGACCTGTCATCGCGGATGAGGGTAAAATTCGAAGAGATCAAAAGCTTCCTCTGATGCCGGATCACCAGAAATCTAGGAATCAGCAATGCGCGGGCGATCAGGACGTGCTGATTGAAGGAGCTTCTCGACGATCCTCCATCTTCCACCGCTCCGGCAGAAACTGCTCCAATTCGCTGAGCTTGGTCAGCCCAATCTTGGCCAGCACGCTCATGAGGTACTTTTGAGGATCCAGGCCATGACGCTCGGCGCTGGCGATCAATGTGTATAGCCTCGCGTGGCTTTGGCCGGCTTCGTCATGCCCGGCGAAGAGCCAGTTCTTTCTGCCGATGGCGATGCGCTTCAGTGCTCGCTCCGCGGCGTTGTTGTCGATGTTGAGCCAGCCTTGCTCGGTGTATCTGCACAACGCTTCCCACTGGTTCAGCGTGTAGTTGATCGCCGCGGCCATCGGGCTTCTGGGCAGCACCAGTTGCTGTTCGAGATCGAGCCATGCTTTGATCTGCGCCATGATCGGCAGACTCTTTTCCTGCCGCAGCGCGCGGCGGGCGTTGTGATCCATGCCCTTGGCTTCATGCTCAACGGCATACAGTTGCCCGGAGAACTCCAGCATCTCCGCTGCTCTTCTGCCATCGGTCTCTTTGGCGTCGAAGAACTTGCGGCGTGCATGCGCCCAGCAGGCAACTTCGACCACTTCGCCTTTGAGATAGATGCCGTCGTAACCACCATACGCGTCTGCCTGGAGATACCCTTTGTAGTCGGCCAAAAACTTCTGCGGTCCGGCGCGGGTTCGGTCGGGCGTGTATTCGTAAACCACATACGGGTTGGACTCATCGCCGATGTAGGTCCAGATGCGGCCGGATTTGCACTGGCCTTCGGCCTGCACCGGCACGCGCGTCTCATCGGTGTGAATCACCTTGCTCTGCTTCACCCGCGTGATCATCAGCTTCACCAGATCCTTGACCAGTTCGCTGCAACTGAGCATCCACGCGCACATGGTGCTGCGGGCGATGTCCACACCGTGACGGTCGAAGATCTTTTCCAACCGGTACAGCGGCAGATGGTCGCCCAGCTTGCTGACGATCACATGCGCCAGCAATCCTGGTCCGGCCAATCCCTTCTCGATGGGCTGCGGTGTCTTGGTGGCAATCTCGATGTTGCCCCCGTTGCCGTTGGCATCGCATCCTTTGCAGGCGTACTTGTGGCGGATGTGCTTGAGGACTTTCAGCGAAGCGGGGATGTATTCCAACTGCTCGCTGGTCTCGCTGCCGATGCAGATGCGAAGCTCACCGCAGCAGGGGCACTTCTTCTGATCGTCCGTCAGATCGTGAATGACCTCGATCCGCGGCAGATGATCCGGCAGCTTGCGGCGGCCATGCTTGTGATGATTGATGCGGCGGGTCCTGAGCTTCTGGCCCGATTCGGCCTCCACCACCCTCTCATCCACCGGAATCTGCTCGGCGACATTCACCCCGAACAGCAGCAGTTCGGTCGGATCAAACTTCTCACTGCGCGGGCCATAGAAACGGCGCAGCACTGCATCCATCTCCGCCTTGTGCTGAAGTTGCATCGCTTCGATGCGCTCGGCAGCTTCACGCTTGATCTGAACGATCATCTGCTTGAGAACTGCGGGATCATCAGGAAGATCGGCTCCGTCCGACATGCGCGTCGATGTACCACATTCAGAGGCCGGGCGCAATACCTGACAAGCGCCGAACACCGCGGAATTATGCTTGAATCTCGATCGGGCAGCCGCAGAGCAAACGCTTCAACTGATCGGCAGAGATCGCAACCGATTTGCCGCCAGCGCCGGGAAACTGAAACGTCCCACGCTCCAGCCGCTTGTAGTACAGCACGTATCCATCCTGATCCCACCACAGAATCTTCAACCGCTGGCTGGATCGATTGCGAAAGACAAACAGATGCCCGCTCATCGGATCATCGGCCAGAATCGTCCGCACCTGTTCAGCCAGCGCATCAAACGACCGCCGCATGTCCAGCGGAGCGTTCGCCAGCCAGATCCGTACGCCAGTGGTGCGAATCACTTCGCACCCTCGATCGCGCGAATCAGCTCGGCAATGTGCGAAACCGCCATCACCGGCAACGTCAGTTCCGCGCCGCTGCGAAATCGCAACGTCATTCCATGGTTGATGCGCGCAGCCGGATCAACCACAACTTCGGCAAACTTCGGTTGTATGACCCGGCGTCGTCGCTTCGATCCCGACAAAGGCGAAAGCCCCAGCATGGCCCGCCACCAATAAAACGCGTGTTCATGGCAGCCATTCGCCTTACACCAATCCCGAATCGATTCCCCGGCGGCCTGCTGGGCCGTAACACGCTGTCGCCAAACACTCGCCAAATCCATCTTCGCTGTTGCATCCATGCGATACCTCCAAGTGGATCGCATGATGCCGATTCAATTCAGCGGATTAAAGGTGGGGTTGATAGAACGGACACGAAATAAACTTTTTTTTATCTCTGCGAGGTTACCCCCTTCGCTTGAAGTGGGTCAATTTTACCGTTTTTTGGGCGTCTAATGTGCTATCTTCGGCTGGTTTTTCGGTTTTCATCGCGGGCCCTGCGTGTCGAAACGGTGAGAAATTGCCAATATTAACAAACCCGCCACTGCCAAATACTGCACGTCTGAGCCAAACCACGATAAAATGGACAAAACGGTTGTATGTGACATGTTAAAATAACTTTCGCACGATTGTATACTCTTTTTGTTTTTGTAGAATCCTTTCATCGCGTGAGGGATGGGCAAAGCCAGACACTGGCTTCCTCTTGCGGGTCTTTGCCGGCGGGGTCGGCAAAGTTTGGGCGTTTCATTGAAGGGCGAGAACGAAAATGCAGATTTCGAAACTCAAATGGGCGGGCGTTTTGGCAGGGGCACTGATTCCGTTTTTCATATCGTCAGCGACCGACGCGGCAGTCGTCTCTGTTGGCGCGACGACGTTGTTTGCCAACAGTACAAATCAGACGTTTCGAATTCTCGTCAGCGGGGCTGACCAAATCATCGGAGCCAATCTTGCCGTCCAGATTAACAGCGGCGGGGCGGACAATTTAAGCACCACGAATGGTCCCTCGATTACATCCGTTTCCCTTATCAGTGCCGGCACGATTTTCAATGGCAACAACTCGGGTCCCGGGACTTTCACTCATTCATCGGACAACCTCGTCATCTTGAATGACGTCACTTACGGCGGCGTGACTTCTGTTCTGGACAATGGAGTTTTGGCCTATGTCACGATGAATACGACCGGCTTTATGCCCGGAACGACGTTTACTGTGTCCCTCGACGGGGTGGGTGCAAATTTGGGCGGCCCATTTGATACCGATCTCACCAATACATCTGGATCGCCTTTCGATCCTACGGGACCGGGGAATGGTACCATCCCAGCGGCAACGATCACGCTGGTCGCCGTTCCCGAACCAACGACAGCCCTGACATCGGCGTTTATCGGCGGTGCTGCGTTGCTCCGCCGTCGCCGTCGCGTGAGCGAGTCTGTCTAATCAATATTCGCTATAACGTCGAAACACTCGCAGCCACGGCACCCGCCGTGGCTGCATTTGTTTGCGGACCAAGCGGGGATGCCCGCCACAGTCACCCGCTATTGCTCAGGGGCGTGTGAACGCCTAGCCCACGCGCTATGGAAAAAATCGAATGATGGACCGTCCAAGATCGAACAGCTGCCTCCCCACAATTACATGACACACAAGGATCTAACGAGTAAATCAACGGATACATTATTACCTTGGCATGTAAACTTCATCGGGTACCCTTGACCCCATTGCAGTCGACGTAGGAATTTGAGAGGTCTGAATTTTTTGGGAAAGGCAAGAAGGGTTCCTGGTACAGAGATAGTACTCCTTGCCCTTGTGCCGTTTGCGCCATTGCTTCAAAGGTTTATGCCAAGACAATTCGAGCTTTTTTGGATGTTGTCCCATGATTGGGACGGGCTCGACGACGCTTTTCTCCCGAGGTAAGGCGCAAGGCCTGTTCAAACCAACGACAGATCTTCCGCAAACGGAAATCGCCGTGTTTTTCGCCCAATTCCGGTAGTCTCGCGGGTAGTAAATGTGTAGGCGGTCGAGGGTAGAAAAAGAAACGCCTCTAAGTCATTGACTTAAAGGCGTTTAATTAAGCGGGCGAAGGGGTTCGAACCCTCGACATTCACGTTGGCAACGTGACGCTCTACCACTGAGCTACGCCCGCGTTACAAGTCCTTGCGAGTTCAAAACTTACAGCGTAGCATTTCTGACTTTTTTCCACAATTTTTACCACCGAAAACCGCGATTTTGCCAGATGCGGTTACAATGTCAGCCGTCGAAAGGACGGAGACAGATGGCGAAGATCGGTAGTGGTCAAAAACCATACGATTCGAAACTATACGGTATGATTCCGGGCCTTGCAAGAGACAAGGATGGCAGATGGCGTTTGGTGCCAGGGCAGAAGCATATGAATGTAACTCTTTTGCTTTAGTTATTGGCAATGGAGTATCGACCTCGATCTGAGTGCATGGCGCGGGTTGGCGGCAAGATGTTGGAGCCAAATGATTTTGCCCTGCGTTTGGTGCACGGCAATCGCATCTAGGCGAGTAACGCTTGAATAAGGCTTTCCCGGCTCCATCCACACATCTGCTGCTTGATGCGAATGCCAACTTTGAGGATTTTCCCGTTCGGTTTCTTGATCTGCCACCGTTTGAGCTTGTTCAACGCGATTCGCCGCAGGCGGGAGAAGTTCTCGGCTCCGTTGTTTATCCGAATGCGGCTGGTGTCTTCGTTCATGGCGACATCCAGGCACCAATGCAGTCCGTTTTCCACGCCCCAGTGGCTGCGGACTGCGTCGCCGATCAGTTGCGCGTTGGTGCCGTCGTGGCTGCTGATGAAGTATCGCCGTTCGGTGCTCACCTTGCCGCTGATGTCGCCCAGGTTCTGCCGCGTGCATTCCACCACCGCCACGCTGGCCAGTCCCGGCCACAGGTCCAGAAGTTCCTGGCCCAGCCATTTGACTTGGTTCGTTACCCAGACGCGCCGGGTCTCGAGGCGGCCGTGGTCATCGTCAACTTCCTCGGCGAAGGCGTGCTGCATGTCTTTGAATGCATCAAGGATCGCTTCATCCGGCAGTCCTTTCACCTTCTGGTGAAGTGTCGGCTGGTTGTCCTTCGCCGCCAGAATGTAATGGGCGTCTTGCTTGAGGATCCGAGCAGCGATCTCCCGCTGGCAACCCATGGCGTCAATGGTCACGGTCGCCTCCGCCAAGTCCAGCATGGCCAGCAGCTCGGGAACCGGACATTGCCACATGCCCGGCCTATATCAACGGCCCGCCTGTCAAAGAAGACGGTTCGATTGTAACGCCGGAGGCCAAGAACTGGGGCGACCCGTATAGAGCTGTTTTTACTTCCCGGGATTTCGAAATGGGTGAGGACCGCCGCTTCAAACAGCGTGTGTTCACGTTCAAGGAAAGACCAGCAAACGATGTAATTGCCGAGCTGAAAGATAACGGCTTCACCTACCGGATTGCTGAAAAGGCTTGGACGATTCCGGCGAGTGCGGAAACACGATTGCTGAGCGACCGACTCGCCAAGGATTTTGCAGGCCCAGCACAGCACGCAATTTCGTAAGCCGTCCGCTGAATGCCGCGTAAACGCCACTCAGGAAGCGACCAATCCGACGCCTCGCAGCTTTTGATTGGTTGTTGTGCTGGCCCAGCAGTCGCTTCGCCAGTTCCAGGCCGATTCCGCTGGAACCGCCGGTGATCAGGATGGTCCGTTGATCGAGTCTCATGGGCAGTTCTCCAAGTTAGTTTTTAAATTTTGGTATCAGTTGGCCAGGCGCTATTTCGACAGCGCGACGGCGTCCGCGCCGGCCGGGATGCGTAGTGGCGACGAGGGGTCATTGACCGCCAGCCAGACCGCCTCGGCGACGTCGCTCGCTTTGGTCAAAGCGGATTTGTTGGCTGCCGCCGCCGCGAAGAGGTTCTTCGCGATTTCCGCGTACGCCTCGGGGATTGCTCCTTGTGATTTGGCCTGCGCCGTTTTCGCAAACGGGGTTTCGGGGGCCTGCCCCGGGAGGACGAGGCTCATACGGATGCCGAACGGCTTGAGCTCGACCGCGAGCGATTCGGTGAACGCGTTCACGGCCGCTTTGGTCGCCGTGTAAACCGACAACAGCGGTAGCGCCTTGAGCGTCGTGCTCGACGAGACGTTGACGATCACGCCCGCCTTGCGTTCGCGGAACTGCGGCAAGACCGCCTGCGTCATCGCCATCAGGCCGAAGGTGTTCGCCTCGAACAACTGGCGGACCGTGTCCATGGGCGTGCCTTCGAGCGAGCTCATGAAGCCGGCGCCGGCGTTGTTGACCAGCGCGTCGATCAGCCCGGCGGCATCGACCGCTTGGCGGATGCTCTCCGGCTTTGTGACGTCGAGGGCAAGAATCCGCAGCCGCTCGGAGCGAGGCAGCACGTCTTCGCGCGGCGTTCGCATGGTTGCGATGACGTTCCAGTCACGGTCGAGGAAGTAGCGGGCGGTTTCGCGTCCGAATCCTGAAGAGCAGCCGGTGATGAGGACAGTTTTCAGAAGAACTCCTGTGGGGTTGAACTGACAAAAAGATAGACGGCATATTGTGGACTGTCTATAATAAGAAGTCCGCATCGCATTAGCAGGAGTCCAGACATCATTGATCCACTCGCTCAGGTTGTCTCGCTCCTCCGGCCGGGCGCACCTTCGTCGAAGCTCGTCAGCGGTGCCGGCCGATGGAGCGTGCGCCGCACGGAATACGAAAAGCCGTTTTACTGTGCGATCCTCAACGGCTCATGCCGGCTCGCTGTAGATGGCCATGAAGCAATCACCCTCCGCGACGGCGATTTCGTCCTGCTTCCGTCGGCACCCAGCTTCACGATATCCAACGCGGAGCATCCGTCGCCGCCGTCGGCAATCGGTTCTGGTGCAGATCTGGTTCCCGGCGAGATCCGGCATGGCGATCAAAGCGGTCCGCCGGACACGCGGTGGCTGGTCGGGTACTGCGTGTTCGAATCACCCGACGCGGCGTTGCTGGTTTCGCTCATCCCGCAACTCATCCACGTGCGCGGAGAAGAACGACTGGCGACTCTCGTCAAGCTCGTCGGCGACGAATCACGCGAGCGGCGTCCCGCACGAGACGTCATCTTGTCCCGTTTGCTTGAGGTTCTTCTCATCGAGGCCCTCCGATCCGCGGCCGGAACCGAAGCATCGCCCGGCTTGGTGCGTGGGCTCGCCGACGAGCGGTTGTCGGTGGCGATCCGACGCATGCACGAAAGTCCGACCAAGCCTTGGACGGTCGGGCAACTGGCAGAGGAGGCCGCGCTCTCTCGCTCGGCGTTTTTCGAGCGATTCCGCCGCGCGGTCGGCGTCGCACCGATGGAGTATTTGCTCGGCTGGCGCATGGCCCTCGCCAAGAACCTGCTGCGGAAAAATGACGCCGGCGTCGCGCAAGTCGCACAACACGTCGGCTACGGCTCCGCCAGCGCATTCAGCGTCGCGTTCACTCGATATGTCGGCATTCCGCCCATGGCATTTGCGCGTGGACCGGCAGCATAACGATCTTCGAAGCAGGCATACCGTCCGGAGGAAAAGTCATGAACGATACCCGCCACTGCGGCCCCCGCGTTAGCGTTGACCGCCTACACACGCGTCGAGGACTGAATGCAGGCGATTCGTACGGTGTTCCAAATGCACGTTCCCAAGCCCGTTGTACTTGCCGAGTTAATTACGATCGTTGCTACACTCGCCGGTCGGGCAAAGGACTGCTCGGGTGTTTTTTTCTCGGCGTGCTTCAGTTCGCAGCTTCAGCATCATTGTTCTTGCATAGTAATTAAACCTTTAGCATTTCGGTTTTGTACTTCAAAGCGAGAATCTCGGCCTTCTGCTCCAGCGCCATTTGTGCAACTTCGTCGAGCTTTGGCGGCTGAGTAATTCTGTCTTTCACGCGAACACCGACTTGCTCAAAAAATGCCTCCTGTCCTGCCGGCGAACAAATACAAAGCAGCCGGGCCGGCTGGCCAGAAATATTCTTAAAAAAGTGTGGCGCGTTGGCCGGGATGTGCAATGTCTGACCCGTCTTCACGACCGATTCGTTGCCGCGGAAAGTAGCCTCGATTTCGCCGGCGAGGACTGTGAACGACTCTTCGAAGTCGTGGCGGTGCGGCGGCGGTCCTCCGCCGGGCGGGATCTGCATATCTATCAGACAGTACCGTCCGTCGGTGTTCGAGCCCGACAACAGAATCGTGTACGTGTCGCCTACCAGTCCGAGGTGCGGAACGGCTTCATCGTCAGACGCAGTGATCTTAAAGTTCCGCCGCAAGTCGTCAGGCGGGATAGGTGCTGCGGAAAGAGGTTCATTCGTTGTTTGATTGTCCATTCCTTCTCCCAAGTCAGATTGCGAGCTTAAGTGTATCAATTTATGCCGGTCGCGAAATACTCCTCGAGATCAAGGTCTTGAATGGTCGCGGCCTGAACAGGACTCCATCCAAGAAGCCTTTGAGTCATGGCGCTCGATGCCGGGGCGTCGATCGACGCGAAGTACGCAAGCCAGCCGAAGTGATCTTTCGCTACTTCGGCCGTGATTGATTTAACGAGAATTTTGAGCCGACGGCCAATCACTGCAGCGATGTCGCGGACGGGCACGCCCTCATCGCCGACGCCATGCAGCACCGATCCAGCCGGAGCATCTTCAAGAGCCAAGCGATACAGTTGAACGGCGTCGAGGCGGTGCACGGCGGGCCAGCGGTTCGCCCCGTCGCCAATGTAGGCCGAGACGCCCGTCTTGCGGGCGATATCAATCATCGCGGGAACGAAAGCGTGGTCGCCGTCACCGTGGAGGGACGGCGGCAGCCGTGCGACCGACGTGCGCACGCCTCGCGAGGCCATCGCCAGCACGGCTTCTTCGGACGGGATGCGGATCGCCGATGGTGCGCTGGTGTCAGGAATGCCGTCTTCCTTCGCGACGCGGCCTGGCGTGAGGACGGTGATGCCCGACGTGATCACGAAGGGCCGATGAGTTCCTCCGAGCACTCCGCCGAGCGCCTCGACGGCACGGCGGTCGGTTTCGCCGGCCCCCGCGTAATCGGAAAAGTCGTGGATAATCGCGGTGTGGATCACGCCGTCGCACGCCGCCGCGCCGCTGCGCAGGCTGTCAAGTCTTCGAGCGCGCCGCGATGCGCTTCGGCCCCGACTTTGGTCAGTGCTGCGGCGGACTTGTCCGAGCGGACCAGGCCGAGAACTTGATGCCCGTGTTCGAGCAGGTCTTTGACGATGGCGGAACCAATGAATCCGGTTCCTCCGGTGACGAAAATATGCATGAGAAAATCCTCTGTTAGCTAAAAATCATTCAGGTCGTTTGGGTCAGCAGTTGGCATTCGCGGCGGTCATGTGACATATGCCGAAGCGACGAGCCCAAGAGCGGTTCGGGCATCTGTTCGGCGTCCGCAAAGTCTCCTGTCCGCTCTTCGGGTCGGATGGCGTCACGGCGCCACCTTGTTGAGCATCGTGAACACTTTTTCGTAGGTGCCATCGCGTTCGGCCCAGCGGAGTGGCTTGACCCGCTCGACAAGAACCTCGCCGTGCGGCAGGTCGGAACCTTCCAGAGCCCGCATCACCTCGTCGGCGTAGTCGGAGAGCGGCATGGCGTTCGGGTCGCTCGCTTGGAAAGACCCGCTCAACTCGGTCTGTACGTATGGCGGTGTGAGTTCCAAGACCTCGACAGACGTCCCGCGCAACTGAGCACGCAACGACTGCAACCACGAGTGGAGAAACGCTTTGCTAGCGCTGTAGGTCGGATATGCGACGGCCGGCAAGAACGCCAATCCGGACGTGGTGGTAACGATCGTCGCGTCCCGCTGAAGCTTGAGCGTGGGAAGCAGCGCCGCGGTGAGGTGGAGCACGCTGACGATGTTGACGTCGATGATAGACCGCGCGACCGAAAGGTCGGTCGCGTCGCTCGCGAAGTCTTCAGCCACGGAGATTCCGGCGTTGTTGAACAGGACGTTCAGCGCGGGGAAGCGAGAGCGGACGTCGGCAGCAAAGGCGTCAATGGCGGCGGCGTGCCGAAGGTCCACCGCAATGCCTTGCATACCGGGGTTCGCGGCAGTGATCTCATCGAGCAGTGTTTGCCGCCGGCCGGCGATGATGACCTGGTTTCCGCGGGCGTGCAGTCGTTCGGCCAGCGCTCGGCCGATGCCGCTGGTGCCGCCGGTGATGAGGATGGTGTTGTCGTTGATTCGCATGGTGTCGGTTCCTTTAATTAGTGAGGGCGGGATTCAGAACGTCGGCGCACCACTGGCGGAAGCTCGTGGGCGTAGTTGATTCCTCCGTACGCGGCTCGGCGTTGTCCAAGCCGTCGTTCTTGGCACGCATCATGTCGACGTAGCCGTGAACGAACGCGTCCGACATGCCGCTTTTCTTCAATTGAGTCGCGAAGGCGTCGAACGAAACTTGTTCGTAGCGGATTGGTTTGCCGAGAACTTCCGAGAGGATTTGGGCCATGTCGTTATTCGACAGGTCTTCCGGGCCGAGGACGGCGACGTGGCCCTTGCCGGTCCAAGAGGTGTCGAGCAGCAGCCCTGCCGCAGAGGCGGCAATGTCGGCGACGGCGCAGGTCGGCATTTTGCGATCCGGGTCGATCGGCGAACGGAACACGCCTTGTGCCTTGATAGCGGCGGCCTGCCGGAGCAGGTTGTCCATAAACGACGGCATCGTGAGCGCGAGGAATTTCGCGCCGGTGGCCGCGAGCAAGTCGTCCATTGCGAGCGATGCCTTCACAAGCCCGGCTCGCCCAGCCATCGGCGTACCGCGGCCGAGGGCCGACACGCTGACGATGTGCTTTACGCCGTGACGCCGAATCGACTCGCACGCAGGGCGGGTGAAGTCCAAATAGGCCGCGTCGAGACTTTCGGCACGCGGGTCGGGCGGCACGAGCCAGAACACAGAGTCTGACCCTTTAAGGGCTTTATCGACGACCTTCTCGTCGCCGTGCGAACCTTGCACCACTTCGACTTGTTCTCGCACCTTCGTCGAGAGGTTGGACGGGTCGCGTACAATGACGCGAATGGTTTGATCGTGTTCGAGCAGATTCTCAATAACATGACGGCCAATAGCGCCCGTGGGGGTGGTTACGACGATAATAGACATAGCGTTCCTTTTTAAGTTTCCTTATTGAGTTGATGAATTAAGCATTCGCCGTTTCAGCGATTGATTGTTTCATACTGATCGGGCGTCTGACGAGCAGTCGTTCGAGCGTGGGATCGACGGTTGAGAACTCACCGTTGCGGCTCGCGGCATACAGACCGAGCGTGATGCTAGTTACTGCCGACGGCGCGCCGCGTGCGGCCATCTTCGTCTTCAACTCCTCGTCCGAAATGACGCTCCGCCGAACGGGCCTGCCGAGCACGTCCGACGCGATCGCCGCGAGGTCGGCCAGGTCAAGCGCCTCGGATCCGGTGAGAGGCGGCGTCGGTCCTTCGAATTGGCCTTCACTGGCGAGGATGATTGCGGCGGCTTCGGCCAAGTCGGAGCGCGCGGTCCAGGAGACTTTGCCGTCCGCCGGAGCTTCTACAACGCCGGTCTTCAGCGCGTCGCCCATTAGCATGATGCCGCTCGACGCGTAGAAGCCGTGACGGAGGGCGGTCCATGCTAGTCCGGATTGTTGGAGCATGATTTCGGTCGCGGCGTGGTCGAGCATTGGCGAAAATGCCGAGACACCACTCGCGGCCATGTGACTCGTGTAAACGACCCGCGTCGCGCTAACGGCCTTCGCGGCATCGATGGCCGAGCGGTGTTGCGCGAGCGGATCGCCGCCTGTGGCCCGTGCATTTGACGACACGATCAGCACCTGATTCGCGCCCTCAAAGGCGTGTCGCAAACTCGCCGGGTCGCCGAAGTCACCTTGCCGGACCCGGACGCCGAGCGCTTCCAGATCGTTAGCCTTCTTAGGATCGCGGACGCTGATGCCAACTGTGGCCGCAGGAACTAGTTTGATCAGATGATGGACGATGGCGTGGCCGAGTTGGCCGGTAGCTCCGGTAACGATAATCATGTCAAATACTTGTGATAATACGTTGGCGTTAGCGACGTTAATCGAGACACGATAGCACTGAATATCGTTGATAACAAGAAAATCCTATCGACGGAAATGAAATCGTGGTATCGTTCCGACATGACCGAGATGAATGTTGCACACGAGGAAGTCATCTACCCCGATGCCGTCGGCGAGCGGATCGTCGCCGCCGCCGCCGACTTAATCGCCGCTGGCGGTCGCGACGCCGCGACGACACGTGCCGTTGCCCTGGCCGCCAAAGTGCAGGCACCGACCATTTACCGCCTGTTCGGCGATAAGCGCGGTCTGCTTGACGCGGTCGCCGATCACGTGTTGACCGCGTACGTCGCAGGAAAGGTTACGCGCGAAGCCCATCCCGACCCCGTGCAGGACCTTCGCAACGCGTGGGACATGCACGTGACGTTTGGTTTGGCCCACCCCGGTTTGTTCGCGATCATGAGTGGCGATCCACACCCACGCCCGCACTCACCTGCCGTCGTCGCGGGGCTTAACTTTCTACGGCAGCGAATGCGGAACATCGCGCGCGCGGGACGCCTTAGGATGAGTGAGGACAGGGCCATCGCCCTGTTGCGGGCTGCGAACAACGGCACGGTGCTCACGCTGCTCGAAACGCCGGAACACCAACGCGATCCCGGCCTATCCGCGACCGCACGCGAGGCGGTCATGGGCGCCATTACCGGCGAGTCGATCACAGGTGCCGACCAAGGAGCAGGAGGGGCAGCCGCCACGTTGAGCGCGTCTTTGGACAAGACTTCCGTACTATCCAATGGCGAGCGACATCTTTTGCAGGAATTATTAAACCGCATCTCTAACAATGGGTAGATTCGTAATGCGGTTCTCAACTACACATTTATTTGCTCTGACCGAAGCGAATCAGTGACGAGCACTTGATCGTGTGATCGATGAGATGTCGTACGATCGTTCCGTTGATCCAAATCTCTTTAGAGAGCCGAGTGCGAACCAAGAACGATTTCAACTTGAGATATTCCGAAAACCACTCTATCGCATATGGCGAATAACCCCTCGGCATCCCCGTCAGGGGACTCTCCCGTACCAGATCAAAACCAGCCTTTTGAAGACCTTTGATGACCTTCCGAAATTTATCCGGTCGCTCGACGATTTTGTCCCGGATGCGCTTCAGGACTAGTGGTTCGACGTTGTAATATCCGGCCGACATGTGCCCGCCGCGCTCGTCGAGCTGGAGGTAGACAACGCCCTCGTCTCCACACTTAGTTCCATCTGGCGTCATCAGACCGCTCACCGACGTTTTGTAAGGGGCTTTGTTCTTCGCGAAACGAATATCCCGGTTGATCCGGAACAACGTCGCGGCGCCGCCGATCATCGGCACCTTTGTCGATGCCAGTGCGGCGGTTGCCGCTTCGAGCGTTGCGGTGAGCGGTGCGACTGCGTATTCGTGTATCTCGTCGCGGTGCTTGTCGAACCACGCCTTATTGTTGTTTGCTTCGAGTTCAGCAAACAAAGCAAAACTCTTCTTAAAAATCATGATTAGCCTCGCAAGCACACAGGTTAATTTGAAACTCGTCGAAACGGCAATCACGCTTAACGGACATCGCGCTGCTTGCCGAAGTCGACGTCAATCCCGTAGTGCTGCGAGCCGATCGCTAGACACATGCCAATCTCCTGTTTGGTTCGCACCTGCACGCGCTTTTCGAATGCCGCAATCGGTTTCGCGAAGTCTGAGTGCGGATCGGCGATCAGGCAGTCGGCCAATTCGAGCGAATCGAGCATCGCCAGATTGACGCCCTTGCCTGTAAACGGCGGCATCGCGTGCGAAGAGTCGCCGACCATCGTCAGCCCGGGTTTCGACTTCCATTCGATGTCTGGCGGCATCACCGACAGTGGCCAGCGTTGGATCTTGCCCTCGACCGCCGTGAGCATCTCGACGACCTTTGGTGACCACTCGGCATACTCTGTCTTTACGGCCGCCAGCACCTTGCCCGTGTCCGCCAGCGAAAAGCCTTCCGACTCCGGCCAGTCCTTCGGGCCTTTGACCGAGTAGTAAAGCAAGATCAAATCCCGCGCGCAGCGCTGCACGAAGATCGTCTTCTCGCCGCCGGCGTACATCACCGAGCCTTCGCCGAGAATCTTGTCGAGTTCCGATCCACGCCACAGGTCTTTTCGGATGATCGCCGCGAGCATCGACATGCCGATGTAGGTCGGTCGCACGGGCGTAAGCTGTGATCGAACCTTCGACCCGACGCCGTCAGCGCCGACGACCAGGTCCGCGACGACCGGCGGCCGATCCTCGAATGTCAGCCGCCACCGCCCGTCCGACTCAGGCTGAACTTCCTTCACCGCGTGGCCCCATGCGACCGTGTCCGGCTTCAGCGAATCGAGCAGCAGTTGGCGAAGATCGCCGCGATCGATCTCCGGACCTGGTTCCTCATGGGTCTCGTCCGCGCCGCCGGGAATCTCTTGCCCGTGGTCGTCGAGCATCCTGAATGCCTTGGCCTCTTCGCGCGAGTATTTGGCGAAGATGTCGGTCAGACCGGCCGCATCGACGGCACGTTGGCCGGCGTCTTTGCGTAAGTCGAGGCTACCGCCTTGCGACCGGGCGGTGGACGAGGCGTCGCGCTCGTACAGCTTCACGGAAAAGCCGCGCTGCTGGAGTAGACGCCCGAGAGTCGCGCCGGCCGGGCCGGCCCCGACGATCGCGACTGTTCCGTTGGTTCGTAGTTCTTCACATGTTTTCATGATGGCTCCATTGCGTAGGATTTCTGGTTCAGATTGTTCGTACACGGAAGATCTCAAAATCCGACACGGATGGCTGTTTTGACATCTCCGCGAAGTGAGCGTTCAAGGCATACGGCACGTCGTCACGCAGCGTCATGCCTGTTGTTGTGGCGGCGATTGACGTCGTCATGCGGCCGACGATTCGCGTCGAACGCCAGTCGTCATCGCTCGCCAACTCGAATGCCGCCCCGTCAAACGGTGCGGCGGCAAACAAATGGCCATCGGATCGCAGAGCCAGATTGTCGGCGGCGAACGGCGCGGACAAGATGACTTCGGTGAAGTGGGTCGGCGCGTCCAGCGGTACGCGATACATCTTGCGGCTCATCGCCACGAGCAGGAAGCCGCCGGGGTGATACTGGATGCCGTTGAGCCCGAAATCGCCGGCGGCATCAAAGCGCGGG
Source organism: Tepidisphaeraceae bacterium (assembly GCA_965247815.1). Classification (GTDB taxonomy): domain Bacteria; phylum Planctomycetota; class Phycisphaerae; order Tepidisphaerales; family Tepidisphaeraceae; genus CBDAQA01. Next base: position 463,130 of record CBDFHW010000025.1, on the reverse strand, counting down.
TCGGTCACCAGAATGCCGGCGATACCGTCAGGCGTCACGCGGTAAATCACCGGAGACAGCGTGTCGGTGACATAAGCGTTGCCGTCTTGATCGACGGTCACGCCGTTGCCCAAATGCCGGCCGCTGGGGCTTTGCACGGCAAGATCGATCAAATGCGTCCGCTCGCCGCTGGCCAGGTCGTAGATCGCGAGCTTCACCTCGCCCGGCCGGCTCGGGTCCAATGCCGCATGGAAGTCACCGCCGGCAACCAGCAAACGGCCACGCGTCGCGTCGAGGACGACCGCGTTGGCGCTCGTCAGCCCTGCACCGTCTGAGAACAGTTCATGAGAACCGTCGTCGCGGACTGCCGTAACCGTGCCGCGCGTGACGGATGTGACGAGGAACCGATCGCGAGCCGCGTCCCAGGCAACCGCCTCAGGGAACAATCCTAACGCGTGGAGTATCACCTGCTCGGGCAGGCCCGCAGAACGTGGCGTCGTGGTGTTTGGTCTGGACCAATCACTGTCGGCATCGGTATTGCTAGCAACGAGGTCGAATGGAACGTGTGTCATGCCTATTTCCAAGTCTTATGCGGCGGCGATGCTGATCGATTCCCGCGCTGATTCCTGACTAAGGTAACGAAAAGACAGTGTTGTCAATCCGAACAAGACCGGACGAAAGAGCCTGCGATCGCTCTACTCACACACAATTTAGGTATGATCAAATTGTTATTCCACGCGAATAGTTCTATGCCTATAGTGTAATCGATGAACGTTCACCAAATCCGCGTATTCCTGGTGTTGGCAGACACCCTTCACTTCGGGCAAGCGGCGCAGCAACTTGGCGTTTCGCAGCCGTCGGTCAGCCGCGTGCTGTCGGCCCTGGAGCGGCACGTCGGCGCGGAGTTGTTCGACCGCACCTCGCGCGACATCCGCCTGACCCCGGCCGGCCAAGGGTTTCTCAAGCCCGCCCGCGTCGCCGCGCAGCAGGCCGAACTCGCGGTGCGGGCGGCGCGAAGCGGTATCGCCGACGGCATCGAGTCGTTAAGGGTCGGGCTAATGATGGGAGCGGCCCAGCCGCCGGTAGGGACACTCGTGCGTCGCTTCAAGGACCGCCACCCCGAGACGCGGGTCAGCTTCCATCACTGCGACGAAAGCTCCTTGGCCAGGCAACTCACCGACTCCGGGATCGACGTGGCGGTCGCATGGGAGTCGTCCGTGTCGTCCGGCCTGTTTCGTCGCCGGCTGTTTGAAGTGCCGCTGGTGTTCGTGCTGCCGACAGGCCACCGCCTCACGCGTCAAAAAGCGGTTTCGCTCGACGACGTCCGGGACGAGCAAATGATCCTGCCTGCCCGCGAACTGCAGCCCGTCATCTACGAGACCTACCACAAGATGACGCGAGCGGCGGGATTCGAGCCGAAAGTGTCGATCGAAGTGCTGACCACCGCCGAGGTACTCGCGCTCGTCGCCGCGGGTGCGGGCATCGGCAATGCGGCGATCGTGCCAGGCCTGCGATATCCGGGCGTCATCGTAAGGCCCAATTCGCCGGCCTACATGCTCACATATGAACTCGCGTGGCTTGACGACAGTGCGGCAGTCCGGGAGCTACTCGCCGTAGTGTAAAAAATGACGTCGATGAAATCGAGACAATCAAACGAGAATCGGCCGCTATGCTTTTCGCGACATCCGGCCTCCTCAGCCTACCAATCCCCTTGAGCGTTCGAGATCGGAGATGACCCAAATTCCTGCGTGGCGTGCCATCCCAAGCGTTGACCCAGAACCAGTTGGTTCTTCGACACGAAAGCGCCGACCAGGTGCACCGGCGTCTTGCGCCACGCCCGCTTCCAACTGTGGCGGAGCGTCTTGCCATCCACCGCGACGAACAGCCCCGCGGCGTTCTTCACCAGCGCTGCCGTCCAGTCCATGAAGCATCGCTCGAACTTCAGCGGATCGATCATGCCAAAGACCCGATCGAACGGGTCGTGTGAAGGGATTCCGTGTGGCAATTGCAGGAACGCCGCCAGCCATTCGCGGTTGCCAAGCCCCCAGGTTTCGACTGCCGCCCAGCCCCGGGCGCCGCAGAGCACGGCAAGAATCGCGACGGTCAGCAGATCACTCAGCCAGTGGCGTGCATTGGCCGAACGCGGATCCTGAATGCTTCGAAAAAAGCGCAGCAAACCATCGGTCGCTTGGGCGTCGATGCGCGAGCTCCTTTCGTGGATAGAAAGTTAAATTTTCTGCGAAGCTTCGCGACGACAGAAGCAACATACCCGCCTCCGGGGAAGGGCGCTACCGAAGATGCGCCGAACAATTCAAATGCGATTGCCCTGATCGTTCCCTAGAGAATTCGCAACTGTTGAAGGATCCGGGTTCGGCGCGTTATCTGGATCGTATATCTGTCTGCGTTCGGCGAATGCTGTTGGCGGCGTTCAGGCTGGCGACTGACCGTCCGGAAGTTTTGGCGCGGGATTGGCGGGGGGGTTGGCATCCGGCGGTTGGACACGAACGACGCCGTCGGTCATCCAGTAGTCTTTTAAGTCGCCGTCGGTTTGTTTCGACAGTTGAAACACGAAATACGATTTCGCACCGTTCGCATCTGTCACGATCGCAAGTTCGGCCGCCTTATCGTCCTTCACAGCGATCTCGCGGACTTCGGCCGACTGATGGTTTAGCAGCGTGCCGTACGCGGCATTTTTCACAAGCGGGATAAACTTTTGCAGCGGGCCGGTCGCTTTCTGGTTCGCCGGTGACGCGAAGCCCCAAGTGGTTTTGATTCCAGAATCAGTCGCGTCATTTTCTCGGAGCGCTTTGACGACTGTCGAGACAACGTCCTTCGGGCTCAACTGCGGCGTTGGGACCGGCCGAGTGGTCGCAATGTCTCGTGCGAAGCCGATCGACTGCATCGAGCCAAGACACAACACAAAGATCGAGGCAGTAAACAGGCCAATAGCAAACGATGGCATGAGACGCTCCTTCACGGTGGTCTCTTCAGTATAGGCCGGGTTCAGCCCCTCGGGCGGCTTGCCGGGCGAGCCTCTGCTGTTTGTTGTACAGACATCAAGTGCTTCAGGGGCGAGCGGCGCTCGGACCACAGTCTCGCAGATTTTGGCGGATCGCGAGTCGGGTCAGATCGGCGCTCACGCAGTCGGTGTACAGGAGATTGATCATTCGACCCGAAGGGTTGGAAAGCGGATTCTGGTTCAATGCAGCGGCTAAGTCTCGGTTCGGCCGAGCGGCAAATGCCGGCACATTGGTCGGAGGGGTGAGCGTCCAGGAAAGCAGAAACAGGTCACAGTCGACCTCCGGACGTTTCGTACATTTGCCCGTGTATCGATCGAATTTTTCGAATTGATCGGCCTGCATTGCCGAGTCGGACATTGAATCGGCGAACTGATCGAAAACCCGAAGGTCGCCGCGTTCCGGATCAGTGCTATCCCAGTCGCGGTAAACCCAAAAGCCCGGGGTTCGATTCTCAGCCGCGTAAGGTCCGTCGAACAGGACCAAAACGACTGCCTGGTGCTCGATATAGTCCTTGAGAGGAAGGTCCGCGATCCGCTTTCCAATTGGAAGGCTCGCGTAAAGCCAGGGCAATAACGCTTGCCTGATTTGCACGCCCGCCGACTCATAAGCGAACTTATCAAAGGCGTCGAAGTGCGAGAACTTAAGCAGGATCAATTCACGATGACTTTGACCGAGGAACAGCTGAACATCGGCCAGGACGGTCGACAGATCGGGGCCGTTTACCGGGCCGTGGTGCATCACGATGCGTCCGTCGGTGCAGCGGGGACGGAGGTCGAAAAAACGGATGCCGGCGGTTAGTTGTGCGTAGATGCTCAGGTCCTGCGTCCGTGCCATGGATTGGGGGAAGCCCGACAGGTACATCGCCGAATCGTGGGACGCGGGCAGGACCAATTGCCGCAGTGTTCTAGAGCCGAGCGCGGCCAGGTTGTCGCGCATCCAGTCGGCGGTGGGCGATTCTGGATTCCGATTTGAAAGCGGTGCGGCATCCGGTCGGGTTGCGGCATTCGCACCGGCGGTGACGGCAGAACAATTTTTCAATATCAGAGCCAGACCAGTCACCGCCGAGGCGAGAAGAATCACAAGCATGTACTTCAAAAATCTGGGCATGGGAGAATTTGCTTCGCTGCATTCTCGGCGTTTTAAGGAAGTTTTGCACGTTCAGTTACGTGCGGCGGATAACCCGCTATGATGTCTCCCCCTGATGAGCATTGAACTTCTGATCAATCCGCACGGCAGACCACTCGTGGATTCGGTGAACGGCACTGAAGACCCGACCGGCGGTGCGGGTTCGCGCCGGATCGCGGCCGCTTTTGAGGCCGGGGCGTCGCAGGGTTTGCTTCACCTGGCGACCGTCGAGTTGCAGACTCCGCTAACACCCGGGTTGGCGTTCGGCCGGGAGTTCGGGCGAAATTATCTAACTCGGCTCTGCCACACGCCGGGCTTGGAAGAGACGACCGAACTGCCACCGGTCGCCGCGCCGGATGCGGCCGACCTGTCTCAAATCGCGATGTCCGTGCCGGCAATCAAAGGCGCGGAATATCTCACACCCGAGGTTCTCGCCGGCTGGTGGACCGAGTTGGACGAGCTGGTCCGCGGGCAAATTTCTAAGACCGATGGCGGCCCACAGGCTTATTTGCGTGAAAAAAACCCGGTCTGGCGGCTCGTCGGTCGGGTCACCTTCCACCTGGCGGAAAACAAGCGGGACGTTGAGCACCCGTTCGCGTTCCTCGCGACCTACACCGGGAAGATGACCGCGAACGCCAAGGTGCTGCACCAACCCCTGGGCAGGGCGTTACAGGAATACGCCGGCGCGAAAGATCGATCGGCACTTCTTTCGCTGTTAACTCCGGTGCAGCGGGCGGCCGAGAAAGCGCCCTGGGTCAAAAAACTGGTCGAGTCGGGCGACGTTTATCATCCTCTCGCCTGGGCTCCCAAGTACGCTTATCAGTTTTTGAAAGACGTCCCGTTGCTAGAACAGGCGGGGTTGATCGTCCGCGTGCCGAATTGGTGGAAGGCAACCCGCCCGCCCCGACCGGTGGTGAACGTCAGTGTCGGACAGAACGAAAAATCGAAAATCGGGTTGAATGCGCTGATCGAATTTAAAGTCGGCGTCACGCTTGAAGGCGAAGACCTGTCGCCAGAAGAACTGGCACAGATCGAGTCGTCCTCGGGACTGGTCCTGTTGAAAAACAAATGGGTCGAGGTGGATCGCGACCAGCTCGATCAGGCGCTGAAACACTGGCGGAAGGTCGAGCAGGACGCGAAGGGTGGGGAGGTTTCGTTCTTCGAAGGCATGCGACTGCTCGCCGGCGCGACGCTGGAAACCGACACCGCCGCCGGTGCCCCCGCGGCCGCGCGGGAGTGGACGGGGATCACTGTCGATTCGACCTTCGAAAAAACTCTGGCCGAGCTGCGCGACCCGGCCGCGATCGCCGGCGCCGCTCCCGAAGGGCTGCGCGCGGAGCTTCGGCCGTACCAGCTCATCGGCGTCAATTGGCTTCGATTCATGTCCCGGCTCAATCTCGGCGCTTGCCTTGCCGACGACATGGGGCTTGGAAAAACGATTCAGGTCATCTCGCTGCTGCTTCATGTGAAAGACCACGCCGCAAGCTCGGCGGGGACCGATGCAACGCCCAGCCTGCTGGTACTGCCCGCCTCGCTGATCGCCAACTGGAAGTCTGAGATCTCCCGGTTCGCGCCGGCGCTCTCGGCCTTTGTCGCCCACCCGTCCGAACGCCGGGGTGATATGTCCGACGCCGAACCGGATCTGGCCGGGGCTGATCTTGTCATCACGACCTACGGAATGCTCGCGCGGACGCCCTGGATCCGCGAACGACAATGGCGAATGGTGATCCTCGACGAAGCGCAGGCGATTAAAAATGCCGGCACCCGGCAATCACGCGCGGTCAAAGAGCTTCGGACGATCGGTCGGATCGCATTGACCGGCACTCCGGTGGAAAACCGGTTGTCTGATCTGTGGTCGCTGTTTGATTTTCTGAACCCTGGATTGCTCGGTTCGGCAAAGGCGTTCGGCGCGTTCGTCAAGAAAACGTCCGATCAGGAGCAGAAGCCCTATGGTCCGCTTCGGACCCTGGTCCGGCCGTACATCTTGCGGCGGTTGAAGACCGACAAAAAAATCATCGCCGACCTACCGGACAAAACCGAAGTCAATGCGTTCTGCGGCCTGACCCGCCAGCAGGTCGCGATGTACGAACGCATCGTCGCCGAGCTGCAGAAAAGCCTAACCTCGGCACAGGGCATTCAGCGGCGGGGCATCGTGCTGGCGTCGCTGATGCGGCTTAAGCAGATCTGCAATCACCCGTCGCAACTGACCGGCGACGGTGAATACCACCCCGACCACAGCGGTAAATTTCACCGGCTTCGCGACATCTGTAATGAGCTTGCCGAGCGGCAGGAAAAGCCGTTGATCTTCACACAGTTCCGCGAGATGACGACGCCGCTCGCGGCATTCCTGGGCGGAATTTTCGGTCGCCCCGGTCTGATTCTCCACGGCGGAACGCCCGTGGCTAAACGCAAAGACCTCGTCGAGTCATTCCAGAAAGAAGACGGCCCGCCATTTTTCGTACTTTCGATCAAAGCAGGTGGAACCGGTCTTAATCTGACCGAGGCGTCGCACGTGATCCACTTCGACCGCTGGTGGAACCCCGCGGTCGAAAACCAGGCGACCGACCGCGCGTTCCGTATCGGTCAGAAGCGCAATGTTCTGGTGCACAAGTTCGTCTGCCGGGGTACAGTGGAGGAGCGCATTGACGAAATGATCACCGAAAAGATCAGCCTCGCCAGAGACCTGCTCGACGAAGGCGGCGACGTACTGCTGACGGAAATGGACAACGACCGATTGCTGAACATGGTCTCGCTCGACGTGACCAAGGCGATCGAAGCGGTCTAGGGCTACGTCCGGGCGGGCCGGCTTCGCGGTGCTTCGGTCGCTCGATCGGCGTTTAGTGTTTCGGGATATCGAATTATGGGTTGGTACACCTACAAGCCCTACGTCAGTGTCTCGCAGCGTAAGGCGAAAGCGCTCCGCACCGCGGGCAAGCTCAAGGAAAAGGGCCAGGAACTTTCTCCGGTTCACGTCGAGGGGCTCAAGCTCGGGAAGACATTCTGGGGCCGGTCCTGGTGCGAACAGATCGAATCGTTGAGCGATTTCGCGAGCCGATTGCCGAAAGGTAAATCGTACGTCCGTAACGACGCGATCCTCGACATGCAGGTGCGTCCGGGCTTGATCACTGCGATGGTTATGGGGTCGGAGCTTTATTCGATCCGGATCAAAATCTCGCCGCTGGACAAGCGGCGATGGAAATCGCTGAAGGGCCGTTGCGTGGGACAGATCGGGTCGCTGGTCGAGTTGCTACAGGGCCGTTTGTCGGATTCTGTGATGGCCACCGTGACCGGAAAAAACGACGGTCTATTTCCCAAGAGCGACGAGATAGAACTTCAGTGCAGTTGCCCCGACTCGGCGTTGATGTGTAAGCACCTCGCCGCCGTGTTGTACGGCGTCGGTTGCCGGCTCGATGAGCAGCCTGATTTGTTATTCAAGCTTCGGCAGGTCGATCACACTGAGCTGCTGACCGAGGCAACTCAATCCCCGGCGTTCGAGGCCGACGGCGGGGGAAGAAAGATTATCGCCTCGTCCGATTTGAACGACGTGTTCGGCATCGAAGTCGAACCCGAGTCGGCGGTGCCGCAGGTCGCGAAATCCGAAACACCTTCAGGCAAGGCAAAGGCGAACGGCAAGCCGAAAGTGAAGAAACAACCGAAGCCCAGCTTGTCCCCGATTGAAGTCGACCCTTGAGGCGGCACGTCGGTCTCGAACCGGTGCCGCGTTCGTTCGGGAAAACCCGAATTGAAGTCGCAGTTTTGACCCCACGCGCTCGGTACCCTACAAACTCGGCATGTCCGGTCTCAGCTACGAAGCCAGCGGCGTGAACTACGACCAACTCGACGCGTTCAAGCGCGCCTGCCAAAAGGCGGCGGCGGGGACCGCGCCGTCGCTGCAGTTGCACGGCATGAGCGAAGTGCCGGGAATTCGTGGTGAAAGCGCTTACCTGCTGGAGATGCCGGACGCCTACTTGGCGCACGTCGAAGAAGGACTGGGCACTAAGAATCTGATCGCCGACGAGATGCTGCGGCTTACAGGCAAAAGCTTCTACCGGAACATCGGCATCGATACCGTGGCGACGATCGTCAATGACCTGATCACGGTCGGGGCGCTGCCGATCTCGGTCGCCATGCACGCGGCGGTGGGGGACTCGGCATGGTTCGCCAACGGGACAGCGGCGGCGGATCTGGCCGAGGGTTTTGCCGAGGGTTGCGTACAGGCACAGGCCGTCTGGGGCGGCGGTGAGACACCGACGCTGCGCGGGATCGTGGACCCGCGGACCATCGTGCTCGCCGGGTCGGCAGTCGGGCGGGTCGCCCCCAAGTCGAATCGAATCACCGGGCAGGTCAAGGACGGGGACGCAGTCGTGCTGGTCGCCAGCAGCGGCGTGCAGACCAACGGTCTGACCCTCTGCCGGCAGATCGCCGATCAGTTGCCTGATGGTTACCTGTCGCGCATGAGTGACGGCAGAACCTACGGCGAAGCGTTGCTCGACCCGTCCGTCGTGTACGTGAAATTCGTCGCCGCTTGTCAGCAGGCGATGTTGCCCCTGCACTACGCAGCACACGTTACGGGGCACGGGTGGCGAAAGCTCATGCGGCTCGCCGAACCGTTCGTTTACGAAATGACAGACGTGCGTCCGCCGTTACCGGTTTTTGAATTCATCCGGCGGGCCGGTCCGGTCGATCTGAAAGAGGCGTATGCCACTTTCAACATGGGAATCGGTTTCGCGGCATACGTCGATCCGTCCGACGCGGGCCGCTGCGTCGGGCTTGCCGAGGCCGCGGGATATCAAGCCTGGGTCGGCGGGACCGTGCGCAAGCACGGGGACCGAAAGGCCGTCGAGATCATCCCGCTGGGTTTGACGTTCGACGGCGAGTCGTTGAAACTACGCTGATTCCGGCGACGAGCGGTCGCCGTGATCCGATTGATACGCGTCGCCGGGCCCGTCGGGGCCGAGGAACATGATGGCCAGGGATTTCGTCCAAGTTACCACGTTGCAGTCGGTGAATGTGATCGAGCTTTGGCTGCCCGAGCACCTCGACTCCGAAGAGTTCGACCGACTGAATCAATCACTGGTGTCTGAACTCGACCGAAAAATCAACGGGCGATGGCTGCTGGATCTGACCGCAGTTGACTACATGGGCAGTTCGGTGCTGGGCCTGATGATCAACATCCGCCAGCACATCAAAAGCGGCGGAGGGAAGCTCGTGTTGAACGCGCTTTCCCCTCGTTTGACGCAGATTTTTCGGACCTGCTGTTTGGAAAAACTGTTTCAGATTTCCAAGTCCAGGGAAGAAGGCGTCAGGCTGCTCGGCGGAAAATAGGGTCGTTCAAACCTGATTCAACGGCGGAATTGGCTGTACGTGATCGCGTCCAGTTCCAAACCCGAAAATATCCCACTGTTAAAATTAATGTCGGCCAAGCCTGCGATCATTGCCGCGTTGTCCGTGCAATAGGCGAGCTCTGGGAAAGCGACAGGCACGTCGAATCGGGCCAACGCCGCGCGAAGGCCACGGTTGGCAGAGACGCCGCCGCCGATGATGACCGACCGGGCACCGGTCTGTTCGACGGCGCGGCGAAGTTTTCGCGTGATCACGTCGACGCACGCGGCTTGAAAGCTCGCGGCGATGTCGCGGATCTCGGCCTCGGTCGGTGCGGGCTTTGAGTCGGGTTTCGGTTCGCGTCTGGTGGGGATGCCGCGGACGCGATACAGCACCGCCGTCTTCAAACCGCTGAACGAAAAATCCAGCGACTCGCGGTCGAGCAGGCTCCGCGGGAACTTCACCGCGGCAGGATCGCCGTCTTTCGCCAGGCGGTCGATGATCGGCCCGCCCGGGTAGCCCAGCCCGAGAATGGCAGCAACCTTGTCGTACGCTTCACCGACGGCATCGTCGATCGTCGAACCGATCAACTCGATGTCGGTCCAGGAACCCACTCGGTACAGAGCCGTATGTCCGCCGCTGCAGACTAACCCGACAGCGGGAAAGCGCCCGGCGTCTTGGTCGCGATTCGGCGCGGTCGTTATCCCTTTCTTTTGCGGATCGAGCAGCACGCTGTATAGGTGAGCGTGCACGTGATCCACCCCGATCAGCGGTTTTCCGAGCGACCAGGCGAGCGTCTTCGCCGCCGTCACACCGATCAATAATGAGCCGATCAACCCCGGTCGGTACGCAACCGCTATCGCATCGAGATCGGACAGCGAAACGCCCGCGCGGTCGACCGCTTCGCGGATGACCGGTAGCATATTTTCGATGTGCGCCCGACTGGCGATCTCGGGCACCACGCCCCGGTATTTCGCGTGCAGTTCGAACTGCGTGGCGACGACGTTCGACAGAACGCCGTGCCCGTCGACGACAACGGCGGCGGCGGTCTCATCGCACGTGGATTCAATACCAAGGATCGTCGCCATGACCGTTGATTGTGGGAACCGGTTGGCCGTTGGCAACTTCTCCGGACGCGGCCGCGCTATCGGCCGTTTCGCGACCGGCCACTGACCGCGCCCAGCGGCGAACTCCCCAGCGGGTCGCGGGGCTTTAGGATCGTGCGTGGGAACGGCACGTGCAAAAACCATTCGACGCTGTTCTGGTTGTCCTGCCCGACCGCGTCCCCGATCGACTGGTCCTTCTTGTGGTACACGAACATCGGCAGAATCCCGCCGGTCTGTGAGCTGGTCGTCCAGACGGGCTTGCTGTCGACCACGAACGAAAGACTAAAAATGGTGCTCGTCGAGGTGACCGTTTCGGTATGCCCGTCCCCGCCGAACCCCATGGACCGGTAGGTCTGCGAATGCGTTTCGCCGGCCTTGGTTTCCGCGACCAACTTGACCGGGAGACCGTCGGCGACGGTGACTCCGTTCGCCTGCAATTGCCTAGTCAGGCGGTCGATCACCTTCTGCCGGTCATCCGCGCTTCCATTGACGTTGACTTCGAGAGAGATCCGCGACCCCGGTTGCACCGCGAACGCGGCGTCTTCGGTATGCTGATCGGCGCTGGCGACCTTCGGATCCGGAACCGTGACCGAGGTTAGCAACGACCGGCCGGGGCCTTTCCCGACCGCCGTCCCGTTCGCAGCCATGAACCAAAGCTTGGTGCCGACCAGCGAAGCGATCGGCCAACCCGCGGACGTGTACTCCCAGACCACCGCCCGGTGGTCGGTGTCGTAAAGATATCGATCGTCGATCAGCAGCAGATTGTTCCCAATCCAGCTGATGCTCGACCCGGCGCAGCCGGCGATCCCGACGTCGGTGTCGATCTTGTCGTGCTCCAGGTCCGAGATGATCAGCCGCTGATTGCCGACCATCGCCAGCCGTTTCAGGTCGCCCCGCACGCTGGAAGCCATGCTCTTGGCCTCGGCGGCCGCCGCCTTCAAAACGCATTTGCCGGTTAATGCGTCACAAATCGTCAGCTGATTCCCGAATCCGACGATCAGATATTTCCCACCCGGGCTCACGTGGGGCCAAAGGCTCTCGTCGCCTTGCAGCATGTAGACTTCTTTCACTGACGTATCGCTTAGCAGCCACAACGTGATGGCGTGCGCCGAGCTGCAGGTAATGAGATGGGTTGCATCGACGAAGTTGGCCCAGATGACCGTGTCCGACCCGCCGGTGTCGGGGTCGTACGCGCGGAAGCTGAGAAGCGGCTTCGGTTTTTCACTGTCGATGTTCCACAGATCCAATCGCCAGTTCCCGCCCTGGGCGGCGGAGCTGGATCGGGTGACCAGCCGTTTGCCGTCGGCGCTGATCGCCATCGCGCGAAGGTTCGGGGACAACGGCACGACTTTGTCGGCATCTTCCCGCGCCAGGTCGATGCGTTGGATCGACAACGTCAGGTAGCCCGAGGTGGGGGTAAACGACAACAGCGCGAATTTCCCCTGCGGATTAACCAGCAACTCCGTCCGCGTTCCGAGAGCCGGGATGCCGTGGCTCAGCCCGATCATTTTCGGCGCCGGCGCCAACGGCACCGGGTCGGCCGTCGCGGGCATTTCGACTTTGGTTGGTTCGACGTCGACCCCACCGACGAGGTCTGCTTTGGTGATCGGGATGCCGTTGGGGCCTTCGGTGTCGCTGATGGTTCCCGCGCCGGCTGGTGCATCGGAGCTATCGACGTTGTCGCGACTCGGCCGATTGTGTTTCGTTCCCGGTTCGGTCGGCGCAGGCGGGTCGGCAACCGGGGCTTCCTTGGGACCGTCCGGAACTTCCTTAGGCGGCTGCGTGTTTTTCCTGTCGAAGATGCGGGGCGTCGCATATTTGCTCTCGTCCTCCTTCGAGCCCAATTTGCGTAATCGCCATGGCTGTACCCATTCGTAGGTCGAACCTTCGTACTCGACGAGCGTCCAGTCGTCGTGCTTTCGAACGACCGCGGATTTTCGCCAGAGCCCGCCCCATTTGGTTTCGATCTTGTCACCAATCGCGAACGCCGCATTCGCGGCCGGCTTGGGTTTAGCGGGGGTGGTCACCGTCACGGGCGGTGTGCCGGGGGTCGAAGGTGTCGCCGGCCCGGCCGCCGTACCAGGCTTGCGAATCCGGTCGGGGAGGACCCATTCGTCGGCGGACGTGTCACCGCCGTCGTAGTGCACGTGAAATTTCCGCCCCTCCTGGCCGGTCACGCTCGCCGGTGACCAGCTGTCACCTTCGCGAACTTCCACTTTCTGTCCGACCGAATACGGTTCGGCAGCGGCGGGGGCGGCGCCGCGGGAGAGCGGGACCGATATGAAAACCAACGATCCGGTGATCAACTTCGCCGCAAAAAAAGGTCGATTCCGTGCCATACGATCCTGTTACAGATGAGAGGTGAACCCGATCGCGAACGACACCGCCGACGCCGCGGCGTTGCCGTCGTTCCCCCCCAAACTTTACCACAACTGCCGCCCACGATTCCATAAACTGGCGGCGGTCGCCGACTCGCTTATACTTGGATGATTGTCCCGTTGGTTCACGAAGGAGCGTTACGTTGGCGGATCGATACTTTCAGCACACGTTTGAGAACGGCCTCACTCTCTTGGCCGAAAAAATGCCGGGCATGCACTCGGCGGCGATGACGCTGCTGTTGCCGGCAGGCTCGGCAACGGACCCCGTCGATCGCAGCGGGTCGGCGACCGTATTGTCCGACCTCGTCCTGCGCGGCGCGGGCGACCGGGACAACAAGAACTTGACGGATTATCTCGACAGCCTGGGCCTTCAACGCTCGGCGAGTGTTGGCCTGCATCACACCCGGTTCGGCTGTGCTGCTTTAGCGCATAACGTCATCGAAAGCTTCGCGACCTATGCCGACATCGTTCGCCGACCGGTGATGCCCGAGGACGGATTCGACGCCGCCCAGGATCTGGCATTGCAGGGCTTGGCCGGCATCGACGACGAACCGCGTCAGAAACTTTTGATCAAGCTGCGGGAATGGCATCTTCCGTCCCCCTGGGGTCGCAACCCGATGGGTCAGAAGGAAGATCTGGAAAAGCTAACGCTGGACCTATGCAAGGCCGACTTCGGGCGGCGGTATCATTCGGGAAACGCAATCCTGGCGATCGCCGGGAAACTCGAGTTCGAGGAAATCAAACAAGCAGTGGCTAAACATTTCGGCGACTGGTCCGGGAAACCGGCCGAGCCGGTGGTCGAGATGCCGCCCCCCGGTCGGCACCATCACATCGACCAACAGAGCGAACAGACGCACATTGGCATTGCCTACCCGGCGATCTCTGAAACCCACAAGGATTATTACCTCATCCGCATGGCGATCGAGATTCTCAGCGGCGGCATGAGCGGGCGACTGTTCACCGAGGTCCGCGAGAAGCGTGCCCTAGTTTACAATGTTTCGGCCAGCTACAGCAGCCTGCCGGACCGCGGCATGGTGATGGGATACGCCGGCACGAGCAACGACCGGGCGCAGGCGACACTGGACTGCGTGATCGGTGAACTGCACAAGCTCAGCGAAGGCGTCAGCGCCGCCGAACTCGCCCGCGCCAAGACCGGTCTCAAGGCCAGCACCATCATGCAGGGCGAGAGCACCAGCAGCCGGGCCGGCGCGATCGCGCACGACTTTTTCGTCCGGGGCCGAATCCGAACGCTCGAAGAGATCAAGACCGCAATTGACACGGTCACGGTCGAGCAGGTCAACGCGTTTCTGGCGGCAAACAAAGCAGGGCCTTTCACCATCGTGACGGTCGGGCCGGAACCGCTGCAACTGCCCGAGTGATGCATTGACGAATTGATCCATTGCCCGATTCATTGAAACGGGGCCGAACCCGGGGCTTTTTCAGTGCGACCGATTGTTGATCAGCTCCTGGATGCTGCACAGGCCCACGCCCGGGCGGGGCGGCCGCGGGAGGCCGCCGAGGCGTGCGGCCGGGTGTTGCAGCTCGATTCGAAGAACGCCCACGCCTCGTTCCTGATGGGGTATCTCCTGCATCAGGCGGGACAATGGGAACCGGCGTTGCAACACCTGACGCGGGCCGCGTCGGCGAACCCGGCAGTCCCCGAAGTCTGGTTTCTCATCGGGCTGATTCATCAGCAACATCGGAACTTCGACGCAGCCATCCCGGCATATCAGCAGTCGCTCAAATTGCAGCCGCGAAATCCGAAGGCGATGAACAATCTGGGTCGCGCGTTGATCGATTCGGGTCGGCTCGCGCAGGGGATCGAGCAACTGAAAAAGACGGTCGATGCCGACGCGCGGAACGTCTCTGCAATGAGCAATCTAGGCGATGCTTATCGAATTGCGGGCGATTTCAATTCGTCAGTTCAGGTGCTGCAACGGGCCGTCGCGGTCGACCCGAACTTCGCCGAGGCACATAGCAACCTTGGCTCGGCGCTGGCCAAGCAGGGAAATTTGGACCAAGCGATCCCGAGCATGCGGCGGGCGATTGCCCTGAACCCCGCACTTCCGACGCCGCACTTTAATCTGGCCAGGGTCTTTCAGGATCAGGGGCTTTTAGACGAATCGATCGAATCATGCCGCGCCGCAATCGCGGTCCGCCTGACTTATTCTGAAGCCGTAAATCTGCTCGGCAATCTTCACGGCACGATTGGTGCGGTGACAGAGGCGGTCGCGCTTCAGCGAAGGGCCGTCGAGCTGAAACCCGGCAATGCCGGCGCGCACAGTAACCTTCTTCTGAGTCTTCATTACAACGACGATATTTCGCCGGCACAGGTTTTCAATGCCCATCTTGAGTGGGCACGCCTGCATGCCGACCCGCTGCGGCAATCGATCGAGCCGGTCGTGCCGGAACCCACAGACGGTCGGCGCCTGCGGGTCGGTTACGTCTCACCGAACCTGATGAAACACTCGGTGGCTTATTTTCTCGAACCGGTGCTGGCCGCGCACGACCGGACGGCCGTCGAGATCTTCTGCTATTCGGACGCCGTACGCCCGGATTCGACGACCGCGCAGTTCAAGACCCTTTGCGACCATTGGCGCGACGTTGCCGGCCGACCCGATGTCGATGTTGCTGCGATGATTCGTCAGGATCGCATCGACGTGCTAGTCGATCTTGCCGGACACACGGCCGACAATCGAATGCGTCTTTTCGCGCTCAAGCCCGCGCCGGTCCAAATGACCTGGATCGGGTACCCGGACACGACGGGTCTATCAACGATGGATTTTCGGATCACGGATGCGATCTCCGATCCGTTCCCCGCGGCGGAGTCCCTTCATACCGAAAAGCTTATCCGCGTCGTCGGCGGTTGCTGGGCGTATCTTCCGCCAACAGATTCACCACCGGTCGCGGAAACCCCTGCGATCGCCAACGGGTTTGTCACGTTCGGGTCGTTCAACAACTTGCCGAAGGTGACCTCGACAGTGCTCGACACCTGGTCGGGCATTCTGCGGCAGGTGCCGGGAAGCCAGATGATTATCAAGGCGTCCGGGCTGGCGAGTCGGGCGGGTCGTGACCGGATTGTGAATAGCTTTACACATGCCGAGATTGATCCCGCGCGAATCGAACTGATTCAATGGGCTGCCACGACGACTGATCACCTGAAGCTGTACGACCGGATCGACGTCGCGCTCGACACGTTTCCGTACAACGGCACGACGACGACCTGCGAGGCGCTCTGGATGGGAGTTCCCGTCGTAACGTTTGCCGGAACCACCCACGCCGGCCGTGTGGGCGCGAGCCTGCTGGCTAACGCCGGGCTGAGCGAATACGTGACCGGTGACGTCGCGGACTATGCAGGTAAAGCAATCGAGCTGGCCGGCGATGTCGAGCGGCTTTCGACAACCCGTCGTGAAATCCGTGGGAAGTTGTCGAGCTCGCCGCTTATGGACGGCCGGCGGTTGGCCCGTTCGATCGAGTCGGTGTTTGAAGAAGCCGTCAAGCGACTTGCAAAATAAGCACCCGGGCCGCCGTGCGAGGCCGGTCTTGTCACCGGCAAAGGCCGGGTTCTGACGGGCCGAAGATCGAACGCTCGGAACTGTTGCAATTCGGTAACAATCGGGGGACACTTGGACCCGAAGCAGGCAGGCAAAAACTTTTTCAGGAACGTCCAAAATGGCCGAGAAGAGCGTATCAACCGATTCACTGGCGATGGAAAAGAAGCAGGAATACACCGGCAAAAAGCTGCGACTGGCTTTCATCGGCTGTGGTGGCATCAGCCAGACCCATCTGGGCGCGCTGGCAACCATGCCCGACGTCGAGATTGTCGCCGGCGTAGACATCGACGCCGATCGACTTAAAAACATGGAAGATAAGTGGGGCGTCACCAAGCTTTACAAAGACTGGGCGACGATGCTCAAAGAGGTGAAGCCCGACGCCGTCAGCGTCTGTACACCCAACGGCGTGCATGCCCAGCCGGCGATCGACGCTTTGAACGCCGGGGCCCATGTGATCGTTGAAAAACCGATGGCGATGAACCCGGCCCAGTGCGAAGAGATGATCGCCACGGCGAAGAAAAACAATAGAAAACTCGCCGTCGGGTTCCAGTACCGGTACCACCCGAACACCGACTTCATCACCCGCGCCCGCGAAGAAGGCCAGTTCGGGAATGTGATGTTCGTGAAGTGCCAGGCGCTTCGCCGCCGGGGCATCCCCAACTGGGGCGTCTTCGGTCGCAAGGAACTGCAGGGCGGCGGGCCGATGATCGACATCGGCGTTCACGTCATCGAGATGGCCCACTACGTAATGGGCTCGCCGAAACCGATCGCCGCGAGCGGTAACACCTGGACGTACATGGGCAACAAGGCCAGCGACGTGGTCAGCCAATGGCCTAACTGGGATTACAAAACCTACACGGTCGAAGATCTGGCCATCGGACAGATCCGATTCGAAAACGGCGCGATCCTCCAGATCGAAGCTTCATTCGCGGGCCACATCGAGAAGGACATCTGGAACTTCACGCTCGTCGGCGATAAGGGCGGGGCCAGCTGGGATCCGCCGGGCATCTTCACCGACCGCGCGGGCACGATGGTGAACACGCAGCCGTCGTTCCTGAGCAGTAAGACCGATTTTCATAACTTGTTCATCAGCAAGCTGCGGAACTTCGTCGACGGCTGCATGACCGGCACGCCGCTTAAGGCACCCGGCGAGGCGGGCCTTGCGGTCCAGAAGATTCTGGACGGCGTCTATCGCTCGGCCGAGGCTGGCAAGGAAGTCGCGATCGATTGACGGCCGGGCTCTTCAATGACTCGACCTGATATTTTTGCCGTATGCGGGCTTTTCACCGACGCGGTAAAATATTGAGGACAAGTTCAGTCCCGGTCTCAACAGGAGTCAGCTATGCGTAAATCAAATACGACAGTCGCGTTAATCATCGCCAGTGGGCTTTTCGTCGGTAGCGTTGGCCATCCCTTCGGGCGCGGCGCAGTGCTCGCCGCCGACACGAAGATGGAAGAGATGAAGAAGGATGCGGCGAAGGCGAAATCGATTCAGGAACGGACCGTCTCTGAAGGCGAATACATCCAGCACCTTCGAGAATCGCGGAAGCACCTGAGCGAAGCAAAAGACGCTTTCGATGCCGACCTGCCGTTGCGCCCCGACCGCAAGGACATTCTCGAACCGCTCGACAAAGCGATTGACGTGATCGACAACCAGATCAAGGCATACGAAGACGGGTTGAAAAAGAAGTAAGCCCGGACCGCCGGATTACTATTCATCAAACCGAATCAGCCCGGACGGCTTGCCGTGCCGGGCTGATTCCGCAATGATACCCGTCCAAAATCCGGGATCTGAATTCCGAACCCCGCGGCACTGCGTCGGGCCGTTTCGAAGTCTGATCCGGGTAACGATTCTTCACGGTCGGCTGTTCGAATACGTCATTCGAGATCCGTCGTCAGGTCAGAGATTTCTGGAGCAATTACAATGGCTATTCTTCAAGGGAACGCCGTCATCGGTCAAAGCGGTGGCCCCACGTCGGTTATCAACCAGTCGCTCGTCGGTGTCATCCAGGAGGCCAAGAAGGCCGGGCACATCAAAGAGCTTTTCGGGTCCCGCCACGGCGTCAAAGGGGTAATCAACGAGGATTTCATTCCGCTGAAGAATGCCCCCGACGATCTGCTGGAAAAGATCGCGCTCACGCCCGCTGCCGCCCTCGGATCGACCCGGGACAAACCAGACAAGGCTTACTGCGAAAAGATCTTTGAAGTCTTCAAGAAAAACGACGTCCGCTACTTCTTTTACGTCGGCGGGAACGACTCAGCGGACACCGCCCGCATCGTCAACGAACTGGCCAAGAGCGCCAACTACGAACTGCGGACATTCCACGTCCCCAAGACGATCGACAATGACCTGCGGGTGCACGACCACACGCCGGGTTACGGCTCGGCCGCCAAGTTCGTGGCGGCCGCCATCATGGGTGACAATTACGACAACCGCAGCCTGCCGGGCATCAAGGTCGACGTGATCATGGGCCGGCACGCGGGCTTCCTGACGGCCGCGTCGGTGCTCGCACGTCAGCACGACGAAGACGGCCCGCACCTGATCTACGTGCCTGAATCACCGTTGTCAGAAGAGAAGTTCCTGGCCGACGTCGACGCGGTGTACAGCAAGCAGGGTCGGTGTCTGATCGCCGTCAGTGAAGGCGTCAGCCAAGCTGATGGGAAGACCTGGGCCGAGCACATGGCCTCGAACATCGAGAAGGATTCACACGGCAACATCCAGCTGTCGGGCACCGGCGCGCTGGGTGATTTCATGGCCGGGCTCATCACTCGCAAGCTGACGCCCGCCGGTGGGAAAAAGCTTCGCGTCCGGGCTGATACGTTCGGGTATCTACAACGCAGCTTCCCCGGATTTCTCAGCGAGTCCGACGCGACCGAAGCACGGCTGGTCGGTAAGATGGCTGTCCAGTACAGCTCGGACGAAAAGAACGTCGAAGGCAGTGTCGCGATGCGCCGGGTCGCCGGTTCGGAATACAAGATCGAAACGCACCTGACCCCGCTCAGCACCGTGGCCCGCGAAACCAAGCACATGGACCCGTCCTACCTCAGCGGTGGGAACAACATCACCGAGGCGTTCAAGCAGTACGTCCGTCCGCTGGTCGGCAAACTGCCGGTCGTCGGAACGCTCGACGGCTTAACCAAGAAGTAATCCTGTCCCGATTTGCGACCGCAGAACGACCGGCAAAAAATGCCGCCGTTCTGCGGCCGCGCCGGGTT
Organism: Tepidisphaeraceae bacterium; assembly: GCA_965247815.1. Lineage (GTDB taxonomy): Bacteria > Planctomycetota > Phycisphaerae > Tepidisphaerales > Tepidisphaeraceae > CBDAQA01. The sequence goes on along the minus strand of CBDFHW010000025.1, from coordinate 443,430 downwards.
TTGATGCTCAATGCGCCGCCTGATCCGTGACATCCTCGTAGTTATTGCCGTCCTAACGCTCGGCGTCGGGAACTGGACATCTCTGCAATCGGTCGCATGGGCGATGATGCTGATCGATAACGTCCGCCAGGCGTCGGTCCCCGCGGCAGTAGAGCGAACTTTCGACGGACGGCACCCCTGTTCGTTGTGTAAAGCGATCGCTGCCGGGAAAAATTCGGAGCAGAAGACCGACGCTGCGCCCAAGGAAACCCGAAGAGATTATCTTGCTGGCGACCGATGCGAGATCGCTTTCCGCTGCGAAGCAAAATCGCTTGAATCCGCTGGGATCGTCGTCCCAACCTCCGCCCCGGCAAAGCCGCCGGTTCCCCCTCCCCCGCGCGCACGCTGCGTTTAGCTCCTTTCGCTTTTCCCTATCACTGTCGCAGACGACCGGCGATAGCCGCCGTCGCATCTGCCCGTCATCTGCCGCGCTCTTCGGCATCCTCTGCTCGCGCTCTCGCGGGCGAATTCGGAGGCTTCGTCGTGAAAATCATCAGCATTTCTACCGCGTTTGTTTCGGTTCTCCTGGCACCGGCGCTTTGCCATGCCTGCGCCTGCGGGTGCGGGGTGTTTTCGGTCGGCACCAGTTCGATGTTCCCGACCGGCAAAGGCGGGCTTCTGTTCTTCGATTACGATTATCAAAACCAGAACATCAACTGGAACGGCAGCAAACGGTCACCCGCTTCACAGAACGAAGATAAGAAGCTTGAGACCAGCTTTTACACGCTCGGCGTACAATACATGTTCGATCGCAGCTGGGGGATTCAAGTCGAAATGCCAGTCGCGGACCGGTTCTTCCAGTTCGCCGGCGGCAAGACCGGCGAGGTCGTGACCTCGTCGCAATGGACAGATTTCGGCGACCTTCGCGTTCAGGGCATCTATTCCGGTTTCTCGGAGGACCAATCGATCGGTGTCACGTTCGGCCTGAAGCTGCCGACCGGAAACTACTCGCACAACAATTTCTACCAGAACATCGACCGCGATTCCGAAATCGGAACCGGAAGCACCGACGTGCTGGTCGGGGGGTTCTTTCGGCATCAGCTGGTCGACAATTTGGACTTCTTCGTGCAGGCGAATTTCGACCTGCCGGTCATCACCCGCGACGGCTACACCCCCGGCGCCGAAGCCGACCAGGCGGCCGGGTTATATCTGAACGGCCTGTCGATCGGTCGCGTCGGCATCGTGCCGGTCGCCCAGGTGATCGCGTCCGAGCGAGGCCAGGACAACGGCCCCAACGCCGCCGACCCCACCGCGTCGGGTTACACGCGAATCCTGTTGTCACCCGGAGTCGAGTTCGACCTGCACCCGGTGATGCTGTACGCGGACATCGAGTTGCCGGTGTATCAACACGTCACCGGCGACCAGCTCACCGGATCGTTCCTGATCAAGCTGTCACTCGGGTATAGGTTCTGATCGACCGTGAGCGCGATGCTCGGTTTTTCCAGCAGCGCAGAAGGGTAAGAGGGCAGGCTCCGCTGTCTTCTGCCGTAACTGCGTCGTGCCACGTTCGGTGTACGGCGGGCTTGAACTTTTCACTGGAGGTTCTGCTGAAGATTCATTGGCAAATGCGACAACATTTCCCAGACCGCAGGTTCTGACGACTACGGCCTTGGAACATCGCAATCTCCGAAACGCCCGGTGTGGGTTGTACAAAAATGCGAGACCGTTGCTCAACGAGCAACGGTCCCGAAGTAAACTGCGATGTCGCCTCGACCAGTCGGTCAATTAGATCAATTTTCGCCGGCGGAGCAGAGCGGCTCCTCCAAGGGTTAGAATGGCGAGCGAGGTGGGCTCGGGTGCCGGTGTCGGCGGGGTGAGCGCCGTTCCGATCGTGACCGCATCAACGCGATCCGTTCCAGTCGGGGCCCCAGTGGTACTCAAGTCGACCAAGCGGAAATAGGTGTTTGTTGCGGTCTCTAACGCGGTGTTGCCCGTGAAGTCGAACAGATAACGGGGCGGACTTGTAGACTTCACAGCTCCGGCCGCGAAGCTGACCGAGCCGCTCACGGCGTAGTTCGAAGCGTTAGTAAAATTGGTTCCGTCAGTGCTGTACTGCACCTGAAAACTAAGCGGCCCGGTACTGCTTGAAACCTGGTCGAATTCGATTTCAATCCCGGGTGTGGGACCTGAATTCGAACTGAACTGGTAGTAATCGTTCTGGGACCACGTATTTGAACTCAGCGAGTGGGCAGTACCGTTGCCGGTCGGAACGCTATAAGTCGAAGAAAGTGCGTGCGTTATCGACAGCGTGCCGCCGCCGCCAACGTCCGGAGAATAAGCGCCTGAAGACGTGCCAGTTGTAGTAACCGGAGCCGTCAAAGCGTCAAAATTCCATTGATCGATGATTACAGCACTTGCATGCCGAGCAGACGCGAGCCCGCAAAAGGCTGCCAAGGTACAACATAAGGATTTACGCATGAAAAGATTGCTCCCGTCAAGGGCTATCGCCCTGGCGGTTGGTTGAAAATGAGACTACCGTTCCTATTATGAACATGCAAATAAAAAAACGTCGTGTCGAATAAATCACAACATTTCTGTAATCCGCGGTGCATTTTTGCATGACACTGTTTTGCGTTCGCAACCGCGGAGAGCGAGCGTCAAAGTGAAGAGCTTCAGTTGGTGAAAAACCTTCAATTTGCCGAATTGGCTTGAGTCGCGGCGATCGAGACGGGCACGGTCTCCTCCGCGACCTTGCCCGCATTTTCGTCAGTGATGCTGACTTTGAGTAAATATCGACCAATCGTTAGATCTGCAGGCAGGTGCAGCATTTCGTAGGCGTAAAAGTCGTGACGACGCCGACGGCTTTGATCGACGACGGGACGGGCTTTATCCGTCCAGACGAACTGGCCGTTGTCGGTAAAGATGGTGACCTGCTGGGTGAGGCGGGTCTCCCACATCTCTCCGTCGAGCTTTTTCGATTCGAAATTCTCGACTTCGCAATAAACGATAACCTTGCTATCCCGGCCTGCGGAAAATCGAGCAGGGGTGATCGGTTCGTATTTACCAAATCCCTCGACCCGACGGCACAGCGCGACGGTCGGGACCGACAGGTCGGCCTGCGACCGCAGGCGGTCGGCCATCTCAAGTAGCGGGTGAATTTTCTTCGCCTGCAGCATCGTTTCGTCTTCACGGACGGCCGATCTAAAATCGCCGAGGCCGTCCATTAGCGTTCGAATCATCTCGCGGTCGTCGTGCGGCAGCATGCCGACCATTGCCAGCTCCGGCGTTGGTTCGTCCTTTAACATTGCGTAGAGTTGCAGATCGAGTTCGGCAGCGATATCGCGTGGGTTCTCCCGCGCCCGCTTGTGGAGCCTGTAATCCAGAGGGTCGGTCTTGGAAAACGGGGCCGGCCTGGCCGCGGTGGCAAAATCCGCGGCTTCCGGCTCGATCCGGGGTCCGTCATTCAAATTGAGTGCCGCCTGCCGAAGCGCGGCGACCTGGGCGTGTTGATTCCGAGCGTCGACCGATTCCGCCGACGGGCTTTTCATATCGCCGGCAACGGCTCCCAACCGGTTTTGCGGAGATCGGCGCAAAGTCGCAGAAGGGCCGGTCGGGAAGAGCACGGGGTGGGTTGTGTCCAGGAGAGTCGCCGACCCGGCAACCGGATTCGGTCGCGGGGTTTCGCTCGGATCGCCGTCGTCCAGGGGAATCGTCACCGTCCGTTTCTTGGGCGGCGGGAACGTGACGGTTGAAGCATCAATCGACGGACCGGCGTCCAAGGTGCTGGCATATTCCTGAGCCCTTTTGGCGATGAGTTGCTCGGCGGTGGGGCGGGTGTCGACTTTCCATCGAGCGTCGTCGTCGGCAGATTTGGCAGGGCCTTCAACTGCTTTGGGCTGAGTCGTCGCATGCTTAGCAGACTGGCAACCCCCGGCCACAAGCATACCTGCGAGCAATCCGCATCCCCAGCGTCGGCGTGAATTCATCGCATCCGTCCTTGGATTAAACCCGGTCGTCCTTGACCTGATTGTTCAGATCGCAAGTGTATCGTTCGGCTGAGACCGTTCAAGTGAACAAGGTCCGATAAAAACGGAAGGGGTTAGCCCGTTTTTTTACTCCTGAAGCTGGAATCGAAATTCGATCGCCGACACTCAGTGGTCCGCCGCGGGCCAAATTTTTTGCGATTTTTACCTTTGCAATAGACCGATCAGAAGGCTAACATGCCTCCAAACAAACACTGAACAGAGACGGCCTCGGTGACTGCCGTCAAGTTCAGGAGCAGGTGTGCGGGAGAGAACACTCCCCTGAGTTTGAACGATGCCGGACAGCCTAACTGCCGGTTTCGAATTCTCAGACGATGTGTGCACGACTTGCAACCAGTCACCACAAAATCGGCGGTCGACTCACAACCCGACCGCCTTTAACGCCGGCTGAAAAACATACCCGGCGGAAAGCAGGATCACATGGCCAAGTCTGAAAAGAAGCAGCTCCCGTCCAGCTACGATGTGGGTGCAAATCGTGAATCGGCAGCGACGCGCGACCCGGTCATTCCCCGAGACGCGGCAAAGGAGTCGGCACTATCACGGGCCGTCCAGCAGATCGAAAAACAGTTCGGCAAGGGATCTGTCATGAAGCTCGACGGTCAGGCACGGGCGGCAGTCGACGGCATCCCGACCGGCTCGCTGTCACTCGACATCGCGCTCGGCGGTGTCGGTGTTCCGCGTGGCCGGGTGCTGGAAATCTTCGGGCCCGAATCGTCGGGCAAGACCACCCTCACGCTGCACATCATCGCCAGCTGCCAAAAGCTCGGTGGGGTGGCGGCTTTCATCGACGCCGAACACGCGCTCGATCCCTCATGGGCCAAACGGCTCGGCGTTAAGCTCGATGAGTTGATGGTGTCGCAGCCCGACACCGGTGAACAGGCGCTGGAAATCTGCGAACTGCTGGTCCGGTCGAATGCCGTGGACGTGATCGTCATTGACTCGGTGGCTGCTCTGATTCCCCGGGCTGAAATCGAAGGCGAAATGGGCGACAGTCACGTGGGTCTTCAGGCCCGCCTGATGAGTCAGGCGATGCGAAAACTGACGGGTGCCATCAACAAGAGCAAGTGCACCGTCATTTTTATTAACCAGATTCGCGAGAAGATCGGCGTCATGTTCGGCAACCCAGAGACCACCCCCGGTGGTCGGGCGTTGAAGTTCTACGCGTCGGTCCGAATCGACGTCCGTCGAACCCAGACCATCAAGGAAGGCGACGTCTCGATCGGCGCCCGCACTCGCGCCCGCGTCGTGAAGAACAAGATCGCTCCCCCGTTCCGGGACGCCGAGTTCGACATCATGTTCGACCGCGGGATCAGTTACGAAGGAGATCTGCTGGATCTGGCGGCGTTGGGCAACGTCGTGGAGAAAAGTGGCGCCTGGTATAATTATAAGACCACACGCCTGGGTCAGGGTCGCGAAAATGCCAAGCAGTTCCTATTTGAGAACAAGGATCTGGCCGAAGAAATCCGGCAGGCCGTGCTCGAAAGCAAAGGCCTGGTGGACGCCAAGAAAGCGACCGAGACTGCCGAACCTGCCGACGTCGAGGACGACCTCGAAGAGGCAACGGCCTAACTCCCTGCTAAAGCATTAAACCCCTGCGAGCCGTTCGCACGGGCCATTGCCACCAGCGGGTGGTGTGGCCGTGCGAGCGGCTCGCTCGTTTTGCGTCCAAAGACATCGACCAATCCGGGCCGCGTCGGCCCGGTCAGAGGCCGGGAGTGGCCTGGTTGCGATGCCGCCGAACGATCTCAACGCCGGGGTTTCATGCACGGTTGTGTTGTGGTGCGTCATCGACGCGTACGCCTGAGCAGGATCTGCAACCCCCTCGCGATGGCTGCGGTGGCCGCGACGCTCGGACTGCTGATACACGTGGGACCTGCCGCGGCCGAGCAACCGGTTCACACAGATTCGACGGTCGACGACCTGACAGATCTCGAAACCCGCTTCAAAGCCGTCGCCGAAAAGGTCGCGCCCGGCGTGGTCGCAATTTCGGCATCCACGCAGGCCGACGATTCGCCCGCTGCTTGCCGGACCGAAGAGATGAGCAGCGACAAGCTGCAGGCTTTTCTGTCGAAAACCACTCGCGTTGTTGGCACCGGCTTCGTCATCAACTCCGACGGTTACGTCCTCACCAACGACCACGTGATTGACGATGCCGAGCAGTTGTGGATCACCACCGACGACCGGAAAGTTTATCCCGCGATCGTCGTCGGCAGCGACCCCCGCAGTGATCTGGCCGTCCTCAAGGTTCCGGGCCACCACATGCCCACGGTGCATTTCGCCGACGGCGCTGCGGTGCGTCGCGGGCAGTGGTCGATTGCGATGGGAAATCCGTACGGCCTGTCCGCCGATGGCGGCATGTGCGTCAGTGTCGGCGTCGTCAGCGCGACACATCGCTCGCTTCCGAAACTGTCGGATTCCGAGAACCGGCTTTACTCGAATTTAATCCAGACGACGGCGCAAATTAATCCAGGCAACTCCGGCGGCCCGCTGTTCGATCTGCACGGGGACGTGATCGGAATCAACACCGCCGTGATCATGCCGCAGAAAAGCGTGAACGGAATCGGGTTCGCGGTTCCTGTCGACGAGCATTTCAAATCCATCGTCTCGCGGCTCGAGAAGGGCAATGAAGTCGTCTACGGGTACCTCGGCGTTGTCGTCGTAAACCCGACGGATCACGACCGGGCAACCGCGGGGTTAAGCCAGCCGATCGGCGCCCGCGTCGAGACGGTCGAACCGGACTCGCCCGCGACCGGCAAAATCCTCGTCAATGACATTGTTGTTGCAGTGGACGGCGCTCAGGTCGCCGACAGTGCCGCTTTCATCCGCTGCGTCGGAGACGCGTCCGTCGTCGAGCCGGTGCAAATCAAACTCTTCCGCGACGGAAATCCGGTAACCGTCTCGACGACGCTGAAGAAGCGTCCGATGCCAGTCGCTGCTGTGACCCGGGCTACTCAGCGATTACGGTGGGGCGGCATGCTAATCGGGCCGGCAAATTCCAGCGGAAAAGCCGGCGTCGTCGTCTATGAGATCAGTCCCGCGAGTCCGTTTGTAAAGCAAGGTCTTCACGAAGGTGCGGTGATCTCGACGCTCGCCGGGCGGGCTGTTACAGGAATGACGCAATTACAAAACTTGATCAACGAAACGCCGCTGGAGAGATGCGAGATCGGCCTAGCCGCGGAGCCGGCGGTCGCAACCGCAAACGCAGCCGATGATCGATAGGCGGACGGGTCTAGTCGACCACTCAACGTCTGTAAAAAAGAGCCCCTGTTTCAATTCCTAGAAACAGGGGCTCGTGCTCTATATTCTCGCGAATCGCACAGTAATGCGATCAATTGGAGCGCTCAAGCTAGGGTGCCGAGTTCCATCTCGTGCAGGCCCTTGCCACTGGGAACCATCGGGTACACGTGCTCGTTGGGCTCGACGAAGAAATCGCAGACCACCGGGCCGGGGTGGGCGAGCATTTCTTTGACCGTTTTTTCCACGTCACCTTTGTGTTCGCACCGGATGCCGCGGACGCCGAATGCGTCGGCCATCTTGGCGAAGTTCGGATTCTTCATCACCGTGTTGCTGTACCGCTTGTCGTAGAACAGGTCCTGCCACTGCTTGACCATGCCTTGGAAGTCGTTGTTCAGGATGCAGACCTTCACCGGGATGTTGTATTCGGCAATGGTGGCCAGCTCATAGCAGGTCATGAGATAGCTGGCGTCACCGTCGACGTCGATCACGGTCTTCCCGGGGCTGCCGAGCTGCGCGCCCATGGCGGCGGGGAGGCCGTATCCCATCGTGCCCAGTCCGCCGCTGGTGATCATCGTCCGCGGGTAGCGCCAGCGAATGAACTGGGCGGCCCACATCTGGTGCTGCCCTACGCCTGTGGTGAAGATCGCGTCACCGCGGGTCTGTTTGTTGATTTCTTCCAGCACGTACTGCGGCTTGGCGTGCACCGAATCGTCCAGGTATCTGAACGGGAACTTGGCTTTCCAGTCCGCGATCTTGGTCAGCCATTCCTTGCGGTCACGGAATTCGATGTATTGGTGCATCGCCTCCAACGACGCCTTGGCGTCGCCCACGACGGGGACGTCGATGTCGACGTTCTTGCTGATCGACGACGGGTCGATGTCAATGTGAATGATCTTCGCGTGCGGGGCGAAGGTCGACAGATTGCCGGTCACACGGTCGTCGAAACGTGCGCCGACGGCAATCAAGCAGTCGGATTCCTGCACGGCGTAATTTGCAAACGCGCTGCCATGCATGCCCAGCATGCATAGGCTCAGCGGGTTCAGTTCGTCGAAAGCGCCCATTCCCAGCAGCGTGGTCGTACAGGGGATGTTTCCTTTTTCAGACAATTTGCGCACTGCCTGCCAAGCTTCGCTGATGATCGCGCCACCGCCGACGTACAGCACCGGGCGTTGGCTGTTGTTGATCATCTCCGCGGCGTCCATCACCTGCTTCTGGCTTCCGCCGGTGATGCTGGTCTTGCGACGCTTCAAGATGTGCTCCCGCGGCGTGTCGTCGACCTCATCGGGACACACCGCGACCTGAACGTCTTTCGGCAAATCGACCAGGACCGGGCCGGGCCGGCCACTGGTGGCGATGAGGAACGCTTCGTTTACGACCCGCGGCAATTCCCGGACGTCTTTAATCAGGTAATTCCATTTCGTACACGGGCGGGTAATGCCGGTCACGTCGGCTTCCTGAAAGGCATCGCTGCCGATCACCTTGGTCGCCACCTGACCGCTGAAAACGATAATCGGGACGCTGTCAAGCTGCGCGGTTGCCAGCGGGGTCACCGTGTTGGTTGCGCCCGGTCCGGAGGTCACGATGCAGACGCCTGGCTTGCCGGTCGCGCGGGCATATCCGTCGGCACAATGACCACTCGACTGCTCGTGGCGATTCAGGATGAATTTCGCCGGCGTTTTATACAGCTGGTCGAACATGGGCAGGATTGCCCCGCCCGGGTAACCGAACATCAGGTCGACCTTGTGAGGGCCGACGAGCATTTCGTGCAGGATTTGCGCGCCAGTTTTACCTTTGTATTTGGCCTTGTCGCTGACGACGACCGACCCGGCAGACTTGGTTTCACTGCTTCGGGGGGCGGCCGGTGTATCGATCTTGCTCATAGTCAGCTCCGTCTCGGGTCAGGGTCTTAACAAATGACGAACCAAAGAATGTATCTAATCCGCGAGGCATCTTCAACCGGAATCAAAAATTCAGTTGCGTATTTTCACGGCACACCGTCGGTTGTAACTCGTTCGTGATCTCAAGCCCGCGAAGTGTGGCTAGCCCCGAGGAAATTTCTACGCCCGGGAATATAACTCTTGAGGGCAATATGGCGATAAATATAACATAATCTAACATAACCCGACATATTTTCAAAGCAATTTGCGATAAATTGCTTTAAATAACGACTCGGTTGTGACGTGCGGGCGTGTCAGTTCGACTGCATCGCCGCCGATGAGCCCATTTCATCCGAGCCCAGTTTGAACCAGTCGCTGTTCATGGTCCCGTTTCCAATTTTGAACCGGGCGATGTTCACGTCTGCACCGGTTCCGGTGGCGACGAACAGCAGATTTTTCGACCGGATCCCGATCCCGTTGATTTTCGTCCCGCCGATCATCCAGGTCAGCTTGTAAGGCTTCGCGTCGTCGGACGTCCCGACGATGGTCGCCGGCTTGATCGTCACAGTCCCGGAATACGCCGCTCCGGTGAACGGGGCTTTGCCGGCTTCGATCTTGAATTCGCCGTCCAGCGACTCGGGGCCGGTCAGTGTTTCGGTGCCGACATTCTTCGCGTCGCCGTTGACGTACCAGGGATACCAGGTCCCCTTCAGGGTCCCGCCGTCGATGTCGTAGGCGCAGATCGCGACCGTCTTGGGGGTCCCGTATGCGGTCCAGAAAAATTTGTCGCCGACGATTAACTTGTAAACGCCGACGCCCGTCCATTGCGGGCCGCCGCCTTTGGTCAGGTCTATATTGACCGGGTAGGCGTCCCCTTTTTTCGCATCGACAGTGATCGTCCCGGCGCCCAGTTTTTCCATGATTCCGTTCGAGTTCAGCACGTCCCATTTCCCGGCGACCTGGTCGGCGGCGTCCTTGCGGTCCTGCTCTTCGCCGGCTTCCTTAATCTCCTTTTTCTGCGCGGCGATCTCGGCGTCGCTCAGCTTGAACATCTCCGGCTTCAACAGGTAGAGCCCTGCGACCAGTTGTTGCTTGGAGATCGGGTCGCCTTCGATCGAGTAAATTCGATCGGCCGCCGAGTTCGGGCACAGATCGGGGTGGTGGTAATTGATCATCACCTTACCGTCGGCGTACGAGCCGTGTCGGATGTCGTCCCCGTCGAACCGGGCAATGACCAAACCGGCGGCGGAATGCCGAATGTCATGGTCGTCGACCACGAACGTAGCCCCGGCGGTCGGGTTGGTGAGGATGTCGTTGCCGTCGATGTAAAGCAGCACTTTGCCGCGGTCGGACTCCTTCGAAATCTCTTTGTCGCTGATGTAGATCAGCCGCTTACCGCCCGGTTCCGAGCAGATAAACGACCCGGCCGTTGCGACCGCGTTGATGAAGACTAACGCAACGAAAAATGGTACGACTGATTTTGAGCCGCGGATCATTTTTGCTCCCAAAATAAACCCACAGAAATGTTTCAAAGCTCGCGAGGTGGATAATGTTAAATTCGGAGGGTTTTGTCAAAAAACTGGCCACCACAATTCGAGGCGAGTTTGGAGTCGGGCACGGATAGAACTCGTCGGCGGATAAGCGGGACGCGAATGCTCGGATTTGACTGTTGAGCCGCGCCGGATAACATCATGACTAATGCACCAGACCCCCAAGATTCGAATTTCGATTACCGCCGGCCACGGCGGGTAGGGCTGCGGTCTGGTTATCGATGTTGATACAGATGCCGATCAAAGCCTTGCCCCAGCGGCAAGGCATTTTTGTTTGATCAATTCATAAATACGTCAGGTGCGATATGAGCAGGCGAATCGAAATCTACGACACCACCCTTCGCGACGGCACACAGGGCGAGGGCTTTAACTTGTCCCTGCAGGACAAGCTGATGATCGCGGGCAAACTCGATGAACTGGGCGTTGATTACATCGAAGGCGGGTACCCGCTTTCCAACCCGAAGGACGCCGCGTTCTTCCGCGAGGTGAACGGAATGAACCTGAAGACCGCCAAGGTCTCGGCGTTCGGCATGACCCGGCGGCGGGGCGTGCTCTGCGCCGAAGACGCAGGGATGAAATCGCTGCTCGAGGCCGATACCGCGGCCGTAACCATCGTCGGGAAATCAAGCGATTATCAGGCCAGGATGGTGCTCTCGGTCTCGCCCGAAGAGAACATCGAGATGATTGCCGACACGGTCCGGTTTCTGCACGGTCACGGCCGGCAGGTGCTGTACGACGCCGAGCATTTCTTCGACACTTACCGTGTTAACCCGGCCTACGCGCTGTCGACGCTGCGCGCCGCCGAGCAGGCAGGCGCGTCGGTTCTGGTGCTCTGCGATACCAACGGCGGGTCGATGCCTGAGTTGATTGGCGAAGCCGTCGCGGCCGTGAAAAAACAGTCGTCGGTCCAGATCGGGATCCACACGCACAACGACGCCGGGCTCGCGATCGCAAACGCCCAGGCCGCCCTTCAGGCCGGTGCTTCGCACGCACAAGGGACGATCAACGGCGTCGGTGAGCGGTGCGGTAACATGGACCTGATCGTCCTGATCGCCAACCTGCAACTCAAATATAAACTCGACTGTTTGAAGCCCGGGACCCTCACCCGCTTAACAGAGGTCAGCCGGTTCGTCTTCGAGACGGCGAACATGAATCTGAACCCCGGCCAGCCGTACGTGGGGAGCAGCGCCTTCGCCCACAAAGGCGGCATGCACGTCCACGCCGTGCAGAAGGACGTCAGCACCTACGAACACACGTCCCCGGCGATGGTCGGGAACGAGCGAAAAATCCTGATCAGCGAGATGAGCGGCGCGAGCAATATTGCCGCTAAGGCGGGGAAAAAGTTCGACATTGAGAACGACAAAGTCACGCTGCGAAAAGTCCTCGAGCGCGTGCAGGACCTCGAAAACGAGGGGTATCAATTCGAGGCCGCGGAGGCAAGTTTTGAGCTGTTGTTGCGAAAAGAGATCGGGAAGCACCGGTCGTTTTTCGACCTCGATCATTACCGGGTCGGCGTGCTGAAGTTGGCCGGCAATGAAGCCGTCGTCGAGGCCACGATCAAGCTGCACGTCGGCGAGAAACTCGAGCACCGCGTGGCCGAAGGGGACGGCCCGATCAACGCGCTCGACACGGCGTTGCGGAAATCGCTGAAGGACCACTACCCGCAAATCGATAAGGTCCGGCTCATGGACTACAAGGTTCGGGTCATCAATTCAAAGGACGAAACCGCGGCGAAGGTGCGCGTCGTGATCGAATCGCGGCGGGAGAACCGCGACGGCGGCAAAGAGATCTTCGGCACGATCGGCGTCAGCGGAAATATCATCGACGCCAGTTGGGTGGCGCTCGTCGAGGCTTACGAGTACCACCTTCTGCACACGGAAGAAGAAGCGGCCTAATTTAAATTTTGTCGCTAAGACCGGGGCAGCATTTTTATTGATAATCGCGGCGCACCGCCCACGCGCCGGCGCGATCTGAGCAGATTTCAACGACACGCCGGGGTCGCTAGATCTGCCAGCCGCAGGTTATACGGGCTCCACCTAAATCCCGCGCGCAGCCCTAAATCGCGATTCCGGTCGTTGTGCGAGTATGCGGCTTCTGACAAAGGAGCAGCGATTCGAGTGAAACTGAACCAAGGCGATTCACTGTGATGCGGTGTCGACAGGGCAAAAACGGTGTCGGACACCGTTTCATGGCCATATTTCCTAAAATCCTTGCATCAGACGGTTTATGGAAACGGTGTCCGACACCGTTTTGTAGTTTATGTCGATGCCGCCCTGCGTGTGGATTAGGAATTCGACTTCATCATCGCAAGCGGGGTCACGGAAGCAGCGACACCGACAAGATTCAACTTCGATATGAAAAACCGGGGGCTGACACCGTTACTCAGGGAAAATGCCTAAACATATTAAGTAAAGTCTTTTATAAAAACGGTGTCCGACACCGTTTTCCATCGACCACCGTTTTTCATCGACCGACACCGTTTTCCAGCGATGCCGCGTGCGGACACGACCTCAGCGACGATTAGTGACGGGCCGGCGGCGCTAGCTCTGCCGGTAGAGGCGGTTAGAGCTGCGCGCAGCCAGCGGGCGACTGCAGGGCAGAATCATATGAATGTAACTCTTTTGCTTTCGTTATTGGCAATGGAGAATCGACCTTAATCTGAGTGCATGGCGCGGGTTGGCGGCAAGATGTTGGAGCCAAATGATCTTGCCCAGCGGGCGACTGTCGAAATAAGTCCGTTAATTTGCTACGTCTTGGGGCGAACGATATATTTATTCGGTTCACTTCAATTCGCGGAAGGTCGCCCTTTCGCTTTGTTCGGATTCGCTCGCCTAGTCAAGGAGGACTGGCATGTCGACCGTTCCATCGCCCGCGGGCCCGGCAGGACGCCGTCGCTTCTGGGTCACTGTATTCTGCTTCCTCATTGCCAACACAGCCGCGTGGATGGCGTACGAACGCTTCGACGCCTGGCGGCACCACGGGCAGTTGCGCGTCGAGCTTTTCGAACCCGGGGATAACGCGGTCGTCGGACCAAAGTCGACGATCCGTTGGCGGTTCAACCAGGACGTCATTCCGACCACGGTGTACGGCAAAGACCCGGGCCGGGTGAGCCCGGTCGTGGCAGGGCGGTGGGCCTGGGAAAATCCGCGGACTTTGTCGTTCGTTCCGGCCGTGGATCTCCCGAGGGCAACCCCCGTCACCTTTACGCTCGCCACCGATTTGCTCCGCAGCAGCACCGGCGCACGCCTGGATTCGGCATACGTCACCTCCGTCCACGGCACGCCGTTGCTCGTGAAGAGTATCCAGCAATCGGCCATGCTGGACGACGACCAGTTCGTCGTCGAACTCAAATTCAACGACCGTGTCGCCCCCGGCGACGTGCTGCAGCACGTCAAGGCGGTGCTCCCCGACGGGACATCGCTGCACCTGCGCGCGTTCGGACAGGCCACCGCGTCGACGGTGCGGCTCGCCACGGGGGCCGTCCCGCCGGTCGCGAACCAGCCCGAAACACCGCTGCTGATCTCCCTCACACCGGGCCTGACCGGTACGAGTGGACCGCTGGGCCTTTCCGTGCCGTTCGAAACAACAGTCACGCTCGGCCGGTCGTTGATGGCGACCGAAATGTCCGCCGCTGCGCCCACCCGGCAGCAGGCGTTTTTGACGTTGAACTTTAACGGCGCGATCGACAACGCCACTTTGAAAAAAATCCTGACGATCGACCCAGCGGTGCCGTTCACGATCGAAAGCTACGGCGGACAGTCCGTGATGCTGCGCGGCAATTTTCAGCCCGGAACACGCTACACCGCGCACCTGGCCGCCGCCCCGAAGGGGACGAAAACCGCCGAGCTATCGGCGTTCCCCCGCGCGGCGGATCTCGCTGCGTTCGTGCCCGCGAAAGGGTCTGACGTCTGGTTCGACAACGACCAGGGGTACCTTTCGACCGCAGGCAACCGCACGCTGGTAGCCCACGCGGTGAACGTCAAAGCGGTCACCGTCTCGGTCACTCGGATGTACGACAACAACTTGGTTGCTTGGAGAAACACCGCCGACTCCGACCGCTGGTACGACACTGATCCGTTTAGCAAACCGGTCGCCCGCCGTACGTTCCCGGTCTCGGCCAAGGCGAACGTGGAAACCGACGTCCGCCTGTCGCTCGACGAACTTATCCCGGCGGAGGTCGCTCGCGCCGGTGTCTGGCGCGTGCAGGTCGACCGCAAGTCCGACGTGCCCGATGTCGACTCCGATGCCGATGAAGAACCCGCGCCACGCTACGGCCGGTACCGGTACCGCGCCGGTTCGTCCGAGGCCGTCGTCACCTTGTCCGACATCGCGCTAACCGCGAAGCAGACCCACGACGGCGTCGTCGTCTGGGCGGCGTCGCTGCGCACTGCTACCCCGCTGGGTCACGTCCGCGTCCGTGCTTACTCGTCCAAGAATCAGTTGCTCGGCGAATCCACGACCGGACCGGATGGCATCGCCCGGTTGTCACCCTTGAATCCGAGTCGCGAAGAAACGCTCTCGGTATTGATCGCGGATACCGTGACGTGCGCAACGTCGCAATCGACGACACAACCGACCGCATCGGCGTCGGGCGAACTGACCTGGCTCGACGTGCGCCACACCGCCTGGGAACTGGGCGACAGCGACACCAGCGGCCAGCCTTATCTCCGCACAGGCCACGCGGCATTCATGTACACCGACCGAGGCGTGTACCGGCCGGGCGAAACGTTGCGTCTCCGCGCTATCGTGCACGGCTCGGGCGACGTCGCGCCGGCGAAAGCATTCCCGGTCAAATGGCAACTGCACCGCCCCGACGGCCGCGACTGGAAGAGCGACGTCGTGATGCTGGCCGACGACGGCGGGGCGTCCGCCGATGTTCCCCTGCCGACAGATCTACCCAGCGGGCAATGGTCGGCGACCCTCGGGTTGCCCGGCGACAAACCGGCCGCCGACTTCGGGCGCGTGACGTTCCTCGTCGAAGACTTCATGCCGAACCGGCTCAAGGTCGCGATGACGATGTCCAGCGGGGAAGACAAATCACCGAAGCGGTACGCCATCTCGGACGTCCCGCTGGATGTGCAGGTGCAGGGCGATTACCTGTTCGGCCGACCCGCGTCCGGCCTTCCAGTGGATTTGGCGAATCACATGTTCCCGACGCGGTTCGCCCCGACCGGGTGGGAAGGGTGGACCTTCGGCGACGCTGCCGGCGTGGCCGCGACCGCGAAAGCGTCGTCGGCCGTGTTTCATGCGAAGAGCCGAGCGCGCAAAGCCCGAGACGCGCCTCCGTTACCTGATGCCGCGCGGCAGGCCGGCGACGAGCAGGCGCCGGAGGCCAATCTGCTCGACGCGCGGGGGCATTACCGCGGTTCGCTGGACGTGGCCGACATCGTGCACTTCTCGACCGAACAGGGATCGAACCAGTACATGGGCCCCTGGCGGCTCAGCACCGATGCCAGTGTCCGCGAGGCCGGAGGTCGGGCCGTCACGGTCAGTACGCAGATGGACGTCGATGCGCTGCCCCATTACCTGGCCGTTCGACGCAACGGTGGTGGCGATTACGCCCGTCCGGGTGAACCGGCAGAGTTTCAGATCAAGCTCGTGAAACCGAGCGGGGCACCCGCTAACGACGTTGACGCCGACCTGCAGGCGGAACTGTTCCGCGACACGTGGAACACGGTGCTGGTCTACCGCGGCGGCCGATACCATTACGACTCGACGCGCGTGCTCGCGCCGGTTTCGTCGGCGTATGTTCATCTGACCGAGGGGCTCGGCACGTGGTCGGTCACGCCGCCGGACAACGGCGAATACGTTTTAAAAATCACTGAGCCCAATACCGGCGCGGTGACCTCGCAGAGCTTTTATGTCACCAGCGGCGCGGGCTGGAACGACAACGTAGACCGGGCGAATCCGGAGCACTTGGACCTTCGCATTCTACGCGCCGGAGATTCGGAAACCACCGCGACGATGGCGTCGGGAACGACCAAGGCGACAGCCCCGGCGTGCCGCGTCGGCGAGACCGCGCGCGTGCTGGTCGCCAGCCCGTTCACCGGCCGGTTACTGTTAACCGTCGAAACTGACGACGTGCTGCAGACGCAGGTCGTCGAACTGACGTCGTCACACGCGATCATTCCGATCACGGTGACCGCGGCGTGTCGGCCCGGCGCGTTCATCACCGCGACTGTCATTCGGCCGATCGATCCGAACGCGAAATGGCGAACCCATCGCGCGTTCGGCGTCACAAGACTGAACGTCGACCCGAGCGAGAACCGATTGCACATCGCGATCGATGCCCCGGAAATGCTTCGGCCTTTTCAGAGCCTGGACGTCGGTATAAAGGTGACCGATCCGGAAGGGAAACCTGTCGTTAACGCGACGGTCACGGTCGCGGCCGTGGACGAAGGAATCTGTTCGCTGACCAATTTTAAAACGCCCGACCCGCTCGCATGGTTCACCAGCAAACGGGCGCTGGGCGTGCGGTCGGCTGACATTTACGGACTGCTGATGCCGGAGTTGGCCAAGCCCGAAGGCGCCAGCGACACCGGCGGGGACAAAGCCGATGCCGACACCGGTCGACACCGCTCGCCAGTGGGTGCCCGCCGGGTGAAGCCGGTCGCGTTCGCCTGGGCAGAAGTGCGGACCGATGCCGAGGGGATCGCGCGGGCGAGCTTTCCGTTACCGGAGTTTCAAGGCCGATTGCGAGTGATGACGGTCGGATATACCGCCGGGTTGCTCGGGTCCGCCGACCGCGGGGTGACGGTGCGATCGCCGCTGCTGGCCCAGACCAGTTGGCCCCGTTTTGCCGCGCCCGGGGACCGCTTTACTGTCCCCGTCGTATTCTTTAACAATGCAAACACCGGCGGGGTGATCCAGGCGACGGTCGAGCTATTGCCCGATCCGTCGACGCCTGCGGGGTTGCTCGACTTCGACACTGCAGGACAGACTTGCACGCTCGCGCCGTTGACCGTCGCAGCGAACGGCCAGCAGCAAATCAATTTCAGCGTGACCGTGGCCCAGGCGGTCGGGGCGGCAAAAGTTCGGCTGCGGGCGACCCTCAATGGCGAGAGTTATTCCGAGGAAACCGAACTTCCGATCCGGCCCCCGAGCCCGGCGATGCAGTTCGGTGGGATCGCGTCCGCGAGCCCGGCGAATCCGACGACGCTGACCAACTTTTTACCCATGATGCCCGGGACCGGCACCGTGCACGTTTCGCTCACGCCATGGCCGTCACTGCAATTGCCCAGGGGCCTCGACTACCTCGACCGCTACCCGTACGGGTGCGTCGAACAGACGATCAGCACTTGTTTTCCGCTGATCGCGCTGGGAGACGTCGGCAGACAGCTCGACCCGGTCCGGTTCGGTCCGGAGCGAATCAAAGTCAAGATCGACGCGGGCATTAATCATCTGATCGGCATGCAGACCTCCGACGGGGGGCTGGCCATGTGGACCGGCCAGACCGAATCGTGGCCGTGGGCGACAGTGTATGCCGCTCACTTTTTGACCGAAGCCAAAGCCGCCGGATACGAGGTTCCCGAGGAATTTTACAAGCAGATCCTCTCGTACGTTCGACGGGTGCAGGACGAAGGGACCGACGCCGCACAAAAGCTCGAACTTCAGGCGTACGCGGCTTACGTCACCACCCTGACCGGTAAACCGGACCGCGCGATCCTCGACCGCCTGACAGAGCTGACCAGCGCGGGTTCCCGGCCCGATGATCCGACCGAAGGCGCTTCCATGCGGGGTGACGCACAATTGTTTTTGTCCTGCGCGTGGCTGCTCGCCGGCCGGCGCGACCTGGCCGAAGGGCTGCTCCCCGATGCCGTCCCGACGCCCCGCGTTACTCGACAACTCGAGGGCAACCTCGGTTCACCCATCCGCGACCGGGCGTTGCTGATCCTCGCCATGCAGCAGGTGCAACCCGACCGGCCCGAGCTGCCCGGACTGGTCCAACAGCTGGCCGACGAAGGGGCGCAAAATCATTGGGCGAGCACGCAGGACGTCGCGTTCGCGACGCTGTCGCTCGGCAGATACCTCCGCGATTTTCATAAGAAGACGCCGTACGAATCGGCACAGCTGAAATGCCGCGACAAGGTTCTGGCCGAAGCCGCGACTGGTAACCCCTTGAGCTGGGAAGCCGAGGCGTCGTCGGTGACTTCTGGGTTTCCACTGCAGCTGAATCTGACCGGGCCGGCCGGTTCAGTCGGGCAACTGTCGTGGATCCAGACCGGTGTCCCGATCTCCCCGCCCGCGCCCGAATCCCACGGACTGAAGATTCAGCGGCGGTATCTCACCCTGAACGATCAGCCGCTAAAAGGAACCGTCCGCAGCGGTGACCTGGTCCGCGTCGAGATCACGATCGAAGCGCCGCCCGACCAGGCAAATCTGGTGATCGAAGATCTCCTGCCGGCCGGGTTCGAAGTCGAGAACCCGCGTCTGGAGACGGCCGCGAAGGATCCCGGGGAAACCGAAGACGGTGAAACCCGGCCGGGCAAAATCCCGTCCTTCGGGAATGGTCGGCTCGACGTTCAGGACGACCGCGTCGTGATCGCGGGGCGGATGCCGTCGGCATGGAAGGCGCGGTGCACGTATCTCGCCCGGGCGGTGACGGCTGGTAACTACGTGGTCCCGCCGGTGAGATGCGAAGCCATGTACGACCTCAACACCAATGCAGTTTCGAGCAGCGGCCGGCTGACGGTGCTCGGGACCGGCCCGAACATCGCTGCCGCCGAGTAGGCATGACGCGAATGAAGCAACATTGCCAGATGGATCGAAGTGCCGAGGGCGCGAACGGGTGCTCCGGGCCGGCCGCGAGCGCAATTTTCCATCCCCGGCGCAACACGAAGCGTCGGTTTCTGAAGCGGCTGGCGTTCGGCGTGGTCGTCGGCTCGGGTCTCACAGCGGCAGTATTCGCCTCGGCGATACGGTGGTGGCCGTACCCCGCCGGAGCGGACCGGTTGCCGGACCAGGCAACATTCATTAGCGGGCGTCACGGCGAACCGCTCGCCGCTTTTGCTTCAGATCACGGCGGGTGGTTCCTTGCCGTCTCCGGGCAGGACATCAGCCCGCACCTGATGGACGCGATCGTTGGCGTCGAAGACCAGCGATTTTTCGAGCACGGCGGTGTCGACTGGCGCAGCGTCCTCGGCGCGGGCTTGCAGGACCTGAAGTCGCTGGGGTTGCACCGGGGCGCGAGCACTTTAACGATGCAGCTCGAACACCTCCGGGAGCCCGCGACCCGGTCGATTCCCGTCAAACTCGCGCAGGCGATCCGCGCGTGTCAGATCGAACGAACGCTGAGTAAGCAGCAGATCCTGGTCGAGTATTTGAACCGCGCGCCGTTCGGCGGGAATCTGGTCGGCGTTGGGGCGGCCAGCCGGCGCTATTTCGGGCGGAAGTGTGGCGACTTGAGTCTCGGTCAGGCGGCGTTGCTCGCCGGTTTACCGCAAAGCCCGAACCGGTTGCGTCCGGACCGGCACCCCGACGATGCACGGGTCCGTCGCGACCACGTTCTTGGCCGAATGCTGAGCCTGGGAATGATTTCCGCAGGGCAATTTCGCGAAGCAGCTAACGAGCCGGTGAATGCCGCTTGGCATCCGTTACCGCAGGACGCCCAAGACACCGGGTCGCTGCCCGCACTCGCGGGGCTCGCCCGGCAGTTCCCGGGGCAGACGCTTCGAACCACCTTCGACCTCGAAGTTCAGAAAGCCGCCTCGGCAGCGATGACTCGGCAGCTCGCGACCCTCGCGGGGTCGCACGTGACCGCCGGCGCGGTCGTCGTGCTCGACACGCCGACCGGCGAATGCCTGGCCGCGGTCAGCCGGACGTGCGCGGGCGATGAAGCGGTCGATCTGACCGTCAGACCGCGGTCGTCCGGGTCGACGTTGAAGCCGTTGATATACGCCGCCGCGTTCGATGCCGGCGTCTGCACGCCCCGCACGATTTTGGACGATTCCCCCGCGTCCTGGGCCGGTTACGAACCGTCGAATTATGACCGCCAATTCGACGGGCCGCTGCCCGCGGGTGAAGCGCTGTCGCTGAGCCGCAACGTGCCGGCATTGTTCGTGCTTTCCAAGGTCGGTGTGGGTCGCGCGGTCGAAGTGATGCGCGGCACCGGGCTAGCCACGCTGGCCCGCGCGCCCGACCGATACGGTTTGTCGCTGGCGATCGGCGGGGCGGAGGTGACACCGATGGAACTGGCCGAAGCGTACGCCACGCTGGCACGGGGCGGTCGAGATATTCCGGTCTCGGTCGTGCAGTGGTTGAATTCGCAGCAGGCTCACGCGGCCGACAGGCGCGGGGGCAAGCACGCGGGCGGGGTCCTTCGCGGGCCGTCCTGCCTTGCGGTGCTGCGGTGTCTCGGCGACGTCGAGCGAACCCGGCGAGTCTGTCCGTCGGCCACGGGTCTAGCGCCGGCGTGGAAGACCGGCACGAGCAGCGGGCATCGCGACGCGTGGTGTGCGGCGGTGACGCCCCGGCGTACGGTCGTCGTTTGGCTCGGCAATACCGACGGGTCCGGGTCGGACGCGCTGGTGGGGCAAGACGCGGCGGCCCCGGTCGCGCTGCAGATTCTCGCCGCGGTCGACTTGCCAGGTCGCGCTACTGGAGGGTTCGCACCACCTCCCGGGTTTCTTGCCGTAGCCAAGACGGGCGTAAAAAAAACATCGTCGGACGAACTGGCGATGGTCTCGCCCGTCGATCACCAGCAGATTTTTTATGACCCTGGGCTGCCGGGCAATCAGCAGCGGTTCGCGTTGCGGGCCCGGGCGGCGTCGACGGACGCGGGTGAACTCTGGTGGTTCGTCGACGGAGGTTGCGTCGGGTCCTGTTCGAGCGAGGATCGCCTGTGGTGGGATCCGGTCGCCGGCTCGCACGACATCCGCGTGGTCGACGCCGAGGGCCGGGCGTCATCGGCGACGGTGCTCGTGCGATGAATCCTGCACGCAAAAGAGCGAAGATCATCGGCGCGCTGCGCCTACAGTCGATGCGATTGCGAGCCGTCATCGGTTCGTTACAATCCCCGGCAATGACCCTTCGGAAGCTCGCGTTGTTTACCTTGCCGCTGTTTGTGACGGCGCGCCCGCTTCTGGCCGACCCACCGGCGGCGGAGTTTCGCAACGGGCGCTGGGAAACCCTCGCGCCGGCAACGGTCAAGCCCGCGTCGGACCCCGAACTCGATCACATGGAGCAACTGCTCGGGCAGAAGGAGCCGTCGGCGGCCCTCAGCATCGGGTCGTACTGGGTCAAGCATCACGATAAAAAAGCGCCGCAACGTGACCGGCTGATCTACCTGCTGGCCGAGGCTAATTATCAGCTCGATGACCGCATCCGCGCATTTTACTTTCTCGACGAGTTGATGGACGAGTATCCGCAGAGCGCGCTGTTCTACCCGGCGCTGGAAAAGCAGTACCAGATTGCCGACGGGTTTTTGAACGGACACAAGCTGCGCGTGCTGGGCGCGCCGGTGCTGTCTGGGAACGACGAAGCGGTCGAGATGCTGTTCCGTATTCAGCAGCGGTCCCCCGGGTCACCTCTGTCGGAAAAAGCCCTGCTCCGCACGGCGGATTTTTATTACGCCAGCGGGGAATACCAGCTGGCTCACGACGCCTACGGCTACTACGTCAAAAGCTATCCGCGCAGTGATTCGATCCCCAAGGTAAAACTTCGGCAGGCGTTCGCGTCGCTGGCGCAGTTTCGGGGGTTAAAATTTGATGCCACGAGCATGCTGGACGCCCGCGCGGAACTGACGGATGTAATTTCCGCTTACCCGGAGCTTTCGAGGTCGGAGCGACTACCCAATGTGGTAAAGCGGATCGACGCCGCGTTGGCGTCGAAGCTGTATCTGACGGCCGACTATTTCCGTCGGACCCGTACGTACGGCGGGGCGGTCTACATGTACCGTTATCTGATCGCGGCATACCCCGACTCGGCTGATGTGCCGGCCGCGAAAAAAGCCTTGGACGGCATGCCCAGGTCAGCCCTGGACCAACCCGCCCCGCAGCTCACCGAGCAGTTCCCTGCCGCGGCAAGGGGTGGGGCGTGAACGGTCGAACCTCGAGATATCGGAAATGGATTAAAGCGGCTTCCCCGTGCGGCTTCGCCTGCGGTTTTGCCGTGATCGGACTGACATCCGGGTGCGGGTACCAGCAAAGCGGGGTCGAAAATGCGAACGCCTCGCCGGGCTACAAATGGCATTCGCTGTACCGCGAGGACATCCAGACGGTCGCCGTCCCGGTGTTTAAAAATGCCACCTTCCGCCGCGGGCTGGAACTGGAATTAACGAAAGCGATCGTCCAGCAGATCGAAGCGCATTCGCCTTACAAGGTGTTGCCGCAGGAACGGGCGGATACCGTTTTGGAGGGCGAAATTACGTCCGCGCAGACCAATACGCTGAGTTTCGACGCCGCCACGGGCCTGCCGCAGGAGCAGATTTATACGATCGTGGTGGCTTTTACCTGGAAGAATCTGCGTACCGGGGACATATTGGTACAGCGGCGAAATTTCGACCAGCGGAACAACTTCTTTCACACGCTCGGCGAGCCGGCGTCACTGGGGGCAACCACCGCCGTCGACGCCCTGGCGCGAGGGGTCGTTCAGGAACTTCAGGCGGACTGGTAAGTTGTCTCGTTTGCGTGTGGAAAATAGGAACCTGATTCACGTATGATCAGTCGTCGTCGCGACCGGCGGGTACTATAAAGATACGCCAGACGGCTTCCATGCACCGGTGGATCTGGAAAGTTTTTACACGCCACCGGTAGCAGGCACGGATACAAAGGACGCAATATGGCTGAGCAAAGACCCGAACGCCCGATCCGTAAGCCGACCCGCCCGGGCATGCCCGGTGGGCCGAACGGGACCAGCGGCAGCGGTGGCATGCGGTTCAGTCGCGGGATCTTCGGCTGGATGCTGTTCATTGCGTTGGCAATGCTTCTGGTCTTCCTGCTGAACATCCAGACCAAGCAGTACACCCGCATTGACGAAGGTGACTTCTGGCGTCACCTGGCGGACGTTCGAAATGTCGAAATCGATCAGGACGAAGTCAAAGGCGAATTCAACAAGTCGATCAATTTCGGCACCGCTGGTCCGGTCACCAACTTCACGGCGTCGCTCACCCCCGGTGAGTCCTCGTCGTATGAATTTCACCGTGATCTGATCAAGGGAGCACCCAGCGCTTCGATCAAAAACGAACAGAGCCAGAACTTCTTCCAAAGCCTGTTGCTGGCGAGCGTGCCCTGGCTGTTGATTATCGTCTTCCTGTATTTCGTCGTGTTCCGTCAATTGCGGAACGGCGGCGGGGCGGGCGGGATGCTCGGCAACTTCGGCCGCAGCCGACACAAGATCACGAGCAAGGAACATACGAACGTCACGTTCGACGACGTGGCCGGCGTCGAAGAAGCCAAAGAAGAGGTGATGGAAATCGTCGAGTTCCTGAAGAACCCGAAGAAGTTCCAAAGGCTGGGTGGCCGCATCCCCCGAGGCGTGTTGTTGGTCGGCGAACCGGGTACGGGCAAAACGCTGCTCGCCAAGGCAATCGCCGGTGAAGCAGATGCGCCGTTCTTTTCGATCTCCGGCTCGGACTTCGTCGAGATGTTCGTCGGCGTCGGGGCGAGTCGGGTTCGCGATCTGTTTAAGCAGGCGAAAGACAACAGCCCGTGCATCATCTTCCTGGGACGAAATCGACGCGGTGGGGCGCCGGAGAGGTTCCGGGTTCAGTTCCGGCGGTCACGACGAACGCGAGCAGACACTGAACGCGATTCTCGTCGAAATGGACGGGTTCGATACCAACGATCAGGTGATTGTCGTTGCCAGCACCAATCGCGTGGACGTGCTCGATCCGGCCCTGACTCGCCCGGGTCGTTTCGATCGTCAGGTTTATGTGCCATTGCCGGACGTGAAGGGCCGGTTGGACATTCTGAAAGTTCACGCACGCAAGGTGAAAATCGGGCCGAACGTCGACATGCTCCGGCTCGCCAAGGCGACGCCGGGTTTCAGCGGTGCTGATCTCGCCGCGATCATCAATGAATCGGCGCTTGGCGCGACAATGGCTGGTAAGGAATTCATCGAGATGGACGATCTCGAGGAAGCCCGCGACAAGGTCCGCTGGGGCCGCGCCCGCAAGAGTCGGGTGTTCGATGAAAAAGAGAAGCTCGCGACTGCTTATCACGAAGCCGGTCACGCGGTCGTTCAGTACCTGGAAAAAGATGCCGACCCGCTCCACAAGGTGACGATTATCCCGCGCGGGAACTACGGCGGGGCGACGATGTCGCTGCCGGAGAAGGACAAGATGAGCCACTCGAAGAAGTGGTGCATCGCGTTCATGAAGGTCTGCTTCGGCGGGCGAATCGCCGAGGAAATGTTCTGCGGCGATATCAACACCGGCGCGTCCGGTGATATCCGGCAGGCAACCGGTCTGGCCCGGAAAATGATCCGCGACTGGGGCATGAACGACCGGCTCGGATTCATCTATTACGGTGAAGACGACAGCCGACCTAATGCCATGGGCGGGTTCGGTGACGGCCGAGAATATTCCGAGGACACGGCCCGCGCGATCGACGAAGAAGTGAAGAAAATGATCGATTCGCTGTACGACGAATCGAGAAAGATTCTCGAGGCCAACCGCGACAAGCTGGATGCGTTGGCCAAGGCGTTGATGCGGTACGAAACACTCGACGCGGCCGATGTGGATCGAATCATGCGCGGCGACAACCTGACCAAGCCGACCGTCGGTGAATTGCTCGAGAAGGAACAGTCGCGCCGCCCGGCGACGGTGATCCAGCCGCAGCCAGATCCGAGCCAGCCCGATGTGCGGCTCGGCGGTGGCCCACTGCCTTCGCCTGGATAATGATTACATCCTTGGACAGACGAATGCCCAGGCTGCGTCGCAGCTTGGGCATTTTTAATGAATGAGCAGGCGGCGATGCAGATACGACTCGCGACCGCGAAAGACT
Source organism: Tepidisphaeraceae bacterium (assembly GCA_965247815.1). Taxonomy (GTDB): domain Bacteria; phylum Planctomycetota; class Phycisphaerae; order Tepidisphaerales; family Tepidisphaeraceae; genus CBDAQA01. The sequence continues at coordinate 417,802 of CBDFHW010000025.1, read as the reverse complement.
TGGCCGGTGTGATCGAGATCGACGCGACAATTGAATCGCACCGATATTTGCACGTCGATCAAGCCGGGGAGGGGCTTGCCGTCTCGTGGAAGGTAGAAGACCGCCTGCTGCGTGCCCGGCTGATTCAACCGTTCCCGCTCGACGACGACCGCGAGTTCACCTTCAAGCAGATCGCGGGCGGGATCGAAGACGGCCTCTCGCTCGTGGCCGAGCACGAGGGTGAGATTGTCGCATCGCTCGCGTCGCGGCCCGACCCGGTCCTGGGGGTGACTGAGATTTTGGACGTCCGCGTCGACTTCGAACATCGTCGCGAAGGATTGGCGATGGCGATGATGTTTCAAGTCATTCAGGCGGCCCGAGACGCGACGCACCGGGCGGTGAAAATCGAAACCGCGGCCAACAATTACCCCGCGGCTCTGCTGCTCGAGAAGCTCGGCTTTCGGATCTGCGGGCTGGACACCCAGCGGTACTCCAACCACGACCTGGTGAAGGAAGCAGTGACCTTGAGCTGGTACGCGCCGCTGGACTGACGTTGCGATCACACGCCCGCTTGCCGCCTGACAATCAGTTTGAAAGCCGATTAATACCGGCCCTGCCGCCGTAGGAGGCAGCGGCCAATTTTTCTCCGCGCTGGACTTTTGCAAACGGTTTCCGAAGATCCGAGCCGCGATGAACAACAAGCCGATCTCAGACCCCATGGACGAGACCACCGACGACGAGACGATGCTCGACGACCGGGCTCACACCGAATACCACGCGTCCGTACCGGACCCCACCGACACGCCACAGACGATCGCAAACCGCGTAGAAGAAATCTCGCCCGCCGACGGGGCGGCCGAGCTCGAGAAAATGGCGATCGATCCTGCCGCGGAAGTGTGCAGCATCTTGGACCCGGAGACGGTCGGGAAGATCCTGGCCAACATGGACCCGGTCGTGGCCGCCGGCGTGATCACGGCGATGCCCCCGCCCGAAGCGTCGATGGTTCTCGCGGCGATCGACCCCGACGACCGCGTGGACATTCTAGAACACGTATCCGGCCCGCTGCACGACGAATTGATGCGCGAGCTCAGCCCGGAAGACGCCGCCGAGGTTCGCCGGCTCGAGCAGTACGCCCCCGACACCGCCGGCGGGATCATGACCACGGAGGTCACCAGCCTCCTGGAATCGTTCACGGTCGAGGAAGCGGTCGCCGAGCTACGCCGGTTGCAGGAAGAACTCGGGCAGATGTTTTACGTGTACGTCGTCGACAACCGCCGGCATCTGGTCGGCGTGCTTTCGATGCGGGATCTGATTCTTTCAAAACCGTTGATGCGGTTGAACCAGATCATGCGGCCGAATGTGGCCAGCGTGCCGGCGACGATGGATCAGGAAGAAGTCGCGAGGATCTCGCAGAAATACAAATATCTGGCCATGCCGGTCGTCGACACCCGCAACCGGTTGATCGGCCTGATCACGGTCGACGACCTGGTCGACGTCATCACCGAGGAAGCGACCGAAGACGTTCAGAAGATGTTCGGCGCGGGTCCCGAAGAACGGTTGCTCAGCCCCTGGCAATATAGCTTTCGAAAACGAGTCGGCTGGCTGGAAGTAAACCTCGGCACGGCATTCCTCGCGGCATGGGTGATCTCCCGGTTCGATGCGGTGATCGCGGCAGTGCCGATCCTGGCCGCGTATCAATCGGTGGTGTCGGGCATGGGTGGCAACGCCGGCGCACAGGCGCTGGCGGTGGCGATCCGCGGGATGGCGTTAGGGGAAAACGCGCCGGGGCTTTTGTTCCGTGTCTTGTACCGCGAATTCGTCTGCGGATTGTTGACGGGCATCACGGTCGGGCTGACGACCTGGGGCCTGGCCGCGGGGGGAATCTTTGGCTACGACAAGTACAACAACCACGCGGTCCTGCTGGGCTTTGTGATGTGTCTGGCGCTCACGCTGAACCACGTGAATGCGTGCGTGACCGGCGTGCTGATTCCGTTCGCGATGAAAAAATTGGGATTCGACCCGGCTCAGTCGGCAACCATCTTTGCGACCACGTTCACCGACTGCGGCGGTTTTTTTGCGACGCTCTGGCTGGCTAAGATTATCCTCGGCATCCATTAAATCGGCGGGACCGCGGTCAGTGGGGTGGTCTCGCGGCGCAACAGTTCGAGCGCCATCGAACCGTAGGTCCGGGTGTCCAGGGGCACGAGCGGGGGCAACGCGAGTGTGTCGGCCACGTCGTGCCGGAAGACAACGATGCCGTTCGGAGCAAGGTGATACGCGTGTATCTGCGCCGCCAGTTCCTGGAGTTGTTCGGGACGTTCGCGTAAAAATCGGTAGGGCGGGTCCAGAAAGACAACGTCGATCTCGCCGGGCAGTTGAGTCGTAAGGTGCTTGAACCACCGGAACAAATCGTCGGACACGACGGTGCTCTGCTTCCCGAGTTTCAATGCTTCAATGTTTCTACGAAGGCGGGCTGCTGCCGACCGATCGGCTTCGAAAAATGTCACGCTCGCCGCGCCGCGACTGAGACATTCGAGCCCCATGCTGCCGGTGCCGGCGAAGCAATCGTACACCCGGGCGTCCTGCAGCACCGGTGAGAGGATGTCGAACAAGGACTGCTTGACGCGGTCGGTAATCGGACGGGTGGTGTCCCCTTCCGGGGAAAGCAGTTGTCGGCCACGAAATTCACCGGCGATGATGCGCATGCGGACGAATGTAGCAAAGAAGCCCCCGGCAGTGGTACGCTTGACGTCGGGTGATGCCCGACCGCGGCATTCACGACGGCCTTCGACGTCGAAGAAATGATCAAACGGTCCGGGCCGAAAGTTCTACACAGTTTCGTTCGAGCGACAACGTCGGGTGAAAAATGTCGGCATGTCTTTGCGATCAATGTTCCGGATTGTGCTGTCGGTACTTCGCGTTGCCGATCGATAACCCCACCGACAAGCGTGATTACGATAACATCCGCTGGTATCTGCTCCATCAGAACGTCGTGATTTTCGTCGAGGACAAGCAGTGGTACATCGGGATTTTGAACCGGTGCAAAGCGCTGCAGCCGGACAACCGTTGCGGGATCTACGAAACGCGTCCGGCGATTTGCCGTTCGTACACCACCGACAACTGCGATTATCACGCCGGGGATTACGGCTACGACCGCCTGTTCACCAGCGCCGACGCGCTCTGGGAGTACGCGACTGAGACGTTGCGCGCCGAACGTTCGAAAGCGAGAAGCAAAGCGAAAAAAGCGCCGAAGCGGAAGGTCACGCGGGCGACCCGCGCCCGTCGGTTGAGCGAGCTAAAACCGCTGAAATTGAAGCTGCCGGCGGCGAAATCGGCCGGCCGTTCCGTCGCACTACCGCTATTGCAGAAATAATCGGGGATCACCGTGGCCGACCGCTCAGTTCACTATGAAGCCGCGTTCGAAGGATACCTTCGCCACCGCGGCATCCCCTACGTCGCGGTCGACGAGGCCAAGCGGGCTTTGTTCTCCAACGCGAAATTGAAATCGTTCGATTTCGTCGTCTACAGCAAGACGGGGCCGAATCTGTTGATCGACGTCAAAGGTCGGTCCTGTCGAAATCGAACCAAGCGGAGCGGGTTCGAAACCTGGTCCAGCGAGCAGGACGTGACCGATCTGCAGCAATGGGAGCAGGTGTTCGGCGACGGGTTCAAAGCCGTTCTGATGTTCGCGTATTGGATCGAGCCGCCCCTCACCCCCGAAGCGGGAATGTTTCAGTTCCGCGACCGGTGGTATCTGTTGATGGGCATCGACCTCGCGGAATACCGGAACAGCATGCGGCGGCGTTCGGCGAAATGGCAGACCGTCGCGTTGCCGGTCGAGGGATTTCGGCAGCTTGCCCGTCCAATCGATGCGTGGTTATGATAACGCTATGACATCGACCCGATTTAAATCTCGGTCACCTTTACGGGCTTTGAAACGATACGCGGCCGCCGCTTGCCTGGCGACTGTATTCTCGCTCGGCTCGCCGGTGCATGCGTTCGCCCGCGAAGACCCGGATGCCGTCCATTACGACGCCCGCGTGCAGGGGTACTCGCCCGACGTCGAATTGAAGGGCGGCGGACTTGGCATGATCTGGATGATGTTCGTCCTTCTCGGTGTGGTCTCTGTTTCCGTGATCTTCAAAGACGCGAAGCGGTCGCACCTCGACTGATTCTGGACTGATTCTGGCCTGATTTTTTCCCGATTACGACTCGCCTTTACACGAGGATTTGAAATGAAAACGGTCGCCCTTTGGTCACTGCTCGCTATTAACGTGGCGCTGCTGACCGTGTTCGTTTACAGGATGGTTCCCGAGAACGCCGCGAACGCCCAAGCGGCCGGCCGCACGGGTGATTATCTGATGATTCCCGGTGAGGTCGTCGGTGGGGTAAACGCCGTCGTCTACGTTCTGGACCAGACGAGCCATCAGCTGAGCGTGATGACGTTCGACGACTCGAGCAAAACCCTGGTGAAGATGACGCCCCGCGACATCGATCGCGATTTCGACAGCAGCCCGCGCCGCGGCGTTAACCGCCGGTAAACCGGCGAGTTGAGTTTTGAGTTCGGCATCCTTGACGGAGCAGTCAGATGGAAAAGAAAAGTTTTTTGATCGGTATCCTGTCGCTCAGTGCGGCCGTTTTAATGGTGGCTAACTATTTCGCGCCGACACAGGCCGACGCGTCGTTGACCGTAAAAGACCGCGACTTTAGCATGGTCACGGCGCGCACCCAGCAGGGGGGCGAGGCGCTATACGTACTGGACAACCGCTCCGGCAAAGTTGCCGTCTATTCGTACGACCCTTCGAGCAAGATCGTCCGTCCGTTCGGGTCCGGCGACATGGCGAACCTGTTTCAGAAATGAGAAGATGCCAGTGATTCGCCACGATTGGACCCGCTCACAAATCAGAGCCGTTTATGACACCCCTCTCATGGAGCTGGTGTTCCAGGCCGCGACGGTGCATCGCGCGAACCATCAGCCCGACGAGATTCAGGTCTGCAAGCTGATTTCGATCAAGACCGGCGGGTGTCCTGAGGACTGCAAATATTGTTCGCAGTCTTCGCGGTACGAAACCGAGGTGGACGCGTCGCCTTTGATGTCGCAGGAGGAAGTTCTGGCGATTGCCAGGCGGGCCAAGGACGCGGGCATGACGCGTGTCTGCATGGGTGCCGCGTGGCGAGAGGTTCGGGACAACAAGCAGTTCGATCGCGTGCTGGAAATGGTCCGCGGCGTGAACGATCTGGGCGTCGAGGTCTGCTGCACACTCGGCATGCTTACCGAAGATCAGGCGAAACGCCTCGAGGCTGCCGGGCTGTATGCTTACAACCATAACCTCGACACGTCCCGGGAATATTACGACACGGTCATCACAACCCGGACGTATGACGACCGGCTACAGACGATCGAAAACGTGCGGAAGACCAACGTCACCGTCTGCAGCGGGGGGATCCTTGGGCTCGGCGAGACGGTCGACGATCGACTGTCGATGCTGCAAACCCTGTCGAGCATGACCCCGCACCCCGAGTCGGTGCCGATCAATATTCTGTCGAAAGTGCCCGGCACACCCATGGCCGACAATGCCGACGTGTCGTTCTGGGAGACGCTGAAGATGATTGCCGTGTCGCGAATTTTGATGCCGAAAGCGACGATCCGCCTGTCGGCGGGGCGGGCCAAGCTGTCAGCTTCCGAACAGGCGATGTGCTTCATGGCGGGCGCGAATTCCTTCTTCTCCAGCGAGAGCAAGGTGATGCTCACCAAGGCAGTCCCGTCTCCCGCGTACGATGAAGACAAAGCGTTGCTCGCCACGCTCGGCATGTCGATGCGCCCTCCGTTCAAAGCCGGTGGTGCCGTCGAGCAACCCGCGGCCGAACCGGTTCTCGTTTAGCTGTCGCCCGGCAGGGGCACGGAATTGTCGTTGTCTCCACGCATCACTGGTCTCGGGCTCGTCACGCCGCTGGGTCGATCCGTCAGTCAAACCTGGACTTCGCTGATCGAGGGTCGGTCGATCTCCGATCACTCGGCGATCCCGCCGCTGGACACCGCCCGCCCGCGGGTCGTGTCACTGGCGATTGAAGCCGCCCGGGAAGCAATCGCCAACGCCGGGTGGGATGTCCCGACTCTGCAGGAGGAAACTGCCGTCGTTGTCGGCACGAGTAAAGGCCCGGTCGAAAGCTGGACGACGACTGCCCCGCCGCCAACGTCCGATAATCAACTGACAATGGAAGGGCGTTGTGAGTTCGGTTTGTCCGAGCTCAGCTCCAGCGTCGCAGCCGGCGTCGGTTTGCTCGACGCGCCGAGACTGACCCTTTCGGCCGCCTGCGCCAGCGGGCTGCACGCGTTGATTCGCGCGTGCATGATGATCCAAAGTGGGGAGGCCCGGCGGGTGCTGGTGGTGGCGGCCGAGGCGTCGGTTCATTCGCTGTTCCTGGCCAGTTTCGAACGGTTGGGCGTATTGTCCCCGTCCGGAACGCCCTGCCGGCCGTTCGATCAGAATCGGCAGGGGTTTCTCATGAGCGACGCCGCCGCCGCAGTTTGCCTGGAGGCGTCGACCGCGCCAGGCGTTTACGTGGATCGGTTCGCCATGGGCGGCGACGCTACGCACCTGACTGGCACACGGTCGGACGGTCGGGTGCTGGCGAAACTCGTCGGCCGAGTCATGTTCGAAAAGATCGACCTCATCCACGCACACGGCACTGGGACCGTTCTGAATGACGCCATCGAGTTGTCCGTCCTGCAGCAGCTGATGGCCGGGTCATCTTCAAACACCGAATCTCCGTCGCTCTACAGCCATAAGGGTGCCCTCGGGCACACGCTGGGCGCGTCGGGGTTGGTTTCAGTGGTCGTGAATGCGCTCTGTCATTTGCACGGAAGGATGCCGGGAAACATCAACACTGTGTTGCCGATGGATCACACCGGGCTGCGGATGCCGCACGAGGCAAGTTTTCGACACGTCCGTCGAAGCATGGTGATCGCAGCAGGTTTCGGCGGTCCGATCGCCGTGGTTGCTTTCAAAACCTGTTCAAGTGCCCGCTGATAGCCCCCTGCTCGACCCCAAGTTGATGAACTTAACATAACCTACATTATCGGACGTTAGAAAAGGTGGCAGGGGGGCGATGACAGGCGTCCCTGGCAACGATTTCGATTTTTGCGATATAACTCGGTGCAGTGACTACCAGCCGCCCGCGAATCGCCCAGTCCCAGCTCAGCATTCTGATTTTGATTTTGTTGCTTGCTGCAAGCCTTCGTGTTTTCGGGTTCGGGTTTACGGGGCTGTGGATCGACGATTTGTGCTCGCTGTCATCGGCCAATGGATGGGGTCTGCAACTCGACCAGGTTCCGCTGGACCGGGTGATCCCGCCTCTGACTGTCAGAACCCGATTGACCGACGCAGCTCCGATGTACGCAATTCCTAGTGCGATGGCACGTGATGACACGCACCCGCCTTTGTACTTTTTCCTGCTCCGGGGCTGGGAGGATTTATTCGGCGACCGAGAGTACGCGCTGCGAAGTCTCAACCTGTGTCTGTCGCTGCTTGCCATCGTCCTGCTTTACTTTTGCGTCGCCAGAACCATAGATGACTCGGCCGCATTGTGGGCGGCGCTGCTGATGGCTTGCGCGTCGCCTCAGATCACCTTCGCGCTCGAAGTCCGGAATTACATGTTGGCGATGGTGCTGTTGCTCGCGGCCGCCTGGGCGATGATTCGGCTCCTTCAAACGCCTTCGGTCGGCAGGGGGATCGAACTGGGGTTTTGGCTGCTCATGTCGATGCTGACGCATTATTACTGCGTCGGCGTTGCGGCGGCATTGGTGGTTTACGGTACGACGGTCGCTCCGAAAGGAGCTGCGAGGAACACGCTCCTGCTCACAGCCGTTACCGTCGCGGCCGTCTTCTTCCTCGTCTGGGGACCGTCCGTTGTCCACCAGTTGCCGAATTTTCACTCGCAAACCCATTGGCTCGCCGACGCCGGGCCGGGCCGTGTCGCACGATGGGTCACTCGACTGGGCCGAACGCCTGCTGAGCTGATCGCCACCGGGTTACCAGACGGTTTCGCCTGGGTCGGGCTGGGTTACCTTCTGCTCCCATACCTCTGTTGGCGACGGCTCGAATCGCGGCTGTGGATCTTGTGGCTTGTTGGCGGCGTCGGTCTGATCGCGGTCATGGATCTTGCTCGGTCGACGCTGCAACTCGGCGTCACGCGATATCTCCTGTTCGCCTCCCCCGCCGTCTACGTGCTAATTGCCATGGCGGGGCGCGGCCGATGGCGGTGGGTGCCCCCGTCGGTCGCAGTCGTGTTGTCGCTGCTTTCTCTGCGGTCTGCGTATGTGCCGTCGTGGAGAGTAGACCTCCGCACCCCCGTCGAGACGATCGAAAGAAGACTTCAGCCCGGGGACGGCTTCGTCGTCAGCGGGCCCGACCCTGTCTTCGCCAGTATTGTGTATGCCGCGGCCCAGCATTATTTTCCGAAGATGCCGGCGGTCAGCGCGGTGCTCACAAAACCGGCCGACACAAGCACGCTCCAGGCACTCCGGGCCTGCCCGAATGTCTGGGTGATCTGGCTCTGGCCTGACCGCGGCGTCGAACGGTTCGCCCCCGGGTTTGTGATGCAGGAATCGGGTCACATCACAGCGTTCGGCGATGTCATTCGGGGACGTGTAAAACCACCGGCATTGAGAACGATTCCGACCACCCGGCCGGAATAAACCCGGCCGGACAGAGGTCGGCTGATCCGATCGGTCGGAAGCGTCGAGGGAAACGTCTTGATCGACCGGCCGCAGGGGTTTTGTAGTCTTTGACACGCCCCGCCGGCTTCGCTAGCATCCGTCCCTCACTTTTTTGAATTTGACCGGAGCTTAGCTATGCCAGAACCATTGAAGATGATCTACGAAGCCGACGCACCACTGGACCCCTTAAAGGGCAAAACGGTGGCCATCATCGGTTTCGGTTCACAGGGCCACGCCCACGGCCTGAATCTGCGTGACAGCGGCGTCAAAGTGATCGTCGCCAACCGCAAGGACTCGGCCAACGGTCGTCTCGCGATCGAACACGGGTTCAATCCGGTAAGTGTCGAAGAGGCAACCAAGACTGCCGACCTGATCATCATCACCCTTCCTGATGAGGTTCAACCCGAAGTCTGGAACAAGAGCATCCTGCCGAACCTGAAGCCGACAACGGCCGTCGGTGTCACTCACGGATTTAACTTCCACTTTAAAACGATTACCGCTCCGAAAGAGAACGATGTTCTGCTGATCGCTCCGAAGGGCCCTGGCCATCTGGTCCGCAGCGAATTCGAAAAAGGCGGCGGCGTCCCCTGCTTGATCGCCATCCACCAGGACGCGACCGGCAACGCTCGCAAGACTGGCCTCGCCTGGGCGCGCGGGATCGGTGGCGCCCGCAGCGGGATCATTGAAACAACGTTCAAAGACGAATGTGAAACAGATCTGTTCGGCGAACAGGCCGTCCTCTGCGGCGGGCTCAGTGCCTTGATCAAGGCCGGATTCGAGACGCTCACCGAAGCGGGTTACCCGCCGGAGATGGCGTATTTTGAATGCGTCCACGAGGTGAAGCTGATCGTCGACCTGATCTATCAGGGCGGTCTGGACTACATGCGTTACAGCATCAGCAACACCGCCGAGTGGGGCGACCTCAAGACCGGTCCCCGGATCATCACCGACGCCACAAAGGCCGAGATGAAGAAGGTGCTGACCGAGATTCAGGACGGCACGTTCGCCCGCGAGTGGCGGGCCGAGTACGCGTCGGGAATGAAGAACTTCAAACGGCTTTACGAAGCCGACAACGCTCACCCGGTGGAAGTCACCGGCCGAAAGCTGCGGGCAATGATGCCCTGGCTGAAAGCCAAGACGCCGCCGAAGGCGAGCTGAACCGGTCTACTCGAATCGATGAATCATCAACAATAAGAACGGCACAGAGCAGAAATGCTCTGTGCCGTTCTTAATTGAACGCGTCTGCTCCGAAGGCGACGGCCTTCGAGCACGAAGGCAAGCCCGGCCGGCGATCGATTTTAGCGTATTCGCCGGGAGACCGGGCGTGTGAAGTATGAAATCATCAGGACTGCCAGTGCAACAATTGCCATCGGCGCCTTTTCCGGTTCGTTCGCCATGTAATGCGAGTAAGCTGCGGAGATGAAGAGAAACGTAAACCCGGCATAGGCCCATTCCTTCAGCCGCGGTAACCGCGGCGAAAGCAGCGTCAGCGAACCCAGGATCGCCGCGACTGCCAGCATTTTCGGGAAATAGGGTGGGTACTGAAGATGCGCGGTCCCCTTCGCGGCCTCGTCCGGTTTGGCGAACGTGAACCCGGCCGAGAATAGTTCCAACGCACAGACTAATGCCGTCGTCAGCCAATACACTGTGAGCTTTAATTTCATCGTACCTCAGTCATCGGCATTGCTCAGGTATGGTAGTTGAACGTTTCTAGTGCCCACCCGCACTCTTTTCGTTCGGGTCCATGTTTTTCATAAATATGACGACGGGGATAGACGCGAACGACGCGATCATCAGAATCTTAAAGATGTCGATGAACGCGAGCATCTCGGCTTGTCGGCCGACGGCCTTGAAGATCGTTCCGACGGTTGCCGCACCGCTGTGAAGCAGGCCGTAGATGGTCGGGTTGCCGTTCGAAATACTTTCGACGAGCCGCGCTTGATGAAACTGGCTTCGGCGGCTGAGCACCGTCTGAACGATGGAAATTCCAACGCTGCCGCCCAGGTTTCGCATGAGATTAATCAGCGCCGATGCGTCGTTGCTCTTGCCGGGCGGAAGCCCGCTGTAAGCGATCGTATTGATCGGCACGAACAGAAACGCGAGTCCCACCGCTTGAAACATTCGCGCTTCGATTAGCACCTTGAAACTGACTTCGGTGTAGAGTCCGGTCCACGACCAGAGCGCGAATCCGGTCAGGCCGAAGCCGAACATGATCAAATATTTCGGCTGAACCTTGTTCACCAGAAATCCCACCACCGGCATGAAGACGAAGACGATCATGCCGCCAGGCGACAGCGTGAGCCCGGCCTTGGTGGCGTCGTAACCGAACAGGTCCTGCGTCATCTGCGGGATGAGCTGCGTCGTTCCGAACAGCACGACGCCCAGGAGAAACATCACAATATTCGAGATGAAAAAGCTTCGATTTTTAAGTAGCGGCAGGTCTACAACCGGGTCGTCGATGGTTAGTTCGTGGATGACGAGCAGTACGAGAGATAAAGCTGAAATAATGCTGAAAATCGTGATCAGCCGGGAGCCGAACCAGTCGTCGATTTGCCCCCGGTCGAGTACCACCTGCAGGCACCCGAGCCCGAGTGCGACCAGACCAAAGCCCAAGTAGTCGATCTTCTTCTTCGATTTATCCTCCTTGCTCGTGTCCTGCTCGGGAACAAGTAAGTGCGTCAGGAAAAGTGACAGCAATCCCACGGGGACGTTGATAAAGAAGATCCACCGCCAGGAAAAAGTGTCAGTAATCCAACCCCCGAGTGCTGGCCCGATGGCCGGGGCGACGACGACGGCAATCCCGTAGAGCGCGAACGCCTGCCCACGTTTTTCGGGTGGGAACGTGTCGGTGAGGATCGCCTGTTCGGTCGGTGCCAGCCCCCCACCGCCGATCCCTTGAAACACGCGTGCCGTGAGCAGGAAGGCCAGTGACGGCGCGATCCCGCACAAAAATGAGCTGATCGTGAACAGCCCCACGCAGATCATGTAAAACTTTTTCCTGCCGATCCGGTTCGAAAGCCATCCACTCACCGGCAGAATTACTGCATTCGAAACCAGGTAACTGGTCAGCACCCAGGTCGATTCGTCGACGCTGGACGCGAGCCCGCCGGCGATGTGCCTGAGCGCGACGTTGGCGATGCTCGTGTCGAGCACCTCCATGAACGTAGCCATCGAAACAACGACGGCAACGAGCCAGATATTGACCGCGGGCTTATCCTGGGGCATCGGGTCCTGCACTTACTGTCGGGAATTCGACGCGGTATCGTTCAGATTGCCGTTGCCGTCATAGCTGCGAACGTCTACTTGCGGGTCGACTGAGAGTCCCGGGGACAACAAGTGCGTCGGCTTGCTGTCGATCACGATCTTCACCGGCACCCGCTGGACCACTTTCACGTAATTGCCCGTTGCATTTTCAGAAGGCAACAGACTGAACACCGCCCCGCTGCCGTTCTGCATGCTGTCCACGTGCCCGGTCAATTTTTCGTCGGGGTATGCGTCGATGCTGATCGTGGCCTTCTGCCCCTTCTGCATGTGCACGAGCTGAGTCTCTTTAAAATTCGCGGTGATCCAGATGTCGTCCGGTACGTCGGTCGGGACGACGGTCAATATTTCCTGTCCGATTGAGACGTAGTTGCCGACTTCAACCGTCCGGCGCGTCACCCGCCCGCGGTGACCGGCAACGACCACCGTGTAAGACAGATCCAACCGGGCCTGTTCCGTTTGAGCCATCAATGACCGCGTCGACGCCTTTGCGGCCTCGATCGTTTTCTCGGCCGCCATTGCCTGGGCGTGCATCGCGTTGGCTTTTTTCTGAGCCGCAGTCACCTGCGCTTCAGTGGAATTGTGATTCGCAACGGCGGCGTCGACCTGCTGCTGGCTCCGCGCTTCGGGGGGCAACTTTTGGAACCGGTCGAAATCCTTCTCCGCATTCAGCGCGTTCGCCTTGGCGACGATCACGTCCGCGTCTGCCTGTTCGGCACTGGCAACCGCGACGTCCCGGTTCGCCTCGGCCTGATGCTCCTGTGCAACCGATTGCTGCTCCGCCGCGAGCGTCTGGTCCACTTTCACCTGGAAAGGGGCCGGATCTATCTTGATCAACTGTGTGTCCGCTTCGACCAACTGGTTGTCGGTCACGTTCAATTCCAGCACCTTCCCAGCGACGCGGGAGGAAATCCTCGCGATTCGGCCATCAATGAAGGCATCATCAGTGCTCTCAAAGTTGTTCAGATGAACCGAAATCAAGACCCCGACCACGATCGCCGCGACCGCAAACAAGATGATGCTCGTGAGCAGGATCGGCCGCTTCCAGAACGGCTTGGAAGGCGGTTTTTTCGGCTCGGCTTTTGCGTCTTTACCCTCATCGCCCCCTTCCTGCTTCTTGGACCCGTCGTCTTTCTGCTCCTTATTTGCTTCGGGATGCTCTCCCCTGCCGAATGCCTCGGGCTTCTCGGGCGGGGGCGATCTTGTTGGTTCACTGTCGGACTTTGATTCAGCCATGGTTTTGCATAATAGACACAGACATCGACAACCGACCACAACAGAAATGAAGATTCAGTGGGATCGATACGACGTCTGCTGCCGTTTAAAATCGATATCGCCTCAGCAAGTTGGTACAAACGTCGATGCGACCGGCGTGTCTTTTGGTGTGAGGTGTCGCGTTTCACGGTACGAGTTTGGAGAAGCGTTTATGCTCGGCTCGATCTCTTCGGTGCTTGTCGTCGGCGTCTTGTCATTCGGAATTAGTGGATGCATTGTTGTGCCGGCCGCTGCCCCGGATACGACGACACCGGATGCCCCGGTCGTGCAGAACTTCGCGGACCCCGATCCGAATTATCAACCGCCGCCGCCCGACGCCGCCGTCGTTTACCAAAATGACTTGCAGCCTTACGGCCGGTGGATCAGCTATGACCGCTACGGCCGCTGCTGGGCACCGAACTACGTGCCGAACGGCTGGCGTCCGTACACTGTCGGGCACTGGGTCTACGCCGACGACGGCAGCTGCTGCTGGGTTTCCGAAGGCCCCGAGCGCGACTGGGGCGGTATCGTCTATCATTACGGCCAATGGGCGTTTACGCCGGACTATGGCTGGATCTGGGTCCCGGGAACGACCTGGGCGCCCGCCTGGGTAGCCTGGCGTGAGGGCGGTGGTTACTGCGGCTGGGCCCCCCTGCCGCCCGAGGCCTGTCGCGGTGACGTCACCTACGTGCAGGCCGACCGATACGTGCCTGCCGATCGTTATGTTTACGTCGACGACCGCGACGTCAACGTCGTTCAGATCAATCAGCGGATCGTGCGTAACAACGTCACGATCATCAACAAGACCAAGAATATTACGAACATCACCGTTGTGAACAATCACGTGGTGAACCAAGGCGTGCCGACCGGTACGGTCGAGCGGGCGTCGGGACGACGCGTGCAGCGTACGGCGGTTGCTGAGGCCAGCACGCCCGAGGACACCCGCCGTCTTGCGAATTCAGGCGTCCCCGTCCGCTACCGCTCAGCGGCCATCGAGAAAGTGCGAACACAGCTCCCGGCAACCGTCACGCCCAATCGCGATGCCAGAATCGATCGACCGCAGCAGAATCGCAACCGGGGTCCACAGGTGCAGGAAGGTCAATCGACCCCGAACCCGGCACGGAATCAAGACCAACCCCAACAGCTTCAGCCGCCCGCGGATCATCCACGAGGGCCCGACCGATCCGATCAGAGGCAGCACCCGAACGGTCAAAAGCAACCCGGCAGAAACGGACGAAATCCGCAGCAGGGCGACAAACCAAACGCCCCACCGCAGTGAGCGATCTGCTCGGCAGGTAAACTAGAAACGCCCCCGCAGCAGTTGCTGCGAGGGTGTTTTTTTGCGCGGCGGTCGTCGTCAGGACACAGCCCGAATAGCAGATACGCGATTAACGACCATCGTGAAAATCGCGGGGGTCGTCGTGAAACTCGCGGCGTTGGTCGTAGTACCCGCCGTGCCAGTCGTGATGTTCGTCGAAATGCCCGCGGTGCTCGAAATGGTGATCGCGGTCGTACACCACGACCTCTTCAGAATGAAAGTTGTCGCGGTCGTGGTGCTCGTGGTGACACCCGAGCAGAAGGCCGAAAGCTCCGCGCAGCGACAACACGCCGACGCTGCTCAAGTTGGTTCTCATGCACGGAAAGTACCAGCCTTTGCCGGGCCAGAGAATGCCGATTTTTCTTTCGGCCGGGGCTTCCCGACGCCGGTTATGGTGCGGTCGCCGGCGCGGTTGTCGGGGCCGTAGTCGGGCCTTTCTCCGGCGTCTGGGCGATCGCTTGAACGGCGATCGCGGTCTCGCGCACGCTGGACTGCGAATCGGTCACCAGACGAGCGAGGATCTGCCCCCGAACAGTTTCGTCGACGCCGGCCAGCAGTGAAAGCGACAGTTGCCGATGACGCCAATCGGCATCCTCTACCATGTCTTTCAGAACCCCGATCCGGTTTTCGCCGTCGCTCAGTTCGAACTCGCATTTCGAAGCCCACGCGGCGACCGCCGGGTTCGAGTCGCTTCGCGATTTGTGCAACGCGTCCATTAGCGCCGGGATCGCGGGGTTCTGTCCGCCGTCCGGATTTTTCACTTTCTGTAGCTTCTGCACGAACAGCTGAAGGAGCGTCAGCGAAGTCATTTTCTGACCCGCAGGCCCGGAGGCGAGGCTCGACAGGGTGCTGTTCAGGTTTCCCGGCGTGACGGGGCTCGCGAGCCGGTAGAACGACTTTGTGAATGCCGACGAGTACCCGCCGAGCCGGTACGCGGTTTCGTTGGTCGCCAGGGTGCCGGAAATGCCGAACGCGGTCGTCGTCGAATCCGGGTCGCTTAGTGTCGCGAGCATCTGCGACTGGTCGACGCGGACGACCTGCCGGGTGTACCCGTGGGGGCGAATGCTGGTCGGGCACGCCAGACTGTCGACGGCCGCGAATTCCATCGGTTTCGCACCGGCCCTGATTCCCATCGTGAAGAGCATCTGCGGTTTGATCAAGCCGTCGTCCCCGACGGTCAGGTCGTTGTCGGTCTGATTCTGCACGGTGATTTCCACCAGCAGCGGGTCACCCAGATACCGCCCGATGGATAGCGGCGTCGCATGAATGCTGTAAGCGTTCTGCGGTTTTTCGCCGACCGAAAACAAGCTCTGTGGGAACTGCGAAAGCTCCTGGTCCAGGGCGGTCGCCTGCGGGCTGAGCACGAGCTTGACGCGTTCGCTGCGCAAGCCTTCCCAGAGCACGGCACCGATCAGCCCGGCCGGGTTGTCCTGCAGTAGTTTTCTCGACAGCGACTCCGCCTGTTCACGGTTGGCCGGGTCGGCCGACATCAGCTTGATGAGCCCCAGCTGCGCGATCGGGTCTTCGGCGGCAATGCTGGTCAGCTTCGCCCGGGCCTCCTCCGGCTTCTTGGCGAGCAGATCGTTCCATCCCTGCAGTTGGGCCAGAACGGGGTCGTTCTCTGGCAGCAAATCCTTCAACGCGTCCAGCAATGGCACGGCGGCGTCGGGTTGCTGCGCGAAGTAGATCTGCAGCCGGGCAAGGTCGGCGACGGACTCGACGAACGTCCGGGTGGCCTGCGGGTTCGCGTCCGCTTTCAGCTTGCTCACCACCGGCCCGAGGTTCGGCAGTGGATATACTCCCTGCGAATCGATCGGTCGGGTTGTTGGCTGATTTGTCGCACCCGCGGCGACCGCGTTCACGGCCTCTACCAGTCGATTGGACAAGGCGTTGTTGGCCGTCACGAGAAGCTTGGCCGTCGCGTCCTTGTCGCCGTTCGACCGGCTTACCAGCAGTTGCAGAAAATAGCCGGGATAGAACTTCGGATCGATCTGTAGCAGCGCCGAAACTCCGCGAAGCGCGTCGAGCTTCCGGTCGGCGATGAACAGCGCCGAGGCCAGGTTCAGCATGGCCCCCTGGGCGGCGATCCCCTGCTGGTGCGCACTGCCGACCGCCAGCATGTACCACGACAGCGACTGCGCGGTCAGCCCACTGCCGGCGGCGATCTCGGCGACCTGTGCGCTGTATTGCCACTGCAACGGATTTGCTTTGAGCAGATCGAGCAGCCGGCCGGCGCGCTCGAAACGGGTCGCGGTCGCCGGGAGCATCGCGTAACGCAGCTTCAGGCAGTCAATGTTCGACGGGTCGTACCGCAGCGATTCATCGACCACCGTGGCGGCGGCGGCGTCCTGACCGCGATCCTGCATGATCTGAGCGGCGCGGAACCCGGCATGGGCCCGCACGTTCACCGGCACCGCTTTGCTGTCCATCACCCCGCGAAGGTATTTCAGCTGAGCCTCGGCGGTCTGCGATTTCGGGTCCGCGTCAGAGGACTGCATCCGGCTCAGTAAAAGATCCAACCGCTTGTTCCAGCTGAATTCGTCGTCCGGTTTGGCGTGCGTAGCGAGATAGAGCGCCTTGACCTCGGCGTCGAAGTCGCCCGCCTGCGCGTCGGCGTCGGCGCTCAGCCGGGCGTAACGCGACTCGCCGGGGTTGAGCGTGGTCGCCGCCGAATACAACCCGGCCTGTTGACGCCACAACTGCGGCCAGACGGCATTATTCGAAACCTTGGACGGAAAGCTCAGTTCTGCGATCGAGGCAATGCGCTCGGCGAGGGCGGCGTCGGCTTCGATTTCTTCAGGGTCGGTCGGCGCCGCGACGTCCTTGGTCGGCGGGGCCGCGGGGACCGTCGGAACTATGGGCGGCGCGGTTGGCGTCATCGTCGGCATCGTCGCCGGCGCGGTGGGTGGGACCGTGGGCGGAAGAACTGCGGTGGGTGTCGGCGGGACTGCGACGGCCACCGGGGCTGTTGTCGGGGCGGTCGTCGGGGATGCAGCCGGCGGAATCGCTGGTGCGGCCGCAGGCGTAGCCGGAACCGCGGATGTCTCGGGCGGGGCCACCGTCACGGGCGCTAACGCCGGGGCGGCGACGGGCGCGGGTACGGCGGCGGGTTCGGGCGTCACGACAGGCGCGGTCGCGGGTACCAGTGCGGGAGTCTCGGCGACCGGTTGCGATGCGGGCACCGTCGTTGGCATCAGCACGGCCTGCGTGGTGGCCATCGTGGTCGGCAAGGTCGTTGGTTCCGTTGTCGGCGCGGTACTCGACGTCTTGGTCGTAGGCGAACTCATCGAGTCCGAGATGTTCGACGAACGGCGAACGATCGCCGCTTCGGGCATCTGTTGAGCCGGTTGGGGCGGCACCTGGTGTTTGCAGCCCGAGATCGATGCCGTCATTCCTGCCAGCGTCGAAGAGACCGCCAACATCATCACCCGGTTGAGCTTCTGGAGCCGCATTCCGTTCCGCCTTATCTGTTCGTTGAGCCGTTAGTACCGGGAGACATCGTCATTCACCGGGTCAGAGACGTTTTATATGGAGTGTCCGGGGTTCGCCAGTCGGACGGGTTGCATTATCAGAATAAGCCCGGTTCCCGTCACGACGGGATCCGGGCCTTTGGGTCCGCATTCAGCGTTTTACACGTCGGCAAATGCGTCGAAGGCCGGTCATGATCTCGATAGACGGGACGTTCACCGACCCGCCATTCCGAGTGCGATCGCGCTCACAAGCGATACGGCAAACACCGTGGCTGTGAGGAACCGCAATAAGAGGTCCAGCAGTCGGGTGTGATAAAGATTCCCGATAACGAAAACCAGCAGGACGGTCTGGGCCATCGCGCCGGCGGCGATCGCGGCGGTCCGAACCGCCCAGAGCACCACGTCGGGTCGACTCGCGTCCATCGCCAGGTGCGGCGCAGTTTGCCAGGTCCAGAGACAGACGACCATCAGGGCCGCCGTCAAAATTGAACCGGTTCCGATCAACACTTTCTGTACCATTGCAACCTCCATGTCGCGTCGGTGTTTTCTTCGACTGTTCCCCGCGACCAGCTTCCGTGCCAGCCGCGGATACCTTCTGTCAGATCCACAGTTCCTTTAATATCGGTCGTTGGGCCGTCATTTCATTGATATCAACTAATAATTCCGCCCGCCGGCACAACCAATCGGCCCAGTCGGGCCTGCCGACCCGTTTAGCGGCGAGCGCCAGCGTCGCCTGAGCGCGGGCCCCAGCTGCCGCCGGCATGAGCTCCGCCAGCTGCACTTTCTGGGAAATATTCGCGAACATGGCCCCCCACGCCTCGATCCGCGATTCGTAATCGAGCTGCAAAAGCATCAGATTCATCGCCTCGCCCAACGAAAGTTTCTCGGCGTAAAGCTCCGACAGCATCACGTACGTCCCCGGCAGGTCGCCCATTTCAAGTAACGAATCTACGAGCAGCAATTGAGCAGATCGAACGACCGTCGGCATCCCTTTCATGCGGTGCCGCAACAGGGCTTCTGACAGCAGAGCGGATTCACGCCATTGGCGTTGGGCGTGGCGGAGTACCGCCAGGTGGTGGAGACCCAGCAACTTGACCGACCGGAAAAGCCAGAACGTCTTGATCAACTCTTCGATCTGCTGTTCCGCTTGTACGTAATGCCCCGAGGCGATGAGAGACGGCGAATCCGCAGCGAGATACGAGCCCCGCGCGCTGCGATGGCTCATCAGGACCCAACCCAGCACGGTACCCGCGCCCAGCAGCAGGATTGCCCAGTTCGTGCCCAGCAGAGACGTCATCATCCCGAGCACGACAATTCCACCGAGCAGACCGGCTTTGAGCAGGGACGTGATGACGAGGTCTCGCCGAAGGGTCTTGATCGCGTTTTCGGCCGAGATCATGCGGCCTCCCGCGGGGCGGTCGTCGCCGGATATTTTGCCGACAGCCTGGCCAGTTCCGGGTAACGCCGGTGCAGCTCTATAGGCGGCGCGAGCAGGGTTGCCCGGGCGTACGCGGCCTTCGCCTCGGCGTCTCGTTCGAGCATATCGAAGGCAAGCCCGACAAGGGCGTGCGCGTCGGCAACGCGGTGACCCAGCTGGGTCCGGACCACTTCCAGTCGGTCGGCGAACAAGTCGATCGCTTCGTACGCATGACCGGTTTTCACGTCGCGGAAAATCTGTACCAGAGATAGCGAGCCGGACTGCTCTTCGGTCGCCCGCTTTTTCAAATCGTTGATCGCCCGGTCGGCGTCCACCAGATGATCCTCGCGCAGCATGGCGGTCGCCCGTCCGAGCCGGACCGCATAATCTGACGTGTCGTCGAGGAGCTCGTTTTCGATCAGGAAGCTCTGCACTTTTATCGCGTCTTCGAACCGATGGTGCCGGGCAAGAATCGCCGACAGGTGCATCAACGCCCGCGCCCACAACCGGGGCGACCGAACGGGTTCTGACAGGAAGCGATTGACCAAAATTCCTGCCGGTTCCCAGCGACGCAACTGCATCATCTCTTCGATTGTTTCAACCGCCTGTAACTCGGCGCGGTGTCGACGCAGGACATAGGCAGACCCCAATGCGGCAAAAATCATTGCCCCGCTGATCAGCATCGCAGTGAAGAGCTGTACGCTTTGACGTGACTCGGGCGTCGTCACGCTCATTGCCCCGATGACTACTAATGCGAGCATGAGCCCGATCAGATACCAGAACCAGTTGACTCGGGGTCGCGGCTGGCTCGATTCGAGCAACACCGACGGGTCGAGGAATGACATCGCCGGCGGAACGGGGGCATCAACAAGGGCTGTTTCCATCATCTCCAAAGTGCAAAACACTCTTTAGGACGTGAAATTCTAGGGACGCCGAACCGTTTTGGAAGAAGATTGCCAGCAAATACGGGCCAAAAGTTTTGCGGATTGTCGTGCCGAGCGCGGTTATATGGCTAAACAATCCGTCGAAATTGCGCCACGATCTCGTCGAATTTCTGCTGCCGCTCCGCCGACGGCGGTTTGCCGCCGAAGGTCAGGAACACTTTGAACGCCGAGTTCCCCTGGACGTCGTAGAACTGAAAACTGACCGTGGGCACCGAATCCATGTGGCCGGGTTTGGTGACGGCGAAGGCGGCGGCGAGCAGCCCGAACCGTATGTGCATGTCGAGCGTCGCGGTCTGGACGTTGAAATACTCGCCCCAAGTGCTGAAATTGCCGAACTGCCCAAAACATTCGAGCGTGACCGCGCCGTTGCTGGAAATGACGTGCACGCGGTCGAGCGCTTCGAACGACCGAATCAGTTCTTGCCACCGGGCGATGTCCAGTTCGATCGCACGTTCGTCGGGGAGCGCTCGAATGATTTCCACTTCGGGGACGCCCAACTCGCGGGCGAGTTGGACGGTCATTCGGCTGAGATTCGCGGCGACTTTTTCGCGGAGCGTGGACTGGTCAATCGGTCGGGCGGTGGACATCGTGCTCCTGCTCGGCGGCGTCAGTTCAGACAGGCGACTGCTCGAACTGTTCTGCGAACGCGCGGATCATACCCTCGAGTCGGTCACGCGACTGCATGGCGTAAAACAGTTCGCGGTCGAAAAGCACCTGCTCCTGTTTTTCCAACCGCCGGGCGGCTTCGTAACGGGACGCCCACTCGACGAGCAAAGGGTTCTCCGTCGCAGCGGCCGACAACGCGCTGTGCATGTTGTGAAACGCCAGGGACCGTTGGATCGAGCGACGCGGCAGACTCTGAATCGCGCTCAGGATATCTTTTTTCGCATTGCCCAACAGGCCGTGCTTCAGACGATGCCCTTCCTCTGCCACACACGGCATGCAGACCCGCGTCCGACCCACGGCACCGGGGAAAAACATCGTCGCAGTCGTGACCGCGAACTTCGGAGGCTCGATCCCGAAATGCGACGCGAGCAGGCGATCGGTCACCTGATCGTACCGCCCCCCGCCGATCCCGTGTACGAACTGGTCGACCACAAGCAGTCTCAAAAACGTGGTAAGCGTCAACGCGCGGGGCGACAGCCGAAGCTGTTTGCGGCGAAGCCAATCGCCTAAGAGATCCGCGGTGGTTCTGCCGTCGCGGGCCTGATCGAGTTTAAATTCGTCGCCGTCGATGACCAGCGCCCATTCGCTGCTTCGTCGACGGACTACCGCACGGACGCGTGACGAGTTTGAAAGATCATCCATCCAGAACGGGACTTCCACCTCGTCGGGTGTGTTCCGCAGGTCGGGCATCGGTCGTGTCGCGGAGGTGATTCCCACTTCGGAACGGTAGCCCGCGAGCGCGGCATTGTAGTCGACGGCAAACTGGGAAGCTCGCGATAGCACGTGATGCACGAACACCAGATATTCGCGACTCGAAAACAGGGGCGACGCGAGCATCGCATGATGCCGCAGGCCAAGGCTCCAATCCAGTGCGTGCTGCGCCGCAGTTATGGACGCCGAAAGGCGCGACTGGTCGAGTGACGCCTGCTTGAGAGACGAAAGCACCTCGCCCAGCAACGGTTCGAAGGTCCAGTCGGCGGACGCGGCGCGCAACGATCGTTCGATCGACGCGACGTGCACCGGCGTCGGAGTTTCCAGGAGACCGCTCCACTCGGCAGTGCCCGCCGTCGGATCGTCGTTTAACGGGATTGTCTCACCCGGCCATCGGACGGCCAGATGTTTGGGCTGATCGGTGTCGACCGCGAAGTGTATTGCCGTCCCTTCGAGCCGGCTGGCCACCGCATTGATCAGGATGTCTTTCACCCACACGCCCGGGTGATAAAGCTCGGTTTGATGTCCAGTCGCGACGATCAACTTGTGTGGATCCGCGTGCCCGAGCCAGGCCCGCAAATCGCGACGAAGATGACTGAGCGGGATCCCGCCGATTCGAACCCGATCGGCAGACGAAAGCAGCTTCGCGTTTTCACGCGTTTCACGAAGCAATTGATCGGGCGGGGGCCAAATCAAGAGCTCCCCGTCCTGCGCGGGGGCTTTCCAGTTCGCGTAGCGGGCTGCGGTCGCAGTCATGCGTGAATCAACTTTTGGAAAGTGACTAGCAACAACATGCCGTCCGCGTCTCGGCACTGACGGACGCTTCCGGCGGCCAAGGCTTGGCCAGTTCGGCGTTGAAGACATCGAGATAGTGCCGGAGCCGACGGCCCGCGTCGTCCAGAACGGCGCCGAAGCTGCGGTTCAAATCGTTGTATATCAGTCGCACTGGAATTTCCGTCACAGCCAGGTTCGCCCGATAGATCTGTGGCCAAAGCTGCAGGGGAAACGCGTACCCCGTTTCGTTCAAAACTAGTTGACGCATTGCAGAAACCCTGTGGGCCTTGAAACCGCAGAATGAATCGGTCAACGACCAGCCAAACGTTTCGTTCAACAGTGAGGTGATGGTCGCGTTCACAGTTCGACGATCGCCGGGCGGCAGGTCGTCATTTTGAGCGGGCCGCAGGTATCGCGAACCACTGACGATGTCCCACCGATCGGACTCGATCGCCTGAATGAAATCGGGGATGCGGTCGGGCTCGTGCTGCTCGTCACAATCCATGGTGATCACCCAGTCATAACCGCACCGATCAGCATAATCGAAAGCGTCGATCAGGCTTTGCCCGTAGCCCTGATTACTTTCATGACGGATCAGTTGAATGTCGTCCCTGGCTTCGAGGAGCTCTGCCGTGCCATCGGTGCTGCCGTCATCGACCAAGAGCACTTCGCCGTGCATGCTCAAGACGTGTGAAACCACGCGTTCGACGTACTTCCGTTCGTTGTAAACTGGTATAGCAATCAACAATCGCACGTGGTGACTCCTTTTCCGACGGTACAGGCTCCGATAATAGAAGCGTAAAACCGGCCGGGCAACTTTCATCATCCCTGATGCAAACCTCGGACCGACATCATCCATCACGTCAGGGCATTAGACAAATCTACCGTCACAAGCTGGCATGCGAAGGCAACTCACCGCAACCCGCCCGGGACGCTTTCGGAGTGGGCCTCGATCGCCTATGGTCTGTCCCCCAGGATCGACAGCTTATGGCATCAGACAAACTTGACATCCTTTTCGAAGATTCGGACTTTGTGGCGGTAAACAAGCCCGCCCGGCTCGCGACCATCCCGGGTCGTGCCGAAACCGACAGCGTGCTGGAGCGCATCGGCCGGCAGGTCGGCTTGCCGTCGAGCGGTTCGGTCGATCCGCGAATCCGTGTCGTCCATCGGCTCGACAAGGAAACCAGCGGCGTGCTGCTGTTCGCGAAGAACGCCGCGGCCCAAAAACACGTCAGCGAGCAATTTCAAAGCAATACGACCGAAAAGGAATATCTGGCCCTCGTGGCAGGTCGACCGACGGAGCCCGCCGGCCGCGTCGACGCCGACCTGGGGCCCCACCCGACGAATAACCTCCGGATGGCAGTCCTGACCCACGGCGGTCGGCCGGCGGTGACCGAATGGAAAATCGAAGGCTCGTACCGCGAGTACACCCTTCTCCGCGTCTTTCCCGAGACCGGCAAGACGCACCAGATCCGCGTTCATCTTCGGCACATTGACTTACCCCTGGCGATCGACGCGCTCTACAACGCGGTCGCGCCGGGGAAGCCGACCGGTATCTTTCTCAGCCGGTTCAAGCGCGACTACCGCCCGAATGCCGGCCAGACCGAACGACCGCTGATCGACCGCCTGACCCTGCACGCCGAGAAGTTGCGATTCGTCCACCGCGACGGCCGGCAAATTGAAATCGTCGCCCCACCACCGAAGGATTTTCGGGCGACCATCAATATGCTGTCCAGGCACGCCCCGCGGTGATCATGCCCGTTGCCTTTACGAGCAGTTCCAGACCGCCCGCTTGGCGGCTTCAGCGGCTGCTGCCGAAGACTGTCCTCTCCCATAGCGACTTGAAAGTATCTTCCAGCGATCGCGTAAAACCGACCGCATCGCAGATCGGCGAGCTCCGCATCCGGTCGCGCAACACCGGCCGAAGACTGCGCAATCGCGACAAATCGGTCGCGAGTTTGATCGCCGTCGCTTTGTACTCTCCTTCGGAATCGACGACAAAGTCGGCCATTCCCAGCCGGGTCAGGATGCTCGCCCCGACTCGGCCCCTGAAACTTTTCGCCCGAAGCGTCAAGACCGGCGCCCCCATCCAGATCGACTGGCACGTCGTCGTATGTCCGTTGAAAGGAAACGGATCGAAAGCCAGGTCGATCGAAGCCAGTTGCTTGTAGTAATCGGCCGCGCCGTTGAACCCGACGAAGCGGATACGGTCCGCTGTGACATCGTGATCCTCAAATGCCCGGACGATTTGGTCAGTCGTTTTTGCGCTGCTCATGGCCTTGGTCCGGAACATCAGCTTTGAACCGGGAACCTGCCGCAAAACCTCGGCCCAGTTCTGAACCTGCTTGAGGTCGAGCTTTGCGAAATTGTTGACCGAACCGAAGGTGAAGTATCCGTTGCGATCCGCGTTCAGTACCGGGTCAAACGGCAAGGTATCGTCGTACTTGAAGCTGAAGAATGCGTGAGGCAGGCGGACGAGTTCTTCAGTGCAAAGCGACGGTGAGTCGACAGGGTCCGCGAGGTCGTCGGTGAGACGGTATTGTATTGCCGAGACCCCGGTCGTCGCCGGGTAACCCAGATAAGTGACCTGCACCGGAGCCGGCTTACGCGCGAAGACCAGCAGCCGATTTTCGGCCGTGTGACCGGCGAGATCCACCAGAACATCAATCCGATCGACGCGGATTTGCTCGGCCAGTTTCGCATCGGTCATTCCGACCGCGTGCCGCCAACGCTTGACGTGGCTTTGCAGTCGCGTTGTCACTTCGTCTCGTTTCGAGCTCACCGAATAACAAAAAACCTCGACCCGCGACCGGTCGTGAGATGCCAGCGCCGGCTCGATAAAATACCGTACCGAATGTTCACGGAAATCGGGCGAAACGTAGCCGATTCGCAACCGCCGGTTTCGATTCAGATCGACGTCGATCGGCCGCCATGTGCTCGACAGCGGATCGGCAAATCGACGGCCCCATTCGACGTGTTTCTCGAAGATCGCCCGCTCTGAAATCCCGGAGGTCTGGAGCATTGAAAGCAGGATCGACGAATGCGCGTTGGTATTGCCCGGCTCGAGCCGGAGCACTTCGCGTTGAAGTTCGATCGCGTGGCGGTGGTCGGACAACCCGCCGACCGCGCCGGCAAGGTTGACTCTTGCCTCGGCATATCCGGCGTCCAGCGCGCACGCCTGCTGGTACCGCTCTATCGCCTCGTCGAGCTGATTTTGCTCCCAGAGCGCAAGGCCAAGGTTGCTGATCGCCCGGGGCTCTTCGGGCCGGCGTCTGATTGCCTCCTCGAACAGCCGCCGCGCTTCGTCGGTTCGACCGAGCGACAGGTAACAGGCTCCCAGATTGTTGAGCAGCGACGGGTCCTCCGGCCGACTAGGGAAAGCCGTCTCGTACGACACCGCCGCCTCGTCCGCACGCCCGAGCCGGTGCAGCAACATCCCGCGGTCGATCAACGCGCCGGCGTCCTCCGGCGCGATCTCGACCGCGCGGTCCAGCGCTCGAAGCGCTTCGTCTAATTGTCCAGTCGCCTGCAGAATCGCAGACAAAGTTTTAAGGATCGGCGAAGAACCCGGTGCGAGCCGAATCGCCTGCACGATGACAGGGAATGCTTCCAGTGCGGTCATGAATTCGAGCAGAAGCCCGGCGAGCACGTGCATGGCCTTCGCATCCTGCGGCAGAAGCCGGGCAACGACCCGCGCGTGCTCGACCGCTTCTGACCCGCGGCCGGTCACCATCAATGCGTCGACGAGCGCCTTACGAGCAGCAAGGCGGCCGGGGTCGCTTTGCACCGCCCGAACCAGGAGCGGAATTGCCTCGGCCGGCCGCTGGGTCTCTTTTAGAAGCATCCCTAGAAATAAGCCCGCCTCCGCATAGGCCGGTTGCTCGGTCAGGATTTTTCGATATTCACGCTCGGCTGAGGCCCGATCCCCGGCTTTATGCTTGTTCAATGCCGCGGCCAGTCGTTGTTCGATTGAAAGCATCCCACGTCGATAATAACCGGCTCAACCCCGCGATTCAGTACAGTTACCATCGTTTTAGCTACTATGCCCCGGGCGGACGCCGGCGCACCGAAGGCTCCGCGATCAATAGCCAAAATATGACTTTTTCGATAGCACGGCCCTTGACACTCTTCGGTGAATTCCCATAATGCTCCGTTCCACTAAACGAAAGCAATTGGAGTTTTGCATGTACGCGGTAATCGAAACAGCAGGTCGGCAGCATCGGGTCACCACGGGCGAGGTCCTTCATCTTGACCGCGAGATTAACCCTGACGAAAAGACCATCACCCTGGATCGCGTTCTGCTCATCGCAGGCGAAGGCGCACCCAAGGTAGGCAACCCCGTCGTCGCCGGCGCGACCGTTACCGCCGAAGTCGTCCGGGCTTTTAAGGGCCCGAAGATCGATATCATCAAATACAAACGCCGTAAAGGCTATCACAAGAAGCAAGGTCACCGGCAGCCGCTGGTCGAAGTCAAGATCACCGGCATCAATGTCGCCTGATCGCCGCAATTGTCTTTTCCAAAAATCCGATTCATTAGAGCACGGTTGCGGAGCCGTGCTTTTTCGTTTCTAGCGCCGAGTCGGTCATTTCTGACCCGCAGGTACCGGGTTGGCAGTCGTCGAACACACCCCGGTTGCGTCCAATTCCAGCACGCTCGGCCGGCCATCGTTTCGTCTGGTGGTGAAGGTAATGCGATCCAGGGTCGCGCCGCGGACGTGCCGGAGATACATGCCGTACGCCGGCATTTTCGCGCCGAACATGTCCATCTCGGGGTACGCCGAGATTTTCTCCGGCAGCTGAATCAGCGCGTCGGTATCGCGTCCGCCGCCGGGGCACTCAATTTGAATATCGGTCAGGGCCAGTTGTTCGACGGGATGGTCGGGAATTCCATTGATCAACAGCCTGATCCGCCCGATCCCCCGCGCCCGAATGTGACTGACGGAAATGTTTCGGAGCGTACCCACCGGCTTCGCATAATCACCGGGCCGAAATGTTTTGAGCCGTGCCCCGAGCCGAATGCTGACCGCGACGTTCACACCGTCCATCGTGATTTTGTCGAACCAAAGCCCGTCGGCGTGCGCGCCGTCCACGCAGTAGACCGCGATGCCCGCCATGCCCACGTGCCGCACCCGGCAATCCTTCACACGGATCTGCTCAAAATCGCCCAGCGATTCGGTCCCGATCTTCACCGCGTTGCAAAGCGTTGTAAGTGTGCAGTTCGAAACTGAGATATCGCTGCACGGCATCTTGCTGGTTGTCTTGAGACAGACCGCATCGTCCCCGCTGTCGATCTCACATCCGTCGAATCGAACGCCTTGGCACGAGTCGACATCGATCCCGTCGGTATTAGGAATGCCGGCCGTTTTGCTCCGGACCGAAAGCCGCTCGATCGTCACGTTTCGACATTGAAACAGATGGTTCGTCCACGCGCCCGGCGCGACCAGCGTCAGCCCCGCCACCCGTACGCCGTCACACCGCACCCACCGCATCAGAAAGGGCCGAACCTTGTAGGGTTTCTGGCCCGCTGCAAGCGCTTTCGCCTGCCCGTCGATCGTTCCCGCGCCTTCGAGGCCGACATTCTTCGCGTCCACCGCAACCACCAGCGCCGACCCCAGCGGGACGCCGTCCCCGGCGGTGAACGGGTCGACATTCCGGTAGTCCGACGCCCGCGTGCTGCCGAGCAGTGTCGTGCCCTCCTCGAGCGTCAGCGTCACGTTGTCCTTCAGTCGGATCGTCCCCGTGACATACCGACCGGCAGGCAATCGGACCTTGCCGCCCCCACTCGCGGAGCACTCGTCGATCGCCCGCTGGATGACCAAGGTGTTTAGCGTGATGCCGTCGCTTACGAGTCCGGGAAGGGTTCGAGCGCTGCCAGACAAGTCGATCGGGTTTATTTGGCGTGAAGGCTGCGATTCACAGCCGACGACGCACAGGGCCAACACCGCCAGTGTTCCCGTCCAGACTCGCCCGACTCGCGACGCTTTCATTGTTTTTCGTCTCCGGCTGCCGGTTCTGTATAGTGCAAGGCGTATGCAAAGCAAAATTGCCTGCCTCCTCACGCTTCTGCTGATTTTTCTCACATCCTGTCAGCTGGCCACGCCGATCAAAGTGTCATCGGAATACAACGGGCAGTCCGCGTTCGACGTTCGAACTTTTGGCGCAGTCGGCGACGGTGAACACATTGACAGCCCGTCGATCAACCAGGCCATCGACGCCTGCTATCAAAACGGTGGCGGCACCGTGTATGTACCCGCCGGTGTCTACCTCAGCGGCAGCATCCACCTGCAGAATAACGTCAGCTTGTACCTAGACTCCGGTGCTGTAATTCTCGGAGCGCCTCAGAAAGCCAAGAGTTATGACAAGGGCGAGGTCTTTCATGACCACGCCTACCAGGATCCCGGTCACACGCATTTTCACAACAGCCTGATCTGGGGCGAAGACCTGCACAACATCTCGATTGTCGGTCGCGGGATGATCAAGGGCGGCGATCTGGTCACCGACGACAACGGCACGCTGGGGAACAAGTCGATTTCATTAAAAGGGTGTCGCGACATTCTCATACGCGACATCACAATCGCGCACGGCGGGTGGTTCGCGATCCTCGCCACGGGCTGCGACGTGCTGACGATCGACAACGTCACCATCGACACCAACCGCGACGGCATTGATCTCGATTGCTGCCGGAACACCACGGTCTCCAATTGCAGAGTCAACTCTCCCAACGACGACGCGATCGTGCCGAAAAGCACCCTCGCGATGGGCCACCAGATCGCCACGGAAAACATGACGATCACGAATTGTCAGGTGTCCGGTTACGACGAGGGCACACTGCTCGACGGCACCCTTAAGGGAAAAGGCGGCACCGGGCGAATCAAGCTCGGCACCGAATCCAACGGCGGATTTCGGAACATCGCCGTCTCTAACTGCACGTTCCGCAATTGCCGCGGGCTCGCGCTCGAAGAAGTCGACGGCGGTGTGCTCGAAAATGTAACTGTCTCGAATCTGGTGATGACCGACATTAACAGCTACGCGATTTTCATCCGCCTCGGCCGCCGCAACCGCGGACCGGAATCCACAAGAGCCGGCACGCTGCGAAACGTGCTGATCACCAACGTGACCGCCGAACCGGTCGACCGAAAAGCCGGCATTCTCGTGATGGGAATCCCGGGTCACCCCGTCGACCGCATACGCCTGGAAAACATCCGGCTCGAGTTCACCGGCGGGGGCACCGAGAGAGACGCCGACGCCATGCCCGCCGAGATGGAAGACGGCTACCCCGAGCCGTACAAGTTCGGCCGGTTCCCCGCCTGGGGGCTGTTCGTCCGACACGCCACAAACCTCGAACTGGACCACGTAAGGCTCGAACTGGAAAAAAAGGATGCCCGCCCCCCGATCGTCGGTATCGACATCGACGGCTTTGAAATTGACCACATGAAAGTCAGTCAGTCTCTCGACGTTCCCTCGAGTCGGCTCGAAGACGTCTGGAACATGACGGTACGCAACTCACCCACGGTCGGGGAGTCGAACGAAGCCGAGAAACTTCCCGCCACCCAACGACTGATACCCTCGGAGGATCAAGAAAGTGGGAGCTAACCTGAATT
Source organism: Tepidisphaeraceae bacterium (assembly GCA_965247815.1). Lineage (GTDB taxonomy): Bacteria > Planctomycetota > Phycisphaerae > Tepidisphaerales > Tepidisphaeraceae > CBDAQA01. The sequence continues at coordinate 387,688 of CBDFHW010000025.1, read as the reverse complement.
CGCGTGTCATTCCACTCAAGTCCGTTCATGCTAAGATGCCCCACCCGGTCCGGTGAAGGTCGCCGGCTGCCGGATACGCCACGCGGCTAAGACAGGGTTCACGCCGCCGAAGGAATTGCAGCAATGTCCACAACACAGATTAACCGTATCAGTTCGCACGTCACCCAGCCCAAAAGCCAGGGTGCTTCCCAAGCCATGCTCTACGCCACCGGCTTGACCGAAGCCGACATGAACAAGGCGCAGGTCGCCATCGTCGCCAACTGGCTCGAAGGCAATCCCTGCAACATGCACCTGCACGACCTGGGCACGAAGGTCAAAGAGGGCGTCAAGGCCGCGGACATGGTTCCAATGCGGTTCAACACCATCGGCGTATCCGACGGGCTGTCGATGGGGACCGACGGCATGTCCTACTCGCTGCAGTCACGCGACCTGATCGCCGATTCGATCGAAACGGTCTGCGCCGCCCAGTGGTACGACGCGTTGATTGCCATCCCCGGCTGTGACAAAAACATGCCCGGCTGTCTGATCGCGATGGCCCGCCTGGACCGCCCTTCCATCATGGTCTACGGCGGCACCATCAAGCCCGGCTGCACCAAGTTCGGTGGCAAATCAGAAGTCCGCGACATCGTCTCCGCCTTCCAGGCTTACGGCGAATTCGTCACGCACAAGATCGACGAAAAACAGCGGCAGGAAATCGTCCGCTGTTCGGTGCCCGGCGCCGGCGCGTGTGGCGGGATGTACACCGCCAACACGATGTCGTCCGCCATCGAAGCGATGGGCATGTCGCTGCCGTACTCGTCGTCCACCCCCGCCGACGACGCCGGGAAGCTCGACGAATGCGCCGGCGCCGGGGCCGCCATCCGCGTGCTGCTGGAAAAGAACATCACACCGAAACAGATCATGACCCGGGCCGCGTTCGAAAACGCGATGGTCGTCACCATGGCGCTCGGCGGGTCGACCAATGCCGTGCTGCACCTGCTCGCGATCGCCAAGGCGATCGACGTCCCGTTGACCATCGATGACTTCCAGAGGACCAGCGACCGCATCCCGTTCCTGGCCGATCTGAAACCGTCCGGCAAGTACGTCATGGAAGACGTGCACAAAGTGGGCGGCACCCCCGCCGTTATGAAATACCTGCTGGAACTCGGCCTGCTCGACGGGTCGTGCATCACCTGCACCGGCAAAACGATGGCCGAAAACCTCGCTGAACTTCCCGATCTCGCTGCCGGGCAGGACGTCATCCGACCGGTCGATAACCCGATCAAACCCACCGGTCATATCACAATTCTTTACGGCAACCTCGCGCCGGGCGGATCGGTCGCGAAGATTACCGGCAAAGAAGGCCTCGTTTTCAGCGGGACCGCCAAGGTCTACGATCAGGAGGAAGCGATGCTCGCCGCCTTCGAGCGCGGCGAAATCGGTAAAGGCGACGTGATTGTCATCCGCTACGAAGGGCCCAAGGGCGGGCCCGGCATGCCCGAGATGCTGACCTGCACGTCGGCCGTCATGGGCGCCGGGCTCGGCAAGGAAGTCGCGCTGATTACCGACGGCCGATTCTCCGGCGGGTCACACGGATTCCTCGTCGGGCATATCACCCCCGAGGCCCAAGACGGTGGCGCGATCGCGCTCGTCCACCCCGGCGATAAAATCACTATCGACGCCACCACCCGGCAGATGACGCTGCACGTCGACGAGACCGAATTAAAACGCCGAAAGTCCGAATGGAAAGCGCCGGCGCTTCGCGCAACAAAGGGGACGCTGTTCAAATACATCAAGAACGTGAAGACGGCGTCCGAGGGCTGTGTCACCGACGAGTAAGCGGGCGCGTCGACTTGGAGACTCTTCCAACGCACAGAATGGTTGCCGGATCGCGAAAATGATCGCAAAGCGAGTGCTCCGCACACATCCGGCTTAGCCGCCTCGCTTGCGAGGCGTTCCGCGTCACGCCGAACACCTCGCAAGCGAGGCGGCTAAACGAGATTCGCATTCGCTGTTCAACAACGTCCCCGTTTCTCTTTAATCCGCCGCATGACCGACAAGCCCGAAAAATCCTGGCAGGCCCGCATCTCCGAATCGACCGATGCTGTCGCGCAGAAATTCGTCGAATCGATTTCGTACGATCGGCGGATCTACAAGCAGGACATCGCCGGGTCGATCGCGCACGCGACGATGCTGGCAAAGGTGAAACTGATCAACGACGCCGAGCGGGACGCGATCGTAGCCGGGCTGAAGTCCATCGAGGCCGACATCGAAGCGGGGAACTTCGTCTTTGACGAAAGCCTGGAAGACATCCACATGGTCGTCGAGGCCGCGTTGATCGACCGTATCGGCGACCCCGGCCGCAAGCTGTACACGGGGCGGAGCCGGAATGATCAGGTGGCGACGGACCTGCTGCTGTGGGTCATCTCGGCAGCAGATCAGGTTCGGAATACTGTCAGTGGGTTGCAGTATGCGTTCGTCGCATTAACGGAACGATCTCGCGACGTCGTCATGCCTTCCTTTACTCACCTTCAACGCGCACAGCCGATTTCCGCCGGGGCCGAGTGCCTTGCTTGGGCCACGATGTTCGATCGTGATTTAAACAGATTGCTGGAGTTCTTGCCGGCCGGTCTCACCAATCCACTCGGTAGCGGTGCGATTGCCGGTTGCTCTCTCCCGCTCCAACCGAATCACACAGCGCAACTGTTGAAACTCGGCGAGGGGCCAACGAGCAGCATCGAAGCAACTGCGTCACGCGATGTCGCCTGTGACTTCGTCTATGTCTGCGCCATGATCTCCCAGCACCTCTCCCGCTGGGCCGAGCGGTGGATCATTTACATGACAACCGAGTTTGGGTTCATCAAGATTGCTGACCGGTACACGACCAGCAGTTCGATGATGCCGCAGAAGCGGAACCCGGACATGCTGGAGCTGATCCGCGGGCGGTGCGGGAACGTATACGGCGACCTGTTCGCGTTGATGACGATCCTGAAAGGCCTGCCGATCGGCTACAACCGCGACCTGCAGGAGGACAAGCGGATCGTCTTCCGGGCCTACGACACGGTCAGCAGCTGCCTCACGATGGCGGCCGCGATTGTAAATAGCGCCAGCTACGATAAGGCCCGCATCGAGCCTAGCTTAGACAAGGGCTTCCTCGACGCCACCAGCCTTGCCGAATACCTAGTCACCAAAGGCATCGCGTTCCGCACCGCCCATCACATCGTCGGCACCCTGGTCGCCCGGTGCGAAAAAGAGGGAAAGCACGCCTTGTCACAACTGAGCGTAGAGGCGTTCAACGAAGCGATCGCCACCAAGAGCGAGATCCGCATCGACGAAGAGATCTACGACTGCCTGGGCGCGGCCAACGTGGTCAAACGGTACCAAAGCGCCGGCGCCGCCGGCGGCAAACCCTTCGAAGCACAACTCGCCGCGTGGAAGACGCGGCTCGGCGTCTGACGAGATCAGGACGATGGCCGTCGAGCTGCTTCAATCCCGTCAGCCGGTAACGCTATACGGCGTTTCGGTGTGGACCAAGACGCGGTTGTCTAGGCGGCGCGAAAAATCCAGCGGGTCGCCGACGCCTACTGTGTTGCGTTCGACTTGGTAGGCCCAGACTTGAAAATGAGTCAGCTGCGCGCCGCCGAAGACCGTCGAAAACGCGCCGTCGACCGCGTCCTGGCCGCAGGCGATTTTGATTCTGCCGATCCGCGGGACGTAAAACCGGGCGTCGGTCGTGAACCATTCCCCGCCGACGTACACCTCGGCGTAGGCGTGGAAATCCATGTGGTTTTCGGGGTCGGGGTATCCGATGTCCGGCAGGTGCCCGGTGACGTAGCGGGCCGGCAGATTGAACGTGCGATTGAGCGCGATCGCGACGTGGGCGAAGTCCCGGCAGACGCCGTAACCGCGCTGGACGATGTCCCACGCCGATAGCTCAGGATTGCCCGAGCGGTACCGGTATTCGAGGTTTTTATGGACCCATTGGGCGATCGCATCGACGCGGGGTAGGCCGTGCTCGACCTGACCGAACTTGTCCCAGGCGAAGTCGGCCAGCTTATCCGAGTCACAATACCGGCTGGGCATGGCGTAACGGATCACATCGGACGGCAGCGCGTCGGGCGATAGCGGGCGATTGACAGTGAGCCCCGTGTTGTCCGGATCCGACGAAACCGCGACGATCGCGTCGTGCCGGATCGAGTTCGTCCCGGGCGCAAGACTGACCCGGTGCACGTGATTTCCGTGGCTGTCGACGAACGGGGCGTCGATCAGATCGTTCCCGATCGAGATCGCCTGAAATACCACCTTGTGGTTCCGCCCCGCCCACGGCTGAACGTTCAGCAGCAACGAAGCGGGCCCCGACGCTTTGTACGCCAGGCTACAGCCGACGCGAACGGTCATGTCATATTTCACTGGGACGGAACTCACCATCGCCGAAGTGTAAGCGAACTTCGGCCCGGGCGCGCTACAACGACGCTGCATTCACCCTTTGTTGAAATTACCGCGCGAGATCAAGAAAGCGATCGCGTCACTTATATCGCTCGGCGTTCACGCTATCGGTGGTGATCTCATTGCTGCTTCGCGCACGCCAGAAGTCCACCCGCGACGCCTCGGGTCACGTCCGCCATGCGGCGGTAATCGAGCGTTTCCGGCCGGTCACTCGTTCGATGGTAATTGGGGTTTCAAAAGTAACTGGTGTCGGTGAGCATCAGCGCCGGGTAGCCACAATCCCAAAACGAGGAATGGTCGGACAGGCTGATATCGCTCACGCTTTTTGGCAAAGAGACGGACCAAAGCGGAAACCGCACGGCACGCTTGAAGCCGCGCCGAAATCGCCACCCCAGCCGGATTGAATTGAAGTCTCCGACGGCCGCAAGAAAGTTCCCGCGGTCGGGGAACACTTTCCGGATCAAACGCGGCAGCTGCGCCGGGATACGCTGGGAGCCGGGGACTTCCGAATAATATCCGACCATCTCGAGGCAGAGCATTCCAAGAATTTTTTCGCCGCGTGCCTTGCAGCCCTGAGCGTGTCGGACGCTCCCCATCGTGTCGGTCATGAAATGCGGCGGTTCTTCATTGGCGAACGCAACAAAGCGGATCGTCCTTTGGGTTGTCAGCCCCCGGGTCATTTTTGCGACTTCGATCAGGACGGCGACCGCCGAGGCATTGTCGTCGGCACCTGGAGTTTCGGGGACGGTGTCATGGTGCGCGCCGAGGATCACGACCTCGTCGGGCCGGGTTTGCCCCGCACGTTGCAGCACGAGATTGGTTCCAAGTCCCGGCCTTGCGTCGAACGACTCCGATTGAACGTCCTCGCCGCCGGCAGAAAATTCCCGCGAAATGTAAGCCAGGGTCGCATCGTTTGCGCTCGGCTTGGCGAGGTGGCGTGGACCAATCAGCCCTGCAAGAGTTTCGACGTGACGGCGGAGCGAGGCTTCCAAGGCAACGTCTGAATCATCGCCTGCAGCGAATTTCTGCATCTGGATTAGAATACCTGTGACGCTGGGCAAGTCGACAATGGGATAACGGTCAGCGCGGTGCAAGCGAACGGTTGAACGTGAAAAACAACGCGCCGAGTGTCTTCGGCGCAAAGTGTGCATTCAGCCCGCTGGGATTTGGCAGAATCCAGATTTGCGTCGAGCCAATCGTTTCGTTTTGTAAGCCGAGTGTCGCCGACTTGATGCCGAAACCAGTGCGGTACGCGCCGATGCCGAGAATCGCCAGCACGCGGGGTTTGTAACGCAGGATTTTTTTTCGAAGAATTACCACGCCGGCGCGGAGTTCGTCGTCGGACAACTCCGCAGCGGCGGTGGTCGTGCGGGCGACAACGTTGGTGATACCGATGCCGCCTTTAAGCAACTCGTCTTTTTCCCACGGCGTGAGCAGGCGCTTGGTAAACCCGCCGGCGAAGAGCGCAGGCCAGAATCGATTACCCGGCCGCGCGAAATGGTGACCGGTCGCGCCGGAGTACAGCCCCGGGTTGATCCCGCAGAACAGCACGCGAAGGTCTTTGCTGATCAAATCAGGAATCGTTTGATTCTCAGCCGCTAGCAGCTGCGCCGACGTTGGTTTGAATGGTTTGATTAATTCGCTCATGAAGAATCAATCTATCGATCGGGTCGGCCGACACGAACTCGCTTTTTTTGAAATGGTGCAAGCCGGGGAGATGACTCCCCGGCTTGCGGATTCGCCGTCGTGGAAATTGTTATCCTAGGATCTCTGACGCAAGCGTCTTCTTCTGCAGAGTCGACCCGGGCATGGAAGCGAACGTCACTGGTTTGGACGAGAAAGCGGCGGCGGTGACGGCGGCGTTTTGTACTGATGAATCGTTGACCACCAGGTCATCGCCGGCTGCGCCGAAGACACATCAGGTTCCGCCAAACGCTATGATTTGAGCACCCGACCTGACAGCGGACGGTAGCAACCGACACGGGTGATCGCATGGAATTCAAAGAGATCATGGTTTTTTCGGAAGAGTCGAACTACGGCGTGGTGCAGATGCCGGGACGGCGGTTGCCCGGCTCTGTCGTACAGGGCGATTCGCTCGCGATTCTGTGCGGCCTCGCGCGCTCTATCTACGCCGAGCTCGCCGACCAAGGCGAGATCGCGGACGATGCTGCCGAATTGCTCGAGCTTCTTGAGGCCAGGCAAAAACATTACGAGCATGTCTTGGCAGAGCATCAGATTCAGCTTCCCTATCTGAAAGCGCCTTAAACCAGCGTCGAAAACGGCCCGGCAGCGTGACCTTCTTTTCACCGCAAACCGATGCCTGGCAAGCGTAATTCAAAGGGGTCAACAGAGCTACGGACGCCCCTGACTGCCGACAGGCGAATCACTGCTTGGGCAGTGGCAAACGGCGATGCGCGAACGGCATGATCGGCCCGAGTCTGCTCGGATCGTTATAGACAACGCATTTAGGGACATGAATTCGGCGGTTACGGTTGCTGTCGCTTACTGCTATCCTCCTCGTCTTCAACGTGGTCTGCGTGAAGTGGACCGCGTTCTTTGGAGTGTTCTTGGACCCACAGCAGACGGAAAATCGAGAGGCCGCCGAGTGGCTCAACGGCGGCGGGGAGATGGGCAATCTCATCCGGGCCTTCGATTGGTCGGCAACGGCGCTGGGTCCGCGCGCGTCATGGCCCCAAAGTCTGCGCCTCGCGGTTGGCCTCTGCTTGAACTCGCGCTTCCCGATGCACATCTGGTGGGGTCCAGAGTTGATCTACCTATACAACGATGCGCACAGTTCAATGCTCGCCAAGCGACATCCGTCCGCCTTGGGCCGTCCCGCACCAGAAGTATGGCCAGAAGTGTGGCCACTGCTCGCCCCGCAGGTCGAGGCGGTAATGCTGAGGGGGGAATCGACGTGGAATCAACAGGTTCATATCGTCGTGGAGCGCAACGGGTTCCCCGAGGACGCGTGGTTCACTTGGTCATACAGCCCCATCCGCGACGAATCCGGGGCGATTGTCGGACTGTACGACGCATCGGTCGAAGAGACCCCGCGCGTGCTTGCCCAGCGTGACCGGGACCGATTGGCGACTCTCCGTGAACAGCAAAGCGCCGAAGAACACGCCCGCACGATTCTCGAAAGCATTACCGACGCCTTTTTCGCGGTGGACCGTGAATGGCGATTCACTTATGTAAACCCGATGGCCGAGGGAGTCCTGGGGCGCGGGGCCGCTGACCTGCTGGGGAAAATTATATGGGATGAATATCCCGGCTTAAAGAACAGTGCGTTCGAAGCTGCCTATCGGCGCGCCGCCGACGAGCGAGTTGCCGAGTCGGTAACGTCTTACTTTCCGGATCACGACCGATGGTACGAGGTTCACGCATATCCTGCTTCCGAGGGAATCTCGGTTTATTTCCGCGACGTGAGCGAGAGCAAGAATGCCCAGGCTGCTTTGGCAGAGAGCGAAGCTAAGTTTCGTCAACTGGCCGACTCCATGCCGCAGATTGTCTGGGCAGCGCTGTCTGATGGGACGCTCAATTACTACAACCGTCGATGGTTCGAGTACATCGACGTGAATCCCAACGCCGGCGATCAAGCCCGTTGGGACCGTTACATCCATCCTGATGACCTTCCGGCCACTTACGAAGCGTGGACCAAGGCGATTCAATCGGGCGAACCTTACGTGGCCGAGTTTCGGGTTCGGCGTGCAGATGGACAATACCGCTGGTTCCTTGTCCGCTCGCTGCCGGTTCGAGATGGCCAGGGGAAGATTGCCCGGTGGTTTGGCACATGCACGGACATCGACGACCGCAAACACGCCGAAGCTGCTCTGCGACATAGCCGTGAGCAGGTGGAGATTGTCGTCAAGGGGGCAAACGTCGGGGTTTGGTACTGCCCATTGCCGTTCGATAAATTGATCTGGGATGGCACCGTGAAGGAACACTTTCACCTGCCATTCGAAGCTGAAGTCACCATAGACATATTTTATGAGCGGATACACCCCGAAGACCGTGATCGAACGCGCCACGCCATCGAGCAGAGTATCGGCCAGAAGCAGCCTTACGACATCGACTACCGCACCGTCTCGCCGGACGGAGCGAGCGTCAAATGGATTCGCGCGACAGGTCGTGGTTTCTATGACGCGGCGGGTAGCCCTACCCGATTTGACGGAATTACCAGCGACGTGACAGCCCGCGCGCTTGCCGAACAGCGTGTCAGCCGCTTGTATGCGGTGGCGGCTGCATTATCCGAGGCTGTAACTCCCGAGGGACGTGGCGCGGGTTTCGGTTCATCAGGGTATCGCAGCCGTGGGAGCGGCCGCCGGGTCGCTGGTGCTGCTAAGCGAAGACGGGGCAAACCTGGAAATGGCGGGATCAGTCGGTTACCCGGCGGAAGCCATTGGCCGTTGGAAGAAATTCCGAGTTGACGCCCCCATCCCGCTCGCCGAGGCGGCGATGAGCGGCGAGCCGGTGTTCATCGAGTCGCCTGAGGATCGTCTTGCCCGTTACCCCGCGCTTGATCCTTTAAACGCGATCAAAGCGACGAACTCATCGGCCTGTCTGCCGCTAAAATCCGGCGGTAGAACTATTGGCACACTGGGGCTGAGCTTCGAGAGGCGCGGCCTGTTCACAGACGATGAACGAGAGTTCATGCTGTCTCTGGCGCGGCAGTGTGCCCAAGCCCTCGAGCGGGCGAGACTGTTTGAGGCTGAGCGGCACGCACGGGCTGGAGCGGAGCGGGCGAGTCAGATGAAGGACGAGTTCCTCGCCACTCTCAGTCACGAGCTTCGCACGCCGCTGAACGCGATCCTTGGATGGTCGCAAATCCTTTCGGGGGGCGCGAGAAACGAAGAGGATTTGGCCGAGGGAATCAAGACCATTGAGCGGAACGCCCGGGCGCAAACAACGATCATTGAAGACCTTCTGGACATGAGCCGAATTATCAGCGGCAAGGTGCGGTTGGATGTGCAGCGTGTAGAACTCGCCACCGTCGTGCAGGCGGCGTCGGACACGGTGAGACCCGCCGCCGATGCCAAGGGAATCCGCTTACAGTCGGTGCTGGATCCTTTGGCCGGCTCTGTCAGCGGCGACCCCAACCGGCTGCAACAAGTGTTCTGGAATCTACTCACTAACGCAGTAAAATTCACACCGCGTGGCGGGCGCGTTCAAGTGCTGCTGGAGCGGGTGAATTCGCACCTCGAAGTGAGCGTGACCGACACGGGAGACGGAATCGCTCCCGAGTTCCTCCCCCACGTTTTCGAGCGTTTCCGGCAGGCCGACGGTTCGACCACCCGCCGGCACGGAGGGCTGGGTCTCGGCCTCGCCATCGTCAAACAACTGGTGGAACTGCACGGGGGGAGCATCCGGGCCAAAAGCCCGGGCGTGGGTCGCGGAGCGACGTTCGCGGTGTCATTGCCACTCACAGCGGTCCACGAAGACACCGAGCCGTCGCCGCAGCGCCGTCATCCTTCCGCCAGAAATGGTTTGCTGGAGCCAGACATCCGTGCCCGGATCGAGGGCGTGAAGGTTCTGGTGGTGGACGACGAACCGGACGCAAGGGCGCTGGTAAAGCGACTGCTCGAAGATTGCAAAGCGGTCGTGACGGTTGCAGCGTCGGTCGCGGAAGCACTGGAACGTATCGCGCAAGAGCCGCCGGACGTGCTGGTCAGCGACATCAGTATGCCCGGCGAGGATGGGTACTCGTTGATTCGGCAGGTGCGGGCGCTCGGGCCGGGACAAGGCGGCACCGTCCCAGCGGTCGCGCTGACCGCGTATGCTCGAGCAGAAGACCGAATGAAGGCAATCATGGCAGGGTTTCAGCACCATGTTGCTAAGCCCGTGGAACCCGCAGAGCTCATCACGATGGTAGCGAGCCTCGCCACCCGAACGGAAAAGGGCAGCCGGTAACCGTTCTTCAATTTATACCAAAAGGCGGCAGTGCTTGCTGGACGTTTCCATCGGCCCTCGACAGGCCGCACTGAGGACATTTCTCGCCAGTCGATCCGGCGATCGTCACCAGGCATTCGAAAAGGTAGGAACATCCGGAAAACGCCGCAGGATTGCGACCAGTCGACGACCGCGCAACTCAAAAGGCTGAACTCCAACCGTACCGACGCCGGAAACTGAGCTACTGCAGCTTCTATCCCGGTTTACCCGTTTCCCAGGTAGTCATTCGCCTCTTTAAGGATCTGCTTGTCGAGCGTCAGGTCCGCGACCGCTTTCTTCAGCCGGCGGTTCTCCTCGTCCAACTGCTTCAGACGCTTCATCGCATCGGCCTTCATTCCGCCGTACTCATTCCGCCAGCGATGATACGTCTGCTCGCGCACACCCAGCTTCTGACAGACCTGCGCGATCGTCTGTCCGCCGGACAGCAAACCATCCGCTTCACGCAACGCCGAGATAATCTGATCCGGCGAACGACGTTTCCTGCGACTTACATTCATCGAGAATCTCCTGGCCCATCAAGGGCTCAAAGACTCTCATACCAAATGGATCAGGATTGGGGGAGCAGGTCACTACGGTCAAAAGTTTCTTCAACATGATGTCTCCTTGTGGTAGATGATCGCTTCGTTCATCGAGAGACGCCTGACGACGATTTCAGCCACCCTGATAAACGTGGTGTCTGGCGAGAAAGGTTCCTTAAGCTCACGAATATTCTTTATAGCCGGCGAAAACCGCCATTTATGAGGTTGGCGCATTTTGTCGAGTCGGAATGGAACCTTTTCGAGCTGCCGACACGTTTACATAGACAGTAGCTAGTGGATACCGTGGTGTGGCTTGGCAAACTCAACAGCAACGCAGCGATTTTACGATCTGGTGTGGCCGCATCGGGCGGCGATTTTTCGCGCCGCCCGAATCCAGACCGGTAATGCCGCCGAGGCTGAGGATCTTGCTCAGGAAACATTGCTGAAGGCTTTCAAAGCGATTGATTCTTTTCGCACCGGTGTGAATCCCATGGCTTGGCTCATGGCAATCCTGCGGAACACTCGCATTGATCGCCTACGCACGCTGGACGGCTCTACAAAGCACTTGAGTCTTGATGACCTTCCGGCGGAACCAGTCAGCGCCGGTCATCAGACAGTTGATCGTGAAGCAGCATGGCAAAATCCAGAAGAGCTGTTGGGCGAGTTTTCCGATGCCCAGATCATTCATGCTCTTCAAGAAGTGTCTGAAGAATTGCGATGGACATTACTGCTGGTAGATGTCGAGGGACTTGATCACAAGGAGGCGGCCTCCATTTTGGGAGTTGCCCTTGGGACGATCAAGTCGCGGGTTCACCGCGGCCGAGCCGTCCTGCGAGAAGCCCTTTTGCCATTGGCGCGCGACCGGCGGCTTGTGTCCGAATGAACCGTTCCGAATAAACTAAATAGTCACGTTTGTGACGGAGTGCGTTATGGATGCCATCGAATATAATTCAGAAGACCAGCGGCTCGATCAGGCAACCGCAGATCGCCTTGCCAAATTGCGGAGCATGCCCGTGGATACTTCTCGACTGGACAAGTTGATCCAGGCGAAGATTCCAGCTTCTTCCCAAGGGCGAATGACCTTGTCCATGAAATGGATGAGGCCCATGCGAGCCGTCGCGGCCAGCTTTCTGGTGATTACGGTCATCGCTGGAATTCTTCTCAGTCTTTCCAGCCAGCCCGTTGAAGCATCCGTGATCGAAATGGCCAAATTCCACAACGACCTCGTTGCTGGCCGGGTTCCCGTGACGCGAGTGGATTCGATCCAGGACGCAAACAAAGTTCTCGCCGCTCGGTGGGCTGATTCGCCGAAGATGCCCAACATGCCCAGCGACCATGCGATGGCTTGCTGCATGCGGTCGGTGAAGGACAGAAAAATGGCCTGCGCCCTGTTCGAAGGCGATGGTGAGCCCGTCAGCATGACCGTTGCCAATTCCACCGACATGAAAACTCCAAGTTCGCCCGTCACCACGCACAACGGCGTCGAATATCACGTCCAATGCGTTGGCGATTTGAACATGGTCATGACACAACGCAACGGCCGGTGGGTCTGCCTGATCGCAAAATTGCCGCAAACTCGGTTGATGGATCTGGCTTCCAGCCTTCAGTTCTGAAATCGCACTGTACGTCTTCTGAAACAAATGCTCACGGCGAAACGGACAGGGCACGACGAAACACATTAAAAATAAATTGAAATTATGGAATTTGCTTGACATTTCACTTCGCTCCTGCGATACACCCGCTCGCCGCGAGAATGTTCAGCGGCGATGCTAACTGACGGTTTTTGACACTGTCAGGCGGTGACGCGAGTCGAGACTGACGCTGTTTATGCAGTGTTTGGTCGCAAAGCTCGTAAGCCTTGTGGGGTCGCCAAGACTATTCTTTCGCTTTCTGCAACGCCAGGCTTTGTCTGGTACGTGGAAGGAGGTTTCGCAGCTAATTGCCTACCTTATTTATTTAGGCTCCTGCGTTCCTCGGTCGTCCAGATATGGCGTCCGGTGAACGTCCAGTGTTGGAACGTGCCGGTCGCCAAGATCGATTCGTCCTAAAGGAGCCTGATATGTCTGCAAAGACTTCCCCATTTCCTCGTAGTGTTATGACCCCTCCGCAACTTGCGGATGCACGTGCGCGAAAATCGTTCGCCGAAAAACTCAAATGCTTTGGCTTCACAGATGAAGCGGCTAAATGCATCGCGGATGCTGCTGTCGATCCTGCTGCTGCTCGCAAGTTTGTTGGTGAGCCTGAAGATCCCAACTTTGAAATTCGCCGTACACCGATCGGTATTGTCAAAGGCATACCGGTCGAGGTCTATGCAACGCGAGTGATGCCTGATCCGCGAAACCCGCGGACTTCTCCTGAAAAGAAACATGCTTTCGCCGTCGCCCCGGGATCGGGTGATTTGTCCCACCGGTATCCGCCAATTCCCGACCCCCGATCATCCGAGACACCCGGCGCACCAGAATTGTTGGTGGGGATTCAAAACCGCGACCACTTATCCCACGCCCACAGCATGGCGGCCACTTACATCCGTGCTAACAATGACTGGGAGGATTCGATCCGCAGCCAAGGCGTAATGGAGCCGATCTGGTTAGCAGCTACCACCTATCGTCACGAAGACTCATCGCCTGATGTGGTTGCGTTGACCACGGTCGATGGCTCAAGTCGGCTGACTGCAGTTCACACGATTCTCCGCGATAAAGACGCAGATTTTTTGAAGCTAAAGTCTGCCGACGTCCCTTACCGCGGCGACGATGACGCCAAATTCAGAGCAGATTTGCGCCGGATGACCGAATGGATCGAGAAAGACGGCCTCACTGATTCTAAGTCTGCGGTGCTCAGGAACGTCGTTGTGCCGGCGTTCATCATCGTCGGTTATGCATCAGAAAGAAACGGAACGACATTCCACACTGCCGTAAAATCTTTGGTTGCGCTTCGTCACGTCGATCCGCCTACACCATGGGGCACCGGCCCGGAGCACGAATCACTTGCCGACGAAGTCATCGATCAACTTGAGATCGACACGCTAATAACCACCGATGAGGCAAGCTACCTTCGCGGTTCACTTACCCGTGAAGAGGCTCAAAAAGTTAATCTTTCTCCAGACCCTGCAATTCGCGCCACGCGAATTATTGACGTGTTTCTCAGCCGGGATGAAGCGTTTCAGAACGCCATCCGGACCGCGGTAACTGCGCAGTCGACTCGCAAGCAAACGTCCCCAAAGTTGATGAAGGAACTGGCCGCGGTACTTGTACTCCGTGGCGTTGATCTATCGCCGCGAGAAGCCGAGCAGAAGCGGAAATATTTCATCAAAGCGATCCCAGCTTCCGCAGAACGGCGAGGAAAGGATGCGGTCGATTGGCAGGCGAGTGGAAAATCTCACGATCAGTTGATGGTGGAATCACTCGAAGAAGTCGCTGCTGCCCAGAAGAAAGGAGAGGACGAGCCGGGCCCGGCAACAATTGAACTTGCGGTACGTTCCATCCTACCGCTCATCGCAAACAATGCGCTTACAGGCGATCGCGGAACGACCAACAACGATCAGCCTGACCGTCGCCAGCCCTGGCAGGTAATCGATGCCATGCGTCATACAACACGGGGAACACGCCAACTCGGCGAGGTTCTCCGTGAATACGCAAATGGCAAAAAAACCTTCCGAGCTGTAGATGCTGCGGGTAACGATATCATTGGGAGCGATCCCGGCCAGCCCGTTCGCGTTGGCGATGTTTACCTTCGTGAGGAATACCCGGACCCTGGTAAAGTCGCAACGCCAAAGCCTTCCGGCGACCAGCCACGCGATGTGTATGCTCAGCGCGTTCACGACCTGCAAACAGTCATCGAACGGCTGGACATTGCCCGTGGACAAGTCAAAGCCTGCCACGAACATGACGGGACGGTGCTTGCCGAACTGATCGGCGTAGATTACCGGGCGTGTCAGAAGTGGCTTGAAGTGATCCATGCGATCGCCAAGGACCTCGCGATCTGGGAGAAGGCCGACATTAATTATAATGGCCGTCGCCACGACGATGAGGATACCGAAGCCGACGTATCTGATGACGCCGCAGCAGGAGATCAAGACGAAGATGTCGAGTCAGAATTTGCCGAAGAATAGAGAGAGCAGTTTCGATAGAACGCTCTGAGACTTCTCTGAGCAAATGTCTGACGGTCCCGGCGGAGATCCGCCGGGACCGTTTTACGTTGCTATTAACCTTCTAGAATAGCCACCGAGACGTACAAGGGACTACCGATTTGAAGAATCGGCCAAGAAGGCGATGCGGTGATCGACAGCTATGATGGAGGCTGGTGAGAGGGAGCCAAATCGTTGGACTTTCCTCAGCATGCTGATCATCGCGCTGGGGGAGAGACCTTGTGCGATCAGCAATTCTGTGCCGACGGCGTCGGCTCGGACTTCCTGATCGGGATCGACGCAGCAGCCACGGAGGCTTGCTACCGGTTGCACATGACGATCGCTCACCAAGTGCCCCAACTCGTGAGCGATGGCGGCTTGGATTTCTGCATCATCAAAGTGATCCATCAGTCCGCGTGTGACGAAAACATGGCCATCCCAAAGGCTGTTTGCGGTGACGATATCTGTCGCCAGAACTTGGACCGAAATCTTCCGACCACGGCAACCAGCGATAAGCTTTTGCGAGAGCGCATCAAGGCGAGCTTGGCGAGAATCATGCGATTGAAGAATACCGCCGTGGTCGGCTATCCACACATCCGCTGACAACGGCGCCGAGGTGCAACCTACAGTTAACAGCCCGATACCGATTAAAAGCCCGGCCGTACGAATCAGACCCATATCGAGCTGCTACAACAACGGTACCAAGCCGATGACACCTCATTTTGTGGCATTGGACGCTCAGGAACTGCGCTGGACGACTGTCTATGCGTAGTTTCCGAGCATCCACAGATGAATGGTTTCATAAAATGTTTGACGTGGAACCTTTTCGCCCCGCAATCTCGTTAATGAGGTAGTGCAGGTTTTTTTTCCTCGCGGGGAAGCTTTCTTGTAAACCGATTTCGCCGAAGTTTTGCAGAACGGAGTGCCGCCGGTGTTGAACTCAAATGTCTCAAAAGTATTTGCCCTTATCGGGGCGGCGGTGCTGGGCGGCGCGGCGGTGTTTGGAATCAGCCTCAGTGGCGTGCACCAAGCGGGGTCCAGCCATGGGATGACAGCTCCATCGACGGTAGGCATCTCGGGCGATGCGTCGGCGAAGTCCAAACAGCTTTGGACGTGCGGCATGCACCCGCAGGTCATTCAGGATCATCCCGGGACGTGTCCCATCTGCCACATGAAATTAACGCCTTTGAAGGATGATTCCGATGACAGCGCCGGTGGGCCGGCCGGCGGAAAGCGGAAAATTCTGTATTACTGGGATCCGATGCTGGGGCCATCTTCGATTGCCCACGCGCCCGGCAAGAGCGCGATGAACATGGATTTGGTGCCGGTGTATGAGGAGGACCAAAGCGGTGGTCCGACCGTCAAGATCGATCCCACGATCGTACAGAACATGGGGGTTCGCACCGCAGCCGTTACCCGCGGCCCACTGACCGTCACTGTGCGCACGTTCGGAATGCTGGAAGCACCGGAATCGTCGGTCTATGAGGTCAACCTGAAGGTCAACGGCTGGATACAAAAACTTTACGCAAACACCGAGGGGATGCACTTACTCAAAGGCGATCCGCTGTTTGATCTCTACAGCCCGGATCTTCAGGTTGCTGAAGAAGAGTTGATCGGTGCGGTGAAGGTGTTGAATGGGTTTAACCCCAAATCGATGATCATGGTGCGCGACGAATCGCAGGGGATGGTTGACTCGGCCAAGCAAAAGCTTCGCCTGTGGGGCATTTCCGATCAGGACATTGATGCGATTGCGGCTGCAAAGAAAGTCCCGACAACGATTGCATTTCGAAGCCCGGTCAACGGCGATCTGGTTGAGAAAATGGTAGTCGAAGGGTCTGCCGTGCAAGCGGGCATGAAGCTGATGCGGATCGAAGACCACACAACACTGTGGCTCAACGCACAGGTCTATGAACAACAGATTCCATCGGTTGCGTTGGGCCAAACCGTGGAAGCCGTGGTCGATGGTCTACCGGGCAAGACATTCACTGGCCCAATCATGTTTATCCACCCACGCGTTGACCATATGACGCGCACGGTGACAGTACGAATTGCGATCTCAAATCCAAAGCATGAACTGCACCCGGGCATGTATGCGACGGCCAACATCGTGACCAAGCCGCTTGCCGATGCGGTGTTGGTTCCCCGTGAATCGGTGATTGATACCGGAACTCGCCAAATTGCATTCGTCGCGCAAGCCGAGGGCCACTTCGATCCTCGAAAAGTACGCATGGGTTTAGCCGGTGACGATGACCAGGTTGAGATTCTTGAAGGTCTGGCCCCCGGAGAGACGGTCGTTACCAGCGGACAGTTTTTGATGGATGTGGAGAGCCGGACAACCGAAGCAATTGATAAACTTCGTCACACCTCAGCACCGGGAAGTGATGTGCCCGTGTCACAGAGTGACATGGGAGCAATGACTCCCGCAACGATGCCGATGGCCGCGACCGCGCCAGCTCCATCGGCTCTTTCACTGGTCATCGCTCACTGTCCGATGAAAAACGCTGACTGGATTCAAACAGGTGATGAAATTTCAAATCCCTATTTCGGTTCAATGATGGCGACGTGCGGAAGTGTGACGAAAAAAGTCGTCGCACCGATGGAAGGCACACCACTCGATGCAGTTACCCATAATTATTTGCTGGTCGGCAAGAGCTTCGACGCTGACAAGTTGGACGCGATTGTGATTCAGGCGTTGAAAGCTGCGGCCGACAAACTACCTGCCGAAACAGTTACCAACCTTCAGCGATCCATCGGGGCACTGGCTGAGGCCAAAAATGTGGACACGGGGCGCAAGGCGTTTCAATCTGTCAGCGCTGAACTGATCCGGGTTTTAGACGTTCCTGCCAAATAATCGGCCCGCCTTTGTCTCGGATTCCAATGATCGCAAAAATCATAGAAATTTCAGTTCGCAATCGGTTCATGGTGCTGCTGCTGACTGGCATGCTGGTGATCGCGGGCATCTGGGCCACGCTGCACATCAGCTTGGACGCAGTGCCAGATTTGTCAGATGTGCAGGTGATCGTCACGACGGATTACGCGGGCCAGGCACCTAACGTAGTAGAAGATCAGGTTACCTATCCGTTGACCACGGCCATGATGGGTATCCCTCATGCCAAGGTGGTACGCGGCATCAGCATGTTCGAGCAGTCGTTTGTTTACATCATATTTGAAGATGGAACCGATCTGTACTGGGCGCGGAGCCGGGTGCTTGAATATCTGAACTTTGTAAAGAGCCGATTACCTGCAAGCGTAGAACCCAAGCTTGGGCCTGATGCAACCGGGGTGGGATGGGTTTATCAATACACGCTTTTTCCCGGTTACTACGATATCAACCACCCTAACGGGGTTTGGCATGATGAGGCAAATGACAAGTGGTACGGGGAGCAGAACCAAGCACCCGCTGATCGCCAGGCGACGCTGATGAAGGTCCGCGCATTCGACAAGCCGGGCAACTCCCCGCTGGACGGAAAACCGCTGATATCTTCCAAGCAGGATTTGGCCAGCTTGAGAAGCCTGCAGGATTGGTATCTGCGTTATCAACTTACAGCCGTGCCCAATGTAGCCGAAGTCGCGCCGATTGGCGGCTTCGTCAAGCAGTACCAAGTTGTGCTGAAACCTGAGCGACTACTCGCTTACAACATGCCCGTCGGCACGATCATGACGGCTATCCAGCGCTCAAATAACGATGTCGGCGGATCGGTCATCGAGACCAGCGAAAATGAATATATGGTCCGCAGCCGCGGTTATCTCAAAGGATTGAACGACCTTGCGGATGTCTTGGTTGGACTCGGGAAAGACGGCACACCGATCATGCTGTCGGACGTGGCCACACTTCAGATAGCCGGCGAAGAACGGCGCGGCGTGGGCGAATGGAATGGTGAAGGCGAAGCGGTGGGCGGCGTTGTCATCGCACGCTTCGGTGCTAATGCCTATCAGGTCATTCACGATGCCAAAGCGAAACTCGCCGACCTTGAAAATGGTCTTCCACCCGGCGTCATTATCAAAACCGCTTATGACCGGTCTGACCTGATAGAGAGATCCATTCATACGCTTCGCCACACACTTGTTGAAGAAATGATTGTGGTCGGCTTGGTGTGCATTTTGTTTCTGCTGCACGCGAGGAGCGAATTAGTAGCGGTGTTTGTCGTGCCGAGTAGCGTGCTAATCAGCATCCTCACGATGCACCTGGTTGGTATTAACGCCAACATCATGAGTCTGGGCGGGATCGCGATTGCGATTGGGGTCATGGTCGATAGCGCCATCATCATGGTCGAGAATGCGCACAAACATCTGGACCGAGAAGAGGAGCGGATTCATGCGGGTCATGAACCCCGGCCTCGCACCGATGTCATCATGGAAGCCGCAAAGGAAGTCGGCCCCAGCTTGTTCTTCAGCCTACTCATCATCACGGTCAGTTTCATGCCGGTGTTCGTGCTCGGCGGGGAAAGTGGCCGGCTTTTCAAGCCGCTTGCGTTTACCAAAACATTCGCGATGGCATCGGCGGCAGTGCTCTCAATCACCATCATTCCCGTGTTGATGGTGTACTTCATCACCAGCCGCGTGCTACCCAAAAAATGGGGATGGAAAACGAATTTAGCAATCACGCTTGGAACAATGTTCGTGCCAGCAGCCCTGCTCTACTTTCTTCCCAATCTTGAGCCGGGTGTCGAACCGTATCGCTGGTGGATGGCCATCGGGTGGGCGGTTCTGGCAGCAATGCTGCTGGTACCGCAGAAGATCATCCACGAAGAGAAAAGTCCGATCAGCCACCTGCTGCAAAAGATATACAACTCGTTCTTTAATGCTGCGATTCGTTTCCGGTGGGTCATGCTGGTTCTAGCCGTGGGATTTGTAGCCTCGGCAATCTGGCCATTCATGAAACTCGGTAGTGAGTTTATGCCGCCGCTGGATGAGGGGGACTTGCTCTACATGCCCACGACTGATCCCAGTATTAGCGTCACCAAAGCCCGGCAGGTATTGCAACAGACCGACAAGCTGATCAAAACTTTTCCTGAAGTCGTCAGCGTCTACGGGAAGATTGGCCGGGCGGATACCGCAACTGATCCCGCGCCGTTGGACATGATCGAGAGTGTCACCCGTCTGCAAACCGACCGTAGCAAATGGCGTTCGAGAAAGATGGGCTACTTCTTCGATCGCTGGCCCGCGGCGCTTCGCTGGCCCATGGAACACACGCTTTGGCCACGCGAACGAACGATAACAATGGAGGAACTGGTCTACGGTTGGACCGATCCCGACGGAACGGTTCACGACGGCTTCAATTCTGTCGTCACCGAACCGGGCGTTGCCAACGCCTGGCCGATGCCGATTGAAAATCGCACCAACATGCTCTCCACAGGAATCAAGACCCCAGTCGGAATCAAGATCATGGGGCCGGACCTACAGGTTTTGTCCGACCTTGCTTCCAAGGCATCAACTATCATGTTGAACGTCCGAGGGACGGCCAGTGCCTACCCGGAACGATCCTTCGGCGGTTACTACCTCGACATTGATGTGAACCGAAAATCAGCTGCACGCTACGGCCTCACCAGCGGTGATGTTCAGGATGTCATCAGCACAAACCTCGGCGGGATGAAGACCACCACTGCCGTGGAAGGGCTTGAGCGATACCCCATCAATATTCGATATGCGCGCGATCTGCGGGCCGATCCATCATCTATCAAGCAGGTCTTAATTCCGACATCCAGCGGTGCGCAAATTCCATTGGGCATGGTAGCTGACATCAAGATTGAACCCGGCCCGCCGATGATCAAAAGCGAAAACGCCCGGCGATCTGCCTGGGTGTTTGTGGATATCACCGGGCGGGATATCGGCAGCTTTATCGCTGATGGACAAAAGGCCATTTCAGAAAAACTACAATTGCCAGCCGGTTACACGCTGGTCTGGTCGGGCCAATTTGAAAATATTCAGGAAGCCAATGCCCGCCTGAAATGGGCCGTGCCGCTCACATTTATCATCATTGTGATGCTGCTCTATGCAGCAACGCGAAGCTGGTTCAGGGTGGCGTTGGTGCTATTGGCAGTCCCGTTCAGCCTCGTCGGCGCAGTCTGGTTTCTCTATTTTCTGGGGTACAACCTGAGCCTTGCCGTCTGGGTTGGCGTCATCGCCTTGGCCGGGCTCGATGCTGAAACGGGGCTGGTGATGTTGTTGTACCTCGATAACAGCTACGAGCGGTTCAAATCCCAAGGGAGAATGAACTCCCATGATGATCTTTGGCATGCGGTTCACGACGGCGCGGTCAAGCGCATCCGCCCCAAAACAATGACCGTTGCCGCCGCGTTCATCGGGCTCGTGCCGTTGCTTTGGGCGACGGGGACTGGATCAGACGTGATGCGGCGATTGGCCGCGCCCATGCTCGGCGGGTTGTTCACCAGTTTCTTGATGGAACTGCTGATCTATCCAATCATCTTCTACGTTGTCAAAGGCTTCGGCATCGGACGTGGGCGGAAAACACAATCGCCGGATCGCGCGTTTCCGGTTGTATCCATCGCTTCCGGTAACGGAGAGGGAGTCCATGTTTAATTTCAGTTCTACCCACCGCTGGCTACTGGTCGCCGTCGCTACAACTTTGACCGGCTGCACGATTCACCCGCCCGGTGAGAACGAGGAGCGAGCCTCCGCTTCTCGTTTGGGTAAGCCATTTGAAAAGCGATTCGAGGTTCGTGATATCCCGCCGCTATCGGACAATCCCACCCCCGATGAAATCGTCGAGCGTGGATTGCTCACAAACGCCGATCTTGAGCAACGGTACTGGACATGGCGAGCCGCCATCGAGCAAATTCCCCAGGACGGGACCCAATCTTCATCTCTCAACATCGCCGCCGGCACGATCGTCACTAATGGTCACGCCAGTTGGAAAACCAGTACATTGACATTTGGCAATGATCCAATGACCGACATCAAGTGGCCGGGAAAACTGGACGCCGCCGCCAGGCAAACCCTGGAAAACGCGCGGGCTGCGGGCCATCGTTTCGTGAAGGCCAAGTTTGACCTGCGAAGTAAGATCCTCAGTGCCTATTACGACTATGCGCTTAATGCCGAATTGATTCGGCTCGAACAATCCAATGAGCAACTGCTGGCACTGACCGCAAGCACCACGGCATCGCGTAATCGCGCGGGAAGCGCTGGGCAATTAGATGTGCTGAAAGCGAACAATGAAGTGGATCTATCGCGCAACGAGATCGCAAACATGCAGTCGCAGATTCCAAGCCAGGTGGCGGCGCTCAATGCGATGCTGGGCCGCGCGAACGATGCGCCGTTACCAATTCCTGCCGAATTGCCTGAGGTGAGAACAATTGCGTATCAGGATGCCGAACTTTTGAACCTGGCTGCGCGGAGTAACCCGGAACTGATCGCCCTTGCTGATGAAGCCCGCGGTCGTCAGCAAGGAATTCGGGCTGCAAAACTTCAGTATGTTCCCGACTTCAATTTGAGTGTAGGGACCGATCCTGTCGGCATTGCACAATCAATCCTCGGACAGGTGACAGTTCCCATCTTCAGATACGAGGCAATCAACGCGGCCATCGCACAGGCGGAAGCAAATCTCCGCGCATCAGAGGCCATGCGCCGTCAAACGGGTAGCGATTTGTCTGCTCAGGTTGTTGCGGACCTCACGACTGTAAAAGATGTGGATCGCCAACTCGATTTGTTTGAGCACTTAGTTCTTCCCCGCGCGCGACAAGCGGTTGATCTCGGTCGTTCGTCTTACGAAACCGGGCACGCTTCACTTTTAGATTTACTCGATAGTCAGCGGTCTTTGGTTGCCATCGAACGGTTGGTGGCAAACCTTCGAGCCAATCGTGAAAAGCATATTTTTGACTTGGAAGCAATTGCGACCATCGACTTATCAGGCAAAAGCGGCACAAAGACAGCGCTGAACCTCCAAGGACCGTTCTAAAAAAGCGGAAAAACGCTTTTAATGAGTTCGGATCCTCCACGTTTTTGCTGTTTGACCCATTGTATTGGGCAGAAACCAATGACAGATTCGAGGCTGTTTTGACAAAGTTTTACGTCTCGTTGGAAGCGGAGCAATTCCCACAATCCGGAACAATGCATTGCTGAACCACCAATGAGGTACTCACTTGGTGCCGAGTGTTGCAGACGCGCCGTGCCAGGAAGTACGAAACGATCACGAATGCACCTGCTAGCAATTGCGACAGAAGGCTTTCGGCTGTTGGAAAAATTGCAAACCAGGTATTAAGCCAATCCGGCATTGAGATATTCAGTTTGGTGGTTGGGATCCAGCCAGCCTGTTGCATTTCCTGCACCTCCTCACCGACCATCACCAGTAAAACGGCACCAAGCATAATGCCGCTCAGCACCAGCATTCTTTTGTACGGAAGGCGATAATGAACGACGAACGTGAGCATGGCGACAATGAGTGTGAGCGCCAAACCGATGGACACGCCTTCCAGGACGACATGGGTTCCCGCTTTCAATCGCATCGACTGAGAAATAGCACGACCTCGAACCCTTCGCGATATGCCAAGCGCCGACCGGCTTCCATGTGAATGCACCAACTTGAACCGAGCCGGCGAAGCACATTGTTCATCCGAGCCCGCGCGGCTACGAGTTCATAAGCGGTCGAGCTGTCCAGATACGTCCCACGGAAGTTGACCGTTTTCTGGAAGCTGCCGTCCTTGTTCAGAACGACACCGGGGCCAATCAAGGAGGCCCAAGGCAGATAGTCGGCCAATCGTTGCGGACGTTTGCGGTATTCATCGAGATTCCACATGGCATTTTCCCTTTCACGAATCCAGATGCGTCGCTTGCCGAAGCTGCTTGCGGAAGATGTCGAACCAGTGCGGGTCGCGCTTACTCATCAGCACTGCCGCCGCATGCAGCAAGGCACCAGCGGGGAAGCCGAGCCACCAGAGGTGCAATCCCATCCCGACCACAAGCGCCATCGTTCCGTTCAAGATTGAAAACGTCCGTGGCACGCCACCCATCAGCACCGGCTGTGTCAGCGACACATGAAGCGGAATCTCGTAGCCTTCGATTTCTTCTGGACGTTGCATCGCATCACCGTAAAGAATGGAACAACCGTGGCACAACCAGCCCGCGCCACCGTCGAAGCCGAAGAGCGCCACGCCAAATCGCACGTCGGTACGACTCCGTCGTGTAATGATCCAACGGCGCAACTCTTCGTTTGGGTTCGCTCGGTCGACTTTAAGGGCACGGTCGAACCCACGGGGCGGAAGCCATCGGTCGGAGTCGGCGAGGTAGTTGAAGAAGGACTTGAAGGTGGCCACGATCGTTGTGATGGTGTCGACGGCGAAAGGCTCGCCATTAACCTTCTTGCCGTTGATGATGCCGTTGCGGACTGTGACCAAATCGTCGTAGTCGATCTGAACGATCGCCCTGTCGTCGAGAAGCTCCTTAAGCCGTGGGACGTGCTGCTTGGCTTTTTCGTAGGTGTCGATGCTGATCTGATTGGGCACGTTTCCTCGCAGTTGTTCGAGGAACATGTCGACAGCGTCGTAGAGCCGGAGCTTCCGAACATTGAGATGTTTTCGCACGCAGGGGACTGGATTAGGAGTTTGCTTGGTCGACCGGGTCACCCCTGCTGAGTTGTAGGCCGTGTCGATGTCAGCTTTCGTCCAAGCGAGTTCGCCGCGTGCCTTGATGACCTGCCAGCGGATTTCCGATGCCGCAGCAACCTGCTGAAAGCTCTCACGATCCTGGCCAACATGTGAGTAGAACCGCTTGCCCCCGATGTACTTCTTCCAGCCGCCACGGTGCGGGCTGATGTTGGTGTTGGAGGACGGCTTTTCCACAAGCCCCATTCATCCCGTCAGAAATTCACCCGAGAAGAGAAATGTGCATTGGTGGTGAGCGTGTAGCCAATCGACGTGTCCTGTAGCCAAATCGACACAAATTCACCCGGAACGAAAAAGCCTCAACCCTTTTAGGATTGAGGCTTTACAACATATGGGCCCGAGACGATTCGAACGTCCGACCTCGTCCTTATCAGGGACGCGCTCTAACCAACTGAGCTACGAGCCCCTTGTTGTCGATCCGACTCGCGGGGCGAGCTGAAACCGACAAGGGGATGGGGATTGTATGAAAGCCGGGTTTGCTGTCAACGCCGCGAGTTTTGCAATTCGTCTGCCGCATGGAACCTCACGGGCGAGCCGGGTCGGCGGAATTTCTACTGGCGAAAACTGGTAGGCCGGCTCGATATCAGTCGTACGTCCGATATTCGTTCAAACCCAACCAAGGAATAACATGGCCCGTAAGACGAGCAAGACAAGCAAGAGTGAAGTGAAGCACAGCGCGGTTCCGCCGAAGACGGCGGTCAAGCCCTCCGCCGTTTCGGCGAAGGCTCTGGAGACCGCGGTCGCCGCCGTGGTCACCCCCGCCGTACCCGCACCGGCGACCCCGTCGCCCGCGGTCGTGGCCAAGCCCGCCGTGGCTATCGAGCCGATGGTCATCGCCCTGCGCGCCCTGGATGCCGACACCGCCCGCGAAGCCGCCACGTCGTTGGGAGAATCTGCAAACGCCAGCGCGGTCGAGCCCTTGATCGAAGCGCTGAGCAATCGTAACGGCTACTTCCACAGCGTCGTCCGCTGTGCCGCGGCGACGAGCCTCGGGCAGCTGAAAGACCGCCGCGCAGTCGAGCCTCTGCTGCTCGCGGTGCATGATCCGATCGCCGAACCGAGTTGCGAAGCGATTCGAGCGCTCGCGACCTTGGCTGACCCGCGTTCGGTCACCGCGCTGGTCGAAGTCGTTCGCAACAGCGACGGGTTCTTCATGAACAGCGTTCGCCGAGCCGCGGTGCTCGGGCTGGCGAAACTGGGCGGGGAGACCGCCGTCGCCGAACTGACCCGCGTGTCGGCCGATCCGTCCGAAGACGCAGTGATTCGCGAAGAGGCAACCGCCGCGGTGCCCGCACGCTGATTTCATCTGCCCTCAATCAAAGCTGAAAGCCCTGGCATCACCGCCAGGGCTTTCTTTGTTTCTCGCACGACCGTTTAACCGCCGCGTTAAGCGCCTGAATTGCCTTCCCGGCTTAACTACCGAAACTCACAGTCCATCCCCTAAACTTGGGGGGTTTCACTCCAAGCTTTAGGCGGTATCTTGCTGAATATTCGATGAACGGCTAGGGGCGGCGATCATCGGTCAGGTTCGACCCACCGGGGGAGATTTATCCCGTCGGGGTCGAACCGTCTTTACACTTCACGCTCGCGCGTCAGTTTTTATAGCACAATTTCACTGTTAATCAGCGTCTGATTCTGAGACCACCCGCCCAGATTGTCGACTGTCCCGTCGGCAACAATCAGCTGACCATTGATATACGCGACCGATTGTCCTTCGTTGGCTTCCGGAAGGGTCCCGACCGCGGTCCAGGTGTTGGTCGTCGGGTCGTATTCTTCAATGTTGTTCGAATAGATCCCGTCGTAACCGCCGTTGGTCTGACCGCCGACGATCACGATTTTGCCGTTAACCACCAGCGTCGTGGTGTGGATCGCCCCCCGGCCTGCGGGAAGGCTCGCGACCTTGGTCCACACATTGGTAATCGGGTTGTACGCGTCTACCTCGGCGTCGTTACCGGTCGTCTGCTTGTACAGGTGCTGGCCGCCGATCGCGTAAACGATTCCGTTCACCTGTTCGTAGGCAATGTGATTGCGGGCATTGGGCATGGCCGCCTTCGCGGTCCAGCTGGCGTTCGGATCGGTCAGGTCCAGCGACCAGGTGGCATTCAGGTCGACAGTGTTGTTCGCGTTTAGTCCACCGTAATAAATGAGCTGGTTGTTGACGCAGACCATGCCGCCGCAGGAGATCGGTGCAGGCAGCGACGCGACCGAGCCCCAGACGCCGGTGGTCAGGCTGTAGGTCTGAACGGCGGCGACGCAGACGCCGGTCGTTTTGTCGGCGAACTGTCCGATGTTCCCGCCGGCGAAGTACACCGTGTCACCCACGACGGTCGTCGCGGCATGGGTTAGCGCGCCGTTGGGCATAGATGTTACGACTCGCCAGGTGTTGGTCGCGGGGTTGTACGCGTCGCATTCCGTCGTGGCATTCAGCGACCGGTCGATAAACCCGCCGAAAATATACAGCTCGTTGTTGTAGGTAAAGCTTTGCGATTCCCACCGATTCATCGGGGCCGTCGCGGCATTCGACCACGCCGACGCTTCCGCGCCGGGGGCAGTGATCTGCACGTTGCTGAACTTGGCCGTGCCCAATTTCGAATTGTCGTGCGCGGTCACGCACAGGCCGGCTGTGACGTTGTTCACCATCGGGATGGTCACCGTGCCGACGAGCGTCCAGGTGGTGTTGTCGATCGAGATGTAACCGCTGAATGAGCTGCCGGTGCGGACCAGTTTCAACCAGACGCCGGCCTTGGCCGGGACGGTGATCGACACGTTCGGCGTCGAGTGCGTGGCCGTTCGAGACTGGAGCGTGACGCCGTTGCCGGGCGTCAAAGCCAGGTCGACAAACCGCGAATCGGCGTTGGCGGTTTCGCGGATCATGACGCCGCTCTTGGCCCAATTATTGGTGTTCGTCTGCGCCAGCACCTGCGCGGTGACGCTGCCGTTGCCGGTCATGGGTTGATAGTCGTAATGAAAAGCATCGGTCTGGTTCCAGATGTCGGCCCCGCCGCCGGACACGAGGATGGTTCCATCGGGGTTGACCTTCGACGAACCGATCTTGCCGACCGCGCCGATGTCGCCGTCGGTCCAGGGGTTGACCGGGGCGGCCGGCGTGAGGGCCGAGACCGGCGTCGCGGGCGACGACGCCCCGCCGCCGTTATTAGCAATCACCTCGTAAGTGTAAGACGTGTTCGCGGCGACGGTGACGTCGTCGAAACTGGTCGCCGACGTGGTGGTCCCGATGACGACGAAGTCCGCGTCCGCGGGGCCCTGCCGTGCAATCGTGAAATTGCTGACGACGACCGACGGGTCCTGCTGCCAGGCGAGATGCACGTCGCTCGAGTTGATGGCCACGGCGGTCAGGTTCCCGGGCGCCGACGGAGCCGCCGGGGGTGGCGGCGGGACGGGGGTGGGGCCGGCGCTGAACCCGTCGAATTCCACCTCGGCGACGTTGCCCGCGCCGTTCACCGGGGACAGGTATCGCACGTATTGATAAGCAGTGGTTGCGTTTACAGTTTTGACGTTATAGACCCCACCCGCCGGGACACCGTTTACAGAGGCGAGCGTCGTTACGCCGGACGAGAAATCGGCCGTGGTCGACCCTTGGAACGCGCCCCCGTTCATTCGCGATGCGAACCCGGACCGGGCGAAAAATTGCACCTGCGTGATATTCTGTGGCGTGCCCAGATCGAGCCCCATCCAGCCGACCACGCCGGCCGGCGCGTCGAAAAATGTATTGGTGTTTCCGTCCACCGCGTTGGCGATCGTGTTTCCTTTAGACTGATAAGACCCGACCGTCCCGATCAACGCGCCGGTCAGTTTCGCAGACCCGACGGGAAGCGCTGCCGACATTAATTGCCGGCCCTCGAGCGTTTCAAAGTGTGCCGGACCGCTGCGTCCAATAATTCTGCCTGCTTTGGCTTTAGACTGAGCGGCGACCGGAAATGCGACTGTGTTACCAATACCCATGCGGGGATATACGATTCGCTCTTGTGAATGCAAATCCGGCTCACAGAAAATTCTTGACACTGTTTCGAAGCGAGGTATTCTCAAAACCATGTATCGGACGAAGACCTATTTTTGGTGGTTTAGCAATTACTTCACCGCGTGTCCCGCGGCGTTCTGAGCACATTGACCATTACCGTTCAATAACAAGCCTCAGGACCCGGTCCTGAGGCTTTTTTCTTTTCTGGTCCGGCGCAAAACACGCCGCGGCCCTCCCGGAGGAAACGCGATGATCGTCGTCATGAAACCCGGTTCGACCGCCGCCCAGGTCGAGCACGTCGTCAGCCTGGTGAAAGAAATGGGACTGAAAGAAAACGTGATCGTCGGAACTGAGCGAACCGTGGTGGCCGTCATCGGAAATGATCGGTTCAAGGACCGGTCGGTTCTCGAATCGGTGGCCGGTGTAGATAAGGTCGTGCCGATCCTTGCCCCGTACAAGATGGCGTCCCGCGAGGTGAAGAAGGAACGGTCGGTGGTCGCGGTCGGGGACAAGGCCAGCATCGGCGGGACTAAAGTCGGCGTGATCGCCGGGCCGTGCAGCGTCGAAAGCCGGCAGCAGACTTTGGAGATCGCGCACGCGGTAAAAGAAGCCGGCGCGATCGGACTGCGCGGCGGCGCGTTCAAGCCGCGAACAAGCCCCTACGCATTCCAGGGGTTGGCCGAAGAAGGCTTGAAGATCCTGGCCGAGGCCCGCGAGCAGACAGGGCTCGCGATCGTGACCGAAGTGATGGCGATCGACCAGGTGAAAATGGTCGCCGACTACTCCGACGTGCTGCAGGTCGGCGCGCGGAACATGCAGAACTTCAACCTGTTGAACGCGGTCGGCGAACAGCGGAAGCCGGTCCTGCTGAAACGCGGGATGAGCGCGACATTGGAAGAATTCCTGCTCGCCGCCGAGTACATCATGGCCAAGGGAAACTCGCAGGTGATGCTCTGCGAGCGCGGCATCCGCACCTACGAGGAATACGTCCGCAACACGCTCGCGCTGGCGGCGGTGCCGGAACTGCACCGGGTCAGCCATCTGCCGGTCGTGATCGACCCCAGCCAGGGGACGGGCAAGAGCCATTTGGTCGACAGCATGTGCCGCGCCGCCGTCGCCGCCGGCGCCGACGGGCTGATCATCGAAGTCCACAACGATCCGGAACACGCGATGACCGATGGCGCGCAGAGCATCACGCCGAAACAGTTCGAGGAGATGATGAAAGCGATCCGGAGGATCGCGCTGGCGGTGGACCGCGAGGTGTAGGAATTGAATCGAGCCGAATCCGATGGCAGATGACCGGTGATTACAGCCGAATCGCAATGAAAACGGTTATCGCGAGGTTGCTCCGGACGCGTTATTGGTTACCCTCGCGTTCGCCGGAACCCATGCGTTGGAAGTTCCCGCAACGACTCAGGGCGTTCATTTTGCAAAGGAGTTCGTCTCATGGCCAAGGGTACATCAATCACTGCCATCGTTTGCGTTTTGTTTCTTCTGGCCGCCGGCTGCAGTTCGCCGCGGGAGAAGGCCGCGGACAAGGAGATCGCGCTGATGAACGAAATCGCGGACAAGGTCGCGACGATCAAAAGCAATACCGACTTGGTCGACGCCAAACCCGAACTCGAGAAACTCGGCGCGCGTATGAAGGACCTGCAGAACGACGAAAAGAATTTGCCGGCCGCGACGAGCGATGAAGAGAAGAAGTTGAACGCGGACTACAAGGACAAGAAAGACAAAGCGGCGACCCGGCTGGCGGACGAAATCAAACGGCTTGCCAAGGACGTGGGCCCTTCCGCTCCGTTCGAAGTCTTGAGCGCCATGAAGCTGGCACCCACCGGTTTCTGACCGCGGTCGACGGGGTACGCTGATCAATCGAGCATCGACAGGGCGCCTTCGAGCTCACTGCGGGCGTGGGCGTCGCCGGATTTTTGCGCCGCGGCGATCCCCGCTTCATACGCAGACTTCGCGGCAGTAATGTCGCCTTTGGCTTCCTGAATCTGCCCCTTCTGAAACCAGGCGTACCCATGGCCGGGGTCCACCTCTGACACCCGACCGAGCAACCGCAGCGCCTCGTCGAACTGTTCAGATTTTTTGTACTCCATCGCAATGCCATACAGCAGGAACGCGTCATCCGGCTGCTTTTCGAGCATCTTCTGCAGTTGTTCCAGTCGTGTGCTCATGTCGGCTCCACCGTTATCGTGATTCGTATTTCAGCCCAAGTGAATTCGCGACCGCCGGGCTCGTGATCTTGCCGGCGACCAGATTAATGCCCTCGGCGAACCCGGGATCTTCAGCGGCCGCGGCTTCGAAACCTTTGTTGGCGATTTTCAATGCGTACGGCAGCGTCGCGTTGCAGAGCGCCATCGTGCTGGTGCGCCCCACCGCGCCGGGCATGTTCGTCACACAATAATGAATGATCCCTTCGACGTCGTACGTCGGCTGCTGGTGCGTGGTCGGCCGGCTGGTTTCGAAACATCCCCCCTGGTCGATCGCCACGTCGACGATCACCGCGCCGGGTTTCATGGTCGTCAGGTCCTGCCGGGTGACCAACCGGGGGGCGATCGCCCCGGGGATGAGCACCGCACCGACGACCAGGTCGGCCGATGCCAGGTGTTCCCGAACCGTGTGAGGGTCGCTGAAAATGGTCGACACGTTGGCCGGCATCACGTCGTCGAGATACCGCAACCGTTCGAGATTGACGTCCATCAGAACAACGTTCGAACCCAGACCCGCGGCCACCTTGGCGGCGTTGGTCCCGACGATGCCGGCGCCTAGCACGACCACGTTCGCCGGCGGAACGCCCGGCACCCCGCCGAGCAGGATCCCCCGCCCGCGCATCGGTTTTTCGAGATATTTCGCCCCCTCCTGAATGCTCATCTTCCCGGCGATCTCGCTCATCGGCGTCAGCAGCGGCAGGCGGCCGGCCTTGTCCTTGATCGTCTCGTACGCGATCGCCGTGATGCCCGTCTTCTGGCACGCCTGCGTAAGTTCCTTGCTGGCCGCGAAGTGCAGGTACGTGAAGACGATCTGCCCTTCGTGGAACAGCTTGATCTCCTGCGGTTGCGGTTCTTTGACTTTGATGAGCAGGTCCGAGTTGGTAAAAATCTCCTCGGCCGACCGAACAATCTTCGCCCCGACCTTCGTGTAAGCGTCGTCGGCAAACCCACTCCCGATGCCGGCATCGGCCTCGATGTACACCTCGTGCCCGGCGCGCACCAAAACGTCGGCCCCCACCGGCATCATGGCGACTCGATATTCATCCGCTTTAACTTCTTTAGGTACGCCGATACGCATGGCTTCTTCTCACCGGGACAATTTGCTGGTTCGCGATTGCGGGCGAAGTGCTTTCACGCGGTCGCCTGACCGCGGCCTTCGCGTGAAGGCATTGAACAACATCGCCGGCGTTGGGCCTGACCAAAACATCAAGATCTCCGCCGCGTTGTCAACGCAGCGACGCAAAGCCAGCTCGGCTTGGGTGAGGCGCGCGGTTGTGGCTTCTATGGCATAATGTTTGGCCAAAGGAGATCCACATGGACTTAAGACATCTCACGGATGACGAGCGGTTGATTGCCGAACGAGCGGTTTTGATGGCGCGGGCGGTCAAGCAGGCCGGGGACGATGCTCCCTATGGCAAAGGGCTCGCTTGCCTGGAGCGGGCGGTGATGGAGCAGGGTATGGACCTGCTCCGCCTGACACTCGAGAAGACGATCGGCGCCCGCGACGAGGCGCAAAAAAAGGGGTAAGTCGCCGGAGCTGTTCCTGCGGAGCCCGCCAGCGGTATCGCGGGGTGCGGCCGCGCAATCTGCTGACAATCGCGGGGGACATTGTGGTGCCGCGGCGGTACTTTGCCTGTGACTGCGGGCAGACGCATTTGCCGATGGATGCCTGGGCGGGCATCGGTTCCCGCACGGTCAGCGAGGAGGTCCGGCGATTGATCGTGCTGGCCGGAACCAGCTGGTCGTTTCAGAAGGCGGCCGACAAGCTGATGGAACTGTGCCGGTTGAAGGTCAGCAACGACACGGTTCGCGCGGTCTGCGACGAGGAAGGTCAAAAGGCTGGACGATGGGTCGCTGGCAATAAAGCGTCGGTGGAACCGATCAACCAGGCATCGGGTGAACTGGAATTCAGTTCCGACGGCACCTGCATCAACACCACCGAGGGATGGCGGGAGATGCGTCTGAGCGTGCTGAGCAAGCGTGAAAACGCCTTGCCCGCTGATCCACAACAATGGGACGACCGCGTACTGCCCCCGCCGACAGCGCGGCTGGCGTGGAGCGCGATTGCCGACAGCCGCAAGGTCGGCAAGAGTTGGAAGAAAATGTTCAAGCATGCGGGTGTCAAGCCTGACACGGCGCTGAGCGTCATCGCCGACGGGGCCAAATGGATCTGGGAACAGGCGGGACTGCAACTGCCAGCATCCAATGCACAGTGGGTGCTGGACATTTATCATGCCAGCGAACATATCCACGCCGCCGGCAAACAGCTGCTGGGGGAAAAAAACCCCGCGGCCAAAACCTGGTCCGGTCATCAACTGATGCAGTTGATCCAATGGGGTGGTCCGAAGTTCATCGAGCAACTTCAAAAACAACTCGACCGGCAGTCAGAGCCATCGGCCGTCAACGCGCTGCGGTCGCTGCTGAACTATCTGGCCGAAAACCGCGACCGCATGTGGTATGCCCGGCGCCTGCAAAATGGAAGGCCCATCGGCAGCGGTCTGATTGAAGGCGGATGCAAAAACACGATTGGTGCGAGATTGAAACTCAATGCCGCCCGCTGGCGGGTCAAACGTGCCGAACATATGGGCCACCTCCGCTGCTTGGAGTACAGCGATTTGTGGCATTCGTACTGGAACCGAGCAGCCGCGTAGACCACAGAAATAAGTCACACCCCTCGGCTTCGACCTTGCGTTGACGCAGACAAAAGCATGACCCAATGGCTACGCGTGATGGTGAATGACCAGCACGTGAACCCACTTGCCCTTGTCGGCATAGGCGAGGCCGAACACATCGCCGACGACATCGAATCGGCCCCGGAGTTCGGCGGGGGCTTTGTCCCAGATCGTCTTGGTCACCACCAGCCAGGGCGTGAATTGCGGTTCGAACTTCAGGGAAAAGCCGAGCGGGCCTGCCTCGCGGATCGTCCCGCCCTGCGCGAACGCGAGGCTGGGTTCCATATAATCCATCATCAGCACTTGATGCGGTTGGGTGACGCCGTGGTCGATCAATATTTTCGCGACCCGTGGCGACACACGCAGGAAGTCCGCCCGCGGCAGGAACAGTCCGTACACCAGACCCACGACCACCAGCGTTCCCAATCCCATCGAGACCGCGGCCGCGGCGATCCTTCGCCGCGCGAAGCAGACGAATACCGCCGCGCCGAACAAGACTCCTGCGACGGACACGATCGTCATCGCCGGGTAAGGGAGGGCGACGCCCGCACGCGCGACCAGCCAAGGCCCACTCGCGACCGCAGCAACCGCCACGCACCACACCGCCGCCACGGCGACAAAGACACGTGACCGAAGGTCTTCCAGTTGATAATGAATGACACTAACAAGCGCATCGGCGGTCAGAAACGCCAGCGGTGGAAAGACTGGCAGCAGATAATGCGGCAACTTGGTCCGCACGCACTCGAGCATGAGCCAAGGCCCGATGATGGCCGCGAGCGCGAACCGCGTTTTAGGATCGGCACGACGACGCACCGCGACGCCAATCGCCATCGGCAGCAGCAGACTCCAAGGGAAATACGTCACCCAGATCGTCAACAGATAATATCCGGGTGGCCCGACGTGCTGCTCGAGCGGCGTCATCATGCGGTCCCAGACGTCGTGCTTCACCCCCGTGCCGATAAACGCTGGCGCACGGTGATTCACCATCAGCACCCATGGCAGCACGACCGCAGTCGCGATCGCTGCACCGACAAGCAACCGAAGCAGAAGTTGAACGAGACGCGACGAGGTAAAGGACGGCTGCTGCGCGACCCGCGGGCTTTCGTAGCTCAGAACCGCACTCTCGTCCGACGCTTCGCTTTCAAGCTGGCTTGGATTGTGTTCGACCAAGAAGTTGTTTCCAACTGGCCCATCTTTCTGATCAATTCGACCGCCCGGGCGGGCGAAATTTTCGATCAACCGGATGAGGCCGAGCACGGCCAGCGTCATCACCTGCATGCCCATAATGACCGGCCCTTTGGTCAGCCCCGCCAGCCCGACCATGACCGAGAAAATCACAACTACGGACCAGGACCGATTCCCCCGCCAGATCGCATACAGGCACAGCTGCGCGATCGTGATCCATAGCAGCAGCACCGCATCAGTGATGCACATTTTCGCGGACGCGATGGTCAACCCGCTGGTGGCGAAGATGAATACCGTCCATGCTGTACGTTCCGGCCCGATCGGTTTGCACAACACGCACGCGAGCACGACCAGCAACAGCGTGATCGCGACCGACGACGGGAACCGGGCGGCGAATTCATTGTCGCCGAACACCTTCATCGCTGCCGCCTGGCACCAGTAGATCAGGGCCGGCTTGGCCGTCCGGTCCTTGTCCAGAAACCGGGGCACGACCCAGTCGCCGCTCTGCAGCATCTGCCGGGAAGTCTGCGCGTACCGGGGCTCGTCGCGGTCCCAGAGCGAGACCGAACCGTTACCAATCAGATACACTGCCGCGACGGCTACGATCAAAAAAGCCAGCAGCAGCTTGAGCCGATTTGTCATCGCCGCGAAACGTAAGGCGGATCAGTCCGGAACGAAAGAGCACGCGCCGGCCCGGTTCGCCGTCGGCCCCTGCATCAAGGCCGGCCACCCCCGGTAGAAAAAAGCCCGGTGTCCGAACAGGCTTGCGAGTATGATCTGAACGGTCTTCGGTTTCGCCCGAACGTTTCGAGAGATCATCATGCGTTTTTGTCTGATCGTTTTGTTGGCCTTTTCGGCCGCGCTCGGCGCAGCTGCAACGACCGCGCCGACCACGCAGAAATCTACCCCGTCGTCGACGCGACCCGCATCGCCACCCTCCACGCAACCGATCAACGTTCCGTACACGCTCACCGACACCAACCACCTGTTGGTCCGGTTGAAGATCAACGGCAAGGGTCCGTTCAATTTCATCGTCGACACCGGGTCGCCGGCCATGATCGTCCGCGTTCCGGTCGCCGACGCGCTGGGGCTAAAGCCATCCTCACGGGGGATCGCTGTGCTCGACAAAGTGGAAGTCGAGGGCGGCATCGAATTGCGTAACGTGTCGTGCTACGTGGAGACGCCGTATCAGATCGAAGGCATGAACGCGATCGGCGCGTCCGGGGTCGAACTCGACGGCCTGCTCGGCTATTCGATACTGGCAAAGTTCAGGATTCAGATCGATCTCGCCATCGACCGGATGGTCTGGACGCCGAACAACTTCGCGCCCCCGCCACTCGTGCGGACCCGTGACAGGCGAAGGCCGGGGCGATCGACCGCTCGGCCGACAACTCGGCCCACGACCCGCCCGGCGTCATTCCCGACGACCCGCCCGAGTCCGACCGACAACCGCGACCGCGACGAAGCACGGCTCGAATCGACCGGCGGTTTTTTAAAGCTACTGGGGCCGCTCATTAAAACGACCCCGACCGTGCCGAAGGTGCGGGGCTTCGTCGGCGTGGAGCTAAACGCCGACGCAGGTTCGGTCACGATTTCAAACGTGCTGGGCGACAGCCCCGCCGCCGGCGCAGGGCTTCGCAAGGGTGACCGGATCGTCGCCGTGAATGACCACCCGGTGCACACCATTGCCGATGTGCAACAGCTAACCGCGAGAACGCTCGCGGGGCAGATGGTTCGCCTCTGTTTGAAACGGGCGGATGATCCGCTAAATCTGAATCTCGCGATCATCGCCGGGGAGGGATTTTAAGATGACTCGTTCACGACTGTTTCGCGCTTGCCTCGTCGCGGCGGTGTTGATCACATCGACACGGTCGCCGGCGATCGCCCCGCCGTCGGGCAACCCGGGGCCGGTGGTGATCCCGATGGACATCATGCCGTCGGGGCACATCGCGATCATGGCCAAGATCAACGACCGCGGGCCGTACCGATTCATCTTCGACACCGGCGCGCCGGCACTGGTCATCAGCGAACGCGTCGGGCTGTCGGCGGGCATTCTGCCGACGCCGTTCAGCCGGCCGTTCTTCACGCTGCTCGGAAACTTGGGCGAGTACACCGTCCGGTCGATCACCATCGGCCGGGTCACACAGCCCGATCTTGTGTCGGACATCTGGAACCACCCGACCGTCGAACTGATCGGGAAATCGTTCGGGCCGTTCGAAGGGTTGATCGGCTTCCCGTTTTTCGCCCATTACCGTTTAACGCTCGACTACAAAGCCCGCACGATGACTCTGTCGCCGTCGGCCTACGTCCCGGAAGACACCAAGCTGAAAATGACTCGGCATTTCAACGGTGACCCCGCCCCGGCGGCGGTCCTGTCCTGCAGAAAAGCAGTCGGAATCACGGTAAAAAAAGACGCGAAGGATGATCTACCCGGCGTGGTCATTACATCCGTGATGCACGACAGCGCCGCCGAACGTGCGGGCCTGAAAGCGGGTGACCGGTTGCTCACGCTGGACGGTCGTTGGACGGACACCGTGCACGATTGCTACGCCGCCGCGAGCGGCATCGCTGCCGCGGATTTTATCGCCGTCTCCTATAAGCGTGGGCCGGACGAGATTAAAACTCGTCTACAGGTGAAACCCGGGATTTAGCGTGGTAGTCTCCCGCGCATGCCGGACGAGACGACATCGAACGACGTTATATGCCTGCTTCCCATGCCCCGGCGGATGATCCGCACCGCGGGCGTGCTCGGGTCGCCGCCATCTGTTTTGTCCGTCACCATCGACGGGTCCGTCTCACACTTGCAGGGTTACCGGCTGTCGGTCACCCCCGAAGGCGCGTCGGCCGTGGCCGCGACCGCCGCCGGCGCGTGCTATGCGAACTGCACCTTCGATCAACTAAGAAAGCAATTTCCGACGCAGATGCCGTGTGTCGAAATCGAGGATTGGCCCGATTTTCCCGTCCGGGGCGTCATGCTCGACGTGAGCCGGGACAAGGTCCCGACGATGGAAACTCTCTTCTCGCTGATCGATCTCCTCGCGAGTTGGAAGATCAACCAGTTGCAGCTGTACATCGAGCACACGTTCGCGTACTCCGCCCACCCCGACGTGTGGCGCGAAGCCAGCCCTTTCACGGCCGACGACATTCGCACACTCGACCAATATTGCAAAGCGAGGTGGATCGATCTGGTGCCGAATCAGAACTCGTTCGGTCACATGGAACGCTGGCTGAACCATCCCGCCTACGCGCACCTCGCCGAGGCAGTCTGCGGGGCCGACACCGGCTGGGGGTTCCGGTGGAAAGGCCCGTTCAGTCTCTGCCCGACCGATCCTGAATCGCTGGAGTTTCTAAGAGGCTTGTACGACGAACTATTGCCCAATTTTTCCAGTCGGCTGTTCAATGTCGGCTGCGACGAGACGTTCGACATCGGCCAGGGCCGCAGCAAAATAGCCTCGGCGGAGATCGGAAAGCACCGCGTCTATCTGAACTTCGTCACGCAGGTCAACCAACTGGTCCGGTCGCACGATCGGCAGATGATGTTCTGGGGCGACGTGATCCTGCACCAGCCGGAACTGATCGCCGAGCTGCCGAAAAACGTGATCGCGCTGCAATGGGGTTACGAAGCCAATCACCCGTTCGACGAGCAAGGTGAAAAGTTCGCGCGGGCGGGTGTCCCGTTTTATGTGTGCCCGGGAACGTCGAGTTGGAACAGCATCGCCGGGCGAACCGACAACGCGATTCAGAATTTAAAGTCGGCCGCCGAGGCAGGTCTTCGACACGGCGCGATCGGTTACCTGAACACCGACTGGGGCGATCACGGGCACCTGCAATATCTTCCCGTGAGCTATCTCGGATTTGCCGCCGGCGCGGCATTCAGTTGGTGCGGATCATCGAATGCGAATCTGGACTGGCCAGCGGTGCTGAGCCGATTCGCGTTTGCCGACCCGACCGGCACGCTGGGTCGCGTGGCGTACGACCTGGGAAACGTCTACCAGGCGGTCGGGAAGGCTAACAGCAACGGGTCGACGCTCTTCCGATTGATGGTCCCCTCGCCCGCCGAGCCGACCCCGCACGCGGGCCTGACGCCTCAGGACCTCGACGCC
Organism: Tepidisphaeraceae bacterium; assembly: GCA_965247815.1. GTDB lineage: Bacteria > Planctomycetota > Phycisphaerae > Tepidisphaerales > Tepidisphaeraceae > CBDAQA01. The sequence goes on along the minus strand of CBDFHW010000025.1, from coordinate 348,904 downwards.
GCAGCGTCGGCGATCGAGACTGCCGTCGCGCCGTTGAAACAATTTGATCCGACCGACACCCCTTCGCGGCTCGTCGCCGACGAATTGCGGCAGGCCGCGGCGTTGCTGCACCACTGCATAGCGATCGGCCGGTTGAGACTCGCGGGTGATGAGCAGTCGGGCGTCGACACCGCAGCGTTGGTCGCAGAACACCGCAGGCTCTGGCTCGCTCGCAACCGGACGGGCGGATTGGAAGACAGTGTGAAGAGAATCGTCAGCGCGCCGACGCCGGCATCGTAATATTACAAGTGTATTGAAAACAGTGACACGCCGTGTGTGCCCACGGCTCAGAGCGTGGCGACTTTTTCAGACATCTCGAGCGCCTTGATCCCGGCGAGCAGCGCGTTGTTCTCGTGGCTCTGCCCGATCGTGATCCGGATCTTGTCCGACAGGCCCGGCTTGTCGAAAAATCGGACCAGGATGCCCTGATGTTTCAGACCTTGATACGCTTCGCGACCCTGTCCGTCGGGCACGGTCACGAGCAGAAAATTCGCCTGGCTGGGGAGCACGGACCACCCCATCTGGTTCAGCTCGGTCGTTAAACGGTGCCGTTCACTGCGGACGTAGTCCCAGTTTTTCCGGGCGTATTCCTGGTCTTCAATCGCGGCCGTCGCGGCCAGCACGGAGATCGCGTCGGTGTTGTAGCTGTCCTTCACCTTCATCATCTCGTAGATCACCTGCGGCTGTGCGACGGCGTACCCGAACCGCAAGCCAGCGAGCGAATACCCTTTGCTCAGCGTGCGGGAGATGATGACGTTCGAACAATCCTCGACCAAACCCAGGCAGTCGTGGTCGGCGAAGTTCACGTACGCCTCGTCGACGAGCACGACGCCGTCGAACGCGCCGGCGAGCTTACACACCTGGGCCGGGGACACGACCGTCCCGGTCGGCGCGTTGGGGTTGGCCAGATAGATCGCGTTCGCCTTGGTGGCCAGCAACGCTTCGATCGGCAGCGAGAAATGATCGCCCCATTCGACCGTCACCGGTTTCGCGTCCTGCAGCTGCGCGAGCACCGGGTACAGCGAATACGTGGGCTCGGCGTAGGCGATAGATCCGCCGGGCGGGACGAACGTTCGGGTCGCGATCGTCAGCACGTCGTCGCTGCCGTTGCCGGCGATGATCATGTCTTCGGTCACACTGTGCAGCTTCGCCGCCGCTTCGCGGAACGTGTCGGCGTTGGGATTGGGATATCGCCGGAGCGTCTCGGCTTCGACGTCCCGCAGCGCCGCCATTACTCGGGGGCTCGGCGGGAATGGGTTTTCATTGGTGTTTAATTTCACAACGCGGGCGGACGAGCCGGGCTGTTCACCGGGCGTGTAACCATCCATGCCGCGCACAGTCGAGCGGACAAACTTCGGAGCCATACTCAGAGTTTACCACGTGATCAAACTTATGCACGACCCACTTTGATCGACCGCTCGCACGACGAGTCGTTCGGTCGGTTGGGATAGCTTCAAAGCAGGATGTGTCTCACGATCAAGTTCGAACACGCGAGAACGCGGGTGCGGCGCGCCGTCGACCGAGCAGACAACCAGCGCCCAGCGCGAGCACGACCAGAGCTCCCGACGGCTCGGGGAAGGACGAACTGCCGACCGCGAGCTGCGCGGTGTTCACGGCGAGCAGGCCTTCGGCGGTCGTGCTCAGATTGCCGCCCTGGGTGTTGAACGCGTTGTCGATCAATGTGTAATCGCTGCCGTCGATCGTGCGATCGTAATTGAAGTCGCCATTGATCCAGCCGGTGAGGCCGGTGCCGAAAGCGGCGTCGATCAGCGTGTAATCCGAACCGTCGACCATGCCGTCGAGGTTGGCGTCGCCGTAATAGGTGTACTTCACGAGCACGTCGGCCGGCGCGGGATTCGACCCATCGAACAGGCCGAGTGCGCCGGCGGTGCCGTAGATCGAGCCGTTCAAAATCGCGCCGACTGCCGTGAGATGCGTCGAGTCGCCCGCGGCGGTCGAACTGGAAATGCCGTTGCCGTTCCACGCCCCGCCGGCAAATCCGGTGGCAATCGCCGCAGTGATGGCGGCGAGGTCGCCGTTCTGAATGTCCATGTCGTTGTTCGCGACATCGACTTTGGCCGTCCCGTTTAATGTCAAAGCCGACGCGACCAGCAGCGTGCGGTTGGTGTGGACGGTCGCCGGCAGCAGATTGAGCTGCGCGCCGTTATTGACGGTGATCGCGGCATCGGTCCGCTTGCGGATGCCGCCGGAGGTCGGGGCCGCGAGGTTGATCACGCCGCTGTCCAGCAGCGGCGTCGCCGACGGCAGTGTGCCGGCCGACGTGACCGTCACGGTCGCCCCGTTGTTGACGGTCAACGTTCCGTTGAACGTGCTCAGCCCCGCAAGCGTCAGAGTGCCGGTCCCCTGCACGACGACCGAACCTGCCCCGGTGACCGAACCGGCGAACGTGGTGCTGGTGCTGTTCCCGACGGTGAACGTCGCGCCGCCGAGCGTGATCGCAGAGGCATTCACGCCGGTCAGCGACCCGACCGTCTGGTTGATTCCGTTCAGGTCCAGGATCGCGGCGGCGGCCGTCAGATTCAAAGCTGTCGTTGTCGGTAACCGGTTCGTCACCGGCGCGGCGGTCATCCCGAACCATTTGTAATTGAGGTACGCTTCGACCGCCGACCGCTGGGCGGCGGTGAGCGCCCCGGCGTATTCGATCACCTCGGCGACGTCACCGCCGGACGTGTTCGTCGGCCGGTCACCGACATATAGCGGACTATTGGTCGTGTTGGCGGCGACGGTTTTGCTCGAACTCGAAAGCACATTTCCGCCCAGCACGTTGCCGGTCAGGGCGGTGCCGTTGGTGGTGAGTTCCGAGTCGTAGATTTCGAACGCGCCGGCCGTCCGCGCGGGGAACGTGACGTCGTTGGCCCAGGTGTACAGGTACGCGCTGGCGGTTTCGCTGGAGATTCCGTACGCGGCATTGGCCGTGCCGACCGGCCCCTCGTGGGCGAAGAACATGCTGCTGCCGGTCGCGCGGTCGCCGACCACGAACAGGGTGCGATCCTGATTACCGGTGATGCCCAGGTTGCCGGCCGTGACCAGCCCGCTCGCCAGGTTGGCGAACGTCAGAACCGATTTTCCTCCGACGACCCCGGCAGGGGTCGTGACCGTCGGGCCTACGCCGGCAACGGTCTGCGCCGCGTTGAGCGCGTTTCCGGCAGTTCCTTTGTTGGCCCATCCGGTGACGACGCCGGACGCAGCGGTGATCGTCGACGCATCCGACGCGTCGAACCAGGCGACCGCGCCCGACAGCGGCGCGGTCGGCGCGGCCGACAACCGCAGTGTCCCGGCCCCGACCGAGGTCGGTCCGGTGTACGACTGCGGGGCCGCGACCAGCAGGATGCCCGAACCCGATTTGGTCAGCCCGCCGTCCACGGTGACTCCCAGCGCGGTGTCGTGGACCAGCGTCTGGTCCAGCGACGCCGTGTTCCCATTGGTGTTGATCAGCGCCCCGCCCGCCTGCACCTTTGCATTGGTGATGCCGCTCATCAGGCTGACGTTGCTGGCGGTCGCGCGGAGTGTTCCGCCGTTGAAGTTGAACGTTCCGGTGACGCCGGTGCCGGGCTGCTGGGTTACTGAAGCGGTCGCGAGAGTTCCGGATGTCAGGGTGAACGTTCCCGACGACGCCGCCCCGCCGGCGGCGTTCCCGCCGCCGAAACTAACGCCCGTTGCCGCGGTGATCGTTCCGCCGGTCTGCGTCACGGTGCCGATCGCGCCGTTCCCGAAACCGATGGCCAGCGTCTTGGCGGTGACAGTCGACGACCCGCCGACCTTCAAGACGCCCGTGCCCTGTTCGCCGACGATCGCGAGCGGCGCCGTATTGGCGACCAGCGCGCCGGTGCCGGTGCTCAGGTCCCAGGTCCCGTTCCCGCCGCCGAATCGCCCGATCGAAAGGTACGCCGCGACCGTGGCCGTGCCACCGGTCTGGGTGACTGTGCCCTTCCCGTAAGCACCGACCTGCAGGTTTGCGGCGCCGGTGTTCAGCGTGCCGGCCGACAGGTTGTAGACACCGACGGCGGCGGCGTCGGCGGCGCTGCCGTACCCGCCGATCCGCCAGTCGGCGGTGCCCGCGCCGTTGTCGGCCTCGGTGACCGTTCCGCCGGATTGGTTCACGGTGCCGTTCGCATTGCCGAACTTCCCGACTTCCAACGACCGGGCGTTCACCGTCGCCGAACCGAGCACGTTCAATACGCCGGTGGCGTTGACGTCGGCGACGTTAAGCTCGCCGGCATTGGTGAAGACGGCCGAGCCGTTCAAGGTCAGCGTGCCGTTGTCGCCGGCGAATTGTCCGATCGAGGAATAATTGTTCGCGCCTGACACCGGCGTGGTCGCGGTCGAGACCGACGCGGCCGTCCCCAGCGAAACGGTACCTGCTCGAACGAACAGGTTCGCCGGATTGGCCGAGCCGTTGATCGTCAGCGTGCCCGCGCCGAGTTTGCTCAATGGCCCCGCGGCCGGGCCGAGAATGTTGCCGTTAAACGTCACGCTGTTGCCGTTGGTGTCCAGCTGTCCGCCGCCGGCGCCGACCGTGAGTCCGGGGCCGAGCGTGGTGATATCCTGCGCGTTTCCCGTCGCGAATTGAAGCAGACCTCCGTTGGTCAATGTCACACCGCCGGTGCCGAGCGCGCCGGTGACGAAGCTGACAGTCCCGCCCTGGATCGTGGTGCCGCCGGTGTAAGTGTTCGCGTGGGCGAGAATCAGCTTGCCCGCGCCGGTGACCGTAAGCATGTCGCCCGCGCCACTGATGGTTCCGCTGACGGTAAGCGGCGCGGTTGCCGCGTTTTTGATCTGCCAAGTCTGGCTCGCGCCCAGCGCGACGTTGGCCGCGATCGTGTGTGATGCCGATCCCGGTTGCACCACCAGCCCGGTTCCCGGCGCGTAGGCAGTGCCGGTTGCGTCGATGTACCCGCCATTAGCGGCCAGCGTGAGCGTGCTGCCGTCGGCGGCGATCGTGACCGGCGTCGTCCCGGCCGTGGTGCCGGTGCCGGTAAAGTTCAAGCTGTTGATCGTGCGGTCGCCGCCCAGCGTGGTGGTCAGATTTGTCGCGTTGGAGTCGGCCGTGAAGTAGACGTTGCTCGTGCCCGACGGCCCGGCGGCGGGGTCCGTGCCGTTGGCGTGGTCGGTGCGCCAGTTGCTGGTCGCGCCGTCGACTTGTGACCACTTGGCGGTGCTCGCGCCACCGGTCCAGTAGAAGCTGCCGGTGTTGGTGCTGACTACCCCCGACCCGGTCAGAAAATAGCTGCCCATGTCGTAGTAATAATTCGTGGTCACGTCGAACGTGCCGGATTCCCCGCCGGTGCTGCTGATCTGGGCGTAATAGCTGCCCGGCGACAGGGTCTGCGTGATCGTCGCGCTGAGCGTCGAGTAATCCGTCGGCGCGGAATATAAAACGTTGCCGGCCGTGTCCAGAATTGAAAGCACGCTGCTCAGCGTCGCGCCACCGTCGGCCACCCCGGGCGTGATCCGCTCGCTGCCGTTGTGAACCGTCAGGCTCACGGCCCCGCCGGTGCTGGCGAATGAAAACAGGTCTTTGGTGTAATTTCCAACCCCGGTCGGGTTGGGCGAAGACGAACTCGCGGGTTCGATGATTCCCCTGGCCCGCATGTAGTCGACGGTCGTCCCGCTCACGGGCAGCAGCGTGGCCGCGGTGGTGGTGTGTCCTATGCTGTCGTCGAGAAGCGGTCCCATCCCGCCGTTATTTTCAATCACCTGCACGTCGTTCTGCTGAACGACACCGCCGGCGTGAGCCGTGCCCGACCGCCACAGCCCGCGCTGCGAGTAATAAGACACGCCCATGACCGGCGCGAACGACCCGTTGCCGGTCGCGCCGTTGTTCCGCTGTATTCGTTGGTGATGGTGGACCCGGTCACGTCGGACTGGTGATTGAGCCCCAGCCCGTGACCGTTTTCGTGCGCGCCGGCTTCGGCGATCGCCGACACGTCCCCCGGCCCGCCGAGGCTGTTAGTGAACAGCCAGTTCGTGTGATACCCGATGCCGTGCCCGCCGTTCACATTCGGGTCCGACCCGAAGCTGCCCTGGGTGACGCCGACGTACGACACGCCGCCCCCGCCGGTCCAGGTGCCGTCACCGATCACGGTGTGCATGAGCCGCGGGGTCTGGTCGTAGAACAATTGCCGACTGGCGTCGGTGGAGGCCTGGTTCGCGGCGGCAGCCGGGTCCACGGTGGTCACATTGATGTTAAAGGCCGAATATTTCTCGGCCACCCGTGACCAGATCTGGTTGATATACGAAACGTCGTTGCCAGAAAAAGCATTCGTGACGTGGTCGAACGCCGGCGTCGTGCCCGGCACGCCCGAGCCGTTCCCCCAGTTGCCAAAAAACGAAAACCCGCCAAAGTCCAGATAAACGGTATAAGCCGCCCCGGGGCGACTGTTTAGAGTCGGGATGCCGAGCGGGTGCGACTCGGCGTCGGCGAGGGCCGAAAATCCCCCGACACCTGCGACACACGCTGTAAAAATGATTCGTAGATCGCACCGACGCTGCCGCCGCAGGTTTTTGGACATCCGCATCTTTTTCCGCCTCCGCCAAACAGAACACACCCCGCGACCGAGAATACCACCTAAACCGAGCCGGGCGTACAACAAAATCGCCGGCGTGGGCCGGATGATCCGGTTCACTGTTACGACGTCACAAGCCGGCCCGTTGTTCGTCAAAAAGCCCCGGCGCGGTGCCGGGGCTTTGGACGATCTGTTATTCATAAAACGACGTGAATCAGACCGCGGTCGGAGTCTTGGCGTAAAACGCCCTGGCCTCGGCCAGCAACTGCGGGTCGGTCATGTGCTGCTCGTCGACAACGTGCGATCCGATCACCCGGCTCGATAGTGCCGGGTGGTGTTTTTTAAGATCCGCCAGCAAGTGCTCCATCGCGCTGCTCGCGCCGGTGGCGCTTCCGAACACCAGGATCTTTTCCGCGCCGGTCAACGCCTTGGCGACCGCGTCGTAGAACGACTTCGGCTCGGGCTTGCGCTGGCCGTTCGCATCGTCGTCCACGTGGTGCAGGTGACGTTGCGCTTCGGGGTCGCCGTGCGGGTGGATCGTCTCGGGGACCGTCCCCTTCAGTTCCGTCCGGAAGATCCGCGCCTCGCGGTGGTCGATCACCACCAACAGGTGCAACCCGATGGCCGGTTCCGACGGGACCGGGGCCGACGACCGTTCCAGAAAATGCCGGATCGCCATCAGCTCTTCGACGTCGGAAAAGTCTTTCCGCCGCGGCGGGTGGACCACCAGCGTCTGGCCGTTCTTCTTGAACTTGAAATTGCCGTTGTGTTCCTCTTCGACCGCGTCCGCGACGCTGCTGAGCATCGCTTTCACGTCACGCCACTGCAGATTCCGTGAGATCGGGTGCTGAAAGACGGCGTCGTACGTGCCCTGGTGTGTTCCGAGCGTTGTAGTACTCATAAAAATTGCTCCCAAAAAAATGACCTTCGATTGGGGACGTGGAATCGACCGCGTTTCAGCCCAAAAGGCAGACGGGCGAGAGAGGTAACGCAATCGAGAGATTGCCGCGCCTCGGTCGACGGTGAGCACCCGTGAGCCTAAAGCAATCGGCCAGAATAGATACGTGCAATCCGGTAGAGCACCTTCACACCTCGGTGTACCGAATTCGCGCTGAGACCTAGTCACATGGCAGCTTGTGTTTCCGGATCGCCGTCGACCAGGACCTGCAGCACCGGGCGCGATCGCGGAGGCAGTCTGCAAAAATGATCCTGCGACAGCGTCTTAGGCGTGACACCGAGCGCTGCGTGCGTACGAAAGAGGTGCATTATATTGCGGGCGCCTTCGTCGAACAGAAGACTCCACGGTGTTCGCGATTCGCGTTCTAAAAGAAAAAAGCCGTCCGGCATGCCCGGACGGCTTTTGTGATCTATTCGTTGCAGAATACATACCTCATCGCGCCACTCGGGGGCGATCGCGCACCAAACCCTTAATGAGGAGAGACTAGCGCTCGACGACGTCGGGCGCAGAATATGCCACTGATCAGGACCAGACCCAGGGAGGCGGGCTCTGGAACTGCGGCAAAGCCGCTCCCGGTCAGGAAGAACGCGCCGGTATCGTAATAGGTGGCGGCGTTGAACGCCGGGGCGTCTTGAACGTGGCCGCCGAAGCTATCGATGTTCGCGTAGTAGGTGCCTAAAGGGAGGGTGCCGGTGTACGTTTCGAACAACGTGCTGGCGTCCTCTATGGCGGTTCCGACGATGAGGCCTGCGGCGTTGTAGATGTCCAACGTGCTGCGAAGCGTGCCGGCACCGTCGGCAACGCCGGGCGTGAGAAACTCGGTTCCGTCGTTGGCGGTCAGCGTTATCGGCGACCCCGTCGAGTTGAACGAGAACCAGTCCTGTGTGTAGTTGGTGAATCCGGATGCAACAGGGGTGGTTTCACTATTCGGGACAATCACACCCTGTGCGAGGTTGAAATCGACAGTGTTGCCAGTGATCGCAAGGGGCGTGGCCGTATCGCGGGAATGACCGATGCCGTCGTCGACCAGGTGCAGGTTGGCGGTCCCGGCGCGGCCGTTGGAGACATTGTCGGTCGCGAGCATCGATTGGATGTCGTTGATCGGGGTTCGAACGCCGTTCTGGTCCGTATCACCGACGCGCCACGCGATCCGCTGACGGGCGTCGGCGTTGCCGATAATGGCGACGTAGGTGCCCGGCGTCGTCGTGGTGCCGACCGCGTCGCCGTTGGTGTATTCGTGGGTCAAAGTATCACCGGTGTAATCACTCTGGTGATAGAGGCCGAAAGCGTGGCCGTTTTCGTGGGCCGAGATGGCGCCGATATATTCACCGTTGATGAAGCCGGGACCCTGCTGGTCTTCGGTAAACATCCAGTTGGTGTGGCCACCGTTTCCGGTGCCCCCGGTCACGCCTGCTACAACGCCGAGGCCCGATACGCCGTCGGCACCCGTGCTGTACCATTTGCCAGACGGGTTGGCGGCAGTAACTAGTGCGCCCCCTCGCACCTGTGACCCGATCACGGTGTGCATCATGTTCGGCGTCGCGTCGTAAAAATTCTGACGCGCGACATCGGTTGAGGCCTGATTCGCGGCAACGGCCGGGTCAACCGTCGTCACGTTCACGTTGAAGCCGATGTAGGACTGAGCCATCCGCTCCCAGATCTGCTTGATCGAAGCGACCTGCGTCGCATTGAAGGTGGCGGCGGCATCGACGTCGCCGACCGAGGGCGTCGAACCGGGCATGCCCAACTCGCCCGAGTCCCAGACTCCGTTGTAGTTGAAGCCGTTGACGTCAAGGTAGACGGTGTAAGCGGCCCCGGGCCTACTGTTAAGTAGCGGAACACCACCGGTGTGAACATCGGCCCTTAACGCCTCCGTGGCCCCGAACAAGACAACGCTTGCGACTGATGCAAACAAAATGGCGGGCGCACGATAAGCTCAATTTCCCATAGATTCCTCATTAATTGCCGAAATACCCATCAACTCGGAACGAGCGATTGCACTGTGGCGACATCAAGTAACCCGTACGCCGCGCATCGCTCGTCGGAAGAATGTACCGGTTAGAATATTTTTCGGTATTGGACTTTGGTCCAACATCAAATAATGACAAAAACATTCTTCAGACGCCGTCGTAGCCCGCGCGCCCGCTCAGCCTTGTGAGGTCAGCAACGCTCGAGACGTTCAGCTTTTCCATCACTCGTGCGCGGTGGACCTTGACTGTTTTCTCGACCGTACCCAACTCGGCGGCAATTATCTTGTTCTCCTTCCCCGCGACGACGCCCAGCATTACCTGGTGTTCACGGGGAGTGAGCCTGGCAAACAGCGAGGCCAGAGCAGCGTCGTCGACGGCGCGATTTCGGGACTGCTTGTCCTTCTCGATCGCACGCGAGATCGCTTCCATCAAGACCTCGTCCGGGCAGGGCTTACTCAGAAAGTCGACCGCGCCGGATTTCATTGCCAGAACGGCAACCGAGACCGAGTCGGTCCCGCTGAGAAAAATGATTGGCAGCCGGTTGCCCGCCGCCGCGAGCGATTGTTTCAGGTCGAACCCGTTCAGCACCGGCATGGTCACCTCGAGCACCAGGCAGCCCGGGGTCGCAGGGTTCTGTTGCCTTAACAACTCTTCAGGCGATCGAAACGCCTCGACGCGAAATCCGCCCGACCGGACCAGTCTTTTAATTGCCCGCAGCACCGACGGGTCGTCGTCCACCAGAAATACAGTCGGTCCGGCATTTTTATTAGGCATAACGATTCTCCGCCGCCGGGCTCTTGAAACAAAACAGCGCTCCGCGTGTCCGCTTCACGGCCGTCTGGTCGGCGGCTTGCTCTGTCGTCAGCTGCCCCCGTACGCTGTCGCGATCGCCCGGCTCAGCGACAACCCCAAGCCGATTCCGGACGCCTTCGTCGTGTAATAAGGCTCGAAGATCTTCTCGTTCTGTCCGGCCGGTATACCCGGTCCTGTGTCCGATACGCAGATCTCAAACATATCATGAACTTTGCAATCATACTGGAGCGTGAGCTCGCGAACACCTGATGTGTTTTGAGGCATCGAATCGGCGGCGTTGCGGACGGGGTTGTTCAGCACCTGCTGGAATTGCACCGGATCGCAGAAAACCAGGCGGAGCGTGCCCGAAAGGTCGGTGACGAATTTCCCCCCGCGTGCCGACAAGTCCTTTTCCATGAATATCAGCACGTCCATAGTAAGCTCGTTTGCGTTCAACGGCTGCGGGCGAGTCGGGCCGTGCGGGAGAGGTTGTCGCCCTGGACGAAGAGGTTTCCGCCGGCGGGGTCACCGGCGGTGAGGTCGCCGTCGCATTTCAGCAGCCGGTACGGGACTTTGGCGTGGTGGTGGAGGACGGCCTGCTTGCCGACCCAGTTCAGTTCTGGCATTCGCGTACTTCCGTGTTAGACAAATCCCGTTTGATTCGAGCGTAATATCAGAAGTTCGGCCGCCCGGGTTTAGCCCGGCTTTAGCCCGCGGACGATCGCCGAACCGCATCGATTCTCGGCCCTCCGCCGGCTGAAGCCACGCGGCTACGATATGGACGCAGATAGCGCGCGGCTCTCGACTGAACTCCGTATAAAAGCCGGGTTTTAACCGGGAACCCCACCGGCCCGAAAGGCGCCGGCCGAACCCCCGGCCCGGCGGTCGCCCGGACGAAATGCGATCCATTAACATAAACCTACAATACAAAACAGTTTACGCCTCCATCCTAGTTCGATATGCGACAAATGAGCTGGAATTTTTGATTTCGGGCAAGACGGGCAATTTGGCTCCTTGAAAATCGGCGTTTTTGGGCTGGAAAGGCAGGTTGTACGGTCAACCGGGGTTGGGGAATTGCGGGTTTGTGAAGCGTCCGTTGAGGTTAATTTGGTGGCCGTCGATCTCGATGTGACCTCCTTGGCGGAGGTCGCAGACCATGTCCCAGTGCAGGCCGCTTTGGTTGGCGTTGCCGGTTTCGGGGTAACCGGCCCCGAGGGCGAAGTGGACGGTGCCGCCGATCTTTTCGTCGAAGAGGGTGTTGCGGGTGTATTGCTGGATGCCGAAGTTGGTTCCGATCGCACATTCGCCGAGCAGTCGGCTGCCGTTGTCCATGTCGAGCATGGAGAATAGAAATGCTTCGCCTTTGCTGGCGCTGGCGTCGACGACTTTTCCGTCTTTGAAACTCAGGCGGACGTCCTGGACCTCGCGGCCGTGGTGCACGGCGGGGAAGCTGAAGTGGATGGTGCCGTTGGCGCTGTCGAGCACCGGGCCGGTGAAGACTTCCCCGTCGGGGAAGTTTTCGTGGCCGTCGCAGTTGACCCATTTCATGCCGGCGACGGACATGCGGATGTCGGTGCCGTTGGCGGCGACGACGCGGTAGTCGCTTTTACCCTGTAGGAAATCGGTGAGCCGTTGCTGTCGCTGGCTGACCTGTTTCCAACTGGCGATCGGGTCGGGGTGGTTCAACAGGCCGGCGTTAAAGACGAAGTCTTCGTATTCGCCGAGGCTCATCTCCGCGTCCTGGGCCGAGGCCTGGCAGGGGTACTGCGTGCCGGTCCACCGCAGCGAGCCCTCGGCCGCCCGTTTCATGAAGGACTCCATCAACGGCCGGCGGGCGACTTCGGTTAATGCCATGCGTTTCGGGTCGGCGTTGGTCATCGACTTGGTGTTCTCCTCGGCCCAGATGCCGATCGAAGCGTCGATCCTGTCGTATTCGAACTGCGTGACCGGGTTCACGAACTGCAGCTGTTCGTCGGAGCCTTCCTTAATGAGAATCTCGGACAGTTCCTCGGGGGCGCTACGGACGATCGGATGACCCCCGGCTTTAACCACTGCGCGATACAGCTCGACCACCAACGGCGACGAGACCGGCGGCCCGCTGATACGAACCAGTTGCCCGGGACGCACATCGACACTGTAACGAACGAGTACATCGGCCAGTTTGGCAAGTCGAGGATCACGCATGAGGGGAGTGTAGAACCGCCGTTGGACACGGGCAACGCCGTTCGGCACCCCGGCTGTGGTTGTAGTTTGCGGGGCGGCGCGCTCTAATCCGGCCATGCCCGGCGAGTTCGATTTTATCGACTGGATCCGATCACAGCAGAAGCCCGACCCGCGCGTGCGGCTTGGTATCGGTGACGACCTTGCGGTGCTGAACTGGGACGACGACACGATGCTGGTCGGCGTCGATCAGGTGCTGGACGGCGTGCATTTCGATTCGTCAATTCATTCGCCATGGGACATTGGCCGCAAGGCGATGAACCGGAACCTCAGCGACTGTGCAGCGATGGCCTGCCTGCCCGCGGCGGCGGTGGTCACACTCGCATTACCGAAAGGCTGCGGGGAGGACTACGCCAAGCAGCTGTTCACCGGGATGCAGGAGGCCGGGGCGATGTTCGATTGCCCGATCGTCGGCGGCGACACCGCATCGTGGTCGGGCAAGCTGGTGGTCACGGTGACGATTCTCGGGAAGGCAGATGGTGTTGAACCCATCACCCGCAACGGGGCACGACCGGGTGATCATGTCTACGTCACCGGCCCGCTCGGCGGGAGCATTCTGGGTCGTCACATGACCTTCGAGCCGCGGGTGGCTCTGGCAAGATACCTCGCTAAAAACTACAAGCTCCGTGCGATGGCTGATCTCAGCGACGGCCTCGCCCGGGACCTGCGGAACATCTGCTCGGCCAGCGGGGTCGGTGCTTCGGTGGACACGGGGTTGTTGCCGGTTCATGAAGATGTCGGGCGGCTTAGTAGTTCGAAGCAGGCCGGCTTTCACGCGATGACCGATGGTGAGGATTACGAGCTGCTGATTGTTTCGCCCGATGAGCTGCCGGAGCCCTGCGTGAAGGTCGGCCGGATTAAAGCCGGGCACGGTCTCACAATGCACCGCGCAGGCAGTGAGATGCGGTTGGACTCGGACGGCTGGGAGCACGCGTTGTAAGGATGCCGGTTTGAGTTGGTTTGCTATGACAGTCCATCTCTCCCATTCCGTCGCAGAAACCGAATCCGTCGCCGCGGAGCTGGCCCGCACGTTCGTCGGCGGCGAAGTGATCGCGCTGGAAGGGGACCTCGGCGCGGGCAAGACGCAGTTCGTCCGCGGACTGGTGCACGGGCTCGGCGGGTCGACCCGGTCGGTGTCGAGCCCCACGTTCGCGCTAATGAATGTTTACGACACCGGCCGGCTGGTCGTGTACCACCTCGACGCGTATCGAGTCGGCGGCAGCGACGACTTCGAGGCGATCGGTTTTTCCGAACTGCTCGAACAGGGTGGTGTGGTCGCGGTCGAGTGGCCGTCGCGCGTCGCCGGGCTGCTGCCTGCCGCTGTTTACATTGTCCGCATCACACCGTTGGACGAAAATGTCCGAGAGATCGAGATCAGCCCCGCCCTGCCCGGTTGACGATTCGTCGTTTTTTATAGCTGCACGAAAAGTCCACCCGGGACTACTATGCCGGCTGAAGGAGATCTCTCATGAAGAATTGGTCCTGGTTGTCGTCGTTTGTTCTCACGATTCTGCTGGCGCTGCCTGCGATGGTGCACGCCGATGTGAAAGACAACGCCGCGATTTTCAGCAAGTCTGCCGTCGATCAAGCCAACGACGCGATGACCAAGCTGAAACAGACGCATAATAAAGAACTGGTGATCGAAACGTTCGCGGCGGTGCCGGACGGTCAGCCCGTGCCGACCGACGCCGCGGAGAAGAAAGGGTTCTTCGACAAATGGGCCGTGAGCCGAGGTCAGGAACGAAAGGTCAATGGCGTCTACGTGCTGATCTGCATGAACCCGACTCACCTTGAAGTGAAGGTCGGCAAAAACACGCTCTCACGCGGGGACTTCACTCAGGCGGATGCGGACACGCTGCGCAAGCAACTGCAGACTTCACTGCACGACAAGCAGTACGACCAGGGCCTCGCCGACGCCGTCGAGAACGTCGACCGGGCCTACACCGCCAACATCAACGGCGCGGCCCCGGGTGCGACGCCGATGCAGCAGCAGCCGGCTCGAACCGGCGGTAATACCAGTCCATTGCCCGGCGGCCGATCGTCGAGCGGGGGGATGGGGCTCGGACTCGGGTCACTGCTCTGCCTGGGGGTGGCGGCGGTGGTGATCTTCAGCATCATTCGCGCGATCTTCCGGGGTCGCTCGGGCGGTGGATACGGCGGTGGGCCCGGCGGCATGATGCCACCGGGCGGACAGAACATGGGCCAAGGGTATGGCCAGGGCTACGGCGGCGCGGCCGGTGGTGGCGGCGGCGGATTCGGCCGGGGCATCCTCGGTGGGCTCTTGGGCGGCGCGCTCGGCGGGTATGCCGAAAATCGGTTCGAACATCGCAACGACCCCAGCGGCTCGGGTTCGTCACAGGCCGGTTGGGGTGACAGTTCGGCCAACGCCGCGGGCGGTGGCGGCAGCTTCGACTCTGGTCCGTCAGACGCGGGGCAGATGGGTGACGCGGGCAGCGGCGGCGACTTCGGCTCGTCCGGTGGTGGCGGCGGGGGTGACAGCGGTGGATCGAGTGGCGGTGATTTCTAATTCACATTCCAAATGCTACTCTCCGAAATCCCGGTTTAAGCGGCTGTCCCGCGGGGACGCATATTGGACCGGCGAAAAGCTTCCCTGCGGGACAGCCGCTACACGCAGATTTTGGCCAGCTTTATCTGGACTGTGTATAAGAACATCGTGTCGCCCAGACGGCAATCGTGGCCTTAGACCTCAATCTTGTTCCAAGTCCCCTGCCAGAACCGGGCGTAGATCAGGACGCCGCGGACGAATAGTTCTCCGGCCAGCACGCACCAGATCGCTTCGAGTCCGCGGTGCAGGTAAAGGCCGACGAGGATTACTCCTGCGAATCGCAGCAAGATCACCGTGGTCAGGTTGATGATCATGACAACGAACGTATCGCCGGCGCCGCGGAGTGCCCCGCCGAAGATGATGTTCGCGGCAAATCCGCTCTGAATAAAACCGGTGATGAACAGGCAGTTGGTCGTCAAACGAATGATGTGCGGGTCCTGCCCGGCAATGAACCTCGCGGGGTAAGACCCGACTGTGATGAACAGCAGACCGCACAGGGTCATGATCCCCCCGCCGACCCAGTAGGCGACGTATGCCGACCTGCGGGCGCGGTCCGGGTCTTTTCGCCCCAGGCTCGTGCCGACCATCGTGGCGGCGGCGGTCGCGAACGCCATCCCGGACAGAAAGCTGATCCCTTCGATCCGGATCGTGTTCATGTGCGCCGAGCTCATGGCGCTGGTCTGGTCGACCCGGTTGATGATCGCAATCACGCCGAAGTTTGCCAGCCAGGCCAGAAGCCCTTCGACCATGGCCGGCATGCCGATCCGGAACAGGCGTTTGATCGTCACCCAGTGGGGCCATAACCGGTGCAGGTACAACCGCACCGCGTCGGTGCCGCGCAGCAGCACGACCAGCTGTATCACCCCGCCGGCCACATAAGCGATGATCGTCCCGATCGCGATGCCGTTGAACCCCATCACCGGCAACCCGAACCACCCCCGGCAGAGCGCGAAGCTGCAGAGCATGTTGATGACGTCGACGATCACCATCACGATCGACGGCGTGATCGTGTCACCCCCGCCCCGCTGGCACGACCCGGCGATGAACATCAGCATCGTGAACGGCATCGAGACGCTCAGCAACCGAAGGTACGACAGCGCGAACCCGTGGGCCGTCGCGGGCAACTGGGTCATGGCGATGACCGGTCGGGCGGCGACGAACAGAAAAACACCGGTGAGAACCCCGATCAGCACCGCCGCCGACACCGACTGACCGGTGACGGTGTTGGAAAGGCGCCGGTGCCGTGCCCCCTTGGCCCGGGAGATGATCGCGGTGCTGCCGGTGCCCACGGAGCCGACGAGCAGGCCGATGAACCACAGAAAATAAGTGATAGTCCCCACCGCCGCCCCCGCCGCCGGCGCGTCCACCGGCAACCGGTTGGCCAGGAACGTGTCGTTGATGCCCACGAGCATGTGCAGCGCCTGCTCAGCCCAGACGGGGATCGCCAGCGCCAGCAATTCGGTTAGTAACTGGCGATTAGACCGTCGTAACGGCAGTAATTCGGGTTCGAGCAAGGCGGGCTGGACACGGGTCATGTGGGGCCGATGTTACGCGCGGCGTCGATGGAAGTCGCGATTCGCGGCTATAATGCCGCACCGGCGTTCCCAAAGCTGCTTGCGCCGAGTTTTTGCTGGCATTTGAGGAACTGGCTGTCACAATTGTTTTCAGTGGAGTTTGTCCTGCCCGAGCGGAAGCAAGAGGAGAAATTGCGTGAAGAAGTTTAGAAGCCTGCGAGGTCGTCGCGTCCTGTCCGAAGCACTCGAGTCGCGTCTGATGATGTCGGTCGACGTACTGACTCACCACGGAAACCCGCGAAACGATGGCGCGAATCTAGCCGAAACGGTCCTCACCCCATCGAACGTCATCCCGGCCGACTTCGGGAAACAGTACACCGCGTCGCTCGACGGCGGGGACGTGATCGCCCAGCCGTTGTACATGCAGAACGTGAACATCACGACCGGCACGAGCCCGGGCGTCCACAGCGTGGTGTTCATCGGCACCGAAGCCGACGGGCTGTACGCGCTCGACGCCAACACCGGTTCGGTGCTCTGGCACGACAACTTCACCAACACCACCGACCCGACCGTGCTCACCCCCACCACCGGTGTCACCACGATCCTGCAAGCGGACATCGCGAACAACCCCGACGTCGGCGCTCAGCTCGGCATCCTCGCCACGCCGGCGGTCGACGCCAACACCGGCATTCTTTACCTGAACGCCAACACCAAGGAGATCCGCGCGGATGGGAAGCATTTCGCCCAGCGGTTGTGGGCGGTGTCGATTCACGACGGAACGTCGGTGATGACGCCGGCGCTGATCGGTGACACGCTCGCGCCCAGCGGGCTCACCACCACCGGGCCGTATACCTACGTCGCCGGCCCGATCATTAACGGCACCGGGAACAACAACCCCGCGGGTCACCCGACACCGGTTTATCCCGACACCGACGGCTGGGTCGCCGCCCCGGGTGGCGCGACCGGGTACGTGCTGGCGTTCAACGCCATCGAGCAGATGGAGCGGACGGCCGTCAGTTTGATCAACGGCGTGGTCTACCTCGGGTTCGCGTCGCACGGCGACGACGGTCCGTATTACGGCTGGGTGCTCGGGTACTCCGCGACCGACCTTTCGATCAAAGCGGTCTTCAACACCGCGCCGAACTTCGAGCCCGACACCGTCGTCAGTTCGTCGACCCCGTTCTGGAACCTGGGCGGGATCTGGATGTCCGGGTCGAACATCTCCACCGACGGCACCAATCTTTACCTCGTCACCGGTAACGGCGCGTTCAACGGCCAGGCCTCGAACTTCGACGCGGGCGGTTTCCCGCTCGACCACGACTACGGAGATTCGGTCCTTAAGCTGACCCCCGACACGTCCACGCAGGCCAGCCAGAACGGCAACGGCTGGGGCCTGAAAGTCGCCGACTATTTCACCCCGTCGAACGCGTTCGAATTGAACGACCTGGATCTGGACCTCGGGTCCGGCGGCGCGACGCTTCTGCCCGACAGTCTGCTAAGCCCGGCAGGCAACCCGATGCTCATGGTCGGCGGCAAAGAATCGCGGATCTACCTGATCGACCGCAATAACATGGGGAAATTTAACTTCACCTACCCGACCGGTGTCACCAGCGTCGACCCCCGGCCGTACGACCGCGTGGTCGCCGAGTACCCCAATACGACGTTGAACAACGGCAACAAGCAGATTTACTCGTCGGCGACCTATTGGAACGGCAACATCTACATGGGCGTCAAAGGCACGCCCGCGCTGGAGATTAATATCCAGGCGCTGGAAGATTACGCCGCCCGCAATTACACCGCGCCCGCTTACACCCCGATCGCCACGACGAACAACTTCGGATACCCCGGCGAGACGTTCGAACTGTCGGCCAACGGGAACACCAACGGCGTCGCGTTCGCGCAGAATCCCGGCGGGTCCAATCTGCTCGCCTATAACGCATCGAGTTTTGTCGCGCCAATTTACGATTCGAACACGACCGCCGGCGACTCGCTCGGTGGGTCGATCCACTTCCACGTCCCGACCGAAGCGAATGGCATGGTCTACGCCGGGTCACGCGGGGGCGGGCTCGGAGCGTACGGACTCAAGCCGTCCTACCTGACGTCAAACGCCGCCTTCTTCAGCGCGCCATCCGGCCTGACCGCGAGCCGGGTTTCCGACACCGACACGCAACTTTCGTGGGTGAGCAATTCAGCCCTCGCGACCGAGTTCCGCGTCGACCGTTCGACCAACGGCACCAGTTGGACGACGCTCAGTTTCGTCAGCGGAAACGTGTCGAGCTACGACGACACGACCTTTTTGTCGAACACCCGGTACCAGTACCGCGTGGTCGGCATCAAACGGCCCGAGCTCGACCGCGGCAAGCAACGTGGTCGTGTTCTCGCCCCCCTTGAGCCTGGTCGGGCAGGCGTTCTACCTGCGACTCGATCCGAACGGGACGAACCTGGACGTCTGGACCAACAGCACCGGCACCGGCGGCGCGTCGCAGTCGGTGGTGCTGTCTCAATTTTCCTCGCTAACGATCACCGGTACGGCGTCGAACGACAGCGTGACTGTCGACTACGCCAACGGAAACCCGCTGCCGGCTTCGGGCCTGACGTTCAACGGGTCTTCGGGCGTGAACGCGCTTTCGGTGATCGGGGACGGCGGGGCCGACACGGTCACCGTCGACGCGACGTCGGTGGTCGTGTCGGGGTCGTTCGGCACGTCGCCGATCTCGTACTCGAACACGAATCGAATCACGTTCACCGGCGGCGCGGGGGCCAACGTCTTGAACCAGAACGCGGTTCCGGGCGGCGGCGGCGCGGCAGTGGTGTTCCGCAACCTGAACGCGACCGACACGATCAACGTGAACGCCGGCGGTCTGGTCATCCCGGTGCCGACCACGGGCACGACGCCGTCGGTAACGCTCGGGGCGTTGAACCTTGCCAGCGGCGCGACCGCGGCGCTTTCCGCGCCGGTAAACACGGCCAGCCGCGCGGTGCTCGTGCTCGGATCGCTCACCCTGGCCGGGTCGACCGCGAACTGGCAAAGCCAGTTCGATCTGGCCGGCAACGACCTGATCCTGCACAACGGAGACCTGGACAAGATGCGTACGCAGCTCGCCCAGGGCGTGGTCGGTAATTTCACCGGCCCGGGACTCGTGAGCTCGTCGGCTTCCGGGGACACGTCGCACCTCACGACGCTGGGCCCGATTCTGAACAACGACGGCGCCGGTCACGTGATCTACGGCACCGGCGGCGCGTTCCCGACGTTCGACGCGCTGAAACCGGCGGTCACCGATCTGCTCGTCCGGAATACGTATTTCGGCGACGCGAATCTCGACGGCTTGGTCGACGGGTCGGATTACACAAAGATCGACAGCGCGTTCGGCACGCCGTTGACCGGCTGGATCAACGGCGACTTCAACTACGACAACAAAGTCGACGGCAGCGATTACACGTTGATCGACAACGCGTTCAACACCCAGGGGATCACTCGCGCCGACCCGCGTCGCAATCAGCACGGCACCCCAGACGGCCGTCGCCGGCGTCGCGACCGGCACGATCACCATTCAGCTGCGGGACGCCCTCGGGAACCCCGTCAACGCGCCGGCGGGAGGCGTCTCGGTGGCGTTGACCAGCAGTTCGACCGGCGGCAGCTTCCTCGGCAGCGGAGCCGTCATCACCAGCGTCCTGGTTCCAGCCGGGAGCAGCTCGGTCAACCTCGCTTACAAAGATACGCAGGTCGGCAGCCCGGTCATCTCCGCGTCGGCTGCGGGATTGGTGTCGGCGACGCAGACCGAAACGATCACAGCGACCGCGGTCGCTGCGCAGTTGGCGTTCACTACCGCGCCGATCAACCTCGGCGTCGGTTCGACCTCCGGCGTGATCACGGTCGTGCTGGAAGACCTGAACGGTAACGCCGTTAATGCGACCGCGGCGGGCGTCAGCGTCGCGCTCGCCAGCACGTCGGGCACCGGCGTGTTCAAGAGCACCGGCGGCGCGACGATCACCGGCGTGACCATCGCCGCCGGGTCGAGCACCGCCAGCTTCAAATACGTCGACACTGTTTCGGGAACACCGACGCTGACGGCGTCGGCGACCGGTCTTGCGGTCTCTTCCCAGCAGGAAACGTTGACCTCGACGTTGACCAGCATCGCGTTCACGACGCCGGCGCACACGCTGATCCTCGGCGCGGGGCCCGCGTCGGTAACGATCGAACTGGACGACCAGCTCGGCAGCCCGGTGGTCGCGGGCGCGGGCGGGGCACTGGTCACGCTGGGCACGACTTCGTCGGGCGGTACGTTCTACGACAGCAACAACAATGTCCTCACCAGCGTCACCATCCCGGCCGGGTCGAGCAGCGTGACGGTTGCGTACCGTGACACGCAGCTCGGAACGCCGACCTTCACGGCAACAGTGAGTGGGGTACCTGCGGTGACACAGCAACAGACGGTTAGCCCGCTCCCGACGGGAACAGTCGCGTATTACAACTTCGGCAGCAGCGCGGGGCTGCTGACTGACAGCAGCGGTTTCGGAAACACGCTGAAACTGGGCGGCGGGACGGTGGCCTTCACCGGGTCGAACGTCCCGGCCGGGTTCACCGGCGCGGCCAGCTTCAGCGGCGGTGGATACCTGGTCACCAATTCCAACGCGTTCCCGACCGGCGTCCCCACGGGCACCAGCAGCTACACCATCGCGGCCTGGATCGACATCAATAATGCCAATAAAAACGGCATCGTCGGCTGGGGAAATTTCGGCACCGGCGGAACGGTCAATGCGTTCCGCACGACCCAGGGTGACGCGGCGCCCAACGGCGCGGGGCTGGACAATTACTGGTGGGCCAACGACTACGTGCAGTCGACGGTCAACCTGGTGAACAACTGGGCGTACGTGGCCGTCACTTACAACGGCACGCTGCGGTCGATGTACGTGAACGGAGTCCTGGTCGGGACGTTCACCAGCGGCGCGCCGAACACCGCGGTCACCAACTTCAAAATTGGCGTGACCAACGGGCTTACCGAATTCTTCAACGGAAGCATGTCGAATTTGCTGATCGCCAACACGGCGCTAAGCGCGGCGCAGCTCCGCAATCTGTACAACGGGACGTGACGGAAAGTCGAAGGCGGGTTCAACGCTCTCGCAGTCAGCTCGATTCATCAAAATTGACATGATTCGGAGCGACTGCGTGCCGGTCATGGGAGGCGACAGAGCAAGACGGGCAACTATCCGGGACGTCTAGCGAAATCTTGTCCGCGGCAAATCACTTAATAGACATGAGTTAAAACTGCCTGCTTGTGATCGCGCTCGGCGGCGTCTCTTTTCGGACGCGGCGGTGAGTTCGCAATTGTTCAAACCCTGGGAGAATTGGTGAAGCGCTCGAATCGAGGTCGGACCCTTTGTTTTCAGTCTGCCTGTAAGCCGGTCGTTGAAATTCTGGAACACCGGCAGTTGTTGTCAGCGACGCTGCGCGTCGGCACACAATTGGTCTTCAACGCGGTACAGAACGGCAGTACGAGCGCGACACAGACGCTGACTCTTACCGATACCGGGACCTCGCCGCTGACGCTCGGATCGTCGGGTCTTTCGGTCGTGAATGATCCTGCGGTGTCCGGCCAGGACGCGGCACGATTTTCGATACTGAATTCATCCAGCGCGCCGGCATCATTGTCACCCGGGCAGTCGTTCACGTTGCAGGTGAATTATTCGGCTAAAGCAGTCGGGATTAACTCCGCAATCCTAAACATCAAGACCAACGACTCTGCGGCCGCGTTGCAGCAGGTTGCACTGCGGGGCATCGGGACCAAGGGTCTGGGCGGGACGAACCAGCCTTCGCTGGCGACGATACTTCGTGCGTACAACATCCCCACGATCGTCGGGGAGGGAAAGAACGACGCCGATGCCGCGATCGATTCGACGTACCCGAATCCGCCCGATGCTTCGAGCCAGGAAGTGCCGATGCAGCGGATCGTCAAGGCCGGCGCGGGACCGGTGACGATCCAGACGCTGGCGAGTTTCACCGCCAGTGGGTTCAGCCGCAGCTACGTGCTCGGCACGTACACGCCGGGAAGCCCGTCGAGTTTGAACGAACTGTTTTACACGTCGGCGAACGAGAACCAGACCACGAATGTGCACCCGCTGGGCACGACGACATTCGACCCGGGTGCGACTCCGTTCGGGTTCTATTTCGTCTCCAACGTTCAGGTGAAAGGCCGAATCGGCTACACCGAAGACGCGCTGAATAACTGGGACACGACCAACCCTCGGAAGTTTCGATTCTTCCCGCTGGAGAACAGGGACGGCAGCCCCGTCGCCAACGCATATGTGATGACCAGCACCGAGTGGAACGCACCGGCCGGTTACGACTTCACGAACATCGTGGCGGTCGTGCGGAACATCAAAGCCGCCCCGGGCGGGCCGGTGCTCGGGCTGCAGAATGCCAACGCGGTGACGGGCAGCAACCGGATGGTCTTCACGCGGATTCAAAATCAAAACCCGACGCTGGGTGATCAGGTGCACGACACCGGCACGCTGCAGATCACCAACACCGGAACCCAGCCGCTTGTGATCAGTTCGTATTCGATCACCGGCGGGTGGACGCTGGTTAATCCGCCGACTTTTCCACTGACGGTCGCGGCCGGCGCGAAGACCAGCTTGACGATTAAGTTCGTTGCCACGAGTGCGCCGTCTGTGCCGTACAACGAGACCAGTTCACCGCTGTATCCGACGAGCGGTGGTGTTTACAACGGAACGCTGAAGCTCTTCAGCAACGACCCGAATCAGCCCACGGTTTCGGTGCCGCTGGCGGGTTACTGGCAGAACCGTTCCGAAAACAACAACGAGCCGAGCCTGCAATCGATCGTGAACCTGCTGCACGGCTGGACGACCAACATCAATCCGAAACCGATTTCCGAACTGAGTCAGAACACGTCGACGACGAACTCGGCACCGACCTATTACGGTGAAGAGGTCGCGTCCGGTTACTGGGCCGAGGCGGACACCACGTTGCCGGTGAACGTTCAGCAGATCGCCGCGTATCACACGCAGGGGAACACGGCGACCACGTACTGGTACCCCAGGGGCAGTTCGTCCCGGAACAAATTGTTCACCACCGCCGCCGACGACGGGCAGACGCTGTTCCCCTACGCGACCGGCACGACCACCCCCGCAACAGGCACGTTCAGCACGACGGGAATCTTCGGTTTCGACCTCGACGGGGAATTCAGCGACGACGCGATGAACGCCTACAAGGCCGGCGGCGGGCACGAAGTGCGGTTCTTTCCGCTCCGCGACGGCAACGGAAGTCTGGTCGCGAACTCGTATCTGGTCACGATGGACTACGCGAGCGCGACCGCCAACTTCGATTTTCAGGACAACGTGTTTCTCGTCAGCAACATCCGCCCCGCCACTGTTCAAGCGGCACCGGGTGATTTCGCCGTCGCGGGCACGCAGGGCGGGGTATCGCTGCAGTGGGCGCCGGTCCAGTCGACTACGCTGAAGGGTTACAACGTCTACCGGAGCACGTCCGCGACGGGAACCTTTTCCCTGCTGACGGCGACCCCGAGCACCCAGACCGGCTATCTCGATTCCACGGCACCGGTCGGCGCGACCGAGTATTACGAGGTGACGGCGGTCGACTCGGTGACCGGCGTCGAGTCTCTCGCGGTCTCGGGAAAAGGAACCGCGCTGACAACTTCATCCAACCCGACCGCGCCACCGGCGCCGACAAACTTGGTCGCCAAGGGAATTTCCGGCGCGGTCACGCTCCAGTGGTCGGCGGTCGTCGACGCGACGCTGCTCGGTTACAACGTGTACCGAAGCAGTTCGGCTTCGGGCACGTACACCCGGCTCACCGCTTCTCCGACGACGGCGACCAGTTTTCTGGATTCGGCTGCGCCTCCAGGAACGGCCGAGTTCTACAGAGTCACCGCGGTCGATGCCGCGAGCGGGCTCGAGTCGGCCGCGGCCGTCGCGAGCGGAACCGCCCTTGCCAGTTCGACCGGACTAACCAGCTTGGACATCGGCGCGTCACCGGCCGGGTCGACCACAGTCATTACTCCGGGCGCTGACTACGACGTGACCGCGGGCGGCCCCGGCGTTACCAGTACGGTCGACGGCTTCCGATTTTTGTACCAGTCACATACGGGCGACTTCGATCTGAAAGTCCAGGTGAGGTCGATCACCGTCGCGGGGAATTTCTCGACTGCCGGAATCATGGCCCGGTCGACGTTGGACACGACGAGCCCCGACGTCTACATGAGCGCGAGCCCGGTGAATTACCGTTTTAAATGGCGGACATCGGTCGGCACGATCAACAACGTGACGGCCTCGGGAACGCCGGGCTATCCGAACGTCTGGGTTCGGCTGGTTCGGGTCGGGAACCTATTCACGGGATACTCCAGCAGCGACGGAAAAAACTGGACCAAGATCTCGTCGGTGACTGAAACGCTGCCGACGACTTTGTTCCTCGGATTGGCGGTCGCTTCCAATGTGACAACGACGACCACGACCGCGTCGCTTCGCGGGTTCGGAGACACGACCCCGGTCGTGCAGCCCCCGGCGGCGCCCACGAACCTTTCGGCGGTGGGCACGCAGGGTGGAGTGACCTTGAAATGGACGGCATCCACCGATGCGACACTGAAAGGCTACAAGGTCTACAGCAGCAGTTCGGCGTCTGGGACGTACGCGCTGCTGACGTCAACCCCGATCGCTGCGACGACATTTAACGATACAAAGGCGACAATTGGCGCGGCGACGTTCTACCGCGTGACGGCGGTCGACGCGTCCAGCGGACTCGAGTCGGCTCCGGTCACCGCGAGCGCGACCGCGGTCGCCGCTCCGGCTCCGCTGAGCAGCATCGACATCGGCGCGACGCCCGGCGGCGGCACGACCGTTGTCACGCCCGGTACGGACTACAACGTGACTGCCGGGGGCCCCGGCGTGACGGATGTCTCCGACGGGTTCCGATTCCTTTATGCTCAGCAGACCGGGGATTTCGACGTGAAGGTTCAGGTGCAGTCGATCACGGTCGCGGGCAACTTCGCGACTGCCGGGATCATGGCCCGGTCGACGCTGGACGCCAACGCGGCCAACGTCTACATCAGCGCTACGCCCGCCAACTTCCGGTTCAAGGACCGCCCCACCGCCGGCGCGACAACGACCGTCACCGCCGGGGGCACGCCGAGTTACCCTAATGTCTGGGTGCGATTGCAGCGCGTCGGCAATCTATTTACGGGGTACACGAGTACTGACGGCGTGCACTGGACGACGATGTCGTCGGTCACGGTCGTGTTGCCCGCGACAATAGACCTCGGCCTCGCGGTCGCGTCGAACGTGTCGACGCAGACGACGTCGGCCGTCCTTCGCGGTTACGGCAATACCTAACCTACAGCAATTCCCGAACGGTGCGGCAAGAGTGGTCGGCCGTTTTCGAATCCCGGATCTTCGGTAAGTACTACTCTGTACCGTTCGGGGAGACCCATTCACCCGATGATGAGGTGAACAGAAACACCGCCCCGGCGGCGATCGTCGCAAGCGATGCAACCGTCCACGTCTAAAGTCAGACGTCGGCGGCGGTTTTTTAGAATTTGCTTGGTAAATCGCAGAACAGCATCCCGGCTCCGCAACTGGACGCGTTTTGTCTCGGATAGGCTTGATCGTATCGTTACGACGGACTTCAGATTAGTACAGCGATCGGGCCTTGTCTGCGAAAAATTGCGAAGCTGGTGGGTGGCCCGTTTGACTTATGTTTTGAAGTCGTTAAACCAGCGGCTCAGTTAGTGCGGGTGGGATCAGGCGGCGTGTGAACGGACCACGCGTCGGAAATGTGTCATATCAGCAATCGGCATTTGTGCGGCCGTAGCAGGGTAGCAGGTCTGTCGCAGCACGGCCCCGACTTTTTGCCTCCGGAATGGTTGATCTAGGAAGAGATATGCAAATCGAAAAGGCACTAGAAACGGAAAACAGCGATGTCGCGTCGCTCAGCTATAAGTTCCAGCGTCTTCGTGAAAAGCTCCGCAAGGCGGTCGCGGACGGAGAGTTGTCCGGCAAGCTACCCGGCGAGCGAACACTCGCGAAAAAATTTCACGTCAACGCCAAGACGCTGAGTAAGGCCCTGACCGATCTGGCCGCCGAAGGATTGCTGGACCGCAGCATTGGTCGCGGCACCTACGTGAAGGGCACGGCCCCGGTGGTCACCTCGGCCAAGCGCTGGCTCGTACTCTGCGACCCGCGGCACGTCCACGGCGAAGTGCTCGCCCAGACCCGCAGCCTGCACGCCGACCTCGAGATCGTCACCGACCTTGACGTCGTCCGTCCCAGTTTTATCAACCAGTTCAGTGCGGTGATCGACTTGTCGAGCCAATCCCGCGACGGTCTGATCCGCGACCTGGTCGTCCGGAACATTCCCGTAGTCGTCGTGGGCGAGAAACCTTACACGTATTCGACGCACGCAGTGCAGTCAGACCTGGCGCTGTCGGCATTGATGGCGGGCCGGGACCTGCTGCTCGCGGGTCACCGCCGGATCGCGGCCGTCGAACCACAGCACCGATCGGTGGTCGCCACGAACCTGAGAACCGCCGCGGCGCGGTTCGCGCCCGACGTTACCGTCGACGCGTGCTTTGCCGACGACGTGCCGGCCATGATCGACGCCGGCGTCACGTCGTTCGTCTGCAGTTCCTGTGACGAAGCGAGCCGAGTCAAGGCGATACTGGATCGGCTCGGGGTCGGCGTGCCGTCCCAGGTCTCGCTGATGGCGATCGGTAGCGCGGTCTGCGATCCGCCCTGCAGCGGTTACTTCATCCCGACCAAAGAGAAAGCAACGGCGATCGTGCAGTTGCTGGGTGACGCCCAGAACGCCCGCCCGACCACAATCTGGCTCGCCTGCCGGTTCGTAGATCGAAAAACGGTCGGGCCCATCACCGGTCTGCCACGGGAGCACACGCATCACTATCGCGAGATGGCCGGTTGATCGGTACGATCGAATAGATGCAAACGCCTGCCCTTTATGCCCCCTGGCGGATGGACTACATCAAGTCCCTGGGGCAAGCCCAGACCGACGACGGGCAATGTTTCCTGTGCCAGGCCGGCGAGGCGACCGAGCCCGCCCCCCGTGCCGAGCGATTGGTGCTCTGGCAGACGACCCTGACGGTCGTTCTGCTGAACCGATACCCGTACGCCAACGGGCACCTGCTCGTCGCCCCCCGTGCACACAAAGCTGACCTGGAAGAACTCAGTGTCGAAGAATCGACGGACCTTATGCGGCAGACCGCCCGGGCGGTCGCGTTGCTGAAAAAGACCGTGTCGGCCCAGGGATTTAACGTCGGCATCAACCTCGGGCGCGTGGCGGGGGCGGGCGTGCCGGGACATCTTCACCAGCACGTCGTCCCCCGCTGGGGTGGGGACATCAACTTCATGCACACCATCGGGGAGGTCGGCGTCGTGCCGTCGACGAACCGGCAGATGCTCGAAGCGCTGATCAGCAACATGGGGGCAGATTGGCCGCCGCATGACGAGCGAGCCTGAAACACGTCAGTGGATTGGCGACCCCTCCGCGAAAATAATTCGAATCGATCCCGATGCGTTTTCTGCAGACACTCATCCCGCTTTTTGTCAGCATCGATCCGATAGGATTGCTGCCGGTGTTTCTCTCGCTGACCGTCGAGTTTCACGGCACCAGGCGTCGGGCGCTGACGTTCGAAGCGGTGTTCTTCGCGCTGGCGATCTGCCTCGGTTTCATGTTCCTCGGAAACCTGATTTTCGGATTTCTGTCGATCACCGTGCCCGATTTACAGATCGCCGGCGGCGCGATTCTTATGGTGTTCGCGATGATCGATTTGCTGACCCGGGGGAAACCCTCGGTTTCGGAGGAGACGTCTTCCGGGCTGTTCCCGCTCGTGATGCCGCTCATCGCCGGGCCGGCCACTCTTACCACGACGCTGCTGCTCGCGAACCGCGACGGTTATCTTTTCACTTCGATCAGTCTCGGGCTCAACTTCGGGATCCTGCTCGCGGTGCTGCTGTCGGCCACGCACATCACCCGTCTGATCGGGCTCAATGCCCTGCGGGCGTTCAGCAAGGTCGTGATGGTGCTTCTGTCGGCGATCGCGGTGAATCTCATTCGTACGGGTATCGCCGAAGTTTGCCGGCAGTGGCGGTTGCATCCCTGACCGTCGTGGGCCACGGTGATCGCCCGACGCCTGAATCGTAAATCAAATCGTTTGCAATCGGCCTGGCCAGTAGTTTCGCCGTCGACCGTGCGATCCGGAAGCGCGCTGCCGACCGGTCGGTAACGACCGAAAATAACGCGAATGAATCGCGAATTGACAACATTATCCCGAATCGAGGACTAACCCGCGCAGATCGGCCGAGTCGCCGTTCGGGCGGAGAATGCCTATTATGCCATAATGCCTTTGCCCCTCCGTGCCAGTCGTCTCCGTTACGCAAAATACCGCGAACGTGTTGCCAAGGATCGCGCCAAAAAAACTTCGGCCGATGAAACGTCAACTGAATCTGACCACACCGGTGAACGTAAGAAGAAGCCCCGGTCGCGGCCGTTCGGCAAGCTGCTCGTGCAGTTCACCGACCTGCTCCGCGGTCATCGAAGGTCGCTGGTCCTCGCGCTGATCGTGCTGGGTCTGTCCACCCTGCTCGGACTTTTACCGTTGTATGGCACGAAGGTCGTCTTCGACAGCGTTCTGACCGAAAAGCCGCTGCCGTCCGGCCTGCCGCGTTGGATCAAGCTTCCGACGGACCGGCACGCCCTGCTTACGATCGTTGCCGTGGGCATGGTCGTCCTTGCCGGTGCTTCGGAACTGGCAAGCCTCTGGAGTCGTTGGCAGGCGACGCGGATGACCAAGCGGCTGCAGGTTTCGGTCCGGAAAAAAGTCTTCGACCACGCCGTCCGGCTGCCGCTGCACCGTGTCTATGAACTCAAAAGCGGCGGCGTCGCTTCGATCCTCCGTGAAGACGCGGGAGGTGTCGCAGACCTGATTTTTTCCCTGCTGTACAACCCGTTCAGGGCAATCATCCAGTTGCTGGGCAGTTTGGTGATCCTGGCGTTCGTCGACTGGAAACTACTGCTCGGCTCCCTGGCGTTGCTGCCGACGGTCTGGCTGACGCACCGGACGTGGATCAGCCGGATCCGGCCGATCTTTCGTGACATTCGCAACACCCGCCAGGCGATGGACGGGCACGCCACCGAGGCCTTCGGCGGCATGCGCGTCGTGCGATCATTTTCGAGACAGCAGGCCGAAGCCGGCACGTTCACCCGCAACGGTCACATGATGGCGCGGCAGGAAGTTTTCGCCTGGTGGTCGATGCGGGGCATCGAGTTCACCTGGTCGATCCTGATTCCACTCGCGTCGGCGCTACTTCTGTTCTGGGGCGGCAACCGCGTGCTAAGTGACATGGCCAAGATGAAGGCCGGGGTGTACGTCGAGCACCCTTTGACCGTCGGCGGACTGGTCATGTTCATGTCTTACCTGGCCGCGCTTCTGGGACCGATCGCGACGCTCGCGGGAAGCGCGACCGCGTTGCAGAACAGCCTGTCGGGCCTCGACCGCATTCTGGACCTGCTTGCCGAGCCGTTGGAGATGACCCCCAAGCCCGGGGCGAAGGTGGTTGATCGGGAAACAGTGACCGGCCGACTGACACTCGAAGGGGTTTCATTCGCCTATGCCGGGTCGGAGTCGCCGGTTTTGCAGGACGTCAACCTGGACGTCCGGCCCGGCGAGATGGTCGCATTGGTTGGGCCCAGCGGCGCGGGCAAAACCACGCTCTGCAATCTGGTCGCGCGATTTTATGACCCCACCGCGGGGTCGATCTTTCTCGACGAAGTCGACCTGCGCGACATCACCGCCGACAGCTACCGACGGCTGCTCGGCATCGTCGAGCAGGACACATTTTTGTTCGACGGCACGATCGGTGAAAATATCGCCTACGGGCGACGCGGGGCGAGCCTGGCGGAAATCACCGAAGCGGCAAGGCTGGCCAACGCGCACGAATTCATCGAAAAGCTTACGGACGGGTACGACTCGCTGATCGGCGAGCGTGGGGTCAAGCTGAGCGGCGGACAACGCCAGCGGTTGACCATCGCCCGCGCGATCCTGGCCGACCCGAAGATCCTCATCCTCGACGAAGCGACGAGCAATCTGGACACCGAATCCGAACGTCTGATCCAAGGAAGCATGCAGACCCTGATGGCCGGCCGGACCAGCTTCGTGATCGCCCACCGTCTGAGCACGATCGCGCACGCGAGCAGGATTCTCGTGCTGGAGAACGGGCGGATCGTCGAGCAGGGCAAGCACGACGAACTGATGGCCGCCAGCGGGCGGTATCGGCAGATGGTCGACCTGCAAACCAGCCCGCCACGCCCACCAGTCGTTCACGCGGTCAAAGAGAACGGCAACAACTTTTCTGGCCGTGAGAAGGCGGCCGTTTACTAATTCGAATGAACGAGTTCAGCCCGACTTCGATGCGGCGACGTTCGGCGATTGTTTTTAGCCGACCGTGATAAACGACGGGCTGACACTCGTGTTGTTTGCCGCGTCGACATCGCCGAAGACGCCCGTCGGATCGATCACTGCCACCAGATATAGGTTCCCCGGTGTAACGGTCGTCGGCATCGTCACTTTCAGGTGCAGGGGTTTCGACTGCCCGGGCTTGAGATTGATCTTGGTTGAAACGGTCGGGAACGCGACCGGTCCGGTGCCGTCCGAAGCGGTCGAACCCGAGAATGCGATCTGCAGCACGCCCGTGACGACATTGTTTCCAGCATTCGTCAGGTTCAACGTCACATTGAAAGGCTTGCCCGCGGTGGCGGTCGCGGGAATGGCGATTATCCTAGTCATTAAGTCGGTCCGAGCCGCGGCAATGTTGACCGTCGTCGCTGAATCGGCAGTCGCGACATCCCCCAACGAGTCCGTCACCCGCGCGACAATAAAGTAGTTTCCCTCGGCGACCATCGGATAATTCCGGAGCGGCACTGTCACGCTCGCTATTTTGCCGGCCCTGATCGAGAGCGTTTTAAGGGACGTCTGGAACACGGTGCCGTCCGCCGCGGTTCCGTCGGGCGAGGTCAGTATTTCAACCTTTGTGCTGCCGACGTAATTGCTATTGCCGTTGTTGGTGATTGACACTCTCGCGACCATTGGCGTCTTCGAACCCGCGACGACCGCGGTCGGAAGGAAAAGGTTTACAAAATCAGCCGAGAGCGTGACGTTCGGCTTGATGACGCCGAGCCCCGGGCCGGACGAGCCATCGGCGACCGTGCCCGCCGCGTCGATCGTCTGCGGAAGAAATGTGTAGCTACCGGTGCCCAGCTTGCTCGCCGCAAGGTGGATCGGCACGGATACCGCCGACGCCTGTCCTGCCTTCAGCGCAAACTTCTTTTTAATCGTCTGCACGAGGATCGAATTTGCGTCAATCACTCCGTTGGTCGACGCAAAGACGTGCACCGTCAGAGGACCGACCGACGGCGTAGTCCCGTAGTTCCCGACCACGACCACGAGGGCGCCATTCACAGCGGTCCCTGCGATCACTGAACCGGGTAGCGTGCTGCTGTGCACCAAAGGCGTGAGCTTAGACACGTTCACGGTCAAAGTATTCGACACGCTCGGCGCGGTGTTATTGCTGCCGCCGTAGTTCGCGACGACGTTGATGTTGCCCGCGGTTGTCAACGTGGTCGTGAGCGTCGCGACGCCGTTAAATAGCGCCTGTGTTCCGATCGTGGTTCCGTCGGCCGTGAAGGTCACGATGCCATTGGTTGCGACTTGCGGAACCGACGAAGTTACGGTCGCAGTAAACGTGACCGTGCCGCCGAGGTTGATCGCCGGGACCGAAGAGGCGAGAACCGTCGAAGTGGTAACCGCCGACGGCAGGATCGTGCCGACCGCGGTGGCATTCCCGCCGGTGAACGTGGCATTGGTCGTCGCGAGTGATAGCGTGATGCCAAAAGTCTCGGCGGTCTGGGTCGAATTTCCGATGACATTCACCGGGATGCTCGCGGTCGTGCTGCCCGCCGGAATGGTCACGGTGTTGCCGGTGGCCGCATAGTCCCCCGCCGGCGCCGAGCCACCCGCGAGAGAATAATTCAGCGTGACGTCCGTCGTCGTGGCGGCGGCAAGCGTCACCGGAAAGTTAATCTGCGCGTCCGTACCTGCACTGGCCGACGCGCTCCCGATGGTCACCGCCGGCAGCGTCTGAACGTTGACTGTAAACGACTGGGTCGCTTTCGCGCCGGTGAAGTCGGTCACCGTCGCGGTGATCGTGGTGCTGCCCGAACTGACCCCGGCCGCGGGGGCGATCGTCAGAACACCGTTGTTCAAGCTCGCCGTGATGACGGCCGGGTTCGCGGTGACGATGGTATACGCCGGAGCCACTTGGGCAGCGGTCAGCGTCACGATATTGTCCGTCACCAGGTTGGCCTGCGGGACCGTGGTCGGCGTCGTGCTTCCCGTATAATTGATCACGGGTAGCCCGTCGATCTGGCCATTGGGGTTGGTCCCGATGTACCAGTTCGGGTTCTCCTGCTGGCCGTTGATCGTTCGCAATTGCGCGATGGCGTTTACGACGTTCATGCCGCCATCGATCACATTCCCGAACACCGTGAACGGCCCGCCGTCATTGGCTCCGTCGAGAATACTGGCATTATTCTGCAGGTTGATGAACCACTGATTATTGCCGGTGTCCGGACCATTGCTCAACGCCATCGCGATCGTGCCGACCGCGTTCGACAGGCCTGCTTCGCTGGCAATGTTCCCCAGCGAGGCATTGCTGGAACCGTCGGGTTTCGTACCGCCGCCCTGTAGCACAAACCCCGGCGAAAGACGCTGGAACAGCGTCGGCGAATAATCGGAGTTCTGGATGTACTTCACGAAGTTGGCGACCGTGTTCGGCGTCTGCGCGTCGGTCAGCTGAAGCGGTATGTTGCCCAGCGGGGTCTGCATCTGAATGACGGTCCCGCCGGTGATGGACGGGTCGTTCAGATACGTTTTCAGGTTAATCGTCGAGGGCCCCGCCCCCACCGTCAGCGCCTGGGTAGGCACTGCCTTGATCGAGGTCGCCGACAGCAGTTGTCTGGGCTCGAGCTCTTCGATAGCGGCGGCAAGGGTACGAACGCGGCGACTGATACGCGATGGCCTCATGTTTAGATTCTCCGGTGATTGAATGCGATGTAATTAATGTCGGCGCAGAGGCCTATTCGATTGCAACGAATTTTTCGACGCGACTGACCATGTCGTCCATTGTGCACGGTTGGGAAAGGTCCAGCGGCATGAAAACGCCTTGATTGTGGTCCGAGGCAAGAATCAGGTGCTGTGGCCCATTTGCAGAATATCCCATTTCCTGCGGTTGATGTCCGGTGACGACAAAATTTGCCTTCACGTTTTCCAGAAACTTCGCCGCGCCTGCCGGCGTGACACCGCGGCCCCAGATCAGTTGATAAACCGGTCCCACCCGCCGCTTGTAGTCGGGCCCCGTAAGCGGGCGGTCGAAAACCGTGTAATCAAACGTCTCGATCTGGGCATCGTTCGGCAGGCTGTGACAGAAAAACAGACCGTTGTGAGTGCGGATCGCCAGCGGCAACGACAGCAAAAACTCCGTGATGGCGATGTTGACACGCTGATAGACACTGCCAAAGTCCCGCTTCAACGCGGCCGTGAACGCCTCGCAGACGCTCAGCCCGGCCTTCATGATTCCTTCGCCGTGGATCTGCGCCAGGTCGTGATTCGCCATTAGAAAATGCACCTGACCGGGGTGCTCTGCTTTCAGTTCGGCCGCCTTGAACAGCGTTTGCCAGCTGTCCTCGGCCCCGCTGCTGTCGTAGTGGTCGCCGTGAATCAGTTCGTGCAAAACGAGCTGGCGGTGCGGATTATTCGGCAGGTCGACGGCACGGACCAATTTGTCAAAATTACGCCGGTGGTCGTGCAGGTCGCCGGTCATCCAGACTTCACCGGTTTCGGGCAAACGCACCACTTGGTGCTCACGCATCGGGCTCAGCTGATTCTCCTCAGTCGCGGCCCCGAAAATCTCAATGGCTTGGTCTGCCGAAGGCAACATTCCTCGATTGTCGCGAATCACGCCGGGGTTCGTCAATCGATCGTGTTCCGCAATGGACGCCGGCAGAAATTCTGAGATCGAATCGAAAAGCCGCCGCGCCGAGCGCCGGCGGCGGCGTCATTGAAAGACCGTGGTGTGAAACCTTCAATGTCAGTAGGCTCAGAAAAACACTCGGAGGTGGTCAATGCGTCGTCATGTACTTATTGCAGCGGCAGTGCTGTCGGTATTCCCAGTTTCCCTGAAGGCGGGCATCGCCGTTGAAGAGATCGAGGCCTACGAGGATACCGGTGGTTCGCCGACGCATTACGCCCCGGTCGATTTTGCCGGCGCGTCTTCGATCACCCTGCAGGCCGGGCAACTCGGGGGTTTATTCCCGGGCATCACCTTCCACGCCACCGGCGGGACCACGTCTAGCATGTCGAACCACGCCTACGCGGTCGGCGCGTCGTTTTACGGCAACAACTCGGTCGCGTTCCCGTTCGTCACCGACGTGTACGCCGCCCCGAACACCAATTTCTTGACGACAACCACCAACGCCCAGTCGGCCACCGGGATTGCCCCCGCACCGGGCAATTTTTCCAACGGGGCTGTGGTGGTCAACAACAGCTATGTCTATTCGACCGGAGCGACCCCCAGCGATCTGGACCTTCTTCGCCGGTTGGACTTCATGATTAACCGGTCCGACGTCACGTTCGTCTCGTCGGCAGTTTCCGACGTCGGGGGACTGCTCTACAACATCCCCTGGACCAGCTTCAACGCGCTATCGGTGACCGGCGATCAGCAGACATTTTCGGTCGCCGCTTCGCCCGGCAAACAGCACGCGGATTTAAGCCTTAGCGGTCAGGCCAGTTTCACGTCGGCCGCGGTGTCCAGCTACGCCGCCGCGTTGTACGGGACGGCTAAAAACGCCGGGCAGACCGACGCCCAGCACGGCGTCACGATCCGCAGCCTGCTGATGGCCGGCGCGGACAAGACGAATTACGTCCGCCAGACCGCCAACAATCTGGACATCACCACCGGCGCGGGTGAGGCCGATTACACCAGTAGCCTTTCGATTCTGAAAGCCGGCGAAAAGCCGCTGCTGGCGGTCAACGGGAGCACGGTCGCGGGCACGCCCAGCGTTGCCCAGCGCGGGTGGACCGAAGGCACAGTAGCTGCCGGTGGTAAGAGCGTCGTGCTGTTTCATTCCGACGGGTTTATTACCGGGCTCACTGCCTCACTGAACTGGGACGTGACACAGTCGACGCCCTCCGCAGGCCAGATCGATACCCGGACCGCCGCGTCGCAGTTCGCCAACCTGGGGCTCGAGGTCCGGCCGGTGACGCTGTCCAACGGCAGCTACACCCTGAGCGCGAGCCTGGCCGACTCGACGCTGCACAGCACCGCAACCGGTGACAATGTTCAGTATCTGTACTCGACCAACACGCTGGCCGCGGGCGACTACGCGTTTCTGATCAGTGACAACTCCGCCTTCTCACCGGCGGTCGGGTTTTCGTACGCCTTCACCGGGCTGTTTCCCAACGCATGGAAGGTCGCGTCGAGCGGGTCATGGGGGTCCTCCTCGAACTGGGCCGACGGCATCCCCAATCTCGTCGCGGCACAGGCCAGCTTCCCTGTCATTTCCGGCGGTGTGGCGAGCGCTTCGGTCACGCTGGACGGAAACCGCATCGTCGGAAAGCTGCTGTTTTCCGGCGCGACCAGCTACACCGTGTCGCAGGGATCGGCTGGCGTGTTGACGATCAATGACACCGGAGACGCTTCGGGAACCGCGCTCGTCGCGGTCAGTTCCGGATCGCACAGCATCACCGCGCCGGTCGTCGTCACCGACGGCGTTACCGCATCGGTCGCGGGTGCATCATCACTGGAAATTTCAAACGGCATCACCGGGGCCGGCGGGTTGACCAAAACCGGCACCGGGACGCTGACACTCGACGGCTCAGAGTCGTTCGGCAACGCCTCGGTCACCGCCGGAACGGTGGTGCTGACACCCGGCGCCTCATTCCCGACCGCGTCGATCACGGTCGGGTCGGGCGCGGTGTTGAAGCTGACCGCCCCCGGCTCGGCCGGTGTCCTCGTGCGGACGCTTTCGTCTTCGCTGGCGCTAAGCTCGGGCGCGATCGCGACGGTCGACACGCCGTTGGCTCCTGCGAATCGGCAATTAATCGTCGAGGGAAACATCACCTTCGCCGGCAGCTTGAACAACTGGGCAGGCCAGTTCGAATTGTCGAGCAACGATCTGGACCTCACCGGCGCGTCGCTGGCATCGATCACGAACCAGATCAAGCAGGGGCTTTATTCCGGCACCAGCCAGGGGATCACCAGCGCGGCCGCTTCTTCGGGCGCGGCGCACCTTCAAACGCTCGGCGTTCTGGTAAACAACAACGGTGCGGGTACGGCCCTGTACGGTAACGGTACGACGCTCGGCTTGTTCGATTCACGAAGCCCCGCGAGCGGAGATGTACTCGTCAAATACACATTTTTCGGAGACGCGAACCTCGACGGAAGCGTCAGCGTCGCCGATTTCGCCAGGATCGACACCGGGTTCACCGGTCACTTGTCCGGGTGGTACAACGGCGATTTTAACTACGACGGAACTATAGATGGTTCCGACTACACACTGATCGACAACGCATTCAACACCACGGGCTCGGCGTCGATAGCCGCACCGACATCGCTTCTCGCCAGCTCCAGCGCCGCCGTGCCCGAACCAGCAGGAGCTGCACTCTTTTTCGCGGGGCTCGTGACGTGGGCAACAGGCAGATCGCGACGTACACGCCGGACCGCTCAGCGAACCTCGACCACGACCGGCAGCTGATGGCTGATCATGTAGTTTCCGAAATTAGGATCGTGCCCGGTCGTCTGCACCCTGCCGGTTTCATCGAAGGCTCTCGCCGCGAGCGTTCGCATTCCAGCTGCTTTCGGAACCTTCCATTGAAAGTCCCAGAGTCGCCACGCGAACGGGATAGGTGCGCCCGTCAGTGACGCCGGTGCAAACGTCCGTCCGCCATCGTCACTGAACTCGACACGCGCGACAGCGGAAGATCCTGACCAGGCTGCACCAGTGACCCGATACGTGCTGCCAGCTGCAATTACTTCCCGCTCCGTCGGGCGGGCGATCTGCAACTTTAACTGCATTTCCGTGATCGGCCGGCGGACTGTCATCCCGGCTTCGGACGACCAGTACGCGTAATCAGTCGTCTGGAAATACCCCTGGAATGGCTGGTCGACGACGATAATTTGGCTGAGCCATTTTACCGAAGCCATCCCGTACCAACCTCCGACGACTGCCCTAACCGGCGAGCCGTGCGAAGCCGGGAGTGGGTCTTCGTTCATCTGGTAGGCGAGCAGAACGTCGCCGCTCATCGCCTTTTTGATCGGGATGCTTCTCGCGTACTGAATCTGGTCGACCGGCTTAGGCGGGTCCTTCCAAACCCCAACGTCCGAGCCGACGAGAATGACTTCTTTGGCGCGGTCGTCGACCCCGGCATGTTGCAGCAGTGTCGACAGACGGACCCCGGTCCAGTCGGCCGTGCCGACCGCGCCGAGCGCCCATTGATCACCCGGAGCTGCCGGTGACAGATAGACTCGGCCGTTGCCCGCGCACTCCAGAGTGACGGTCGCAGAGGTTCGCGGGAACGCTTCGAGCTGCGCGAGTGTGAACGTCAACGGCTCACGAACCGAGCCGCCGATCTGCAGCGTCCAAGCATTTACGTCGATCTCCGGCGTCTCGAAATGGCTTCTGACATAAAAATTTTCGTTCGGCGTAATCAGGTCACTCAGGTCGTGAAACGACGACTCCAGATTGTCGGGCTGCCGGGAACGAATCGTGAGCGAAGACGGACGGTTCATTACCACACTCCACGCGAATAAACTCGCACCACCATCCCGAAACGTAGTCCTTGTTTCGAGGCGGGCCAACGTACAAAACCAGCCAACACCCGGGCAGGCGAATTCGATCGCGGTGCGACCAGGACGAGCGGTCGAGGCCATGAATCCGCGGTGAATCAGCCCTGTGCAACGGAGTGGCACCGACGTAAAATTTTTTACATGGCCAAGCACACGATTGTCATTCTGCCCGGCGACGGTATCGGTCCCGAAGTCACCGCGAGCGCGCAGGAGGTCTTGCACGCGGCCGGGCTTTCGGTCGACTGGGTCAGTGTCCCGGCCGGCGCGAGCGCGCTCGACCAGGGGTTCGACAACGTCCTGCCTCAGCAGACGATCGACGCGATCAAAACACACAAGGTGGCGCTGAAGGGCCCGGTCACGACACCGGTTGGTAAAGGGTTCAAAAGCGTAAACGTGCAGCTCCGTCAGAAGCTGAATCTGTATGCCGCGGTCCGCCCGGTGCGGACCCTGCCGGGCATCAAGACCCGGTACGAAAACGTGGACATGGTGATCGTCCGCGAGAACACCGAAGGGCTGTACAGCGGGATCGAAAACGAGATCGTGCCGGGCGTCGTGACGAGTCTGAAAGTCGCGAGCGAGGTGGCGTGTACCCGCATCGCCCGGTACGCATTTAAGTACGCGTCGGAGCGGAACCGCAAAAAGATCACGGTGTTCCACAAAGCGAACATTATGAAACTGTCGGACGGACTATTTCTGGATTGTGCGCGTCGCGTTCACCAGAACGAATACCCGTCGATCGAATACGGCGAAATCATCATCGACGCCGGGTGCATGAAGCTCGTGCAGGACCCGACGAAGATGGACCTGCTGCTGATGGAAAACTTATACGGGGATCTGATCAGCGATTTGTGTGCGGGGCTCGTCGGCGGGCTCGGCGTGGTGCCGGGCTCGAATATCGGCGACGAATATTCTGTCTTCGAAGCCGTCCACGGTTCGGCCCCGGACATCGCCGGGAAAGGCATCGCGAATCCGTTGGCGGTCATCATGTCGTCGGTGATGATGCTCAATCACCTCGGCGAAACCGCGATCGCGTCGAAGATCAAAGTCGCCTACGACACGCTGCTGAGTGAACACGAACCCGCGAAGCTGACCCGCGATCTGGGTGGGACGGCGTCGACGGGGTCGTTCACGAAGGCGTTAATCTCAATGTTGAAGTAACACCGCCGAAGCGGCGTTGGATTGTTAGATTCCGACACTGCCTTTGCAGCGAGCGATTCTTGCCAGCGTTTTTTCCCGACCCAAGAATTCTAGACTTTCGAAGATCGGCGGGCTGACCGGCCCGCCGCTGATGGCGACCCGAATCGGTTGAGCGACCTTGCCCAGGCCCAGGCCGGACTGATCGCAATACGACTTCACGGCAGCTTCCAGATCCGCCGCCTGCCAGTTGCCGACACCGGCCAGAGCACCCTGTATTGCCACCAGCGCGTTCAGACCCTGCTTGTCATTCTTCAACAGCACCTTTTCCACCGCGTCGGCGGCGTACTCGATCTCGTCATCGAGCACGAAAAAGAACTTCGATTTGTCGTCCACTTCGCGTAGCACGTGGAACCCGGCATTCATATGCAACAGCTTGGCGAGGTCTTCGTCGCTCGCCCGGTTCAGCGGGGAGGTCGGGTTGACCGACAGGTAGTCGCGCAAGCTCGATAGCTGCCGATCCATGGGCGCTTTGCCGAAAAAGTCCGTACTGAACGACTTCAGTTTCTCGCGGTTGAACTTCGGGCTGGCCGCGTTGATTCGATCCAGGCTGAACAGCTCGACCATCTTGTCCATGGTCATGTGTTCCAGATCCCCGCCCGGGCTCCAGCCCTGCAACGCGAGGAAGTTGTTCAGCACTTCGGGCGTATACCCGTTTCGCCGGAAGTCGTGAATCATGATCTCGGGCAGATCACCTTCGGTAAGCCCGACCACTTTCATGACCTTGGGTTGTTCCGTCAGGTCCAACTGCATCGTGTCGGTGTTGATCCAGTCGGTAAGACGGGACGCTTCGATGTGCGTGACGGCTGACACTTCGTCGACGGTCTTTTTCGTGGACCGCATCCAATCCTGAACGCGCTTGCGAATCCGCCGGTCGCGGTCGCGTTTGCTGAGCTTCTCGCCGGTCTCGGGGTTCAGCATCACCGACAGATGCGCGTAAATCGGCCGGGGCAGGCCGAGCGCTTCCTGCAGGCCGATGTGGTTGACTGTGTTCAGCAAATGCTCGAGCCCGCGGAGCACGTGAGTGATGCCCATCTCCGCGTCGTCGACGACCACGCCGAAGTGGTAGGTCGGCATGCCGTCACCTTTGCGGATGACGAAGTCTTGAACTTCGTACGCCGTCTGCACGACGGCTTTGCCGAGCGTTGCGTCAAAAAATCGGTATTCCTTGACCGGCATCGCGAAGCGGATCACCGGCGTGCGGTTTTCATCTTTAAATCGCTTGAGAAGTTCCGGCGTGTACGTCGGCCGTCTGTAAATGAACGGTCGTTTGGCGCGGCTCGCCTGCTGCCGCATCGCGTCGAGTTCGGCGGGCGTTTCCCACGCCTGGTAGGCTTTGCCTTCGGAGATCAGCTGGTCGATCAGTTTGTTGTAGACCGCCAGTCGTTTCGATTGATACACCAGTTCCGAATTGTCCCAACCGAGTCCGAGCCAGCGGAGGTCAGACAGAAGTTGCGTGGTCGCGTCTTCGGTGCTGCGGGCCAGGTCGGTGTCCTCGATCCGGAGCAGGAATTGTCCGCCGGTGTTCTTTGCGTAAAGCCAGTTGAATAGGGCGGTGCGTGCCCCGCCGACGTGCAGATAGCCGGTCGGCGACGGTGCGAAACGAGTGACGACAGTTGGATTAGACATAGAGCGGTCGGATTATCAGGAGACCGCGTGGGATGGCAAGCTGAGATCGAAGCTATCAGTGAGTCACAAGCCCGATTTCACTCGAACCCATTCGGGGTTGCGGTACGAACGCTCGCGATAACAACACAGCGGCAACCCCGACAACCAGCCAGGGCATTTTTTCATCGATAAAACCGATCCAGAACATCGGGGCCGCGACGGCGATCCCGAGGGCCCAGGCGATCAGTGCCGGCTTTGACGGACCCAGCACACGGCCTGCAATTGGAACGATGCACATCCAGACGTAGCTTGGGAAAATCAGCCCGTAGAACGACATAAACAGCCGGTAGATCAGTTCGCCCATCAGCATTTGCCGTTGCCGGTCGTGAACCCATCCGAAAAATTGCTCCTGACGCATCGCGAAGACCGCGGCGACGACCAGTGATCCGGCCGCGACCCAGAGCAGACCGTCGGCGGCTTTAGGTCCCGGGATCGCACGGAGGTGCGCCGAGAATTTGAATCCGATCTGAACCGCCACGTGCAGACCGATCAGTCCGAAAATACCGCCGGCGGTGAAAGAACCTCTGCCGATGGTCAAGTCTCCTTCGTACAGCAACGTGAGCAGGATCATGACGAGGAAAAAGAGACCGAAGCCGAGTGTGAACGCGAACCGTCCCGCCGCCGGGGAGGTTGCTTGTTTGGCACGGTGGAATGTCAGATCGAGATACGGGCAGAGCAGGAAGCCGAACGCACAGACCGGCGTCAGGCAAAGCAGCGATTCCACCGCGCGGTCGGGAAGCTGCCCGGTGAGATGAGGGATCGTGGCATGCATCAGTCCCTTCCCGAACACCGTCAACGAGAACGCGAGCACCCCCCAGGCCAGCCATAGGTCCCAGTCGGCACGGTCTCTTCGGACGATTCCGAGCAGGCTGCCGATCACGACCGCGGAGATCGCCCAGACGTGCGGGATGACGCCGACGGAAGTCAGCCAGATCAAGAAAAAGGCCTGAAATGCCAGAGTAACGGCCGAGAACGCGAGACACGCGGTGCGGTGTTCGATCACGATTCGTTCGCTCGCGCCACGGCGCGCCAGCGTCCAACCCATCGCGGCGGCACCGACGATGTTCGGCACGGCGAACACGAACCATCCCCCGATGCCGAACTCACTGACCAGGATCACGGGAAGGAACATCCCGATGCACCAGGTCCATGAAACAGCCAGATAAACGGCCCAGGAGACCGACCGAAAAATAGAGCTCGCAGAAGTCACGCCGGGAAGTGTACTGCGCAACTGCCGAACGATGAATGCGGAATGGGACGCGCGCGACTTTTGACCACCTTTACGCGACGGCCGCAATCTCTCAGAATGATCATCGATCGATTCAAAACCGAGGCCCGCACATGACCGATTTTGCCGTCCCGTCCGTCCGCATCTTCCAGGTGTTCCCCGATCTGCCGAAGGAGTTGTCGCCGTTGCTGGAAATGGCGCGTAACTTCTGGTGGGTGTGGAACCCGGACGCGGTCGAAATGTTCCGCCGGCTGGACCGAAAAATCTGGGAAGACGTTTATCACAACCCGGTGAAACTGCTCGGTCAGGTGACGCAGGAACGGCTCGCGGCGGCCGCCCTGGATGACGGGTATTTATCTCACATTTCACGGGTCTATCTGCAGTTTAAAGATCATCTATCGGCACCGGGCTGGTATCGTGAAACCCACGCGGAACAACCCGACCTGCACGTCGCATATTTCTCGGCCGAATTTGGGCTGCACGAATCGCTGCCGATTTATTCCGGTGGGCTCGGGGTGCTCGCCGGTGATCATCTCAAGAGCGCGAGCGAACTCGGAATGCCCTTGGTCGCGGTGGGTCTGCTGTACCGGCACGGGTATTTTCAGCAGTTTTTATCCGCCGACGGTTGGCAGCAGGAAGCGTATCCCGAACTCGATTTCTACAGCCTGGCGATCGAGCAGATGAAACTGGACGACGGCACACCGGTGCGGGTCCGGGTCGAATTGCCCGACAACCCGGTCTTCTGCAACGTCTGGCGAGTCAACGTCGGGCGCATCCCGCTTTACCTGCTCGACACCAATGTGCTGGAGAATTCACCCGCCGACCGAGACATCACCGGCAGGCTGTACGGCGGTGGGACTGAAATGCGGATCAAGCAGGAAATCGTTCTGGGCATCGGCGGGACCCGCGTGCTTCAGGCCCTGAACATCCCCGCGACCGTCTTTCACATGAACGAAGGACACTCGGCCTTCTCCGCGCTCGAGCGCATGCGCGTGTTGCTCGAGCAGCACCCGACGCTCAGTTTCGACCAAGTCCGCCAGCAGGTGATGGCAACCAGTATTTTCACAACGCACACTCCGGTGCCCGCCGGCATCGACATGTTCCCCCCGGAATTGATCGTCAAATATTTCAACCGGTTCTGGGAGTCTCTCAAGCTCGACCATGAAGGCTTTCTCGCGCTGGGGCGAGAAGACGTCACCAATTTTAAGCAGGGATTTTCGATGGCGGTGCTGGCGATCCGGCTCGCCGACGGCGTGAACGGCGTCTCCTGGTTGCACGGCGACGTCAGCCGAAAGATGTGGCACAACCTGTGGCCGCAGGTTCCGCCCGACGAGGTACCCATCCGGCACGTGACCAACGGCATTCACGTCCGTACCTGGCTGTCTCCCGATATCGCATTCACTTTAGACCGATACCTCGGTGAAGGCTGGATGAACGACCCGGCCGACCAGACCGTCTGGGAAGGCGTCTCACAGATTCCCGACGAGGAACTCTGGCGCGCCCATGAACGGTGCCGGGAGCGGTTAATCGGCTGGACCCGGCACGCGTTGAAAGAACAATTGATACGCCGCGGCGGGAGCTACGAAGACGTGGCGACCGCCGAAG
The DNA here is from genome assembly GCA_965247815.1 of Tepidisphaeraceae bacterium. Classification (GTDB taxonomy): domain Bacteria; phylum Planctomycetota; class Phycisphaerae; order Tepidisphaerales; family Tepidisphaeraceae; genus CBDAQA01. The sequence continues at coordinate 304,681 of CBDFHW010000025.1, read as the reverse complement.
AGGTGCTCGACCCCGAGGCGCTGACGATCGGATTCGCCCGCCGGTTTGCGACCTACAAGCGCGGTGCGCTGCTGCTTCGAGACCCCGAGCGATTGAAAAAACTGCTGGAAGATACGAAACGGCCGATCCAGTTCATCTTCGCCGGCAAAGCACACCCCGCCGACAACGACGGTAAAGAATTGATCCGCGCGATCGTGAATTTCGCGCAGGCGAATCCGCAGATCCGCCGGCGGCTGGTGTTCGTCGAAAATTACGACATGCACATCGCCCGCCACCTTGTGCAGGGCGTCGACGTCTGGCTGAACACCCCCCGCCGGGGGATGGAAGCCAGCGGCACCAGCGGTATGAAGGCCGCCGCGAACGGCGTTCCAAATTGTTCCGTCCTCGACGGGTGGTGGGTCGAAGGGTACGCGCCCGATCTCGGGTGGGCGATCGGTCGCGCTGAATCCTATGTCGACCCCGGCCACCAGGATCACGTCGAGTCGCTTGCCTTATATGATCTTCTGGAAAAACAAATCCTGCCGCAGTTTTATCACCGCGGCGTCGACAACATCCCGCGCGAGTGGATCGCGCGAATGAAGCAGTGCATGCGCAAACTCGCGCCGGTCTTCAACACCAACAGGATGGTCAGCGAATATTGCGATAGCTTCTATGTTCCGGCCATCAAGCGGGGCCTGAACCTGCAGGAAAACAACCTGTCACGGGCGATCGCGCTGGCGGCGGCGAAGCAGCGGCTGCGTTCGAAGTGGAACGGCATCAGGATCGTTGCCGTTCACTCCGCCGGCGACGGTCATTTTAAGGTAGGACAGTCAATGCAGGTCGACGCGCTGGTCGATCTGCCCGATGTGGACCCGGCCGACGTGAGCGTGCAACTGTACTGCGGACCGATCACTGCCGCGGGCGGGATCGACCGACCACATATTTTGGTGATGAAGCAATCGCAGCAGGTGGCACCGGGCCGATTCCTCTTCGTGGGCACCATCGATTGCAAGGTCAGCGGCCGGCAAGGCTTTGCCGTGCGAATTCTGCCCGGCGGTGTCGATCTGGCGACGCCGTTCGAGCCGGGGCTGATTCTGTGGAATTGATCCCGATTGTTTCGACCGCACTACCCGCGACGATAATCACCGGGCCAAGTCGCGATGCTGCGACGGTCACGGTGGATCGAGTCATGCCTTGGCCGGCTTCGACGATTCTTCCCATTCCACCTTGGGGGCATCACCCCAGAGGCCGTCCATGTCGTAATAGCTGCGGGAAGTCGGGCTGAATACATGCAGCACGACGTCCACGAAGTCGGTCAGGATCCAGGATTCTCCTTCGTGACCGTTGCGGCCATAGGCGACGAATTTTCGGGGCTGGCCCAGTTCTTCGATTTCCTCGGCAACGGATTTCATCTGACGTCCGCTGCTCCCGGTCGCGATGACCAGGAAATCAGTGACGGGAGAAATCCCGCGCACGTCGAGCACGACGACATTGCTGCACCGCGTGGCAGAAGCCAGCCGGGCGGCATCGATTGCGAACAAACGGGCATCATCACCGGGCCGGGCCGGCGGTCTTTCAGGCGAACGCGTAACGATAAAGCACCTCCATCAGGGCGCAGTATACGCGGAACCGACACGGAATGCAGATTCCGCGCGAGAGGTAAAATTTAGACAGTCAGCATTGGACGAAAATCATGCAATCACTTCGCGGTGACCATATTCAAGCTATCGGCATCCGATCGGCCGGTCGCCGGTTCCCCGCTCTTGATCCGCATCCCGTAGAACGACCGGTACACGAAGCACAGTGCAACGGTAAAGAAAACCGCCGCCAGCGAAACGGTCAGCGTCCCGTGCCCGTCGTGCCGAAGCTTTTCCGCCAGTTCGACCGCCAGCAGGCCGAACAGCGTGGTGAACTTGATGATCGGATTCATCGCCACGCTGCTGGTGTCTTTGAACGGGTCCCCCACCGTGTCCCCGACCACGCACGCGGCGTGCAGTTCCGTGCCCTTCTCGCGTAATTCCACTTCAACGACTTTCTTCGCGTTGTCCCAGGCGCCGCCGGCGTTGGCCATGAAGATCGCCTGATAAAGGCCGAACGTCGCCAAGCCGATCAAGAACCCGATGAAGAAGAACGGCTCCAGACAAGCGAACGCCAGTGTCGTGAAGAAGACCACCAGGAAGATGTTCAGCATCCCCGCCTGGGCGTACTGGGTGCAGATTCCCACGACCTTCTTGCTGTCTTCCATCGACGCCTTGGCCGCTCCATCGAGCTTCATGTTCTTTTTGATGAACTCGACCGCGCGGTAAGCGCCCGTCACCACCGCCTGCGTGCTCGCGCCGGTGAACCAGTAGATAATCGCGCCGCCCATAATGATGCCGAGCAAAAACGGTGCGTGCAGAATCGACAAGCTGCGAATCGCCTCGGCGTTGGTCATCCCTTGGGTCAGGATCATGATGATCGAAAAGATCATCGTCGTGGCCCCCACGACCGCGGTCCCGATCAGCACCGGCTTGGCCGTCGCCTTAAATGTATTCCCCGCACCGTCGTTCTCTTCCAGCAGAAGCTTGGCCCGTTCGAAGTTGACCGAAACATTGAAATCGCGTTTCAGTTCCGCCTCGATGCCCGGGACCTGTTCGATCAGGCTGAGTTCATAAACGCTCTGCGCGTTGTCGGTGACCGGGCCGTAGGAATCGACGGCGATTGTGACCGGACCCATCCCAAGGAACCCGAAAGCCACCAGCCCGAACGCGAAGACCGCAACCGCGGGTGCCGTCGCCGGCGTGAGCAGCTGGGCGACGCCGTGGTCGACCCCGCCGATGCTCGAAACGCCGTATGCCGCGGCCATCAGCACCGCGATCACAAGCCCCAGCCAGAACGCACCGAAGTTGCCGGCCGTGAGACCACTGAGCACGTTGAGCGAAGCGCCGCCTTCCCGGCTGGCGTCGACGATCTCGCGGACGTGCCGGCTGTTCACGCTCGTGAACACCTTGGTGAATTCCGGAATGATCGCGCCGGCGGCGGTACCGCAGCTGATAATCGTCGACAGCTTCCACCAGAGACTGCCGTCGCCCAGGTTAGGGATCAGGACGTATGACGCGACGTAAGTCGTAATGATCGACAAAATGCTGGTCAGGATAACGAGGCTGGTCAGCGGGGTTTCGAAATCCATCTCGTCGGCATTTGCGTACCGAGCTTTTGCGATCGACTCGTTAATCAGATACGACACGCCGCTGGTCAGCACCATCACAAGCCGCATGGCGAAGATCCAGACCAGCAGTGTCGCCTGCACCGGCGCGGGCATTGCAAGCAGGATGAACGTGATCAGCGCGACGCCAGTCACGCCGTAGGTCTCGAAACCGTCGGCGCTGGGCCCGACGCTGTCACCGGCATTGTCGCCGACGCAGTCAGCGATCACGCCGGGGTTGCGGGCGTCGTCTTCTTTCACGTTGAACACGATCTTCATCAGATCCGCGCCGATGTCGGCGATTTTGGTGAAGATCCCTCCCGCCACCCGCAGCGCCGCCGCCCCGAGCGATTCGCCCACGGCAAAGCCGATGAAGCAGGGCCCCGCGTAATCGACCGGGATGAACAGCAGAATGCAGAGCATGATCAGAAGTTCGACGCTGATGAGCACCATGCCGATGCTCATCCCCGCCTGCAGCGGGATCGCGTAGACGGGGTAAGGCTTGCCCGCAAGCGACCCCATCGCCGCCCGGCTGTTGGCGAACGTGTTGATCCGGATTCCGAACCAGGCGACGAAGTAACTGCCGAAGATTCCAACCAGACTGAATAAGATAATGACAGAAACCTTGGCCGCGCCGAGGGGTTGGTTGTGGTCATCCTTGGCCAGGAAACCGAAGTAAACCACGAGCACGGCACCGATGAACATCTCGAGAGTCAGGATGAATTTCAGCTGCGTCGTCAGGTAGGTTTTGCAGGTCTCGTAAATCAATTCGCTGACATCGAGCATCGATTTGTGGACCGGCAGGTTCTTCAGCCGGCGATAGATCACCATGCCGAAGATCAACCCGAACAAGCACACGACTAAACCGCTTTCGAGCAGCGTCTTGCCGCCGATGCCGTGCAGTTGGTATCCCTCCTGCAGCGGTGGGATGCGCAGGTCTGCGTCGCTGGCGTGCACGAAATTCGGGGATAGGAACAGGATGAAAATGAATGCCGCCGTCGCGAACACCGACCGTTGGAGGAAGGAGCGCATGGGTGATGGCCTTTCATGGCACGGCGAGCCGCTGACGAGAACTGATTTGAACTGACACGCGCCGGTCTCGTCAGGAGCTCCGCGAATCCGGGATCGATTCCGCCGCCACAGCAGCGATCCTTTTCGGCACGTCAGGGGAGTATGGATCGGCCGTTCGATTTTGACAATATGAGGAAATCTGGAAAGCTCGCGCGGGGTCCGGTGATGGTTTAGCCCGGACCGGTCGAAGCCGACTTGATGAGCCGATCAAGTCCGGAAACGCCCGTGACCGCCGGGCCCAGCTCGACCTCCGCGGATTTAAATGTCTTGGAAGCCGCAAAGCGATTCGCGTCGAATCGAATGTCCGAGCAGTGGGCGAGCCCGACCGGGCTCGCGATCGAACCGGCGGCCGCGTCGGCCGGTGCGGTCATGCTGTTGCCCGAGATCGAGACGTCGTTCGCCCACTTGATGGAAATACACCTGCTGTAGTTCGAGAGGAACTGATTTTTCGCGATCACCAGGTGCCGATTTCCAGCCACGCCCTCCCCGTGCACGAGTATGGCAGCATCGCCGCCCGACCGCTTCCCGCAGTTTCTGAAAATGTTCCCGTCGATGGTCAGATTCTCGACATACCCCGCTTCATTCCAGTAATACTCCGGCCCCACGCTGACGGCCGACATCACGCACCCGTCGCAGACGTTGTCGCGGATCGTGCCGTTGTCGGCCTTGACCAGAATTCCGCGAGAACGTGTGTTCCCGAGCTCGCAACCGATGATCTTAAATCCTGCCCCGCACGTCAGCGGGTTATTAACCTTCGCGCCGGCTGGGACGCTTAATTCTCTGTCGAGCGTGACCGAGACCGTACGATCGGGCTTATTGTCGATTGCGGTGACGTTCGCCTGTTCAATGAAACCTTTGCCCGTGCAGATGCGAGCGGGCTGGCCGACCCGCAGCCCGCCCCAGCCCTTGCCGAGCGTCAATGTATTGCCGTTCGCTGCTGTGACGTCTTGAAATCCGCCGTGAATCGCAATGCAGTCGTCAAGGAAAACGCCGTCCATGGTGCACTGCTCGATATCCGGCCCCGGGTTGGCACCGGTCGAGTGCAGTCCGTCGGCCGCGCTGGTCACCAGCGGATCTTCGGTCGCCCTATCGGGCCGTGGGCCGTTTGTCCACCGGCAATGCAGAATATGGTTTCCCCCGCCCCCCTCTTCGCGGATCGGCGCAAATCCGTTCCGGCTCATTGTCACGTCTTTTACCGTGCAATTCCGGCAGTCGATTAGATGCACCTTGAAAGCCGCTTTGCCGTTGGCATCGCCGAACCGCCCGACCAGCCAGTCGCCCACACCGAATTTTAGTTTCGTCTGGTCGAAGGTGATGCGGAACGAGCCGTCCCCAGCTGCGCGCATGGGATTGTTGCCGTAGTCGCCGTTGTACAACTTCAGAGACCGGGTCGCACCGTCGACAACATTCGGACCGAACGGAAAGACCTTGGCGTCGCCGGGGGGCACCGGGTACCCGGCGTCCGGCCGCCAGTCACAGGTCGACTTCCCGGCAGCGTTTGTCCCGGTCGCGACGACTTTGCCCTGATAAGCGGTCATCTCGGTCTGCGAAAGGGTCGCGCCGTCGATCGAAACGTTCGTGCATTCGCGAAGCTCGAAAATACCAAGACCTTCCGCGACGTGGTCGGCGACGACCGAAACCCCTGCCGCGTGAAGTGTGACGTCCTTCCATTCATCGAAACGAAAAATTGATTTTCCGGTGCCCGAAACGGTGTATTTTCCGGATCGAATGGTGATGTCGCGCGCCCCCGAACTGTAAGCATCCCTGATCTGCCCGGGCAGCGAGGACGGATTCGCCGGGTCACCCACCGTCCCGGCAAATATCCTAGACGCCGAGAAAGCGATAAGCAGAACCGAGCGGATCGTGAGCGATCGAAAAAATATCATCGCAATTGTCCCGGTCGGCGGCAGAAACGAATCTAACTCACCGCGTGCCTGATCCACTGATCGATGACCGGCGAATACTCGATCGCCAGGCGGTGAACATAGAGCGCGGCAAGTGCGCCGGTGAACACATCCATGGTGTAGTGGGCACGGAGCACCAGGACAGCCCCGATCTCAAACGCAACAATCGCAGATCCGATCACGATACCCACTGGCCCGAGCGCATCGGCAAGCGTCGCGCAGCCGTAGACGGCAATGGCAGTATGTCCGGAGAAGAACAGGTCGCAGCTGGTGCCGTACGTCACGAGCAACGACGGGCAACCGGGATTGCGCCAGATCATTCCGGTCGGCGGCGGGAGCGGGCAGAACGCCTGACAGACCTGCCGAAGACCGAACACCATAAATAATCCCAGAAACGGCGCGATCGTCGGCCCGATGATGGCCGAGACGAGCAGGTAGATTCCCAAAAGATCGATCACCAGCGAGCTGGCGATCAATAAGGCATTCGCACGCCCCGGGTTGTCGAGAAGCCGTTGATTCAATCGCGCGGTTAAGGTGTGCAGGCCATCGGCGATGTTCAGCGTCGCCTGGCCGCCGGCATTCGCTTCAGTCAAGATGGCAAGATCAACTGGCAACCCGATCATTTGCGCTGAGGACGCCGGACCGCTGTCGACAACCGGATTTCGGCGGGCGAGCAGTTTCTGCGTCCAGTGCCATAGCCCGAGGCTCAGCACGATGAGGACGATTCTTGAGACGACGATCGACGCAACGACGGCAATCATGATTGACCGTCCTTGATTCCGAGCATCGTTCGCAGTTGCGTGCCGATTTGCTCCAGCAGCGGGTCGGCCACGCCGCGCGGGCGGTCCGAGCCGACCTCAATTGCCTCACCGACGGTGATCGTGGCGTGGATCTCGCCGTGCTTTCGAATTCGATCGGTCAGGTCTTCTTCGAGACGTTCGATTGTTTCAAGAATCCGCTCGGGGGAAGCGTCGGGCGACAGATAGTTCGGCGGGTAATGGTACAGCTGCTGCGCGAGATACAGGTCTGCCAGGCTCTTCCAGCGACGTTGCGATTCGGCTTCGTCGAGCGTGCCGGTGGTCATGTCGGGCAGGATGGCGGATCGCAGCCGCTTCACGCGCGTGGGGACCGAATCGTCGTGCCGCTTTTCGAGCCAACGATCTTCGAGCGGCGAGAGGATCGCGTTGGCGAGCCGATTCAATCTCGGACCGATCTCACCGTTCTCGGCCTGCCCGAGGTACTCGAGTTCCTTCAACGCCACCAACGCGCCGCCCACTTTGTGAATTCGATCGAAGAGCGGCAACGCCTGCTTCTGCCAGGTTAGGCGCGCCTCAATTTCGTCCAGAAGCTTGCCGGCCGATCTGTGAATATCTCCGATAAAATGGTACCGAATTGCCACGGGATGAACGACGACTTTCGCGTTCGGGTCGGCCTTGGCCTTACGCTTCGCGGCGGTGCGAGCGATCAGCGCGGTGCCGTCGAGCAGGTCGTTGACGAAATCGTTGGTCCGGTTGATGAACCCTTCGGGGAAAATCACGAGCGGACGCTCGGCCGATTCAAGAATATCGATCGCAGTGTTGACGGCCGTCCGATCGATCCCCTCGCGGTAGATACTGAAAGCGCCGGCCCGGCGGAGCATGAATGCCGACAACCGGTCCTTCATAAAAATGTGCCAACTGGCCATGATAAAGAACGGGCTGCCCGCCGCCTTGGCCAGCGCACTGAGCACGAACGGGTCTTCGTCCCGGCAATGGTTAGGCGCGAGTAACACGCCGTGACCGGCTTTGATCGAATTGGACAACCGCTCGGCATTCACGCATTCGATTTTGGTGACGCCGTATTTCTTGCGTAATAACCTCGGCGTGAAATGCGACAGCACGGCGGGCCAGATGCGCCAGTGGTGCGGGGGGACCGGGACGTACGGCTTATCGATGACGACGCTTTGCATAGAGAGTTGGGTTCAAAAAACAGACTTCCGTCCGAGCGCCGCTGCCTCGAATTGCCGCAGCGTAACTGGATTAACACAAGAAATCTAAATACGTGGACGTCGGTTTCGCTTTTCACTCCCGCATGAGCGAGCCTGTCGAGGTTTTGTCATTACGGCACCTGGCAGACGCGCATTAGGTCCCGAGAGTTGGGCGAACGAGCCCACGCTTTCTACACCTCCGAATGATTTGTTGCAGGTGGCTCGCGCGAGTAGATTCCGATCCGATGAGAGTCCGTATTCCTTGGATCGTCTGTTGGTACGCTGGGTGGAGCGTGCTGACTTACGGTTTTTACGCATGGGACAAGCACCGGGCTCGCGTGTCGGCCTGGCGGGTTAAAGAGACGACGCTGCACCTGCTGGAACTGCTCGGAGGATGGCCCGGGGCGTGGATCGCACAGCGGCGGTTGCATCACAAGTGGAAGAAGGCGAGCTACGTTTTCGCCTTCCGGGTGATCATTGCAATCCACGCCGTCGCGTGGTCGATCTGGATTTATTTTTCCGCGCGATGAAGGCCGATTAGACGGCGACATGTCCCTGCAAAAGGGGGATCGCCGCGTCCCAGACCATCGCCGGGGTGACCTGCGTCATGCACCGATGATCGAGTGGGCACAATTTTTTCTGACACGGACCACAGAATACCTTGACCGAAACCTGTCGCTCTTTGGCGTAGTAAATCTGCGTCCAGTCCGGATGCGTCGGGCCGAAGACGGTGACGACCGGCACGTCGAGCGCAGCAGCGATATGCCGGGGACCGGTGTCGTTCGTGACCATAAGGTCGCACCGCCGGACGATTTCCTTCAACGACCCCAGGGTCATCCCGGCGTTGGACAGATCTACTGCCGGATGCTTCATGTGCCCCAGAATTGTCTTGATGATCGGGCGTTCCTTTGGCGCGGAGCTCAGTAGAACAGTCGCCCCGAGTTCGCTGACGAACCGGTCGCCGAGCGCGGCGAAATATTCAGCCTTCCAAAGCTTGGCCGCGCCGTACTGTGCGCCGGGGTTCAGCAGAATCAGCGGCGGTGCGCCGGCAGCGGCCGGCCGATCGAACGACGCGTCGAGCCCCGCCCGGGCGAACACGCCGGCGGCTTCGCGCCGGTCTGTATCGGTGACAAAGAGCTGCATCCGCAGGTCGTTGGTAGTCGAGCCGAGGTACTTCGCCAATGACATGTACGAATGAATGATCGGCGACGGAACGAACTTTCCTTCGGCGCGGGCCGGCATCAGACGGTCCGTGAGCAAAAATCCCCGACCGTCGCGTTCGTACCCGAGCACGCGGGGAATTTTGGCCATTCGGCAGATCAGCGCCGACTTGAACGAGTTCGGCATCAGGATCGCCAGATCGAACTTGCCGGCGCGCAATCGTGCGGCCAGGTCGAAGACGCCTTTACCGGTCTTGGATTTGGTCTTTCCGGTTCGATAGCTGATCAGCTGATTCGCCCACGGCATACCGGTGTAAACGTCCTTCACGTAACGACGGATCAGGTAGCTGATGTGCGCGTCGGGATACAGCTCGCGCAGGGCGCGCAACGCGGGAGTTGCCATCACGGCGTCACCGACCCAGCTCGGCTGGACGATCAAAATTCTTTGGGGTTCGGACATACGACCGATCACTATAACGTCTGTTCGCGACAAACTCGCTACGCCGACTAAAACACATCGGGGACGGGCGACTGCGGTGCCCGCCTCGCGAGTCGGCGGGCATTGCCGAGCCGCAACAGCTTCTTCGCCGTGCTCAGCCGTGCGCGATCTGTAAACACGTCGTAATTTTGCCGTTCGATCTGTCCGAGGATGCCGGCATAGATGACCCCCATGGCCGACGCGGTAAATCTCGACCCGTCGTCGGCCAGATAGATCAAACCGGCAGCGCCGTCGCGGTACAGCTGTCGGGCGCGGTCGATTTCGAATTTCATCAACCGCTTAAACGGCTCATTGACGATCCCGGCCGCAAGGTCGCGTTCGGAATATCCGAACCGATCGAGATCCTCCAACGGCAGATAGATTCTGCCGCGTTGCAAATCCTCACCCACGTCGCGAAGAATGTTGGTCAGCTGCATCGCGTCCCCCATCATGATCGCCTGCCGCTCGGCCTCGAGATTGTCCAGTCCGAAGATCTTGCTCATCACCAACCCGACCACGCCGGCCACCCGGTAGCAGTAGGTCCGCAACTGTTCCCAGGTCTGATATCGGTTAATCGTCAGGTCCATCCGGCACCCCTCGGCCAGGTCGATGAAATACGACTGCGGAATTTCATACCGCTTCACTGTCCGACCGAACGCCCGAAGCGCGAGCGATGCTTCATCAACACCGGGGACGTCCGCGTGGTCGGCGTAAATCGCATCCAGCAAGTCGCAGAAGCGGTCGATCTGCGCCACGACTGCGGACGCGTCGGTCGCCTCGTCGGTGGCGTCATCGAGCAGCCTGCAAAATGCGTAGACGGCGTATGCCGCGTCCCGCTTTTCGTGGGGCAGAAAGAACGAAGAAAAGTAAAAGCTCTTCGCGTGTCGCCGGCAGATCGCACGAGCGGCGGCGAAACAGTCGAGATCAGCAGGTTCGGTTGAGCGGAGTGTCAATGGATTGCCCCACCGCCGTTTTGCGCCGCCGGAGCGGTTGGCTCCGTGACGTCCGAAGCGGGCCGGGTCGCGGTGATGCGGAGACGGCGGTAGTCGGCGTACCAGGTGTCTTCGCAGTACAGACGTGGGCGAAGCTGATTCTCGACCGCGTCAAAAAGCGGTTCCAAACGCCCGGGCAAGACCGAGGTCAGGACGCCGGGCCGGAACATCTCGATCCATTTTCGAAGGCCTTGGGTACCGTCGCTCAGCGGTGTCGGCCGATCGAAAAGAATAGCCGAGGTCACTTCGAAGCCTTGGCTATCCATTAAGCCGGTGTATTCAGCAATGCTTGGAAAATAATTGACGTCGATTACCGGGCCGAGATCAACGCCCATCTCGGTGCCGGCCCGCAACGCAGCGGTCAGAATTTGTTCGACGTTACCCTTCCCGCCCATTTCGAGAACAAGTCGTCCCCCGGGCCGGAGTGCTTCCCACATCCGCGAAACAGCCCGCTCGGGCGGTTTAACCCAGTGCAGGGCGGCGTTGGAAAAGATCGCGTCGAACGGCCGGTCGAACCGCATTGATCTCGCGTCGCCGACTTCGAATGCGATGCCGGGGAAACTGTGCTTCGCCTTGTCGATCATGGCAGGCGACGCGTCGATGCCGACGACATCAGCGCCTGCATCTGCAATTTTGCGAGTCAGAGCGCCGGTGCCGCAGCCGAGATCAAGAATGCGTTCACCGTTTTCAGGTGCGAGTAACTCGAGCACGCCGGACGCCATGCGATGCACGAACGCGTGTTTGTCGTCGTACAGCGTGGCGTTCCAACGGTCGTCTGTTGAGGTGGCCATTCCAGATCCCAGGAAGCTTCATCTACCCACCGACGGGAGGCGGCGTGAATTGATTCGCGAGCGGATTGCCGACCACCCCCGCCGCCCGACCCTGCACCCATTCGACCAGCGTACGCACGCCCCAACCGGTCGCGCCCTTTGCGTAAAACGGCAATTCGCGTTCGGTGTCGACGACGCCGGCGATATCAATGTGTGCCCACGGAATCGACCCATCTCGCGGGACAAAATAGCTTAGAAACGCGCCGCCCTGCAGCGGGTGCGCTTCGCGGGGGCCGGAGTTCACGATGTCGGCCGGGTCAGACTTCAGCAGGTCGCGCTGGTCGTCACCGATTGGGAGCCGCCACATTTTTTCGCCGCTCAGTTTCGAGGCTGCTTCCAGTTCGGCGACGATCGCGTCGTCGTTGCTCATGATGCCGGCCATCGTTTTCCCGAGCGCGACAATCACACCACCGGTAAGCGTCGCGAGGTCCACCACCGCTGCGGGTTTGTACGTTTCGATTCCCCACGCGAGGGCGTCGCCGAGCACGAGCCGGCCTTCGGCATCGGTGTTGGTGATCTCGACGGTGACGCCGTTGTACATTTTTAAGATATCGCCCGGCCGGTACGCGGTGTCGCTGATGTGATTCTCCGCGCTGGCGAGAATACCGACGACATTGACCGGCAGCTTCAGCCGGGCGACTGCGCGCATCAGGCCCAGCACCGCCATCCCGCCGCATTTGTCGAAGATCATCTTCTGCATACCCGCGGCCGCCTTGATCGACACACCGCCGGTGTCAAACGTGATGGCCTTCCCGACCACTAAAAGCGTCGGCGGTTGCGCGGCTGTCTTGTCGGTCACCAATGATTTGGACGCGGTCGCATTTTTGCCCGTGGCCTTGCTCTTGATTACGCGTTTAGGAGTATTACCAAAGTATTCGAGCGCGATCATCCGCGGCGGCGCTGTCGGGCTCCCCGCGCCGACGCCGAGCATGCCGCCCATTCCGAGGCGCGCCATCTCCCGCTCGTCGAGAACCTGGACGCCCAGGCCCACTTCTTTCGCCAATCGTTGGGCAACCTTCGCCAGTGACGGCGGGTTGATATCGTTGCCGGGCCGGCTGGCAATCGTACGGGCAAAGTTCTGCGCCTCGGCGACGATGACGGCTCTGTCTATCGCGGTTTTCTCAGTCGCGGAAGTTTCTCCCAGGAACGTGATCGTGATGGTCGAAGGCGGTGCATCCTTCTTGGTCGCGGTCCCCTTGTAATCGGTGTAGTCGAACGCCCCCAGCAGGATGCCAGTGGCGACCGCACCCGGGTCGGCAGCATTCAATACTGCCAAGCTGCCGATGCGGGCTTTCTTCACCGCCCGTACGAGCGCTGCGCCCGCGGCGCGAAACGTCTCCGCGGTCGCATTTGCTGCATCACCGACGCCGACCACAATCAACCGCTTTACCGGGCCGGCCGTCAGCAGTTGCGAAACGACCGAGCCGGCTTTTCCTGTTACCAGGTTCGCGGTTGCCAACTCGTTGATTACTGCCGCGTAGTCAGTAGGCAGGTTCTCGGGCCCGCCCTTGCCGGTCCAGCTGTGGACGAACACGGCGACCGCGTCGACGCCCCGCGGCAGTTTCGCACTGGTTTCGATCTTGATCTCGGGGCTGTTGGGCATCCTTATCCTGTCCGCAAAGTGTTGTCGTTCGACCCGCTAGAGATTGTGACGGTTGTAACAAGTTCTGTCGGTTTTGTTCGTATCAGCCTCGCGTCACCGCTGCGAACGCTTTGCTGACCAGCGGGAAACACGCGTTCGCATTGCACGCCTGATAGCTGAGCGACAGGTTGATCGCCTCGCCGGCCTTTGGTGGTTCGGCAAAACGAACCCCGATTTTGACCGACCCCGAATAGACGCGAATCGAGCCGTCGGTGAACGACATTTTTTCCATCTCGCCCGGCGGGTAATCGATCCCGATCACGCTCGGAGATATACCGCCGATCGACAACTGCGTGGCCATCAATCCCTCGCTGGCTTCGTGGGCGTTGATGTGAAAGCCAGCTCGGATCTCCAAGTGCACGGCAAGCGTCTGTGCGTCGGTCCACTCGGTGCTGATCGCCACGACGTCGGCGGCGGCATCGCGGGGCGTGAGCGGTGCGGCAACTTCCACCGCGGCCGGTTCGACCGCCAGCGCCGGATGATCTCGCAGATACACGACAGCCGCTTGGAGCAGCGCGCTCATTCCTTCGGCCTGCGCCTCGATGGTTCTGGCAAACAAAGCCAGGGTGGCCCGGGCGTATTCGGGCTGCTGCAGGGTCAGCAGCGCCATCACTGCGACGCCGTTCCCGCTGGGCAGGGGGCTGTCGCTGCCGATCTTCTGCCGCACGATCAGGTCCGCCGCGCCGGCTTCGGTGAAGAAGAATCCGCCGTTGGTCTGGTCGTAAAATCGGTTGGCCATCACCTTCGCCAGCGCGCTGGCTCGGTCCTTGTATCTTTCGTGACCCCCGTTGTCGCTGATCGCCGCCAGCGCCTGAACAAGGTACGCGTAGTCGTCAATGAAACCGTCGTACTTGGCAACTCCGTCCCGGCTCGTTCGGTACACGCCGTCAGCGTTGTTATGGTGCGTGGTCAGAATGAAATCGGCCGCCTTCGTGGCCGCGTCCATGTACCGTTTTTCCTGCAGCGCGTTTGCCCCCGCCGCCAGCGCCCGGATCATCAAGGCGTTCCAGCTGGTGATGATCTTCGTATCGAGCATCGGCTGTTTACGAAGATTTCGAACCGTGAACAAAATACCCCGCAGCTTTGCGAGCTCCGGATCGAGCACCGCGGGCACGTTGATGCCTTCGGGTTCGGCCAGGTACAGAATGTTCTGGTCGGGCCGACCGTTGCCGTGATGAGGGTCGGCAAAGTTCGGCCCGTCGTCCAGACCGTAGACCCGACAGAAACGATGGATCTGCGCTTCGGCGGTCGGTTCGTCCCCCAATGCCTCGGCCAGAGTTGCTTCGACCTCGGCCCGGGTCCACAGGTAGGTCAGTCCTTCCTGTGCGTCCACCTCGGCGTCGAATGCGGTGTAGAACCCGCCGCCCGGCGCGGTCATGTCGTGCAGGACGAAATCAAAAATGCCCCGGGCGATTGCCGCGTATCGGCGGTCTTCGGTCTGGCGGTACGCTTCGATGTAGCACCAGGCCAGCATCGCATTGTCGTACAACATGATCTCAAAGTGCGGGACGAGCCATTCGGCATCGGTGCTGTACCGATGGAACGCCCCGCCGAGCTGATCGCGGATCCCGCCGTGCGCCATGCAGTCGAGCGCGTGAGTGATCTGTGACATCCGCCGGGCGTCCGGGGCAATGCGGTTGTAGAGCAGGAGCAGTTCGAGCAGCGTCTGCCGGGGAAACTTCGGTGCCGCGCCGAACCCGCCCGACCGGGGGTCGTAATCCGAAGCCGATCGCTCGATCAATCGGGCGACGAAATCGGCGTCGATCACCAGCGGTTCTGTGGGCCGTCGCGGCTCGGCGAGTTGCTGCAAGACGCCGACGATCTGCGACGCGGATTTTTCGATCTCGTCTTTGCGGTTCTTGTAAGCGTCTTCGATGCCGTTCAGTAGCGATACAAACCCGGGCCGGTTCGCGTGGCCGTTGGGAGGAAAATAGGTCCCGCCATAGAACGGCCGAAGGTCCGGCGTCAGAAAGACGCTCATCGGCCAACCGCCCTGTCGGGTGATGAGCTGCACCGCGGTCATATACAACTGGTCGACGTCGGGACGTTCTTCGCGGTCGACTTTGATATTGATAAAGCGGGCGTTCATCTCCGCGGCGACCGTTTCATTTTCGAAACTCTCACGTTCCATCACGTGGCACCAGTAACAGGTGCTGTAACCGACCGACAGGAAGATCGGCTTGTCCTGCGTCCGCGCGGCTTCGAACGCCTCGGGGCCCCAGGCGTACCAGTCGACCGGGTTGTGCCTGTGCTGCAAAAGATACGGCGAGGTCTCGCGGGAGAGTCGATTTTCGTGTTCGGTCGGCTTGGACAATCTGCTCCTTCGTTGGAGCGGAATAATAGAAGCGATTCGCCCGCGGGGCTACGCCGTGGGGACGGAAACAGCCGGCAGAACTTACTCGACGCTGGTGTGCCTTCGCCGATCAGCACGACGAAGTGGGGTCGGGATTACAGGTACAGCAGACAGGATCTTATGTGTTCACCCTCCGACCACACCCCGGCGTTCACCGGCTGTGAATGGCGTTGACGGATGCACGAGCCCGATCGACGATTCATGCGGCTTTGACGGGTTGATACACCTTGATGCAGTTTCGGTTGGCGCTCTTGGCTTCGTACAGCGCTTGATCGGCGGCGGCGAGAAGGCTCGACAGGGTCAGCACGTTGTTCTCGGCCGACCGCTCGGCGACGCCGATGCTCAGTGTCGGCTGGTGATCCAGCTTTGCGATCGCGTCACTGAAATCGACAGACGAAAACGCCTGCCGAAGTTTCTGTACGACCTGCTGCGCTTGTGCGACAGTCGTCTGGGGCAGCGCGATAACGAACTCGTCCCCGCCGTAACGAAACGCCAGATCGGTGCGGCGTAAAGTCATGCGGACGCAGTCGGCGAACGATCGGAGCATGTGGTCGCCGGCGGCGTGGCCGTGCGTGTCGTTCACGTCCTTGAAGCGGTCCATGTCGATCATCACCAGCGACAGCACGTTGCTGTGCCGCTCGGCCAACGCGACTTCGCGCTGCATCAATGATTCCAGCGACCGCCGGTTGTACAGGCCGGTCAGAGAATCGGTCATGCTGGTCTTCTCGGCCTCTGCGAGAAGGTTCAGCGAGATCAACGCCGACTGAGCAGTGTTTACGTAAGTTTGTGCGAGTTGCTTCGTTGCCTCGTCCCAGTCTTTTCCGGGAGTCATCAGCATGTGGACGGCCGCCTGCACTTTGCCGCCGATCGTGAACGGGATGCAGTAGGCCGCGTGCTCGGTGCCCAGCTTTAAGGACGAATCGAGCGTGCACCGGACCGGTGAACCATCAGACCGGAAGTGTCGGGGCAGGTGCTGACGCAGGCACGGGCAAAGCGCGGTGTCCATTTCGCCGACCGGGCGGTCGGGGAGCAGCAGGTCGAGCGGATAGCAGCCGCGGACGACGGTGGCCGGAACGGCTTCGGGTTCGACCGACAACAATGTCAACCCGGTCAGTTGCAGATCGGTTTGCAGGAAATGTGTAAGCGTCGCGTACACTTGGTCAGGCTTGCCGGCGGCTTGAATGCTCTGGGAAAATTCCAAAAGCCGGTCCACAGTACGGGTTCGGGCGGCCAGGATCGCTTTCGATTCTTCCTGTTCCGAACGTGCCTGGGTGAGCTGGCCCAGCATGCGGTCGAAGGTGAACTTCATCCCGAAAACGTCGCGCGACGCGGTCGGGGCCGACGTGGTAACCGGATTGCTGAATCGGCCCTCGCTGACGTGCCACATCTGGTCCCGGAGGCGGTGCAGCGGACGCAGCAGGCGATTGATCGACGTGTATAGAACCGCCAGGGCGACCATTCCCATGACACCGAGCGTGGCAAGCAGCCGAAGGCGTATAAGCTGGATTTCCGACCCACCGCCACTGAACAGCACGACCCCGCCCGCGGCGATCGACACCGCAGTCACGCATCCCAGCGAAAGACAGACGAGTTGCGTATGGAGCGATTTCTGAGCAAAAAACTGTCGCACGAAGTCCCTTTCGCCGGCACGTTCTGACTTGCTAAGCGCAAATCGTCTTAGAACCCTACAAAGCTCATCGGCAAAAACTGGCTCGGCGGATTCGCGATTCGCTGAATCTCTCGGTTTGGAACCACCCCGGCGCGTTTTTGGGACAGAATGTCCGCCTTAAAAGTTGACACCAACATTTTATAGTGCATAAATTTACATCACACTGCTCGCTTTTAAACCAGGCCCATGCAAATGCACCACCGCGCTGACCAAGAAATATCCGTCCTGAATGACATCGGAAACATTCTTGCATCCACGCTCGATCTGCGGGACGTGTTCGGCAAAATGATGCAAGTCATTTCAGAGAAACTGAATATGAACCGGGGGGCGCTGGTCCTGCTCGACGAGTCGACCGGCCGACTGCGCACTGAGGCAGCGGCGGGGATGACTCCCGAGGAGATCGATCGCGGCAAATACGCGCTCGGCGAAGGGATCACAGGGAACGTGGTTGCGACCGGTCGCGCGCGGATCATCCCCGATTTACGTCTCGAGCCTGATTTTCTGAACCGAACGGGACGATTGGATCCCGAGTCGTCAATTCAAATCAGCTTTCTCTGCGTGCCCATTCGGATTGAGGGTCGAACCGCAGGGGCGTTGTCGGTGGACAAGCCTTTCGAGGACGAGGCGCAGCTTAGAAACGACCACGCATTTCTAACGATTGTTGCCGCGTTTTTGGCACAGGCAATCCAGATTAATCGGATGGTGATGCGGCAGAAGGAAGAGCTGCTCGAAGAGAATGCGCTGCTCCGGGCGCAGGTCCGCGACCGCTATCGATTCGAGAACATCATCGGGGATTCGCCGGCGATGTACGAAGTGTTCGCGACCGTGGGCCAGGTGGCCAACAGCCGCGCGACCGTGCTATTGCTCGGCGAAAACGGCACGGGTAAAGAAATGATCGCCAAAGCGATCCACTACAATAGCCCGCGGAAAGACAAGCCGTTCGTGCGGGTGAACTGCGGCGCGCTCGCGGGGACGTTGCTGGAGTCTGAGCTGTTCGGTCACGTCAAGGGCAGTTTTACCGGCGCGATTCGCGACAAGATCGGCCGGTTCGAAGCGGCCGACGGCGGGACTATCTTTCTTGACGAAGTCGGGACGCTCGAACCGCAGCTGCAGGTTAAACTGCTGCGCGTCCTTCAGGAACGCGAGTTCGAAAAGGTCGGCGACACTCAGACAGTTAAAATCGACTTCCGCGTCATTGCCGCAACTAACATCGACCTGCAGGAAGAGGTCGCGAAGGGGACTTTTCGCGAGGACCTCTTCTACCGATTAAATGTGGTGAGCATTTACCTCCCGCCGTTGCGTAATCGGCGTGAGGATATTCCGCGTCTGATCGACTACTTCCTCGACAAATACAACGTCGTCAACGAACGCCGGCTTCGCCGGATCAGCCGGGACATGCTGAACGTGCTGCTCCGCTACCCTTGGCCGGGCAACGTTCGTGAATTGGAAAATGCGATCGAGCGGGCAGTCGTGTTGAGCAACGACGAGGATTTCACCGAAGAGTTGCTGCCGTTGAGCGTTCGAATGTTTGCCGCACAACGCCGCACGAATCAGGCAAGTGAATCGATCGAGAGTCTGACCCGCCGTTTGGCCGACCAGGCTATCATCGATTACGAGCTCCGCGAAGGCGAAATCTACAAGCTGGTGGTGGACCAGATCGAGCATTCGCTGATCGATCGCGCGCTGACGAAATGCGGCAATGTGAAAACGAAGGCCGCCGACTTCCTGGGCATCAACCGCAACACGCTTAATAAGAAAGTCAAAGAGCTCGGCATCGAAGCCGCCGAATAAGCCGACGCACGGAATCCGAACGCTGGCCTGCCTGCCGGTTGCTGATATAAGACTCCGATGCCCGCACCAATGCACCGCGTCATCGTTACCGAAGGCTCCGACCCCGGCCCGCTCGACTGGTTGAAGCAACACGCCGAGGTGCTGGAACTCCCCGCCACTGACCCGGCTTTCACCGCAGCGATTAAAACCGCCAAAGGTCTTCTCGTCCGCACGTACACCCGCGTGAACGCCGCGTTTCTCGATCTCGCGCCCGTACTGAAAGTGGTCGGGCGTGGGGGTGTCGGGCTGGAAAATATCGACGTCCCCGAATGCCGCCGCCGCGGGATCGAGGTCGTCTACACGCCCGATGCGAACACCCTTGCCGTCGGCGACTTCGTTTTCGGGTATGCCATCCAGTTGCTCCGTCCGTGGGCGTTTTTTCGGGAACAGGCTTACGCGCCGAAAGAATTTAAGCGGATCCGCGACACAGTTCGCGGCCGGCAGTTGAACGAACTGACGATCGGCGTGCTCGGGATGGGTCGCGTCGGGCGACGCGTCGGTCACATCGGCGCGAACGGGTTCGGCATGCGGGTGATTTACAACGATCTGCTGGACGTGCAGTCGACGCTGGATTTTCCGGCCACGTCCGTCGACAAGCAGACGCTTTTTCGGGAAGCCGACATCCTGACTCTCCACGTGGATATGCGCGACGGGAATGAAAACCTTGTCGGCGTCGAGCAGTTGGCGGCGATGAAACCGACGTCGATCTTGATCAATACCAGCCGGGGTGAAGTGCTCGACACCGCCGCGCTCGCCGATACGATTCGCGCCGGCCGGCTTGCGGGCGCGGCGTTGGACGTTTATCACCCCGAACCCCCACCGGCGGACTTCCCACTGCTGGGGCTCAGCAATGTTCTACTGACACCCCACCTTGCGGCGCGAACCAGCACCGCGATGGAAAACATGAGCTGGGTCGTCCGGGACGTGCTCGCCGTGCTGAATGGTGAAAAGCCAAAGTTTCCTGCGCCGCACCTGTAAATCAGGTATGACTGTCAGCCCAACGGATCGGGGCTACGCGAGTCCGGCGAGCAGCGATGCGATTTCGATTTCAGTGGTCAGCCCCGCGGAAGCGACGTTTTGTGCCGCCCTACTAAGGCTTACGAATCCGGGCTGGTTCTCGAACACACGCTGCAGCGTTGCGGCGTCGTCGCGTCGAAGCAGGCCGGCCCGCGCGGCGTCGTCCAGACGGACGAACTCCGCGACCGGTAGTCGGCCTTCATACTGTTCACCGACTTTCCGCCGCACCAGCCGCAACGCCATCGCCCCGAATACGCTGCTGGCCAACTGATAAGGTTCGATACCCATCTCGATCATCCGCGACAACCCGCCCGCCGCCGTGGCGGCGTGAAACGTGCAGACCAGACGATGCCCCGACAGAGCCGCCTGCACCGCGAGCGTCGCTGTCGCGACGTCACGAATCTCTCCCAACGCTAAAACCTGCGGATCCTGCCGCAGAATGCTTCGCAGCGCTTTTTCGTATGTCATCTGACCGAACGGCTTCACTTCGATTTGCGTAATCCCCGGCAAGTGCCGTTCGACCGGGTCTTCCAGCGTGACAACGCTAAGCCCCGGAGAATGCTCGACGATGTGCCTAAGCAGCGCGTAGATAGTTGTGGTTTTTCCACTGCCGGCCGGGCCGGTGACGATCAGCATGCCCGAGCCGTGCGACGCGAATTGTTTCAATCCATCGAGCGCGTTCGGAGGCAACTGCAGTTCGTCGAGATTTTTCGGCTGAATCAAATCGGCCGGCAGGCGAACGGCCGCCCGCAGGCCGTGGACGGTGGGAATAATCGCGAGCCGGAGGTCCAGCTGCCGTTGCTGGATCGTGGTGCTGATCCGGCCCTCCTGCGGAATGTCCTGTCGATAGGTCAGCAGTTCAGCCATGACCATCAGCCGAGCGACGACCGCCCGGCCGGTGTTGGCGTCGTGCTTCGAGATAAACTGCAGCAGGCCGTCGATACGAAACTTAATGTCGTACCCGTCGGCCGAGGGCTCGACGTGAATGTCCGAAGCGCGTCGCGAGACCGCACCGGCCAGCATGCCATCGACCATCGGCCGGACGTCCAGCGTAGCGGAATGTGAAGCTTCAACCGGCATTGTCGCAGTGTACCCGCATCGCTGTCTGCTTCACCACGGAATTACGAAACGCACGACGTCAGGCATCACACCGCGATCAGGCCAGAACCGGTCGACGACGTCGCGCGACGATGGTCATCATGGAGAACGCCATCAGAACGCCCGAAGGTTCCGGGACGCTGACATTCGACCACGCCAGCGCGTATTGTTCGCTGTTCGTAAGATCGCCGATCGGCGCGTACTGCACCCCGGCGTACACCACGGCAATTTCATAGTCGGCCGTGGCGTGCAGCAGAAATGACAATTCCTGCACGTTGTTATACGGCGTGCCCGACAAGGCGATCATCTGCGGTGGATCCGCGCCGTTCAGCTCGAACACTTCGAGATAAAGATTGGCGAACCGGTCGGCCGACGCGAGCATTGTTGCCGAGTCGTAGCTGTCCTCGGCGAACCAGTCGAGCGTCGTCGTCAGTGTCTGCCCGGCTTCGAGTTGACCGAGCAGATAAACATTGGGCACGCCTTCGGTCACCGTGCTCAGGTCCCAACCCCTGGGGCCGACGAACGCGGTGCCGATGACACCGGGGTCGAACGCGCCGTTCAGATAGTTGTCAGCCGCGCGACCGACGTTCAACCGTCCCGCGCCGATCACCGGATCCAGTCCCTGCGAAGTGGTCAGAACACCGTTCACCAAGGTCTGCCCGTTATTCCAAACCCCGGTCTTGTCGGCGGAGTTTAGAAGGATCGCTTTAACGACCCGGCTGTCGGTCGCGTCCTGAACGCGCTGCGGGAACTTAGGATCGAGCGACGAAAGTGTGCCCGATGAGTTTTCCAGCCCGTGGGCGTACGCAGTCAATTGCGCGACCGCTCCCGACACCAGCGGCGTCGCGAAACTGGTGCCCGCTCCGATCGAAAGTAAATAGTTCCCCGGTTCCGATGCGACCGGGGTTGCTTCAGTGATGAAGTAGTCACCCGGCGCGGCGAGATCGACCGCGGGTCGCGCACTGGGGACGGTCTGATTGTTGTAAGGGTTGTAAAACCCCTGTGGTCCCCGGCTCGAGTATTCCGAAGCCGATGTGTACGAAAGGGTCGGATCCGACGCCAACGCGGCGACTGAAATGTTATTAAATCCCGCGGCGGGCGAGGCGACCGTTCCGTTGCCGGGTCCGGAATTACCCGCGGCGATCGCGAGCGTCGAATGCGGGTTTTGCCGGGCAAGCCCGTCGAGTGCGGCGCTGAGAAAATCGTCCGACGGCGGCACGTCCGGCGCGCCGAAGCTGGCGTTCAACACGTCGGCTTTCCGGCCGTTGATACCCACCTCCATCATCTGCACGAATGGATACATGACCGAGGCCGTCGTCTGTGTATTCGTGTCGTCGTTCGGATTACCCGTTTCGACGATCGATCCGGACCACAGCGTCGCCGCCGGCGCGACGCCGAAATCGGTAAGCGAAACGAAATTGTCAGTGGTTGTTCCGTTGAAGCCACCGGCAAACTTGGTGACGCTGTTGGCGTGATCACCAATCAGCGTGGCCGGCGGGGTCGTGGCGGGGTTGGTGGGCAGATTGATATTTACATAGGTGCTGACGCGCGTGAGGGCCGGATTCGCGTTGTCGGCCAAACCCAGGTCAACCACCGCGAGCACCGAACCCTGGCCGTAATCGTTGTTGAAGGGAATGGAAAGCGTCACCCCGCCGAAAGTCGGGGCGAACGTCTTCGGGGCGTAAAGGTCCGACGCGTGTACGACGTCGTTCAACACGATCGCGTTGTCGACCACGCCGAGATCGAAGTCGACGTCGATTCCGACCGCTGCAACGGCTGGTCTTGCCGCCAACAGCGCAGCGGCCACCACTGATACAGCGGCAACGACACAACGCCGCGGGGCACGCGGCGTTGGCAGACGTTTGGATATCGAGCGCATTTTCCTCCGCCAGTAGCATATCTGACGATTGCTTCGCGTGTCGAGAATTGTCGATGGTTACCACGCCCGCAGAACGAAGAAATCTTCGATATTGATCCCACTTATCGGACGCAGGAGAACGCGTCGACGTTTGAAACGACGAGGCGTTCTCCTGCTATAAATTTTAAACCCGCCGAGTAAGTTCAGCTGAGTACGAATGAGGAAGTGCCGGTGACGGTCGCCGTCTTGCCGCCGATGGAAATTGTTGCGATCGGGAAGTATCTCCCGGGGGTCAGTGGCGCGAGGTTCTTGAAGTGCAACGTGTATTTGACGGTCTTGCCGACTTTGATTGTGGCCGTCGGTTTGGAAAGCGTCGCGACGGTGACGCCCGTGACGGCGGTAACCTGATCGATCGAAGGCGCTACGGAAACGCTCAGCGGACCGGTCGCATCGATGTTACCGTTGTTGGTCACGCTGATGGTGATCGACCCGGATTTCCCAGCGGCGATTGCAGCCGGAAGGACGCCGGTCGTCGTCGCCGCGAGAGTCACGAATGGCGCCGCGGTGGTGATCGTCTGGGTGGTCGCAACTTCATTGAAAAGCCCGTTCGCGTCCTTGATCTGGGCGATGATGTGGTACGTGCCCGACGGAAGGCTGGACGGCAGCGACGACAGCTTGAGCGGGAATGCCCCGTGTCGATTCGTCAGCAGCGTAAAGTGTTTCAAGACCGGCGCGGCGATTTGTACCTGGTTCCCGTCCAGCCTCGAAGTGGTGTTTGCGAACAAAGTGACGCTGAAAATGCCGTCCTGCTTGCTGCCGTTGTTAGTGAACCCGACCGGAAGACTGGCCTTGAAATTGGCACCCGAGACGACGGCGGTGGGCAGCGTGACCTTTCCGAAAATCGGGATCACCGTCGACGGGATCGGCGTGTTAACAACCTGCGTGATCGATCGCGTCGTGGCGACGTAGGTCGCGTCACCGCTGTAGCTGGCAATGATCGTGTGATACCCGTCGGCCAAGTCGGACGACGCGGGCAAGGTCGCGGTGCCGTCGGAGGCGACGGGCACCGTCCCCAACGCCGTGCCGTCGGAGGTAAAGGTGACAGTCCCGGTCGGAGTCGCCCCGCCGGGGGTTACCGCGGTGACGGCGGCGGTGAAGCTGACCAAATCGCCGAGATTGCTCGTCGAGTTGAATGACGAACTGGTAAGCCCGACGGTCACTGGTAGCACGGTCTGGCTGACGACGGTCGTGCTGACGGTCGCGGTGTTGTTCGCCTGGTTGGGGTCGACAATACCGCCGGTGAGTACTGCCGGGAAGCTCAGCACGGTGCCGTTCGCAACGCTCGGGTCGACCAACATGACCACCGCGAAGGTACTCTGCGAGCCGGGCGGAAGTGAGAAGCCCGGGCCGCTGATGGTTGTAAACGAGACCTGCGACAACCCCGCAGGAAACCCCGAAGGCGGCGTGTAAAGGCCCGTCGGTTCCAAGCTCGGCCCGGCGTTGACGGTGCTGATTGTAAAGGTGACCGTGTTCCCACGCGTCACTTTAGCCGGACCCGAAACAACAATGTTCAGGTCGGCGGAGGAAATGACCGGGGTCGAGATGGTTGCGGTGTTGTCAGCCGGATTGATTTCGCCTTTTGTGTTGACCAGTTCCGGAAAGTTCAGCACGGTCGCGCTCGGAACGCTGGCGTCGACTTTCAGGACCAGGGTGTAAGTCTGTGACTGTCCCGGCGCGAGCTTAGTGGCCGGCCCGGTGGTCGACGTGAACGACACCTGCGAGCAACCGGCCGGAAATCCGACCGGCACGGTATAGAGGATCCCGTTGGCGGTTCCCTTACCGTTGTTCACGGTCGTGAAGATATAGGTCGCATTAGTGCCGGCCGTCACGTTCGCGGGCCCGACGACCGAGAGCGCAAGGTCGGCCGACAGCATCGTCCGAGATTCGAGCATCTCGATCGCGGGTTTTCGGGCAGCAAGCCGTTCGGCCGAAGAACGGACGAGAACCTTGTTACTGCGGACCGGAACCATTTTGTTTTGCATAATGAACTCGCTCGAGATGACAAATAGACGGGAAGCTGGTCGAAATTTGCTTCGATGAAGTTACTTCCGCAGTCACGGTCCCGTCAAGCGACGACGGGTGCGAACGGTTGGCGGCCCAGACAGGAAAGAACGCCGTAGCAAACCCCCGCGGCACCGAAACTGACGAACCAGCCATAGTTGTAAAGTAACGTACAAAGATCCGGAACATTGATCACGTGAACCGAGCCGAGAAACCCCGGAACGCATAGTCCGATGCCGATCAGCAGCGAAACGATCGCCGACCCGTTGAACCCTCCGGCGTACCAGTAAGGTCCGTGTTCCTTGTATAACCCCGCCAGATCCAGCCGGCCTTTTCGCAGCAGGATGTAATCGACGATGAGGATCCCACCGACCGCGCCCAACAGCGAAGAGTATCCGCCCAGCCAAGTGAAAATGTACAGATGCGGATCGGACACCAGCCGCCACGGCTGTATCAGGATGCCAATAACACCGGTGATCAAACCGCCGGTCCGGAACCCGATATATTTCGGCGCGAGGTTGGAAAAATCATTCGCCGGGCTGACGACATTCGCGGCCAGATTGGTTGCCAGCGTGGCGATGCACAGCGACACCATAGCCAGGACGAGCACGGCCGGATTTTTGAAAGTGATCAGCAGGTCGACCGGGTCCCAGATGGTGTGGCCGAAAATGACCATCGTCGCGCTGGTGACGGCGACGCCGATGAACGAATAAAGCGCCATCGTGGTCGGCAAGCCGATCGCCTGACCGAGGATCTGCGCCTTCTGGCTGCGGGCGTACCGGGAGAAGTCAGGGATGTTCAATGACAGGGTCGCCCAGAACCCGATCATGCCGGTGAGCGCGCCGACGAAGACGGGCCCGAACTGTCCGTCCTTCGGCTGCCCGACCGCGAACGCCGACGGTTGCGATAGCATCGGCCCAAGTCCGTGCGCTCGCCAAACCGCCCAGCCGAGCAGCAGTAATCCCAGCGCGATGAGCAGCGGGGCTTTGATGTTGAGCAGAATTCGGATCGACTCGATGCCGCGGTACACGACGATCATATTGATCGCCCAGAAGACCATGAAGCAGGCAAACTGTGCAGAATTGATCGCGAGAAATGTTTGCGGCCAATCGACGATCGAAGGAAAAAAGACGCCCGCGATTTTGTAAATGGCCTCCCCGCCGTACCAAGTCTGGATGCCGAACCACCCGCAGGCGACAAGCGCCCGGAGCATGGCCGGGATGTTCGCGCCGCGGATGCCAAAGCTGGCGCGGCAATAAACCGGGAACGAAATTCCGTAGCGGGTCCCGGCGTGGGCATTGAGGATCATCGGGACCAGCACGATCACGTTGGCGAGCGTGATCGTCCCGACCGCCTGCCACCAGTTCATCCCGAGCGCGATCAACGACGAAGCGAGCGTGTACGTCGGGATGCACGCACACATGCTGATCCACAACGCGGCAATATCAAACGTCCCCCACTTGCGACCGGCGCGTCCCACCGGCGCGATGTCCGGGTTGTAATAAGGTGACGCCGAGACGTCTTCGCTCAGCTCGCGGATCTCGCTGGCGGACGATCGGTTTGACCCGGGTGCGCAGCCGATAGAAAGGCTTGTCATCGTTGGTAACTCGTCATTGATTGGCGTCGGCGCGGAAGCTCGGTTGAATTATGAAATCGGTTCGCGCGGCGTCAAGGTTTGTGTGGAACAATCGTTTAGATTGTGCTAAGGTCGCGCGGTCGTACCAACCCGCGCGACACCTCAACGATGGAAAAAGGCAACGTTTTTCATGCCCCTGCTTATTCGAAATGGACTCATCGTCACGGCGGCGGACTCGTACAAAGCCGATATCTTCTGTGAAGACCAGACGGTCTCGCGGATAGGTCCGAACTTAACCGCCACGCCTGGCACGACCGTCATCGACGCGACCGGGAAGTACGTCTTCCCCGGTTTTATCGATCCCCACGTTCACATTCACCTGCCCTTCATGGGCACGTCCGCCAAGGGAACGTATGCGACCGAATCCAAGGCCGCGCTGTTCGGCGGGACGACGACGTTGATCGAAATGATCTGTCCGTCGCGGAGCGACGAACCGCTCGCGGCATTCGAGCTTTGGAAGTCAAAAGCGCAAGGCAGCAGCGCCTGCGATTTTACGTTCCACATGGGGGTCACGCGGTTCGACGAGCTGACGCGATCGCAGTTGAAAGAAATCGTTGCCGCCGGTTTGTCGTCGTTCAAAGTCTTCCTGGCTTACAAGGGGGCGTTCGGGGTCGACGACGGCGAGCTGTTCAATGTGATGAAACTCGCAAAGTCGCTCGGCGTGATCGTGACAGCGCACTGTGAAAATGCAGAAGCCGTCGCGATGCGATCGAAAGAACTGCTCGACGCCGGGCGGACCGGTCCGGAATGGCACGAACCGTCGCGACCCGAGTCGGTCGAGACGCTGGGGGTTCACCACCTGATGACGTTCGCCGACGTCCACCAGACGCACTGCTATATTGTTCACACGAGCTGTAAGCCGGCCGTCGAGCAGGCGCTCCGCGCCCGCGCCGGCGGCACGAAGGTCTGGATCGAAACGCTGATCCAGTATCTGACTTTGGACAAAACCCACGCCGAGCTTCCAAACTTCGAAGGAAGCAAGTTCGTCATGTCCCCCCCGCTTCGGGACAAACGCAACCAGCCGTTTTTGTGGGACAATCTGGCGAACGGCAACATTAGCACCGTCGCGACGGACCACGCGCCGTTTGATTTTGTCGGTCAAAAGGAAATGGGCCGCGGTGATTTTACGAAAATCCCCAATGGCATTCCTTCGCTGGAGGACCGCGGAACGGTGCTGTTCAGTGCCGGTGTGAAGACGGGTCGGTTGGACCTGAACCGGTTCGTCGACAGTCTGTCGACCCAGGCGGCGAAGCTCTTCGGGCTGTACCCGCGTAAGGGAACGATTGCCTTCGGCAGCGACGCCGACCTGGTCGTCTTCGATCCGAATCTTGCCGGCACGATCGGCGCGTCCCGGCACCATATGGCCGTCGATTACAATCCGTTCGAATCGATGAAAATTGAAGGCCGACCGAGCGTGGTGACAGTCCGCGGACAAGTCATGATCGACGACGGCAAATTCGTCGGCGAGCCGACCCGCGGGCAGTTCCTGAAGCGGGAGCCGACGCATTTTTGATCCGAATCGCCGACCACGGCGGCCCGGAGTTTCAGTCGAAGTCCGGCCTCCGATGGCCGAGCCCGAACAACAGCCTTGCGGTCTTTTTTCTTTACTGACCTTTATAAATCCGTGCCACGCTCGTGGCCAAACATTCTGATTCGAGTTTTATGCCAGACATCAGCTGCAACACTGCCGGGATCAAGTCGCCGAACCCTTTCTGGCTCGGCAGCGGGCCCCCGACCAACACGGCCTATCAGGTCCGCAACGCGTTCG
Source organism: Tepidisphaeraceae bacterium (assembly GCA_965247815.1). GTDB lineage: Bacteria > Planctomycetota > Phycisphaerae > Tepidisphaerales > Tepidisphaeraceae > CBDAQA01. The sequence goes on along the minus strand of CBDFHW010000025.1, from coordinate 276,185 downwards.
ACGCCGGGTGGGGTGGCGCGGTCTGGAAGACGCTGACCGATCAGCCGATCGTCAACGTCGCATCGCGGTACGGCGGCATCTCGCTGAACAATCAGCGGTTGATGGGCCTCAACAACATCGAACTGATTTCGGATAGGCCGCTTGAAGACAATCTTCGTGAGATGGCCGAGGTCAAGCGGAAACACCCGGACAATGCGCTGATTGCCTCGGTGATGGTTGAATCCAAACGCGAGACCTGGCACCGTGTGATCAAGCAGATTCAGGACTCAGGCGTGGACGGCTTCGAGCTCAACTTCGGGTGCCCCCACGGCATGAGTGAACGCGGCATGGGGTCGGCCGTCGGGCAGGTCCCGGAATACGCCGAGATGATCTGCGCCTGGGTCAAAGAAGTCTCGACGATCCCCGTGCTGGCGAAGCTGACACCGAATGTCACCGACGTCGCGCAGGTCGCGCTGGCCGCCAAGCGAGGCGGCGCGGACGGGATCAGTCTGATTAACACCATCAACTCGATCATGGGTGTCGACCTCAACTCGCTGACACCCAAGCCCAACGTCGGCGGGAACGGTTCCCACGGCGGGTATTGCGGGCCAGCGGTTAAACCCGTCGCGCTGTACATGATCAGCCAGCTGGCAAGCCACCCCGAACTAAAGCTGCCGATCAGCGGGATCGGCGGTATTCGCAAGTGGGAAGATTGCGCTGAATTCCTCTTACTCGGGTCGACGTCGCTGCAGGTGTGCACCGCCGTCATGCACCGCGGGTTCGGCATCATTAAGGGCATGACCCGCGGCTTGGAACAGTGGATGAGCCAGAAGGGGTTCGACACGCTGGATCAGGTCATCGGTCAATCGACGCCGCGTATCAAACACTGGGGCGACCTGGACCTTAACTACAAGGTCGTCGCCGACATTAACGAAGCGACCTGTATCCACTGCGGCATTTGTTACGCGTCGTGCGAGGACGGCTGTTATCAGGCGATCAACTGGGACAAGGTGTCAAAGCCCGATTACGCCACCCGGTTCGGCGAACCGCGAAAGCTCAAAGGCGAAGCCGCTCCGAATCTTCAGCTAGAGCAAAGCACCGGCACCGTCGACGTCTTCACAGTCAATCTCGACGCCTGCGTCGGATGTAATATGTGCGCGCTCGCCTGCCCGGTGGAAGGCTGCATCACGATGAAAGAAATCCCGAGCGGCAAGCCGCCGATGAATTGGAACCAGTATCAGGAGCTGGTCAAGACCAACCAGATGCAACCAATTCCACCGAAAAAGGCCGCAAAAGCTTAACGGTCGGGACACACGGCGCATTAACAATGAATAACGGCACGGGCGCAACCGCCAGTGCCGTGTTCGATTGGCCCAATCGGCGAATGACGCAGTTGCTCGAAGATGAATCGAGCTAAGCGTTCACCGCCAACGAAGCGTGATATCGCTGTCGTGGTGTCGATCGACGATGAAGTATTTCAGCTTAACGACGTCAATCTCGAGCACCTCAGCGACCGAAGATTTAATCTGCGCGTCGGTCGCCTTGTGCGGCAGGTCCAGTGCCGCCAGAAGCAGATCCAGGTGGTAGTCCAGGAAGCGGACGTGCAGCACCGCCGCGGCATCGCTCAAAGTGTAAGTGTCTGTCATGTTCGTCTCCTTTCCGGGTTTCCGTTACTCGGGCTCATGCAGTTTTTCAGCTCAAAGGGTGACCGGTGAGTTTCGTACTCACACGAATCAGGTTCACCGCCTGGTGCTCTGCCGGTTGAGCTACGGCCACATGCGTAGAGAAGGACTCGAACCTTCGAAGGCCACCAGGGCCGGCAGGGTTACAGCCTGCTGCAATCGCCGCTCTGCCATCTACGCGTCGAGAGAAACGATGAACGATGAATGCAGAATGGCGACAGGCAACATGCCGAGCAACGGTGCTCGTCAGCGATTGTGTTCAGGATGCTCCCGGCGGGAATCGAACCCGGCATCTTCCGGGTGAAATCCGGAGATCCCATCCATTAGACGACCGGAGCTTGCTCTTTTGCTTCGTTCTGTATTCATCCTTTAACGTTTGCCCGCTCGGGTGAAGCCGCACGGTGGACGCAGAATGCAGAACGAAGAGGAGCAACCCTTTAGCGAGTCTCTGTTCTCTTTATTCGTCACTCGGCTTTCACCGACAGCCTTCACCCGAGACGCCGCCAGCGGGAATCGAACCCGCGACCTTCCGGTTGACAACCGGGTGCTCTGCCTCTGAGCTATGACGACCGCCAACACCCGGCCGAACTTCGACCGCATTCACAGGATTGACCCCGGAGCGAATCGAACTCTCGGTCCCTAAGTGCAGGTCAGGTGTCTTCCCGCTTGAGGACGGCCCCGTATTCCATCCGTGTCTTCCCTCAGTGGTCCAGGCAGGACTCGAACCCGCACTGAACTGTTTCTGAAACAGGTGCCGCTACCGATTGGGCTACTGAACCGCTTTTCTGTACTGCACCGAGTGGAACTCACGCCCCAAGGGCGGGGTGACCCCGCCCCTTGAACAAGTCACCCCGCCGACGTGCAGGCCGGGATTCGATTCACTACGCCCGAACGTACTGTCTTGCCGCGCGAGTGATATCACCAATCGTGCGTTCATTTACGTAAGGCTTGTTACGCTCGAATCGTTCGTTTGCCATGACAGCTTCCTTTGCTCCCGACACGACCACCGTGCCGGCCGTATAGTGCGTTCCACCTAGATACAACCACTTTAATACGCCAGTGCACTGGGAAGGACTCGAACCTTCAACCTCCGGTTTCGTAGACCGGCGCTCGGTCCGGTTGAGCTACCAATGCTTGATACGCGTCCACCGTTTTCGAAGTCGGCCGCAATCTCCACGCGACGGCCGGACGGCCGAGCGCACGCACCGTATCTTCGGCGGCCAGCTTACTGCACGACCGTACTTTACATACTTCACCTATAATCAGCATAAACTATGGTTTTTGAGTGAAACCACTATACTGATCCACGTTCTGTTCATGAGCCTCCCGCTTTTAACGACACCGTTATTGGCTTGCTCCGTTCGCCATCCCGACCCCGCCAGCAATGCCTTGCCGCGACCTGCTCGCACGCATCTGCGCTGTACCGGCGACAGATCGCCCGACGGCAGAACTCGAAAGTTGGCAGCTACTCGGCGAAAACGCCAAGACCGCAAACCACGCCTGATTCCCGGATGTATCGAAAGGATTACTTTCGTCCGGGAAGAACTCCCGGCCGATCAAGGCTGGGAGTTAACGGCGCGAATCTTGCGCCACGGTCAGTCGGAGGGAATACATCCCTCGTTCATGACGGGCGGCCCATGATGTAGTTTTATTCGTTCGCACTGGGGTTCTCCTGTCGACATAACCCGCCGACGCCGAGTATTATTCCACAGAATCCCGCCGAACACAAGAGGCAAATAAATAAAATCTATAGATCGAATTCGGCATCGCATCCGAAAAAGCTATGGAACTACAGCAATTCGTTTTCAGCTTTGCGGTTGCACGTCGGGGAGCTTCCCGAGCAACCGGCCCAGGAGACGCCGGGAATAAATGAAGATACGTGACCTCACGACGTCTTCGTTGACGGGACCGGGTAGACCGAGTTCCGGCGCTGTTCGAATGACGGTTCCCTGGTCGGGTGTCAGCGACATCCATGTCAGAATTCGGATCAATTTTTCGTGGTCGTAGCTCGATTTTAGCTGCTCGAAGATCGTCCTGGCGAGCGGGGCTTCCAACGAGTCCTGGGTGTAGTCGGCGATCGCCGCGACTGAAAAAAGGTTGCGGACGCACTGACCGGCGTCGGCCAGATGTCCCGGAGGCCACGCGTCCAACTTTTGAACCAGTTGGTCCATTCGCTCGCGATCCTCGGGAACTGGCAAGGTGAAGTCGGGAGGAGCCAGCGGCGCGATCGTGCCTCGCTCGTCGGGCAGCCCGGTGAAGGTCAGCGAGTTAATCTGATCGGTCGTGATCGCGTCCCACGGTTGGGGTCGCGTCGCGGCGCGTCGTTGTTGTCGCGCAGAGGTCGACGTGGATGGCACACCAACCGGTTTTAATCGCCCCGTCGATAGCGCTGCCAACCCGACCGCGATCCACGAAGCCATCGCGAGAACTACCCACGGCGCACCCGAGGCAGAGACGCGTTGGTTGGCGTCCCAGCGAAACAATCGCCCGCCTGCCACGCAGCCGGCGATGCCGATCACCGCCAAAGCCAGCAACGGAAAGCCGAACCGTGGATTGCCATCAAAGCACGGCTGGAGCGCTTCGACGGCATACCTTCCCGGGAAAAAACCGGCGAGCGTCTGCGCCCAGTCGGGCAGATTCGTCAGCGGAACTCCCACACCCCCCACCATAATCATTGGAAGGAAAATCGCCTGCCCGAGGGCCTGGACGGCCGGTACGGTGTCGGCCAGCGCGGCGACTACAAGGCCGAGCCCTTCGAACGAAAACGCGACGAACAGAAACACACCGGTCAGGACAAGCGGGTGCTCCGGAAACGGTGTCCCGTACACGACCCGGGCGAGCAGGATTTGCAGCAACGCCGCCGAACCGATGATCAACGCCCGGGAGATCATCGTGCTGGTGATCAGCCCGCGCGTTCCGCCGGGCAGCAGGCGATAGCGTCGCCAGACACCCCGTTCGCGCTCGGCGACCATTCCCGTTGGCATCCCGAAACACGCCCCGCCGAGCGTGCTGATCGTCAGCAGTTGTCCCATCCGCGCGAGCAGCGGCGGGTGATCCCAACGGAACAACGTGCCGAACGCGAAAAGGAAAAAGACCGGCACTACGTAGCCGTAAATTAACGCCTGCCGGCTCCGCAGATTCAACCGAAGACTCAGCAGTAAATGTTGTGATAGACCAGAAAACATTAGATGATCAATTGGTCAGAATCGACTTCCCGGTCAGCGAAAGAAACACGTCTTCAAGACTGGGCCGGCGGATCTGCAGATCGATGAGCTGGTCGTCCCGTTCGTCGATGAGCCGGGCCACGGCGATCAAGCATTTGTTCATCTGAGACGTGCCGAGCTCCCAGTACTCACCGACCTGCCGGGCACTCGAAATCTCGTTCACGGTTCGTATCGCTGCTTCGTCAAGCTTGTTTGCCGTCTTGATCCTGATGGTCTGACCGAGACCGGCATTCGCGATCAAGGCGTCCGGTGTCCCGGTTCCGATGATTTTACCCTCGTCGATGATTGCTACGCGGTCGCAAAGCTCTTGCGCTTCTACAATATAGTGCGTGCTCAGAATGACGGCCCGGCCCTCGTCTTGCAGGCGGCGAATGTCGGCGTGCAGCTCGCGACGTGATCGTGGATCGAGGCCCGCCGTCGGCTCGTCGAGAAACAAAATTCGAGGATCGTTTACAAACGCCAGCGCGAGCGCCAATCGCTGCTTTTGCCCAGTGGAAAGGGTGTCGAACGCGACGTCCGCTTTCCCGGCCAGGCCGAAGCGTTGCAGCAGTTGGTCAGGGGGGACGGCGTTTTGGTAGAACGAACCGAAGAATTGCATCGCCTGCCGCGGCGTGATCTTGTCGTGGAGCGCCGTCGCCTGAAGCTGCGCGCCGACAATTTGTTTGATCTGCTCGGAATGGCTTTTGGAATCGAGCCCGCCGACGGTGATTGTCCCCCGGTCTTGAATCCGAAGGCCGAGCACGCATTCGATCACCGAGGTTTTCCCGGCACCGTTGGGACCGAGCAGTCCAAAGATTTCACCGCCCTCGACCTGAAAATTCACACCGTCGACTGCGCGCGTCTGGCCGTATTGCTTGACCAAGTCCTGTACGATCAGCGCTGCCGGCATGACGGGTAGGCTAGCAGAAATGCCACGTTGCGTGCAGAACGGGTCCAGTAGTGCCAGTGGAAGGGTCTGATGCCGCCTGAATTTCTTTCCTCGACCGACGATCCGCGGCTGGCGCTGTACCGCAACCTCAAGGACCGCGAACTTGCCAGGCTGGGAGACAGGTTTATTGCCGAGAGCGAGTTCGTCGTCCGCCGGTTGCTCGCCAGTGACTACCCGGTCGACTCGGTGCTGGTCGCGGAGAGGAAAGCAGCACTGATCGCGCCGGCGATACCCGATGGCGTTCCGTTTTACGTCCTGCCGGATGCGGCGCTCGACACGGTCATTGGCTATAATTTCCACACCGGGGTCATTTCGATCGGACGTCGCAAGCCTTCACTCACACTGGAACAGATCGCGGGCGCGGCGGGTGCTCGGCAGACCCTGGTCATCTGCCCGGACCTGACCAATTTTGAGAACCTCGGCTCGGTGATTCGCAACGCCAGCGCGCTGGGCACCGACGCGATCCTCATGGGCGAGCGGTCCTGCGATCCGTTTTACCGGCTCAGCATCCGGGTCAGCATGGGGAACATTTTCAGTATGCCGATGCGACAATCGGAAAACATCATTCGCGACCTGAGGCGACTTCGGAACGAATTCGGGTACGAGCTGGCAGCCGCCGTTCTATCGGCTGACGCCGAGCCGTTGCCTGCCGCACGCCGGGGGAACAGGCTCGCGTTATTGATGGGAAACGAGGCCCGCGGACTCGATCCGGAGGTTGTTGCCCAATGCGATAGAAAGATCATGCTCCCGATGAGCAGAGGTACCGATTCCCTGAACGTCGCGACGGCGGCGGCGTTGTTCCTTTATCATTTTGCACATCACGCGAAGAGCTAGCGCTTCGCGCATCGAAGTGACGGCCGACGAGCGTGACCGCAGACCGGGATGCGTTCGCGCTTGCATCCGCGGCGGACCTCTGCAACCATTTCAGCACTATGTCCCAGCTTCCAACCGATAAGGTGAAAAAGGAAAAAGAAGGCATTCCCGAAGGCCTCTGGATGCGGTGCACCGAGTGCAGCGACATGCTGTTCCGGAAGGTGGTCGAAGAGGCGATGCACGTCTGTCCGAACTGCCAGCACCATTTTCGCGTCTCGGCCCGCACCCGGATCGCGCAGCTGGCCGACGACAATGCGTTCGAAGAAATGTTCGACGACCTCGAACCGGTGGACGCGCTGAAGTTCGTCGACAAGGTGGCCTATAAGGACCGGCTCGCGCAGGTGCAGATGAAGAGCGGGCAAAAGGACGCGTGCGTCGCCGGCAAGGCATTCATCAAGGGCCGGCCGATCATGATCGCGGCCATGGATCCGACCTTCATGATGGGCTCGATGGGGAGCGTCGTCGGCGAAAAGATCACCCGCACGATCGAAGCCGCGGCGGAGGATAAGCTCCCGTTGCTGATCGTCAGCTGCTCGGGCGGTGCCCGCATGCAGGAATCCTCGCTGTCTTTGATGCAGATGGCCAAAACCAGTTCGGCCCTTGCCAGGCTCGACGACGCGGGTCAATTGTTTATTTCGCTGTTAACCGACCCGACGACCGGTGGTGTGACGGCCAGCTTCGCGATGCTGGGCGATTTCATTATTGCCGAGCCCAAAGCGCTGATCGGTTTCGCCGGCCCCCGAACGATCGAAGGCACCATCAAAGTCGTTCTGCCCGACGGTTTCCAGCGGAGCGAATTCCTCGAAGAGCACGGATTTGTTGACTTCATCGTCCACCGCAAAGACCTCCGGGCGGAGATCGCGCGGCTGATGGACTTCTGCGCCCCGTCGGCGGTCTGAGTTGCGTCTGGTTGTATTGGTTCGCAGGCCGTCAAATTCTGAGTTGGTTTCAGGTGCGGTATTGAAGTGTTTCCACCGCGGCGACAATCCTTGATACGCGACGGCGGTGGTCGGTTTCCGCGAGCAACTGCTGCTTGAACTTGATGTCCTCGAGGACGTTAAACGCGACCTGATCGGCAATCTCTGAGGTCGACTGCGACCCGGCAAGCATGTCCAGAAATTTCTGGCAAACCGGTGCGTTCGCGAACTGACCGTTGCTGAACACGGCGATCAGACGCCGCCGCTCGTTGCTGAGGTCGATCTCCATCACCGGCGCGATCTGCAACGGTTCGAACTGAGCAATCCGGTACGGGTGCTGCTGAATTTCTGAGATGATTCTCGCCCGTTCTTCCCCCACCAGCAGCAGATTGAAAGTGCCGTCGGCGAGCTTCTCGTGCGCGGCAATCGTTCCGGTGCAGATGGTCGGATCGACTTTCGGCTGGGCGGAAACCGTCTTCTCCCAGCCGGGAAGAAGGAGCGCCATCGCGATCCGTCGGTCGCCTTTCAAGACGTCTGCGATCATCGATTTATAACGCTCTTCGAAGATGTGCAGCGGAAGAATCGCCCGCGGGTACAGCACCACGTGAGGCAGCGGGAAAAGTGGTACTGCTGCGAACGGGACCGCGGCGGCAGGGCTGGCAGGCGAGTCGTCGACCATTCCCGATTGTAGACCACTGCACTCGACCGGGCGCAGCTAGGCGATTTGGCCGAACCGATCACGCCGCCGCGGGACCCATCTCCGACCCGCGGCGGCGCGGCTCGCGTCATCTATTTCATGCTCTCAAGCGGCGGTGCGAAGCTCGCGTTCGGCCTGAAACCAGTTGTCGAGCTCGGACCCGCCTTTGCCCGAGGCGAAAATCTCGAACGCCTTGCGGGCGATCGCGTCGCCGGTGATGTCATTCCGTTTAGTCGAAACGACCGGCTTTGGGATCGGGCTGTTGCGGACGGCGGTCTTCACCGCGGCTTTGGAAACAATTTTACGGGCGACGTCGACCTTCTTAGTGATCTTCTGGGGCATGTCAGGACTCCTTAAAAAAAATTGAGCGTTTTGAACGACCCGTCGCTCTGATCCATCGAAGCGACGCAGGATGAACCTGTCAGATACATCGGCCGGACGAACATTATTGGACCAGAAAATCACACCGCGTTTTCTTTAATCCAAGCTAGTACTTCCTGGTCGTGCCCTTCGGGTTTCACCTTTTCGAACACGTGCGCGACGTTGCCGTCCTTGCCGATCACGAAAGTCGTCCGGGCAGCGCCCATATATTTCTTGCCGTACATGCTCTTCTCGACCCAGACGCCGTACTTTTCGGCGATTGCATGATCTGCGTCGGCCAGCAGCGGAAAGTTCAGCTCAAATTTCTGCGAGAATTTCTCGACGTCCTTCACCGGGTCAGGGCTGATACCGAGTACGGCGACCTTCGCCGAGTCGTATTCCGCCAAGGCGTCGCGAAAACCGCACGCTTCTTTCGTACACCCGGGTGTATCCGCCTTGGGGTAAAAATAGAGGACTACGGTCTTCTTGTTTTTAAAACCCGCGAGCGAAATCGCTTTTCCCCCGGACGCGGGAAGTTCGAATGCAGGAGCGGCGGCGCCGACGGCGGGAATGATTGGCTCTGACATACAAGTAATCCTTTGACTTAGGGTGATCACGATCGGCAATGCTGAACAGGCGATATCGAACGGGCAATTTTATTCGAAGTCAATGCGTTTACACAGGGTAAGGCCGTCGGCGTCGGATTGCCCAATGTTGGGTTGGCCGGTAAAAATGCTCTGATGCCCGGAAACCCGCAGCCCGATCCCGTTGACCTCGATCAACTCCGCCGACGGATCGACCAACTGGACGCACAGATCGTCTCCGTCTTGAACGACCGCGCCCGGGTCGTGGTGGAGATCGGGAAATTAAAGCAGCAAACGAACGCACCGATCTACGCGCCGGATCGCGAAAAATTTGTTCTGGAAAAGGTCCGGCAACTCAACAAAGGGCCCCTGCCGGACCGTTGTCTCGAAGCGGTCTACCGTGAATTGATGAGCGGCTCGTTCGCGCTCGAGAAACCGTTACGAATCGGCTACCTCGGCCCCGCCGGGACATTTTCACACGCGGCGGCGCTTCGCAAGTTCGGCAGCAGCGTCGAGTACGTCCCTCTGGCGGACATCCCCAGTGTGTTCGAAGAAACCGTCCGCGGGCACATCGACTACGGAATGGTCCCGGTCGAAAACAGTCTGCACGGCGGCGTCGTCGACACCCTGGATTCATTCCTCAGTTCGAGCGCGCGGATCTGCGCCGAGGTCCGCATTACGATTCACCATTACGTTCTGGCCCGCGGTCCCTGGGACAAAATACGCACGATCTATTCAAAGCCTGAGGTGTTCAGCCAGTGCAGAAAATGGCTCAGTGGTGTCGCGAAAGACCGGGACATTCAGCCGGCCGCGAGCAGCAGCAAAGCCGCTGAGATGGCCGGCATTCAGGACGGCGTGGCCGCGATCGGGACCAAGATCGCCGGCGAACTGCACGGGCTGCAAGTCCTGTTCGAGAACATCGAAGACGACCCGGAGAATGAGACCAGATTCCTGGTCATCGGCCCCGAGCCCGCGCGTCGCACGGGTGACGACAAGACGGCAATCATGTTCATCACGGCCCACAAACCCGGCGCGCTGGCCGAGGTCCTGGACGTGTTCAAGGAGAACGGAATCAACCTCACCGACATCGAAAAGCGGCCGAGCAAAAAGGTGAACTGGGAATATTATTTCTTCATCGACGCACAGGCGCACGCGGACGACCCGGCGATGAAAATTGCCATCGAACAGGCCCGGCAACACTGTCTTCAGCTGACCGTGCTGGGCAGTTACCCGCGCGCGGCGGAGGTGCTTTGATACGGCATCCTGGCCCGGCTCAACATTTTGATCGCTCAGCCGTAATAAAACCTATGAGAACTCAACCCCGACTTTTGATTGCCTGTTCGATTGTCGCGTCCCTGATCGGGTGCAAGACTGCCCCGCCGGATCCGGTGCAGCCCGTCCCCACCCCGGTCCTGACGGCGAAGACCGAGCCCCCGCGAGCGGCCGCCCAGTCGACCGTCCAATCGAAAAATGCCCGGGCGATGAACGCTCCGTCAATGCCGAGCCCGAACATGCAACAACAGGGCGCAGTCGCCGCAGCGACCAGCCCTGCAATGGTCACGTTGAAGTTTAACCCGTCGTCGATCGACGCGATCGAGGCAGGTACAAAAACGAGCACGACCCGTAAAGGCAACCGCCTGTTCCTCGGCGGGCACGCGATTGCCAGCGACGGTGAACGGACGCTGAACCTCGACTTGGTCAGCGTCACGCCGAAAAAGATGAGCGAACTCACCGAGGCCGAGGCCAAATCCGACGGTGCCGAGTCACTTGATCAATTCAAGACGAATCTGACGACGAGCTATCCCGCAATCACGGGAGACGATCTGGTCACCGTGATCACGTTTAAAGTTGCCAAGTAGGACCCGTCGGATTTGCGAGAGAACAAAGCCGAAGGTTTCACTGCGATCAGTCAAGATTCAGAATTGCCGACAGCGACTGCGCCGCATCGGCGGTTTCCTCGAGCAGCTTTGGGTCTTTCAAATCGTTGGCCGTCAGCGACTCCCGGTAGTGGTTCTCGACCCAGGCGATCAACCGGCAATACAGCTCGTCGTCAAATATGACCCCGGAATGTACTGAGCGGAGTTGCTCCGGGGTGAGAACGACCCGCAACCGTAGGCAGGCGGGGCCGCCGCCGTTGTGCATACTTTGACGGAGGTCGACGTAGTGCACGGCCCGCACGGGTGACACGCCCGAGGTTACTCGCTTTAAGTAACGCTGAACGCCGGGGTGCTCCCGGCATTCGATCGGCGCGATGACCGCCATTGTCTGGTCCGGCAGCGTCACGATCTGGCTGTTGAACAGATACGTCGATACCGCATCGGCCAGCGTCAGCTCTTCCGGGTCAGCGACGAAAACGCAGAGGTCGGAACCAGCGGTTGCTATGAACCGTTCGCGGATCCGTTCGATGGCGTCCGGGGCGGCGAAAGCTTCACCGTGCGCCAGCAGCACGTTTTGATTGCTGGCGACCACCACGTCATTGTGAAACGCGCCAGCGTCGATCGCCTTGGGGGATTGCTGCAGGATCAAGACTCGACCGTCGGCCAGCCCGTGCCTTCGGGCGACCGCGGCGCATGCCTCTTTCGTCTGCCGGCCCGGAAATTTTGCCGGTTTCGAATCGTCGTCGCGACCGTACACGAAAGCTTCGAGCCCCGGTTCGCCGTAGGCGCTCGACAATCGAAAGTGGTTTGCGGCCCCTTCATCGGCCAGCGCGTCCGCCGCCGGAAACGGATCGTGATGGGCGAATTGCGGTCCCGGAAAAATCTGCCTGAGTCGTGCCGCGGTTTCGTCCGGCTCGATGGAACGATGAAACTGGGTGATCATGTTTGCCGGGCTGAAATGCACGCGGCGGTCTTCGGAGTCAACCGACGGTGAAATCGTCGCCGCGTTCGCCGCCCACATGGCCGAGGCGCTATAGACCGCGGCGAGCAACCGAGGCGCTTCACGTGCGGCCATTCTCAGAATGGTTTCATCATCACCCGAAAAACCCAGACGACGCAGCACGTCGACCCGCGGTCGGAGCGGCGGCGGGAGCACGGCCTGTCTAACGCCGAGGTCGTGCAGCAGCTTCATTTTCGTCAATCCCTGCAGCGCCGCCTGCCTAGGGTGTGACGGGGTTGCCGCGTGCATCCCGGAGGCCAGATTGCCGTGGGAAAGGCCGGCGTAGTTGTGTGTCGCGCCGACCAATCCGTCGAGGTTGAGCTCTATTGCGTCTGCCATGTTCCTTTGAAAACCGATTTTCCCGAGAAACCGAAACCGCGGAACTCCGTTCGAATATACGTTAGAAAAGCCGCCGCCTACCGACTTCCAAACCGGGAAACCATTTTTTCGCGCCGGAGTTCATTATCGGTCGTGATCTGGCCGATGAATGAAACATGGATTGGGTCATCATCTTCTCGGTTGCGGCGGGCGTCTGGACGTTGCTGTCGGTGCTGGCGGGGGAGCGCGAGGGTCGGACTCGGCAGATCGCCGCCGCGATCGCGCAGGCCGCCGAGGACGCCCGCGAGGCGCAGAAGAAGCGGTCGGTGCGGGCCGCCGTCGCGGCCGTAGCAAAAATGGAAGCCGCCGCTGCCGTCTAGCCGCGCGGGCCCGATAACTTTTCGTTGACACGCCTTTGCACAGCGGGCTAAACTCAGGCTCAAATCGGAAGCCCGACACCCCGCACACCCAGAGGCGAACTTGGAAAACCAGACCCCGCGACCCCCCTCGTCTGATTCTTTTTCCTGGATCTACGTCGGAGCCCTTTTCGTGGCGCTGGTTACGTTCGGCTTCGGTTCGTACCTCGCAGGTCACCACCAGGGGTTTGAACTACTGTCTGCCGGTGTGGTCAGCGTGCTGGTCGTCATGATCACGTGGCCGATCGCGGCATCGATCTCGGCCGCCCGGCGTGCCGAGGAACTCGAACGTACGAATCTGACCCGCACGCTGACCGACCGCCTGCATCAGATCGCGGGACTGTTAACGACACTCAGTGAACGGCAATTGCTGAGCGACCGCGCGAAGTCGGTCGCCTACCGCGAGAAGGACCGACAGGCTCTGCGGAGCGCGATTCGCGAAGAAATGAACGCCAAGGATTGGGACGCGGCATTCGTGCTCGCCAACGAGATGGAGACCCAGTTCGGTTACACGCAGGAAGCCGCGGTCCTTCGCGTGGAAATCAATCAGAACCGGACTGAAGTGATTCAACGTCAGATTTCCGAAGCGGCGACGGCTATCGAAGAGCATTGCCGTTCCGAGCGGTGGTCGCACGCGATGCGCGAGGCCGAGCGAATCGTGCTGATTTATCCGAACGAAGAACAGGCGACTCGACTTCCGCGCGAGATCGAAAACCGTCGGCAGGCACACAAGAAGCAGCTGCTGGATAGTTGGAAGGATTCGGTCACGCGAAACGATATCGACGGCAGCATTGAGATTCTCAAGCGGGTCGACCCCTACCTCACGCCCGCCGAGGCGGCGTCTATGCAGGAGGCCGCCCGAGGGATTTTTAAAGAACGGTTGAACAATCTGAAAGACCGTTTTTCAAAAGCCGTGCACGAAGAAAAGTGGAACGACGCCCTTCGGCTTGGTGACCTGATCATGCGGGAGCACCCGAACAGCCGGCTCGCGCTGGAAGTCCGGGACACGATGGAAACGCTTCGGCAGCGGGCGTCCGGACATGCCGAGATCGCCTGATCAATTTAATGCTGCCGAATCTGCTCCGAGCACGGCTATGATCCGGCTATGGCGTCGGCAATCATCATCGGGGGTGGGCCTGCCGGCAGCCTTGCCGGGCTGCTGCTAGCTCGTGCCGGCTTCTCGGTTCGTCTTCTCGAGCAACATGCTTTCCCGCGTGACAAGGTCTGCGGTGAGTGTCTGAGCGCGCTGGGTATTGATGTACTCGAACGCGCGGGCGTCTCTTCAAAGTTAGAACCGCTTTCGCCTGTCCGGCTCACGCGGACGCTTCTGCACCCGTTAGACGGCCCCACGATCGAAGTGCCGCTTCCGCGCGTCATGTGGGGACTTACACGTCATGCAATGGATCTGGCGCTGTTGAACGCGGCCGTTGTCGCAGGGGTCACCCTTCTGCAGCCCGCCCGGTGCGAGCGGGTTATTTGGAACCAAATGTCAGAAGACGGCGTCGACGCGCCGAAGCCTGAAACGCAAACGGGCCGGCGGAACAACCCGTCGGTCGTGTGGCGGGATCTCAAAACGAATTCGGTCGTCAAAACTTCTGCCGACTGGGTGATTGTCGCAGACGGGAAAGGTTCGTTTCTCGGCCGCCCTGCCGTCTCGAGCGGCGACTTGGGAATCAAAACACATTTCAAAAATGTGAATGGCCCGCGCGACGCCATCGAGTTATTCGCCGGGTACGGGCATTACGGCGGATTCGCGGCTGTGGAATCGGGCCGATGGAACGCGGCGTTCAGTGTTCCATCAGACCGCGTTCGCGCGAGCGGCGGTGACATTCAAAAACTGTTCGACCAGATCACCCGGCAAATTCCTTCGCTTTCGGAGCGGCTACGCGGTGCGACCCGGTCCGGTGCGTGGCTCGCGTCGCCGTTACCGAGAGCGCCGGTGAGCAAGAGGTGGCCTGTCGGTGTGATTCCGCTGGGAAATGCGGCCGCGGCTTTGGAACCCGTGGGCGGCGAGGGAATGGGGCTCGCCCTGCGAAGCGCCGAACTCGCCGTCGAGGCGATTCTGGAATCTGAAACACGCGGGAACCGCGCGCCGATCGAGGATCTGCCGGCCGCGTTCAACCAGCTGTGGCATACGCGTCGCGCGGTCTGCCGGGGGATCGCGAGGCTTTTTTCCAACCCCGCAATGGCGGACGCGGTCTCACCGATCATGGCGAATTACCCGGGGATCCCGGCCGCCGTCATGAGATGGGCGGGCAAGCGGTAAAACGGCTGAGTAGGAGGGCTGCCGCTTTTCTGCGACTTGCGATTTACCGAAAGAAGCCCCTTAGCGGGCGTTGGCTTTATTGACCGGTGTTTTATATTGGCCCTGCCGGTGTCGAGTGTTGACGACGACGCGTGGTACGATGGCGTTCGACCGCAGTCGAACCGAGTTTGATCGGAAAGGTGTTCGCAAAGATGACGTATTGTCTGGGAATTGTAACCAAATTCGGGCTCGTGATGGCGTCCGATTCACGCACCAATGCCGGGTATGACCACGTAAACACCGTCCGAAAGATGCACACGTTCGTGACGCCCGGCGAGCGGGTCATCGCGATTCTTGCCAGCGGCAGCCTGTCCTGCACGCAGTCGATCATGACGTTGTTGCGGCGCGACTTCGACAAAGGACACGGCATCGCGTCTGCGTCGACCATGTACGACGTGACGCGGGTGGTCGGGGAAAAAGTCCGCGAGGTCGGCGACATCGACCGCGCGGCGCTCGAGAAGGACGACTACAAATTTAACGTCCACCTGATCATCGGCGGGCAGGTCAAAGGCGAAGCTCCGCAGCTGTTCATGGTTTACCCGCAGGGGAATCCATTGCAGGCAACGGAAGAATCCCCGTTCCTGCAGATCGGCGAGACCAAGTACGGCCGACCGATTCTCGACCGGGGAATTCGGTTCGAGAAAACGTCGCTGGAAGAGGCCTCCAAATACGCGTTGCTGTCGATGGACAGCACCATGAAAAGCAACGTGACGGTAGGCCCGCCGGTTGATTTGCTGGCCTATTCGGCCGACGAACTGGATTTGACCCGCATCCGCCGTTTTATGAACGACGATCCGGACCTGGCGAAAATTCGAAATCGCTGGGAACAGGCGCTCAGGCAAGCCGTGGCGCGATTGCCCGAATTGCGATTCCGCGTCCGGCCCAACACCGCCGGCAGGCAGGAAGAGACGATCCAACTGGTCGAGAGCAGCACCGCTGACGGATCGGCCGAAGGGCAACCGCAGGCAGGATTCCGCGCAGAACCTGCCAAGCGGGGTTGATCAAGGCGGCTCGATGAGCCCGCTTTAAAAGCATCAGCCCAGCTAGCCGGCATTTAGAAGAGGTCTCCCTGCCGGCATCTGTCCATCAGAAACAGGGGTCAGGACCACGATTCTAAAACCCTGGCATCTCGTCCGGCGAAGCGCCGGACGCCTTCGCGCCGCGGGTCATGTGCAGTAGGGATGACGGTGGAGGCGGCGGCGCAGTTGTAGCAGCGGCTTCGGACGGTCCTTTTTTCGCGAGTTTTCGCCGACGCGACTGGGCCACCGACGAAGCCTGCACGTCGGGTAATGCGTTCAACACGTGAACGAGCAGCAACACGCAGGGCAGTCTGAAGACCACCTGCAAAGGCATCGAATCGCTGCCGAGTTGCACCCGGTGCCAGAGCGCGGCCGAGACAACGAATTTCACCAGAGCAGCAATGCACAGCAAAATCACAAGGTAAAACGCCCAGACGTTGCCCTTGCTCATGAGCCATGCCATGCACAGGAGCACGACTCCTGGCAAGGCGTAAAAAACTACGCCCCCGAATCGCAGATCGCTCGCATAATTAAACGGCTGATTGTTGGATCGGAATCCAAATGCCAGGAGCACAAGGCCGACGCCGAGCCAGGCGTATCCGATTAGACGTGTGAGACGCAACGCCGCCTCAGTTCGAATTACCAAGTGTTTCATACAGAGGGGCCTAACCGGCGCACGCTGAGCTTTATAACAGCGCACTCAGGAATCCCCCTACGTATTATTGCTTACTCGATGGATTGCCAAGATTTTTTGTTCGCGGCTTCATATAGGCCCCCCATGATTCGACTTCGATACGCGGCTTCGGACGACCCTACCAACGTCGGCAGCTTCCGACCTTCGATTGCTTCGAGGAACGCTTCGAAGCCAGCCGGCAGTTTTTCGGGCAACGCGGTCCACGGTTGCTTCCCGTCTGCGCCGTCCACGTGCTTCGACGTAAAAAACAATTGCCCGTTCAGAACATAAGCATACCCTTCGGTACCGCTGATCATCAGGCTGATCGGGTCGGCGACATCGGTCCAGGCCGCGGCCAATGTTCCGATCGCGCCGTTCTTAAATCGGAAAAGGCCTTCGCCCAGCTCGTCACAGCTGCCGTACCGTTTTGTTCCCAGATCCAGGGTCGCGGTCACCGAGTCGACATCACCCAAGAGCCAGATCAGCACGTCGAGCATGTGAGTGCCCAGGTCGCCGAACGCGCCGCAGCCGGCGAGTTCGGGGTCCGCCATCCACCGCCAATCATTGGCCGGGTCGGCCGGTTTGGAATCGAACCATCCGCCGAGCGATCCGCCATGGCAGTTGCTTCCCCGCACGCGGGTGATCTTGCCGAACGAGCCTTTTTCGATTTGTTCCTTAAGGAACAGGTGGACGGCGTCGCCGCGTCGAAAATATCCGGTCTGAAACAAAACCCCCGCCTGTTCGATCGCGGCGGCCATTTTCAGGGCATCGTCGGCCCGGAACCCGAGCGGTTTTTCGACGAACAGATGTTTTTTTGCTGCCGCGGCGGGCAGTACGAGCTCCTCGTGCAGGTTGGTCTGTGAACAGATCACGACGGCGTCGATCTCCGGATCGGCGTAAATCGAAGCAAAATCGGCCGCGACAGTCGCATCAAGCTCTTTAGCGCGAATCCCCGCCTTTTCAGGGCTTGGATCCCACACCGTCTTCACTTTAATTGACGGCCTTTTCTTAATCGCCGCGATGAATCCCGGGGTATGGATGTGTGCGACGCCGACGAATGCGAGAGTGGGCATAAGGTTCCTTGCGACTGGGCCGGCGGGATAATAGCGATCCGCGCGCAAACGGGAAATGTCTCGTGCGCTAAGATGGTGACAAAGGTTGCACTGATTTTCCTCGCGTGACCGTTGCCGGCGTTCCACGCGGGCTACAATACGGCACACATGAAGTACTTCTACGGCGAATACGACGGTGAAGAATTCCCGACGCAGGACAAGCTGTTCGGGTTCGATCAACTCATGGAATTCATCATGGAGTACGGCGACCAGGCCATGAAGGCGCTGGAGCAGATGATGAAAGACCCGAAGAACCAGGAGCAGTCGGATCTGCTCGAGCAGATGCTGAAAGACGGCATGCTCGACAAGGACGGCAAAGGCAAGCTCCGCCTCACGCCGCGGTCGGTCAGTAAGATGCAGCAGAAGGCGCTGATGGAAGTGTTCGCGAATCTGCGCACCGGGCAACGCGACGGTCACGAAAAGGTGACAGCCGGGGCTAACGGCGAACGCATTGACGGCACCAAGCCGTACCAGTTCGGCGACCCGGTCAGTGAACTCGATCTCCACCAGACGCTGCACAATGCCCTGTCACGGCATGGCCTTCCGAAGGGCACAGAGCCGGGCGGAACCGCCGGCGGAAAAGCAAAGATCAAGTTCGACGAACGCGATTTCGAGTTGCATCTGCACGAAGGCACGACCAGTTGTTCGACGGTGGTCCTGCTCGACATGAGCGGGTCGATGATGCGATACAGCCGATTCCTGTCGGCCAAGAAAGTGGCGATGGCCATGCAGGCACTGATCCGCCAGCGGTTCCCGCAGGATTCGATCGACTTCGTCGGGTTCTATTCAGGCGCGACCAAAATCTCCGAAGTCGCCCTCCCGCTCGCGAT
Source organism: Tepidisphaeraceae bacterium (assembly GCA_965247815.1). Classification (GTDB taxonomy): domain Bacteria; phylum Planctomycetota; class Phycisphaerae; order Tepidisphaerales; family Tepidisphaeraceae; genus CBDAQA01. Next base: position 257,391 of record CBDFHW010000025.1, on the reverse strand, counting down.
GCCCAAACCGGTTACCGTATACGATTACCAAGTCCGGATGAAGGTTCCGATCAACAAGCTCGACAAAGCGCCCCAGCACTTCACCAACCTGCACATGGGGCTGCAGCTCGCGCGTCGGATCCTGCGTAAACGGGCCAGTGAGAACAAACAGATTTTTATCATCACCGACGGACAGCCGACCGCCCACGTGGAAGGTGATTTCGTCTATCTTCTTTACCCGCCCGACCCCCGCAGCACCGCGGCTACGTTAAAAGAAGCGGTGTTGTCGGTGAAGGAAGGCTGCCGAATCAGCACCTTTGCGTTGATCGAAGATTACTACGGCATGGAATGGGTCAGCTTCGTCGAGCAGATGACCAAGCTGACCAAAGGCGTCGCCTTCTACACCAGCAGCGGTGAGCTTTCGAATTGCATCGTCGAGAGCTATCTGAGCGGGCGAAAAAAGAAGTCGTATGTCGCTTAAGTTCACGCCGGATCGTCGGCGTGTCAAATGGCACCGGGCTGCCGGTTTCTCCGCGGTTCTCTAATAAAGCTCGCGCGGTGTTTACTGCACCACGCGCACTCTTTACCGGCGCTTTCCTGTCAGTGTCGGACCGTTACTTATGAGCGAACTTTTCAAACCGTGGCGCGTCCGTGACATCGAGTTCCGAAACAGAATTTTCGTCGCGCCGATGTGTCAATACAGCAGCGACGACGGTGTACCCACCGACTGGCACATGGTGCACCTTGGCAGTCGCGCGGTCGGTGGTGCGGGGTGCGTCATCGTCGAAGCGACGGGCGTGTCACCGGAGGGTCGCATCTCTCCGTGGGATAGCGGTCTGTGGAACGAGGAACAGGCGACGGCGTTTCGACCCATCAACCGATTCATGAAGGCCCGGGGTACGGTGCCGGCCGTGCAGCTCGCGCACGCCGGCCGGAAGGCGTCGACGAGCCGCCCCTGGCTCGGCGGTGAGCCCGTCTCGAAAGCCGACGGAGGCTGGGAGCCGATCGGACCCAGCCCGATCGCGTTCGACGAAGGCCATCCGGTGCCCCGCGAGATGAGCCGGCATGACATCGACACCGTCGTCCACCAATTCGTGGCGTCGGCGCGGTTGGCGCTCGATGCGGGGTTCGAAGTGATCGAACTGCACGTCGCCCACGGCTACCTTCTGCACGAATTTCTGTCCCCGTTGTCTAACCGTCGGACCGACGATTACGGGGGAAGTCTCGAGAACCGCATGCGATTGCCGCTGCAGGTGTCTGCAGCTGTCCGCGAGGCGTGGCCAACGGGTCTGCCGTTGTTTGTCAGAATCTCCGCGACCGACTGGGCCGAGAGTGGATGGGATCTGCCGCAGTCGATCGAATTCGCTAAGGCGTGCAAAACCCTCGGGGTAGACATGATCGATTGTTCGAGCGGCGCACTCGTTCCACACGCGAAGATGAACATCGGTCCCGGCTACCAGGTGCCGTTCGCTGAGGCTATTCGTCGAGAGGCACAAATTGCGACCGGAGCGGTCGGTCTAATCACCGAGCCAGAGCAGGCCGAAACCATCGTCGCCAGCGGGCAGGCTGATGTCGTGCTTCTGGCGAGGGAACTGCTACGCGACCCGTACTGGCCCGCTCACGCGGCGAAAAAGCTCGGCGTAGACATTGATTATTGGCCGGACCAGTACGGCCGGGCCTGAGACGCACGTCGCCAGCTTACGGCTTCGGCTTGGCGTTCATCCGCTCCAATGTTTTGCCCAGCGCTTCGGAGTTGTGCGAGATATTTTTCAGCAGCAGCACCGGAACATCCAGCACAAGATTCAGGTGATTTTGCGCCGAGTTCACCGTCCAGTTGAGCCGTTGACCGTTCAGCACTTTGCTCAGCAGTTCTTCGTCCTCATCGGTAACGGCACCTTTCGACCCGTTCAAGTTTGCAACGAGCGCGAGCATCAGCTTTCCATCAACCCAGCCGGTCGCCGGGTCGCTCGACGGGCCTACCGGCTTAGCCTGTAGAAGCCGACCGATCGCGTGGGTCTCGAATTTCGAGACGGTCGTCATCCGCGTTTTCTCGCGATCGACGGTGTCGACATAAAATTCAGGTTTACCGTCGTCGCCGAGCCCAATCAATCGCGCGACCGTCGTGCCGTCGTCCAGCTTGTAATTGCTGCGTGTGCAAGTTTTCTTCCCCTTCCCGTCGAGCGACGCCGCTTGATTCTCAATGTGGGAAAAATCGACTCCAACGTCCCGCGGCCCGGCCGACTGGGTCACCGAATAGAACACCGGTCCGTCGTCGGCAAGCTCCATCGCGTAGGTGGCCGCGTCGCCGTCGAAGACGGCGTTGGTGCATTGAACGATCAATTCTTCGAAAGGCTTATGGTTTTTCGCATCGCCCGGCGCGTCTTTGTAAAAGTCTTCCTGACCGGTCAAGGCGACCAGCCGGGACAGACTTTGCCGGACCCAGTCGTGCGGGGGTTGCCAGTCGATCCGAAACGCGCACCCCTCGGGCAGCCCGGGCCGCTGAAAAGTATGAACCGTGAACGTCGGCGCCGGGTCGATCTGCGTCGTGACCCGAAGCAGGTCGTCTACCTTTTCGAGACGAACCGACAGCAGGTCTAGCCCGCGCGTCATCGAGTCGACGGCCCACCGCTGACCCGCGAGTTCGGACTTGCTTTTCGCGACCCCCGCGTCCTGCTCCAGCTGCGTCTTTCGGAAACCTTCGAGTTGCTGCGGGGCGATCTCGCGGAGCAGCTTGCCGTTGTAAACGATCTCGAGCAACGGCGGATTCTGTGTCGTGTCCGGAAGTCTTTCGGGCGTGATCGCGGTGATCAGGTCCGGGTTCCCGCCCCACATGATGTAGTTGCCCGTGCGTCGAAACGGGATGCCGTTCACCAGCGCCGCGTCGGTTCCCAACGCCTGGCCCTTCTGAACGAACGTGGCGATCGGTGCGTGCCCCTCAACGACGGGAAGAAAAAATACGACCTGCTGCCCTTGCTGCAGGTCACCGCCGGCCAGATAGTCGAGCGAGATCGGTAACTCTTTGCGAATTCCCCCGGCCCCGATGAAATCGAACATTTCTTCGAGTCCCCCCGCGGATAGAAACGACGGCAGCGGCACTTCCAGGTCGTCGGCAAAAGAAGTGATCTGGTTCAGAGATCCGAGCGTGAGGTGCGCGATCGCCGCGGGTTTAGACTCGACCGGGGCGTCTGCCGCGCCGCGCGATTTGGCGGTGCCGAATGAGATGAAGATCCCGACAATCAGCGAGAATGACCAGCGTTTCCTGTTCAAGGGTGCTCCCGTGAGATGACTTGCGTTCGATAAATCGGCCGCATTATGCACGTCGCGACACCGCGTTACAAATCGTTATATTCCTTGCCGACGCGGACAACACACGACTTTAAAAGGTGCAACTTGAAAAGAAACTCGATCCGACGAATGGCACTCCGGTCCCGGTTTTTCGTACGAGCAGCGCTTCTGACGGCCGCATTCTCGGCTTGCCCCGTGGCGGTCGCGACCGCCGCCGCCGCCGAACCCCGGCTGAAATACGACAGCCAGTGCGTCACGCTGGACGGCCGGGACATGGTTATTTTCAGCGGCGCGTTCCACTACTTTCGTTGCCCGAAAGCACTGTGGGCGGACCGTTTCCGGAAACTGAAAGAGGCCGGTTTCAACACCGTCGAAACGTACGCCGCATGGAACTGGCACGAGCAGACCCCGCCTGAAAACCCCGATGATTATTCGAAGCTCGACATGACTGACCTGCAGGACTGGTTGACCATGGCGACCGACCAGTTCGGGTTGCAGGTGGTCCTGCGTCCGGGCCCGTACATCTGCGCCGAGTGGGACGGCGGTGGGTATCCGCAGTGGTTGCTGAACAAACGGCCGGCCGAGTTCAAAAAGAAGGAATGGTACCGCAGTGACGATCCGGTTTACCTCGCCTGGTGCAAGCACTGGTACGCGGCGGTCGCGAAAATCGCCGTGCCGCTTCAGGTGACCCGCCGCCCCGCAGGGAAGGCCGGAATCATCCTCTGGCAGATCGAAAACGAATACGATTATTCCGACCAGCCGGTCGAAGTGAAAAAGAACCAGCTCGTGTTCCTCGCCCACGCGTCGCGTGACCTCGGGATCGACGTCCCGCTGACCACGTGTTTGACAAACAACAAGGCATTCCGTGCCGACCCGTATCTCCACGCGAACGTCGTGCAGAGCGACAACACGTACCCCGGATTCAATGTCGGAAACATGGACCGGGACACGCGGATCGGCACTCAGCAAACCGACAAATTCCGGATGATCACTGAACTGCAGGGCGGTTGGTTCGCACAGGTCGGTGGGAAGCTCAGCGAAGCCCAGGGGTACGATGAAACACATCTCAATCACGTGACGATGTTCGCCTGGCAGAAGGGTTTTACCGCGACCAATTACTACATGGGCTTCGGCGGGACCAACTTCGGTGACTGGGGTTCGCAGGGACTGACGACGACGTACGACTATGACGCGCCGGTCCGCGAATGCGGCGGAGTGACCGCGAGATATTTTGCCGCTAAAGCGCTCGGCGAGTTCATCGCCGATCACGGCGCGCAGCTCGCCCGCGCGACCGACACCCCGTTCGATATCATTCAGTCCGACGATAAACAGGTCCACCTGGGCCTTAAGACCGCGCGCGACGGCAGCCGGTTCCTCTTCGTTCGCAGCGACGACCGCAACGTAAACCGGACCGGTAAACTCCGGCTGAAGGTCGGCGATTCGATGATCGAGACTGATTACCAACTCGGGTCGTTCGGGGCCAACGTGCTGTTCATTCCCGCAGATAACAGCGTAAACGTCTGGTACCCCAAACCGCAGGAGCAGCCCAAGCGTCCGAGCGACCTGCCGGATCCGATCGTGCTGAGTGAATTTCGATCACAGGCGGACACGGGACCGTCCGAATGGAAGCCGTTCGACCCGGCAAAAACGTTGGCCGAATCAGGAATCTTCGACCGGCAATACGTCCTTTACCGCGCGACAGTCCCCGCGTCGGTCGGCACCAGTGCGCAGCTGCTGTTAACGGCACAGCTGGCCGGCAAAGACTGGATGGGCGTGTCCGTCGACGGGGTCATTCAGAAGACAGACCAGGGCCGAGTGCTGTTGCCCAAATCGGCCGAGAACAAAATGATTCGAGTGTTGTACGAAAACGCGGGCCGACCCAATTTCGGAACCGGGCTGGAGCAGGCCAGCGGGCTGCTGAACCCTGCCGTGGTCGCCGAGACGGGGAAACCCATTCCGTTGACGGGCGGTTGGCGCATGCACGTGCTGGCCGGGAAACTGGGAGCCGAAGCCGGCGAAAACGTCGACGATTCCGCGTGGCCGGCGGCGAATTTAAATCTCGAAGACGGCACAGTGCCGGCCGGCAAGTCGGCGGTCTACCGTACGTCGATCGACCTCCCCGCGGCCGGCTTCGCGGAAAGGCGAGTGCTCACACTGGGCCGGGTCGACGACGAAGGTGTTGTCTACATCAACGGTCAACAGGCCGGCGAGACGCACGACTGGTCTCAAGCGCAGCACATCGACGTCACGTCGAACCTGCACCCCGGGAAAAATTCGATCGCCGTCTATGTCATCAACCGCGAAGGGGCCGGCGGCCTGTCGAAAGGCGCCTCGCTCGACCCGGTCGGGAAAGAGTTGCCCGTCAAATGGGAAATGTCGCAGGCGCTCGCGGGCGTTGCCGGCCACTGGGCGGAAAAAAGTTTCGACGATTCGAAGTGGGCGACAGTCGCGGCCGGGTCGGAACAACCCGGGGCCGCGAACGCGTTGATGACGTGGTACCGGATGAAGTTCGAATTGCCGACGCCGGACACCCATCAGTGGGTGCCCTGGCGGCTGAACTTGACGGCGGCGGGCGACGGTTTTGTCTACCTAAATGGGCACCAACTGGGTCGGTACTGGGAGCAGGGCCCGCAGCACGATTTCTATCTGCCGGAATGCTGGCTCTCGTTCGGGCCGGGCAAGACCAACGTCATCACGCTGCAATTGCGGCCGACATCCGGTTCCCCTTCGGTGACCAAAGCCGAGGTTCGACCTTACGAAAATATGGCCGAGACGCGATGAAGGCCCGCAGATGCGGGCGAAATTATGAATTCTGCTATCGCCGGCCGACGAACGTGACGACCGATTTCGCCGGCAGGTTCAGTGCGTTGCCGGACGGGACCGCGTCGCCTTTGCGGAGGTCGTCGCCGTCCTTTTCCGAGGTGGTGTAAGGCGTCCACCTGATCGCCGGGACCTGCGAGAGAGTCAGTGATAACAGCACGTCCTGGTCGGTCGAGTTAATGTAAACCGCAACTACTCCGCCTGCAGGGTCGCCGAAGGCGCATCCCGTGACGCCATCGATGTCGTGTGCGGTCGACATCGTGTTCAATCGCAAGCGGACCATCCCCGGCCGGACGAACCGGCTGAAGTTCCCGAACGCCCAGAAGGTCTTTGACGCCAGCACGTTCTCCACGTCACCGGGCCTTCGCCAGTCCGTGTATAGAAGTCCGTCTTTGTAATTCCCATTGGAAATCGCGAGCCACCACGCCCACCCGGAAGCGTTCACGATCGTCAGATCGGAGTGAATAATCCGAGCGACGCGCAGGGCGGTATTCATTCCCAGGTCGCGGCGCGGTTCCATCACGCAGTATTCGGTCTCGAAGACGCGCCAGTTCGGAAAACGGTCGAGCTTCGCCCGCAGCGCCTGGCGGTGCTTCACGAGATCGTCCGCGCCGTCCGACCAGTAGCTGTGATAACCGATCGTGTTATCGGTGATTTGTCCGAGCACCGGATCGCCACAGAACGTGTCGATGTAGTCGCCAAAGTTTGCATGATATTTACGGGTCGCACCCGGGGACAGTTTGTACATGTCCGGGATGCTCCCGGACTCCGGACCCAGGATCCGCGTCGAAAGACTCTGGCGTTTCAGTTCGGCATCGATCGCCTTGTACTGCCGAAGAATGTCCGCGTCGGACGCCCGAGTGCCCTCCTGCCCGCCGGTCCAGTCCCACTGCGGTTCGTTGATCGGGCTGACCCACTGGAAGTTCACGCGCTCCGAGGCATCCGCGTCATTTTTAAAATGGCTGAGAATATCTGCCAGATATCGGCCGAACTGACGCTCCATACCCGGCTTCAGATTGTTGGTCACCTCGACGCTGGTCTCGGCGCAGGTCAGACCGTTGCGGGTCAACCGCGCGGGCGGACTGTTGCAAAAGGCGATGAACTCCATGACCCCCCGCGTCTTTGCCGCGCGGAGCAGCCAACGTGATCCTTCGCAGCGGGTCCAGTCGTATTGCCCTTCCGACAGTTCGTACGTGTCAGGTTTGCGGGCCGGGTCCCGGATCCGGCCGTTGATGCGTCCGCCCCCCAGGTTGACTCGCCACGCGGAAAGCCCGATCCCTTTTTCACTCGAGAACAAAAGGTCCGCAACCTTCTCCCGGTTCTCCAGCTTCCAGCCCGCGAACCGCGTTGCCGACCAGCAGTCCGACGCGGTGAAATGATCCATCGTTTGATAATGGATCGAAGGATCGATCACATCGACGCAGGTCGCCGACGCTGCGATCACGCGGCCGCACGCGACCAGTAAAAACAGACCGACGCCTAAACTGTTGCGGCGGGAAAGCATCCGCGAATCTTAACCGTTCACGATTAAAACATGTGAGGTTTTCCTAGCTTTCGGCGGAGGACCTGGATTTGCCCGAGGTGCATCATGACGTGCGACGGCAGCATCAGCAGCAGATTGCCCATCGTGGGGGCAAACTTGCGAAACGCTTCGGGGCCGGGCTTGGCCAAATCTTCGTCCGTCATCTTCTCGACCGCCTTGACGATCGTCGAATTGGTCGCGTCGAAAACGGCGAGCACCTGGTCCTTGGTCGGGAAGTGCGAAGCGTCGTCGCTCGCGCTCGCGCCCTTGGCGGTGGCGGTCGCCATCGCGGCCGGTTTTTCGATGGTCTGGTCCGGGGCAACCGTACCCGCAACTGTCATCTCGAACGCCGCGAGATGTGCCAGCTGCCAGGCCGCATGGTTCGCGTTGGGAACGCTGCGAACCATCAGGTCAGCGTCGGACATGTCGGCCAGGTGCATCTTCAGCAGCCCGAGATTGCCCTTGATGGATTCGATGATCAGAGTGCTGGCAGGCATTGCAGTTCTTTCGTTAATGGACTCATCCCGAAACGGGTGAGCAGATTTCGACCAGGAAACCGTTGCAGTCGCGCACGTACGCGACCGTCTGGCCCCATGGTTTTTGTTTAGGTGGCGCGGCCACCGTCGCGCCGGCGTTCACAGCCTTCTCGTAAGCCGACGCAACATTTTCAGTGACGAACGCGATCTCAACCCCCGGCGGTTTGGCCGTCCCCTGGACGGCCGCGAACTCGACACCGTTCGAAGCCGCGAGCGACTCGGCCACGAAACCGAGCTTGGTCTCGCCGGTGTTCATTTCGCCGTAGCCGCTTTCGTGCACGAAGCTGCGACTGATCCCGAAAGCCGACTCGTAGAACAGGACCGATGCTTCGACGTCTTTAACGTAGAGCAGCGTGTAGCCGAATTTCATAAGCGGCCTGCTTTCTTGCTGATTTGTCCGCCCCGAAAGACGGCCGTGTGCGAGAATCACTGCGTCCGAAATGAAACCCTAGGTGTCCAAACCGGCCCGGGGTGGATCGCCGGGCGGGGATAGTAACCGGCGAAAACTCGAACCTCCAAACTGGTGCAATGATTGACGTTTCTGATAACTTCGACGTAAATCACTGAGGCGTTACCCACCGAAAAAATATGAGCAAAGCATCCACTCGACAGGCACTGGAATCGGCGATCGCGTTTCACAAGTCCGGGCGGCCGGCCGAGGCGGAAAAACTCTACAATCAGGTCCTCGCGACGCAAGCCGACAACCCCGACGCCATGCACGGGCTGGGAGTGCTCCGGCACACGCAGGGCGACACCGCCGGTGGAATCAACTTGGTGCAGAAGGCCATCGCGCGTAAACCGACCGAAGCGGAATACCGTAACAGTCTCGGCGTTCTGCTCTGCCACGGGAACAATCCGGACGCGGTGATCGAAGCGTTCGAAAAAGCCGTCACGCTTCGCCCCACCTACGCCGCCGCGCTCCTTAACCTGGCGAATGTTCTGAACAATCTAGGGCGGCACGACCGGGCGATTTCGACCTGCCAACGGCTCGTGCAGGTCTCGCCAGGATCACCGGACGCGCATTGCGCGCTGTCGGTCGCGCTTTTCAGTGTCGGCCGGCTCGACGAGGCCATGAGCGCCTGTCGCAAAGCGATCGCGATTGCGCCCAAAAACGCACAGGCGTTCTCGACGCTGGGAAACATTTATTCGATAAGCGGCCGCCCCGACGAGGCGATCGCCGCCTACCGCCACGCGGTGACCTACAATCCGAAATTCGCAGGGGCGTTCAGCAATCTGGCCAACTCGCTGGAACAGCGCGGGCTGATCGCCGAGGCGTATGAAGCGATCCTGGAAGCCGTCCGGCTCGATCCGAATCTGGCCGACGCGCAGAACAATTACGGAAACATTCTCAAAGACCTCGCGCGGCTCGACGAAGCAGTTGCGGCATACCGGCGGACGATCGCGCTCGTCCCGGGCCGGTCGATGTTTTACAGCAACCTGATTTACGCGATGTGGTTTCGGCAGCAATGCGATCCCGCGGAGGTCCTCGCCGAAAGCCGGACCTGGGCGCGGCTCTTGGCCGAACCGTTGACGCGGGCTGCCGCCCCCCACACCAACGACCGATCCCCTGACCGCAAGATTCGGCTTGCGTACGTCTCCAACGACTTTCGACAGCATCCGATCGGGCGGCTTATTTTTCCGCTGATCGCCTGCCGCGACCGGTCGCAGTTCGAGATTGTGCTGTTCAGCGGAGTCCCCCGGCCCGACGCGATCACGCAGGCGATTTACCAGAGCGTGGACCGCGTGATCCCCGTCGGCGGGATGACCGACGAGCAGATGGCGCAAGCCGTCCGGAACGAAAAGATCGACATCCTGGTCGACCTCGCGCTGCACATGTCCGGAACCCGGCTCGAAGTCTTCGCCCGACGGGCGGCGCCGGTGCAGATCACTTATCTGGCCTATTGCGCGACCACCGGAATGACCGCGATGGACTACTGCGTGACCGACCGGAATCTCGACCCGGTCGACGACGCGGCGTCGCCCGCGCCCCAGTCGCCCGCGCCCGAGTCGCCTGCCACGCCGCTCGGCGTCGCGTCTCCGATCCACTCCGAGCGGTTGCTGCATCTCCCGCAGTGTTACTGGTGCTACACCGCGTCCGGTGAAGCGCCGCCGATCAATGCGTCGCCGGCCGCCCGGTCGCGCGTCGTCACCTTCGCGTCCATGAACAGCTTCACGAAGCTGAACTCCGGCGTACTCGACCTGTGGTGCGAACTGATGAAACAGGTGCCCGGGTCTCAACTGTTCGTGGTCGTCCCCGGCGGCCCGCAGCGCCGCACGCAGGTGGCCGCCGACTTCGCCCGACGCGGCGTCGACCCGGGCCGACTGAAGATGGGAGACATCGTTTCGGTCCCGGCGTATTTCAATTCTTATCTCGAAGTCGATATTTCGCTCGACCCGTTCCCCTACAACGGCGGGACTACCACGATGGATTCGCTGTTCATGGGCGTGCCCGTCGTGACGATCGCCGGCAGATGGGCGACCGCCCGGGCGGGTGTCACCATTCTAAACACGCTGGGGCATCCGGAATGGATCGCGAACACGCCTGAAGAATACGTCCAGATTGCAGCCCGAGTGGCGGCGAACGTGCCGAAGCTGGTCGAACTGCGGGCGAGCCTGCGACAGGAAATGCTTAATTCACCGCTGATGAACGCGCGGCGATTCACCGCTGATTTCGAAACGCTTTATCGAAAAACCTGGCGACACTGGTGCAACGCGTCGACCGACATTTGATGCCGCATAAGCATTCCACCCGATGCATGCGCGGCATCAGCATTCCAGCCGCGCGGCTTCATCCCGCGGACGATCGCCGAATCGCGTCGATGCTTAAGCCTCCGCCGGCTGAAGCCGGGCGGCTACAATGTGATGAGAATCGTGCGCGAGTCGCAATTAAACACCGCACTACCGAACGATTTCGTAAGCCAAAGCCGGCGTTCCGCCGAGGGATAACACGGTTCGGTCGCCGTAGGGCTTCGCCACGTCCACCGCGGTACGTTTTCCTCCCGAATCAAGCGCGAACGCGTGCCGCCATCGGCCGGCGAGAGTGACCGTTCCGGAAACGACCTCGATCTGCGCCGGCGGTTCACCCCAGTTGGTTCCTACACTCGTGTGATGCTGGTTCCATCCCATCTTCGAGTTCTGCGCCCGCGCTACCGCGGTTAACACCAGACGATCCGAAGTCGAAAGTGATTTAGTCGAATCTTCCGCGTGCACGATGATTGTCGCGAACGGCGAATCGAGTTTCTCGATCCGAACGCCGCTCGTGCCGAGATTTATCGGCTTACCCGCGCCGGAAAAACCGACGAACACCGCAGACCGATCGGTCGCGTACGAGAACCGCCCGGTGCCGTCGCCGTCACTTGTCCACTCGAACGGAAGGGCACGGGCAGCTTCGCGTGGGTCGGATACGCGTGGGGGCGACCGGTCAAAGTCGACCGCGATCGGCGAACGCAGCATCTGTTGCCAAGTGACGTGCGCGACGTCTATTGGAAATGGACCCTGGTCGGCGGAATGTGCCGGCACGCCCGTGATGAGTTGGTCGTGTGACCGCTCGACGATCGCGGGTGCCGCGCCCGCCGACGACGCGTCGAGAAACAGCCGCGCGCCCATCGGCATCAGGGGCATCTTCGTCGGATTCCCTTCGATGTCGAAGAACGTGCTGATTTTCTGCTTCGCGAAGTCCGGGCTGTGGCTGTAAGCGAAGAGAAAGATTCCGTCCCAGTCCTGCGCCGCGGCGTAGCTGGCGATGAACGGGACGCACTCGGCTTCCCATTCGTTCGGTGCCGCGTGCTGATACTCGGTGACCGTGAACGGCTTGCCCGCCACGCGCGTCGTCGCCAGCTGCCACAGCGTTGCAGTCGCCGGGTGGTCGACCATCGCTTTGTTCTGCACGACCCAGTCGGACATGTCCCACTGCCGGTGCGGGAAGGTCGGGTGTTGCCAGTAGGCGTGGGCGTCGACGAAATCCATCTTCGACTGCGTTAGCGTCCCGGACGGGCCGAACCCAATGGTGCCCGTGATCGGGCAGTGCACGCCGACATCGGACTTCAGGAAGTCCATCATGCCGACGTAATATTTCTGCTCGGTCTGTTGAAGAAACTCGTACCAGTCGACGGCCCGCGCACGCACGCCAAAGCCGGCATCGCTCTGAGTTGCTACCGACCCGGTCATCGGATCTTCACCCGGTGCGAGCCCGACACCGCCGCCGGTGTGGACCGACGGTTCGGCGATCTCGATCGTGCCGGTCTGCTGTCCGACCATGAAACTGAGCCGCGCGTTGTCGTCGTCGGCCTGCGGCGTAAATCCGAAGCTGCAGGACTTCCATTCACCGGTCGTGGTAATCGATTTCGAACCGCCGATGACCCGCCACGGCTCGTGTGCTTGCGAGACGCCCACGGTGATCGGCAGTTTCTGATCGCCCCGCACGTTGAACGTCACGGTATACAACTCCCCTTTGTGCAGGACCAATTTCGACTGATTGAATTGCAGGTGCCAGGCCGTTCCGTCGACCGCGGTCACGATGAGTTGTACCGCATGCTCGCCGGAACTTTTCGGTGCCGTCATTCGCGCACCGCCGTGCGTCTCGGCTCGCCAGTCGGCCTCGACGGATCGAAAATCCGTTCCCCGCAACAGTTCGGGTCCCGCTGGTTTGAGCCCCTGATTCCAGACGGCGGAAAGCGCGTCGCGGCTCGCATATTTCTTCGCGAGCCACTGGTTCCAGTGCTTCCGCAACTCGCCCGCATACGGCTCGGTAAGAGAGCCGATCGTCCGATCCGCCCCCCACATGAATAAAGAGTTTTCGTTGTTGATCTCGACAATCGCCACCGCCGGCTCGGTCGAATAGGCGTTGTGCGTGTACGCATTCACGTGCCCGAGCAGCGCCTTGGCATATTGCTTCTGGCTGTCGATCAGGTCCGGATCGTACAGATCAACGATCTTGTCGAGCTTCGGTCCGTCGCGACCGTCTGGCGTGCGGTGATAATGACTGTAATTCCGCGACACGTGCAGGTTCAGATCCGCGTACACGCCCTTGGCTTTGAGAACCGCGATGAAATAATCCAACCGGTCCATCGCCTCGGCTGAGAAAGTGTCCAGCCGATCGTCGGCGAAAATCCCGTTCGGGAACGGCTGATTGTCCATGTGGTGAAACCGCACCGCGTTGATCCCGAACCTGGAGAAACGCCGGGCAAGCGCATCGGCCTGTTCGTGCGTCGGGAAGTTGGCGCCGAACGCCAGATTCACACCCCAAAACCGGAGCCGCCGGTCGCCGGTATAGAAATGTCCGTCGCGAACGACAACGGGCCCGCGTTTCGCGGCCGGCTGTTCGAGCAACGATTCGGCAGACAACACGCCCGGGTCGTCCGCAGTTTCGCTCATCGACCAATCCGACCATTTCACTGGCGGCGGGGGCAACTGGGCCGAAATCGACCGACCGACAAAACCAAGCAGCACCAAGCCGAAGACTCGTTTCGAAATGTGCATGCCTGAATCGTAACCGTTGAGAATGACGATCGCGATCACAAAAGACGGCCCGGCGGCTTACATTCGATTCCGCGATCGCCGGCTTTTTGTTCGGTGGTTTGGCGGGCGCTTCTCCACCGCCCCTCTCAGACTACGGTCCTTCGCCACTGTTTCGATCCAATGAGACCGCTTAGGAGACGAAGCCGCGGAAGAAATCCGGACAGATAATCGTTTCAAGCGGCCGACACGTCAGGGCAATTCAATTTCCTGCCGGCTTAATATTCTCGGCCACCGCGGACGATTTTATCCTGGGTTTTCGGCGGACTGCGAATACCGCTTTAAATCGGGCCCGGCTCGTTGCTCCGCTCTCATGCCACGTGCGCAAGCGAGGATATCGCGCCGACCCCGGCTTATAGAGTTGCGCGTATCCGAATACGTCGATTGTGCAGCATTGTTTGAGATTTTTGCAAAATTCTCGAATGAGTTTAGGACGCGTTGTCGTCACCCGGCATCCATGCGACGGACGACCCGTCGACAGTGTGTGTCGCAGCATGTGATTGACGCTCAAACAGGTTGTTAACGACGCCCAAGGTGAATGCGCTAAATACCACGGGTCGCTTAAGTTGATGTGACAACGCAATGAAACTGCCACCGTTCCTCCGGTTACTCAGTCCGGTCGCTTCAAGTATGCTAAGGCTCGCTCATTTCATAGGGAATCATTTGTTTGCCGAGGATAAATCGTGAAACACCTCTTACGCATTGTTTTGTTCGCTGGCTTGGTGGGCGTCTGGGGCAGTCGCTCCATGGCGGGCCCGGCGGACGATAATGACCCGGGGTCGGACATTTTTGACATGAAAAAGCCCGGCTCGAAGGCGACTACCAAGCCTGTGGCTGAACCGCCGGTGGTTCCCCCGGAGCATCCGGCGCCGGACGCGCCGGTAACGCCTGACACCACGTCCACTGCCCCGGGTCGGCTGGCGCAGGTTCCAAGACGAAGTTCGACGACACCGGAACGTTCCCCCGTCCCGTCGTCGATCGAGCTCGGAAAGTCGACGGCACTCGTGCGCGAGGTCTATCAGAAAGAATTGGACGGGGTCGCGAGGGCGCCGGACAGGAAAATAGAGTTGGGTGAGAAACTAATCAGGGCGGGGATTGACGAGAAAACCGATCACGCCGGGCAGTACGTGCTGCTCGGCATGGCCAAAGACCTCGCCACCGAGACTGCCGACCTTCGGTTGGCGTGGCGCGCGGTCGACGAGATCGGCAGCAGGTACGCAGTCGACACGGCGAAACTAAAGACCGAGGCAGCGGCCACAGTCGCGAGCCTGCCTGTCGCCGAGTCGGACCGACGTTTCGTCTCGCTACAAGTCTCAGGTCTTGCCAGTGAAATGATGACGGCCGACCGACCCGAACTCGTGACCCAGCTCGACGAGATTGCCAAAACGATTGCCGCACCGGCGAGAGAATCGACGCTGACTGACCAGTTGCGAGATACGACCGCCGACCACGCGGCATGGAAAGCCGCGAAGCTGGAGGCCGATGGCGCCCGGGCTGTACTGAAACAATCCAAGATAAATGCATCGGCAACTCTGTTGCTCGGGAAGTACACCTGTTTATTCCTGGGCGATTGGAGTCAAGGACTGCCTTACCTCGCGGCGTCGTCGGACGCGCAATTTAAGTCGGCCGCGGTCGCCGAGCTTGCCGCGCCAACGACATCGACCGGCAAGGTCGAACTCGGCGAGCAGTGGTACCAGCTCGCCTTGCCGCAGACCGGTGTCGCCAGGCAGCATCTGCTCGAGCACGCTGCGGCGATTTACACCACTGCCGATCCAGAGCTGTCAGGATTGGCCAAACTGAAAGTCGACAAACGACTCATCCAGCTCGCGAAGGAAATCGCGTTGGTGGCGAAACCAGTTCCGTGCGAAAGCATCGATCTCCTGAGACAATTCGACGACAGCCGGCAAATAACAGCCGGGACCGGAAAGCTGGAATCATACGGAGCGCTGAGCTGCGGTGACCCCGAACGAACGAGCGTCAACTTCAGATACGGCCCGCCGATGGAATATGACTATCGTATCGTGTTCACACGGACCAAGGGCAACGAAATGCTCGGCAGCGTTTGTGTCGGAGGCGTCGCGAGCCGGCAATTCCTCTTCTGCCTGAACGGTTGGGGGAGCACCGTGAGCGGCTTCGGACTCGTTGAAGGGCAATTCCCCGATCATAACGCGACTACGCTTCACGGCCGTCGATTCGAAAACGATCAGCGTCACACGCTCGTTATCCGCGTACGGTCGAACAATGTTCAAGCGGTTCTGGACGACAAGCCGCTGGGCCGGGAATACAAGACCGAATTTAAGGACGTTGCCCTCGCCTCGGGGGATCGCCTGTCGCGTTCGGACACACTTGGCTTGCAGATGCTTCACAGCGATTACCTGATTCACTCGGCTTACGTGGTCGAAGTAACCGGACACGGGCACTTCGTCGCCGACGGCGAGTCGAACGAATCGCCCGTCGTAGCCGAGGTGGCTTATCATTCCCCGAAGTCGAATGTCACGTCCTACGAACTGATGCTTCGCGTAGACGGAACGCTCACCACGAGCACCAACGGCATCGGAGCCTGGTACCTCCGCGGCGATACGCTCACGTTTGCTTTGGAAGGCAATGCACTGGACGTGTGCCGGCTGGCATCGAACCGCCGGTCATTCGCCGGCCAGACTCGAAAGGGAAAACCGGTCCACGGCGAAATCATTAAGGGAGCGATCTGAACGAATCAAAGCGGCGGGGTATCGTCCTGCTCGATCTCATTGAGATACGTCAGGGCGCGCTCGAGTTCGCCTTTAAGGTGGCGCACACGAAGCAGGCTTTTCACCCGTGTCTGCAGTTCGACCTTATTGACCGGCTTGCTGATGAAGTCGTCGGTCCCGCATTCGTTCGCGCGTTCGATATCGCCGAGTTCGTGAAGCGCGGTCACCATAAGGATCTGAATGTCCTTGGTTTTTATGTCCGACTTCAGCTTCTGGCAGACCTGGAACCCGCTCATGCGGGGCATCATCACATCCAGAAGGATCAGGTCCGGGTTGTGCTCCACCACCGCCTGAAGCGCTTCAATGCCGTCGACCGCCGTCACGACCCGCACCGGGAGCGATTCTAAAAACGCTTGAAGAAGTTCGACGTTCTGCGGGTTGTCGTCGACGATCAGAACCGTCGAGGGCGTAATAAACGTCTCATTGTTGGCCGCGTTTTCGGCAGCGACCGTCGGAGTGGAGGAACTTTGACTCACGCTGAAATCATAAGTTCGCCGACGGCGGGTGTAAAGTCAGGACCATCGGCACGACAGCAGTTATCGGACGTTCGACGCCGCGGTTTTGTGGCGCTACACGCGAACTAGGCAAAGCAGCATTGATCAATTCAACGGCGACATTAAACCAAACCGAACAGGCAATTATTTTCGAAAACCGTCTGAGGACGCGTAGTACTGCGATTTCGTTCGTGATCGAGTAGCCACCGCTTGCGGTCAAGTCCTCCACCGTAACCGGTCAGTTTCCCGTCACCGGCAATCACGCGATGGCAGGGAATGACGACAGAAATAAAGTTCATTCCGTTGGCCCTGCCGACCGCGCGAACCGCGGTGGTTTGCATCTCCTTTGCCTGTTCGCCGTAAGACCGGGTCTGCCCGAACGGAATTTGCCGCAGCGAGTCCCACGCCCGTTGTTCGAACGCGGTGCCGCGGGGGCAAACCGCGACGGTGAATGTTTGCCGATTGCTCTCAAAGTACTCGGTGAGTTCGCGTTCAACCACCGCAAGGTGCCGGTGGTTCCCGAGCACGATCGAAACCGTCCGGCCGGGCTCGGCGAACCGTTCACGCAGCCGATTCAGTGCGGTCGTCATTCCCTTGCGGTCCCAGAAATCGAGCAGTACCAGTCCGTCGTCCGAGGCCACCGCCAGCATGGGTCCGAGCGGTGTGTTGATCCAAGCAGCGGTCAACAGGATCGGGTTGTTCGAACCCGCGTGCGAGTCCAGGTTCCGCGTCAATTCGGCTGTGCGTTCATCAAAGGATTCGCCGAGTCCCTGCATGGTCATACTGTAATCGTAAGACGATTGGTCTGAAAACGGCCAGCTTGATCGAAACCTTTCACGACATCGACCGGTACCATCCTGTCCACATCGCCAGGTAGACCGATTCTAGATCGAGCGTAAATTGCTTTTCGTTGCACAACGGTGAATTCTGCATTCGCGAGCGTAACTGCGAGCGCAGCTTCGAGAGCGCTTCGACGTCGGTGGAAAGATTTCTTGCGATCTGGATGTATTCGCTCGGCGCGGCAGCAATCAATCTGGAAAGTGCGACATGGGTTAGCCCGGTCACGCTCCCGCGGGCGACAGCGGACTGACCCGCCAACGTCACCACCGGCACGCCCATCCAGAGCGCGTCCAGGGTCGTGGTGTGCCCGGTGTACGGAATCGGGTCCAGGCAGATGTGGATCTGGTGGTACAGGCTCATGTACTCAGCGGGCGATGTCCGTGCGATGAAATTCAATCGCTTTTCGTTCACACCGTTCGCGGTGAACCGGCCCCGCACCCTGTCGGCCGCCGCGTTGCCGGGAATCAGGATCGCAAGTTGCGACCCGGGCACCGCGAGCAAGACCTCGGCCCACAGGTCCAGTGCCGCGGGAGACACCTTGGCGAAATTGTTCAGGAAACCGAACGTCACGTATCCGGCAGACGTTGCAGGAAGCTGATTTGTTTCCGGCGTTCCATCGGGCGGCCGATAACACCAGAAACTGTGGGGATGTCGGACCGACTTTTCGGAGTACTGCTCGTCCCCGGACCCCGGCGGGTCCGAGTGCGGGTCGGTGATCCGGTAGTCGATCGCGGTGAGGCCGGTTGTCCCGGGATACCCAGCCCAGGTGACCTGCACGGGCGCGGGCTTGCGCGCAAAAACGCCCAGCCGGTTCCCGGCCATGTGCAGCGAAAGATCGACCAAGATGTCTATCCGTAATTCGCGAACGAGGCTCGCCAACGCTTCATCATTTAATCGCGATACGTCGTGCCAATGCTCCGCCGACCGACGGAACCGCGCGGTCATCTCGTCCTGGTTCGACGCCGTCATGAAGCAATGCACCTCGAACCGGGCTCGGTCGTGATGCTCGATGACGGGTAACACATTTCGACCGACGACGTGCTGACGAAAATCTGGAGAGACATACCCGAGGCGGATTCGATCCGAACCACTGCGGCGGGCGGCCTGCGGAACACGCGTCGACCGCAAAGGTTTCTCGAACCGATCGGCCCAGTCTCTTGCCAAAGCCAGGTGATCCCCGGCGTTGTACTCGGGATGAAACAATGCCGCATAGACCAGGTTGCTATGCATCTCAGGCGAATTCGGGTCGAGCTGCACCGACACCCGCATCGCGGCAATGCCTTCATCGGCCCGGCCCTGGTCTTTCAGAGCGTTTCCAAGATTATTGTAAGCACTGGCGAAATCCGGCTGCAGTTCGACGGCATGGCTAAGCGCTGTAATCGCCTCGTCGTCGTCGCCCGATTGTCGCAGGGCATTGCCGAGATTGCTGTGTGCGAGCGCTAAGGTCGGCTCGCAGGCAATCGCGCGCCGGTAGGTGAGTACGGCTTCAGGAATCAGTCCAGACGCGACCAGCGCGTTGGCCAGATTGTTCAGCAGCCTCGCATCCGTCGGCGTGAGCGCGATCGCCGCCCGATACACCGCGATCGCCTGATCGAAGATGCCTTGCTCCGCCAAGGCGTTGCCCAATGCCGTCCGTGCATCGACCCTGTCGGGCCGAAGGGCGACCGCTTTTTGATACGCAGCGATCGCGTCCGCTGGTTGCCCGGCTTGATGCAACGCGTTTCCCAGATGATGGTGCGCTTCGAATAAACCCGGCCCCAGCAGGACGGCTTGCCCGAACGCGGCGGCCGCCTTTTCCGGTGCTTTTTGTGATATCAACGCGAGGCCAAGGTCGACAAAAACCTCTGCCTGGTCCGGCCGCAACTCGGTCGCACGGCGGAGCGCCATAATCGCAAATTCGAACTGCCCCGCTTCGACAAGCGTGAGCCCCAGGTCGCGGTGGTAGATCGCCTCGCCGGGATTCAAGGCAATCGCCCGGCCGATCAGCCTTGCGGAATCTGCGAATCGACCCGCCTGCCGTGCGATCAATCCTGAAAGGTGCGACGCATCCGGCTGATTCGGATAATGCTCCAGCACCGATCGATACAAAGTGTCGGCGTCGACGAATTGGTTCGACTGTTGAAGCCCGATCGCCTTACGCATCAGGTTATCCATTGCTTCGGGCGTCATCGTGTTAACCTTCGTGCAGGCTGCCGGACGTATCTCGCGTCGAGGGCGAAGCCTACCGTTCTACACGCCCGTCGAATCAACAAGTCGAATCGACTCCTCCAACGCTCAATCCCACAGCGAACCGGCACGGAAGTTTAAGACCTCTTCGGCTCGCGCCCAGGTGACCAGCGTCTCGCGTGGCGTTAACTGTCGATTGAACGAAGGCACGCGGCCATAAAATTCATGGATCGCGGCTTCGCTCCAGTCGAACGTCGAATCAGGAGAGACGATATTGAGTGGCGTATGACCGGGGGGTACCGACGCCGCTTCGCACGCGAGTCGGCACGCCCGCGCGGCGTCCTCGATCAGGACCGCGGTCGCCAACGCGCCGCCGAGCGATTTTCCCGAACGGTCTGCGTCCGCAGCTTTGACGAGCCGTTTATGGAGGATCGCGGTGAATCTCAGCGACACGACCGATATCGACGGCACCTGTCGGCAAAACGCGGACGCGATCCACTCGCCGTTTGCTTTGCTGGGGGGGACGCGTCGGTCGGCAACAATGGGTGATGCTCGTCGACCGGCAGGTACAGCGGTACAGAGACCGGAACGTGTTCACGACCCGGCGGGGTGAGTGTTCCGTACGCCTGCAGGCTGGAAGCGAGCACCACCCGATTCACACCGGAGGCAACCGCTGATTCGAACGCCGCGTGCGTCGCACCCACGTTGTTCACGAACCCGTCTGTCGTCGGCGGATTCGGAATCTGCGGGAGGTTCGCAAGGTGACAAACCGCGTCCGCGCCGACGAACGCGCGGGTCAGCGATCGCACGTCGGTCAGATTCATGCACGTGGTCTGGACACCCGGTTCGTGCCCGGGCGGGTGCATGTCGATGGGTCGCACGTCGTGCCCTGCCGCGAGCAGGTCCCGGACGACCGCAGATCCCAACCCTCCGCTGCTCCCGGTCACGATAATTCTCATTCGTGCTCCACCGTCGTGCTGCTGCCCCGCGGCAGCAACGAAATGCATTAATCGACTGAGACATCGACCGTCGGGCGGTGCGAAGAATTCTGAACCGACTCACGCGTGACTGCTCACTGCAGGGGTTGCCCCGCGACGTAACGCTCGAGTTCCTCGACCATGTAACGACCCATCCGCCGGCACTCGTTTCCCAGGGACCCCGCGATGTGCGGCGTCAAAACGACGTTGGGCAGATCGAACAAGGGTAAAGTGGTTTCGGCTGGTTCGCTCTGCACGACGTCAAGGATGAACTGCAGGTCCGGTCGCTGCCGGGCGGTTTCGATTAACTCCTGTTCACGGACAATCGCGCCGCGGGCGGTGTTGATAAACGTCGCGCCGGATATGAAAAACCTCGACCGGGCGACACTCCCGCTACTTCCCCAAGGTCAGAACAATAATCCCGGACATGATCGCGCTGCTGCTGTCCGGATCGTACCCGACGATCCCGTCGATCGGCTCGCCCACCAAACCGCCGCTCAGATCCTGGCGGCTATAATAAATTGCGTTACGCCCTTCGAGTTGAATGACCTTGAGTTGCGGTGTACGCGTGCTGCCGAGCATCGCCCGGGCGAATCCACGGTATCGAATTTCCACCTTGGGGAACCCGACAGTGAAGACGGGATCTTTCGGATCGAGCGGGTCCTTCAACCCGTTGGGAAATAGTTCGTTCAGCAGCTTTTCGGCGGCGATCGCAAACTCGCTCGACCCACCGGCACAGTCGATCACAAGCGTCCCGCCTTGTTTCACATATTGCGCTAACTGCTGCTTCTGCGCGGCCGCAAAATTAAAGCTGGTTGTCCCGGTTAAGTGGAGAATTTTGTATCCACTCAAAAGCGTTTTACCCAGTTCGGCCGGTTTTACTTGGAGGTCGATCTTGCCGCTGTTGTGCAGCAACGCCGACAGTCGGTCCCACCCGCCCGGCTCGGGGTCCCAATTGCCGTTGTATTTAAGCCGGCCAATCTTCGCCGTTTTGGTCCCGACGATTTTGTCGTCCCGCTGCACGAGAAATGATTGCCCCTTGACCAGCAGGTTCTCTTTGTCGGTGCCGTAAAGTACGATGTCGTCGGTCGCCTGAAACGCCTCGGCCCGCCCCTCACCGGTGGTCTCCGAAAGCTGCCACGCCTTTGCAGGATCGTTTGGCATCAGAATCATGAGCTCTCGGACGCCATTGGTCAGGCCCTTCAGGACGACCTTCTGCTTCCAGCGGCTCGGCGGGTACTGCTCGCTTGTAAAGATC
Source organism: Tepidisphaeraceae bacterium (assembly GCA_965247815.1). Taxonomy (GTDB): domain Bacteria; phylum Planctomycetota; class Phycisphaerae; order Tepidisphaerales; family Tepidisphaeraceae; genus CBDAQA01. The sequence continues at coordinate 235,253 of CBDFHW010000025.1, read as the reverse complement.
GGATGGCTCGCCGGCAGATCGCGAAATTCCGTGTCCGGGAACATCTTTTTGCCCAGTGCGATCACCGAAGCAACGAACGGGTTCTGAACGCTGCCTTCCCCGCTGCCGCAATCCGAATTGAACAAGATCATCCCGCCGTGCAGCGCGAACTGCTTGAGCTTTTCAATTTCTTCTGGCTTTAAACTGATCGGTTGGTTGCCGGAGATGTACAGGAACGGGGCGTCGTGCAGTTCGAACTCGGGTACCGACAGATTGGTCACCTGCCAGTTGATGTCCCGCTCGGTTTGTAGGCTCATCCAGTGGACGAAGTTGGCCACGTCGCGGGGCCGCTGATTCCACCGGCCGACCTTGCCCGCGTCGCGGCCTTCGGCATTCGTGTATTCCACTTTATTAATCAGGACCGGCGCGCGACCCCGGGCCAAAAACAACATGCAAAGCGAGGTGTTCGGAATGTTCCCGTCGCCGTACCACGACCCGTTCGGCTCCTGATGCGACACGCACCAGTCGGCCCCGTATTGATACCAATCTACTGAGCCGAAATATTTGAGACCGCTCGCCACACCGATACGTTCGACACCATACAGGGTGTATCCGGGCAGCGCAAAAAAATCACCGAAGACGGCATCCGGCGTCCAGTCCGAGGTATGGTCGGCCATCCATTTCAGGCCGCGGTCGATGTGCTCATTAGTAATATTGCCCGTGCACTTGATGCCGGCCGAGGGGTTCACGTAGTCCTGGGTGATAAACAGCGTCGCTATACCCGCAGCCGTCATCGACGCCTGAGAACCCATATGATCGGGATACGGTTTGTCGCCATACAACCAACCGCCGTCGGGCTGCTGGTCGAACGTCCAGCGTTTGTCGACGTTCTGCCAGTAAGTCGTCGGAATCTCGATCCCCATCTGCACGCAGGCCCACATCGAGAGCACCCCGAACTGACTCACACTGTGATCGACCAGATTCGGTTCCTTCTTGTTCGCCATGTAGCTGTACAGAAACAGCCCGGCGCCGGTCCCGTTGAAGCATTGGCTGAGCCGTTTGCGATCTTCGTCGGCGAGCCGCCTCGTCTCGGGCGTGCGTGGGAGTTGGAGCCAGACCTGGCACCGCATCGACAGCGCGTACGCGCCGACAAGGTCCGCCGTCTTTAACCATTTGATGACCGGCGCGAGCTTCGCAGATGCTGGGTCTTCGCCGGATGCGAGCAGCGCATAGGTCGCGACGGCGGTCATACCGCCCCACTGCCCGCCGCGGACGAATGCCTTGTATTGCGCCGGATCCCGCTTCGGGATCGCTTCCCAGTTGTCGCCGTGCAGCTTCGAATAGAGGCACGCTTTCGCCTTGGCGAGCGCCTTGTCCACTTGCTCCGGCGTCGCCGCGCCGCGCGAATACGCCGGCCACACCAGCAGCACCAGCAATACTGCCCGGCTCACTGTTCCCGCAGGTCGCATGAAGATTCTCCTCACAAAATCGGAAATCAGCCAGACCGGTCGACGATTGAAATTGTACTGGGTGCCGGCTCGGAACTCGATGAGCGGCCGCCGCTACTCTCTTATTGAAATATGCCTCCGCGACGGCGTCGCCGCAACAGCAATTTCAGTCCCGGATCACCAAAGCGTAAGTTGCGACCCCGCCGCGGGCCTGAACGCGGCCGTCGAGAGCTTCGGCATCGACCGGGTATTGAACCCGGATTTGCGCCGCGCGAGTGCGAAGATCGCCTTCAACTGCTCGGCCCATATGCCCTGACCACGCATGCGGGAGACAAAATCCGGGTCGTTCAATCGTCCACCCCGCAACTCGCGAATGCGGTTCAGGATTTTGTCCTTCCGGTCTGGAAAATGTCGGCTCAGCCAATCCTGAAAAAGTTCAGAAACAGCACCCGGCAACCGCAACGGGACGTACGCCGCCGCACACGCCCCGGCGTTAAAAGCCGCCGACAATACCGCCGGAATCTCATGGTCTGTCAAACCTGGAATGATCGGCGCCATCAGGACACCTACGGGTACCCCGGCCGAGGCGAGCGCCTCGATCGCCGCCAGACGACGTTTCGGAACGCTGGTGCGGGGTTCCATAATCCTGGTCAGATCCGGGTCGAGCGTGGTCACGCCGAGGAACACCACCGCCGCGTTGTCCGCGGCAAGATCTTTCAGGATGTCGATGTCGCGTGTCACCAGGTGGTTCTTGGTCACGATTCCCACCGGATTGCGAAACTCGGCCAGCACTTTCAGACAGCCTCGCGCGATCTGCAGCTTCTGTTCGACGGGCTGGTACGCGTCGGTGACGCCGCTCATCGCGACCGTCGTCGGACACCATCGCGGCGACGACAGCTCGGCCCGCAGCAGCGAAGCCGCCTGCATTTTCACCATGATCCGCGTTTCAAAATCCAGCCCCGCCGACATGCCGAGGTATTCATGCCCCGGCCGGGCATAGCAGTAAATGCACCCGTGCGAGCAACCGCGGTAGGGATTGATCGAGTGGGTGAACCCAATGTCCGGACTGTCATTGGTCGTGATGATGCTTCGCGACGTGTCGAGCAGATATTCAGTTTTGACCGACTGTCGGTCCGACAGAAATTCCGCTTCATCGGCGACGTGTTCGAAGTCGTCCTTGAACTGTAGCCGTTCGAACCGCCCGGCGGGATTCGAGCTCGCTCCGCGACCTTTCAGGATGGGTAATTCGTGGCTCAACCTGCTCCACAATATACCAAACATTCACCATACTTGCACCTTGATTTGGCTGCGGTGTCCGCTTATGCCGCGACAGAGTCACTCTGGTTAGCATTAGCTAAACCAAGTTTTTGCGGCGGGCGATCGTTTCGCTTTTAATGCCGCGATGGCTTCCCGTGTTTTGATTCTCTCGGCTTCGGTCGGCGCGGGGCACATGCGGGCCGCACAGGCGGTCGAATTGGCCGTTCGCGAACTCGCGCCGACGGCGGTCGTTCGAAACATTGATCTGCTCACGTTGACCAACCCTGCATTCCGCCGCGTCTATGGGAAGGCCTACCTCGAGCTGGTCAACCGCGCGCCGCACGTGCTCGGTTACGTCTACGACCTGATGGACCGCCCTGTCAGTTCGCGGGCGAAGGGCGACCGATTGCGGCTTCTGGTCGAAAAACTGAACCTTGCCCGGTTTTATAAAATGCTCGACGCCGAGCCGTGGGACGTCGCGATCAACACGCATTTTCTCCCGGCCGAGATCATCGCCAACCTTCGAAAGCAGGGAAAACTGTCGCTCCCGCAGGTAACTGTCACGACCGACTTCGAAACGCATCGGCTCTGGGTGAACGAGCCGTGTGATCTGTACACGACCGCCACGACCGAAGGAGCAAAATACCTCACGCACTGGGGTGTTTCGGCTGATCGCATCGCGACGACCGGCATCCCCATTCATCCGGCTTTCAGTGCCGTGATCGATCGGCCGGCGTGTCTGCGCGCGCACGGTTTGTCCGGTGACAGCCCGATCGTGTTACAACTGGCCGGCGGGTTCGGTGTGGGACCGATCGTCGCGCAATACCAGCAGCTGCTGTCGGTCGAGCAACCCATCGAAGTGGTCGTGGTGGCTGGCAAAAACGAAGCGGTGGCAGGCGAGCTGTCGCAGATCCCAGTACCGTCCCGGCACCGCGCCACCGTGCTGGGATTCACCACAGTAATGCACGAACTGATGGCCGTCGCTGATCTCGTGCTGACCAAGCCCGGGGGTCTCACGGCATCGGAGGTGCTCGCGAGCGGCGCCGCCATGGCGATCGTCAACCCCATCCCGGGACAGGAAAGTCGAAACTGCGATTACCTTCTGGAACAGGGCGCGGCGATCAAGATCAACAACCTTGCGACGCTGGCCAGCAAGATCGAAGATCTGCTGGCGGATCCGGGTCGAATGAGCACGCTGAAGAGCAACGCAAAACGGATAGCCAAGCCCCGCGCGGCGTTTGACATCGCAGCCAAGGCGCTCGCGATGTGACGAGGGTGATTCACACTCCTGTGGTAAGCGCGTGAATTCTCTGTTTAGCGGCTGTCCCGAAGGGACGCATTCAAGCAGAAAAACACGCGTCCCGGTGGGACAGCCGCTAAACGTAGATTTCCCACAAATGCCGTGCGATTCCGACTACCGCCGCTTGAATCCGAAAAAGAACCCTGCCCCGGCGGCCGTCGACGACGGCAACGCATTGAACAGCATGTCCTTCGCGCGGTGCGCCTGGTCCGACACCCACGCCGATGCGGTGGCGGTTTGCGATTTAACCGACGTCATGTCGATATTGAAAACGTGGAAGTAGCTCAAGGCAAGGACGCCGGCCAGAAACATGGCCGTGATGCCCGCCGCCATCTTGATGAACGTTCGGAAGATGAACCCAACGACGCCGCCGACGAAGACGCTGAAGCCGATCCGGGTCACATACGGCGTGCTCTTTTCGGAGATCGATTCACCTTCGGCAGGCGGAGACGAAACCGATCCCGCATCGCCCGGCGGCACCGCTTGTCCACCGACGAAGCCGTTCCCACCCTGCCCGACGAAACTGCTGCCCGGCGTTCCCGAGGTGGTCGCGCCCGGCGCGACGTGCGTTGCCGCGGTCGGTGTGATCGGCGCGGTCTTTCGCAGCAGCGAGGACGCCGCCTGCACGCCCAGCCCGGCAACGCCGACCACCAGCGACAGCACGAGCATCGTCTTCTTCCACCGCGGCATCGTCTGCACCGCGTGCGAAAGGCCTTTCTTCTCCGAATACCGGTCGTAACCGGCCGATTCTGCGTCGCGATCGCTCATCACAATCCACCTTTCAATGCGGGCATTGTACTTGCCCGTGGCAAGGAATGATTGCGCCGCCGACTTCGGTTATACTGCCTGCCCCGCAAGGGAGCGTAGCTCAACGGTTAGAGCAGGGGACTCATAATCCCTTGGTTCTCGGTTCGAATCCGAGCGTTCCCAGTTTTAAGTGCCTGATTTGTATCAACTTACATCGACTTCGATTTTGGTAGGCCATTGCATTAGTTGGCCCGTGCTACGCCGGTGCTACCTTTAAAGAGACCCGGCCAGCTTTCGCCGATCGGGCCCGGGGTGTGTCAGGTGGTACTGCGGCCTGCAAACCGTTCTGCATCCCGTGTGATGGCGTCGGCGAACGCCGCGTTGTACGCCTCGATCAACGCCAGCTTCCCGAGCTCGTACGCGGTTTCCTTCGAACCGTAGGCGATGCCCGTGAATGTGGTTTCGATGTTGGTTCGCATTGCCACCGCGCGGGAAGCGACCGGCGGTTCTTCCAACGTCCAGACGTCAAGCCATTCGCCGTCGATGCCGCACCACTGCGGCGCTAACTCGCCCTGCCATTCGCCAGCCTCCTGGGCGATCGCTCTTACTCTCTGCAGTTGTTGTGTGATGTTCATTCTGCACTCATCGCTTTCAGGGCTTCGACGCCCCCTTGATCGTTCAGGTCCTCGAACGCTGCTGTGTAAATCTGGGCGCAGAATTCGCACTCGCCTTCCTCGCAAGCTGGCAGGTGAAAATGAAAACTCCAGCAGTGACGCAGTTCGTGCATCAGCGTCGTCAGCCGCTGGTCGAGTGACACGTCGGCCGAGATTCGAATCAACTGGTCATGTGACGACGCCAGGGCTGCGCGCTCGCGGCCGTTCCAAACTAGCGGCGCGGGAACGATCAGCAGTCGGTAGAACAGCGTCCCGACCCTGAATAGCATCGGTTCGCCGCTCCGGACGTGCCGGCGACGCATAACAGTGAGATTTTGCAGGGTGGTGATCATTCGACACCCCCTGCCGTCTCGATCGCCAGCATTTGCTGCCGCAGCTTGGCCATCAGGACGCACAAAGCGCGGTCGAGTGGTTCGCCGGCCCGCTTCAGCGCCGAGAACGTTGCCACCAGCGGCGCGGTGGTCTCGACGCAGAGCTCTGTGTCGGGGTGATCAAGGTCAGTGATCAGGGATTGCCAGCGGGTCCGCTGGGCTTCAAGGTGTGAGAGACGCCCGCGCACCGATGGCGCGGGTCTGGTAGACTGGTTCACGTTGAACCTCCTTCGAAGGTTTGGCCACGCTCCCGGTGCTAGTAACACGCGGGAGCATTTTCATCCGGCAACACATTGCTGCCGCTTTTTTTGGTTTCTTCGGTCGGAAAGCAGTTGCCGACGCTCAGAGTCCGGAAAATTTGTGTTCAAAATAGAACCATGCGAGGCAGCAACCGCCGCCCGAATAGCCTCGTACCTTTGTGCGTCAGACCGTTTCGGGAATCGAGCGATGATCCTGAAAGACCAATTGCGATTGGCGCGAATCGAAGCTCTCAACCACCGCTGTACCCGAGTAGATTTTCGAAGATACTGGATGTGTTGAAGCATTCGGAAGTACGGATTACGGGATTCGCCAACGTACCTAACACGATCGCTATCATCCAAAATTTCATACACAAAAACGGGGCCTTGCTGGTAGTACGATAGTTCCATTTAATCTCTCTTTGTCGTTTATAAGAGTACAAACGATTATTTCGATTATCAACCTTCGGAAGTACAAAAGCATTTTGCAATTTGTCGTCTTTTGCAGTACTCTCAGCAAAATGCTGGATATTGAGCGGCTTAAGCGAGCGAGGGAAGAATCCGGAATGACCCAAGCTGACGCCGCATCGAAGGCCGGCATCAGTCGCCAGCGATGGAACGACATTGAGTCTGGCCGCAAGGCAAACATTGAACTTCAAACACTTGGATCAGTTGCGCGGTGTCTCGGCGTTCAGCCTTCCGATTTAATCCGCCGCGCCGATTTGGCCAAAGTGCCGAAGGTGCGGAAGCCCGGGCCGAAAGCAAAAGGATAATCTTATGTCTGAATCGGATGATAAATGGCGAGGGTTTCACATCAGCTGTTCCTATACCTCTAGCGCTTACCGCGTCTCGTTCGGGACGGGGCTACAGTCTTTTAGAAACCCGCACGAAGGTGTACCGCATGCACCGCGACCCGCGGTTGTGATAGTGCGGGTTGTCGACGGAGACTATCGGGCCGAAGAATACTTCGAGCCTGAAGCCTATGTCGCTGAGATTCATAAAGGCGATTACACCGCGAAGGCGATCGCCGTAGCGAAAGCAAAAGACTTGCTGAAATAGCGTGTAGCCCGCCACCGCGCATAGAAAAACCCCGGCCGGCACTCGGCGCGGGGCTTCACTCAAACCAGCCAGAATTTTAACCGCCCCACCGCTCTTTTCCCAGCGGACGAAACGCGTGAGCGACCACCCGCCCGTCGAGAACCGAATAACCCACGCCGGCCATCGACGCGTGCCATACGGTGCCGTTCAACCCGACGATCATCGCGTGTTTCAACGTGTCCCGGTGCGACCGCGGCGGCCGGACAATGACCACGTCGCCGGGTTCGAGCGCGTCGCGTTTCACGTCGAGATTCTTACTCGGCCATCGGTCGATCATTTCCCGCAGCGCCGCGACCGCCCCGGGCCGGTTGTGAGTGGCCGTATCCGGCGGCATGCGTCTCGGCAGCGGCGCGGTGGTCCCGTGCAGCTCGTCCAACACGCCGACGACAAAATACCGGCAGTCGACGGCGCGGCCCCGGCAGCACTGGCCGGAACTAAACGGCGTGCCCTGCCAGGACCGAAGGACCGCGTCGAGCTTTTCTTGCCATGTGATCATGCGGATTACATCTGTTTGATGACCGGACGGAAGACGCTTTTATTCGCCTGCATCATGGCCGCCATCGCACGCGGGCTGCTCGGATGCTTGCTTATCAGACTGACGGTCTTTTCGTCGACCGTGGTCGCGACCAGCATTTGCTGGCCGTGTGCTTCGGTGAGTCGGTCGACGGCGTCGGTGAGACCCTGAAGGTGAGCCTTGCCCGCGCCCATAAGACCACCACTGCCGCCGGCCATTGCCAGATCCGGGTTCAACAACGTCGGCCGCTTGGCCATCGACGCCTCGAACTTGCGAACCGACGAAAGACTGTATTTCCGATCGTTCATCGCTTTCAGCACGCCGACGCCGTAGTGGTCCGTTGCCGCCTTGTTCAGCACGAACTCCCCGCCGTGCACCACGCCGGCCGGCTCTGCAGGATGACCGTTGCCGGTGTAGCCGCCTGTCGCGAACGCCCCGAGAATACCGGCCAGCAACGCCCCGACGCCACTGGCAGCACTCCCTGCAGCGCCGGCGACGCCGGAAGCCGCCCCAGCAGCGACGTTGCCCACCCCGGACGCCAGGCCACCGAACATATTGCCGAGCGAGCTCCACGCCCCCGAGACGTTCTTTCCCAGCCCCGAGAACATCGACCCGAGCGAGAACCCGCCGCCCCCGGGCGTCGACGACACCACCGACCCGCCGGCCCCGGCGACTTCGGGCGCTTGCACCCCGCCGCCGGTCGGATTCTTCCCGCCGCCGCCGAGCAAGGTGCTGAGAACGCCCGTCAGCAGCCCCGGCTTGCCGGCCCCGCCTCCCTTGCCTTCGCTGCCGAAGATGCCGTCGGCGATGCTCGACACCAGCCGGTGATTGGCAACGTCGAGAATGTCTTTCAGCAGCGCTTGCCCCAGATCCTTCAGGGCCTGAGACGCCGACTTCGCGCGGAGTTCGACGTCGGTCAGGTTCGAAGCAACGCCGTTTTCCAGCGACTTGCGGGCGACGCTGCCGATGGCCTCCAGATCCGCAATGAACGGCGTCACGGAGTCCGCGGCGGCCTTGGCCTGGGCTTTGGCGTCGGCGAACGCGCCTTTGAGCCGTTCTTTCCAGTTGGCCGCGTCCTCAGCGGAGAAGAAATGATCGAACCACGAAAAGGTCGTCGGCAGCGACTTGTCGATCGCCTTCGCCTCGGTCGCGATCTTGTCCCGCAGCTCGTCGGGAGTCATTCGTCCGGCGTCGACCTCATGAGCCCCCTGCTCGGCCGACGTCCCCATTGCTTTGATTTGCTGCTCGGCTGCGTCGCCTAGCTGCTGGGCGATTTTGATTTGCTCGGCCTTCGTCTCCAGCCCCTGCACCGCGGCCCGTTGCTCCAGCTGCGTCGCGTTCGCGCCCTTTTCCTTCAGCGCGTTCAATTCCTGCTGCTGGGCGATTTGCTGCTCGAGGATACTGGCGTTGGCCGTGTCCAGACTTCCCGAGACGTCCCGGCCGTTGATCGCCGCCGTCGCGTGCAGTGCCCGCACGTTGTTTTCGCGCTCGAGGGTCGCGGCCATTTCCTTGCGGACCGCCAGGGCCTTTTGTTCCTCGTCCAACAGCTTGGCCGCCCGCGCGGCCCGGGCGTCCTCCAGTGGGACCAACTTCAACAGCAGATCATGTACGGCCATCAAGGTGTCAGTCGCGGGCTCGCCGGCCAGCTTTTCCTTGGCGGCCTTGACCCCCAGCAACGTGATTTGCTCGCCGACGTGCTGAATCTCTTTGTCGCTGGCCGCGTTCTCCAGTACGGCCCGGCGGCCGTAATACTGCTCCAGCGTCAGGGCCCGGGCGTCGTATGCCGCTTTCAGTTGCTCCAGCGCGGCAGAATCGGCAGACCCGACGCCCTCGGAATGCTTACCGCTTTCCAGTTCCTGCCGGACGTTGAACAGCGACGCCAGAGCATCCTTTTCGTCGGCCGCGTCCTGGATCCGTTTCTTGGCGGCCGATGCCGCCTCGGCCGCGTGTTTCGCCGCGTCCAAGTCGGCCTGCTTTTTATTGACGTCCTTACCGTACCCGAGCCGGTCCTCGACGTCGGCAATGGTGGTGTCCCGGGCGGCGCTGGCCGCCGCGATCGTGTCGGGGATGGCGCTGGAAAAGTCGTCGGCGAACTTCCGGGTCGCGGCCTTTGCCGCCGCGGAAGCCTGCTCGACGACCGGCGCGAACGCCTTATCGCTGGTGTTCGTCGCGATGTCGACGTACGCCGTCAGGTTCGTTCGTTGCCCGGCCCACCCCGGCAAGTGGGAACTAAGATCATCGATCGTATGCGCTACCGTGCGAACGCCCTTCAGGACGCTGGCGATAACGAACTCCACCAAATCGACCGCCCACAACCGAACGTGCTGCGCGCCGATGTCCAACGTATCGAGCCCCAGATTCAGAACCTTGCCGATGCCCGTCAGTGCGACCTGCAGGATGAATGACAGATCGCCGTTAATCTGCGCCGTGGCTTCTTTGAGGACGTCCAGCCATCCGACCACCGAATCGGCTTTGAATGGCATGGCGAACTTTTCCAGCTCTTTCGCCAGGCCGGGAAGAATCGCCTGCCCGATCGGGATGATGGCCAGGCCGACGTCGCGCCATGCCTGCTCGATGTCTTTTGTTGCCTTCAACGCTTTGCCGCTCGGCGTCATGGCCTCTTCGATCGCCCGGCCGTTGAACCGCTTGCCCAGCAGTTCCAGTGCCCCGCCGGATTCCAGACTTTCCTTAGTCAGGTTGTGCAGTGCCGGAATGGCATGTCCGAGCGCCTTCGGGATGGTGCCGCCGAACGTCTGCGCGATTTGATCGGCGACGCTGTCCAGTGGTTCGTGGAGTGCCGCCGCGACGTCACCGACGACCTGCAGCGATTCGGGAATTTTGTCGATCGAGACGCCCCGCTCCAGCAACCGCTCGGCCGCGTTCTTCAGGCTTTCGGCGCTGTAGACCGTCTTGCTGGCAATTCGTTCTGCTAAGTCTGCAATCTGATTGAATTGCTTGACGTTGCCGTTTAACGCGACCGACAGGTGATCGTCGACCGCCTGCGCTTCACGCGCGAGCGTCATCGCTTTTTTGATGCCCTCGACGACGCCAGCAATGCTGGCCAGACCGGCAAGCCCGCCGATGCTGCCGAACCCGCTGAGGATGTTGCCGCCCGATTTGTTGATCGAGTCGGCGGCCGTCTTCATCGACTTCAGCGCGGCCGTGATCTTCGCCGTCTCGGCGCTGATAGCGTCCTTCAGTTTCATCTGAATAACTACATTTTTTACTTCATCGCCCATTGGTGAATTCCTTTTAAGTGTGGTGTGTGTTCGACCCCGCGACCGATGCCGTGACTACGAACCCGGCGGCCAGGGCCCGATGCCTTGCGCGATGCCGTCTGGCTCGGTGGTGATTTCGTATTTCATGACCGGCCACGTCGGCGAGCCGCCTAAGTTTTTTCTCTGCCAGACGAGGAACGCGAGCCCCGGCCAGCTGCTGGCAAAGCCCTGTGTGTTTCTTCAGGTAAGAATCGACCGGCTGGTAGTCGACGCCGTCGAGTCTGTCTCGCCCGCTGAAGACCCTGAAATAGTCGGCGTCGCGAGCCTGGAAGCCCCTGGACAACTGATACAACGTGCCGTCGGGCACGACCGAAAAATCAATCTCCCGGCTGAAGATGGTTTGATCGCCGGCGAAGATCCGGTGCAGCTTCCGGATCGGACCGCAAGCAATCTGGTGCCATGCGCCTTCGTAGTAGACGTTGCCGGAACTCGGCTGAGACATGATTTCGCTTCCCCCCGAATGTTCGGCCGCGTGCGACACGCGGTCGCCTACCCAGCCGACGCTACAACCGACGATTCGACGGCCGAATACCAGTGGGACGTAACCGCCTTTGGTAATCTCGTTTTTTTGCGAAGTTCTGCGGGAGTTGCTGAGACTTCGGTTTGAAGACCGCCGCCGAAACCGCGCTGGCGGCCACGCTGATTGCTGCGGCCGAAAGCGCTTCGATGATTCCAAAATCACCCATAATGAACCTCTGTTAGTGGAGCGTCTTTCGCTTCCATGCATCTAAAAACTCCGCCATCGTCGTGATGGTTTTGCCGTCGTATTTTCTCTGCAGGTGCGGCCCGTCGCCGACAACCCCGCCCGGTGGTACACGACGGTGCACCCCAGCCTGCAAACATTGGTACCCGGCCATTGCGGCCAGCTGTTCAAGCTCGCCGGACTCTCCCTTCAGGATGACCGTCGCCGCCGCCTCGCATTCGGCCAGGAACGTGTCGACGTCCCGAAGTCGCCCGAGTTCTTTGGCCATCGTGACGAACGCCCAGAAGTCGCCAGCAAACCCGGGCTCGGCCCCGCGGGACAAGTCGGCGTCTGCTGGGACCGGTCGCAAGTTCATCGCCGCCGACGTAAGGGGATGACCGTAGAACGTAAACCGCGCGGATTCACAGAACATCCGTTCGGCGACGACGCCCGCTATGGCACACACCGCCCGGACCGCCGGCGGTATTGGCGAACGCCACACCACCGCGCCGGTCAGTTTGAACTTTACCGGGTCGATGAGGCCGAACGCATCGATCATCACGACCGTCAGCCCGAGCTTGCGGCCGACGACGTAGTGACCCATTTCGTGAGTCGTCACGGTTCGGATGATGTCCAGCGGGATGTTCACGACGACGCCCCCGGGTTGCTCGCCAGGGCCTCGGCCAGCCGCCGCAGTTGGACCACCACTTCGTCGGCGTACGGTTCGGCCCGATCCAGCTGGCCCTGCAGGCCGAACGCTTCGGGGTGTCCTTCCGCGACCGCCTGCCGCGCGACTTCGACATATCGCCGGTACTTGATCGCGAACCCGGCCAGCCAGGTCGGCCAGATCCCGCGCGGCTTCGTGCGGTTCGGCCGGTGCCGTCGGTTGTGTTGATAATTCGTGCATAACTTGTCCTTCAGCCGTCGAACTTGACCAGCTCGCGAACGCGCTTCAGGCCCGGCGCGATGCCGTCCAGTTCTTTGCCGATGTCCACCAGTCGCTGCCGGAACGCCTCGGCCGCGGGAGAGTCGTCGAGGCCGATCAAGTCGTAGATCGATTTCTCGAATGCCTCGCCCTGGTCGAGCGCCTTGTCGATCGCGGCGAGCACTTCGGCGCACGCAGCTTTCAGCCGATCGGCCTTGGCAGCGAGTTGTGGGTCGACGGGGTCATTCATAACGATGCCTTGCTCGATCGGCCCGGCGCCGGTGGGGCCGGCCGGCTTTTGACACCGACCGACCGAACCGACGCGGTCATTCACGCCCGCGCGACCTCGAGCAAGTTGTCCTGGTGAAGCTGCTGTTGCTTGCGGTATCCGACGTAGACCGATTCGCTGAAAAACGTCGCTTGGCAGTTGTCGTCATTCGCCTCCCACGACGCGCGGAAGCCGGCAACCAACTGCGCGAACGTGGCCAGCGGCTTCTGTGCTTTGGCCGTCGTGTCCTGGGCAATCTGCAGCCCTTCGCGTTTCATGGCGTTGGTGTAGACCGTCTCGCTGACGAACGTCTTTTGACAGTCGTTTTCGTTCCGGGCCCATGCCGCTTTCGCTTGCGCTTCGATGAAAGCGGCGTCTTGTTTCTGGATGGTGTTCGACATTTGAATTTTCCTTGTTGGGGGTGATCTTCCGAACGGTTCAGGCGAGTGGTCCGACCGTGATGTTTTGCGGCGTGCGAAGATGGCCGAGCGACGCCCGGCTTAAGAACAACTCCCGGCGACTGCACTCCTAACCGTTCTGCCGCATCACGTCGGCCTCACACAGTGCCAGTTGCAGCTGCCAAAGCTGAAAACCCCGCGCGGCCGATTCTGCCGTTCCCGGTCGTGGCTTGACCGTGCTTTTCAGCCAGTCGACGACGCCACGACCGGCTAGGCCCGCGGGAGTCGCTTCGGATGATTTCAGCCCGCCGACGGTCGTCAGCAGTTCAATGCCGGCCGGCGCCCCTGCAGGAGTGCCGAGCCGATAGGACCGCGCGACCTCGATCAGTGCTGCCAGGTCGTCGACGCTCTGAGCCCCCTTGATCGGTTCGAAGTCGTACGCGTCCAGATCGATCGGCAGGTTCTCGCGAACGGTGATGATCGTCGCGGTGCGCTTCCCCCCGGCCGGTTGCCATTGGATCGACGGCGTGAGGTGCGCTTTGACCTTTGCCGCCTTCACTTGCTTTGCCGGCAGCGGTAAATCCGTGGCGTCGAGCCCGTGCGATTCCATCAGGCTGCAAAGCCGATCGAGCTCGCCGGACGGATCAAGCCCCCGCTCGAAAGACATCAGGCTGGTAGCGACGACACGCTTCGCACGCTCGCGCCGTTCGTCGAGACGTGCTTTTAATTGCTGAAGCTGGGATTCTGTAAACATGATCGTTCCTTGCCGGCTTCCCGGCGTTAAGTTTTAAAATTGCCCCGCCATCGATGAGCGACCCGTGGGGCGTCAGGTTTTTAGGAGCTCGGCTCTGATGGCTTACCGTCAGTGCCCGGCCCGGCGGCCAGGACAAAATCCTTTGTGTTTCACGTTGTTAGCGCGGACCGATGTACGGAGCCCCCGACGGCTTCTGCCGGCCGAGCCCGAAAAACCGCGGCGCGTTGTTCCAGTCGCTAGTGCACTGAGTAATGCCTTTGTTGCAGCCCGGTCGGAAGACAGCCGCAACACCGATCCATTCGACGGGCGGAACCTGCAACAACTTCAAGCTGCCTACCCCCAGCGACCCGTCGATGATGCCTACACGCAAACCGTCGACGCTGACGATGCCCGCCGACCAGTAGTCGGCTCGGCCAGGCGTCGTTAGTCCGGGTGCAGAAATGATCCGGCCGGCGATGCCGGTGATCGTCGCAGTCTGCTCCAGTGCGCCGACGTCCACACCGCAACCACGATCGCCGAACGTTCGGGAGCACGCCGACTTGCTTTCGATGCCGAGCGGGTACTGCACTCTCACCCGCTTGCCGGAAATTACGGCGCGAACGCTGCCGGGGGCTTCCTTTAGATTCGAAGTGACCGTAGTGACCGTTCCGGCCCACATGACCGTCGGGGCCAATACGCCCGTCGAAGTCGGATCAACCTCGCTGACAACGCACGTCACCGGTGGCCACACGCTCGGCCTCGCCAGAAAATTCAGCGGTTCGACCGCTGGCATCAGCAAGCTCCACGGTTCATCCTGAACCAGACCCGTCTGATTCTCGGCTTCGACGCTGATTCGCGTTTCGATGTTCGGCCCGCTCGAGGTTTGGACGGCATAGGTGACACCGCCGATCGTGATCGGATCCGACCAGTTCGTGTAATGCCTGGTGTGCGCTCCGTTCTCGCCCCAACTGAAATCGATGAGGATGGCGTAAGAGCCGGCGGCCTGAGAGTTCATTAAATCCATGATGGTTTGTCCTTTCGCCGATGGCTTTCGTTCACTTCCCGCCAGCCATCGCTGGTGATTGATTTCCGGATTCGGCTAGAAACCGCTCGATCCCGGCGACGGCCTGGTCAATAAATTCGTTCAGCACTACCGCCGCCTTCGGCCCGAACTCTGTTTGCAGCGTCTGGCCGGCCTGCCGGATGACGGAGGCGTACAGACTGAAGGCTGGTTCGAGTTCGCTTACCGAAATCAGTTGTCGCTGACGCTCGCAAAGATCCAGTTCGGCGCTCCCCGCCCGCGCTTGGCGGTATCGCTCGAGCGCTGGTGACGACCCGCCCGGGACATCCATCAACGGATCGTCTACGTCCGCGGCCCGTTGCTTCTGAACTTCAGCCAGGACCATTCCGTCGATGACGCTACGAAGCCGGGTGTACGGGCGGCCGTTGATTGATCGCTGGCCATCGAGGCCGGCAAGGTCGCGGTATTTCCGATCGACCTGTGCCTCGGTCACGTCGAAGGCGCGAGCCAGAGATTCGCGGTCAAACCAGCCGGCGGGAATTTTTTCGAGCGTCGGTTTTTTGAGCTTCTTTTTCATACAAGTCATCCTCATCCACCTGTAGAATTTTGGTCGTGCGGATGTCAGAATTGTGGCCGCTGCTTACCCGCAGGATCCCGCCGTACGCCGCCGGAGAACCTAGGCCGGGGGGGGCGTCATAATGTCGCATCGCGTCAATCCGTCGCAAGTCATGACATTTCCTGCACTAATCACGAAATAACCCGATTCCGTTTCCCGGGCCGCTGATGCCCATTTGCGGGGCGCTACGCTCTCGCCGGTCGAAAGCCCGCCGCCTCCATCACAATCGTCGTGTTCGCGGCAGCAGTGGCGTAGACGTCGAGCCTGTAGACGACAGCGTTCAATGCGATCGTGAAGAACCCCGAACCGCCTGCGGGCAAGTTGCCCACCCCTTGCGTGCTGGCTTCAACGCCGTCGCCGGGGCTGCCGTTGCTCGAAAGCTGTTCAACGTTCGTGCAGTTGGAACCCAGAGCCGGGATGGCGGGCCCGTCGGCAGTGCCGGCATAGTCGACCCTGAGAGACGTCAACGCCGCAGAGCCCTGGTTGAACAGCGACGCGCGGAATTTTTCGCAACCTTTGACCGTGAAGGATGCGACCAGTGTCAGCGCTGTGCCGACTATGACCGGATCGGAACGAACGCCGCCTTTAAAGACTTGAATCGGATTCATTGAATCTCCTGTGAGTGTGGTTGTGATTGCCCCTGCCGATCGACCGCAGCGTGGGGCGAACCCGCAGCGGAAGTGATCCGGGTCGAACGTTGCTCGGGGTTCGGGTAGTAGATCGTGGACCTGTACCGATCGCCGACGTCTTCCTGGGCTTGGACGTCGAGCCGGATTCGAAGGGTGTCTACCTTCCGAACCGACGCGAGCGCGTGGTCCAGAGTGCCCGCGGTGTACCGCCCCGATAGATCGCCGACGATCGCGGTAAGGCGGTCGCGGATACACGCCAGATCGACGCCGATCGCCTGGTGTTGGTCGAGTGTCAACGGCTGCTTCCGCTTCATGCCGCACCTGCCTGGAGTTGTTCCACCTGCGATGCGACTTCGCTGGCCAATTCTTTCAGCTGCCGCGGCTTCTCCCGCGGGTCGACCAACGGCGCGACCGGTCGAAGGATGTCGTCTACCATTCCGAAGATGGGCCGGCGTGTCTGCTGAATCGAGACCGTCTGAGGGGACCGGGGAAGCGGATTTGTCCGCAGCCAGTTAATGGTCCGATCGAAGTTGGCCGTATCGGCCGTCACCTGCTCGGCAAGCCTGCTGCAGAGGTCGAACGACGCCCCGAGCGAGTTGAGACTGGCAACCGCCCCGCTTACGCACTTGTTACGCATCCCTGCCAGCTGTGCCTCGAATAGGTCTCGAGCCGGGCCGGTCGACGCTAAGCCGAGCTCCCGTTGAACGGCGTCGCCGGCATACCGCGACCAGACGCCCCGCCAGTAAACCAACACCGCGGCTGCCGGCGGTAGCTTCGCTTCTTCGGCAAGGACGTCGGCGTGCGACTTGTCCCGAGGCGGTTCGCGCCGGGGCTGGGTGCCGATCCGCTTGTTGATGATGGCTTTCAGATCGCCGAGCGTCGGCTTGAAACGGCTGGTGATCCGATGCTCCCGCATCGCGAATTCGACGTCGGACGGATCGGCCCACGTCAGGCGATCAGCCACGTCCCAAACTTCATCGTCGGCGAACTTGTCGGCGAACACGCTGGCGAAAAGCGCGATAATTTCCTCTTTGCGTCCCATTAGCTTGCCCACCTGGTTGATTTTTTGTTGTTGGACTGCTGCTGCCGTTGCTCGCCCATTGCGAGAATGCGCGCGGTCCGTACTTTCGGATCTTCTTTGAGCGTGCCGTTGCGGGTGTCGGGCTCGAATACCCCGGTCCAAGAATTAGCGATCGAGTTCTCCAGCGCGGTCACCGCGACGGCCGGCCCCATTGCTTCCAGCTTTTGCAGGATGATCTTGGCAGCGAGTGCGGTGAGTTCTTTTCGAATCGCGCGGCGGTGATCGGAAAACTGCGACCAAGCGATCTCGAATTGTGGCGTCTTCAGGGTTTCGGGGACGTCCGGCATTGGCACCGGCGGTTGCTTTGATTTCTTGTCTTTGCCTGCCGCCTTGCCTGCCTCAGCCTCCCCCGACAAAGCCCGCGTTCTCTCTCTTGGGAGTTCTTTAAGGAGTTCATGGGAGTTAGGCCCCCCAAATCCACGGGGGGTTACCGGTGAAATCCACGGGGGGTTACCCGTGGAATCCACGGAGGGTGAAATTGACCCCCCGTGAAATTGACGGGGGGTGAGATTCACGGGTGGTGTAGCCGGAACGCAAACCCGGACAACGGTCGTATCCGTATGAAATCCACCGCCCACCGAAAGCACTTCAAGAAGCCCCAGCGCGATCAATTCCCGTTTCGCTTTTCGGGCGTTCTCAGGATCGCGCTGTCGAAGCGCTTCCCAAGCAATCCGCGATAGCGACGGATTGCATTCGCCGGTGAGGTTGTCAGAGAACTTGTTGAACACGATCCACACTTTCGCGGTTGTTGGTTTGAGCTGGCCGAGCCAGCCGTTTTCGATAAATGCCGTCAGGCGGACCAAAGCACCCGGCAGCGAGCTTTCTTGGTTCTCGTCGGTCATTTGCAGGCAGTGCTGGGTTGCTGTCAGGCTGAAACGGCTGCTGAGATTTGCCGTGAGTTGGTACCGGTTCGCTCCGCGAGCCACGCTTCAAGGTCCTTTCGCGAGTACCTGACTGCACGGCCGACCTTGCTGAACGGCAAGCCGTACCGGCCGGTGCATCTCCAGACGCTCAATGTCTGGGGCTTAATTCCCAAGATCCTCGCGGCAGCTTCTTCCGTCATCCGATCCAAATCCATTTCCGTTGCCATAACTGCACCTCGGTTAAGAACAATCAACCATTGATGAGTTGATGTACTAAATCGAAGCCCTCGGTAACGACGTGCGCAATGAGGGATCGCCAAAAACCCCAGTAGGATTGATGGAATTGGCCGCTTGGCGCAAGTTGCGCGCAAGTATGTTTCAGCGAATGGGGAGCGGCTTCAGATTTGAACTACTGCACTTCGGACATTTCGGTGGCTTGGGGCCCGATCGGGTCGAGACCGTGTGTGCGCAATCGTCGCAAAAGTAGAAGACGGGCTTTGAGCTGCTGGCCACCGGCGGTGTTGGCGTGGCGGAAGTCGCCGTAAGGCTGTTAATTTGATGTCTGGATAATGCGATCGGCTCAAATCTCTGACCCTTCCCGGGGTGATCAACTACGAGCTCGCCAGCCTTGACGAGACGGGTGAGTTCATAGTCTGGGATCCCGAGAAGTAATTTGACCTGCCGATACGTCAGCCACTTAGATGTGTTCTGCGTTGCAACATTGCTTGGTCCAACAATCGAGACCGGTTCTTGGTTTGCCGGCCTAGTCGAAGACGTCGAATGTCCAATATGATCGATCAGGACGCCGATTCCGACATGAGCGCAAAGGAACACTCCCTTGCGGCCGATTGCCACTTCTTTAATTTCCCCAAAGTGGATCGCGTGCCAGAGATAACCAAAATGGTCGGGATATGTAGCGTCGCTGGCTGCTTCCGAGTAGGGCGAAGCCATGGCTGGATCATCGGGGCGAAACGGGATACGCTCGCTCGTCCGCCCGCGATTGCCCGGGAGATTTATCGCTGCGTGTTCGCGATTGAAAATTTTCGCGATTTCTATTGTCGGCTTCCCGCGATCGGCTTGGATTACCGGATTTGAGTACCTGTCTCCAAGCCACCAGAACAACCAAAGGAGCTCAGCACCAGGACCGTAATCGCTCAAATCAGGCATCAGCTGGGCAGGGAATCCTTCGCGATAATTTTTGAGATACGCATCGTGCCTCAAACGAGGTGGAATGAGGGGAAGTCCTAACGAACCAGCCGAATCGATGATGGTATCGATGACACGCCGGGCAATGTCGTCAAAGACTTGAATGCCAGCCATGCCTCTACCGAAATAAAATGCACATGGGTTTGTGACTCTGCCTTCATCCTGCTGAAATGGAGATCCATCGGCGACAATCTGCTTGAGCAACTCCCGTGACCATGTGCTATCGTGAATTGAGCCATCTAGAATCGCGTGACGAAGCTCGGGATACTGGGCATCGCAGGCAAGGAACTGTTCCTGCGATGACTGAAGTGCGGTGATGATCGCCGCAGAGGCGTAGTTGCTCATATTTCACCGGTTTGGCGGGAACGCCGGGGCGATGCCGCCGCCGGTGAAGTCAGCAGCATCGCCCCGAGCTTGCCGGTTAATTAGTCCGGCAACCCGCTGTAAAGATTCTATCCATTCTCTGGTTTCTTTTCAGCTTTTCCCGCAGCTGCCATAGCCGCGGTCGCAGCGTTGACAGAGACCCGCACCGGATCCAACGCGAGCCGGGCATATACTGCGGTGGTCGCGACGCTCTTGTGGCCGAGTGATTTACCGATCACTGTGAGGCTCGCGCCCGACGCGGCCTGCCAACTGCCGAGCGTTCGCCGAAGATCATGAATCCATACGCCCTCGATCTTGGCCCGCTCGCAGATCGCCGCCCATGCCATTGCCGGCTCGTTGATATGACCGGTCCTGCCGTCGTTTCAAAATTTCCAACGCCTCGGTGGAGAGATGCACTGTCATCGCATCGCCGGTTTTGAACTTGTCCGCCGGAATGGCCCACGTGCCCGCTTTCAAATTGATTTCCGACCATCGCATCGACTTCACGTTGCCGGAACGGGCACCAGTCCACAGGCACGTATAAAAATAGTCCTTCCACGTCTGATCGGGCTCAGCATCCAGCGCAGCGAAAAAGCGAGGCATCTCTTCAGCCGTGATAAATCGCTCCCGTGAGTTTTCTTTGAATCGAGGTACGCCGGCAACGGGGTTCGGCGCGTCGTAACCGATTAATCGAGCTTTATTGAAGACAGTAGAGAGCAACGCCAGCACGCGGTTGGCCGCGCCCGGCCTAGTCTTTCCGATCGAGAGGTGAAGACGCTGCACTTCTTCCCGGGTTATCGCCGACAGTGGCCGACTTTTCCATTTTGAAATGTGCTTGTCGTACCGCTGCTGATCTTTCGACCAGCTCCGCTTGTGCGGTTTTGCATGGTTTTTGATGAACCATTTGAACAGATCCCCGAATTTCATCTCGGCGCGGGCGGCCCGCTTCTCGGCCTGGGGGTCGAGTCCTTCGGAGATGTCAGCTGCCGCGCGCTGTGCGAGTTTGCGGGCCTGCTCGACTGTGATGTCGGGAAATCGCCCCAGCTTGATGCGCTGCGGACGACCGTTCACTTTTTGGTATCGGTAGAACGTTCGAGCGCCGGCCGCGGTGATCATCAACGCAAGGCCCGGCGTGCGGACGTCGTATACAAAGGCACGGTCGCTGTCCTTCGGTGGTTTAACAGCCGCGATCGACGTCGCGGTGAAGTTGATCCGCTTAGGGATCGATCGCTTATCCTCGCAAACTATTCTCATGGATTTTGCAGGCATGCTAAAATCTCCGTGCTACCCCTGTGCTACCGCGTCGGTCAATTCACATCAATTCTGATATTACCACAAAAGGCCAAAAGCTTGCACAAATTCTGTATTTGTCAACGCTTATCAATCTCGATCAATGAATGGCAATGTATCAAAATACGACTCATAATCCCTTGGTTCTCGGTTCGAATCCGAGCGTTCCCAGTCCAAATGATCTTCAAGTCTGTTAAATGAACTCTATATGGAAACGGGCGGGAATCGCGAGAGCGAAAGTCCTTAACAGCCGAGGCCGGAAGGCCGCGGATCGAACCGGTCATTACGCGATTTTCCGGATCGATCTTCGCCCTCCCGGGACGGGACTATCAAGTATCGGGAACCCGCTCGGAAACGCGCGATGTGACGCGGACTCGTAGCGAACACGGCCTCGATCCCCTCGATTGGTCATCTCACAACGCGGTCGGCTAGGCGGGGTTAGTACGCGGTGACGAGCTTTGATTGCGGGAAAGACTCGACCACGATCGCGTTGAACGGTTGGCCGCGTTCGGCGCGGGATTGGGCGCACCATTGGCACATGCCGACGCCGTGGCCGAGGCCGTGACCGTTGATGAAGTGGACACTTGTCGCGTCGTTCTGGACCTGAAACAGACTGCTCGACAGTTTGGACTTTGGCGTCGCGGCGGGGATGTCGGTGTTGACAGCCCGGCGGATTTCTTCACCAGTAAACTGGTAATGACGGCCCCGAACGTCGGTGGCGATGAAGCGCACCGGCCTGCCCAGCGTGTTGGCCGCGACGGCGTCGAGATGCGATAGCGCGAGCATATCTTTCTCGGGCCGGTTGTGGCGTTGGCCGAACGTCTGCAGCCTTCGCGTGAGCTCCGTCTTGCTGACGACCACGGGCGGCCAACTAAAGCGCGGTGATTCGCTGCACAGTGTTCCGACAGACTGGGCCGACAGCGGCACCGTCGCCGGGTCCCCGAATGCGTCGGCGGCGCTTTGACCGATCCCGCCGCAGCAGCTACTGAAATAGGCCTTGAAGATTCTCTCTTCCCCGGGCGGGCCGTAGACGACGACCATGCCGTGGGTTTCCTCGACGGCTTGTCGTGCCTTGATCGACTCGCCGGCAAGGCCTCCGTAAACCTGGTCGCGGTCGTCGGTATACAGATCGAAACTCGAACCCGGGCTCCGGGATTTAGTTTGATAAAGCGCGTAAGTCCGAGCGACGACCGCCTGGGCTTTGTACGCCTCGGGGGCGAAGTCCGGCAGCATCTCCTTGCCGATCACGCCCTTGAGATATCCTTCGACATCAACGTCGTTGACGACGTCGAAGGCGACACCGACGCGGGGCACGAAACGGTATCGACCCCGGTAGAACCGGCCGTTCACCGAGACCGACCCTTCAGGCGACGGCAGAATCGTCAGTTCGCCGGAGCCTAATGATGCCGAACCGATTTGCCAGCCGGAAGGCGTGAGGCTGATTGCGACAGTGACGGACGCGGGAAGATCCACCCGACGCGGATAAGCCGTCGAGCCGATTCGCGCCGACGGCGGTTCGGCGGCGTTGATCAATACACTGGTTTGATTCTGAAGAAGCAGGACGCGGACGACCGGAGTTTTGCCGGAGAAGTCAGACGGCGGGATGTCGTGACTGCACCCCGACGGTAACCCGAATAGCAGCAGCGTCAGACAGAGAACTGAATGCAGCCACCGGTTGGGCACGAGCGGGATTGGCTTCATGGCATCCTTGCCTTTTGCCTCGAAAATCACCGGGACGGCATTTCGCCGCCCCGGTGTTGTTTTGAGTGGCGAACCACATCGGCCCTGAGAGCGATTCCGTTCGGAAGCGTCCGAAGTCAAACTTCGAACCCGGCCGATCAGTCTTCTAACTTCCGCAGGCCGAGGTTGAACGTCGTCAGTTGCTGCTTGATTTCGTTCAGGCTGGTGAGACCGAAGTTCTTGCAGCCGAGCAGCTCATCCTCGGTCCGCGACGCGAGTTCACCGATGGTGTTAATGTTCAACCGCTGCAGCGCCTTACGGCTGCGAACCGACAGTTCGAGGTCACCGACGCCCTTGGCAAGCAGTTCGGTCGGAATGTCGCCAGCCACAACGGCCGGGCGACGCGGCGCGGCACCCGGGACGCCACCAAGCACAGGTGCGGCGGCGGCAGCGGCGCCTTCGGCGGCCTGACCGAGCCGAAGACCCTTCTGTCCGAGCAACGCCTTGATTTCGTTCAAGCTCGTCTCGCCGAAGTTCTTATAGCTGAGCAGTTCCTGCTCGCTGGTCTTAAGCAGGTCGCCCAGCGTGCGGATGTTCATCTTCTTCAGGCAGTTTCGGCTGCGGACGGACAGCTCAAAGTCGGTGACCGGGATGTCCAGAACGGCGTTGCGGTTGCCGCTGCGATTGTCGTCGTCGTCGTAGTACATGCTCCGCGCGGACTCGACGTCCTTCATGTAGAGACGGGCACGGGGATGATTCGGGTCGGTTAACAGCACCGCTTCGAGGCAGCGATGCGCTTCGTCGTAATGGTTGTTGTCTTCGTACAAAACGGCCAGATTCAGCAGCGCGTTCAGATGTACCGGCGCGCTGGTGCAGATTCGTTCGTAAAGCTCGATCGCCTTGGCGTCTTCGGCCCGGCGGTCGTAGAGCACGGCGAGCCTGAAGCAGGCGAGCTCGTGGTCGGGGTTTTCGTTCAATGCCCGTTCGTAGAAATCGACCGACTTCTCGTGGTTGCTCTCTTTTTCGCTCTCCAACCCACGACGGTAATACTCTTCGGCAGCACGGTCATTGATCGACGTTACGCTCATTTCGCTCATATCTGATTCGCTCTCGGACAAAATTTCGGGAACCCCGGATGTTGCAGTTTTACCAACACTTATTCATAAGAGCGTCCAATCACAGTGTCAATCGATTGTGCCCCTGTTTTTGTCATATCCTTGTCAATATTTAATGGGGGCAGCAAATATCTTGCCTCGACACGGCTACCGCGGCTCCAAGCCAAGGCATACCATCCGCCGATGTTTGAATCGTCGAAGCAGTTTGCCGTGAATGCGTCCGCCTTGTCGACCGACCCGCGCGAGGCCGTCACGCGGGGCCGGGAGTTAGGATTCGAGGGGTTGCTGTTCGACGCCTTCTCGACTGGATTAAACATCACCGAGCTTTCGGTCACGGGCCGGCGGGACTTCCGGCACCTTCTCTCCGCACAGGACCGAAAGCTGGTCGGACTCCGGGTCGACCTGGGACCCAAAGGGTTCGGCCCCGGCGCGGACATCGACCGGTTGCTCTGGCAATTAGACAAAGTGCTGGAGGCCGCGGCGGCGTTAACGGCCCCGCTGGTTTGTGTCGAGATTGGCCCGCTCCCCGAACCGCCGAAGGTCGTCGCGTCGCAGCCAAAAATCTCGGCATCTCAGGCGGGGCTGATCGTGATCCCGTCTTTCGAGACGACAGCCCCCCCGCCGACCCAGCCGCCGCCGCCGACTGCTGCCGAGCTGAAGTTTGCTTCGAGTGTTGATACCGCGATGTCCGAAGCGGGCGTCCTGGCCGATCGATACAACGTGGTGCTCGCGGTGAACAGTGATTTGTCGTCGTTCGCCGCCTTGCAGCGGACGATCGCGGCGGCAAGGTGTCCGTGGATCGGAGTGAACTTCGACCCGGTATCGGCGCTCCGCGACGACTGGGAGCTCGACGAGATTTTTGCACAGCTGGGACCCTTGGTCCGGCATGTCCGCGCGAGAGACGCCGTCGCCGGTTTCGATAAACGGACCAAGCCCGCGTCGATCGGCCGGGGCGACACGAAATGGGACCACCTGCTGGCAAACCTGGAAGCGGCCGACTTTCATGGCTGGTTCACGCTTGATCCCGGTGACCTTCCCGACCGGCCGGCCGCGGCATTGTCCGGTCTTAAATATTTAAAACTTCACGATTGACCCTGCGGTCGACCGGACGTCGGTTGTCAGCCCCGCATTTCACGATTAATTTAGTTCGAATCCATGACCGATCACGGCAGCAACCCGATCACCTCGACCAGCACAGACGCCAACGCAGAACGTCTCAGCCTCGCCCTGGCCGGAGCGCGGCTTGGCACGTGGGAATGGGACCCGGACACCGACGATCTCACGTTGTCGCCTCGAACGGCGGAAATATTCGGAGTCGCGCCGGGCCTCAAGATTACCCGGTCGGCGATGCGGGGGATGATTCACGAATCCGACCGGGACATGGCCGCGGCCGAAAGCGCCAAGTCGGTGACCGACCGACGCGAATACGATGTCGAGTACCGGGTGATCCGGCTCGACGGCCAGATGATCTGGGTCGCCGCCACCGGCCGCGGGTTGTGGGACGCGCAGGGCAAACTGGTTCGGATGCTCGGCGTCGTTCAGGACATCACGGCCCGCAAACAGGCCGAGCAGGCGCGGGCCGAGTTGTCCCGCAAGGTCGAGCACCAGACCCGCATCTTCGACGCGATCCTGTCGACCACTCCGGACTTCGCGTACCTCTTGGATCGGCAGGGAAGATTCCTTTTCGCCAACCGAAGGCTTCTCGAAGTCTGGGGCGTGACCGAAGCTCAGGCGGTCGGGAAAAATCTGTACGAACTGAACTATCCGAAGTGGCATGCCGACATGCACATGCGGGAAATCGCAACGGTGCTCGCCACGAAGGCACCGATCAAAGGCGAGGTGCCGTTCACCGGCGGCAGCGGGATCTTCGGCGTCTACGAATACATCTTCACGCCGGTGATCGGCCCCGACGGCGAAGTCGAGATTATCGCCGGCAGCACCCGCGACGTGACCGAGCGAAAGCACACCGAGGACGCGTTGCGGTCGAGCGAAGAGCGATACCGCTTTCTCGCCGAGGCGATGCCGCTCATCGTGTTCACCGCCACGCCCGATGGCGCGCTGGATTACGTCAACGAACGGATCGCGGATTACAGCGGGAAGGCTGTCGACACCGGCGCACTGGGCGCGAGCTGGGTCGGGCTCGTACACCCCGACGACCGGACCGAGACCGCCGCGCGGTGGGAACAGTCGCTGGCAACTGGCGTCGACTATGAGGTCGAGCACCGCGTCCGCCGGGCGGACGGGCAGTACCGCTGGTTTCTCGTCCGCGCGACAGCGATGCGGGGTCCCGACGGGCGGGTTAAAAAATGGTTCGGCACATCGATGGAAGTGCACGACCTGAAGGCTGCCGAGCAGGCCGTCCGCAGCAGCGAAGCCCGGTTCCGAAGCGCATTCTCCCAGGCGGCGGTCGGGATGGCGCTAACCGACCTGACCGGCCGGTTCATCCAGGTCAACGAAACCTACACGGCGATTACAGGCTTCTCCGAAACGGAGTTGCTGTCGATGGACATCGCCAGCCTGACACTCCCCCAGGACCGCGGGCGGGACACCGAACCGCTACGGCGCATGCTGGCCGACGAGATCAACAGCTTTGTGATTGAGAAGCGATATCTCCGTAAAGACGGGGCCGTCGTATGGGTCCAGAACAGCACGTCGCTGAGCCGGAGCATGACGG
The DNA here is from genome assembly GCA_965247815.1 of Tepidisphaeraceae bacterium. Classification (GTDB taxonomy): domain Bacteria; phylum Planctomycetota; class Phycisphaerae; order Tepidisphaerales; family Tepidisphaeraceae; genus CBDAQA01. The sequence continues at coordinate 208,804 of CBDFHW010000025.1, read as the reverse complement.
GCACGCCGGCCAGCATCATCCGGCTGACCGAGGATATCACCGAGACGAAGCTCGCCCGTGAGACGCTGGCCGCCACGCAGCAGCGGTTGGAACTCGCGCTGGCGGCGGCCGAGTTGGGAACGTTCTACTGCCCCCTGCCGATGGGGAGCATCGAGTGGAGCGACCGGTGCAACGCCCACTTTTTCCAACCGCCCGGTTCGGCGATGGACTTCGACGGGTTCTACTCGCTGCTGCACCCCGACGACCGCGAGCCCACCCGCCGGGCGGTTAACCGCGCGGTCTATGAACGGGCCGTGTACGACATCGAATATCGAGTCGTTTCACCCCAGGGCCGGCTGCGGTGGATCCGCGCGATCGGTCGTTGCTTCTACGACGCCGCGGGAACCGCCACCCGGTTTGACGGCGTCACGCTCGACGTGACCGGACGAAAGCTGGTCGAACAGGAGCGCGAAAAACTCCTGCAAAGCGAGCAGGCGGCCCGCGTCGAAGCCGAGCGCGCCAGCCAGATGAAAGACGAGTTCCTCGCGAACCTCAGCCACGAACTCCGCACGCCCCTGAACGCGATCATCGGTTGGTCGCAAATCCTGCGCGGCAATCCGAGCGACGCCGACGACCTCGCGATGGGGCTCGAAACCATCGAACGTAACGCGCGAGTTCAAGCGCAGATCATCGACGACCTGCTGGACATGAGCCGGATCATTTCGGGCAAAATCCGGATGGACGTGCAGCGGGTCGACCTGCCCCCGGTGGTGCAGGCCGCGGTCGACACCGCCAGGCCCGCCGCCGAGGCCAAGGGCGTCCGCCTGCAGATCGTCATGGACAGCATGACCAGCCACATCTCCGGAGACCCTAGCCGGCTCCAGCAGATTTTGTGGAACCTGCTGAGCAACGCCATCAAGTTCACCCCCAGAGGCGGGCGCGTTCAGGTCCTGCTCGAGCGGGTAAATTCGCACGTCGAAATCAGCGTCATCGACACCGGCGAGGGTATCAAACCCGAGTTCCTGCCGTTCGTCTTCGACCGCTTCCGTCAGGCCGACGCCTCGACCACCCGCAGGCACGGCGGGCTCGGACTCGGACTATCAATCGTAAAACAACTGGTCGAACTGCACGGTGGCAGTATTCGTGTCAAAAGCGCGGGGCCGGGGCAAGGCAGCACGTTTGTTATCGCGCTTCCGCTCACGGTCGTGCACCCCGAACCGGACGACCATCCCGAACGCCGGCACCCCTCGGCTGGTGCCGCGGCGGCGGTCGATCACGATGCCTGTCTGCGACTGAACGGCATCCGCGTGCTCGTGGTGGACGACGAACCGGACGCCCGAAACCTGGTCAAACGGCTCCTCGAAGACTGCGAAGCAACAGTAGCGACCGCGGCGTCGGCTGCAGACGCGTTCTCAATGGTCCAGAACGGACTGTTCGACGTCATCATCAGCGACATCGGGATGTCCAAAGAAGACGGGTATTCCTTCATCAGGCGTGTCCGAAATCTTCCCGCCTCCCGGGGCGGTTCGACGCCCGCGGTCGCCCTGACGGCGTACGCGCGCACCGAGGATCGGCTGAAAGTCCTGCGGGCAGGCTTTCAACTTCACGTCGTCAAACCCGTCGAACCGGCCGAGCTGATCACCGTCGTCGCCTCGCTCACCGGGCGGACCACGCCTGATCCGACGCTTTAAAACAAAACCGAAGATTGACGTTTGCACAATCCCTCGGACAGGACTCGGGCTATGTGAAGTTGCCACAAGATCGCGTCCCCGACTGTTTGGTGTGGCTATTCCTCAGGCCACCCGTATCGGCCCATCCAAACCTCCGGTGACTTCAGCTTTCCCTGCATGATGAAAGTGCCCGGTCCGACGATGATCGGCGTACCGTGGATCTCGCCCCGCGGGACGGCGTCGCCGACGAACCAGACGATCGATCTTCCGTCAACGTCGCCCATAACACCGTTATTGCTTTCAATAACGATCGGGCCCGCGCTTTGAACGTTGCCGTGCGTGGCGAATTTCTTCCCCAGCACCACGACCAGGTTCGGGTCGTCGTTCACAACGTCCCGCCGGTTCGACCCGGTGAATTGCTGATTCAATTCGACGGCCTTCATTTTCTGCATGCCTGCAATATCGACGTTTCGATTTTTAAAAATCGTCACGCCCCGAGGCTCCAGCTTTACCAACGGGTTTTCGATCGTCATCCCGACGTTTCCCGCATTGACGGACCGCTCGGCACCTGCCGAGCCCGCGCCATCAGACCGCACGTGAATCCGCACGCGCCGATTCGTCACCGGCCGGGTGGTCGAACCCGGAACCGCACCACGATTGATTTCGATATGAATCGGCCCGTCACCGGTGACTTCGATGTCCTGCACCACCGACGGTAACGTGCTCGGGCTACTGACGGGCGCTGGACGGACCTGCGCCTGTGCCGCAACCGCACACATCAGAATCACGAATCCTCCGCGCGGGCCATGAGTAAGATTGAAATTCACCGCAGATCTCCTGTCGCACGTCATTTCCGAATACCGGGCTGCCAGATCAACGCGAGCACCGGCAAACCTAATCCGAGGTCATTTCGATCACACGTTTCCATCGCTCAGGCATGCCGTGATACGCGTCTTGGTACGTCTGTTCGAGTGGAACGTTAACGTAGCGTTCGCGGGACAAAAAAAGCGGCATCTCGAGCAGAGGCGACCCGGTCGTCGTCGGTTCAACGTAACAGTCCAACAGCCCACCACCGCCGGCGGCATACGCCGCGAGCGTCAAAGGTTTGTCGATCGGCTGCTGATACTGTCCCCCCATGCTCGACCAAAGACTGCCGTGCATCCCCTGCGGGTCAGCGGTGCCGGGCGGAAACAGGTCGATCATTTGCCGGTGAAAACCGCCGTTCAACGCGGCCGACGCTTTATCCACGAATTGGTCGACCGCGTCGCGCGAACTTTTATTGCCCGGCGAAACAATTTCGAGGAGGGCAACGATGCGATCTCCGGTGCTGTGACGAATCACAATTCGACGGCTGCGGGCGGCCAAGACCCGGTCTTCCCCGAGATGGGCACGAACAGCCATTCGAGGCGGAGCGACCGCGACCGCGAGTCCTCCGTCCGTCGTCTCGAGTCCGTTCGCGTCGTCACTTTCAAATTCGCCCTGCAGGGTGAGTACGTCCGGGATCGTGTTCCCCGCGACCTGCTCGGCCATTGCGTAGAATCCATCCGGCAGAGTTCCGTTGTTAAGCCGCTTTTGAATCTCGGCTATCCAGCCGCTGTGAAACGCGTGAAATGTACCTGCATTGACCTTAGTCCAATCATGTACGGGCATTTACAAATTATACGCTTTCGACGGCACGAGTGAAATCAAGCCAGCCGCTCGCCTTCCATCTTTTCGACGCCTTTGGTGAACACAAAATCGTGTTTCGCGGGGTTGACCTCGATCCGGATCGTGTCGCCGTCGGCGAACTCGCCGGAGAGAATGTGCCCCGCCAGCGGGTTCTCAATCCGCTGCTGGATGACGCGCTTCAGCGGTCGCGCACCGTACGCGGGGTCGTACCCTGCTTCGCCCAGCAACCGGGCGGCGTCCTCGCTGATCACGAGCTTCAGGTTTCGGTTCGCCAACCGGAGCCGCAAGCTCTGGAGCTGCACGTCGACGATCTTGTCCAACTGCTCTTTGCTCAGCGAATGAAACAGGATCGTCTCGTCGATCCGGTTTAAGAACTCGGGCCGGAAGTGGTCCCGCAGAAGGTTTTTCACCGCGGCCTCGACTTCCCATTCCGGCGCTTCCTTGCCGGCCAATTTCTGAATTTCTGACGAGCCGATATTGCTGGTCATCACGACGACCGTGTTCTTGAAATTAACCGTCCGGCCCTGCCCGTCGGTCAGTCGGCCGTCATCGAGCACCTGCAGCAGCACGTTAAACACGTCGCGGTGCGCCTTCTCGACTTCGTCGAACAGAATCACCGAATAAGGCTTTCGGCGGACCGCTTCGGTTAATCGCCCGCCCTCCTCGTAACCGACATAGCCCGGCGGCGCGCCGATCAACCTTGCCACCGAGTGCTGTTCCATGAACTCGCTCATGTCGATGCGGACCATGGCGTCGTCACTGTCGAATAAAAACTCGGCAAGCGCTTTGGTCAATTCGGTTTTGCCGACTCCCGTGGGCCCCAGGAACAGGAAAGATCCGATCGGTCGATTCGGGTCACCCAAGCCGGCGCGGTTTCGCCGGACGGCGTTGCTGATCGCGGTCACCGCGTCTTCCTGCCCGATGACCCGCTTGCCGAGGCGATCCTCCATCTTCATTAGTTTCTCGCGCTCGCCTTCGAGCATGCGTGTCACCGGCACCCCGCTCCACCGGCTGACGATCTCCGCGATCTCTTCGCTGCCGACCTCTTCCTTCACCAGCGAATTCCCGCTCGTGGTCAGCTGCCGGAGGTGTGTCTCGGCTTGCTCCAGTTTGGCGTGGAGATCGCGCATCTCGCCGTACTGAATCCGAGCCGCCGCTTCCCAATTTCCCTGCCGCTGCGCCTGCTCGAGCTCGACCTGTTTATGGTCGATGTCGTTTCTCAGTTGCTTGATTCCGTCCATCGCCCCCTTCTCGTTTTCCCACCGCGCGGTGAGCCCAGAATTCTTCTCCTGCAGGTCGGCCAGTTCTTTCTCGGCCTTTCCGAGTTGCTGTTTGCTCGCCGGGTCTTTCTCCCGGCGGAGCGCTTCTATTTCAATCTGCAACTGCATCACCCGCCGGCGAACCTCGTCCAGTTCCTGCGGAATCGAATCGTTTTCGATCCGCAGCCGGCTGCCCGCTTCGTCGATCAGGTCGATCGCCTTATCAGGCAGAAACCGCTCGGTGATGTACCTATCGCTGAGGGTTGCGGCCGAGACGATCGCGCCGTCGGTGATGCGGATCCCGTGGTGCGTTTCGTACCGCTGCTTCAACCCGCGAAGAATTGCGATCGTGTCCTGCACGGTCGGCTCGCCGACGTTGATTGGCTGGAATCGTCGTTCCAACGCGGCGTCTTTTTCAATGTGTTTTTGATATTCGTCCAAAGTGGTCGCGCCGATCGTGCGGAGCTCGCCCCGGGCTAACGCCGGCTTAAGCAGATTGCCGGCGTCCATCGATCCTTCGGCCTTGCCGGCGCCCACCACGGTGTGCAGTTCGTCGATGAATAAGATGATCTCACCGTCGCTGCTGGTGACCTCTTTGATCACCGCTTTCAACCGGTCTTCGAACTCGCCGCGGAACTTCGCGCCGGCGATCAGCGCGCCCATGTCGAGCGCGATGATTCGCTTGTTCTGCAGGACAGCCGGCACGTCGCCGTTAAGCATGCGGGTCGCGAGCCCTTCGACGATGGCCGTCTTCCCGACGCCCGGTTCGCCGATCAGCACGGGATTATTTTTCGTCCGCCGGCTGAGCACCTGCATGGTCCGGCGGATCTCCTCGTCGCGGCCGATCACCGGGTCGATCTTTCCCTGCCGGGCCATCTCGACCAAGTCGCGGCCGTAACGCTGCAGGGCCTGGTATTTTTCTTCGGGGTTCTGGTCCGTTACGCGCTGCCCGCCGCGGACGTCTTTCAACGCCGACAGGATCGCGTTGTGGTTCACGCCTTCGGCGGCAAGCATTTCCTTGGCGCTGCTCTTCACTTCCGAAACCGCCAGCAACAAGTGCTCAGTCGAGACGTACTCGTCCTTCAACCGGTCGGCCTCTTTTTGCGCCTGGGTGAAGACGTCGTTCGTCGCCCGGTTCATTCCCAGTTGCGACCCGCGAGCGTTGGGCAGTCGCTCGAGCTCGGCGAGCAGAATTTGCTGCAACCGCGGCACGGTCACACCCAGCTTTTGCAGCAGTGGGTGCACGACACCGTCAGTCTCCGCCGCGAGCCCGGCCAGCACGTGCAGCGGCAAGATTTCAGCGTGATCGCTTTTCTGTGCCAGTTCCTGCGCCCGCGTGACCGCTTCCTGTGCCTTGATGGTCAATTTTTCGAATCGCATGACATGGCATTCAACAAAGTGAATGCCACGAACAAGCGAAGGGCCGGCTCACCACGCCGGCCATAAAGTCGCTCCTGAACGTGATTAGACGGCGATACTCACAAAGCTCGTTCGAGAATCATTTCCGAACAACTGCCAAGCCGGGTCGCAACCCTGCCGGTCCCTGCAAGATTGGCGGTCAGAGGACTTAGGTGGGCGGTCTACTTTTTCACCGGGGCGGGTGGGGCGATGCCCGGCATCATCATTCGCTGGTAGATGAACCCGCAGAGGGTCGGGATGAAAATTGTCATTGGCAGCAGGAACGGCTTGAGCTGCAGGTGATGGGTGAGTGAACCGCCTAGTTCGTCGTATTTGAACGCGAGCGCGAGGATCCCAAAAACCAGCATGGCCGAGCCCTGCAGGCTGGTGTAGGTCATGATGCATTCGCGGAAGAGCAGGAACGACAGCAGGCCGAAGAAGACGAAGCCGGTCATCCCGCCGGACCAGCCGAAGTGTGGATCGAGGTTGGACAATCGCCACAGAGTCACACCGAGGACCGCGCCGAAGAGCGCTCCCATGATGGCGACGGCATATTTCATGGTCGGCCAGGCGGCCGTGGCGGCCAGCAACCCGCCGACGATGGCCGCGGGAACTTCAACGCCGCCGGGTTCACCGGCGAGCACCCCGACGTATCCGCCGAGCAATCCCGCGTTCACCGTCACCAGCACTTTGAAGATGCTGTATCCGAACAACAGGTAGACGATCCCGGCCAGGATCAGAACGACGGCGATCGCCGGGCCCACCGAGTGACACCACTGGAGCACGTCACCCTGGATTGGCCAGCGGAGCGGAAACCGACCGAGGTCGGGCAACGCGCCGTGCGGGGCCGGGTTGGACATCCATCGCGGCTCGTAAGCTAAGAGCGTAATAGAATGAATAAGCTGATTCGGCACGATGAGCTCCTGTCTTTCTTCGGGACCGTTCCCAACGCGTCGCGTGGCGATGCGTCAAGACCGCTACCTTTTGCAAGGTATCGGCAGGGCGAGTGAAGTTGGATGAGCGGATCAGCCCGGCGGCGTGTTACCCATCTTGATAAAATGATGGCCGAGGTGCCCAAAATATGCCGTCCTCCCCACGCTTGATGATCGCCACTGCCGACCGATCTGGCAGGAAAACGCAGGGGTCGGACCGCGCGTTTTTATGAACCGCCGCTGGACTTTGTGCCGATAGACATCCAGAATTGATTGTTTTATCGGCCCCTTTCACTGCCCGACCCCGCGGTTCCTTCGCGGATCGGACTTTCACCGGCGCGTCTTATGTCAGACACCATTGATCCCCCGCCGACCCAGCGGCAGTTCCATAGCACACTGATTCTGCCGACTTACAACGCGTCGGATTTTATCGAATCGACCGTGCAGCGGTTGTTTCGTTTCCTGTCGGCGCACGAGGACTGGTGCGTACTGTTCGTCTGCGACGGGTGCAAAGACGACACGGTAGAAAAGCTGAAGCCGATGATCGAAGAGTTCTCGCCGCAGATGAGAGTCGAATCGTACGAAAAAAACCGGGGCAAAGGATACGCGCTGCGGCGCGGGCTGAACGTGGCGGATACGCCTTTCAAAATCTTCACCGATGTCGATCTTGCCTACGACCCCGAAGAAGCGATCAAGATCCAGCAACTGCTCGAGCACGGCGCCGACCTGGCGGTAGTTAACCGGGCGAGCCCCGACTCGCAATTTCTGATCAGCCCCCGGGATTTTCCGAACATTTATAAGCGGCACCTGATGAGCCGAAGCTTCAATTGGTGGCTCCGGTCGATGCTCCCGATCACGATCCGCGACACGCAGGCGGGGCTGAAAGGGCTGACCGCCAAGGCTTGGGAGACGCTCGGGCCTTCGATGACCACTGACGGGTTTTTCTTCGACGTCGAACTGCTCGCCCGCGCGGGCGCGGCGCGGATGCGTCTCGACGAATCGCCGGTGTTCTTCAAATACGTCGACCCCACCACCGTCCGGATGGTCAACCACGGCTGGAGCATGATCAAAGAGACGATCACGCTTCGAAGAAACATGCGAAAGACCGGAAGAACGACACCCGCCCGGGTGACGCCGGCCATCGCGGCGTTGTAGATCGTCGTTACGAAACCACCCGCCACGCATGGATCAAGACACGAACAGTAATGCCCTTTCGCTGGTCGTCACGGCCGACGACTTCGGGATCGGCCTGGAAACCAGCAAGGGAATCATCCGCGCGCATCTGAACGGCCCGGTCACGGCGACCAGCCTGATGTCGATCACCGGCGATCACGTGCGGGCATCTATCCCGCTGTTGGCCGACGCGCCGAACCTGGACGTCGGGCTTCACCTTGTGCTGACCCGCTGCGGTGAGAAACCGGCGATGGCCCGGCCGTCTTCCGGGCTGGTCGACCGCGACGGGGAGTTCTTCAGCAACGGAAAACTCTGGGCCCGGGCGTTTACGGGGAAACTCGACCGCAACGGCGTCGCCGACGAGATCGCCGCCCAGACCGAACTGTTTCATAAGCTGATCGGCAGGTTCCCCGATTACGTCGACGGGCATCACCATTCGCACCAGTTGCCGGTCGTCCGCGACGCGTTGCTGGACGTGATCCGCCACGACCTGCTGCCGCCGGTGACGCGGGTCACGCTGGAACCGCCGGGGATGGGGCGGAAAGTGATGGCAGTTCCGGTGAAGCGTGCCGCGGCGCGGTGGCTCGGGGAGCGAGCCGCTCAGGTTTTCCGGCACCGGTGGGTGTGGACGAATGACAGTTTCTTCGGCATGCTCAGCGCCGGTGATCTGAGGCGGCCTTTTCCGTGGAGTTCGTACCTCGCGGCGTTGCCTTCGAAGGGTGTGATCGAATGGGTCGTACACCCCGGATTACCCGACCCGACGCTGCCCGGCCGGGACGACTACCACGCCGCCCGCGCGACCGAACTGACCGCGCTGACCAGTCCCGAAGGCGTTGCGGCTTGGGACCGCTTTCGGTCGAATCTGGCAAGGAAATCAGTGCTCAAACGCCGCCCGGTCGCCGCCTGATTGGTTCGTCGAAGCAGGGCTTCGACTACATGTATGACTGCGCTCGACCATAAGTTTCTGCCGTTCAAGAAGACTCCGATCACGCTGGCGTCGGTGGCGGTCGCAGTGTGGGGGTTTCTGTTCGTCGCGATGTGCGTCCGCACCCTGACCACCAGAAACGAAGGCCACAGCGTGTACCCGGTTTTCGCACGGGCGGCGCAGAACTGGCTCTCGGGCGAACCGCTGTACGTCCGCGGCGGAACCGAAGAGTTTCGCTACAGCCCGTTGATCGCGGCGCTCTTCGTCCCCTTCGACCTGCTCTCCCACCGCGTCGGTGAGGTCCTCTGGCGGTCACTCAACTTCTGGACGTTCCTCGGCGGGCTTTACTACTGTTGCGAAGTGGCGATCCCCCGCCGGTTGTTACGCACGGAAATCGCGGCCGTTTTTCTACTCATCATCCCGCTGTCGATCGGCAGCCTGAATAACGCCCAGAGCAATCCGCTGGTCCTCGGCCTGATGCTGGTCAGTGCCGCGGCTTGCGTGCAGCGACGATGGACCCTGGCGGCAATCACGATCACCCTCGCGACCTGTTTCAAGCTCTACCCCGTCTCGCTGGGGCTTCTCCTGCTGCTCTATTTTCCGTGGCGACTGGGGTGGCGGCTGGCGGTCTGCGTGACCGCCGCCGCGGTGCTTCCGTTCGTGATGCAACGGGCGGCGTACGTCATGGACCAGTACGCGGTCTGGGCGCATTACCTGTCGACCGAAGACCGGCAACGCGGTCCGATCACCGATTGGTACCGTGATCTCCGCGGTGTCTGGCGGGTCTATGTCATGCCGATGAGCATGCGGACCTATTTGGTAGTGGAAGTCGCGGTCGCCGCCGGCATGGCCGCCTTGTGCCTGCTCGGCCGGATTCGACGCTGGCCCGTCGAACGGTTGGTCTATTTCGCCTTCTGCTTCGCCTGCTGCTGGATGACCGTGCTCGGCCCGGCGACCGAATCCGCTACTTACATCATGCTCGCGCCGGTCGTCGCCTGGACACTGGTGACCAAAGCCGACTCGCAGGCCGACCGATACTGGCGAGTCGGTTACGCCGTGGTCTTCGGAATCTTTTTTCTAAGCCAGCTCGCGCTCAACATCCCGGGCGGGAAATTTTTCCGGGACCAGCTCCAACCCCTCACAGTCGCGGGGCTGATCCTCACGTTAATGTTGACGGTCGAGATGATCTATCCGCTGGTCAAAACCGATCGCTCCCGCGACGCTAGGTCCATCGTTCCCGTTCCGTAGATAGAGCACTGGTGAGTCGTAAGTGCAAAAATTTAAGCCGACACCGGCCGAGGTTTGGCAGGGCGACTGATCGTGAAAACCCGTCAGAGCCTAACAGAACTTAACATAACTTAACAGAAAAACCGATTATTTAACGTATAATTGCTATCACTCTCGCCTTGCGATCTCACGGGACGCCTTTTCATTTTCACACTTACATACGATCTTGCAGTCTCGAGCACCGACTGCACGCAATCATTGAACAGATGCCATCCGCCCGCCCGATAAAGGAGCTGGGTTAGCACATGATTCGTTTGGCGCAGAAATTCTTCTCCCGGTCACGACCTGCTGTCGCCGCGGCACCGGCGAAGGGTCCGCCTTCACTGCACGAGTTGCTCGGCCGCGAACCGGTGAATTTGGACACGCCGGAGATGCAACGGTTCCTGGCCGGCAAGCGGGTGATGGTCACCGGCGCGGGGGGCAGCATCGGGTCGGAGATCTGCCGGCAGACGATGCGGTTCTGCCCGCAGCAGATGGTGCTGCTCGAACGCGCGGAAAATAACCTGTTCGAGATCGACCGCGAGCTTCGGCACCGCTGGATCGGCGCCGACCTGCGGCCGCACCTGGCCGACATCGTCGACGCCGAGCGGATCGCGCAGATTTTTGACGCCGAGCGGCCGCAAGTGGTCTTTCACTGTGCGGCTCACAAGCACGTGCCGATGACCGAGATCAACCCGTGCGAAGCGATCCGAAATAACGTTCTGGGGACGAAAACCGTCGCCGACGCCGCCGCCGCCGTGGACGCGCAGGCATTCGTGATGGTCAGCAGCGACAAGGCGGTCAACCCCACCAGCGTAATGGGCGCGACCAAACGGGTCGCCGAGCTGTACGTGCAGTCGCTCAACGGCGTAGATGCCCGGGACTTGCGGAACAAAGGTTCGAGCGGGACGCGGTCGGCGCTTCATCTGTCAACGTCCGCGACCCGATTCACCGCCGTTCGTTTCGGGAATGTCCTGGGCAGCAGCGGCAGCGTGATCCCCATCTTCCAGCGACAGATCGAGGCCGGCGGGCCCGTGACGGTGACCCACCCGGACATGAAGCGGTACTTCATGACCATCCCCGAGGCCAGCCAGCTGGTGATGCAGGCCGGCGCGATCGGCCAGGGCGGCGAGATCTTCGTCCTCGACATGGGCGAGCCGATCCGCATTCTGGATCTGGCCAAAGACCTGATCGCCCGCAACGGGCTGGTCGTCGGCCAGGACATCGACATCCAAATCACCGGCGTCCGCCCGGGTGAAAAGCTGTACGAGGAACTCTCGTGTCAGAACGAATCGATCGTGCCCACGTCGCACGAGAAGATCCACGTCTGGCAGTTACCCGCGGTAAGTTCCGATCAGGTCAACCGCAGCTTGGACCTGCTTGCGGGCGTTGTTTACGGCACGCCCGGTGAGGCGATCCGAGCTCTGATGCAGGTCGTGCCGGAGTATCGTCCCGAGAATGTTGAGCCGGTAGCGATGCCGATTAAAGTCCCGCAGAGCACAACTGGCGTTCGTGCGGCGTAAATACGTTGTTGGCGACACGTAAAGAGAATATAGTTCAAGCCTGTGAAAACGAGTTCCGTGGCAAAATCCGTCGAGCCTGGAAAACGGCCGAGTGTCAGATCTGGCTCAGGCTATTCTGCCTCCGTTCGTGAGACCGAATCTTCGTCATTGGAAGGCAAAATAAATCATCTCGCGGCTTCTGGGCGACTTGCTCGTGCCGGCCGAAACGCTATCCGAGCTCAAAAGCAGCTCGGATTACCCGTGACATTTAAGAAGGGCAATCAGGTCATCCGACAGCACGCCGATGGTCGCGAGGAAGTGCTCGAAGTGTTACCAGAGCCGAGCTATACCCTTCCAGCCGGCGTTAAGCTGCTAGGCAGGAAGTGATTGTCCCCAGATTGAGAATGGTTGCCGGGCCAAACGGGTCGGGTAAGAGCTCCCTCATTCGCGACGTTTTGAGTGCACAATCAATTCCGCTGGGCCCAATACCGTAACGCCGACGACCTTGAAAGCCGGCTTAGGACAACCGGGCAATTCAGCTTCGACCAATTTGGGATCCGGCTTACTACGCAGACGGTCCGTGAATTTTGCAAAGCGCACCCGCTCGGAACAAGTCTGAACCTTGAAGTCTTGAGCGTCACCGACAATACGCTGGCGATTTCATCTCAAACGCTGTCAGGATATTTAGCTGCAGTACTCGCGGATTTTATTCGCCGATCGTGGGTCACGGCCCACGATTCTTTTACGTTCGAAACCGTGATGTCTAGCAGGGACAAAGTGATTTGCGGGCTCGGGCTCGCGCGCAGGGCTATCGGACTTACACCTATTACGTGTGCACCGACAGTCCTTCGATCAACCGGGATCGCGTGGAGGCGCGCGTTCGGCAAGGGGGGCACAATGTGCCGTCAGAAAAGATCAACTCGCGTTATAAAAAATCACTCGAACTACTTCCCTCTGCGGTAGCAAACAGCGACAGATCGTACTGTTTTGATAATTCGGGAAAAGCACATCGGCTGATCGCCGAGTACCAAGGAAATCGGCTCGTTTCGGCAGCACCGGCACTCCCGAACTGGTTTGTTCAATCCATGTTAAAGCCGTCGTAGTGCCCACCGGCATTTACCGCACTTGTCCCATAAAACTAAAGTTTTACCCCGCCCCGCACCGATTCCGTAACTGTAGACAGGTGAAGACAGGCAAGTTGCCTTTTTAATCCCAGGTTCGCGGCCGACGGATTGGCCGCTTGCGGGACGAGACCAAGGAAGGTTTCTCAATGCGGACGATCGCGATTATCAATCAAAAGGGCGGCTGCGGTAAAACCACCACCAGCATCAACCTTGCCGCGTGCCTGGCCCGGCTGGGCCAGAAGACGCTGCTGGTCGACATGGACCCCCAGGGTCATTGCGGCGTCGGGCTGGCGGTCCCCGAAGAGCAGATCGAACGAACGATCTTCGACGCCCTGGTTGAACCCGGCAACGGAAAACCGGTGAAGGTGTCCGAAGTGGTCTGGCAGATCGCCAGCGACTTCGATCTTGCCCCGAGCAACATCCGGCTCGCGGGGTTCGAACAGATCTTCGCAGGCCGGGAAGGCCGCGAAGACCGGCTCGACAAGGCGCTCGAAACCGTCAAAAACACTTATCAATGGTGCATCATCGATTGCCCGCCCAGCGTGGGGCTGATCACCTTCAACGCGCTCAAGGCCTGCGACGAAGTGGTGGTCCCGGTCGAGACGGGGTACTTCAGCCTGCACGGGCTGGCCAAGATGATGGAAACGCTCGAGGTGATGAAGGACCGGTGTGGCCGGGACATCCTGATCCGCGTGCTGCCGACCCTCTACGACACCCGCACCAAGCTCGCACGCGAAGTGCTCAGCGAGTTGAAGGCCAAGTTCCGCGACTATCTGATGGAATCGACCGTCAACTTCAACACCAAGTTGAAGGAAGCGGCCAGCTTCGGGCAGCCGATCACCGAGTACGACCCGGGCAGCCGCGGGTACAAGGATTTCGTCAATCTCGCCCGCGAACTGATGGGTCACCGCCCCGTCGACTTAGAACCCACGCCCAGCGAAACACTCAGCCGGCCGGCGGAACTGGTCCAACGGGCCAAGCAGCTTTCGCAGCTGGCGAACTTCCAGTTCGGTCGGACCAACATGATCCAGGCGAACGGCACCAGCTCGATGAACGGCACGACGCCGACGCGCGAGATGCCGGTTCAGGAAACCAAACCGTTCCTGCGTCCCGAACCGGTCCGCACGGCCGCCACGATCAGCCGCGCCGCCGAGATGGGTCTGGATCTTCCCGACAATCAGCCGACCGCCGGGTTCAAATCTTCGAACACCGCCGTGATGACCTCGCCGATGACGATCACCTCCGCGATGTCGATCGCCCCGGCGGTGGTTGCGCCGGTCGCCGCGAGCACCGTTTCAGTTGTCACTCCGAAGGCCAAGCCGACCACCGAGCAGAAGCTCGAAGCTTTCTACGGCGTCAAGCAGGTCGACGACCACGTCTTCTTCGCCGCCCGGTTCGAAGGCGCGGCCAAAGTGTTGATCGCCGGCGACTTCAACAACTGGTCCGCGATGTCCACGCCGATGGTCACCAGCGAAACCCCGGGGCTGTGGATCACCAAGTTGCCGTTATTCCCCGGCCGTTACCGATACCGATTCATCGTCGACGGCAACTGGACCACCGACCCGAACAACACCTACGTGGAAGCCAACCAGTTCGGTGAGTTGAACAACATTGTCGAAGTGAGATAAGGCTGATTTGTACTTGCCGGTTGGTCGCTTTTTAGGACCCTTCCGCCACGACCAACGACCCCATTCGAGAATCACATGGACGAAACACCAAAGAAAAAAAGCCTGAGCGAAATCAGCCACCTGTTTCTCAGCAGCGTGCGCGACAACGCGACCGGGGGCATCCGGCCCAAACGCCTGCCCCCGGGTGATCGCGGTCTGGATCATCCTCCGCAGTCGCCGAACCCGAATCTCAGCATCGACCTGACCCCAGAGGAATATGCCCGGGTGTATGGCACTTCCGAGTCGGCCTCTGATACCGACGCCGCTGAACGACCGCCCGTGGGCGCCGTCTCGGCCGTCATCTGCTCGCAGTTTAACGGGCACCAGTTCGACCGGGTGAAGGAATACGCCCGTCATCTTGCCAGCGGTGGCGAGCGGATCGGGTTGATCGAAGTCGACGCCGCCGAATGCCGGCTGATGTGTTTCGAACTGACCGGCGCAGACTCCCTGGAACCGGCCGAGCCGACGCAGGCGACCGAGTCCCGGCAGATGGCCGAGGCCCTGGAGGAACTCGCCTGGGACATCGACCGCTGGATTCTGCTGCTCCCCAGCCCGCGAATGCCCGAGGCCCGCAACCTCTTGAAGCAAGTGAATCACTGGGTCCTGCTTAGCACGTGCGACCACGACGGTGTCGTCAGCTGCTACCGCGCTATCAAAGGCCTTGTCGACACCCGCCGCCCGCGGCTGACGCTCGCATTGCTGAACGCCGCCGACCAAGCCGAGGCCGGCAAGGTTTATCGTAAAATCGCCGGGGTCTGCGAGCAGTTTCTGAACTGGAAAATGGACGCCGAGCCCGCGGTCGAATCGACCGACGCCGTCGCCGAGCACCTGACATTGGTGCACCGCCCCACCCGCGAGCGGACCGCCGTCGGTCCCGCGTCGCACTGGCAGGTCGTGGCGGATTTTCTCGCCCGCGCCAACGAACAAACCGAGCAGGCCGAACGTGAAATCGCGTCACCGGAACTGGAAACGGCCCGGCCCGAGGAGCAATCTGTGAAAGCATTATCGCCGTCGGATTCGCGCCGAGTCGTCGACTTCGTTCTCCCCCCGACCGTCGAGACGCCCGCTGCCAAAGCTGAGATGCCGCGGACGATGCCCGCTGTCGAAACGATCCAGCCGGTTCAAAACGAATCGCCGCTGCGGTTCGACGCTCCGGCAATTGCAGACGAAGACTGCGACGTCGCCGACCTTCCGACCGGTGAAGTCACCGAGGCCGCGGTGCTCGCCGCGATTTTGCGAAAGCCCGGCACGGGGTTGATCGAGTGCCCGATTCGTCCCCCGGCCTGCCCCGAAGCCACGCTCGCGGTCGGCCGTGACCGACGGCTGGTGTTGCTAGGTGTCGCCCGCAAGGGATTGACCGAACTCCGCGCGATCGGCCAAGCCTATCGCTGGGTGATCGAAAACCGGCCGCTGCTGTCGATGGCCATGCCGCAATTCTCGATCGATACCCACGCGCTGCCAAGCCTTCGCCTGGTGGTCGACCGCGCCGACGCACAGGCCGATTTGCTCCTGCCGATGACCGAAAACAAAAACGTCACCGTGCAGACCTACCGAAAACTCCGCTGGTCCGGGAAGACGGGCCTGCTGCTCGAAGCGGCTTAAGAACTCACGCCGCGGCGTAGCCGATGGTCTACGCCGTCGCTGTCAGGTCATTTCTTCGCAATTCGAATTCCGTTAACGACGCCGCGCAAGCATCGATCCGAACGGTTCGACCGGGAGCCGTTCGCTCTCTCACGCCGTCGCGTCGCACTGCCCTGCCGCGCTTCTCTTCGCGTAACCCCTGCCCTATACTCTCGCTTCTCATGCACACCGATCCGGACAGGATGGCCGAAATAAACCGCTAGGCGCGGGCGGCGACCGCTCCCGCGCCGGCTTCATTTCATTTTCGATCGAGCCGGTTCCGATCGAACCGTCTAAAAAAGCAAACAGGATTACACAATGGAAGTCACGCGATACCGCACCGACAGCTGCGGACAACTCCGAGAAACCGACGTCGGTCAAGAAGTGAAATTGGCCGGATGGGTTCATTCCTACCGCGACCACGGCGGCTTGGTCTTCATCGACCTTCGCGACCGCGAAGGCCTTACTCAACTGGTGTTCAACGCCGACGCCTGCGGCGCTCAGACGCTGGAAGAGGCCCGGAAACTGCGCAGCGAATGGGTCGTCTCGGTCAGCGGAAAAGTCGAAGCCCGTGACGCCAAGCTGGTGAACGCGAAGCTCGCCAGCGGCGAAATCGAACTGCACGTGACAGGCATGCTGGTCTTAAGCATGTCCCCCACCCCGCCGTTCACGCCCGACGAACACGAGACCGTGAACGAGGAAAAACGGCTGCTGTACCGGTATCTCGATCTCCGCCGGCCCGAGATGCAGTTGACGCTGAAGACGCGGTACCGGGTCACGAAGATCATGCGCGATTTCCTCGGCGACCAAGGGTTCTGGGAAATTGAAACGCCGTTCCTGACCAAGAGTACCCCGGAAGGCTCCCGCGACTTTCTCGTGCCGAGCCGACTGGTGCCGGGCAGTTTCTATGCACTGCCGCAATCGCCTCAGCTTTTCAAGCAGATCCTGATGGTCAGTGGGTGTGACAAATACATGCAGATCGTCCGCTGTTTCCGCGACGAAGACCCGCGCGCCGATCGGCAGGCCGAGTTCACGCAGCTGGACCTGGAGATGAGTTTCGTCGACGTCGAGAACGTCACCGGCGTCATCGAAGGCCTGCTGCGGAAAATGTGGAAGGACGTGCTCGATGTCGAGATCCCGGCGATCCCGCACATGACCTACGACGACGCGATGCGCGACTACGGCAGCGACCGGCCCGACCTGCGGTACGGCATGAAGCTGCACGACCTGACCGACTTGGGTCCGTCGGTCCCCGACTTCAAAGTTTTCAGCGCCCCGTCCGTCCAGTGCATTGTCGTGCCCGGCGGCGCGAAGATGTCCCGCAAGGAAACCGACGCGTTGGCGGAGTGGGCCAAAGGCTTCGGCGCGAAAGGCCTGGCGGTCACCAAGGTGACGGCCACCGGGTTCGACACCGGCATCGCGAAATTCCTGACGCCCATCGCGCAGCAGGTGATCGACCGCACCGGCGCGAAGGAAGGCGACCTGCTCGCCTTCGCCGCCGACAAGCCGAAGATCGTTTACAAAGTGCTCGGCGAACTTCGGCTGAAGATGGCCCGGGACCTGAAGATGCAGGCCAGCAGCCAATACGCCTGGGTCTGGATCACCGACTTCCCGCTGCTGGATTTCGACGAGGAAGAAAAGAAGTGGGTGGCGGTGCATCACCCGTTCACGTCCCCGCTGGACGGCGACATCGAGAAGCTG
Organism: Tepidisphaeraceae bacterium; assembly: GCA_965247815.1. Classification (GTDB taxonomy): domain Bacteria; phylum Planctomycetota; class Phycisphaerae; order Tepidisphaerales; family Tepidisphaeraceae; genus CBDAQA01. The sequence continues at coordinate 190,920 of CBDFHW010000025.1, read as the reverse complement.
GAAAGCCGGGACCCGGCCGTGCTGTCGTCGCTGAAATCCAAGGCCTACGACATCGTACTCAACGGCTCGGAACTGGGCGGGGGCAGCATCCGAATCCACCGCATGGACGTGCAGCAGAAGATCTTCAGCCTGCTCGGCATCGACGAAGTAAGCCAGCGGCAGAAGTTCGGCTTTCTGCTCGACGCGCTGCAGTTCGGTGCCCCGCCACACGGCGGGATCGCGCTGGGCGTCGACCGCGTGGTCATGATCCTGCGGAACACGACCAACATCCGCGACGTGATCGCGTTCCCCAAAACCCAAAGCGGCGCGGACCTGATGTGCGGCGCGCCGAGCGTGATCGACGACAAACAACTCCGCGAAGCGAACATCCGCACGGCCCTGCCGCCCCCGAGGCCCGAGGCAGCACCCAAATAAAAAGCCGCCGATGCCATCGGCTTAGCCAATTCAATCAACGCCGCGGGCCGACATACCCGCGGCGTTTATTCATTGACACGTTACTATGTGATACATAGTATGCGTCATTATGAAGCTTGAAACCGAATTAATGCGCGGGGCCGGGCCGACCGCTGTGCTCCGTCTGCTCGAGGGCGGAGAGCGGTACGGCTACGAGTTGGTCGAACTGCTCGAACGCCGAACCGACGGCGTGCTGGCGATGGGCCAGAGCACGCTTTACCCACTGCTCTATAACCTAGAAGCCAAAGGTTTGATCGCGGGCCGGGCGGCGGTCGCCGCCAACGGCAGGCCCCGAAAATACTACCGCCTCACCGACAAGGGAAAACGCCGGCTAGCCAAGGACCGCCAGCAGTGGCAAGCACTGTCGGTCGCGATGGGCAAGCTGGGAATCACCGGAACATAAACGGCAAACGCAACTCGAGCGAAAGTTGACCATGGCAGAAGCAGTCGGAAAACAAGGCGGATCGATCTGGTCCACGCCACTGCGAGACTTAGTTCGCGGGCGCGTGACCGGGCGGCTGGGTTGGAGAGCACGGCTATTGGCCGCAGCGTTACCCGGGCCGGCTACGCAACTGATCTCTCGCGTGGTCCGTCGCACCCGACTGTGGCGGCTGGAAAAGCTTGCGGTCGTCGACGAACTGATCGCGCATTTTGACGACGGCCTTGCGAGCGGAGCCGACGTCGCCGAATTGATCGAACGGTTCGGCGATGAACGACTGGCTGCGAAGCTGGTCCGACGCGCCAAGCGACGCGGCCGCCCGCTGGTCTGGCACGCCTGGAGTTTTGTGTGCCGCGCGGCGGTGGTTCTGCTTGCTATTTATGCCGTGCTTTTCATTCGCTTCTGGACGGGTCGACCGTCCCCGAGCGTCGACTATATGGCCAGGTTGAACCAGCCCATCTTGAGCACCGCGGAGTCGGATCGGGCGTGGCCGATCTACCGGCAGGCCATTCTTGCGTTGACTGAACCGGGGACCCACGGCAGGCAATTTTCCGAAATTTTGGTGTGGCTGGTAAAGAAACCTGCTTGGTCTGATCGGATTCGCTGGCTCGATGCGAATTCTACCGGAATTGACTTGGTAAGGCAGGCGGCGAGAAAAACGTCGCTTGGTTTTATCTTCGGATCACGCGGCTCGCAATCTGATCCCGCACTTGGTTCGAGTTTTGAAAAAAATGCGTCATCGAATGAGCCATTGATCGCGGTAGGACTGCCGCATCTGCGGTTACTACGCGGACTGGCTATAGCGTTGACGTTGGACGTCAGACGCGGCAGCGAGTTGCACGATGACGCGCGTGTGCTGGCTGACGTACGGGCGCTTTCCGGCCTTTCCCGCCAGTTGCGTGGTTCGAATGGTTTCCTCGTTACCGATTTGGTCGCACTCGGAATCGACACGTTAATGGTCGATTTGCTCCAGCGAATGCTGTCTCAATACCCTTCCACGCTGACCGACGCGCAGCTGATTGAGATCGCTCATCAGCTAGCCGGGCCACAGGTGGCGGCCGATCTGGTGAACGTTGGTTCAGAGCGGATGTTCTTCGAAGACGCGGTCCAGCGAATGTACACCGATGACGGCCACGGCAACGGCAGACTGACGTTACAAGGAATGCAGACGTTGCCGATATCCACCTTGCCCACCAATTATGACGGGTCGTCCGAATGGACTGCGGTCACCGCAATAGTGCCGATGATCGGCGCTTCTCGCTTCGAGTTGATGGCGAAATACGATCGACTGCTGGGCCGGGCGGAGGCGAACTATCGACAGCCGGTTCGGCTAGCAGATTGGGCGGCGACGGAAGCTGAAATCTACAACGTCACAGGCTCGATTTTCGAACGCCTGAGGTACCTTCCGATCACAGTGCTGCTCCCCAGCCTAGGCAGAGCGCAAGCTCAAGCCGAGCGATATCTGGGTCAGCGTGACGGAACGCTGGTGGCGATTTCGCTGGAGTTGTATCTCCGCGAACACGGACAGTACCCGAGCACGCTCGGCGAACTCACGCCGCGATTTCTCCCGGCGGTGCCGGTCGATCGCATCACCGGAGATCCGGTCAATTATCGCCTGATTGACGGGAAGCCGGTCGTCTACAGCGTTGGCATCGATCGCATCGACGATGGCGGAACGCCGCCGAAGAAGTTCGGCATCAACGGGCGCCGAGAGTCGGCCGCCGAGTGGAGCGGGCGATTGACGGAGTTCAACCACGGCGATTGGGTGCTGTACCCGAAACCCGACCTCGATCAGAATTGAATGCCAGCCACGGGCTATTTCAATCCGGTCTCTTCACGGATGCGATTTATGGCCAGCAGCTGAAAAAGCGACTCGCGGTCCTTGGGCCGGTTGACGTGCCGCTTAATGCCAATCAGGTCGTCGAGGTCGATGACGGCCAAATTCATTTCACCGACCGGATAACGCTGGGCAGTTTTCATCAGTTCGGCGAAATCGCCGATCGGTTCGACCCACGACAACAAATCCGATCGATGATTCGGGTGGTGAAAGTGAAATTAGCACCCATGGCAAGAGTTCTGCCGTCGAGTCGGAAAGGCAAACAGGGGCTACATTTCGGAGCTTCGCATTTAGCTCTTTCAAAGCGGTTGCAAGGTGGTTGCAGTTCTCAGGTGTGTGCCGATAGCACAAGTCGACATCGATGGTGACCCGCGGGCTGCCCATCAGTGTTTCGGCCTGACCGCCGATCACCATGAACTCAACATGATGACCGACCAGAACCTCCGCGACCTGTCGAAGTTCGCTTTTCCGAGGCGATGGCTTGTTGTCGTCGGTGTTCTTCTCCATAACGTCTCAGCTCCGCAGCCCTGAAGCGGCCGTTGTCGGCTTTGATCAATCGCTCTTCAGGAGTGAGTTCCAGATTAGTGCGGATGAGCGAAAGATCGACGCCGTTCTCGTCCTGCTCGCCGTACCAATCTCGGCGATTCATACGCTTAAGATATTCTTCGGCGGTCAGCACGAGAGCAATTGTACCATAACTTTTCGGCAGCCGAATTTAAAAGGTTCCACGCAGAACCACGGCAATGTACGGCTCGTTCGAGATGCTGCTGATCGAACTCAGGTGCCGGACGTCGTACCCCCGCTCGAAGTCCTGGTCGAACGCGTAGCCCACGCCGATGCCGACGTCGATCAGCGGGTCGAAGATGATCCGCACGCCGGCTTCGACCCGTCGCATTTGATAGAACTGTCGGGTGGTGACGTCGCCGCGTTCGACGAAGAACCCCTGGAAGAAATTCTCGGCATTGGCGTACACGCCGAAGTGTTTCTGGATGCGGTACTCGGCGTTGAGACGCGCGGTGTACGGGACCGAATACTCGGCCGTCAGTTCCAGTTGCTCGATGGGTTTCCAGATGATCCGGTTGAGCGGAAATCCGAGCGTGAAATCCAGTCCCGGTGAATGGTGCACGACCGCGAAGCCGGGCAGCGGCACGTCCGGCAGCAGCCCGCCGTTGCCGGCGTAGTCGGCCGCGAGCACCAGCGACGTGTTGTCGTTCAGCGGATGGTCGATCATCAGATCGCCGATGCCGAAAATACCTTTTTCGTTCAGGAACGGCCGGGTGCCGCTGTAACCCGCGCCCAGCACTGTTGTGACGTTCCAGCCCGCGACCTGCCCCAGGTGCAGACCTACGCTGAACGCGAATTCGTCCATCGTCGAGCGGATGTACCGGGAATCCGTCCCGGCATCGATCGTCAGAATCCGGTAACCGATGAACGGACTATTCGAGTCGTGGCGGTCCAGCCGGACCTTGCCGAAGGAATCCCACCAGAAAACCTGGGTGTCGGTCGGGGCACTCTTGGCGTGCCCACCGAGTTCCTCGATCGGGTGGTCGAAAGTAACCGCCAGGTCATTCCCGGCCCACGGGTCGTAGGTTGCGCGCGCATTGCTCTGCGCGCGGGCGAGGCCCGCAAAACCAAGTACAATTAACGCCGCCATCGCCTTGCCGAATCGGTTCACGGTCTCTCCTGATAATTCCCTAGTCCGAGAAGTCTTGCGGGCCATTGTGCGGACAAATCAGGAATCAGAAAAGATGGAATCCGCCGGGACGAAACCTGCCGGAGGACCGCATCGGCCGCGAGGTACCCACTGCGGGCGGCGCCTTCCATGGTTGCCGGCCAACCGGTCAGCGTGTAATCCCCGGCCAGAAACAAGTTCGCGATGCCCCCTGCCGGCGGCGCCTGGGTCGGGCGGAACCGATCTACGCCGGGAAGTGGCGCGAAGGTCGCCCGCTTTTCGATCACGATCACGCCCCGCACGAGCTTCGCCTCCCGTGCTTCGGGCAGGGCCGCCCGCACCTGCGCCTCGAACACTTTCAGACTGTCCTCTTTCGATTTCCCGATCCAGTCGCGGGCCGCGCTGATCACCCCGGCGACGATCCTGCCCGCGGGGTCTTTCTTGAACAACCACTGCAGCGGGCTGGTCATCAATGCCGCGTGCGGATCGGTCAGGACGGGACGGTCGAATTCCAAGTGTACGCCCAGGATCGGCACACTCTGAAGTTGATCGAGCCCGGCGAACCGCGCGTCGCGGGCGGTGTGTTCGGCCGGGATCCACTTCTGCACCGCATGATGATTGGTCGCCAGCACGACGGCGTCGGCCCGCAGTTCTTCACCATCGGCAAGCCGGACGCCGACCACCGCGTCGGCTTCGAAAATCAATTCCGAAACACGCGTGCCGAGCCGAACATCGTCGACCGGGATCTTCTCGTACAGCCTGCTCAACGGCACCGTCGGCACACCGACTACATATCCGCTGGCGTGGGCGAGCATTGCGTCCTGAAACACCTGGATCGCGTATTCGGCGCTGCATTTTCGACAGTCTTCGTTTAGCGCCCCTACCAGAACCGGGTCGTACATTTTTGTAACCAGCGATTGTGGCTGATGGTGGTCGTCGAGCCATTGGCCGAAGGAAACGTCCGCCAACGCCGCCCGCCCTTGTCGGCCGAGCCGGAGCATAGACAGCATGGCCCGCGAGTAGGCGATTTTTTCTTTCAGCGTGAGGATGCCGAATGTCGCGAACGACGCCGACAGATGGGTCGGTGCCGGCAGGCCCGGCGTCGCGCCGAGTCCGTGCCGGCGGCCCTTCTCGTCGCGGAACAGAATCGTCCGCTCGAACCTAATCGATTCCCGGCAACCGAGCCGGTCGTAAAGGTCCAGCAGGTTTGTACAGCACCCGAGCAACACGTGCTGACAATTGTCCAGCTCGTCGCCGGATTGTGGGTCGATGAATGAACTCGCCCGCCCGCCGAGCGACTTGCGGGATTCGATTAACGTCACCGCATGCCCGGCGGACTGGAGCGCCACTGCCGCGGAAATACCCGCGACACCCCCGCCGACGACGACCGTCCTCGACCCGTTTTGGGTAGAAGTCGTTAACTTCCGCTGCTCTTTGACCGCGGTTGACATCATGGTTTCTGTGTCTGCTTTCGTGCGGCCGAGTATACGGGCAGCGCGCAAAAAAAACCCCGGACGCGGGGAAAACGTCCGGGGCTCAGGGGGAGGGTAGGAGGCTGTAGCAGATCGCCGGGCGGCAGACGGCGGCCGCGACGATCTGTTTTGTTTTTCTAACTTTTCCTGCGCCTCCTCGATCCGATTCAGTTCGCTCAATTCTTCTATTCAATGAAGACACTCGGAGTCGAAAAGTTACGCCGTGCAATTGGACCAGCACGAAAGATTTTCAAGCTCCGCGTCTGCTAATGTCAGGGACGCCGAAAAAATGTCGGCATTACGAATTTCGCAGATATTCTTTGTTTACCGGTGTTAGTTTTGTGGAGGTGGTAACGCGTCACGGTCAAACGGGATGAAACGGGTCGCTGCTTTCAACCCCGGCGGGTTTCAGCGATAAGTAAATGCACCGTGCACCGACCCGACCCAGAAGACCGCATCGTTTCGATTCGTTCCGAACCGGGACGCTTCTATATCACGTCGCCCGCCGTTGTGCCCCTTGTCGACGTTACGACGCCAGCACCGTTGCGGCTTCCGTGGATCTGCAGGCCCGGGATGTCGTGGCTGGCGGTCGCGGTTATCTCAATCTTCGGGGCTTATTTACGTTTCTATCACCTGACCTTCCCCGCGCTCTGGAACGACGAGACGCTGGTTTTCTGGCGGGTTTGCGGGCGGTACGGGCAGATGCTGGTCCCGCTGAAGCTCGACGGTTTCCCGCCACTGCATTATTCACTGTTTTGGATCGTCGGCCATCCGCTGCCATTGGACGCATATGTCAACCAGCGCATCCTCGGAACGTTGGTCGGGCTGGTCGCGTTGGTAGTGTTCGCGAGCACGACGTGGAACGCAGCGAAAGCGGTTCACCGAAAGTCTACGCCGGTCGCGGTCGTTGGTCTGGTCGTGTCGCTGGTGTTGTTCTGCGCGCTCTCGGTCGCGCTAGGCTGGGCGGTCAGCCATTCGAGCACGGCCTTATTTTTTCCATCGCGATGGACGCCGGGCCAGGAGAAACTAAAACTGACCCCGTGGGTGATGCGGGCGATCCCCGCGGTTTTCGGTGCCGTTACCGTCCCGGCCATCTATTTTCTAGCTCGACAAATGCTCCCCCGCGGCACGTCGCTGGTCGCGTGCGCCTTCACCGCCTGCTCGGCTTTCATGTTGTTCTACAGCCGAGACGGGAAGATGTATTCCGACTCGTGGATGTTCGTGACGCTGAACCTGGGGTGCCTGCTGTGGTGGTTCCGGACCGGGCGGGCCACCGCGTGGCTCGGCTGGATTGCCGCCGGTTGCGCGATGGTCGGCCTGCAGGCGACCGCGAACGCCATCCCGGCGATTTCCGTCCTGCTGCTACTGACCCAGCGGTACTTCAGTTGGAAAAAGATGGGGATGTTCGTCGTCGGTCTCGGCCTGATTTACGCCGGTCCGATCGGATACTACGCCAAGTTCAATCTGTGGACCGAGCGGGTCGAAGACGTCGGCTGGAGCACCAGCGGCCTGGGCTGGGTTGGCGGGTTCTTTAACGGCGACCGCACCGGAGTCGAGCATTATCAGTATGCCACGTCCGCATTTCTCATGGGCTGGGAATACCCGCGCGACGACTACGTCGACAACGACGCGTCCCGGCCCATTCCCGATTCATTAATCACCGGCCCCGAGACGGTGTTTGCCGAGATGCTGGTCATCCTCGCGCTCGGCTTGTTGCCGTGGCCGCTAACGCTGCGCCCGCGACGCGATCTGGACGTCCCGCCGGAAAGCGGATGGAGAGTTTACCTTTGGATCGCTGGAATCATTCTGCCCGTCAGTTACGGCATGTACTGCTTCTCGGTGACCGGGTTCGTGTCTCCGTGGCGGTGGTGGTTTAACGTCCGCGAGACGCTGGGGTGGCCGGGTCTGACCCTTGCAGGTGCCGTTGCGGTGACGTTCGTCGTCTTCAACGCCCTGCACCCGCGCCGGTGGCCCGCGATTGCCCGGTTCGTTCAATACAGCCTGGTGACCGCAGCTCTATTCGGCATCTGTCTTGCCGTGTTCAAATTCTGGGCCCTCCCCGGCGCCGCCGAGGCCTTTTTTCAGGGCAAGCCCTGGCAGTCGATCTGGACTCCCCGGTACCTCGGCACGCTGTGGCCCGTCTGCTGTCTTGGCGTTGCGGCGTTGCTGATGCGCTTGCCGACCCGAGCGGTGCGGATCGCGTGCGTTACGTTCATGCTGGTGGTCAACCTCGGCATGTTCGGCTTGCGGATGACGCTGGGCACCGAACCGCCGATCGACATTCAGGCCCACGACGAATGGCTCGCGCAGGACGTCAACGGCAAGCTCTCGACGGTGCACACGTTCGACTACATCGTCCACGGCGGGATCGCTGTCGCGGAGACGACGCTGGACCCGAACAACCAGAAGGTGACCGCCGGCCGTTATTATCTGATGAATGATTCGGACGGTCAGATTATCAACGACCCCGAACACCGGCCGTTGAGTCCGAACGTATTCGAACGGTCGCTGTCGTATTTCGGCCGCGGCGGAATCGGTTTCAATCTCCGCCAGGAATACAACGCCTGGCAGGTGAAACGCGACATCGTCGCGTCGCCGCAGTTGGAACGGGTGATCATCTGGACCCGGATCGGACCCCGCAACGACGACCGCGAGGAAGCCGAGATGCGCAAACCCACGGCGCTCCGTGTCCAGCACATGGACCACGATTACGTGCTGCAGTCCGCGTCGGCGATCGGTTACGACCCGATGCGGCGTTGGTTCCCGGCCGGCTGGAAACTCGGTACTGAAAACGTTTATACAGTGCACAATCCCTGGGACTGGCGGACGTTCGCGTTCTGGATCCGCCGGGAATACGTGAAGACCGCCGCACCGGCCGTGCCCGCAAAGGCCGGCGCTTGAAGAACTTCACTTTGTGACAATTTCGGCCGATAATAACTTAGGCCTGACCTCGCACACCGGGTCCTATGTCTCCATGCGGACAGGGCGTCGGTTATCAATGTGGTAGCTCGACAGGCGTCGATTAAGGCTTCGGCAGCGGGAATTGATCGCCACTACAAACGTATGCCCGTTCAATCCGACACGTCGTCTCCGATCACACCGATAACACCGAGCAGGCCGGCCGGGCGAACTTTTCTATCGCGATCGTCACCGTTCGATTCTAGTCGCCGGACCGAAATGGTCCTGCTGGGCCTGACTTTGCTCGCGGGGTTCATTCGCTTTTTTCGTCTCTCCTCGCCGTGCCTCTGGTACGACGAGGCTCGGGTGTATTACCGCGTCTGCGGGACCTACGGGCAGTTGCTGGAATGCCTTCGTACTGACGGGTTCGGCCCGCTGCATTACGAGTTGTACTGGCTAATCGTTCGGACGATGACGATCGCCTCCGGCGTTTTTAAATGGCATTGGCTCGCTGCGATGGTGCCGCCGTCGGCGAACGACGGAACGCCGGTGTTTTTCCCCGGCCCGGCAGTCCTTCGGTGCTTCCCCGCGCTGTGCGGGACGCTCATGGTCCCCGCGATGTACTTCCTCGCGCGCCAGCTGTTGCCGGTCAAAACTTCGCTGCTGACCGCCGCCATCACAGCCTGCTCGGGGTTCCTGATTTTCTATTCGCGCGACGCCAAGATGTACATGGACACCTGGCTGTCCATGGCAGCTGGGATGGGGTCGCTGCTCTGGTGGTTCCGGACCAATCGCTCGACGGCCTGGCTCTGCTGGATCGCCTGCTTCTCGGTCGCCTGTGGAATCCACGCCACCGCGTTCGTGGCCGTCGCATTGTCGGTCGTGCTGCTGTTCACCCAGCGGACTTTTCTCTGGCAACGATTCCTTCTCTGGTTGCTAGGCGTTGCCGTCATCACGGCCGGGCCGTTGGGGTATTACCTGAAGTTCAACACCTGGAAAGACCGCGTCAGCGAAGACTGGCATAACAGCGAACTGGAGTGGATCAAGCTGTACAACGCCGGTCGGACTGGCCCGCAACTCACGCGGTATCTCGGCACCAATATGCTGATGGGCTGGGAGTGGCCGCGCGACGCAAACTGGACGCAGATCCAGCCCCGCCGGGTCAACACCCCGGCGATTCTCGCGACAACCGTCGCGATCATCCTGCTGGTCGCGGCGTTCCCCTGGCCTCAGCGTTGGCGCACCGTGTACGCCACCCGCGAGCCGCCGCCGCAAGCCCGCTGGCGCGTCGTCCTGTGGCTGTCGTTCTGGGTCGTGCTCCCGGCTTACGGTTTCTACCGCAGATCGGTGCCCGGTTTTGCGTCGCCAGTCGATTGGTTCGATACGCTGGTGAACTGTCTGCCGGTAAATTTTCATCAGCTGCTTCAGGATCATGCCTGGCCGTGGGTGCTGCTCGGGCTGCTGTTGATCGCCGGTGTGTTCACGGCAGGGCTTCGTGAATGGTCGACGACGCTATTGCTCAGTTGTTTGCCGCTCGTCGCGGTTTTCGCGACGGTGATTCTTGCTTGCTGGGGGCTGTATTTGATCTGCGCCCCGGCCGCAAAAGCAGCCGCCGCTGCGGGTAACCCCTGGGCCTCGGTCTGGGTCCCACGGTACATGGGCGTCATCTGGCCCGCCGCCGCGATGATCGTCGCAGCGCTCCTGCTCCGGTTACCGACTCGACCCGTTCGGGTCGGCGCGATCGCGTTGTTCCTCGGCATCAATCTGTTCTTCGGCGGGACCCGCATCTTCGCCCAGACCGAGCCGCCGGTGGACCTGATGGCCGCCGACGCTTTTACCGCCGAGAACCCACGAATCACACGCTTACGTGGACCAATCTTCACCAGGGCCGGTCCGAACCCACCGGCGGAAATCTGCTCGGCGAATGCGGGGAGTATTACTACCAATCGTTAAAACACCTGGTCATGTCACCCGGGTTATTCAAAGGCGAAACCGCCCGGCTCCGCCGCACCCGCGGGATGCAGCCATCGATTCCACTCGCCCGGGATATATCCGACTCGGTCCAGCATCTAATCGTCTGGAACCAATATTTTCCCGACGAGCAAAACTCACCGTATGAACGGGGACTCCCCGGCTGGCAACTTCTCAGCGAAACCAACTACACGGTCCGCGACTTCTGGATCTGGAAAGACACCGCCCGCTATCGCAGGCGCGAATACCTGAAAACACCGATGCCATGAAAGCTGCCGCGATCACCGAAACCGGGAAGTTAATCTGCCCGGGCTCGATCATTGCTTCGATATCTCCCGTTTCCATCTGATCCCGATGACATCCCTTCCGGGGTATGCAGACTTCGCTTAGAATTAGATCGCTTATGGAAGATGCTGCCGCGACTATTGAAACTTCCGTACGAAAACCGTCTCAGAACTCCGGCGGTGTGAAGGAGACGATCGAGTCGATCCTCGTCGCGTTTATTCTCGCGTTCGTCTTCCGGGCGTTCGTCGTCGAAGCATTCGTGATCCCGACTGGTTCGATGGCCACCACATTGCTGGGCGCGCACACCCGGTTTCACTGCGTCGACTGCGGGTACGATTTCGACGTTAATTATTCCGAGCCGTCGAACAACAATGACCCAGAAGGCGAAGAGACCATCCACAGCACTGCCGGGCAGATTAACGGTCCCGTCTACTGCCCGAACTGCGGGTTTAAGATGCCGGGCGATCAGCTCAATAATCCGCCCGTGTTCTACGGCGATCGCATCCTGGTTCTCAAATACCTTTATCTGCTCGAGCAACCGAGCCGGTGGGATGTGGTGGTCTTTAAGGCGCCGATCGCGATGGCAACCAATTACATCAAACGCCTGATCGCCACCCCGGGCGAAGGGGTCATGGTTGTCGACGGCGACGTCTACATCCGTGCAGCAGAGGCCAGGAACGAGCGCGATTTTGTGATCCAGCACAAACCCAAGCCGGTTCAGGACGCGATGTGGCGGCTCGTGTACGACAATGATTTTCATCCCCAGGGTCTCGACCGCGCGGAGATTCACGCTTGGAACCAGCCCTGGAAAGTCGCCGAGGGGACCGGCTGGACTCTTGACGATGCTGCGAGTCATGGCCGGGTCTTTAAGTTCGCGCAAGCGACGGGCAGTTCGCGGCTGAAGTTCGATCCGACGGCCAACCCGACCGGGCAGACTTTAAGTGAATATCTGGTGTACGACCAGCAGCCGCCAAGACCAGAAACCGGGGGTACCCGCAGCACCGAGTCGCGATACCCGCTGACAGCCGAGCGACTCCCGGCCGTACGGGGAAATGCCGGTCAGCGACGTCGATCTCCGGCTGACCTACGCGCGGGAAAGCGGAACAGGCCCGCTCCGGCTGAGCCTGTCCAAACGGGATCACTGCTTCACCTGCGAGCTCGGTGCGACTCAGGGAACTTTGTACCAGGAATTTGGCGGCAGGCGGTCGCAGATCGGGCAACCGTTTGCCCTCGCGTCTGGTTCGAAACCGCTGCGTGTAGAGTTCTCAAACGTCGATTATCAAGTCTCGGTTCGGATTGACGAAGCGCTGGTGGCGCAGTCAACGCCGGCCGACTTTTCTCCCGACCTGCCGGCCCTGATCGAAGAATTCAAGACTCACATGACGCCTCCGCCCGGGTCGGTGGAAATTCAGGCCGACAGCCAACTGTGCAGCATCTCGCACCTCGGCCTTTATCGCGACCAGTTTTATTACAACGACCGGGCCGGCCCCGTCCGCGCAACGCCGAACGACTTTCCGAGCAACGCGCAGGTGCTCGGGCCGCACGAATATTTCGTCATGGGGGATAACTCGATCCTCAGCTACGACGCCCGCTGCTGGCGGGACGGAGTGTATCTGCCCGACGAAGGCCTCAATGTGTCGGCCGGCAAGGTGCCCGGACGTTTCATGCTCGGCAAAGCGTTCTACGTGTATTGGCCGGCGGGCTACCTCGTTCACCCGTCAGGGCCCGCGCTGGTGCCGAACTTCGGCTCGATGCGATTTATTCATTGAGTCGTCGATCACTGACGACCGCCCGGACCAGCGGTTTCTGGCTGCCGGCCTCGTCGATCGCCTGTCGCACCGAGTCGACGGTCAGGCTTTCGAACGAAGGAAGCGTCCGCACCCGCGGGCCCAGAGCGTGCCAGCGGGTCGGGTTCGTCGGCCCGAACAGGGTGACGGTCGGGACGCCGAGGATGCCGGCCAGATGTCCCGGGCCGCTGTCGTTCCCGACGAAAACGCCGGCAGTCGACAATTCGCTCAGCAACTCGATGCACGTGTTACAAGACTGAACGTTCCCCAATGCGGTAAGCGATTTGATCTGGGCTTTACTCCACCGCTCGCGCTCCACTTCACCGACCACAAAACGAACCGACCGACCCGCGGTCTTGAGCGCGCCGGCCAACTCGATCCAGCGTGCGATCGGCCAGCATTTATCTGCCGCCCCGCTCCCGGGGTGAATGACCACCTCGGTCCCGCTCGGCGTCCGAAACCCGGTTCCCCGGTCCTGAATCGATCGCAGAATTTGTTCAGTCGCAGCTCGTTCGACCTTGAAGTCCGCGAGCGATTGAAGCATCCATTCCGTGACATGACCGGTGAAGCTTTCAGAAGGCTTCGGATCGATGATGACCTGCTTAGCGCCCGGCGTGATGCGCTCGATATTCTGCTGCCACTGCGCCGTGACCGGCAGGAACGAATAAATCGTGTGAGATGATTCGAGCAGCGAGCGGGTCGCCGCAGGCAGTTGAGGGGTGTCGGTGAACAAGCCGTGCCAGCCGGACTCGATGTCGCGCGACTCCAGCCTTAAAACGCGCTCGGCGAGCAGGCCCTTCTGGCCGTGCGTCACGTAGATGACTCGACTCTGCGGGTAGATCCGACCCATCGCCAACGCGAACGGCCAGGTCAGGACGAAATCGCCCAGCCCGCCCAGTTGGAAGATGAGAACGTTTCGACGAAGCATGCGTCTTCTAATTGCAGTGCGTGGGAAAAGTGCCCTTAAAAATCTGGAATTACCGACAAGGCGGACGCCGATCGCTTTCGACGGTTAAGCCCGCGGCTCGGATTTCAGACCGTTGTCGATCCATCCACCGCCGAGAACGACGTCGCCGTCGAACAGCACAACGGCTTGGCCGGGGGTGACCGCGGTCTGTGGCTGGTCGAAGACCACAGTCAATTCGTCTTCGCCGCTTACGGTCGCCAGCCCCGGTTGCGGGTCGGCGTTGTAACGAATCTTGGCGGTGCACCGCAGGCCGGATAGCCCGGCGTTCTTCAAACGGCTCCCCAGCAGGTTGATCTGCCGGGCGACCAGCCCGGTCATTAACAGGTCCTCTTTCGAGCCGATCTTGACGCGATTCGTCGCCGTGTCGATGTCGACGACGTAGATCGGATAGCCGAGCGCGACGCCCACGCCTTTCCGCTGACCGATCGTGAAATGTTGGTGCCCGGTATGGGTTCCGACCACCTCGCCGGCGGTGCTGACCAATTCACCGTCGCGAAACATTTCGGGCGTGCGACGACGGACGAGCCCGGCGTAATCCTGGTTCGGAACGAAACAGATTTCCTGGCTGTCGGGTTTGTTGAAGACCGGAAGTTTCAATTCTTCGGCGATCGCACGCACCGCAGTTTTTTCCATCCCACCGATCGGAAGCAGCGTGCGCCGAAGGGTCTTCTCGGACATGCCGAACAAGACGTAGCTCTGGTCTTTCTTATGATCAACCCCGCGCATTAAGGCCGGCGCTCCGGTGACCGGGTCGGTGCCGATCCGAGCGTAGTGGCCGCTTGCGACGTAGTCCGCGCCGACCGCCTCGGCGTACTGTGCGAGCCGGCCGAACTTCAGCCAATCGTTGCACCGCACGCACGGATTCGGGGTCCGACCCCGGTTATATTCGTCGACGAAATATTCGATCACCCGGCCGAACTCTTCCTGAAAATTCAGCACGTAAAACGGGATGTCCAGCATCCCGGCGACCCGGCGGGCGTCGGCGGCATCGAGGACCGAACAACACCCCTGCTTCTGCTTCGCGGTGGGGTTCGCAGTCGCGTCACAGACTTCGGCCTCGGCGTCGTGCGGCTCGACCCCCGAAGGCGATCCGAGCCGCATGAACACGCCGATGACTTCGTACCCCTCACGGAGCAACAGCGCGGCGGCGACCGAGCTATCCACCCCACCGCTCATGGCGACAACAACTTTTTTGCGGGCAGCGACCATCATGTGAAAGTATACGCGATCGTCCGGTGTTTCACTCCACTGGCCCGAACTACACCGTAAAAGTGGTCAAGCCCGCGACCCGGAGCCGCAAACGGCTGGATTCTATCGAGCCCTCGACCCTAAAGTGCGGTCGGACGTTTACCCGGAGCAGTTCATGAATCAGCGCAACCTCGGAAGTTTAAAGGTGTCCGCGCTCGGCCTGGGCTGTATGGGAATGAGCGAATTTTACGACCCGGCGCGGATGGACGATCCCGAGTCGATCCGGGTCATCCACCGTTATCTTGATGCCGGCGGAAACTTCCTCGATACCGCTGATGTCTACGGCATGGGTCGGAATGAAATTCTGGTCGGAAAGGCCATCGCCGATCGCCGGGACGCGGTGGTCCTGGCGACGAAGTTTGCGAACGTCCGGGGGCCTGACGGGGCATTCATCGGCGTCCGGGGTGATGCGAAATACGTCAAAGAGTGTTGCGAGGCCAGCCTAAAACGATTGAACGTAAGCACGATCGATCTTTATTACCAACACCGGGTTGATCCCAAAGTCCCGATCGAAGAGACCGTCGGTGCGATGGCGGAACTGGTGAAGGAAGGAAAAGTAAAACACCTCGGTCTATCAGAAGCTGGGCCGACCACGATCCGCCGGGCGGCGAGGGTGCATTCGATTGCCGCGCTGCAAACCGAGTATTCGCTATGGACCCGGGACCCGGAGGCCGAAATTCTTCCACTTCTACGCGAACTTGGAATCGGTTTCGTCGCCTACAGCCCGCTGGGCCGCGGATTTTTGACCGGTCAGTTCAAGACATTCGAAGACCTGCCGCAGGGTGATTACCGAAGGCAGTCGCCCCGGTTTCAGGGCGAGAACTTTCAAAAAAATCTCGCCCTGGTCACTAAACTGAATGCGATTGCTGACAAGAAGCAGTGCTCGGCAAGCCAGCTCGCGCTCAGTTGGGTGCTCGCCCGGGGGCCGGACATTGTCCCAATTCCTGGCACCAAGAGAGCCCAATATCTCGATGACAACCTGGGATCGGTTGACCTCAAATTGTCGGCAGAAGAAATGTCGGAGATCGGTTCGGCTTTGCCCGCCGGGGTCGCTTATGGTGACCGGTATCATCCCAGCGGAATGCAGTCGGTCAATCGATGAATGAAGCTGCGACGCGTGATCCATTGGTGGCATGACGCGTCGTGGTTACTTTGCATCGACTAAAGCTGAATCGTCTTCTTCTCGTCGATGGATCGCTGGATGGCGGCCAGCAGAATCTGATCTCGGAGGCCTTCCTCGCCCGGTGTCAGCGGTTCGACGTTCTTCGATACACACTCTGCGAAGTGATCCATTTCGCGGGCGAAATGGTTCTCGTGCTGCAATGAAACCATCGATTCCACGGTCGGGATTTCGGCCGCACCGGCTGCTTTGGCATCGGCCGCGAAATCCTTCTTGATGATCTTCAACTTTTGTCCCCGGTAGTCGAACGCCGGGTCCAGATCGATCGAGCCATTTTCACAGGTGACGCGGAATCGGCTCGACCGGGAACTGTCGAAGCCGCCGGAACATTGCGCCAGTGCGCCCGACGGGAATCGCAATGTGAACATGACGGTCGACGGAACTTCTTTGAATCGATCGTCATTCGGGTCGGCCCAGCTCTGGCCCGTCACTTCAATCGGCTCTTCGCCGGTCACATATCTCGCGGCGTTCAGGCAGTAAATTCCCACGTCTCCTAAAGGCCCCCCGCCGGTGGACCTGCTGAGCCGGATATTGGGCGCCGACGTGTTCTGCAGGTTCTCGGCCGAGAACACCCGCGCGGCGCCCAGTTGCTTTTTCCGCATCATTTCAATAACCAGCTTGTTGTAGGGCTCGTAACGGAGCCGATACGCGATCATCAGTTTTCGCTCGGCCTTCTTGCCGGCGTCGATCATCTGCTGGCATTCGGCGGGGGTGACGGCCATCGGTTTTTCGCACAAAACGTGCTTCCCCGCCGCGAACCCACGGACGGTGAACTCGGCGTGCATGCTGTTGGGCAACACGATGTAGATCGCCTGCACGTCGGGATTGTCGCGTAGCGAATCGTAATTTTCGTACGAGTAAATATTCTTCGAACTGATTCCGTAATGTGCCGCCACACGTTCGGCTTTGTCGCGGTGACCGCTCACCAGCGCGACCGGGGCGGCCTTCTCACACAACGCGAACGCCGGAAGAATCTGCTCGAGCGCCAAAACCCCGAGCCCCACGACGGCGAAGCCGACCCGCTTGGAAGGTGGTTCGGGAACGGGAAGATTCGGCGGTTGCCGGTCGGGCGGCGCGAGGGGTGTGGCCGCCGGAGCCGTTGTAAACGTCGTTGCCCCGATTCCGGCAATCAAGGCCGTCTTTCCGGCAGCGGTTAAAAACTCCCGACGATTCGCAGGTGATTTGTCAGTCATGTCGACGCCGAGTTGCAAGGCCGGTGCCCTACTATCGAAACCGGATAAATGCGATCGAGCCCGACCGGCCGGGCGTTCGAGGTCGACGCCTCCCGCGTTAAACGATGGCTGGATTTCGCCAGTACACGCATCACCAGACATGCAATACGCTGTATCAACGCAGACGAGGGGCACGGCACTTCGACCGTCATCAGGTTTTTAGAAGGCGATTCATGATTAAGTCAGACGAGGCGACGAAAAGTCCGAAATTCGCGTTGCTCGGGTCTGTGTGCGTCGTGGTGGCGGCGTTGTATTTCGCCCGCGAAGTCCTGATCCCCATCGCGCTGGCAATTCTGCTCAGCTTCCTGCTCGGACCGCTTGTCTCGCGGCTGGAAAAGCTGAAGTTTCCCCGCGTGCTGGCCGTTATCGTCACGGTGCTGTTCGCCTTCGGCGTCCTAAGCGCGATCGGGTACATCGTCTACGAACAGACCGGGGATCTGAGCACGCACCGCAGCGAATATGTCACTAACATCAAAAAGAAGATGACGACCGTTCCGCTGCTCGGCTGGATGAGGAACGCCGAGTCGCAGATCAAGCAGCTGTCCAAAGGACCGACCACGGCGCCGGACGTGACCGAGCAGAAGCCGATCCCGGTTTACACGGTCAACTCGGCCGAATCGGGAACTGAAAGCTCGCCGCTGGATCTGTTGAGGACGATCGGTTCCGCCATTCTCGGTCCCATGGGAACGGCCTTTATCGTGACGGTCTTTACAGTGTTTATGTTGCTCCAACGAGAAGACCTGCGCGACCGCGTGATCCGGCTCGCCGGTAGAGACCAGCTGACGACCACCACGCAGGCCCTCGACGATGCCGCCGAACGTGTGAGCCGATATCTGCTCATGCAATCAATCGTGAATGGCGGTGTCGGCTTGCTCGTCACCGTCGGTCTGTGGACTGTCGGAAAGATCAGCGGCCACCCGTTCCCCAGCCCCGCCCTCTGGGGCCTGCTCGCGACGCTGCTTCGGTTTATTCCCTACGTCGGCATCTGGGTCGCCGCGCTGACGCCGATCCTTTTGTCGCTCGCGGTGTTCGATCATTTTTCGTCCGCACTCGGCACCGCCGGCATGTTCCTCGGCATTGAACTGGTCGCCGCGAATGTCATCGAACCACTGTTGTTCGGTTCGAGCACCGGTATCGCCACGCTCGCGGTGCTCGTAGCAGCGGCGTTCTGGACCTGGCTCTGGGGACCGGTTGGTCTGCTGCTCTCTACACCGTTGACCGTGTGTCT
Organism: Tepidisphaeraceae bacterium; assembly: GCA_965247815.1. Classification (GTDB taxonomy): domain Bacteria; phylum Planctomycetota; class Phycisphaerae; order Tepidisphaerales; family Tepidisphaeraceae; genus CBDAQA01. The sequence continues at coordinate 172,251 of CBDFHW010000025.1, read as the reverse complement.
GGTCGTGATGGGTAAGTACGTCCCACAGCTCGAATTCCTCACCGTGCTGCTGGCCGAAGAGCCCGCACTGCCGCCCCCCGACCGGGTGTACCAACGCCTGCTCGCGCTCGATCAGGAAGAAGCCGCCGACCTGGTGTACGAGTACGCCAAAAAGATGCCGCTGGAAGAGCTTTACGACACCGTGCTTACGCCGGCAATGGCGATGGCCGAGCAGGACCACTTCCGCGGGAATCTGCCCGCCGAGCGTAGAATATTAATCCTGAATGGTATTCGCGACATCGTCGATGAATTGGGGGACCAGCACCGCGCCGCCGAAGTCCGCGCTGACGCACAAGCGAAGGTAGACGAAGCAAAAGGCGACACGCCGGCGTCGACACCGGCACCCCGCGGCAACCTGTTCAAACCACCCGACGGCGCCCGTGTACTGCTGCCCAGGGGCTGCACGATCAGTGTCGTCTGCTTACCCGCCGCCGACGACGCCGACGAAATTGCCGCCATGATGCTGGGACAACTTCTGGAGATGCGCGGGTATTGCGTCGCGGTCGTTTCAGTTACCCAGTTGGCCAGCGAAATGGTCGAGACGGTTCAGAAAGCAAAGGCCGACCTCGTCTGCGTTTCCGCCGTCCCACCTGCCGCCGTCACACACGCCCGGTACCTGTGTAAACGGCTCCACGGGAAGCTGGCCGACATCGACATGGTCGTCGGGCTCTGGGGAACCACCGGCGACCTGAAGCGTGCGAAGGATCGAATCGCCTGCGTCCACAACGTCCAAATCGCGGGTCAGTTTCGCCAGGCGGTCGATCTCGTCCATCAAATGGTTCAACCCAAGATGTTGAAGTACGAGCCGGCTGGAACGTAAGAAGTGCTACTCACTTAAAGTCTTTCGATCTGGTGCAGGATCAAGATCGCGCATTTCCGAAAAACGCGTTGCGCCCAGATGCAAAAGCGAACCGTGCTCCAAAGAACGGGATGCAGACTATCAGGGCAAAAGATGAAAATGGCTTAAATGTTCCCGACAGGGGTCGAACCTGTAACCTTCGGCTTCGGAGGCCGACGCTCTATCCAGTTGAGCTACGAGAACTGATTTTGTCGCCGCAAAAATACTAGACGAACCTGCCGGGCGTGTCCACTGATCGGGCGGACGGTATCATGAAACGATGCCGGTCCGAATCTCAATTGCGCTTTGCACCCTCAATGGCGCGGCACACCTCGATCAGCAACTGGCCAGTCTCTCATCGCAGACCCGCCTCCCGGACGAACTAATTGTGGCGGACGACGGCTCTGCCGACGATTCACTCAGGATCCTGCGCGCGTTCGCGGCATCAGCTCCATTCCCGATTTCGATCGAAGTGAATTCAAAAACGCTCGGCCCCGCGAAGAATTTCGAGCACGCGATCTCGGCCTGCACGGGAGACATCATCGCACTTTGTGACCAGGACGACCTCTGGCACCCTGACAAGCTGGCGACCATCGAACGGGCGTTTGCCGACCGCCCCGGTCTTGGCGCGTTTTTCAGCGACGCCGAAATGTGCAATGCGAACGGTGAACTGCTGGGCTATCGACTTTGGACCAGCGTGGGCTTGACCGGCCGGCTGCGTTCCATGCTCCGCGCGGGGCTGGCGTTCGAAGTCATCCTTCGGCAAAACGTCGTCACCGGAGCCACGCTCGCGTTCGACAGTCGCTTTCGAGCCCTGCTGCTTCCGATCGGAGACCATTGGATGCACGACGGCTGGATCGGTCTGCTGGTCTCCTGCTGTGCACTAGTCCACGGCGAATATGCCCCGCTCATTCACTACCGCCAGCACGCTTCGCAGGCCGTCGGCGCATCAAGACGTTCGCTGTGGCGGCAAGTGCAAAACGCGCGAACGATGGACCGCGCCGTTTTCGCCGACCAGGCGGACGCCTATCGTGAAGCACGCGACCGCCTGGAAAAATTTTTGCAGTCGCCGTCAGCTCTTCTGAGAGTCACCGAGCCCCAGGCGCAGAAGCACTTGAGCCAGCTTTCGGCGAAGATCGATCATTGCATCACCCGGTCCGCCATCCGGTTGCGGTACCGGTCGCGAGTCGCGTCGAGTTTTCGAGAGTTTGTCACCGGCCGGTATCGCCGATTCTCGCTCGGGTGGAAAAGCTTCGCCCAAGACCTTTTTCTCTAGCAAAACGGAGAAACGCATGTCGATTCCTTCACCGACGACGCACCGCACCTCGGTCGCACTCTGCACCTACAACGCCGGGGCGTTCCTGGCCGAGCAATTGCAGTCGATCGCGGCCCAGACCGTGCCGGTGGACCAGATCATCGCCTGCGACGACGGCTCGGCCGACGACACCGTCGGTGTCCTCCGGGCATTCGCAGAACATCATTCCGTTCCGGTGAAGATCGTCGTAAACGACACACGATTGGGCGTGACGAAGAACTTCGAGCAGGCCGTTTCGTTATGCACCGGCGACATCATTCTTCTCTGCGACCAGGACGATCGTTGGCGGGCGGACAAGGTGGCCGTGCTGCGCGAGCAACTGCTGGAGCGGCGCGTGGACCTCGCGTTTTCGAACGCGCGGATTGTTCTTCAGGATCTGCGGCCCGCAGGTTACCGGTTGTGGGAATCGATCTGGTTCGATGAGAGCGAACAGCGACGCGTGCGGGCCGCGGACGCCGTCGCGGTGCTGGCGCGGCATGCCGTGGCCGCCGGTTCTACGCTGGCCTTTCGGGCCGAATATCTTCCGCTCGTCCTGCCGTTTCCAGAGATTCCGAATTGCCATGACGTGTGGATTACCCTGCTGCTCGCCTGCATAGGACACCTCGAACCGGTGGACCAGGATCTGATCGACTACCGTCTCCACGGCGGAAATGCAGTCGGCATGCGGCAATACAACCTTCTGGGACAAGTCCGCATGGCCCGGCAACAAATCAGCGGAAACGCGTTCGGTCACTTAGCCGACCTGTTCGGTGCCGCACGTGACCGGCTTCAGGGACAAACCCGATGGCCGGTCCACAGCCGTGCATTAGAGCTGCTGCAGGAAAAAATCGACCACAGCCGGCTCCGGCGTGACCTCCCCGGCGGGTGGTTCTCGCGACTGGGCTTAATCACGCGGGAAATCCGTCGCGGCAACTATCACAGATACTCCTATGGCTACAAAAGCGTTCTGCAGGACCTCTTCCTCCGATGATGCATCTGACGGTCGAGACGACTTAGAGTGACCTCACTGGCCTCACTTTGTCACCGCTAATGAGGTGGGAACAATTGCAAAGCCGGCCAATTTGCTCCCCGCTCGCGCCAGCTGCTTCCGCGGTCCTCCCGCCGAGAAGTTCATACGCTGAAAAGACTGATTGGTGCCGGAGGACAATTGAGAATGCTGCGCCGCCCCCGCTTAGGGCTACATCCATCCCGGTCGGGTCATTCAGACTGGTCGGGTTGTTAAACGCGTACTGGTAAACATTAGCCGTCCCGCCGCCGAAGCCCAGCGGGTCCTAGTTGATGAACCGGCCGGTGCCGGGGTCGTAGTAACGGGCGTTGTCATAGCTCATTCCCGTCGCTCGGTCGTACACCATCCCCGCGAAGGCGAACCGCGGCATCACCGCCGCCGTGCCGGTCAGGCTGGTCACGTTCCCGTAGCTGTCGTAGACGATATGGGTCAAGGGCGTGCCATCCCGGGCCACCACGTCCCGGACGTTGCCGTTGCGGTCGGACATGAACCACTGCTCCCCGGCCGCCGTGCCGTCGTCCGCCGCCAGCGGCTGGTCCGACCCCGGTTGTAGCATTGGGGTCGGTTATGGAATCGGGGTCGAGGGTCTTTGATGTGCTTCGATAAAGACTCCCGACCCTATGAGTTTTCCCGACCTCTTTAATGCTATTTGTTCTTTTCTTTAAAATTTGAATTAGGGACAAAGTCGTCAACAATTTGTCCGTGGTCGTTGACCTTCCACGCGCCTACTACAGCTTCCGGTGGTATGTAGTCATTTGGTCCATACGCTCCTCGAATCTCGTACACCCAGCCGCCAGGATTCTTCGTCGCTTCTTCAATAGCCCCTGATGCTGGAACTCGTTTCATCGGATACTCTCCAGCCAACGATCGTAAAACTGTCGCTGATTTAGGAGTGTCGAAGGAACTACGCCTTCTTCACACTCGAAAATTGAAATCAAGTCGCTGGTTCTCGCAGGCTTTGTCAACGTGAGCTTATAGGCCTTTTCGCCAGTTCCCATCGATTCAATCAAGGGTGACGGAAATACGTTCTCAGAGCACCCATTACAGATAATTAAAATTCCAGCTTGCTCCAAAAGCATGCGAAGATCGCAGAGGGCATGAAAATATCCTCGCTCTGATCGAGATTCCCATGACTGATGGGACAGTGTCAGCTGCAACCTCACTTCATCTGGATTTTCGGGCGTTTCATCCCATCGCAGAAGAGCCGCCTTCTTTTTGACACTACCATCTTGAATTTCAATATCACAATGTATTGGTCGCATTGTATGTACTCCGATCAATCTGTAAAGTTACCATCGAAAGGAGGGGTTGGCAATGTATTCTCCAGTCAATTTACCACTAGTTAATGGATAGGCTCCCCTAATGTTCGTTGGATCTATGCGTCCGGGAATAGCGATCTCTGCTTGTTCTGGAAACGGAGAGCGCGAACCTAGTGTCGCATTAACGTCGATTCCGCCTTCAGGGACCACTTCGTAGATGTAACCATTCCGACCGGCAAATCCTTGAGCAATATTGAACCGAATAGATGTCCCTACGTATCCGCTATCTATCTGATTCCTGCTAGCATGACGCAGGAGATCGAGATTCTCGCCCTTAGATTTGATTCCGTTAGCAAAGACGTTTTCTGGCATAACTGACGATCGGTCCCCACGAAACGTAGTAACCGGAACGTCATTTAGTTCCTCTACGGCAATCGTATTCTCTACGAGTGTCCGAGCCCCCGCTGTTCTACCTAATAACCCTCCGAAGACTTGAAATGCTCCAGTAGTCCCGATTTGTTGAGCAAACGTGTTAGCATCGATCTTGCCGTTGAAGTATTGGGATGTCGTATCTAATTGGCCTACGATACCAGCGGTGAGTAAGTTGGCTGCAGTTCTATCAATATTCCCGCCTATGTCAAAGTCGCTTCGCAGGCTCGCAATTCCGAGCTGGCTTTGATTACCGTTGTAAAACTGATGCCCAAATACTACGGCACTGAAGGAATTGCCGGTGTCCTTTAATGAAAGGTAAAACTGCGTCCCCGCGTCGCGAATGCCGACTGCATCGTTTTTCACACCTTGTGCAGCCCCGACGATCGATGATCCAGCTACATCGATGTAGTCAGAGGCCGTCAGTCCTGAGCCGCTAGCCAGTTGACTCTGAATTGAAGCCTTTTCTGCCGCGCTAAGCCCAGTGTTGAAGCTAAGATAAGGCGATTCTGCCGAAGATGGAATGGACGCCATTGCAGAATTGAACAGATAATTTGAAAAATTATCTAACGGGGGCTGGCCTGCGGAGGAGGCAGCGGAACCTCGCGTTGAAATTCCGCTCGACCCTGTGCCACCAGTCAGCCGCGGCTCCAGCCCCGTCGGATCATTCAGGGTAGTCGGGTTGTTGTCGCTGTACTCGTAGATATTCGAAGTCCCGCCGCCGAAGCCCAGCGGGTCCTGGTTGATGAACCGGCCGGTGCCGGGGTCGTAGTACCGGGCGTTGTCGTAGCTCATCCCCGTCGCGGGGTCGTACACCATCCCCGCGAAGGCGAACCGCGGCATTCATTAGACCTGCCGGCAGTCAAGCAACATGACGGGATAATTCAAAGCCGTCCCGCTTAGAATTTCCGGCGTTGAAGCAGCGGCGCTGCTGGAGGTACTTCATCGCCTTCACTTCGTCGCAGAACGTCTGGTGGTAGAAGTCGGCCACATGCCGCAGCAGCACATGGTCGGCAAGGTCGGTCTCCGCCGGGGGAACCAGGACCGGATGTGTCGTGCCCTGGCGTGTCGTGAGCGTGGGCGCTGGCGCCGGCGCAATCCCCAAACGCTGCCGCAGGACTTCCACCGCATGGCGGAACGACACGCTTTCCTTCTTCATCACCAGTTGAATCGTGTCGCCGCCACCGCAGCCGGCCAGACAGTTCCACAGGTTTTTGCTCGGCGTGACCCCGAAGCTCGGCGTGCGGTCGTCGTGGAACGGGCAGCGCCCCATGAGGTTGTCCGGCCCCATTTGTTTGAGCTCGATCCCGTATTCCCGGCACAGGTCCGCCACCTTCACTTGGCTTTTGATCCGTTCGAGTTCGTCGTCGGGAATGCGCGCCATGTCCAGGACTCCCTCGCGTAAAATGCCTCTTTTCCCGGCAAAAAACCTGTCAAGGACTTTTCGCCTAATTCTTCTCGGCGGCGTAATATAGACATCATCTATATTTACGCAAGGGATCGCGATGGCTCGCATGATCGACTGTTATCCTCCAGGCGTGGCAGCAGGAAGACCCGCCAAACAACCCCGCACCGCTTTCGGCCAGCGCATAGCGAAGGCGCGCGAAGCGGCCGGACTCACCCAGGCCCAACTCGCGGCCCACATGGGCGTCACTCAGCCGGTAGTCGCCTATTGGGAACGTGAGCCGGTGGCGCTGCGGCCCGACCAACTCGCCGCGCTGGCCGACGCGCTGGGCATCACCGCTGATTACCTGCTCGGCCGTCCCGATGCCAAGCCGTCCACCCCCAAGGGGCCACCCGGCAAGCTCCGTCAAGCATTCGAGAAGGCCCACAAGTTGCCCCGCTCCCAGCAGCAGCACATCCTCAAGGTGGTGGAGGCTTTCGTGGAATCGACTGGCGCCTCCAGCAAGTGAGGGGCGAGGCGTGGCGCAAAAGAGAGCCGGGGAACGCGCCTGACAAAGGCACATTCCCCGGTAAAAGAAGTTTGGAGTTAGCTCACACCAAGGCTTGGCGCGACTCGTGGCCTTTCAGACCCAAATGGATTCCACATGGGTCGCTGTCAGTTCGTAGTTGTCTTGTCGTCGTTCTGCCGATTGGCCCAGACACGCTCGAACTCCTCACGGCTTATCTCGGCTGGCTCGAATTGAGAGTCCGCCGCGATCTCCGCCAACGGTGGGATCGGCTCCTTGCCTAACCGTGTTCCACCGAATGACCCAGCGGTACTTGCGTAACCGCGATGGCCGTCCGGGAATACTTCGACCTTCCGGACTTCCCACCGATTCTCATCTAGTTCGCTGTACATGAGCACGGGTTCCGCGGGAAACACGTGCTTCCATTTTACTTGAATGTAATTCATCGTCCTGTCACCGGTCCGCTGTTGACGATTCGACCCGTCAAATTGAGCGGTGTTTCGTTAGGAATAACAAAGACTCCGGGCCTGCCCTGAACGACGTTCAGGCTGATTACATCTACTTCAACGTAGTGGGTGAACTTCGCACCTTGGAACGGCTGATTAAGGAATTGCCGGGACAACTGAGCCGGGGTCTTTGTGCCGGGTACGATGTCCGATAGGTATTGCCCGTTGCCATATCGAACGTCGTTTGGATTGAGTGCCTTCAACGAAGGATTCAGCGCTTCCTCATCCAATATACCGTTCAGCCCCGCCTCATTCGTGTAGTGGAAGAGCGTTTTAGGAACCGCTGCATTCTCTGCGGCTGCTAAACTGATGCCTCCTGTCAGACCAAGCGCGCCGCCTCCTGCTTCTAAATACCCCCAATTATCGCCGCTGATTACCCGGTTAGTTCCATTACCAATCGCGTATCCGGACCGAGCAGCGTTGATAACTTGTAAGCTTTGGTACGTATATAGCGCTGCATGTGAGCCGCCACGAGCTAATTGAGCCGAGCCGAATGTTGCTGCTGTAATGAGAGATTCTCGACCGAAGACCGCGGCGATCTTGCCGCTCGCATACGCCGGGTCATTGTACTGGCTGCTGTCCGTAATCCCGAGCCCGTCCGACAGACCGAAACTTACTGTGCTAATCATATTACTCGAGCCACCGTAAGCACCTGCCCCTGCACCTCCTAGGTAATCATGAATATAATCTGTAGACGTATAGGCACTATAGCCGAGAATCTTGCTCTTATATGCAGCTATTTCACTTGGGCTTCGTCGATCAGTAAAGTCAATAGAAGGCTGAGTTCCAAGCGTACCAAAGGCAGTAAGACTAGAGTTGACAAAACCGGAAGCCAAGTCCATTGACCGCCCAAGATTTGCGTAATAGTCATTTCCGTACGGATTCTGGAACCCCGTGTCACTCTTTGAGCTGCCGAACAGGCTAGTCAGCCCTGTCGAGGTCGACGGAGTTCGTGAGTCAAAAATACTCCCCACCCACGATGCCGTAGACCCGGCAGACGAAATTCCGCTCGACCCTGTGCCACCAGTCAGCCGCGGCTCCATCCCAGTCGGGTCGTTTAAACTGGTCGGGTTGTTCTCCGCGTACTGATAAACATTGGCCGTCCCGCCGCCGAAGCCCAGCGGGTCCTGGTTGATGAACCGACCGGTGCCCGGGTCGTAGTACCGGGCGTTGTCGTAGCTCATTCCCGTCGCCGGGTCGTACACCATCCCCGCGAAGCCGAACCGCGGCATCACCGCCGCCGTGCCGGTCAGGCTGGTCACGTTCCCGTAGCTGTCGTAGACGATGTGCGTCAGCGGCGTGCCGTCCCGGGCCACCACGTCCCGGACGTTGCCGTTGCGGTCGGACATGAACCACCGCTCCCCGGCCGCCGTGCCGTCGTCCGCCGCCAGCGGCTGGTCGGACCCCGACCCGTCCGGCCCCCACAGGTACCGCTGCTTGGCGATCCATCTGATGTCAGCAAACACGTTGGCGCGGAGCCATATGGAGGTGATGGGGGTCACGCTGCACCACCGATCCGGGCCAGCACGGTGCCGGCCAGACCACGTTCGAGCCCCGGAATCGGACTCGAAACCAAGATTCGGGCAGACTGCTTACAAAGGTTGTTACAAGACCGGTCGCCCGATGCCGGGGCAAGGCGCGTAAGGCTAGACCCGTTCGAGAAACCTCTAAGGGACGTAAGAACAACCGTTTTTAAGGCTGATTCGTCACATTTTCGGCGTGAACTGCGAATTGAGCCCGGTGGGAATCGAACCCACGACCCACGGATTAAAAGTCCGATGCTCTACCAACTGAGCTACAGGCTCGGAAAACGACCTCGGCCGTCAATCGAGTTCAGGACTATAGAGAATGTTCTTGCGGACCTCAACTGGCTGCGGAACAAGTTGCGTTCAATTTTTCTGATCGGCTCCGCCGCCGCCGGACGGGGCAGGTTGCGTTGTCGGGTTACCCCATGCCGAGTTTAAGGGGTATACCTTCAGATTTTTGACGGCGACAGCCCCGCCGCTGACGCTGAGTTCCAGACCGCTCCGCATCGGCAGGATGGACCGGGTGCTGGAAAGCTCTCCGTGGTTGATGAAAGTTTCGATCGAGACGCGGTCGACCAGAATCTGCAGGTGACAGACCGGCGACGGGAGGTCCGCGTGCGCGGCGCCGGAGCGGATTCCTGTGGCGGTGAATACCACCTGTGCGCCGAGCAGGTCGAAGGTCAGCTTCGCGTTCTCAGGGATTTCGACGTCGCATTGGATCTCGTAAACGTCGCCGGTTGATTCCAGTGCGACTCGTGCACCGTTGACAAGTACGTTCTTTCCGACCCGATCGTTCCAGGTGTCGGCGTGGCCGCGTAATTTGTCGATTTCCTTGATCGGCTCGCGAAACAGGCGAAGGCCCTTGCTGGTCTCGCGCAGAGTCAACTCGCAGGGAAAGCTGACTTGCTGATTGAACGGCATGTTGGGATATCCGTCGCACCGCATCCATGCGCACTGGATTCGCCGGCCGTCACCGGTGTCGGTGTTCGACCAGGTCTGGGTCGCGTAGAAATTCGGCCCGATGTCGCACGCCGACCGGTCGGTTTCGTCTTGGAACTCGGTCCCGTCGAATGTCCCGGTCGAATACTTGCCGTTGCCCTGAACGAGGACCCATCTTTTCTGGCCGGGGCGTGCGATGATCGGCAGTTCGAAAAAATCAGGACATTCGTAACAGTCCTTGATCGGTTTCTTTTCGTCCTTCCACTGCAGCAGGTTTGTCGATGTCAGCACGTGGTATTGGCTGATGCCGTACAGCACCATCACCCAGTGTTTTCCCGGCGCGTACCAGAACACCTTGGGGTCACGTTCTGGATAATCAAAGATCGGGTTTTTCGCGTACCGCACCCAGGTTCGCCCGTGATCCAGGCTGTACGAGACACACTGGCTGTGGTTATCGAACCGCGACCAGAAGGCAACCATCGGCGGGGTTTTCGGGTCTGGTGACAGACCCGAAGTATTTGCGTAATCGACGACGCAGTGCCCCGATTGCACACCGCTGCCTTCGGATTCTTCCCAGAATGCCGGTGGCAGTTCTTCCCAATGAACCAGGTCTTTGCTGACCGCATGGATCCAGCACTTCGCCCACCGCTGCGCGAAAAGGTGGTATTCGCCGTCGTAGTAAATCAACCCGTTCAAATCGTTCAGCCAGCCCTCCTGCCGCTGCTGTGGATTCAGCCGGTCGGACGTCCATTGCCTGGCCGTGAAATGGACCTGCGGCCTCAATGTTTCCTGATAGAGTAGAGCGTGTGCGACCGGCGGGCGGTCGGGGTCGTCGGTCTGCACGATCTGGTCGACGTCAATGTGCCCCCAGTCCCCGGTCGCGCGGTCGACGATCTGAACCTGAACCAATTTGCCGACAAATCCGGCAACGTCCCAGCTGCGGGACTCGAGACGAATTCCGTTCGCGCCGGTAGCGCTGCGGACGACTTTTCCATCGACCAGAAGATCCAGACACGTCTCGTGCTCCCACTTCCCGCCGGAGATTAAAAACGAGAGGTAGTGACGTGCGACCTTGAACGTCGGCGAAGTCAATGTTCCGACCGGAAGATCGCCGTCAATTTTGGTCGTCGCCACCCCGGAACCGTGGAAATTTTCGAGTTCCAGCTTTCGAGCCAGTTCCGCGCTCGCGGGTCCGTGCGCGAACGCCGTGCCAGTGGCTGCCCAGTCGCCAAAGTCGCTTTGCTCGAAATCCGCAACCGGAACATCGGGCAGTCCCGCTATCGACCCGGCACACGGCCGGCACCAACAGATGAGCACCATGACAATGCCAACACGCCAAGAGTTGATGAAGTGCCGAAGCCTCACGCTTACCCTTTCAAGAAGGGAAAAAAACGGCCGCCGCCCTGCTCGGGCCCTTGCCGCATGACCGACGCAAGCTGGTAAAAACGGAGGCTTGCATCGTAGGTCTGCGGCGAAAGATCCGCTGTTCGACCAATAAAAAACCCCGCTCGAATGAACGGGGTGCATCAAGCGGGTGAAGGGACTCGAACCCTCAACAGCTAGCTTGGAAGGCTAGCGCTCTGCCATTGAGCTACACCCGCAGAACACTTGCTGGTACTCGTCTCCGAACCAGTTAAGACCAAGACCGGATTACTTACGAATATAGCTTATCTGCAACGGTGACAGCTGGCAATGGCGTACGGTTCGTTCACTTCATTGTCTGTCTGCTTCTAAGACATTTCCGGCGTCGGTCCGGGGAAACGATGCCGAGTTGATATTTTTGCATTGACAGGCTGGCGGCATGATGTGGTCGACTGTCTCGCGGGTGAAGGCTCGATCGCTCTCCACCGTACGGGGTGCGGGCAGGCAGGCCGACCGATTGCAAACTCTCTGGCCGACGCGACATAATCGGGCCGCATGACCATTGATCAGGCGATTGAAACCTCGACGCAGCTGGTGGCAAACGGACAGATGTCCGACGCCGAGCGGGTGCTGCTGCAAGTTCTCGCGGTCGAGCCCCGGAACGCGATGGCGATGCACGTGCTCGGCATTGTGTGCGGGCGGAGCGGGCGGTACGACCGCGCGGTCGAGTTGCTCCAACGGACTGTGGCGATCAATCCGGGTGATCACGCGGCCTGGTACCATCTGGGGCTGGCTTTAGGACAGTCCGGGAGACAGACGCTCGCCCTCGAGGCCTACGGCCGGGCCATCGCCTGCAAGCCCGATTACGCCGAAGGACATACAAACCACGCCATCACGCTGTTGCTGCTGGGGGATTTGTCGAACGGGCTTGCCGAGTATCAATGGCGGCACGGGTCGCAATTCGCGACTCCGGGCCCGACGTTTTCGCAGCCCCACTGGGACGGCCGGGACTTAAACGACAAGACGATTCTCCTGTATTCCGAGCAAGGCCTGGGGGACACAATTCAGTTCCTTCGATATGTGCCGATGGTACGCGACCGAGGGGGCCGGGTGCTGCTGTTGATTCAACCCCCGCTGCGGTCACTGATTTCAAATTTCGCCGGCGTCGAGGCCGTCGTCGATTCGACACGTCCGCTGCCCCCGTTCGACGTGCACTCCTCGCTTCTGACACTGCCGCTGCTGTTCCAGACCACGCTGGAAACAATCCCGCGTGAGATCCCATACCTGCAAGCGACTCGGGAAAAAATCGAGCTCTGGCGAGACAGACTCGGCCCCCGGGACGGGCGGGTTCGAGTCGGCATCGTCTGGGCCGGTTCGCCTGTGAATACGAACGACGCGAACCGGTCTATTTCCGCGGCTCGGATGTCCGTCCTGGACGCGGTTCAAGGCGTGGAATTTTACAGCCTGCAGACAGGACCGTCCTCGGCGCAGCGAGCGGAGGGACCGCCGGGGATGATCGATCACACTGCCTTGCTGACCGATTTTTCGGAGACGGCCGCGCTGGTGGCAAACCTGGACCTGGTGATTTCGGTCGACACGGCCGTCGTGCATCTCTGCGGCGCGATTGGCAAACCGGTCTGGGTGCTGGTCGCGAAGATGCCCGACTGGCGCTGGCTGCTCGACCGATCCGACAGCCCGTGGTACCCGAGCGTGACGCTGTTCCGTCAACGGTTCCCCGGAGACTGGGACGGCGTTCTCAAAGCAGTCGTTGATCGACTAAAAATCGAAGCCGGGAATGTAAATGTTACCTGATGAAGGCCGACCGACACCCGTCGCCTATGAACCACCGAGCGGGGGCGTCACTCGGCGGTCGTTCCGACTTTTGCTCATTCTCACATCGATCAACACAATGCTGCTCGGAGCTGTCGTGCTGGGGCCGGGGTTGACGCCTTTTGTTCGGCAACAGTGGGCGGACTTACAAAGACGGCAGGCGGATCGAAAGTCAGAGGCGACAAAAGCGGTCGTCCGGCACGCGTTGCTCCCGGCGCAGAAGCAGTGCATGGATTATCTCGCGCCGGCGGGGACGCTACTGTATGCGGAAGACCCGGACGGGATCGAAAAGCTGCAGGCCGCCGGCCCGGTCAATTTCATTTGCGTGTTGACCACCGCGAACAGACCGCCGGAAATGCGGCTGCAACCCGTCGGCGTGGACAACCCGGCGTTTACGGCGAACATGCCGACCACGATCGTCAACGACGACGATCCATATTCGGGCGGTCAGCTGTTGCACCACAATGACACGACGGTTGTCTTCCTGCACCAGCGCAAAAACGTGGTCGGAGTTCGGCTGATCGTTGTCTACGTCCGAACCGTGCAGGATGTAACGCCGTCTGTCAGTAACAGTACCAACGTCACCTAACTATCAGCTTATTTACAAACGCATTCTTTCCGGCGTCGTGATCGATCCGGCGACACCGTCGGCCGACCTGAAGGTTCTGGGCGGTCATGCCCTGATCCTGACCGTTGGGCGATCATTGGTAACCCTTGATAATCAGCCCGGGAAAACGAAGGTGACGGTGGATTACGCGGGCCAACTCCGGCTCTTCGCCGGTCAGCCCGACCCGAATGATAACACGCGGTTCGAAATCCCTTACGAACTCGACGGGGTCCGCGGGGTGATCACCGGCATCCTGATACCGGACGATCATCTTAAACTGACTCCGGATCGATATCTTTCCAACCTCGAAGCAGATCCGCACACCTCGGCTGTTGTTTCACCGAACGTGCGGCGTGCCAAGGGGCTACCCCGCCGAGTTCTCTCCCGAACGTCGGAATGTCAGGACATTTGAACAGGACCCGGCCGGGGTGGTTCTAGGTTTGAAGGGCTGCTAATATTTCCGTATGAACCTCCAACAAACCGACGCCCCGATCTTTGATTTGATTCAGAAAGAGACCCGCCGGCAGGCGACGACGCTCGAACTGATCGCCAGTGAAAACCATGTCTCGCCCGCGGTGATGGAAGCGATGGGGTCGGTCCTGACGAACAAATACGCCGAAGGGTACCCCGGTGCCCGGTATTACCAGGGGTGCGGGTTCTACGACGAGATCGAAAACCTCGCCCGCGACCGGGCCAAGCAGTTGTTCGGGTGCAAGTACGCCAACGTGCAACCGCACAGCGGCGCACAGGCAAACGGGGCAGTTTTCCTTGCCCTTCTCAACCCGGGCGACACGTTCGCAAGCCTGGTGCTGGCCGACGGCGGACATTTGTCCCATGGCCGCAAGGTCAACATGAGCGGCAAGTGGTTTAACCCGGTTCACTACCCGCTGGTTTACGACTCATCGCGCCCGGATTTCGAGCGGATTGATTACGACGCGGTCCATAAGGTGTGCGTCGAGAACAAGCCGAAGATGATCCTCTGCGGGTATTCGGCGTACCCGCGTACAATCGACTTCAAGCGATTCCGGGAGATCGCCGACGAGGTCGGGGCGTTGCTGATGGCCGACGTCGCCCACATCGCCGGCTTGATTGCCGGCGGCGCGCACCCGTCGCCTTTCCCGCACGCACACATTGTGACGACGACAACGCACAAGACATTACGAGGCCCCCGTGGCGGGATGATCCTGACCAATGACGAGGAACTCGCGACCAAGATCGACAAAGCGGTTTTCCCCGGCATGCAGGGCGGGCCGTTGATGCACGTGATCGCCGCCAAGGCGGTGGCGTTCGGTGAAGACCTAAAGCCGGAATTCAAAGTTTATTCGCAGCAAGTGGTGAAGAACGCGCGCGCGTTGTCGACGGCCTTGATCCAGCTCGGGTACCGGATCGTCAGCGGTGGAACGGACAACCACCTGATGCTGGTGGATCTGCGGGCCCGCAACGAAGCGTTCACCGGCGCAGAAGCAGCGGTCGCGCTGGAGAAAGCGGGAATCATCGTGAACTTCAACGGAATCCCGAAAGACCCGCGTCCGGCGAAGTTCACCAGCGGCATCCGGCTGGGAACTCCAGCACTGACCACCCGCGGGTTGCTCGAGACCGACATGACCAACGTCGCATCGTTCATTGACCGGGCGCTGATCGGTAAGGACGACGAAGCGGCGTTGCACGTCGTACGCGAAGAAGTTGCGGCGTTTTGCGGTCGGTTCCCCATGCCACACTGATCTGAACGTTGCGATCACCACGGGCACAGAACGGCGCGGGAGGCGCGGCGTGAATGACGACGGTTCTACATCCGAGCCCGTCGGTTCGGCGGCGTTGCCGACGCCGCTCGAACCGCCGGTCGATGTTCCCCTGACAGTCCTGCCCCAGACGCCCTGCCCGTACCTGCCGGGCCGGCAGGAAACGATCCGCGCCTTTCGCACGAACCGATTGCCGGGGGCGATGTATCAAGAGTTCATGGACGCCGGTTTCCGCCGCAGCGGAACGGTCGTGTACCAACCGGTCTGCGAAGCGTGCCGCGCGTGCGTGCCGATCCGCGTGCCGGTCGATCGTTTCGTCCCGGGAAAGACGCAACGTCGGACGCTGCGCCGAAACGCCGACCTTCGAGTGACGGTCGGATTGCCGACCTGCACCGACGAAAAGTTCGAGTTGTACCAACGGTATCAGACACACTGGCACGACAAGGCGTCGGCCGATCCGGTAAGAGCACGCAAGGCGTTCGAATCATTTTTGTATGAGTCTCCGGTCGACAGCCTGGAATTCTGCTATCGGAGCCGGGAAGGAAAGCTTCTCGCAGTGGGTCTGGCCGACGTCTGCGCGAAATCATTCAGCAGCGTTTATTTTTACTTCGATCCCGACCCGGCGCAGCGGAGCCTTGGAACGTTCGGCGCGCTCTACGAGATAGCCTGGGCCCGCGAACGGCACATTCCTTATTACTATCTCGGGTTCTGGGTTCAGGGCTGCGCGAAGATGGAATATAAATCGCTTTTCAAGCCGAGCGAGGTCCTCGGCGCCGACGGAGATTGGAGTCGCAAGGTTTCAGCGGTTTACTAGCCAGAAAAATGTAAATTAATCATATCTGGCGTCATTTGGATTGAATTGATCTAATAGGTTTTCGCCGTATGCAGACGCATCCGGGGCTCAGGCAGTTGCGACGTGCGGCGGGTAGTTTGTCGAGGGAAATACAATGTTTTGGCTCGCCGTTGTGACCGAGAAGGCGTCTTCGATTGACCTCGGAAAAACGCTCCGCGTGCTGGTTGTTGAAGATCACGCTCCGACGCGGATGGCAATGACCAAACTGATTCGCCAGACGGGGGCGGACGTCGTTGCCGCTCGCGACGGAGAAGAAGGGCTCGGGTATTTGCTGAGCCAGAAATTCGACGTCCTGCTGACCGACCTGCAGATGCCGGTAATGGACGGCTTCGAACTCGTCCAGCAGGCGCAAAAGCTACCAGACTCACGACGACCCGCTCGGATCATCGCGATCAGCGGCGAATACGAAGCCGGCGCACTCCGGGGACAGACTGTCCGATTTCTGCCGAAACCGTTCAATCTTGATACGCTGCTCAGCATGCTCAGCGGCCTACCAAACTAACCGCCCTCGCGCCGACCATTCACATTTTTCATTGCGAAAAATGCCGGGGTTCAACTCGTCCTTTCCCTTCCTGCCATCCACGCCGTCCGACCGATTGCTAAATCAGCTTCTGGCGCCAAAAAGTAGGAAATGTCACCGATTGGGCAGATGCGGCTCGTGCAGCGGTCCCTTTAAATCCCCGTACTCGAGGCGGCAAAATCTGGATTCGCAGTAATCCGCGCAGAATGGTTCGTGGATTGCTCGACCATGATATCTTTTTGAAAGGACCACGATGGCATCTTCGAATAATGAAAACGCAAACGAGAAGGTCGGATCCAGTGTAAAGGCGATTCATCAGTTCGGCGGCAAAGGCGATTTCGGCACGCCCGCCAGGAACGATGTAGTGCGCGAGCGTGAAGGCGATATCGAAGGTCGTCCCGCGGGCAGTGCACCGGGGAACACCGGCGCCGGCGGCAACCGCACCACCGGTGTTGGTAGTGCCGGCGGTGAACCGGGGCACGACAGCGGCGGCGATCTTGATACCGACTTCATAGGCTTCGGGGCTCACGGCGGGCTTGCGGCTAAGCCGGTCAAGGGGCACACAGACGGCCCCGACGATGCGGGCGACCCGTCAGACACGTTTGCCGGCGGCGATCACGCGGCTGGAAAAGGGAACCTGCGTCCGGGCACGCACGGAGCGTCGCCCCGCTTCAAAGGTGACACTGTGGACCACAGCGGGAGTGACGCGAGCACGATTAACCCCGATGCGGCCGGCTCGGTGAAATCCGCCAAAGGCGACGTGCCCGGAGCCGAAGGCGAAATCACCATGGATGAGGCGACCGGCAGTTTGAATCAGGGCGCCGAGCCGTGAACTAACGCCGATTAGCTCGATCGTCCGAGATGTCAAAGCGTCTTCGTCGGGAACTATTTCCTGACGAAGATGTTTTGTTTTCTGACTTGCTGCGTGTCGCCCTTCGAGAAAACGCCGCCGCAGTGGCACGGGCGAGCCCGTCTGTATTTTGGAACGAAATGGGCTTATTTCAGTTGCAATGTTGATTCATACGGCCGTACCCGGCCGACGATATTGGTCGTTGATTTTTAAGCCGCATTCATTTCGTGCTTAGCCGTGGGGAACACTCATAATCGCTAAGCCGAAGATCGCAACTGGACCAGCACCGGCGCGAGACCGGCATCATTCTTTATGGCGCTACGATCGGAAATTTTTTGCGATTCCTAGAGGCGAAAGACAGCCGGCGACGCTAAGGCATCCGTCAGGCGCGGAGTTTCGCCAGCGCGACCTTTTCGATTTGCCTTACCCGCTGCTTGGTCAATCCGAATTGTTCAGCGAGTTGCTCGTACGAAGACGCCGCCGCGGTCCCGAGGCCGTAGTGCGCGAGCAGCACCGACCGTTCACGGTCGTCCAGACGCGACAATAATTGTTGAAGGTGTTCCTCGTCGCACTGGCGGGACAACGTCTGGCTCTGCCGCGCGTCCGGCAGATTCGTCAGCAATTCGACGTCGCACCGTAACCTGCGGTGGTCCAGCATTGCCGGCACCGACTGGGCGAACCCCTTCATTAACGCCAGCGTGGCGTACGTGCTGAAACGATTTCCTTTGTGGACATCGAACCCTTCGACGGCACGCATCAGCGTGATATTTCCTTCGCTGATCAGCTCCATTAGTGTCACACCGGGCCTCACGTGCCGCCGCGCAACGCTTACCACGAGCCGCAGGTTGGCTCGGAGAATATCGTTCTTGGTCGCCGTCGCTTGCTGCAGGTGTTTTTCAAGATGTTCGAGGTCCCGTACGCGGGCGAACTGCGGCTCGAGGCGTCGCCGAGAGGTCACGAACTGGCATTTGTGGAAATTGAATTTTAGAAACAGGGCCCGTTCCCGTGCGGGCGTAAGCAGAGGGACTCGGTAAAGATCCGCCAGATAAGCGGGGAGATCCCGGGGGGTGCGGAACTCGCCGGCGAGCGGTGATGCGGGCAGTTCCTCCTGCGCGACGATTTCATTGATACGCAGCGCGGCGTCGGGGTCGCCGTAAAGTGGATCTTCAATGTATCGAACCTTCCGCCGGTTCAATTGCGCGACCCGGTCGTGCAGGATCGCGCGGTAAACGACGGAACGCGGCTGGTGCAACCGCCGGCTGATTTTGCGACACGACAAACCCCTCCCGAATAGCCGAACGACACGCAACCGCTGTTCACCGGATAACGCCCCCGCCGCCGCGGTTAAAATCTGATCCGCCGGATGCTCGGCGTCGTGCTTACGAAGGGTGTGCAGGATCGTCAGCGTCGAGCGACGAAACTTCTTCCCGACGCGCAGACAAATCTCGTCGATGTTGCAGGCGCAATCCGCAGACAGTCGTCGCGCGTTGCGGACGATCGCGGCTTGTTCTAGATCTTCGACCGCCGAGCAGAGCGTTGTTTGCTGCTCGCCGTGACGGGCGATGTACGTCTCGACGCTCGACAGAAAGAAACCGACGCGGCGCTTTCCGTCCGGGAAGACGAACCGCCTCGCGGGCAGGCCTTTGCGACGCCACCGCTGAATCGTTTTACTCGTGACCTCGAAACGCAGGGTTACGTCGCCGATCGACAGAATCGGCTCGCTCATGGCAGCCGCCTCGAGCTTGAGCGTGTCGCTCACGAGTTCGATCAGCAGCCCGAGGTCGTGTTGAAGTGCCAGCCCGGTCAGAAGATCTTGCTCCGCGGTGACCTTCGGCTGGTAGCCGGTAATGCGGTAGATGATGTAGTCCAGCGGATAGGCGGTGTGCGGATCAAGATCGTGGAGCAGCTTTTCGGCGGCGGTAGTCTGACCGAATCGGGTTGAAAGCGGGGTGAATGTTAGCTGGCGTGCGAGATCGGCGATGACGTCGAGCCTGAATTTCGCCATCGCCTAATTATCAGTCCCGACTGTAATGCGGTCAAGACAATAGTTGTAGACAGATTGGTCAGTGAAACTGCGCCCCAAATGTGGGCAAGGGAAAATAAGGTGAAGCGCAAAAAAGAACTTCCGGAGGGGTGGCTCCTACCACCTCCGGAAGTGCGCCACGGCTCGAAAGCCGCTTAACTTGTCCTGAGAGCTCGCAGAGACTCCTCGGTGATCGATTTTAAGCCTCTCTGCGACGTCTCGAACTATAACTGGATATAGAAAACGTGTCAATCGTAGCTTTGATCTTGAGTCCAAATAATCGAATGCACATAAGCACATATATAATAGTTATTTACATCACTTTTACAATCGGTTTGGATGTTGCATATGGAACCGCCGAAAGGCCGCAACGAGGTCGAAATTGGGTCGCCAATCTGCTTACTTTAACTTGCCAATTCTGATGGTTTTCCCACATCTCGTGGTGCCGGCCGCGGTGGTACACCACCTGCACGAATCGACGTAATTCTCCGAAGTCAAAGCACGTAGCTCCTGACGTAGACCGGTGAAAAATTTGATATTGTGAATTGAAACTCACCTGCCGCAGAACTCTCCGGATCCGGAGCCAAGGTCAGCGGATAACCGACAAGCTCGTTTAACATTTGGTGTCAAAGAGACTTCGGTCCGAATCTGCCAACGACAGGTCACTCGGATTGAGTTACGCACTGGATTTGAACTAGTTAAGCGTCTGCTCGCGATGTTCTAAACTCCGATCAACGCGGCGTCTGGTGAGAGAAACGCCCGAGGCCAATCTGCCGCAGTTCGTGTTTCCTAAACGTATATTGGGCCGTTGTTGTACAGAAGTAGAAATGTCACCCTCTTAGCCGAAATAGAAGTGTCACCCGGCCTTCTGGGCTTCCCCACTAAGCACGGGCGCTGCAGAGGGCTAATTCAGGCTTGCCTCGAACATCTCGGGGCTGACATAGCCTAACGAACTGTGCAGACGTCTGCGATTATAAAACACCTCGATGTACTCAAAGATCGACGCCCGGGCCTGGTCATGTGTGGCGAACTTCTGGTGATGCACCAACTCGGTCTTGAGCGTGGACCAGAAGCTTTCCATTACGGCGTTGTCCCAGCAGTCTCCCTTGCCGCTCATGCTCTGGTTCATTTCATGCGATTCCAGCAGCTGCTGGTAATTATCACTCGCGTATTGAACGCCGCGGTCGCTGTGGTGCAGCAGGCCTTTCTCGGGGCTTCTTCGCGCGATCGCCATCTGCAGCGCATCACTCACCAGATCGGTTTGCATGTGATCCGCCATCGACCAGCCGACGATCATCCGGCTGCACAAATCAATCACCCCCGCCAGGTACATCCATCCCTGGTCGGTCGGAATGTAAGTGATGTCCACCGCCCATTTCTGGTTCGGGAGTTCGGCGGCGAACTGCCGGTCCAGCACGTTGCCGGCCACCGGGTTGGGGTGGTCGCTGTCGGTGGTGGTCGGCACGAATTTTTTCTTTTGTTTCGCCCGGATTCCGGCCGCTTTCATCACTTTTGCCACCGTGTTTTCACACACGCTTTCGCCCCGGGCCACCAGGGCTTTATAGATCCGCGGGCTGCCGTAGACGCCGCGCCCTTCCACGGCGGCGGTTCTGACCTTGGCCGTCAGTTCCTCCCGGCGTTTGTACCGCTCGCTCGCAGGCCGGTTGATCCAGTCGTAGTAACCCGAGCGGCTGACATCCAGCACCTGGCACGAAACCTCAACCGGAAAGTCACGGAGGTGTTCTTCGATGAAGGCAAACTTCACAGCTGCTCCTTTGCGAAGAACTGAGCTGCTTTTTTTAAAATCTCGCGCTCCATCAAAAGCCGGGCGTTCTCCTTGCGCAGCCGCCGCAGCTCTGCCGCCATCGCTCCGTCGCCAGTCGGCGCCAAGCCGGCCTCGGCTCCAAACTTGCCGACCCACCCCCGAACGCTGTTGGGATCGACGCCCAGGCTCTTGGCCGCGTCAACCACTGAATACCCCTGTTGATTGACCAGCTTGACTGCTGAAATCTTGAACTCCCGCGTGTACTTTCTTCGTGCCATGGACACTCCTTCAGACAGATTCTACTCTGCCCTCTGCCGCGCCCGTGCTTAGTGGGGAAGCCCAAACTACGTCCCCTTAATCTTCCCCCCGGTTGCTGTGAAAGTAGTTTAGGGAACGAGCACCGATCACCGCCAAACGCGGCTTTTATGGCGGTGCGCAGCAGAATAGTAGTTATCCGGCACATGGCGAACCGCGACATCATTGTTCGAATGGGTGCTATCCTCGACGACTATGAGGCTGGCCGCATTCGGCCGGATGACGTGGAACGCTCAATCTCATTCCACATGGAGGCGCTCGAAGCGTTGCCTTACCAGCGGATCGAGGAAGCGCGTCACCTATGCTACCGATTGGTGACCGCGCACATGTTCGTTGGCGAGGAGGAGTTCATTGGCGAAGAAGATGTGGCCAAGGTCTTGATGCACTTTCGAACTTTCTTTGCTTCGCTACCCGGAAGTGCCGGATAACCAGCCAACTATGAATCCCTTTCGCCGTCAAGCACAATCTTTTGCGCGGAATGTCTGATCGCTCGATTTTCTCATTCGGCCCACGCAGGCGGAAGAGGTTTAGGAGGCGGGGCCTGGGGCGGAGCCC
The DNA here is from genome assembly GCA_965247815.1 of Tepidisphaeraceae bacterium. Taxonomy (GTDB): domain Bacteria; phylum Planctomycetota; class Phycisphaerae; order Tepidisphaerales; family Tepidisphaeraceae; genus CBDAQA01. The sequence goes on along the minus strand of CBDFHW010000025.1, from coordinate 150,065 downwards.
CGGTCGCGAAGCAAATCTGCTGCTGATGCAAAGAGCCGTGCGCTTCAGCCGACTATTCGATGGTCATCTCGTTGCCGTTTGGTTTTTTTACGAGAGCCTCATTCACCCAAAACAAACACTGGGCCTTATTCGATGCTCCACATGTCAACGGCATGCAGCTGGTTAGCCAAGGTCACCGGCGTGTCGCACAACATCCTTCTTCAAAGCAACAGGTCTGGCTTGTTTTTCAGTTCCTCTCTCTCAACTCACCAGCGCGACAGACGACGGTTGTCGGAACGGCGTATTGCTCTTGAGCATGCCCCACAAAATGATCAGCACCTTTTTGGCCAGCGCGACGATCGCCAGCTTTCGCCTGGCCTTTGATCCGTGGCTGATCTTGTTCACAAACGCCTGTGCCCAGGGGTTGTGGCGATAGATTGTCCAGGCCGACTCGACCAGCATCGCACGCAAGAGACCCGGCCCGCGATGGGTGATGTGGCCCATGCGGTTCATTTCACCGCTTTGCAGTTGCTTGGGCACCAGACCGGCGTAGCTGGCCAGTTCTTCGCCGGTTTTGAATCGTTTGGGATCATCGATGTACAGCACCACTGTCTCTGCGGTGCGCGGGCCAACGCCCTTCAGGCTCTGCAATAGTTTCATGCGCGGGTCGGCCAGTTCGTCCAGCTTGGCATCGAGCGCTTTGAGCTGCTGGTTGATCGACGCCATCAGCAGCAGTTCGCTGTTGAGCCTTCCCTTCCACAGATCGTCCACGTCGCAGTTCTCGATCGGGGCGGCATGGCTTTGCAGTTGCTCTAGGCCGGCGCGTGTCCACTGCTTTTGTCCTCTGGCCAGCGCGATACCCTCCTGAGCGAAGTCGAAGGATGGCTGAAAATGGAGCGAATGGCGTTGCGGCACTGCGTTCGCCGGCTCACGATTGATCGCCGGTGAATCATCAACCGCCGTCTCTGCCGCTGCTGTGGATCGGGCAGATGTACCGTGGGCAATTGATCCAATAGCGCCAGCCTGGCCATTTTCAGTGCATCATCCTGATCGGTCTTTCGCTTCACCCGCTGCCAGCGCCAGCGTTCATCGTTGGCGTTGACGATGGTGATCTTCACGCCCAGGGGCGCGAGTTGATCATGCACCCAGCCGCAGGTGTCGCAGGTCTCAAAGACCACCAGGGTCAAAGCCGGATCGGTCGAGACCTGCTGAGCAATCGCATCGCGGATCGCGGTCGGCGAAGACTCGATGGTGGTAAACCGATGCGTCCGGGTGGCGACGTCCATCACGCACAAAACAGACTTGAACTTGCCCAGATCGATAGCCACAATTGTCTGATAGCTCATGCAATCTCCTTTGGTAGAGGACCGCGACTGATCTTCGCCGGGAAATTCTAAAGGGTCGGGAGTCTAATCAACGACTCCCGACCCTTTATCCGCTCGACCCTTTATCCGCTCCCTCCCAGTAACTAATTCGCTGATAATAACCCAATTCATAAAACCACAACCTTTTGTGGGTGTGTTTAGCAACCGCGTGGGTTTTGGGGTCGAGTACAATTTTTCACCTCGGCCGCAGTGCAGAGGTTCCAATAGATCGTTATCCCGCCAACGGGTCCATTAAAGTCAGGACGTCCCTTCCTGTCGCCAAATTAAAACAGGATTGACCGGACGCGGCCTTGTCAGGTACCCTAACAAAGTACAAACAAGGGAAGGTGCGTGCATGTCATTACGTCTGTCGGTGGGTTGTTGCGGACGCTGCCCGGGCTCGGGCATTTGCCCGGTCGCGCGGGTGGCGGGTCGCGGAAGCTGGTTACCGGGTTGTCGGCTTTGGACGAGATGTTGCCCGAGGGGGCGTTCGTCCGCGGGGCCGTGCACGAGGTGCTCAACGGCGTAGGCGGTGTGAAATCGCAGGCGGCGCGGATGCCGTTCTTGTTGCCTGCCTTGCTGGCGCGATCGGCGATTCAGTCGGAGTCGCGGGTTGGCATGATCGTCTGGTGCGATTTCGACCGGGACCTGTATCCGCCGGCGTTATTGGCGCTGGGCATCCCGATGGAACGCCTGCTGGTGTTGCGGCCGGCGACGATGGCGGAAGGGCTCTGGGCGGTGACCGAGTGTCTTCGGTGCCGGGGCGTGGCCGCGTGCATTACCCCGGCGGGCCGGTTGACGCGGGTGCAGGCGAGGCGGTTGCAGTTGGCGGCCGAGCGCGGGGGCGGGATCGGTGTGTTGCTGCGCCCGGCGGAGGCCGTCGCGTGGCCCTACGCCGCCGCCACGCGATGGAAAGTAACCCCGGCCCGCGGGGAGCGGATGCTCCAGCGGGTGTCGGTGGAATTGATTCACGGTCACGGAGGACGTGTGGGGAAAAACGTTCTTCTGGAGGTCTGCCGTGAGACAAATCATGTGCGTGCGGTTGAACCAATGGCCCATCGACCGGGTCAACCGAAAACAGCGACAGGCTAGTTGTAAATCCGAAATCCGAAATCCGAAATCCGAAAGAAGTCTGAAGACCTCGGGGTCTGTTGGTTCGATATCGGGTCCGTCCTTGGTGTTGATTCGGACGGTGGCGGCGCGGCAATTGGTGACGTTTGCTTGTGCGAACGCGACGGCCGCGGGGGTGGTCCCGGGCATGTCGCTGGCCGAGGCTCGGGCGTTGTGTACGGGGCTCGCGCATCTGGATCATCGGCCCGATAAAGATCTGCAGGCGCTGCAGGCGTTGGCGCGGTGGATGGTGCGATTCAGCCCGGTGGTTGCGGTCGAACCGCCGGATGCTTTGTTCCTGGACGTGACCGGCAGCGAACGGCTTTTTTCGGGCATGGACCGGTTGCTGGGGCTGGCGACCGAATCGCTCAGCCGGTTGAAACTGCGTCACGGCATCGCGATCGCGCCGACGCCCGGTGCGGCGTGGGCGCTGGCGTCACGACCTTCTGATCCGGGAAAGAGCCGGGCGCAACATCGCTCGGAGAGTTCTTCGGGATCTCGGGGCGCGCGTATTTTCGATCTTGATCAGCTTCCCGCCGCGCTCGCGCCGTTGCCGGTTTCTTTTCTGCGGTTGGGTAACGATCTCGTGCGGACTTTTCATTCACTGGGCATTGAAACCATCGGGCAACTGGTGCGATTGCCCCGCGAAACGCTGCCCGCGCGGTTCGGCACGACGGTGTTGAAACGATTGGACCAGGCGCTGGGGCGGACGCCCGAACCGTTGTTGCCGATCGCGCATTTTCAACCGGTCGTTGCCGGGATGGAATTCGAAGGGGGTGTCGATTCGCTGACCGATCTCTGGCAGGCGTGCAAACATCTGCTGAAAGACGTTCTGCACGAGCTTCATCAGCGGGGGTGCGGGGCCCGGACGCTGGTGGCCGAGTTTCTTCTGAATGGTCTGCCGCCGGTGACGAAAACGATTCAGCTGTCGCGCCCCACCGTCGACCTGACGGGCCTTTGGAACCTGCTGCGGTGTGCGACCGAGACGGTGAAATGCGGCAACGACGGGTTTGCCGGTCTTCGGCTTTCGGTGCCGGTGTTCGAACGGCTGACGCTCGAGCAACTGCACCTGCTGGACCGCGAAGCGCAGCTGGCCGAGGGGGAAATCGATTACCTGATCGAACGGCTTCGGGTGCGGCTCGGGGAAGCGGCGGTGGCGTTCCCGACCCCGGTGGAATCGCATCTGCCGGAAAAGGCGGTCAGCTTCGCGACGCACAAACGGCCGGCAGTACAGAAGAAAAAACCACGGCAGGCGACGGCGCAAACCAGCTCGCTATTGCCGGTGTCCAACCCGGCATTCAAATTGGTCCCCCCGACGCCGGTCGAATCAACCCACAGGGAGATCAAATCGCGGCCGCTGCACCTGTTGCCCGAGCCGATCGAAATCGGGTGCGCGATGATGTCCAACGAACTGGGCGAAGACCTGCCGATTTCGTTCACCCACGCCGGCGAGGCGTTCAACCTGGTTCACCGCAACGGGCCGGAACGGATCACCGGGTCGTGGTGGGAGGGCCGGAATAAAACGCGGGACTATTTCGACGTCGAAGACCAGTCGGGGCAGCGGTTCTGGCTGTTCCAGGTGGACGAGACGCGGAAGTGGTACCTGCACGGAAAATGTTGACCCGCGCGACACCGTGACATCGTCACACCGTGAGACACCGACCCGTGCGCTATGCCCGAACATCCTAATCCAAAACTTCGTGACGCCGCGGCCCCGTCGAACATCACGGTGCGGGCCTGCCCGTACGAGTACGCCGAGCTGGCGGTGACGACCAATTTTTCGTTCCTGCGTGGCGCGTCGCACCCGGACGAACTGGTGATCCAGGCGGCCCACCTGGGTTACCGCGCGATCGGCATCACCGATATCAATTCAGTAGCCGGCATCGTCCGCATGCACGTGAAGGCGAAAGAGGTCGGGCTGAAACTGGTGGTCGGCGCCCGGCTCGTGCTGGCGAATCACCCTGATGTATTGGTCTGGCCGACCGACCGGGCGGCGTACGCGCGACTGTGCCAGCTGCTCACGCTGGGCAAACGGCGGACGATCAAAGGTGAATGCGATCTATCTATCCACGACCTGTTCGATCACGGCAAAGGCCTGCTCGTTGCGGTGGTCCCGCCCGACCCGGTGCCGGAAACGTTCGCCCGGGACCTGGGGCAGTTGAAAGACGTGTTCGGAAAATCGTTGTCGATCGCGGCGTCGTGTGTATATGAAAGTGACAACCAGACCCGGTTGTCGAACCTTAACTGGCTGAGCCGGGCGTTCGGCGTGCCGATGCTGGCGACTAATGACGTGCACTTTCACCACCCCGACCGCCGGCGGTTGCAGGACGTGCTGACGTGCGTCCGGCACGGCTGCACGATCCACGAGGCGGGATACCGATTGTTCCAAAATGGCGAACGGTATCTCAAATTGCCGCTGCAGATGCACGTGCTGTTCGATGATTATTTGCCAGCCATCCAGCGCGGGCTCGATATCGCCGAGCAATGTCAATTCAATCTCGACCAGCTGAAATACGAATACCCGCACGAGCTGACTTCACCGGGGAAGACGCAGCTGCAATACCTGACCGAGCTCGCCTGGGAAGGGGCGGCCGGGCGATACCCGCAGGGAATTCCGCCGAAAGTCAAAACGCTGATCGAGCGGGAATTGAAACTGATCGGCGAGTTGCAGATCGAGGCGTATTTTTTGACCGTGCAGGACATCGTCCGGTTCGCGCGGTCGCGCGACATTTTGTGCCAGGGCCGGGGGTCGGCCGCCAATAGCGCGGTCTGTTATTGCATCGGCGTCACGTCGGTAAACCCGGACCAGATCAACGTCCTGTTCGAACGGTTCGTCAGTGCGGCCCGGAACGAACCGCCGGACATTGACGTCGATTTCGAGCACGAACGCCGCGAAGAAGTGATTCAGTATGTGTACGAAAAATACGGCCGGGACCGGGCGGGGATGACGGCCGAGGTGATTACGTATCGCGGGCGCTCGGCCGTGCGCGACGTGGGGAAAGTGATGGGGCTCGGCCTGGACACGATCGAGCAGATGGCCAAGCGGCTCGACTGGTGGGACCGCGGCACGCTGACACCGGAGAAGTTGACCGAGGTCGGGCTCGACCCCGACGACCGCACGGTGCGGACGATCGTCGACTTGTCCGAACAGTTGCTGGGGTTCCCACGGCACCTGGGTCAACACGTCGGCGGGATGGTCATGACCAGCGGGCTGCTGTGCGAGATGGTGCCGGTGGAAAACGCCGTGATGGCCGACCGCACCGTCATCGAATGGGACAAGCAGGACATCGACGATTTAAAAATTCTCAAAGTCGACCTGCTCGCGCTGGGGATGCTGACGTGCATCGCCAAGTGCGTGACGATGATCAACCAGGTTTACCCGAGCACCCCGCCGCTGGCGATGCACACGATCCCGCAGGAAGACCAGTTGGTTTACGACATGATCTGTGACGCCGACACGGTCGGGGTGTTCCAGATCGAATCGCGGGCGCAGATGACGATGCTGCCCCGGCTGCGACCCCGGACGTTTTACGACCTTGTAATTGAAGTCGCGATCGTGCGCCCGGGCCCGATCCAGGGGGACATGGTGCACCCGTATTTGCGCCGCCGGCGGGGGCTGGAACCGGTCGTGTACCCGAGCGCGGAACTGGAAGAGGTGCTGAAGCGGACGCTGGGCGTGCCGTTGTTTCAGGAACAGGCGATGCAGATCGCGATGAAGGGGGCGGGGTTTTCCGGGGACGAGGCGGACCGGTTCCGGCGCGCGATGGCGGCGTGGAAGCGCGGGGGCGCGGTCGAGGAATTCCGCAAGAAGATCCTGGCCGGCATGCTCGCCAAGCGGTACACGCCGGAATATGCGGACCAATGTTTCAACATGCTCAAAGGGTTCGGCGAATACGGCTTCCCCGAAAGTCATTCCGCCAGTTTCGCGCTGCTGGTTTATGTCTCCTGCTGGATCAAACGGCACCACCCGGCGGTCTTCTGCTGCGGTTTGCTGAACAGCCAGCCGATGGGGTTCTACGCGCCGGCGCAGATCGTCCGCGACGCGCAGGCGCACGGCGTGATCGTGCTGGCGGTCGACGTGAATCAGAGCAGTTGGGAATGCACGCTGCATGCACTTGGTGTTCGGGGTCACAGCTATGAACTGGACGAGAATGATTTGGTCACAGCCGAATCTTCGGAAAATGATTCACACGGTGATTCGGAGATCGTCGCGGATTTCGGCCGCACCTGGGACTGGGGGCACGGCGGGCCGGTCGTGCAGCTCGGTTTCAACCGCGTGCGGGGGCTACGGCGGGCGCACGCCGACCGCGTTATCGAAGTTAGAACACGAGGCCCGTTTACGTCCGTCGACCAGTTCGCCCGACGGACGGGTTTGCCACCACACGCGCTGCGGACGTTGGCCGAGGCCGACGGTTTCGGCTCGCTCGGGTTGTCCCGCAGGCAGGCGTTGTGGGACGTGATGAAATGTCACAGCGAACCGATGCCTTTGTTCGACTGGTTGACCGAGGACACCGCGCCCGAGGTCGGGGTATCGCTGCCGACGATGCCGATGTCACAGGAGGTCACGATCGATTACCGCACGGCGGGGCTGTCGCTGAAGCGGCACCCGGTCGCGTTGATCCGCCAGCAGTTAAAGCAGATGCGCGTCACACCGGCGGCGGATTTATCAACCATGACCCACGGCAAATGGGTCCGTGTCGCCGGGCTGGTGCTGATCCGTCAGCGGCCCGGGACGGCGTCCGGCATCGTGTTCGAGACGTTGGAAGACGAATCGGGGATCGCGAACCTGATCATCCGCCCGGTGGTGTTCGATCGGTACCGAAAGGCCGCGAGACATTCGACGCTCGTGCAGGCCGAGGGGTACGTCGAACGACAGGACAAGGTCGTTCACGTGATGGTGATGCGGATGACGGACCTGAGCCATCTGATTTCGGACGGCGGTGTGGGGTCGCGCGATTTTCATTGAGAGCCCGGGCGACAATGCTGACGGATTTTTTACCGCGGAGGCGCAGAGTCGCCGAGAAGAGAATCAGCCAAGAGCACCGCAGTCGCGTTCCAATTTCGCCTATCAGTCAGAAGAACGAATGGATTACTTGGAAAAAAATGGCACGCAGATGGTGTTTCTCTGCGCCTCCGCGTCTCCGCGGTGAGAAAAATCGTGGTTCTAACAAATTACGTCAGACGTACCTGTTGATCGCAGCGAGCAGCGTGTCGAAATCGTTCGGCCCGTCGTGCCTGCAGCCGTTGATAAAGAACGTCGGCGTGCGGGTGACGCCGCTGCGGACGGCGTCGTCGTAGTTGTCACGCACCCGGCGACGAGACGTCGGCGAATCGAGATCCTGTTGGAACTTGTAAACGTCCAGGCCGAGCAGCAACGCCAAGTGTGTCAGGTCCACGTCGACCAGCTCTTGCTGGTGCTTGAACAGGGCTTCGTGCATGTCCCAGAACCGGCCTTGTGCCGCGGCGGCTTCGGCCGCTTCGGCAGCGGCGCTGGCGCGTGGGTGGATGGAGTTTCTGGGAAAATGCCTGAACACCACCCGCAACCGGTCTTCGAGTTGATCGCGAAGCTGCTTTACGATCGGCTCGCTGTTCAGGCAGTCCGGGCATTCGTAATCGCCGTACTCCACCAGCGTGACCGGCGCGTCGGCCGGGCCGAGCTGGTGGTCGGCTTCGACGACGGGAGTCGCGAGGTCGTTGCAATCGCTGATCGGTTTCTTGGTTTCGTTCATGGCACACAACAGCACAAAAGATCAATCACAGAATGCCGTCGCGACGCAGTTCGTCGGTACTGGCCAGCGAGGCGACCGTGCCCTCGGGGTGCTGGTAATCACCGGGATCTTCGTAGCCGGTAATTTGGTCGCGGACTTTTACGACGGTGAACATCCCGCCCATGTCGATGAGCCCGAACTGGCCTTTGCCGCCCATCATCGGGACGCTGTTTGCCGGAGTTTCCATCTGCATCATGTCGCCCATGCCGCTCTCACCCATGCTCATGAAACCCGGCAGCAGCGGACGCACTTTGGAGGTCAGGCCCTTGTTGTTCATACCGATGACGTTGGGCACGTCGTGGCCCATCTGGTTCATCACGTGGTGAGTCATGTGACAGTGCATGGCCCAGTCGCCGGGGTTGTCGGCGACGAATTCGATCACCCGGGTCGCGCCGACGGGGACCAGTGTCGTGTTGGCAGAATACCGGGCAGACTTGGGGACCAGCCCGCCGTCGGTTTCGGTGAGCACGGTTTGAAAGCCGTGCAGGTGGATCGGGTGGTGGTCCATGGCCGAAAGATTCCCGAACCGGATGCGGACTAGCTCACCGGTACGGGCGACCAGCGGCGCAGTTGCCGGGTAGGACTTGCTGTTCATGGTCAGGACATTGAAGTCGAGCATTTCGGTCGTCACCGGCCGGGCGGTGCCGGGCACGATGCGCCATTCGGACAACATGATCGCGTAGTCACGGTCGACCCGGTTTTCTGCCGTCGTCACCTTCGGATGTACGACAAACATGCCCATCATGCCCATCGCCTGCTGGGTCATTTCGTCCAGGTGCGGGTGGTACATGAACGTGCCGGGGTCGGGCAACGTGAACTCGTATCTGAAGGTTTCCCCGGGCTGAATGGCGGGTTGGGTCATGCCGTTGACACCGTCCATTCCGTTGGGAATTCGCAGGCCGTGCCAGTGCGTGGTGGTGGCTTCGGGCAGGCGATTGGTGACGTAGATGCGGACGCGATCGCCTTCGACGGCCTCGATCGTCGGCCCGCTGGTGCGGCCGTTGTATCCCCAGCAATGCGATTTCAGGCCGGGCATAAATTCGTGTTCAATCTCTTCGCAGACCAGATGAAACACTTTCACGCCGTCGACGAGTTTGAACGGCAGCGTGACGCCGTTGGGAGTGTGCACCGGCGTGTACTGGAGCTTCGGATCAGACGGCCGAGTCGTCGGTTGCGTCGTCAGTGGCGTGGAGGGGTCACCGGCGAATGCGGTGGACACGCCGGGCAACAACGCGGTACCGCCCGCAAGCGCGGCAGCGGTCATCAGGTCTCTGCGAGTCATCATGGTGATCCCTCCAGACAGCCCCGGCGTACGGTAGTCTCCGGCGGTGACTTATTTTCCCGAGGCACGGTCAAGTTGCGCCCTGGCGACCCAGTAGTCCTGGCGGGATTCGAGCGCTTCGCGGGCCGACAACAATTCGTTTTGCTTCGCAGCCAGCAGAGCATAAATCCCGATCAGCATTCCATTGTATTGCAGCTGGGCGGCGGCGGTCACGGCTTTCCGTTGCGGGAGCAAACTTTTTTCGGCGAGCGTCGCGGCGGACCTTGCCTGGCGAACTTGTGCGGCGGCGAGACGCAGTTCGGCTTCCATCTGCACCCGGCTCGCGTCCCGCTTTCGCTTCGCCTGGCGGATCTCCGCCTCCGCGCGGGCGATCTGTCCCTGGTGCTGATTAAAGATCGGCAACTCGAGCGACAGTGAAGGCCCGACAACGGTCTGATGATCGGTCTGGTGCTCCAGACTCGCACCGACCCGCACCTCGGTCAGCAGCCCCTTCTGCGTGTAGGTCAATGCCTGCTCGGCGAGCAACACTTGTCCGGAGGCGGCGGCGATGTCGAGCCGCTGGGCCGCGGCGGTCTCGAAATCAATCTGCTCTGCCGGGTCCTGATCGGGAATCGCGTCGAGCGAGTCGACGGCCGTCCAATGGGTCTGGTCGCCGGTCAAACCTAAAAGCCGATTTAACTTTTCGCGGTCGGCTGACAGGATCGCTTCGGCGTGGATCGTCTGGATTTGAGTTTCCGAATAATTGGCCTGCTGGTTGGCCCAGTCCAGGTCGTTGATGTTTCCCGCGTCGTGCTGGCGGCGGGCGAAGTCCGCCGACGCCTCGGCGGCCGCGTTTAGCTGCTGTTGCAGTTTCAAATCCTGGCCGTGCGTCACCATACCGTAGAATGCGACTCGAACATCGAGAACCAGCTGCAACGCGACATCAGCGGAAAGGACTGCCACGCGGTCGAGCTGCTGCTGAGCGATTCGCTTCCGCAGCGGAAGCAGCAGGATGTCGAGAACGTCTTCTGTGATCGAAGCTTCAATGTCGACGCCACTGGGGGGACGGCGATCGGGCGGGCGAAAGTCGGCGTAGATCGCGGGGTTTTTGATCTGCCCCGCGGCGATATAGTCGGCTTCGGCGATCCCGACTTCTTCGAGTTGGACGGCAAGCTCGCGGTTGTTCAGCAGCGCTATCCGGCTGGCCGACTCGGCCGACAGAGGACGCGCGATCAGCTGGGCAATCACATCCCGGACGCTTTGCGGCTGCTCCCCGGCATGTTGAACTTGGAGCCCTACTCGATGGACAACCAGTTCGTCGACTGACTGCGACGGCTTCGGCGGATTGCCACAACCGGTCAGCCCGGCCGATGTGATCAACAGAATGAAGTATCGATGAACTAGTTTCATTTTTCAGTCGGCACGCACGGTTTAGAACGACCGAAGTGTAGCCAACTCATCTGAAATCGAAACGCAGGTTTGACTTTTTACAGTTTAAAAAACCGTCATTTTGGAAGGGCGGTCGCGACAACTCGGCGGACCCTGCAAGCAATTCTTCACCCTGATGGATACTAATCGTTCGGCTGAACCGTTTGGATCGGAATCAGCTTTGAACCACACGCGCATGGAAAAAGGGACCGGCAAGAACAAAATGCCGATCCCTTGAACTTTTTTTGGAACGCCGGATTACTGTTGAATCGTTGGCGCATCAGTCGTCATCGTCTTGGCGGGTTTGACGGTGAACTGCTGACCACCAATCGAGGCGTCGAGCATCAAGCCCTTGGTGTTGTATGTGAAGACGGCGATGCCATTCGCGAAGCTAGGCGTCGCGGCAGCGTTCGCGTGGATGGCCACTGCCGAGGCTTTCGCGTCAAACTTTAGCCCGGAGTTGGTGAAGTTGTCGAACGCCGCTTTGTCCTTGAAGACAAGCAATTCGGTATAGGTCTCGCCACCCACGGCTAGACCGCCGCCTCCGAGGGTCAACTGCGAGGTTCCGTAGTATTGGCCGCGTTCATAGACAGAGCCCGCACCACCACCGCCGGTGATACCGATCCCGCCCTTACCGATGTCTGGGAATATTGCATATCCGTACGACTGATCGATCAGGCTTTTGATGGACGGGTCGTCGTGCTCGATCACAGTGAGATCCGTTTTACCCTGAACGGCAAGGTCGGCTTTTTCTGACTCAGTCGCCGGGGCGGTCGCGCAGCCGGTCATAGTCATGAGGCCTGCGGTAGCGGGAACGAACAAAAGGGCGAGGCATAATTTGGCGGCTTTCACGGTAGACTCCTTCCAACTTTTAGTTGGGTAAGAACAGGACCAAGAGCTGCGATGTCGCAGTTGCTCGGCTCGCCGTGCAACCATACAAGCCGCGTGCCATGGGATGACAAGTTCCGGATTAAATCAGACGTCTTCCGCTTGTCGGTCGGATTAAAACAGTGAGGTGATGGGGAAGATCGTGTTCAAGAGCGACGAAGAATTGTTGGTCGAAGGAGTGACGATTTTGATCCGATCAACGCCTTGAACAAAGTCAGAGGCCTTCCTGGCTGTAACGCTGCGGATGAACAGATCGCTGCCGGTGCCGCCTACCATTGTGTCGTCACCGAACGCGTTGATCAGCGTGTCGTCACCGGCATTGCCTTCAAGAGAATCGCGGTCCTGACCGCCCTTGAGGTAGTCGTCGCCGTCCCCACCGAGGAGAGTATCCTTGCCCGGGTCGCCGAAAATCCGGTCGCTGCCGGCACCGCCGTTGATGGAATCGGCCCCGGCCCCGCCGTAGATTTTGTCGTCACCCGAACCGGAAATGATCGTGTCGTCGCCGCCGTTTCCGTTAATGACGGCGTTGACGAGGAACACGCCCCGGCTTTCGTCGCAGGTGATCGAGTCGCCTTTGTTACCACCGCTGACACTCACCAGATGCAGCCCTTTGGAAAGTGGAAACGTGCGGGTGACCGACTGCAGTCCCGCTTTCGTGGGAAACGACAAAGTGGCGTCGACGCCTTGACCGTCACTGCTCAAGCCGTAGGTGATGAGATTAGAAGAGCCCGCGGCCCCCACGATTCGAAGCGTGTGTCCCTGAATGGCGATACCAGAAAACAAACGGCGGGATTCGAGCGATTCAATAGCCGACAATGACATCTAGTCCTCGGGTTTTAGCGTCCGGCTGTCCGTGGGGCGTGCGCCCGGGGGTCCAGCCGAACGCCTATGCTAGCCGGTAAGAGGGACGCCGTGAATCGCCGGGCTTTTCGAAAACGGTCGATTTCAACTTTGCGGGGGTCGAAAGAGGACGGGATGACGCGACGTGGCTAATGGTGGCGGCTGCATCCGGGACAACGCATCGGGTTTCGCCAGCGTCGATCGCGACGGAGCGGAATCCGGTGAAGTTCGCAACAAACAAGCCGTGTTATCAAGCCGCGGCAGCGGCGGCCGATTCTTCACCGGGGTTGGACGCCGACTTACTGCCACCCTTCTTGGCCGCCAGCAGTTGCGATAACGCGGCGAGTGCCTCGGCGTCTTCCTGCGTTGGCGCGCTCGCCAAGGCACCGCTCAACTGTATACCCAAATCGTTGACCTGTTTTTCGAGGCCGGCAATCGACTCCTGCATCTGAGTCAGGCGCTGTCCCTGCCGGTCCATGACTGCCTCGGCCTGCTCCTTGGCGATCCGCGTCTCGTCGAGCTTTGCCGTCAGCGTCTTCACCTGCTCGTTCATCGCGTCGAGTTCGGCGGACTTCTGGCGCAGGTTGCGGTCGCCGTCACTAATGGTGGACGTTTGCGCGGCGATCGTTTCCTGCATCGTCTTGATCCGATCCAAGTCGCCCTTGATTCGGTTCGACTGCTGCACAATGATCTGGCGGGCTTCAGTCAGGGCCTGGGCGAACGACATTTCCTGCGACATGGAATGCTCCGGTGAACGGCTAGACGAATTCCAAACACTAACACCATCGCCGAAGGACGAGACCTTCAGTTGCCGACAGCGGTCGAGCGGAACCTGTACTGATTTTTTCGGCTATGCGGGATGGGAAGATTAAAAACAGCCGACGCGAACTTCAGTCTTCAGTTTCGCCGGCGACCCGTCCGATAACAGTTAACCGTTACGACCGATGCCCATTATTACCAGACGTTGGGACGATTCGCCAAAAAATATTGGCGCAACACATCTTTTGATTACCCGATACCGCCCGCGGGGTGTTTCGAAGACCAATGAGACCTGGGACGTCTGGATGCCTGAACTCGGCCCCAGCAAGGAACTGCATGCTTTGGTCTACGGAAAGATTGGCACCGGGATCGACTGGGCCACCTATCGAGTCAGGTATCTATCAGAGATGAGACAGCAGGCCGGATGGATTGCAGAGCTTGCCCGTCGCGTATTGGCTGGCGAAACAATTGTGCTGCTCTGTTCGTCACAATGCGAACGCGAGGCAAGGTGCCACCGATCGTTATTGCGGGAGCTTATCGAACGGGAAATGAAGGCGCTCGGATCGGCCGGCTGATTCGGCAAAACCCGGCAGGCATCAGCCCGGCTTCTCCCCAGAATTAGCGACTCCTTTCGCCCGCTCTGCCTCGGCCAGCTGGCAGACAGACTGATCCTTGTCCGCTCCCCCGCAGTTCACGACCGACGCACCCTCGTCTTTCGCGACCGGCTCGGTGATTCGGTCCGGAAGGTTCGAATGATCTTGAGCTGGCGGGGCTAAAAACCGGTCCAGCCCGCCTGTCGTCATGCCATCCCCGCCGCGGTCGAACACACTTTTGATAGCCATGATGTCCACCTGTTCAGGTAAAAAGCTATTCATGCTGAGAACGATTCCGAGCAATCGAAATGCCAAGCCCGCGTCAGTCGAATAAGATGCGGCAATGCCCTTGCCCGTTTTGCCACACGCGACTTCCGCTACTCCTCAGAGCCTTGTCCGGTTGTTTCATCAGTCGCAACTCGAATGGTGCCGGCACGTCGGCACCGAGTTCGTTCACGATGCCGGGACGTTCATCCACTCGAAAGACCGGCCGGATGTTCCGGACGCCAACTGTTTTCTGGAAGCGAGGATCCTGCCGGGGACTCTTCCGGAGCAACTTCTGAATGACGCGGATTCAATCGCGCGCGAATTGGGATCGGCCGTACGGCTGTTGACGCTGAGCCCCGCGCTGTCTTCCGAGCAGGATCAATCGCTAGCAGACGCGCTGGCCCGCCGCGGTTGGCAAACGCAGTTGCAGGACATCCTTTTGCTCCGTCGGTACCAAACGAGGCGGTTCAAACCTGTGGGGCTCACCGTCATTCCCGCACGCGCGGCGTTCCAGCAGTATGAAAAACTGATGACGCTCGCGTTCCCCGGCGACCGGCAGGCGGTCGAAGCCGCGATGTTGCATCTTGATGATTCCCATTTCGAAGCGTCGCTCGCGCTTCAGGACGGCAAGGCCGTCGCGACGATCGGGTTACTGACTTCCGGGGAAATCGGGACTGTTCGACAATGGTACGTTGCCGAACCGCAGCGTCGGCGGGGGATCGGGCGGTCGATGCTCGAGCAGACAATCGACCTTTGCGGTCGGGCCACGCTGCGCTCGGTGATGATCGCCGTCCCCGCAGACTGCCCCGTCAAATCGACACTGTCATCGCTCGGCTTTGAGAAAATCGGCGAGTACATCGCCTTTACCGCCCCAGAGCTTTGACGCTCGCTGGGTCGGTGCCGCGACGTGAACACGCTGGCTTGGTTTGTCAGCGTCAGTTAGTGCCATCCGCCGGTGGTGTCGTCGGCTGCGTGCTCGGAGGACGGATCGCCCCCATGAGCGGCGCGACCGTCGGCTGCGTCACCGGGGCGGTGGTCGGCCCAGGGTAACGAGGACCCCCCATCAACGACTCACGAAACGTCGGAGTGGTCGCTGCGGGTTCCGCGACGGCTTGTTTGTCGACCCCTATCAATCCCGCAACGACGGCGACCATCGCCGCCGCGATCGCGCCGCCCCGGACCCGCAACTTCTTGATCGAACTCCGCCACCCGCCGGGGTCGGCCGTGACAACGGTCCCGTCTGATTCCTTCAAAAGCCGAACGCATAATTCACCCGCCTGTTCGGCCATCAAACGCTCGGCCGACCGCCGGTCCATGGCCGACAGGTTGAACACCTGCAGCGAGCAATGCGTGCAGAACCTCACCTGCTGGTCCCCCGCCATCGCGTCCCAATCAGCCGGGCACGGGGTGGGGATTTGCAACACTTCGAGAGGAATTTGATTCGCCATCGAGTCGGCTCCGAAAAGGATTACTTCCCGATCTGATCTCCTTCACTCTTCGCTCGTGCGGGATGCGATGTTCTGTTGGACGATGTTTTGTGAGACGCAGACCCGATCAAAAAGTTTCGCCACTTTAAGAAGTGAAGCGGGTGCGTTTCCGGGCGACAGTTTCAAGTGGACAATAAACGCCCGGCCGGTTGCCCTGTTCAATCGGTCCGGCTATACCGACTTGCCCATGAAACAACGTCGCGCTGTCGCTGAAAAATCGGACCGTGTGGTGCAGGTAGGGCTGACGCAGATGGCCTGCGTCGCCGACCCGGCCGTGAACCGCCGCAATCAAATTCGGCTTGTCGAAAAGGCGGCCCGCGAAGGGGCGCAAATCATCTGCACACAGGAGATGTTCGCGTCGCAGTATTTCTGCCAGGTGGAAGACCACCGATTTTTCAAACTCGCCGAGACCATCCCCGGGCCGAGCACCGATGCGTTGGGAAAGATCGCTAAGAAATATAAGTGCGTGATCATCGCCAGCCTGTTCGAGAAGCGGGCCGCTGGGCTCTACCACAACACGGCCGCGATTATTGAGACGGACGGATCAATCAAAGGCATCTACCGCAAGATGCACATTCCCGACGACCCGCTTTATTACGAAAAGTTTTATTTCACCCCGGGTGACACAGGGTTCAAAGCATGGGACACGACGTACGCCAAGATCGGCGTGCTGATCTGCTGGGACCAGTGGTATCCCGAAGGCGCACGGCTCACCGCGTTGCAGGGCGCGGAAATCCTTTTTTACCCCACCGCCATCGGCTGGCATCCGTCGGAAAAGCAGGAGTACGGCCATGCCCAGCACGACAGCTGGGAACTGATCCAGCGCAGCCACGCCGTCGCCAACGGGTGCTACACCTGCTCGCCCAACCGCATCGGCGTCGAGCACATCCTCGACGCGACCGGCAAACCGGTGAGCGCCGACGGCATCGAATTCTGGGGCCAGTCCTTTGTCAGCGCGCCCAATGGACAGATCGCCCAGAAGGCGTCGGTCGACAAAGAAGAAGTGATGATCGTCCCCTGCGACCTGGAGAAGGTCGAGTTCAGCCGAACCCACTGGCCGTTCCTGCGTGACCGCAGAATCGACGCCTACGGCGACATCACCAAGCGTTTCGTCGACGCCGGAACTTGAGCAGACGCCTCGCATGACACCCTTCTCGGGCGTCAGTCGAAATGCCGCAAGTCGAGAAAAAATTTGTAGGCTGAAATAAGTCAGGTTCGAAATTGGTTGTGCTGATTGGAGAAGCCGTCTCGATGAATCGCAGTGTAGCCTCTTTTCTGGTGATCGTTTTCCTCGCCTTGGGTTCGGGGGCTGCTGAGTACGTACACAATCTGCAGCACACCGCTGACGACAGGCGCGAAGACGCGGCAGCTTCTGTGACCGGTGAGCCCACTCACCCCCTCCACCATGACGATTCCAACTGCGCTATCCATGCCCAGCTGCACCTGCCATTTGCGGTCATCGGCTGGATTCCGATCCTTATCAGTCTCGGATTACTCATCGCGTTCTTAACCCAGTTTGCCACAACTCCGGTTCCTCGACTGTCAACGCTTCGCGTCGACTGCCGGGGTCCGCCTGTGATCATTCCCGCCTGATATCTGACGCCGATTCCTCAGCGAAACCTATACGCAATTAGCGCCCACGGTAACGCGCGAGTACTCGGCGTCTGCACCTTTCACAGCCGATTAACCTCTGAATTTGGAGAATGCTCATGCACACACACGGCAATCGCTGGGTGTTGGCTGTCGCCGGCCTATGCACGCCGGCACTCGGCCAGACTCTGCCCACCTCGCAACCATTCGGAACATGACAACCCGACTCCTCACTCCGGCAATACGAAGACTTTCTCGACCGGAGTAATTCGGAAGTTCAAGCGGCAAAAGAACAAGTCGCGAGGTCGGCTCGACTTCCCGCGACCTCGCAGACGATGCATTCCACGATGCCCGCCATCGCCCAGGCGTCGACAGAAGTCTCGCCAGCCAGCAGCGCGGGCATTGGTGACACCCGACCCTCGATCCCCGACGCCGTTCCCGGAGGAACCGACCAGGGAAGCGTGATCGTCGACTCGGACCTCGACGCGGCTCGGAGCAACATCGCGCCCCCGCTCGGCGCGCAGACTTACACCATCGGCGCTCAGCAGATCGCTGCAACGCCGGGCGGCGCGAACGCCACCGGACAGCAGGTTCTGCTCCGCGCGCCCGGGGTCGTGCAGGATTCCTACGGGCAGGAGCACGTCCGCGGCGAACACGCGAATCTAACTTATCGGTTAAATGGGGTCACTCTTCCCGAAGGCCTAAACGGGTTCGGCCAGGAACTCGATTCGCACCTGATCCGATCCATCACGCTGATCGACGGAAGCCTCCCCGCGCAGTTCGGGTTCCGCACGGCCGGCATCGTCGACGTACAGACCAAGTCGGGGGAGTCCCTCGATCAAACAGAGATTTCTCTGTACGGCGGGAGCAACCAGACGTACGAGCCGTCGTTCGAGACCGGCGGCACTGTCGGGAAACTGGACTATTTCGTCACCGGTTCACTACTGCACAACGACCTGGGAATCGACAACCCGACACCCGGTTACCAGGCGCTTCACGACAGAACGAATCAGCAAAAGATTTTCACGTATCTCTCTTATCACATCGACGATACCAGCCGGGTCAGCCTGTTGGTGAACGCCTCGAATGCCGATTTTCAAATTCCGAACACGCCCGGGCTTCCGCCGGCGTTCGCACTCGCGGGGCGCCCCAAGGCGGTGTTGGTCGACTCGATCTCGATCGACGAAAATCAGAACGAACAGCAGTACTACTCAGTGCTCGCCTACCAGAAGACGTCCGGCTCTTTTTCGGTACAAGCGGCCGCATTCACACGCTACGGCCAGGTTCATTTCACGCCCGATTCGACCAACGACCTGATCTTTCAAGGCGTCGCGGGAGAAGTCCGCAATGATTTCTTTACCAACGGCCTTCAGATCGACAGCTCATACATCCTGAACGATCAGCACACAATTCGTGCAGGCGTGCTGGCCGATTTTACGAACGAGCGGCTTCGGACCAACACCGGTGTTTTTCCCGTCGACCCGGTCGCAGGGCAACAGCAATCAACAACGCCTCTTAATCTCGCCGACGACTCGGGGAATCACGGCGTTTCCGCAGGTGTTTACCTTCAGGACGAATGGCGGCTCACCAAAAAATTGACGTTGAATTATGGCCTGCGTTACGACCGTTTCGACACGAACTTCGCCGACAGCGGACAACTGAGCCCCCGCGTGAATCTCGTCTACAAACTCGACGAAGCCACGACCTTGCACGCAGGCTATTCCCGGTATTTCGTACCGCCGCCCCTACAGTACGTCGGAATCGGGACCGTCGACCGCTTCCAGAATACGACCAATGCGTCGCAGAATCGTATTTCCAGCCAGTTGAAAGTCGAGCGGTCGAATTATTACGACCTCGGCATTTCCCGTGACGTCACCAAGGCTTGGAAGGTCAGCGTGGACGGATTTTACAAGGACGCACACGACCTCGTGGACAACGGGCACTTCGGCGACGCAGTCATCATCACGCCGTTCAATTATCGGCTCGGTCAAGTCTTCGGCGCGGAACTGAGCAGCACATACACCCTGGGCCCGATCTCGGCGTTCGGTAATTTCTCTTACGTCAACACGCTGGGCAAAGACATCATCTCTCAACAGTACCTGTTCGAAAATGACGAGCTCGCGTACATCCACAATCACTACATCAAACTTGACCATGAGGGGGAGTACACCGCCTCTCTCGGCGTGTCGTACGCGTGGAAGGACACGCTGGTTTACATCGACGCGCTCTACGGGTCGGGGCTCCGCCGCGGGTTCGCGAATTCGCAGAAAGAACCGCAGTACTTCCCGGTCAATGTCGGTTTTCAACAGCGGTTCCACGTCGACGGTTCGAAACGCAATTACGTCACGCTGCGGGTCGACGAACTGAACATGTTCGACGAACACTATCAGATCCGGGACGGCTCGGGCGTCGGTGTCGCCGCCGCCCAGTACGGACCGCACCGCGCTATCTTCGGGGGTCTGGCCTATGCGTTCTGATGCGGAACCCCACCGAATCGACTTGCTACCGGTCCTGACATTCGTGCTCTGGCTCGCTTGCCTGACCGTCGGACTCGCCGGTTACTGGCGGTCTGTTGCTCCGACATCGCGACCTGTTCCGTTCGAAGCTCGGACAGACGTGCGATTCGTTGACGTCTCATTGATCAACGCGCGGGTCTCGCCCGCGTCGGTCGCAGAAACGCGGGCATCCGGCTATGACGTGCCGCTTCCGACAGTGCCACCATTGCCGCTCGTGTCGGATTTCTTCCCGGCGGTCGTGCCAGTGCGTCTGTCTGCCTCACTGAAACAGATCGACTTCGCGTCTCGCGCTCCGCCTCGGCCTGCGACGTCCGGCCCGACGACGTCTTACCGGAAGATCGCCTACGGATCAGGTGCCGGTAAGCAGCCTCGGCCGGACTACCCGATCGAGTCGCAACTCGCGGGGCAGGAGGGAACCGTCGTCGTCCGGTTCGTCGTTCGCGAAGACGGCGCCGTCACTTCGGCCGAAGTCTCCAGGAAATGTCAGTGGCCGCTGCTCGATCAGGCGGCGGAGCGAAGCATCAAGGAGAACTGGACGTACCCCCCCGGCCCGGAACGCCATTACGAAATCTCAATTACCTATCAACAAAGACACCGATGACCTTGGACCAGCCGATGACACTCCCGCTCGCGAATATAATTCTGGACACCTTCCAAAAAGGCGGGCCGGTAATGTGGCCGATCGCAGTCGCCTTGCTGTTCGCCGTAACGGCAATCGTCGAACGATCCCTCTGGTGGTTGGCGCTGCGGATTCGTTCGGACCCGGGTCTGCTCGACCGGGTCCTGGAAGCCGCCGCAACGGGAGATTTCGCAGCGGCATTAGAACTCTCGAACCGGTCCGACGACCCGTTCGTCGCCACGGTTAAAACCGGCCTGCTGCACGAACACAGTTCGTTTCTGGGCGCGATGCAGTTGAAAGCCACGAAGGAATTGGAAGGCGGTGAACGCCTTCAATGGGTGCTCGGCACGCTCATCACGCTAGCGCCACTGCTGGGATTGCTCGGCACCGTCACCGGTATCATGCGATCATTTAGCTTCGTCGGTGACGAGCAACTCGCGGCGGCTAAAGTCAGCGGCGGGATCGCAGAGGCGCTCATTGCGACCGCGTGCGGATTGGGCATCGCGATCTTTTGTTTGATTCCCTACAACTATTTTAACCGCCGGGTGTCCGTCTTTCGGTCGCGCCTCGAAACCACGATCAACCACTTTGAACTGCTGGCAGAGTCTGCGAAACATCACGGGCACGACCTCGAACAGTTTGCCCGACTGCGGGCGACTCGGCCGACCGGGGAGGCAGCACATGCCCATTAAGCTGAGCACCCGGTCGCTGACCGAGTCGGCCGAAGCGCGGATCGAAATTGTCCCGCTGATCGACATCATGTTTTTCTTGCTGGCGTCTTTCATGCTCGTGAGCCTGAGCATGGTTCACGCGCTGACGTTAAAGGTAAATCTTCCCGTCGCGGGGACGGCCCGAAGCGATGATATGAAAAACGTCGTCACCGTTGCCGTCGACAAATCGGGGCTAACGTACTTCAACAGAAAGCGCGTGACCGACCTCGAACTTCGACAACAATTGGCAGCCAGCCGGGAACGCAACCCCGCCGTGCGTGTGGTCATCGACGGCGACCGCGACGCACGCAACGGCGACGTTATACGCGTTCTCGATCTGATCCGAGGAGCGGGAATCGACAAAGTCGGGTTCGACGTCCGGCCCCCCGCCGAGCGGGTCGGTCGATGAACAAGCTCGTCCAATATCTAAATCTAACGGGCCTGCTGGCGTTGTCAGCGGTGTGCCTCGTCCAATCGAAAACCAATGGTGATCTAGACCGTGCGATCGTCGCGGCGCGCGAAAAGGATGCCTCGCAGTCCAGGTTGATCGCGACTCAGGAGGCGACAATTAAAGATAGTGAAGCCGAAAGCGCCGACCGCGGGACCCGTCTCGCGATGGCTGAAGATCAGCTTAAAAAGGTGCAGAATCTGCTGACCTCGGTCCGTACTGAGAACCAAAGGTTGAGTTCACGCAATCAGAAGTTGAACGAGCTAACGAGCAAGTTCGTCGAGGGGATATCGGCCCGGGACAAGATAGTCGAGGCACAGTCCGTTGCGCTGAACAAGCAACACGATGTGATCTCACGAGTCGAAGCCGAGCGAGATCAGGCTATAAAAAGTTTCAACGATCTGGCGACCAAATACGATGCCTTGTCACGGAAACAGTAAAAATTCACCCATTCGGCGCCAACTTGGCCTTAGTCGGCGAGACGATGCCGGATCGAAACGGCCATATCTTTTTCCAGGTCCGTGTCTCGCCGCAGCGCGTACCAGTATTCGTCTTCGGGTGCCGGTGTGTTGGACTGATCCGGCGTCGCATCAGTACGCGTGCCGTTGAACGCCTGGCGAAACTGCACGATCGATGTCAGCCGGCGCTCCGTAGCGGCGTGGCGTTCGACCAGCACTTTTGGGACGGCATCGTAGCTGCCGTCGGGCTGGCGGGTCACTTCGAAATGAATGGTGCGCCGAATGGTTGCCAGCGACGACTCACCGACGTCGTGAAACGAAACGGCATCGGTCCGCCAGGGTTCAAAAAATTGTTTGGACACCACCGGCTCGCTGGTCAACAACCCGGTTCGGTATTGCCGGCGGTCCACCGGAAACAGCCGGACGTATAACTCCCCTTCGCACGCGTCCCACAGCTTCTGAAAGTCGGCATTCGGAACGCGCACCACCCCCGGCTGGTTCCACCAATACTCCGGCGTCGCCTGCTTCTGCGGAACATACGTCACTGGCTGCGTCGCCGCGGGATTGGCTTTGCCAGTAATGCACCCGGCGAGGAGGAAGAGAACGATGAATGATGAATGATGAATGATGAATGAAGACAAAGAATTCTTAGCCTTGTCTACCCCAACGATGAATTGTCCGCCTGTCTTTCTTCGTTCATCATTCATCGTTCATCATTCATCCTTTCCCCACTTCCCCCCCCCTCAATCTCGTTCAGACTTCACCATCTGCCGCATCATTTGTGCGGTGGGGACCGGGGTCCAGGTGTCGCCGACGGTGTGGATGACCAGGCCGTTCATCGTGCCCGGGGTGCCCGGTGACCATCCGGCGACGATGAGAATGCGGTCGCCCCGTTCGGCGTATTTCTGCTGGGCCACGAACTCGTCGACCTTCGCGATCAACAATGTCATGTCAGGTGCACCGGCCATTTCCTGCGGGATCACGCCGTAGTGCAACGCCATCCGCCGCAACGTCCGGTGGTCCGGTGACAACGCGATGATCGGCACCGGGAAGTGATGCTTGCTGAACACCCGCGCGGTGGTGCCGGTCTGGGTCCAGATGATAACCAGCTTGGCTTTGAGGTCCTGCACGATCCGCAGCGCGCCCCGGGCGAGCGCCCCGGCGTGCAGCGACGTTTTCACCATCGGCGGCGGCGTCGAGGCCGTGTCGGCCCGGGTCAGATATTCTTCGGTCACGTCGGCGATGTGCGACATCGTGTGCACCGTGATCACCGGGAACTTCCCGACGCTGGTT
This sequence comes from Tepidisphaeraceae bacterium, assembly GCA_965247815.1. Lineage (GTDB taxonomy): Bacteria > Planctomycetota > Phycisphaerae > Tepidisphaerales > Tepidisphaeraceae > CBDAQA01. Next base: position 126,687 of record CBDFHW010000025.1, on the reverse strand, counting down.
TCACCGCTGAGCATGACGGCATCAGTCCCGTCGAAGATCGCGTTAGCAACGTCGCTGACCTCGGCGCGGGTCGGCGAGCTCTGCTCGATCATGCTCTGCAGCATCTGCGTCGCCACGATGACCGGCTTGCCCGCCGCCTGACACCGGCGGATCAAATCCTTCTGGATGATCGGCACCATCGCGACGTCAAGTTCCACACCAAGGTCGCCGCGGGCGACCATCAGGCCGTCGCTCGCGTCGATGATCCCGTCGATCTGGTCGATCGCCTCGGCCTTTTCGATCTTCGCAATCAAGTGAATATCGCTGACCTTGTCCTGCAGATACGACCGCAATTCGGTGAGGTCTTCCGCCTTGCGGACAAACGACAATGCCAGGTAATCGAGCCGCTGGTCGACCGCCCAGTCGACGCATTCCCAGTCGCGGTCGGTCATCGACGGCGTATTGATCGCCGTGTCCGGGAGGTTGATCCCCTTGGAGCTTTTCAGCACCCCGCCGGCGGTGCAGTTACAGATAATTTCGTTCGGCTTTTTCTCCGTGCAGACGAATCGCAACAGCCCGTCTTCGACCAACACCCGCTGCCCGACACAAACCTCGTCGACAAATTCTTTATAGATCGACGACACCCGGCCTTTTTCACCGACGGTCGGGTCACGCTGAATAACCAGCGTGTCGCCGACGCTGATCGGCATCCCGCCGAGCCCGTCGACGTCTTTGATCGAACCGAGCCGAATCTTCGGCCCGCACAGATCGCCGAGCACGGCAATGGGTTCGTGGTATCGGCTCGCCGCTTCGTGAATGTTTCGCAGGGTCAGCAGGTGTCCGTCGAGCGTGCCGTGTGAGAAATTCAGCCGGCAGACGTCGACCCCGGCTTCGAAAAGTCTCAGCAACGTTTCCACGTCACCACACGCCGGACCCATCGTCGCCACAATTTTAGTTCGAATCATCTTGTCACCTGATTGACCGCAAGCTGCTGGCCGGTCGTTGGTCACCGGCTGAGATCGGATCATACGGAACGACGCCCGCGATAAAAGGGGTGATTGTGAAAGTTGTGTGAAGCACTTCGCCGCGGCGCCGACTCGCAGTACGCTCGCATGCATCAATGGCGGTGAACGCTTCGGAAGGTTTTACGAGCGGAGATTGGATAATGCGAAGGCGGGTCGAGCTCTACACGCTGTTGCTGGTCTTATTTCAGACATTGTCTAGCCACGGCGAAACCCCGGGCGTGCCTACGACCCGCCCTGTCGCTGGCCCGCGGGTCGTGCTTCTGATTCGACACGCCGAAAAACCTGACAACACCGGCACGGAAAAAAGCCCCGACCTGTCCCCGCGCGGGTTCGAACGGGCGGCCGCGTTACCGACTCTATTTCCCACGCGTTTCGCGCGCCCCGATTTTCTGATCGCCACCAAGCGGTCGGCTCACAGTAACCGGCCGGTCGAAACGCTCGAACCGCTCGCCAAGTCTCTACAACTCGGCATCGACGCGACCTACAAGGACGGCGATTTCGCCGAACTCGCGCACGAGGTGCTGACCGACCCGAAATATTCCGGCAAAACCGTGATGATTGCCTGGCATCACGGAAAGCTTCCGGAATTGGCTCACGCCTTGGGCGCTCATGACGCCCCCGGGCGGTGGGATCCGGCCGTGTTTGACCGAGTATGGCAAATCACCTTCGACAACGGCAAGGCGAACTGGCGCGAACTTTCGGAAAACGCGCTGCCCGGTGACGACGGAAAATGATTCCGGCGCGTCACCGACAGTATACGACGCCGCTGTTCTCATCGCCGGGTGGTCGGCGGCGTGGGTGTAGCGATTGCCGTGAGTCGCTCGTATTCGGCCTTCGACCGGGGGTCAGTCGACCATTCCAATAGCTGCACGAATCGCGAAGTAAGCATTTCTCTTCGGTCGGCTTCGCGGTCTGGCACTTTAATCGGCTTTTCTGAAGCGTCTACCTTATCCTCTTTCGCCCCGATCACCTCGGCAATACTTGCAAGCCGGGCCTCGATCTCGCCGCCCGGATGTTTGTCGAGCGCGGCGCGAACCTCGGATCCGGCCGCGGCACCCATCGCTTCGAGCGCCTTATGGGCTTTCTCCCGATCGGCCGGCTTTTGCGAGGAGAGATCTGAGACCCATTTGCGTGCAACGTTACCGCTGTCCGCTGCGACGGACGGAAATGCGGAAACGCCGGCGGCGTGGTCGAGCAGGTGCCCCCGGTGATAGAGTTCCAGCCCGGAACAGTAAGCGACCGATGCGTCGTCGGCTGACAGGTTCGACCAAAGCTGTGCGTTCGTTCTGTCTTTCGTAACGCTCTGACCCTTGCCCGACCGAATCGCACTCAGCAGATCCCAAAGCAGGATCGTGCCGTCCGTCAGGGACGTCGCCAGCAACGGCTTTCCGGGCACGAACGTGGGAATGTCCGCGTGGCCTGTCGGTTCGGTAATGGTTGTCAGCACACTCCCGGACCGTGTTTCCAGAACCGTCACCGACGCATCAACGTCCCGGCTTACGACGGCGACAAGCTCCCCGCAGTGGCTGAAGCCGGCCTTGGCACTCTGCAAATGCACAGGCAGGGTCCAGGCCGGTTCGACGTGCGGCAGCGGATCGGTCAGCCGGTTGGGCAGAATGATCACCTGAGCCGTCGGACGCAACGCTTTTTCCGCCGCCGCGGCGGCATCGCTGGCGGCGGGATCGACCAACTGCCGGGACTCGAACAACCCCGCCTGATTCCACGATAGGACCATCGCCCATTTGCCGTCGGACGAGAAGACCGACTCGGTCGATTCCGTCTCCGGCGTCGTGCCGACCGGGTGCGTCCGCGCGAGCGGACCTAGGCGCCTGGCCTCGGTGTCCACAAACCGCAATCCCTCTCTCGACACCACCGCGAGGAGCTTCCCGTCGGGCGAGCACGCGGCCGGCTGCGGCAATCTCCACTGTTTGAAACTCGGGTCATTTCGATCCATGTGAATCAAAACGCTGGATTGCCCGGTGGCAATTTCGGTCATCGTGAGATCCACGTCGGCCGCGCTGAGACAGAACCGCCCGTCCGGCGTCACGAACGCGAGCCTTCGCGCGAGGCCGATCACCGCCTTTGGCGGTGGCGAGTAAACGTTTTGCAGGGTGACCGAATCACACACGCGAACGTCAGCCGGACCGGACACGTGTACCACGCGACCGTCTTCTGAATGCGCCAGCGAAGCAACTTCCCCGAACTGAAGGTCGGTAACCGTGTCGTGGTCGCGGCGCGCCAACAGAGCCCCATGTTCCAGGTCCCAGCGGTACACCTCGCCAGTTTCGGTGCCCGCCAACAGTTCGTTGCCGGACGGCGACACGGACATGGCGCTGATCGCGGCCATCGCGATAGACCGGGTCGACTGCACCTTCCCGGCACGTGCGTCGACGATCACGCGGTGGCCCTCTGCCTCGGCAACGGCGATGAGCGACCCGTCTCGCGACCACGTCATTCGATCAACGATTTCAGGCTTGAGGTCGAGAATCCGCTTCGGCGGCGCGAGCGGCCGCTGACTTGTGTCCTGAATCGTGATCCAGCGGAGCGGAGTCTTTGAAACGACAAGGTCCTCACCGGCGCCCGAGAAGGCGAAGCTCGAGACCGCGCCATGGTCACGCGCGGGGTACCCCGGGTCACCCGGCTTGATCTCCGCTTCGGGCACTGCCAGCTCTTCACCGGTCTTAAGGTCGTATAGCCGTAACTGGCGGTCGGCGTGCACCGTCGCGAGCAGCCATCCACTGGCAGAGAGGACCGCCCCGCCGGTGGCTTCGAAATGCTTCTGGAGCTTCTCGGCTCCCGTTTTCGCGTCCACGATCATTGCCTGAGAATCAAATCCGACGACGGCCAGCACAGTTCCGTCGGCTGAAAAACCAAACCTTGGGCCGTCGTACCACATTGCGTGCGGTAACTCGCCGAGGCCGAAATCTTTGCGAACCTCGCCCGTGCGTCCGTCACACAACAAATTCTGATCCGCCGAGATGGCGAACGCCGAACCATCCGGTGCGACCGCGAAGTCGGTAAGCAGGCCGGTGGTTCGAGCGGTCAAGCTGCGAACCGCGTCTCCGGTGCGATCGTCGAGCACGTCGATCAGCGTCGGAAGGTTCATTCCGGTCCACGCGACCATGAGCCGGTGCTCCCCGATGTAGGCGGCGCCCACCGGTACGTAGTCCGGCCGACTGAAGCTGGTTAGCTCCGAACCGGTCTTGACGTCCATGACGTGGAGCATTTTTCCCGACACCGCGAGGCGGTGATTGTCGGCCGAGAAGCTGGCCGTCTTTCCCTCACACGCGTAGCGGACGTCACCGAGCCGGCGGACGGCCATCGGAGGCAAGTCCGAGTCGGTCGGTTGGGACGTCGGACGGGTCGCCGCGGCGACGGCGACCGAGGACAGGAAGATCACTTTGCAGACGCACCCGGCGGAGAAAAAAATCCTGTTCGGCATGGTCGACATTTTGCGCCGACACGGGAGTAAGCCGCAACCTCTTCGGCGAGACCAGCACCGGCCACGTCCGACCGGCGCTGGGTGTCGACGTGCGACTACCTCGCGACCGACTGACCGTTGGTGACCGCGGGTGGCGGTTGGGTCTCCCGCATCGAATCCATAATTTGCCTGCTCATCCGGTCGCCGAACTCTTTCATCTCGGCCGACTCGGTTGTCCCCGCAGGTTCGAACCCTGACTTCTCCGCAACCAATAAGCCAATCAGCGTGCCGAACAATCCGCTGTTGGCCGGGTTGTTGTCGCTGGTACTTGACCCGCCGGTGACGAACATCCGTTCGGGCACCAGCGGTTGCGTGCTGCGGCTTAGGTGTTCGGCGACAAGCGACAGCGCGTACAACCGCGGGTCGCCGAAGCTGGTGATCTTGCGAGTCAGCACTGCCGCTTCGGACAAGCCAACCTGCATAGTCCGCGTGCTTTCGCCTTTACCGGCCAGCACCCGCTGCTCGCTTTCGGCTTGGGCGGTCACCACCATCTGCTCGGCGTTTCTTCGACTCTTTTCCAGCTCCGCGTCCGCCATAACAATCGCCTGTTCCGCCTGCTTCCTTGCTTTGGCCAGCTCGGCGTCGGCCTGGTTCTGCGCGATCTGAATCTGCACGTGTGACGCGGTCAGTTCCGGCTGCTTGGCGGCGATCGCCTCGGCTTCTTTGAGCGTCCGCAGTCGCTCGGCCGCGGCACGCTGCCGTTCATACGTTTCCAACTGCTCGATGCTCAGCTGCCGGGTTCGTAACTGTTCGAGCAGCTGCTCGATCTTCCCGCCCGCCTCGGCCGTGTCGGGCTTGCCGATCAACACATCGACGCATTGAATGTCGAACTCGGCGAACCGCCGTTGCAGTTCGACCTTGGCCTCGTGCTGAATCTGGTCGCGATCGTGCAGCAGCTCGAGCATGGTCTTGCGGTGCGCCACGTCTCGGAAGAACGCGCTGAGCATCGGGTCCAGCGTTTGTGTAATCAGCCGTTTGACGTCACCGAACCGTTGGATGACGGCCGACGCCTTCTGGTAGTCGATGTGCACGACGACGCTCAGCGGCAGCCGGCTTTCGTACGCGTCCTTGGTGACCAGTTCGATCGAGTTCAGATTCTCGTCGTACCGGTGCGACTCGGTCCGGCCGCTGATCCAATGCAGCACGAAGTTGGTCGTGGGCACGAAAACGATCTGCCCGGCATACGTGTTGAACGGATATTTGCCAGGACCGAACGGTTTCTCCCAAACGCCGCGTTCACCGCGGGCGACCCGTTCGCCGTGGCGGAAGCTGTCGCCGGAAATGTCGTTCCCGATCGGGCCGTAATAACTGACGACGACACCGACGTACCCGATCGGCACGACCGTCTTGGGCATCATCTGCACCGACGCGAACCAGCGGTTAATGAAATACGTGCCATCGGTCAGCGGCACGTACTGCCGGCCCCGTCGGCCGCCGGCGCGGAGGAACGCGTCGGGGTCCTGGTAGTTGTTGTGAAAGTTCGCGTCGCTGGAATCATTGCCAACGCTGGGCGCGATAATCTCGCCCGGCGCGAGGCTCGGCCCGTCGTGGATCGTCAGGATGCCGATCGAGTCGACAAGCAGCGTCGTCTCCGGCTTCAATGGGTCGACCGTTTCCATCGGCGCGCCGACCACGACAGGATCAAAGCCCTCCACCTCGGCCAACTCCTTTTGCCAGTCGCTTAGGCTTTCGCTTTCGCGCCGGCCCTGCACCTCGAGTTGATAGACCATGTCTTCAGTGATGACAACGAACAGCGCGAGGTTGATGGCATAGACACCTTCGCGAAGGATCGCACGCTGGCGGCCCCGCTGACCGACGCCCGTCGCGGTGCCTGCAAGAAACGCGGCCGCGTCCTGAAAGTTGTTACATAGCACGTCCCTGCCCAGCGTCTGGCTTGCCGTGAGCGGTTCGCCGTCCCGGGCATAGACGTAGGCCAGTTTCCCCTGCGGGACGGTCACCAGGGTGATCGGGTGAATCCGGTATTGCCAACGCCAATACCCGAAGTGCAGGCCGCCGCGGAGCAGATGGACCTGGTATCCCGCTTCACCGTGCAAAGCGAGGATGCCCCCAGCCGGCACGGAGCCGCGTATGGACCAGAGCTTTTCCACCACACCGACGCGGTTGTTGGGAATGTACCGAACGCCGATCGTGTAAAGGGTTCCGAAGATCACAAACAAAAACATCCCCAGCACGACCGTCCACGGGGACACCGACGCGAGCAATCCGAGCAGCATGACGTGACTCCTTCTATGGGTCTGAAAGAATCAGCGTATCACTGAGTCGACGGCTCGCGATTATAAATACGTCAAAACGTATAGCCGATGAGCGATTGCGAAACGGGCGAAAAAGCGGCCAAATAATCGATTGCCAGTGTCGAAATGCGGCAATCCGCGAGAGGATCACTCAGCCGTGATAGAATCGTCGGAGCAGTTGTCACACGAAAGGCGGTCACGATGGGCGATCTCTCTCGGCGGAACCAAAACATACCAGTGCAGGCGCGCCGCGCAGCGCAAGATCTGAGCGCGACGAACCCGCCGGATCAGATTGTCATTCAGGTTCCCGGGGGCCAGGCCGTTCCGGTGGTGCCGCAGGCGCAACCGGGCACGACGCAAAATATCGTTTACGTCGTCGCGCCGCAGGGCCAGCCGGCCGCGACACCGCCGACGACCCCGCCGCAGGAAGTACATTATCATACGACCAACAATTACGAGCCGCTTAAACGCAGACGGTCCGAGAAAGGAACCAGCTTCTTTGGATCGCTGGCGGTCGTCGTCGGTCTGATCGCCTGCGGGATGGCGTACGTCCAGCAGTTTGTCGATTACGTGAAACCGACGGCGTTGACCGGGCTGGGGCTGGGCGCGTTCGGCTTCCTGCTCGCGACTCTTTTTCACCGGGTCGGGCGCGGAATGCCGGCTTTGGGCATCATGGCGTCGCTGATTGCGTTTCCAATCTGGCTCAGCCGCACCGGGCAGTTGCAGTCGCAGTACGATCAGATTCGCAAACAGTCGGGCGACCGGTTGCCGGCGGTCGACCTTTCGAAGACCACCCCGCAGACGCCCGGGACCCTGAATCGTTCGGCGTCACCGGCCGTCCCGTCGGTCGCGAACCCGGTCGGTGTCGGCCCAACCCCCACGCCGGCTCCGCACCGTTCGGCCGACCACAGCATTTTCGGGGACGGCTCGGGCGGTTGGCAGAAGCCCGACGATATCAAATCGCCCGAGAAGTCCGTCGCACCATCGCCTTCACCGGTGGTCACGCCGCAGGTTCCATCGATCGACCGGGCAACGGCGATCGCCAATCTCGAAGCGGCGCGTTCTGCGGCGGCAACGCGATTGGGCGTTGATTACTTCGCTGCAAAGTTAGCCGAGACCGCCGCGATGGCCGACTATGAAAAGGCGAAGATCGACTTCAGCCCGTCCAGCCAGGAACTAATCGACTCACACACGAAAGAGTTGGCCGCTTCGTCGAAGCTGCACCAGATCGAAACACAGTTGGACAAGGACCCTGCCGTTGCCGCCGCAGCGGCGGCACTCAAGACGGGGCGGTGAGCGCCAAGCCGGGCGTGAGGGTTGCGGGCAGTTCAAGTCTCTCCGACTCGAGACTGCCGACGGCATAAGAACAATGGTCCGCGGCGTAATATCCGCTGGGCCGGTGGTTCCCGCTTGCGCCGATACCGCCGAACGGCAGGCTCCCGCTCGCGCCGGTAGTTGGCCGGTTCCAGCTGACGACCCCGGCTCTAATCTTCTGAAAAAACAGGTCGAACAGTTCCTGTTTATCGCTGAGTAATCCGGCGGCCAGTCCGTACGCCGTGCGATTCGCCTCGATCATCGCGGCATCAAAGTCGGCGACTCGGATGACCTGCAGAAGCGGTCCGAAAATCTCGCAATCGCTTCGATCAGCGATTGCCGTCACGTCAATCAACCCGGGCGATAACAACGCCGGGCGATCTCCGACGGTTTTCATTTCCAACAAACTAAGCCCGCCGACGCGTTGAAGTTCAGCTTGCGAAGCCAAAAGTTTGTACGCGGCACCGTCGTTGATCACCGGTCCCATGAACGGCTCGGGATCGAGCGACGGCGGTCCGACTCGAATGGCGCGCGCTGCGACGGTGAGCGCGGCGATAAACGTGTCGCCCGCGGAACCGGCAGGCACGATCAACCGCCGTGCACAGGTGCAACGTTGTCCTGCCGTGATGAATGCAGACTGGATCGTATGGTAAACGGCCGCCGATACGTTCGACGCTTCGTGAACAATGAGCGGGTTATTACCGCCCATCTCGATCGCGAGGATCTTTTCCGGACGATCCGCCAGCGTCTGCCGCATCGCTTTCCCGACGTGGGAGCTGCCGGTGAAGAAGATCCCGTTGATCTCACGGTGGGTAACCAGCGCTTCTCCTACCGTGCGGCCACCCTGCAGACATTGGATGACGCCGTCCGGGATCGAGGTTTCGCGCCAGCAGGTGATCGTGGCTTCGGCCACGCCCGGCGCGAGCTCGCTGGGCTTGAAGATGACCGCGTTCCCGGCCAGCAACGCCGGCACGATATGACCGTTCGGAAGGTGCCCCGGGAAGTTGAACGGACCGAGCACGGCCACAACCCCGTGGGGCTTGAACCGCGTCGCCGCCCGCACCCCGGCCGACTCGGTCACGGTCGGCCTTCGGCGTTCACCGAACGCCTGGATCGACAGCGGAATTTTGTTGATCATCGCGTCGACTTCGGTCAGCGCTTCCCATCTCGGCTTGCCGACTTCCTTTGAAATCATTTCCGCAAGGCCGGCTCGATTGCCTTTCAGGCGGGCGGCAAACTGATTGAACACTTCAATGCGCTGTTCGACCGGCAGAGCGGCCCAGTCCCCGGCCGCGTTTCGCGCCGTTGCGACTGCTGTCTCGATGAGGGCCGGTGACGCCTCGGCCCCCCGCCAGAGCATCTCACCCGTGGCGGGATTGATCGATTGAAACACTCGATCAGATTGAATCGGGGGCATCGTGTCCCGCTTTCGACAAGGGTGGCTTCGGGGCGACGAAACGGACCGAGTCGCCGACTTTTATTTTTAACGCCGTGACGGTTTCTGCGTTTAGTCTGACGCCGTCGGTAATGAGTTCCACGGCCCCCAGGCAGGCGCGAAACTCGTGGCGGGTATTAGTCAGAATCATGTCCGCACCGGAGCATTCACCAATCTCGCGCACGACGGCCGTCGACGATTCGCGAATCGCGCGGATCCGCCGAAGGGGGCACCGCACCACCGGGCCGGCGTCGAAAATATCAACCATCTGATTCGATTCGAATCCCTCCCCGGTCAACATCGCAAGCGCCGGTTCGGTATCGGGTTGAACCTTCCCGATCACAGCCTGGGCGCTGTACGGCAGCAGAGGGATGTAAATCGGGTGCTCGGGCATTAAGTCCGCGATGAACTTCTTATCCACCATGCTGAGGTAATCAGCGCTCGGGAAATCGATGTCGAAGAAATGGTGTCCGACGGCGTCCCAGAACGGCGACCCGCCCGTCGCATCAACCACACCGCGGAGCTCGGAGATCACCACCGGGTCGAAGTAATCGAGGTGGTCGGCCATGAATGAAAATCGGCACAGCGACAGCAGCCGGCCGTTGCCCCCGCCACGATATTCCGGGGACAGAAACAGGCTGCCGATTTCGCACGGCCCGTCGTGTTCCTCGACCAAATGAAGAACGCGAATCTCCTTGCGGACGTTCAGCTGCGCCGAGGCATGAACCGATGTTTCGAGCCGGTATCCATAGAACGGGTCGAACCCGCCGACCTTGGAAACAATCGCGCTCGTGCCGGCAATCTTCCCAGTGGCGGTGTCCTCGAGAACGAACAGGTACGTTTCGCCCCGCGGCGGGTCTTCGTCGCTGAGATTTTTGAACCCGCGGACGCTGGCCCGGATCCGCCGCTTCAACAGCGTTGAATCTCGTGGCAGCGACGTAAGCCCGAACCCGGTCGAATGACTCAACGCTTCCAGCGCGGTCAAATCTTCCATCGCGATCGGGCGAATGACTAACACGCTGGACTCATTTCCGTTAAGCGTCAGATCCGGCAAGACCGCCGGACTATATTATCCGTCGACCGGTTTGTGTGACTGAATCGCGTAGAGCCGACGGCTATATACCGACATAAGAACGCCCGGGACGTTTTCGTCCCGGGCGCGTTATATTATCGACAGTGGTGCCCGATTCCTATTTCTTAATCGGAATCCCAGCGGCCTTGGCGAGGGCGGCGGCCTTGTCGGTTTTTTCCCAGCTGAAGCTGCCGTCGGCGCCGGGGATGCGGCCGAAATGCCCGTGCCGGGCGGTGGTCTTGTAGATCGGGCGGAGCAGATTCAGGTGCTTGATGATCCCGCGCGGGGTCAGCGGGAAGGTGGCTTTCACCAGTTCGGCGATCTGATCTTCGGGGAGGACGGCGGTATTCTCGGTCGACACGGTGACCGACACCGGCTGGGCGACGCCTATCGCGTACGCCAGCTGCACCTCGGCGCTGGTCGCCAGACCCGCGGCGACGATGTTCTTGGCAATATACCGACCCATGTAGCAGGCACTGCGATCGACCTTGCTCGGGTCCTTGCCGCTGAACGCGCCACCGCCGTGGGCGCCGCGACCGCCGTAGCTGTCGACGATGATCTTGCGACCGGTCAGGCCGGTGTCACCGTGCGGACCGCCGACGACGAATTTGCCGGTCGGGTTGATGTGGAAAATGATCTCGTTGTTCCACAGCTTGCGGGGGATGACCGGCTTGATCACCAGGTCGATGATCTCCTGCTTGGCCCGTTCGGTGATGACGTCGCGCTTGCGGTCCAGGACCGATTCATCGTGCTGGGTTGAGACGACGATGGTGTGAACGCCGACCGGGCGTTCGTCTTCGTAAGCGATCGTCACCTGGCTTTTGCCGTCGGGACGGAGCCATTTCAGTTTGCCCTTCTGGCGAACCTCGGCGAGCTTCTCGACGATGCGGTGCGCGAGATAAATCGGCAGCGGCATCAGCACGTCGGTTTCGTTGCTTGCATAACCGAACATCAGGCCCTGGTCGCCGGCACCTTGTTCCTTGTCGTCGTCGTCTGCTTTGTCGACGCCGCGGGCGATGTCCGGCGACTGGCTGTGAATCGCGGAAAGCACGCCGCAGCTGTCGTAGTCGAAACCGATGTCGGCATGGACGTAACCGATCTCTTTGATAGTGTCGCGGGCGATCTGGGCGTGGTCGACCCAGGCGGTGGTGGTCACTTCACCGGCGAGAATGACCTGACCCGTCGTGACCAGTGTTTCGCAGGCGACGCGGGCCTTGGGGTCCTGAGTCAGAATGGCGTCGAGAATGGCGTCGCTGATCTGGTCGGCGACCTTATCGGGGTGACCCATCGTGACGGACTCACTGGTGAAAAGATGCGTGCTGCGGCGAAATTCTGGTGACATGAAGAGCGCTCCTCCCGGTAGGGATGGATGTTAAAGGTTGGCGTGGCGTCTGTTTCCAGCCGTAAACCGGCCGTCCATAGTGAGGCGGAAATGTACAGGCAGGGTTCGCGCATCGCAAATACCCGGTCTCGGTGGGGGAAAAGTCCGTGCGAATGCACGTCCCGCAGCACGCGCCCGGTCGGACCGCAACGCAACGACCCCGCGGAAAGAATCCTGAACGGCAAGGCCTCCGGGATTTACGCGCCGCAGTTTTGCGCTTACGCTCCGCCCCTGCTTATGAGCAATCTAATTGTTATCGATCATCCGGTGATTCAGACCAAGCTCACCGAGCTCCGGGACTACGCGACCGAGCATTGGAAGTTCCGCAGCCTGCTGACAGAAATCGCGTCGTTGATGGTCTACGAAGTGACCCGCGACTGGCCGACGACGGCGCGGCCGATCCAGACCCCACTCGAACGAATGACCGGTCGTGTCCTCGCCCGGCGGGTGACGTTGGTGCCAATTCTTCGCGCGGGACTCGGCATGGCAGAGGGCGTTCTTCGCCTTCTGCCCGATGCCCGCATGGGGCACCTCGGCGTCTATCGCGACGAGAAAACACTCGAGCCAGTCAGCTACTACCAGAAGCTCCCACCGGACATTGCCGACACCGAAGTGCTGCTGATCGACCCGATGCTGGCAACCGGCGGGAGCGGAGCGGCAGCGGTGTCGTTCCTGAAAAAAGCCGGCGTCGAAAATATGAAATTCGTCTGCCTGGTCGCCGCCCCGGAAGGGCTCCAGACGTTTCATCAGGCACACCCCGAGGTGCAGATTTACTGCGCTGCCATCGACAGACAATTAAACGAAAAAGGCTACATCCTACCCGGCCTCGGCGACGCGGGTGACCGTATCTTTGGAACCTGAATCGACCACCCGGGAGTTCATGCTCAATCAAACTTTTCAATCCCGCGACCTCGTCGTGGTTCTGATACTGGTTGTCCTCGAAGCGCTGCTTTCGCTGGACAACGCGCTGGTGCTCGGACTGCTCGCCCGCAAGTTGCCGCCTAAACTGCGATCACGGGCGCTCAGCTACGGATTGATCGGGGCTTTCGTTTTCCGGCTGGGCGCGGTCGTAGCGGCGGCGTGGCTGTTGGAATGGCGGATCGTCAAGCTGCTCGGCGGGCTTTACCTGGTGTACATTGCCATCAAGCATCTGTTCTTCGAGAAGCACACGAAAGGCAAGAAACATCTCGACCCGCACGGGTCGGATGCGAACGAGAACACCGCCGGCACCGGCGTCGAAGTCGCGGCCGAGTCGCCCGGCACGCTCGCATTCTGGATGGTCGTCGGCTCGATCGAGTTGACCGATGTTGCTTTCGCAATCGACAGCATCCTGGCGGGAATCGCATTGGTTGGCCCGGGCGACCCGAAGCTGCGCTGGCACCCCAAGCTATGGGTGATTTTCGTCGGCGGCATCATCGGGGTGATGATGATGCGTTTCGCCGCGATCGGTGTGATCAAGCTGATCGAAAAGTTTCCCCGGTTCGAACTGTCCGGTTACCTGATGGTCTGCGTCGTCGGGTTGAAGCTTTGCCTCGACTGGATCTTTAACGCGCCGCCGAATCACGACCGACTCGATTTCGAAAGCCCGTCCGCCGCGGCTTTCTGGGCGTTCTGGGGGCTGATGGCAGTCTGTCTCGGGGTCGGGTTTCTCCCGCCGGGCAAGCGGGTCGCGGCAGGCTGATATGCGGGGGCCGGCCGAATAGCGCGGCTTCGTAAATGGGTTGTGGCACTCACGAAGCCGCGTTCGACTCGGCTTAACTTACTACAACGTGTAACCGACACTGGCGATCAACCGAGTGTCATTCTGCTGCGCCCCATTCGCAGGTGCGTTGTTGTGATCCCACTCGGCCTTCAATTCCATAAACAGCTTGTCGTTCAGCTTGGCATGCAGACCCAGGTCGGTGAGCAGGAGGAACCGGTTCCCATTCTGCAAGCTCGGAATATAGGTCACGTTGTTGAACAGACTGACTTTCTCGTTGAAGTCGTACGTCAAGTGGTAGGACAGCTTCAAGGCCACGTCCTCGACGGTCGGAGTGCCATTGGTGTACCTTTCGTACAGCCACGCGATGCCTCCCTCGGTCGCGAATTTAAACGGCGAGGTGTCGTACCACTGATATCCGACGCCGGCCGACGGCGTAAACCTGAGATCGAGAGACGCGATTCGGTCCTTGGCGACTTCGGCTTCGATGTAACCGTAAAATTTCTGTGAGAAAAAGTGGTCGTATTTGGCGTCCAGCGTCCAATGGTCCACGGTCGTGGTGGCGACCCCTTTGGTCTTCTGCCGGCCGTAGTCGTATTCGCCTGCGAAGTCGATGCGATCATGGCGGTTGACGTTGACCCCGAGGTTAAAACCGGCGGCGAGCGTCTCGGTGTTGGTATTGCCCCGCGTCAGTGTGCCCCCCAGCCGAAGCGTCCCGAAGAAAACTGCCGGGTTGATCTGGTCGACCGCCGTCAGCGGGACGGTCTGGGCCGGCACGATGCCGCCGGCGGCGAGTGCGACTTCACCCGGCCCGGCCGACTTTACCTGCCGTTGAATGACGGTCCCGTCCGCAAGATGGATCTCGATCGGACCCGAGGTCGAAAACGTCCGGACTTTTGCCATCGGGATTTCGACGTCGCCGACCGTGTCGGAATGGAACGTCATTTTACCGCCGTCGACGCTCTTTATCGTTCCGCTCAGCTGGTCACCCACGTTGGTAAATACTTCGTCGGCCCGTGCGGTGGAGACCGCCCCGACAGCTAAAGCGGCCGCTGCGACGATTCGAATCATTTTCTTCATGGACCATGCTCCGTTTGACTTTAACACTTCGTTTCTCCGAATTTGCTTATCGGAGCCTGCGTCAAGAAATAGTTAACAGAACCAAGACGAGGGCTATTGGCAGACGTTGGAGTCGAATAGCGTCCAATAAAAAGCCAGCGGCTCGACGAATTTCGTCGAGCCGCTGGCTTTCATTGGAAAGAAGCCGGGTAATTCCCCGAGCAAAAATTAGATCAGCCGTCGGAGGATTCTGCGTGAGATGTCCAACGTGACGCCGTAAACGAAATGAGTAGCCAGAGCGGACGCATGATCTTCTGCAGGAGTTTTACTCGGCGGTTTCGACAGACCCAGTGCGGGCACTGCAATTTCGTCCCCGGCAAGGAACAAAATGGTGGCGTACGGGATACCCAGACCAATGCCGACGGTCGGTACCAGTTCCGACAAGCCGCCATATAACGCCCCGACCATTGCACCATAGCCATAGTGAACCGCGGGACCGGCAACCTTCTTCTCGCCGTCCGACAGATCGTGGTCCAGAACCCGGGTCGAAATCGCCTGAGCGGTTTTGACCGTCGCATCGTCCTGATCAGGACCCGACTTCTGATCACCCTGCGCCTGCTGAGCTACCGGCTTGCTCCGCTCTTCACGCCGGACCTTCGCCGGCTTGCTCTCGATTTCTGAATACTGGTTCATCACCCAGGACGCGATCGCGCCGCCGATAAACCCGGCTACGGTTCCCCGAAGCGTTCGGACCGAAGTCTTGGCGATCGTGTCCCATGTTTCTTCGATCCGGGTCTCGATCCGATTGAATTGTTCTACTGCCGACATGTCTACCTCATAAAATTATGTTCTGTCCGACGTCTCAACCGGACCGTGCATACTATCGCACGACATTACGGCCGAGGGAGCGCCAAATCTCGAACCGAATTTTGACAAAATGCGACCGTCCTATGGCAGAGCCGACAATCAATGTTTCAAGGGTTAGCGCCGGTCCGATCCTGCAGAAGAATGGGCCCGCAGACAAGGAGATCCGGTGATCGCTAAAGAACAGACAATTCTTAAGCAGGTGAGTGCAATGCCGGTCTCGAGCGTCGATCGGCTTCGGTCTAGCTACCGCGAGGTTCGGCTCGCATCGAGGTCGCTCTGCGATTCGCTCGTCACCGAAGACTATGTCATTCAATCCATGCCGGATGTGAGCCCGACCAAGTGGCACCTCGCGCACACGACCTGGTTTTTTGAGACGTTTATTCTTAGCCCGCATTTTTCCGGGTACGAATGTTTCGATGCTTCCTTCAAGTTTCTATTCAATTCTTATTACGTCAGCGTCGGCGACCGACACTGCAGACAAAATCGGGGCCAGCTCAGCCGCCCCACCGTGGCCGAAGTTTTCAAGTACCGCGAGTTCGTTGATCACGCGATGGAACGTTTCTTCGATACGATGACCGACGCCGAGTCCATCCGCCTCAAATCGCTTTTCGAGATCGGTCTGAACCACGAGCAGCAGCACCAGGAGTTGATGGTCACGGACATCAAACACGTCTTCTGGGTGAACCCGTTGCGGCCGGCCTATCGGGCCCGAAATTCTGAGACCGCCGCTACCCCCCCGACGTTGCGCATGGTTCGTTTCGAAGGCGGGGTTCGAGAAATTGGGTATGCCGGTAACGATTTCGCGTTCGACAACGAATCTCCAAGGCATCAGGTGTTTATTCAGCCGTTCGAGCTCGCGTCGCGGCTCATCACCAACGGCGAATTCAAGAAGTTCATGACCGACGGCGGGTATGACCGCGCCGACTGCTGGCTTTCGATGGGTCTGGCGCTGACGAAGCAAGAGCAGTGGCGTGCCCCCCTTTACTGGATCGAACAAGACGGCCAGTGGTGGAACCACACGCTGCAAGGATTGCTGCCGGTTGCGGACGACGAACCGGTTTGCCACCTCAGCTTTTTCGAGGCCGACGCGTTCGCCCGCTGGGCCGGGGCAAGGCTGCCCACCGAAGCCGAATGGGAAATGGCGAGCGAAGCGTGTGAGATCGACGGGAGCTTCGTCGAGTCACAACGGTTTCATCCGTCAACAGGGGATAATTCCGCGCAACCTCCGGCCGGGCTCGAACAGATGTTCGGTGAAACCTGGCAATGGACCAGCAGCGCCTACCTGGCTTACCCGGGTTTCAAATCGCCACCGGGCGCGCTCGGCGAATACAACGGCAAGTTCATGTGCAATCAGTTCGTGCTCCGCGGCGGTTCGGTCGCGACGCCGCGATCTCACATCCGCCGAACGTACCGGAATTTTTTCCCGCCGGACGCCCGTTGGCAGTTCAGCGGCCTTCGTCTGGCCCGAGACCTTTGACACTCGAGTCGCTGCGGTAACACGTCCAGGAGCATGAAGCGGCCGGTCATTTGTTTTTGCGTCCAGACGCGCGGAGCGTGTCAGGCGGATTCTTTTGGAGTCAGTTTCATGATCTTTTCTTCACCCGCCATCGCCGACAGCCGCGCCGTCTACCCGGAACCGTTGCTGACCGATTACGAGCCCGCGGTGTCTGACTTCCGCGCTGAAGTGCTTCAAGGACTTTCACAGCCGCGCAAGCGTTTGCCGTGTAAATTTTTTTACGACCAACGGGGTTCGCAGCTGTTCGACCGCATCTGTGAGCTTGACGAGTACTACCCGACACGGACCGAACTCCGCATCACGTCGGTGAACGCAAAATCGATCGCCAGGCGGATCGGGCCTGATTGTCTGCTGGTCGAGTACGGCAGCGGAAGCAGTCTGAAGACCCGCGTGTTGCTGGACCATTTGCAAACGATGGCCGGCTACGTGCCGATCGACATTTCGCGTGAACACCTGATGACGTCCGCCCGTTCGCTCGCGGTCCGATACCCGCAGATTCAGATCTCGCCGGTCTGTGCTGATTACACCACCGCGTTCGAGCTGCCGGTTTCCAAGACCAACCGGTCCAATGTCGTCGCTTACTTTCCCGGATCGACGATCGGGAATTTTGAACCGGCGGATGCCGCCAACTTCCTACGGAGCATTCGAGAATCGTGCGGGGCGGGGAGCGGCCTGCTCATCGGCGTGGATCTGAAAAAAGACCCCGTCCGACTGCACACTGCTTACAACGATTCGAAAGGAGTCACGGCCGAGTTCAACTTAAACCTGCTGCATCGAATCAATCGCGAACTCGGTGGAAACTTTCAGACAGACGCTTTCGCGCACTACGCCCCGTTCTTTCCGTCGACCGGCCGAATGGAAATGCACCTGGTCAGCCTCGCCGAGCAGTCGGTAAGCATTGCGGGCCGCAGTTTCAGCTTCGAAGTCGGGGAAAGCATCCACTCCGAAAGCTGCTGCAAATACACGCTCCCGCAGTTCGAAACGCTCGCGGCATCGGCGGGGTACCGCGTCCGAAACGTCTGGACCGACGAACAAAAGCTGTTCTCGCTGCAACTGCTTACCGCACAGACTTGTCAATGACCTGGCGCGGGTGAACGAATCTAATCCGGCGTTTCCGCCCGGGTGGTATATTACCGGCGGTGTCCGCAATTCTTGTTTCATCCCGGCCCGTGTCGAGCGACGAGTACCGTCGGCAGGCACGGAGAATTCGCGCGAGCTTCGCCCGCGACCCGCTGCTCAGGCACCACGCGCTCACCGGTCTGGCTCACCGTCGCGACGCAGCGGCGGGCTCGGTCGTCGCCTCCGCTGGTGTGTCGACAGGTCGAGCCACGTCTCTTCTTTCCGCCAGATCCATTAAAACTTCCGCGCGGCGTGTCCCTCCACTGGCAACAACGACAGCGACGACATCAGCAAGATATCTCCCGGCCGAGCCGGGATCGGCAACCTCGGCGGTGGAACGGGGGTTCGCCGATCACGCGGCCGCGAGCTTACAGTCCGCCGCATTCACGTTCTCCGATCGCGCCCGGCTTTTGTCCCGGGCCCAGCAACTCGGCATCCCGCGGTTTCGTGCCAACCTCATTCTCGCGCTCGAGCAACACCGCCTCGACCCGGCCCGCGTCACCCCGAGCCAGATCAAAGACAACCCGGCGGGCTGGCTCGGAAACCTGCTCGTCATCGTCTGCGCCGAAGCCGCGATCGTCGGCCTGTTCGTCTGGGCTTGCCGACTCTGATGCGGTCCGACCTCAACTCGAACGCTAGACAACATTGCAGCCGTTCGGCTTCAGCTCGCAAACGGCCCTCGGATCGTAGCGCTGTTTTAGACCACCGCGGGCCGACGCCGCATGACCAAATTGCGACCGAGAACAATCGGCGGGTCTCAGGGAAATCCGTCTACCCTAGAACTTCCACATCACGCCCAGGACGCCCTGCACTGCGTTGATGCTCGGATTCCGATCGCTGCCCCCGTCGTTGGCGTTCGAGAGATGAAAAAACCGGGGCCCGCCGATCAGGTAAACATTGTCGCCGATCGGGTACGACACGCCGACCCCGAACTCGAACGTATTGTTGCGGTGCGTTCCGTGAACGGGCAAATCATGGTCGGCCCAGATCTCTCCGAACGAGATGTCGAAAAAAATCGACGACTTCCCGACGCTCAACACATGATGCCGAAGCCCGATCGTGACTCCCGCGGCGGGACCATTCACGTGCCCTTCGTTAAAGCCGTACCCGCTGACGTCGAGTTGAATCGCCAGGTTTTGCAAAACGTAATACCCGACCCCGACGGTTACACCGCCCATGGCCACGTGCCGATGGGTCACGTCCGCCAGCCCGGTGCCGAGCACTTCGACGTCCCACCGGCGGTCGTCGACGAAGGTCGTCGGATATTTCGGAGCGTCCATCGTGGTCGGCCGAAACTCGATGGTGCCTGCGACGGAGATTGCGGAGACAACGAGTTCGATCAAAACGGCCGCGATACAAATCTGGATCGGTCGTCTCATTGGGTTGCTTACCTCGTCTGACTTACGGCCGCCGGGGCGCTGCCTGAAAGTTCCAGCAGCTGGTCGAGCCGGACGAATTCGAACCCGCGTTCACGCAGGCCGGCTACCAGCATCGGGATGGCCTTGATCGTCGACGTCGGGTCGCGTTGCCGGCCCGGTTCGACCCCGTCGTGAAGGACGAGAATATCCCCGGCTTCGGTCCCGGAGACCAGCCGGTCCCGAATATATTCCGGGGATCGCTCGACGCCGTCCAGTCCGCGCCGCGACCACGTCACCTGCGTTTTACCGGCACGTCGGACCGCTGCCGTCAGCCGAGGGGTTCGGACCCCGATCGGGGCGCGGAAGAACATCGGTCGTTCACCTGTCGCTTCCAGCACCGCCCGGTCGGTGTCGGCCAGCTGCCGGTCCCAATACACGCCGCCTCGGAGATAACCCGTTCGCGAATGGTCGAAAGAATGATTGCCGATCAGGTGTCCCTGGTCGCGAATCTTCTGTAACAGTTGCGGGTGCCGGCGGCCGTTCTCGCCGATCACAAAAAAAGCGGCCGGTACGTGCAGATCAGCGAGCGCTTCCAGCACGGCGTCGGTCGCGCCCGGCGTCGGGCCGTCATCGAAAGTCAGCGCGACGCGTTTGCGGCTCAGGTCAGCCCCCCGCCATCGGACCGGCCCCCACACCCCGGCCCGCGGGTCACAGGAAGCCCAGATCACTCCGCCAATGGCCATCGTTGCAATTGCGACCCCCGACCCCGCCCAGACTGTTGCCGGGGCGTTCAACGCGAGGCCCAGCGCCGGCCCTGCCCTCAGAGCAATGTCGTTCATTGCTGAACCCTCGTGGTCAAACCGGATCGACTCACTGATTCGTCCTGATGTGGGGCTCGAAGCCCGGTTCGAGCCATTGCAAAACCTCGCGAGACCGCATCGCGCCCATTGGTTTGCTGCGGTTCATCGTCATCACAAAGCTCGCGCTGTTCAACTGGTTCAGCGAACCGTGCGTGGAAGCCATGTCGATGTATTTCTCATATTCCGGAAGACCCACGCAATACCCGTCGTCGACCGTGAGCATCACCCGGGGCGGATAGACCGCGTTGCGGTGGAACGCGTCCCAGACTCGCCGGACCGCGTCGGGCCATTCATGGTCCACGGTCGCGCTGAACCAGTCGTGGTCCGAAATGAATCCGTCGGCGCCGACGGACCCCGCGGCCGCGAGCTTGCCGATCACAGCCTTGTAATTAAATACGTCGCCAGCGATTTGGGCGTACCGAAATTTCGTCCCACGGCATTCGATCTCGGCAGAGGCCTTGCTGCTTCGCACGAAGATCCGCTCGCCGTGCTGATACATGACCAACTGGATGTGCGGGTGATTCAGCAACGCGTCGGCGACCCGCCCGGGTTGCGACGTCTGCACGCCGGCGTAGGTTACGAGGCCGTTGATCTCCGGCACGACGTCGTCCGGGCCGTCGATCGAATCCTTCGGATGAAATCCGGCCTGCTTCAGGTAGTCGGCCAACGGCAGATTGATCGAATGGACCAGGTTATGCCCGTGGTCGGCCATGAGCGACAGCTTCACCGCGCCGTGGCGCTCGTAAAGAATTTCGAGGCAAAGCTGCTCGGCCCGCTCCAAGGTTTCGGCAATTCCCCGCCGTCCGTACTTGCAAACCATCGACGCCGAGCTGCCCAGGTAAACGATCGTAACGTGTGAGCCGCTCTTCTCGCTTACGCCGCGGGCGCGTTCCAGCTCGGCCCCGTACCAAGCCCGGGGCTCGAGAAACGACATGCCGTCTTCCCAGAACGCGGCATGATAATCGAGCCGGCATTGCCACGGCGCACAGTCGCCTTCGACCCGATCCCAGAACGCGCTGCGGACTTGATTCGTCCGCGGGTCGTAGCTCTGATCGATCATGCCCGGCAACGGCGGCGCGCGGAGCACGTCGCTGAAACAGATTTCTGTCAATGACGGGAAGGGCGCGATCACCTTCTGCGGCGGGCCGAGAAATCGCAGGTGTCCCGCGCGATAAAATGCCGTAATCGCGTCGAAGGGGATCGAGTCCAGCAGAATCAGAACATGCGGGACTTCGTCGTCGGCATAGTCGTCGAGCCGGTAGATGCGGTCCGGTTTCCCGTTCTCCTTGTCCGCGTAATAAATCTTGTCCAGCGTCCCCGTCTCGTCGAGCGACGTCCCGAATCCGGGCCGGCCCGCGTGTCCCGCCGCATACCAGACGACGCTGTGGTTCTGCTCCAGCGGGCCGATCGGAAACCGCAGCCGGGCGGTCGGTGCGCCGCACCCGCAGAACGTTGTAAACGCAAGCGACAAAATTGCACAGGCCACTACCGCGCGAAACTGTTCGCGTGAGCGGTGCCGAGCTCGGAATAGGCTTTCAACGATAGCGATCATTCGCCGGCCTCGCGTATCAACAGGGGCACCAGCAGAAAGATCGTTGCCGCAAAACAGGCCAGCACACCGACGCCGACGGCCCAGCCGAGCGACCGGATCGCCGGGACGCTGGTTGTGACCAGCGAGCCGAAGCCGAGCACGTTTGCCGCCGCCGAGATCATCACCGAGTACACGCTGGTCGTCACCCGCCGCCGCGCTTCGGCCCCCGCGATGGGCACTCGCGGACGCGCGAGGCTCACGAGATAAATCCCGTAGTCCACATCAATGCCGATCAGCAGCGGCAGTGCGACCAAGTTCACCAGGTTCAGTTTCATGCCCGTGACCCGGACGACCGCGGTGAGGCAGAGCAGGCTGACGGCGGCGGGAATCAACGACAGCAGCACTGACGAAATCCGGCGGAAGTGAATCAATAGATAAACCACGTTCAACCCGACCGCGGCGGCGAGCAGTCGCGGGAGGTCGTGCTGGATCGCCGTTTCCGTGTCGAGACCGATCACCCCGAGCCCGGTCAGGGTCACGCCGGGCAAGCCCGCCAGCGCGTGTCGAATGGCCTCGACTGCGGCGACGCGCCGGGCCCGGGTGTCCAGCGGGTCGGCGAAGAAAATCTGCGTCATTGCTTCGCCGGGGACTCGCCCCAGCAGCGTTTCGGCCAGCCGGGGGCTGCGGTGAAGGTCGGCGATCGTCGGTGTCGCGGGCCCGTCGAGCGTGTATCGCAGAAACGTCTCGTACCCCGAAAAGGCGGCCGGGTCGAAAGACGTTTCTGAAACCGCGGATCGAAAATCGGCGAGGATGCGATCGGTCTCGCCGGCCGACACTTGACCACGGCGATTTGCGACGACTCTCGGGTCGGGCAACAAAGTCGACAGGCCGTAAACGTCGACCACCCCGGCCTGTTTTACCGCGGCATCCGAGAGCCTGCGCTGGACGTCGTACGCCAACTGGATCAGCTGATCGTCGGTGTCCGCTTTCAAAAAGACGGCCATCGCGCCCGGGTCTGTTCCCATGCGTTTGGCAATCTTTGCCTCGGCGTCCAACGGCTTGTTCGGCCGGGGGTGCATGACGGTGAGGTCTGATTCCATCGCCAGTAGTGGGCCCGGGACGGCGGCGACGACAATGACCAACGATGTCAGAAAACCAGCCCATCCCCAGAGCACCTGCCTGCGATGGCGGGTGACCCAACCGAGCAAGGGTTCGAGTCTGACCCGCGGCCGCGCGCCGGAGGCCGGGCCTCGGTCGTTCGACGCCAACAGCGCCGGAAGGATCACGACCGCGGCCAGCAGCGATCCGATCAGACCGAGCGATCCGACCAGCGAGAAATCTTTCAACGCGGGGACGCTCGACCAACCGACGGCCAGGAAACCGATGACCGAAGTCAGGCACGCCGCGAGAAGCGGGGACGCGAGTTGCCGGGTCGTCCGGCCCACGGCTGCCACGGTAGACAGGCGCGCGTCGCGGGCGGTGTGGTAATGCGGAAGGTAGAGCACCGTGTAGTCGATGCCCATGCCCGCCAGCACGGCGCCGACGACCGCCGCCGCGGGCGAGATGGTCGACGAGATCGCGCCGCGGACCCCGAACCCGTAGAGCAAGCCCAGCGCGACGGGAAGAAACGCCAGAATGAAATATCGAATCGGCCGCCGGTACGCGAGCACGAAAAGCAATTGGAGCAGAACGACCGACGAGACGACGCTGACGATCATGTCGCCGCGGATCGCCCGCTCGCTGGTCGACGCGATCGCGTACCCGCCGCTGATGTCGACCTGCACGGACTCTTTCACGCGGTCGGCCAGGGTGGTAATCACGTCGGTCAACTGCCGGGCGTAGGCCAGATCGCTGAGCGATCGTTTCCCGATGACGCGGATCAGCAGGCTTCGTCCGTCGGGAGAGAAGAAACCGTCGCTCGAATCACCGAACCCGGCGGGCTTCCTCGCGTTCAGTTCGTCGACCAGAAATTCATGCAATCGCAGCGGGTCTTTGAGAAACACCGACGCCAGCGCCCCCGCCGCGGGACCGGGCGCGGAAAGCATCGCCTCGTCCTGCCGGAGTTGACGGCGCATTTCGTCTTTGGTCAGACGCTGCTTCGCCGCGGCATATTTTTCGTCGCTCAAGTAGTAGATCCCGGCGGGCACTACATTCCCGGCGATGAACGCGCGGGACTCGGCGTCCGGTCGGTAGGCGAACGCTTCGACCAGTTGCGACGCTTCCGGTGAATCGTGAATGGATTTTTCGAGCCGGGCCGCGAAGTCGGTCAGGTCGTGTTGCCGCGCTTTGTCCAGAGGGTCGGGAAGAGTGGCCAGCACGAGCAGATCATCGGCGGCTGAAAAATTGTTGAGCACGTGCACCATCGCCGCCGCCGAAGCGTCACCCCTGGGGAACATATTCTGCAGCGACGGGTCGGCGGACATCCGGCTGATGAATGCGTACGACAGCACCCCTGCGGTAAGGACCAGCCCGAGGACCGTTTTCCAGCGTCGCGCGGGAAGGGCGGGCAGTGATAAATCGCCCCCTTCGGTCACGGCAATTTCTCCGCACGCGGCGGCGGGACGAAAGCACCTTCGGCGGTTTCGCCGTTCAATTCCAAGTCGTCGAGCGCGACGACGATCGTGCCGACGGAACTAACGGCGGTCACTTTCCGGGGCCAAAGCAGCCCTGCGGAATCGGCATATTCTCCGAGCGTGAGTGAGAATCGCTCGACGCCGGTCGAATCGACCATCCGGAACTGCCGGGGAGTCAGCGTGTCACGGTCGACCCGGCACGTGATGGCAGGTTCGTTGGGGTGCTGCTGACGAAGGATCAATTGATTGCCCTCGTCGAACCCGGTCAGCGTCGGGTCGTCGAAGAAACCTCCGCTCAGCAGCGACAGCCCCCGCGTCACCCGCGCGGCATTATCGCCGGCGGACGTGATCTGCTGTTTTCTGGAACCCTGCTGCCCCGTCTCGAGCCAAACCCCCTCGGGAGAAACGGTCAAGTCGAACACGGCCTGCCCCATCTTCCAGGCGCGGAGCCGGGCGTGGTTCGGCATCTGCAACACCACGGCCACGTCGAGAACGACGCCGTCGCCGTTCGGCTGGCTGAGTTCCAGGGTGCCGGTTCCCGAGACGGTTTTGACCAGCGCGGACCGCCGCGCGAGCGTGCGAACCTCGGACGACTCGTCCATCGCCGAGTATTTCGCCAGGTGCTCGGGGTGGGCCGGGTGACAACCGCACGCCAGCGCCAGACCTGCGGACCAGACGAGTTTGCTCATCTGAAAATGGAATGTCGTCCGCACGCGTTTCATGCTTCCACCAAGTGTCGAATGAGCTTCCCGGTCGCCGACCGCGGGAGGCTGTCGCGAATTTCGAACACGCGGGGGACTTTATAGGTCGCCAGGCGGTCGCGTGCGAATTGCCGGAGCTCTTCAATGTGGGGTGGGTTATAAAGGTCGCGGGCGGTAATGACCGCCTTCAGTCGATGAATCGTCGCGCTTTGCCGCACCGGAAGAACGACACAGTCGCCGACGCTGGGGTGTTGCATGAGTACGTTTTCGACTTCCAGCGGGTTGACCTTCAACCCGCCGACGTCGATCAGAAGCTTGACGCGGCCGGTGACGAACAGGTTGCCCGACGAATCGAGCCGGCCGAGGTCACCGGTCGGATAAAACCCGTCGGCGAACGGCGAAGCATGTTCGTCAAAGTAACCGCTGAACTGAGACGCGGCGGAGACCCACACGTGGCCGACTTCGCCCGCGGCTAGCGAGAGCTTTGGGTCGGTCCCGGCGGTGACTCTGACTTGGGCACCGGGCATGGCCCGGCCCACGCTCGACGGGTCGAAGTTCGGCAGCGTCGGGTCGGCATAGGTCACCGACCCGATCTCACTCGCGCCGTAGAGCTGGCCGACTTTGATACCGCAGCGGTTCGACACCGCTTCAAAAACGCCGAGCGGTAACGGCGCGCCGGCGGAGTAAGCCGCCCGAAGCTCTGTATACTGTTCACCGCGCTCGGCATGATTGGCCAGCATCTCGTACATGGACGGCACACCCGGTAAATGCGTGATCCGGCAATGCGTGAGCTCTCGCTTGATCAGAGGCAGGTCGAGTCCGCGGCAGAGGTAAACTGTCGCGCCGGCCCAGACCGGCGCGAGCAGGCCGTGTTCGATGCCGTAGGAATGGCAGAGCGGGACGGTCGCCAGAATCCGATCGTCGGGACCGATTTTGATGCTTTGGCACATCTGATCGCATACCGCGTCGAGCGAATTATCAGACCGGCAGACGATTTTCGGATCACCGGTAGAACCCGAACTGAGCAGCATCAGGCGGGTTCTCGCTGAGACATCCGGTGCAGTGTCACGATTGCTCGTTGCAAGAATGCGGAGATCGATGTGCGAACCGGTCGCGGCGCCCGCTACCCCGCCGCAGGTCAGCAGCGCGTCTGCCTTCACACGTTTGCCGAGAGTTTCAATTTCCATTTCCGGGCTGTCGACCGAAAGCGGGAACGCGGCACACTCAGCGGCTAAAACGCTCAGAAACGCGACTGGAAAATCGATGCCGTTGGGGCACCGGATCAGTACGACGGAATCGGGCCGAAATGAACGACGAAGACGATCGGCGAGCTCGGTGACCTGCGTGGCGAGCGACTTCCAAGTGAGGGCGAGCCCGCTGGCGGAATCGACGAACGCGGGCACGTCGGGTCGTTCCGTCGCGTGACGAGAAAGGCGTTCCAGGAACCGAGTCGAATGCGTCATGCCATGCTGGGTTGGGCGGTGTTGGTCGGCAGCGGTTCGGTGTCGGCCTGGGAGACGAGCGAGAATTCCTTCCGCCGGGGAACCAGCGGCAGGTATTGATTCAGGAACACGCAGAGCTCAAAGACACGCATGCGCCAGCGAAGCTCGAAAATGGGTTTCGGGAACACATTGCCGGCCAGGATCGAAATCACCGCGCTGTGCATCTGAAGCGGGCCCGAGCCGTTCAGGAACAGTTCGCGGAAGGAATGCTTGTAAGACCCGCGGATCAAACGCCAGAAAACATAGGTGCTGTCGTGAACGAATTTCGCGTACTGCCTTTGTGCCTTGTGCGGTGACAGCTGTCCCTTGAGAACGGCAACGATCTTTCGCGATGCCTCGACCGCGCTGGTCATCGCCAGTGTGACGCCGGTGGAAAAGATCGGGTCCAGGAATGCGGCCGCGTCACCGATCAGAAAATACCCGGGGCCCGCGTACGGTTTGCACTTGTAGCTGAAGTCCGCGAGCACTTCGTTGGTCGTCGGACCGGTCGCGTTCTGCATGCGCTGGCGGACGACCGGGCAGCGGGCGATCGCCCATTGCAACAGGCGGTTCGGCGGCACATTGATCGTCCTGGCGAAATGGGGCCAGGTCACGAACCCCACGCTGGTCTTTTGATCGGTGACGCCGATCAACCAGAACCAGCCTTCCTTGGTAAGCACGATGCCGGGGTGCCCGGCCTCATCACCGGCGAGCCGCTGCACATTTTCGAAATGGGCGAAGTAGGCGACCTTTTTCAGCTGTTCGTCGGAGATATTTTTGCGAGTGCCCAGGTGCTTGCCGATTACGGTGCCGTGCCCGCTGGCGTCGAGGATGTAACGCCCGGTGATTTCCTTCCCCCCGGCCATCACGGCAACGTCTCCGTCGGACAAGCGAACGACGCGCTCAACTGGGGCGTCCTGTCGGACGTCGGCGCCTGCCTTGGCAGCGGCTTTCAGCAACATGTCGTCGAACCCGGCGCGCTCGATGTTAAACGTCGGTGAACCGGGCAACAGGCCCTGGTTGAAGCCGAATCGGACCGAGCTTTCCGGATCGTCGCCCATCACGAACTCGGCTCCCAGCTTGGGAACGTGCGGCAGCTTCCTCAGCTCGGGCTCGAGTCCCAGTTGTTGAATCAATGGCAAGTTAAACGGCAGAATCGATTCGCCAATATGGAAGCGCGGGAAAACGGCTTTCTCGAGAACGACCGCCTTCAGGCCGGCGCTTGCGAGCACCAGCCCCGCGGTCGACCCGGCGGGCCCCCCGCCGATCACGATCACGTCGAACTGCGGGGAGCCGGTATTCACTGCAAAACTCCTTGCTTGGTTCGCTCGGACAGGTCCGCCAGCGCCTCGATCTCGACCAGTAGTTCTGACCGACACAAATCCGCATGGATAAATTCCAGGCGCGGCCGTCCACCGAGTCGTTCACGCAGACGTTGGCTGATGATCGGCGCGTCCGCCGGGCGCGGGTGGTAGACCCGGACGTCAGTCAGTTTCGCCAGCCAGTTGGCCTGCGATCGGCACGCCGCGGGACCGACGACCGACGCGGCCTCGGTGACACAGGCGAGATTCGTCAGCGTTTCCGCCAGCTGATTTCCCAGCTCGTCGTGCAGCGATTCCTCGCCGCGGATGCTCGCGGTACCGGCGATAAATATCTGATCGCGGAGCCGGGTCGCCCTCGCGAAACAAGGCGGCATCCGCCCGAACCGCGCGGAATAATTATGAGGCGACAACTGCCGGGGATTACCGAGATGGACGCCCGGAACCTGCGACGCGAGACAGTGAATCCACAGGTCGTTCCCGCGGTGCCCGACGCCCGATGCCGTGGCAACATTTCGGTCGAAAAGGTCAACCTCCCCGTAGTGCCCCTTAAATGCCAGGAACCGCCCCGCGTTGAAAATCATGTAACGGGTCTGCTGCCGTTCGAGCGAGTCGTTGATGCCCGGAATAAAGTTCCAGAATCGCACCGGATAGAAACCGGTGGTCGCCGCGAGCTGTTCAAAAAGTTTTCGATACGCCAGCCGAACCGATTTTTGTAACGCATCGCCGCCAAGGTCGATGGCGTTCGCAATCTTCACAGAAACTCGGGCAAAATCGCGCGAGTTGCACGCTCCGACCCCGATGCCGTCGCCCCAGCGAATCCCGACCGGCGAAGCGAGCCCGGACACCCGATGGACCCAGTCCGGAAGCGGGAGCGCGCCCAGTTCTCGAAGCGTGGTCGGGACGGCCGTTAAAAACGAAGGCACATTCATGGTTGGCGGCAGAGACTTTAAACCGGGCGCGGCCGGCGTACAAGCGTTCACACGGCCGGGCTTCACACGGTCGGGCGAAGTTCGAAGGCCGTCGGAACACTCGGCAGCATTCGAGCGCGGCTAGGCGAGGACCAACTCGGCGACGGATTCTTCGACCGGTGTTCCGGCCCGGGTTCGACGGAACTCGAGGAACCGGCCGATCGCGGCCTCGAAATCAGCGACGCATTCGATCGTCCGCATCTCGGCCTTCAGGTGCGAACAGGGGTTCAGATTTTTGGCATACCAGCTGATCCGCTTGCGGAACTCGCACACGGCCGCCCGTTCGCAGCGATATTGCACCATCCCCATAAAATGCATTCGCATCAGGTCGCAGATCTCTTCGACCGTCGGCGGCGGCGGGATGGTTCCTGTCGTGAGGTAGCTCCAGGTGTCGCGGAAGATCCACGGCGTGGACAACGCTCCCCGGCCGATCATCACGCCGGCAACGCCGGTCGTGCCGATCATGTGTTTCGCGTCCTGCGGCGTGCGGATGTCGCCGTTTCCGATGACCGGGATGTTCTTCACCGCAGCGGCGACTTCGGCGATGCCGTCGAGCCGGGCCTGACCAGTGAATTTCATCGCGGTGGTTCGACCGTGAATAGTGACCAGCTTGACGCCAGTCTCTTCGAGCCGGGCCGCGAGATACGGGGCCACCAGACACGTGTCGTCCCAGCCCAATCGCAGCTTGGCCGTCAGCGGAACATTGCGCAGCACCCCCGCGATCCGCTCGACCATTTTCAACGTATGATCGGGGTTGCAGAGCAGCTTGCTGCCGCCGTCCAGCTTGGTCACCTTATCGACCGGGCAACCCATGTTGATGTCGATGACATGAGCCCCGCGGTCCTCGGCCCACCGCGCCGCCTCGCAAAGCAGTTCGACATTCCCGCCGTACAGCTGCATGCACAGCGGAGCGTCCGCCTCGCAGGTCATGGCCAGTTCCATCGACTTGCGATTCTCGCGGAGCACCCCGTGCGGGCAGAGCAGTTCCGTGCAGGCCAGCCCGACGTCGCCGCACGCCCGCGCGACCAGCCGAAACGCCAGATCGCAATACCCGGCAATGGGCGCAAGAAGCAGGTTGTTCCGCAACTGCACCGATCCGATTTTCAAGGGTTTGGCCACGAGTAATAGAATAATCGCAGCGTAAGAACCGGACAAGCAAGCGTGCCATGACAATCTGCCGCGAAGCGAGATTCGCTGACTGACTGTTACCATTAAAAATAGCGCCGCGTATTAATCATCAATCTCAGAGTCAGGTCCGTCGTCAGCAGAGCAGTCGACTCGTCCCGGGTTCTTTTCGATAATCCGAATGAATCGGAGACGATGATCATCAATCATAGTGAGTCATTCGGCAGCATTGGGCGGCGGTCAACAGCACTCGTTCAACGCAGTCCTTAAGCCGGGCATTCCTATGAACCGGCGTTCGTTGATCTTCGCTAAGAGTACGTCAGTCGTACGAGGCCTAGACAGATAATAAAATTAGGAATGGCCCCTTCTTATTCTTTATGGGTCAGATACAACCCGCTTTAAAAGAGTAGTTCCCCGAATGAACGAAGAAAGCGGTGGAGAAACGCCAGCATTTAAAGTCAAAATGCCAGCCGACCCGATCGGAATGCCAGTATTCGAAGTTGAAATGCCAGCCGAGAGGTTTGAAATGCCGGTATTTGAAGTTGAAACGCCAGCCGACAGGATCAAAACGCCCGAATTCCAAATCGAAAAGCGAGCCCGCAGGAACAAAGCCTTAGAATCTAACGACCAGTTCGAGTGATGCCCCCTTATTCGAATCCCGCCGCCGAACTGCGGAACGGGAACTGTTTCAAGTAGTGGAGATGCCAGCAGTCGTATGCGCCGCCGGCGTGCCAACCCGTTCGGCTCAGCCCGCCGGAGTTGCCGGAGACTTCGTAGTCCGTTCGAACGCTCCCGTACGTATTAACAGAAACGCTGATCCAAATCCGGTTGTCTCCGTGAAGGTCGAGCACCGCGGTACCCACGAGTGTGGCAACCACCGCCTCGACAGCCGTTGCGAAAGCTTCGATTTCGGAGGCGGCCACTTGAGTCTCCGTCGCCCAACTGACCCGCCCGAGCCGCCCACGCGCTCGGCACCGGAGGCCGCCGACGTACGAGTCGCATGTGAGGGTGATCGATTGGTAGTCGCCCAGACGAAATTTATACAAAGCCGCTGCCATGGCGGGATAACGGATGACAATCTGTGGCGGCCAACGCGACGCGCCAAGGGACACTATACCAAGGACAAACGTTCGACGCGACGCGGGGCCGTCCACAGCATGGCGGGTTATGTGCCGGGTACGCAGATGTCCTGGCACTGGAATGTGATCGCCCCGTTACCGGCGAAGTCGAACAGGACGTCAACGCGTCCGTCCTCCAGCCGGCGGGCGCTGCACTCCCAACTGAACGGCTGACAAAACCCGCGTTCCTTCTGGGCGAGAGAAATGCGAAGGTGCGATACCCACGTGAAGGTGTATGCAAGGACGTTGCCGCCGCAGAGCTTCAACGTGACCATAAGCGGCGGCGGCACGTCGGCACCGCTGTCGACCCACGCGACCGATTGCAAGGTGGCGTCACACAACGGTCCAAATGCTTCGATCGGCAGTTGGCGGAGGCACATAACTATCGATTAATTAACCGACGGTGCAACATAGCGTCGCATCGGCAAATGCCAGATTGCCCTCTGCTGAGACGCCTGTCAACGAAATATTATATTGTTGACGCACCGCAGCAAAGTTTGGTATTTGTTTGGTTCATGCGATTGCTTGGAAAACTCAGCGTCGTGGCGAAGCAGCGGGGCATGGCGGAATCGACCATGGAATGTTATTCACTGTGGGTCAAGCAGTTCCTACGGTTGAGTGCGACGGCGCACGGGAAATGGTTGCATCCCTCGGAGCTGGGGCATACGGGTGAGAGAGGTTTGCACGCCCCTTGAGCTATTTGGGCGTAAGGGATAGTGATCTGGGTCGCGCGCAAATTATCGTCCGCGCGGCTACAGAAACGTAGCCAGCCTGACCGGCACGGCGGCGGCGGTGCTGCCGCGATTCGGGTTCGCGGAGCTGGCGTACGATCTCGGCACCCGTTGGTTCGTCAACCGAGACTCGCTGGGTTTTGGCGGCGGGACGGCTTCTGTAATTCAGGCGGCGAATTGCGCGTGACATCGACCGCCGTCTCGAACGAACGCCACTTGCCAGTTTTAAGCAATGTAATGATAAAAAGATCAAAAATATGTTAGGTTATGTTAGATTATGGCGGGTTTGATCCTGCAATGTACCGGTATTTCACCTAGCGAGAAGGCCGGTATTGCTGATTTTCCGGTAACTTCATCGGACTCAAAACAACGACCAGCGGTGCCAACAAGTCGAGCGGCCCTGAGATGGTTTGACCCTGATGCCGATGCCGTGATATTTACGGGGCATGGGAACGATGACGCGGGAACAACTAGCGAAACGGATTGGCGAGGTTGCGTTGCTGCGTGGGGAGTTCACGCTCCGCAGCGGGCGGAAGAGTAATTACTATCTGGACAAGTACCGGTTCGAGACCCAGCCGGACATCTTGCTGGAGCTCGGGAGGATGTTCGCGGCACACATCACCGCGGACGTGGACCGAATTGCCGGGCCGGAGCTCGGCGCGGTGCCGCTGGCGGCGGCGACGGCGATGGCGTCGGGCAAGCCGGCGATCTTTATCCGGAACCAGAAGAAGGACTACGGGTCGAACAAGCAGATCGAAGGCATCTTCAATCCTGGCGAGACCGTGGTCATTATTGAAGACATCATGACCACCGGCGGGCAGGTGGTGGAAGCGGCAAAGACGATCGAGGCCGCGGGGTTGAAGGTAAAAAAGATCGTCGGCACGATCGACCGGCTCGAAGGCGCGCGGCAGAACATCGAAGCCGCCGGGTACGTGTTTGAAAGCCTGTTTACGACCGTGGATCTGGGCATCTGACGCAGATGCCGGCGGTCGACAAGTCGGTTCAGGGCTACTTCGACACAGCGGTCGCGGCGTTCTCGTTCAGCGCTTCGGTCATCCGTGCGACGACGGTGTCGCGGACCTGGTCGAGGGTGCCGGTCAGTTTCAGCCCCGCCGCGCGGGCGTGCCCACCCCCGCCGAACTGCTGAGCGAACCGCGCGACGTCGACCTGCCCCTTGCTGCGCAAGCTCACGCGGATGGGGCCGGCATCGTTCGGTTCGGTGAACATCAGCGACACCTGAATGGTTCGTACCTGCAGAGGAAGATTGATCAACCCTTCTGTATCGCCGGAGGTGCTGCCGGTCGCGGTGTAATCGGTTTTACGAACGCGCATCACCGCGAGCCGATTGTCGCAGAGCATTTCAAGGGATTGCTGCACGCGTGACTGGATCGCGAGCCGTTCGGCGCGTTCGTTCTGGTACAGCAGCTGGTAGACGCGGTCGGTGTCGACGCCGGCCTCCATCAACCGGGCGGCCATGCGGAACGTGTGCGGGGTGGTGTTCGAGTATTGAAACCAGCCGGTGTCGGAGACGACGGCAACGAACAGCGCGGTGGCGATTGGTTTGGTCAGGCCGACCTGCCATTGGTTTAATAGTCCTTCGACGATCTCCCCTGCCGCGGCCGCGTCGGTGACGACGAGCTTCAGGTCGGCCCAGTCCTCCTGCGTCAGATGATGATCGACGACGAGTTTCTGCCCGCTGAATCCCGAGAGGCGTTCTTTCATCCCGGGGAGTTGCGACCAGGTGCCGGTGTCGACTACCAGCAGCGTGTCGAACGAGGCGATCTCGAACGTGGCCGGCCAGCCGGTTTCTACATCAATGTGGTCGATGCCGAGGTCGTGAAAAATGAATGCGTACTTGCCGGGCAAGTGGCTGAGCAACAGCACCTGCGCGTCGATCCCCTTGGACCGCAACCCCATCACCATCGCGGCGGTGCTGCCCAGTGCGTCCCCGTCGGGGCGCACGTGCGTCGTCACTAATACACGCTTGGCCCGGGACAGGGCATCGAGCATCGGCTGGAAGTTCGGCATCGAGTGGAGAATAAAGGGTCGACGCGCGAAGATCGAGGCTCGGTTGATTTCGGATGATCAAGGACCGGCAGCGAAGGCGGCCGGCGGGCCAACGCAAAAGACCGAAGACCACGCGGGCTTGTGGTCTTCGGTCCAATTAGTTGATGAATGGGGGCTGGTCGCTTACCGGGCGGTCTGACCGCCGGGGGTGACCGGGGTCGCGCCTGCGGGGGTCAGCTGGTCGGCCGGGAGCTGCGAAAGCTGAGCGGTTTCGATCAGGCTCACCAGCGCTTTAATCTCGCGGATGGACTCGGGGCTGCCCCACATGAGGACCCAGTCGACGTGCCAGTTGCAACGCTCGAAGGTGCATCCTTCGAGGTGGTAAACGGTCTCACGCAGGATCAGGGTGCATGCAATAAAATTGCAGCGCACAAACGCCTGACCGCTGATATAGACGGTTTGGTTCAGGAAAGTTTCGTTCTCGTGCTTGGTCAAGAGCATGATGTGCTGTCTCCGGAGATGTTTGAACTCAAGCCGGAATCCGCTTTTTCCGGCTACATTTTTCCCCGCAACGGGCGGGTGTGGCATAGTGGCATGGCCCCTGCCTAGTGTCAAATCGGGATTCGACCGGTCGAACTTTAACAGTCACCGGTGAAAACGGTCGAATCGGCCCGATCGATGACCCGCGTCGGTCGATAGATGATTTACTACCAGGAGTCGCTCGCATGAAAATCGCCATCCGAATTGTCGCAGGCATTGTGGTTCTCGTGATCGGGGCGCTGGTCGCCTTGTACTTCAGCCTGAACGGGATCGTGAAGTCGCAGGTGCAGACGCAGGCCACGGAACAGCTGAAAGTCGCGACGACGCTGGGCAGCGTCGACCTCGGGCTGTTCGGCGGGACGCTCGGTCTAAAAAATCTGGCGATCGCATCCCCGCCGGGATTTTCCGCGCCCCAGATGTTGTCGGTCGCCGGGCTGAAGGTCGACACCGGCGGTCTGATGAAGCTGCGGAACGAGCCGATTCACATCTCGACAATCGAACTCGACGGCACGCAGATGGTCGTCGAGCAGAAGGGCCAGAAGTTCAACTTCAAGGCACTGATCGACGGCCTGCCCAAGAATCCCGAAAAAACGACCACCCCGTCGACGCCGACCACCAGCAAACCGATCCGCTTGATCATCGACACCATAACGATCAGCAACGCACACGTGCTGCTTCAGGCCGACATCGCCGGCATCAAGAAACGGTTCGACGTCACGATCCCGACGACGAGCATCAAGGATCTCGGCAACGCCGACGGGCAGCAGAAGGGAGTCGAGTTGAAAGACGTCGCGACAACGATACTAAGTCAGCTCGCGTCGCAGGCATCGAAGTCGGCGGGCATTCCGGTCGACGTGCAGGCGTTGCTCAGCGGGAACCTGGACGGTGTGAAAGATAAACTCACCGAAACGGCAAAGAAGCAGCTGAACAGCGTCAAGCTGCCGGACCAGGTGGGCGGATTGCTCAAATCAATTGGCGGCGGGCATTAGGCTCAGTTCTTCGCGAGCCATCTCAAGAACCCGGCCTTCGTGGACGCGGTCGACCACGCGCGACAGCAGTTGCCGCGCCCGCGCGTACTGGTGAAGGTCGCGGGCATAAATCAACCCCAGCGCCAGTTCAATCTGCTCGATTCGCTCGAGCTTGGGGTATGCCCGGAGCAGCGATTCGTACGCCTCGGCGGCGTCGGCGTGGCGGCCGTCGTGGTGCAGTTGCGTGGCGATGTCCAGCTGCGACGTCCGTGACAACACCTGGTCGGCGTCCAGCATTTTCAGCTGGACGTAAAGATCGGCCGCGACGTTTATCTGCTGCATACCGACCGCCGCGTTGATCCGCTCCCGCATGTCCTGCACCTGCTCGGCGACGGCGTCGTTCGCGCGCCGGTGGCTCGAGCCCGAGGCCTTGGTGTAATCGAACGGGTTAAACCCCTTGGAAACCAAGTCGCGGTACTGCCGACGCTTATTCCACCGGGTCATGAGCGCTAAAACGTCCCACTGATCGCGCGGAAGAAGATGCGTCGCAAGGAATGTCAGGCAGATCGAGATTCCGAACAGCGTCCCGCCGATGTGCGCGATATGCGCCACGCCGTCCTGCCCGCCGTTGAGGACCAGGTCCTGAACGAAGTAGAACAGGATCACCCACATGCTCTGGATCTCGAACTTCCCGATGTAGAAGAACATGTAGAAAACGGTGATGTTCGACCGCGGGGACAGGATCAGATACGCGCCGGTGACGGCCGCGATCGCCCCGCTCGCGCCCTCCATGGGAAGCCCGTTTTGTTCCGTGAAAACGTAGCAGGTCCCGGCGAACACGCCCCCGGCCAGGTAGAATGCGAGATAGCCGAGCTGCCCCATCTTGTCGTTGACGGTGTTCCCGAAGATGTACAGAAACAGCATGTTTCCGCCGATGTGCAGCGCGTCGGCGTGCGCGAACTGGTACGAGAAAAACGAATACCAGTGCGGGGATTCGGGGTTCAGGATCAGGTGCGTGTCGACCGCGTGAAAGGCGTGCTGGGCCACGTACGCGAGCACGTTCAAAATGATCAGCGCCCAGTTCGCGTAAGGCGTTCGGCGGAGCGAGGTGTCGGTGCTGATCGGAAGAAACATTGAAGCGATTCAGGTTTGCACGGCGGGAGAACGTATAACGCGGACAAGCTTCCGGGTCCGGCCCGGCATCCCTTACTGCGGCATCGGGTCGGGTTCGTTTTTCTTGATCATTCGGACGCGGCGACCGCCCCGGCTCCAGCGGACGCTATTCATGTACGCTTCCATCAGAAGAATCCCGCGGCCGCTGCATTTTTCAATGTTCTCTTCCAGCGTCGGGTCCGGCACGCCGTTCCGGTGAAACCCGGGACCCTGATCTTCTATCGTGATTTCAAACTGCTTCGGCGTGACTTTGTACTCGACCCGGACGGACTTGCTCTTGTCCATCTTGTTACCGTGCTTGATCGCGTTGACCAGACCTTCCTCGAGCGCCAGCTTGATCGCGAAATAGCTCTGCTGGGTAAAGCCGTGTCGCGCCACCTCGGCGAGGATGCGGTCCTGAATGTCCGGGACGTGCGCGGTTTCGGAGGTAATCGTCAGCTTGACGGGCTTATCCACCGCAGTGCCTTCCCATTCGCCTTGGGCCGATTCGAACTTACCACACGGTCCCTGTTCCGAAACTCTCACGGTTCACGAATCTTATAACCACCCATGCACGACTGTCACCGTCAGTTCGTCCGCGCCATGCCATTCACGTCGATGGAACGCTTCACGACTAAATAAAGCTTTCGATCGCCGCGTTTCGGTCCCCAAGCACCTTGAACACCTTATTCAGTTTAGTCGTGACAAAGACTTCGAAAATCTGCGGCTTGATGTTCGCCAGCCGAAGTTGTCCGTTCTTGTCGCGGATTGATTTATTCACGTTGATCAGCATTCCCAACGCGGCCGAGCTCATGTGGTCGACGTTGCTGAAATCGAGCAGCAGCTTGGGGGCGATTGCCGCCTCGACCAGCCGGCTTAGAGCGTTGCGGATGTCTTCCAGAACCGACTCGTCGAGAATCTTGTTGTTCGTAAATTCAACAACCGCGATGTCTTTGAATGTCGAAAGCGCGAAAGGCTGAAGTGACTCGGACATGAGTTAAATTCCAAACCGCCGCCTGCGCGACGAGCCACCGATGAAGGAGTTCATTCGAGACGCGTGACCGCAGCAACTCTTGCTGCGAACTACAGTAGAACAGTAAAGGGGTCGTAAAAAAGAGTCAAGTTTTAGCTTCGCCCGCGGTCAGAAAGCCGTCGAGCGATTTCGCGTGCGCTTGCCGCATTTCGGACCCGGGACGCGGGGCCGAGCAACGCGCTCACCGCCGCCACACTCAAGGCGAAAAGGCAGAGAATACCGCTCAGCGACACGGTCTGTCGGGCAACGCGCGTGGCGTTCCGGGGCCGTCCCGCTCCCCCGGGGTCGACGACGGACGGTAGAGCCAAGGGCCGCGCGTTGACCGCCAGCGGCTTTCCACCGTCTGATTGGTAAACACCCGGCCAAAGCCCCGCCGCCACACCGGCCGGTCGCGGCTTCCCCGGCAACCGTTTCCATTCGGGGTCTAACAAGGTCGGACTGATTGAAGTGAATTCTTCAACGCCACCTCCCCGAAGCCAGTCAAAGACGTTCGAGAAGAAGACTACGAAATCGATCGTGCCGGTCCAATCCGTTTCGTTCAGGTTCACCCACACTTGCCGCGGACCGTTCCGGGTCACAGCAACCAATGGTTTGCCGTCGCGCCGCACCAGAACCTGGTACCCGGGGGGCTCGCTCACAGCTGCCGCGGCATCGGGCCAGGCAATGACGTTTTGAGTGATCGCATTCGCGACCGTGGTGAGCGGCGACGAGATCACGGCCCGGCCGCTCTTGGTCGGGACGAGCTGCAATCCGACCTGCCCTGCCGGCAGCGTCGCACCGGTGACCATGATCCGCGTAAAACCGGGGCGTTGGGCGGCATAAATTGCCGCGAATCGGCGAACGTCGTTCGACACGTCGCCCGCAACATCGATGCGGGCGCCGCGCGGTTGCCGCACGAGCCACGCGGCATTGTCGGCCGGGACGTCGTCGTCGTCGGATTCGATCTCCGCCGAGACGATTTGGTCCAGCGACGGCAGATCGAAGAACGTGTCGACCGATTTCTTTGTGAGAGACACGTCCCGTTCCATAGTGACCGCGCCCGATCGGACGCGCAGCCGAACGGACTTCGCGGCCGAATCGTTTACGAGCCGAACCATCACCTGCCGTCGCTCACCCTGCCGAGCCGCAAGCGTGTCGATCCCAGTATTTCGCCGGGGTTCAGCTGGCGCGATCTGGATCATGCGATCGCCGAGAGCAGACTGGACCGGCTGATCGCTTAGAACGATGACCGGTCCTGACGACCGACGCAGTGTCTCGGCCACCGCCTCATTCAGCAGATCGCGAGTGTCGACCGCGGTCGGCGGCAGCTTGCGGGCGCTCGACAGCCAGCGGCTTCTGCTTGTTTCCACTGTCGAACCCGGGACCGCAATGAGCGTGACGGTTGCGTCGCGATCTTCTGACTCGAGCAGGTCGGCGCAGCGTGCGAGCAGGGCCTGATACCGGGCGTCGGAGCTCATCGTGAGGCCGCGATCAAGAACGATCGATATTCGGCCGCTTAAATGTGCCGACATCACCGCCGGCCCCGCCGCGGAAACAATCGCGGCAAGACAGGCCAGGCAGAGCAGGGAAATCCACACCGGCGGTGGCCGGCGTCCCGATCGAGCAGCCGGCATGGTTGGTCGTGGCCAGAAATGGAGGAACGGCACTCTCGTCTTTGGCAATCTTCGTCGCAGCAGATACGCAACCAACGCTGCCCATGGCAACAGACCGAACAGCCAGACTGGGGAGGCGAACACCATCGTGTCTGAGCCGGGATTGAAACGAGCAAAAAGACGACTGACGCAACGAATCCGTTAGTGCGATCGTATTGAATATCACCGAAGGGACACAGGACCAAGTTTTTGCAACCGCAATAGTCTTCTCGCTGATAACGATCCAGGTCTCTGCATATGGCGGAATTCCGGGAACGACCCGCGCTGGACGGTCGCCCGCTCGGTTGGCCGGCCAACTTCGACCGCGCGAACGCGCCGGCCTTTGTCGGCGGGGTCACTGACGAAACCAGCGGGTGTGCCGAGAGGCAGTTCGAGCGAGGCGCTTTCTGCGAACAAATCCTGGTCTTTCCCCGGCGACTCCGTCGTCTGCCTCGGCCTAAAGATCGCCTCCGAATCTGACATTTGCCGTTCCGACGCATCGGTTGAAAAAGATCACCGTGCAGGTCGGCGACGCCGAGATGGTGGTTCAGTTGCCGACCCTTGGTGAGGCGGGCAAATCGGTACGGTTGGATGGAATTTGGACCGAGCTAGGTTGGACGCCATTCAATTGCGATTCGCGCGGCTGCGTGACAGTCGGCGGAGTGTTCGCCAGGCGGTCATCACACGTTTTGTGAACCCGTACAGTCCGAACATTCCCGTGCAGAACGCGACCGACATGCCCGCGGTGGAGGACCGGTAGTCGGCATTTAAATCGCGGACGACTGATTCTCGGG
Organism: Tepidisphaeraceae bacterium; assembly: GCA_965247815.1. Taxonomy (GTDB): domain Bacteria; phylum Planctomycetota; class Phycisphaerae; order Tepidisphaerales; family Tepidisphaeraceae; genus CBDAQA01. Next base: position 86,595 of record CBDFHW010000025.1, on the reverse strand, counting down.
TAAGCACACGACGGGCCTCGCGAGTCTCCTGGCGTGCGATTTCGACGACGTGCTCGGCATCGGTTTCAGACCAGCTTTGGCTGACCAACTCGACCACGAGTTCGCCGGGCTCCCGGCCCGCGAGCAGCTCGGCGCGTGCCCAGAGGCTCGCTTCAGTATCGACGGTTTCGTCAGCGATGACGTTCTCCAGCGCGACTGCCGGATCGTAAACCGGTTCGGGCGGGGATGAGTTCGTGACTGCGTCCATATGGTGATGTTAGATTTCAAGCCGGGATCGCTCAACGGGGCAGTACGAAATTTCGCCTCGTTTATAATTCGCACCGGCGTTCTGAGGGATTAAAACTTCGCGGCAAAGGCACGACGAATCGCCGATTTTATTAAGAGGAGACTGGATGACCAAAAGGGATCTCGTTCACGTGGGGTTAAATGGCCGGGTTCTGGCGCTGGATCGCCGGACCGGGGCAGAATGCTGGCGAGCCGCCTTAAAAGGCTCGTCGTTCGTCAATCTTTTTCTGGACGGCGATAAGCTGTTTGCAACGACCCGGGGTGAGATCTTCTGCCTCGATGCGCTCACCGGCCGGCTCATGTGGAGCAACCCGATGCGCGGCATGGGGTACGGCATCGCGACCGTCGGTTTCGCCGCCGGGAACTCTGTCGCCGCCGTCGAATCTCAGCAGGAATCCGACCGACAGAGTGCGGCCGCCGCTTCGAGCGCGTGAGCGTAAAAGATGCCGGCCAAGTCCGCCGCCGGCGTCCGGGGGGGGCCACCGTGACCGCATTCGAGCTGATCATTTTGTGAATTGCACGCTGCAGTGTTACGCTCGCGAACCTGCATGAAGATCTCGAGATTCGGCCTACGCATCGGCATCGTCCTGATTACGTTGTTGACGTTCGCGAGGCTGACCACCTGCGGTTTTACGTGGTGGGACGACCACGAAACCGTTCATCAAAACCCGCTGCTGAACCCTCCATCCGCCGAGACCTTGGATCACTATTGGACCACCGCGGGCGAGCACACCACGATGGGGCTCTACGTCCCGGTCACGTATACCGTCTGGGCCGCACTCGCAAAGATCGCCCACCGAGCGACGCCCGATGACCAGGGGATTGCGCTCCGTCCCAGCATATTCCACGTCGCGAATGTACTCTTGCACGTAGCGACGACGCTGCTGGTTTTCGAACTTCTTCTGCAATTCTTCGGTAAAGATTCCGCGGCGGCGATCGGAGCATTTCTGTTCGCGTTGCACCCCGTGCAGGTCGAATCGGTCGGCTGGGTGTCGGGGACGAAAGACCTGCTGTGCGGGCTGTTCGCCTGCGCCGCCCTGCTGTGCTACGTGCGATCGATTCGGGTTCGTGAAGCGCGATCGTCGGCATGGCCGGCGCGATGGTGCTTCGCTTCGGCAACGCTCTTTTTCGTCCTGGCGATGCTTTCAAAACCGACCGCGGTCGTCGTGCCGTTGATGGCCGTCGCGGTGTCGGTCTTCCTGCTGCGGCGACCGGTCGGAAAGACGGTGCGGGGGTTGTCGCTGTGGTTCGTGTTGATGGTTCCGTTTTTGATCGTGACGAAGCTGGTGCAACCGGCAACGTGGCAATCGCCTTTGCCGTGGTGGGACAGACCCGCGATCGCCGCGGACGCGGTCGCATTTTATTTTCTGAAACTGATCTGGCCCCTGCATCTGGGAATCGATTACGGCCGGACGCCCGCCGCCGTCGCCGCCACCGGCGCGATTTATTACACCTGGCTGTTGCCGATTGGTGTCGCGTGGCTGTTGTTCAGCAAGCGTCGAGTTTGGCCGGTCGGAGTCGCCGCCGGGTTCTTGTTTTTGATCCCGTTGCTTCCGCTGCTCGGGTTCTCGGCATTCGAATTCCAGGTGCACTCCACGACTTCGGATCATTACCTGTACCTGCCGATGTTCGGCGTCGCCGTGCTCGCCGCCTGGATCGTTTCAAAATGGACCAACCCATTTGTCGTTGGTGTCGCGACGATGATGATGCTCGCTTTGGGCACGCGAAGCGTCCTACAGGAACCCGTGTGGCAGAACACGAGATCGCTGTTCGAAAACGCGATTAAGGTTAACCCGCGGAGCGTGGCCTCGTTCGACGGACTCGGATTCATCGCCGGTCGCGAAGCGAGGCTGCTTCCGAAAAGTGACCCCGGATCGGCCGCGTTGTTCGAGGAGTCGGCGCGCTGGTATGAACGGTCGCTCGTCTACGATCCGACGTCGGCCGAATCTAGCATCAATCTCTGGCTCGACTACGACGCCCTGGGGCTGAGTCGGCCGATTTCACCAGAGCCGCACGCCGACCCGATAACGGTTGCTCTCGGTCTCGCGCGGTTCGGCGACCTGCGCGGCGCGTTGCAGTGGGTTGATGACGATCTGCTCCGTCACCCGAGCCACTTTCAATCCGCCGCCTTAAGGGATCAGATCCGCCAGTCAATTGGACGCCGAGCCGGCGGACGGTAAAGCGTCAGAATCGTCGGTGCGATCAGGATGTCTTTGAAACGCTTGATCTTCAGATCACGGCGTGATTGCCGAAACGATCAGCCGACGCTTGCCCGCTTCGGCAACCAATGGTACCAAGGCACCCTGCGACGATTGTCATCGATTCTGAACAAAGGCTGACCGTGATCATTTCGTACGTCTGCGGGGGTCTCGGGAATCAAATGTTCCAGTATGCCGCCGCTCGACGTCTGGCTCTGCATCGGAACGCGCCCCTTAAGCTCGACCTTTCGGAATATCGCACCGGTACTGATCGCAGGCCCGAAGGTCTTGGCGAGTTCAAACGACCCGTAAAACTCTACGAACTCTGCGTCACTACGCCCGCAGCAACGGACGCCGAGATAGCGGTGGTCCGTGACCCGTATTCGAAACCGACCTTGAAAGGCCGGATCGTCCGGCGCGTGAGGCGGGCGACCGGACGCAATTGGCTTTGGCCGAGTTCCCACGTAAGAGAGAAAAGCCACGCATTTAATCCGACCCTCTTAGACCTTCCGGATAACAGCTATCTGGATGGTTACTGGCAGACGGAGAAATACTTCGAGGACGTCGCCGAGACAATTCGCGAGGAACTCGCGCCCAGAGACCCCGGGATAAAGCTCTATGCCAAAAAGTATATCGAGAGCTTGAAAACAACAGACGGCCCGATCGTAGCGCTTCACGTCCGACGGGGCGATCTGGCCCATGCCGCCGAGCAATTGAAAAGCAATACCGCGGTGTACAGCGGTCCGCTCGGAATGACCTATCTCCGCGCGGCAATCGCAAGGTTCGATTCGGCCGCCCGGTTTCTGGTATTCTCGGACACACCGAAAGACATCGAATGGTGTAAACAGAATCTTCCCGGGGGCGGGCTCGCGTCGAATCGACTTCATTTCTCCGAGGGACACACCGATATTCAGGATATGACCTTGATGTCGGCCTGCGACCATAACATCATCGCCAACAGCACTTTCAGCTGGTGGGCCGCGTGGATGAACACCACGCCCGGCCGACGGGTGATCGCGCCGGCGGTGTGGTGCACGCCCGGTTCGCCGGTCAATATCCCGACCGTGGACCTGATCCCTAACACTTGGGAGAAGATTTAAGACAATACCTGCTTTCCGAGCGTCCGCCTCCGCTCGCGATCTGTCTTTTCCTGCGCGTGTCTCGGTCGGCTTTCACGTCAAGAAAATATGCCGCTACTCTCGGTCATCATTCCTTCCTACAACCGAGCGGGCCTTATTGCGCGAACACTGAATTCGATCTTCGCGCAGGATTGTGATAATCTGGAAGTGCTCGTCGTAGACGACGGATCGACAGACGGTACGCCGGACGTGGTTCGAGCGTATGGCCGGCCGATCACCTTGCTCGAGCAGGAAAACAAAGGCCCGGGGGCGGCGCGTAACCTGGGCCTCAGGTCGGCTTCGGGTGAATACGTCGCGTTTCTGGACAGCGACGACCTCTGGTTCCCCTGGACCGTTTCAACGTATCGATCTGTTATCGAGAAAAACAATCGCCCGGCTTTCATTGCCGGGAAGCCTCTGATTTTTAAGTCTGAACTAGAATTGTCCGGTGCGGCTGACGCACCGATCGCGGTCGAGGTGTTCGACGACTATTACGCGTCCGGCGATCAGTGGCGCTGGTTCAGCGCCTCGTCATTCGTCATGCGGCGCGACGCGTTGATCGCGGCAGGCGGGTTCCCGGACGAATGGATCAATGGCGAAGACGCCCTGGCAGCCATGCGGATGGGCATGCAAAAAACGTTCGTACAGATCACTTCCCCGAGCACCTTCGCGTATCGAAAGCACGCCGGTTCGGCGATGTCGAACGTGGAGCGAAGCTTCGCCGGCGTACGGCGGTTGATTGACGATGAGGTCTCGGGAAGCTTCCCGGGCGGGCCCGCCCGCGCGACCGAACGCCGTCGAATCATTTCAATGTTTGCTCGACCAATGTCCTTAGAGATGGTAGACCAACGCCGTCGCGACCGCGCCTGGGCAATCTACCGGAGCACCTTCGGTTGGCACCTGTCGCTACACCGATGGAAATTCCTTATTGGCTTCCCCTGCCGGGTCCTCAAAAATCTCACGTACGCGCGCCCGAGGGCTTCGAACAGATGACACAGAGCCAGACTTCTGACCGATACATCCCCGGCGATTACCTGAACGGGTGCTTCCGAATAACTCGAGCCTGACGTGATGAGATCTACTTTATTCAATCTGCTCGACCGACTGTTCATGGGACTCGCCTCGCGGTGGAGAAATTTCTATTTCCGCGCGCGGGGTGTGCAAATCAAAGGTTACTGCTGGCTGCGCGCCGTCGAGATTCCGCGTGACCACCATAATATTCTCCTCGACACCTGCTCGCTGGACCGCGACGTCGTGGTTCTGTGCAGCGGAGAGCCTTCCCCGGGCGTGAAGCTCAGGATCGGGCCCGGAACGTACGTCAACCGCCGCTCGTTTCTGGACGTCACAGAATCATTAACGATTGGAAGTCATGTGGCCATCGGCCCGGGGTGTTACATCACCGACCACGACCACGGGTCGGATCTGAGCAAACCGCCTCTGGCTCAGGACATGTTCGCCAAGCCGACCCGCATCTGTGACTGGGTCTGGCTCGGGGCCCATGTCGTCGTGCTTAAAGGCGTCACAATCGGCGAGCGGACCATCGTCGGGGCCGGCAGTGTCGTCACCAAAAGCCTCCCCGGCGACGTAATTGCGGCCGGGGTTCCGGCAAAAATCATTCGACACCGCCCGCCGAACGACATGCCAATTAAATCTAACCAATCCGAAATCGGAGCCTAGTGAACGCCACCGTCGTTATCACGACTAAGAACCGAAAGGACGAGCTGCTGGTTGCCGTGAAGTCGGCGGTCGATCAGTCGTCGAAACCCGAGGTGCTCGTCATCGACGACGGTTCGACCGACGGGACCAGCGATTTAGTGCGCCGCGAGTTCCCGCAGGTCAGGCTCGACCGAGTCGAACAGTCACTCGGGTTGATCGTCCAGCGAAATAGAGCCGCAGGCCTCGCGACTGGTGAGCTCCTAGTGTCCATCGATGACGACGCAGCATTTTCCACACCGAATGTCGTCGAACAGACAATGGCCGACTTCGACCATCCCCGAGTCGGCGCGGTCGCGATCCCGTTTATAAATGTAAACAAAGAGAACGTGCTGCGGCAGCGCGGCAGTAGCGGCCAGACCGTGGTGTGCGGGGATGATTACATCGGCACCGCTCACGCGGTCCGCCGGGACCTGTTTCTAAAACTCGGCGGCTACCGCGGTTACCTTTTGCACCAGGGTGAAGAACGCGACTTCTGCATCCGCATGCTCGACGCCGGGTACGTGGTCCGGTTCGGACGATCGGACCCGATTCACCATTTCGAATCGCCCCGCCGCGACTTTCGACGAATGGATCTGTACGGCCGGCGTAACGACATCTTGTACGCCTGGTACAACGTACCGTTTCCGGACGTCGTTGCTCATGTGATCGGCAGCACCGTGCTGGGCGTCAAATTCGGATTCAAGATCGGCCGGCCCGCTCGCATGATTCACGGCCTGCTAAACGGATACGGCGCAGTGCTGCACGAGATGTTCAACCGCCACCCGGTGAGCCGTCGGACCTATCGACTAAGCCGACGCCTCAAGTCCTCCGGGCCTCTGCCGCTCGCAGAAGTCGAACCTTTTCTGGCCACGGTCTCATCGCCACGCCGTTGAAGCCGAATCGTTACGTCTTGTATTCGAATTTTACTTCGTGATGGTCCTCGGAAAATAGACCGGCGGCGTGTATATCCTTCGCTCGAAGCAAAAGGAAAGCATGGCCTTACATCTATTGTCACCGAGAGGTTTCCGGGCGTCGGGCGTCCGCGCCGGCATCAAGGCGAGTGGTAAACCGGACGTGGGCTTACTGATCAGCGATACGCCCGCCACTGCCGCAGCCGTCTTTACGACCAGCCGCGTCGTGGCGGCACCTGTGATCGTCGGGCGGGAACACATTTCCAGCGGTAAGCTTCGTGGTGTCGTGGTCAATGCCGGCAACGCCAACGCCTGCACCGGTAAACAGGGGATGAAAGACGCGCTGCGGATGTGTCGATCGGCCGCGGATGCCGTCGGATGTTCCGCTTCTGAAATGCTTCCGTCCTCGACCGGCATCATCGGGCACCTGCTTCCGATGGACAAAATCGAAACCGGCATTGCGGCGGCCGCGGCGGCGTTAGGTGACAGCGAGGAACACGCCGTGGCGTTTATGGACGCCATTCTGACGACCGATCTAAAACGGAAAGCCGCGGCGGTCGAGTTCAAGATCGGGCGGGAGCGGGTCGTGGTTGCCGGCGTCTGCAAGGGAAGCGGTATGATCGGCCCGCGGATGTCTGTCGCCGGGCCGCCGCACGCGACGATGCTGGCGTACATGACCACCGATGTGGTCGCCCCCGCCCCGCTGCTTCGACGACTGATGGCGCGGGCGGCCGACGCGAGCTTCAATGTTGTCACGGTGGACGACCATGCGAGCACCAACGACACCGCCTGCCTGCTCGCCAGCGGTATCAGCGGCGTCAAACTCGACACGCCGGCCGCTTTGAAAAAATTCGAAGCCGCGCTCGCCGAGGTCGCACAGTCGTTAGCGTATCAGATCGCCGCCGACGGCGAGGGCGCGACCAAGGTCGTGAAGATCATCGTCAACGGCGCGACGACGACCGCCGCGGCAACCGCAATCGCCCGGTCGATCGCCAATTCACCGCTAGTCAAATGCGCGATGAACGGCAATGACCCCAACTGGGGACGAATCGTCTCCGCGGCGGGGTACGCGGGGGTGCCGTTTGATCCCGATCGATCGACGTTGAAACTGCAGGGGACTGTCGTGTTCAAGGCCGGTCAACCGGTGAAGTTCGACACGGCGCGATCGAGTGCAGCACTGAAAACCGCCGAGGTGGTCGCCGAACTAAATTGCGGCCTGGGGAAGGCGACCGCGACCGTGTGGACGTGTGACCTGTCCAAGGAATACGTGACAATCAACGCGGACTATCACACCTAGATCTTGGAAGCGTCCGGCAGGTCGACGGCGTGTTGCTATAACGCGGCGAGTTCGGCTTGCTTCGCGAACAACGTCAGTCCCTTAGCCGCGACAATTTCGACGTCGACCAGTTGCCCCTTCATCGACGCGTCGCCGGGGAAGACGACGATCTGGTCGCCGCGGGTGCGGCCGACCATCTGAAGTGATTCGGTGCCGGCTGACTGTTTCCGCTCCCACCCGAGTTGAACCATCCCGCTGCCGCTGGACGGGTACGCGGGCTTGGTCACCAGTCGGCTTTCGCCTTCGACCAGCACCTGAACCGCGCGACCGATCATCGCCTGGTTGTTGTCCGCGCAAACCTGCGACTGAACCGCCAACAGTTCGGCGTTGCGGTTTCGTTTCACGGCTTCGGGGACGTCGTCCTTGAACCGGTCGATCGCCGTCGTCCCGGGCCGGGGCGAATACTTGAAGATGAAGCTGTTCTTAAACTTGCAGTCTTTCGTAAGCGTAACCGTCTGCTGGAAATCCTCGTCGGTTTCGGTCGGAAAGCCGACGATGCAATCACTGGCCAGCGACACATCGGGAATGATGGCCCGGGCGCGGTCGATAAACTCGCGATACTCCCCGGAGGTGTAGCCGCGGTTCATCATCTTTAAAATACGGTCGCTGCCGCTCTGCGCCGGCACGTGCAGGTACCGGCAGATGCGGTCGCAATCGCGCATGGCCTGGAGCGCTTCGTCGGTGAAATCGCGGGGAAAACTGGTGACGAACCGGAGCCGGGACAGCGCGGGGGCGGCCTCGTGGATCAGGTAAAGCAGCTCGGCAAAGCTGGTCGTCCGACCGTCGCCGTGGCGATAGGCGTAATGATTGATCGTTTGGCCCAATAGCGTGATTTCGCGGACGCCGGCGCCGGTGAGTTTTTTGACTTCGTCGATGATGTTGGCCGGCGGGCGGTGCACTTCGGGGCCGCGGGTGTACGGCACGACGCAATACGTGCAGAACTTATTGCAGCCCCGGGTGATTCGGACGTACGCCTGTGCGGGGACGGCCGACCCTTCGACGTCGACGGGCGAGATGCTCCGTGACAGGTCTAGCATTTCAAGATTGTCCTCCGCGGCGGCCAGCGTGCCGGAACGACGAACGCTCGCGCCCATGAGCGCGGCCTGCCGGGTGCGGGCGCCCAGGTCCCCGCCGGTGACGACCGCGTTGTGGATCAGTGTCGCGAGCTTGTCGAGTTCACCGGGCCCGCAGAGCAAATCGACCTGCGGAAATTTCCGGAAAATGTCGTTGCCGTCCCGCTCGGCCATGCAGCCAATGACCCCGATGACCAGGTTCGGGTTCTGCTGCTTGCGGTCTCTGAGTTCCCCCAGCCGGGACCAGACTTTCTGCTCGGCGTGCTCACGCACCGAGCATGTGTTGTAGACGATCACGTCCGCCAGCTCGCGGTCCTCGGTCGACTGGTATCCCTGGGCGCGGAGCTGACCGAGAACCAGCTCGCTGTCGAGCACGTTCATCTGGCAACCGAAAGTTTCGAGAAAAAGCTTCTTTGACACGCCGGGATTATAACGGCTTCCGCGCTGCATTGCATGCCCGCTGGTCGACCGGCTTCGTGTCCGGCGGTGCGAAAGCAATTCTTCAAAGCAGCGAGTGAAATTACATTTCATCCGACAGCTGGAAGTGGATCGTCTTATCGGACTGTCGCGAAATTTCGCTGTTGTTCAGTATCCGTTCGCCCCGATCTACCTTACGGAAGTTCGAACGGCACTTTTTGGAAAGGAGCAGCCGTTATGAAGAGTCGTATTGGTTCTCGCAAGGTATCCGCTCGTCGGACACCTGTTCCCCGGCGTTCGACCGCCGGTTCTTTCGGAGGCATGCTCGCCCGGCTCGATAAGGCCAGCGATCAGCTCCGCACCGCCCGAGCACGGCGGCGTTAACTCATAACACCGGGGTGCCCTTTAACAATGGCATCCCGGTTTTCATTCGAGAAAGTTTTTCGTTCGGGGGAACGAGCTCGCGTCGTCGACGCGAGTCGGCCCGTTTAAGCCGCCTCTTGGGGGGGCGTGTCTTTGAAATAACTAAACACGTTCCGGACGTAAGCGACGCCGTCCATCGCCGCCACGGTGACCACCTCGTGCGTGGGCATGTCGGCCTCGATCACATGGTTCTCGTCGTCGATACCAACCACCTGGGCCCCGGTCTCTTGCACCGCCGCGGCCAGATCGGTCAGGCTGTTGTGATCAGGGTTGTTTCGGTCCACAACAATTAAAACGTTCGATATCCACATAGAGTACGAATTTGGCGAAAGAGTGCCTGCGACGCGCGGCGGTTGAATCTCTTGTACTGGATCGATCATCTTAACTCCACTGGCAATCGCCCGGCCCCGCATAAGATCGGTAGGAACTAGATCCGGGTTGAAACCCAAGACCGCAGGGGTAAATCCGCGTTTTTGCCCCCCGATGGCCGCCAGTCAAGGTTTTCAACGCCGAAGGCGCGTGTTATCGGGTGAGCAGCGTGTTCAGCTTCGGAGGACCTGCCCCTGCACGAGGTCGCGGAAGATGCCGGGGCGGGCGACCAGGTCGTCGTACGTTCCGTCCTGAGCGATCCGCCCGCCATCGGCGACCAGAATGCGGTCGCAGTTTTTCACTGTCGCCAGACGGTGCGCGATGATGAGCGCGGTTCGCCCACCGATTGAATTTTCCATCGCCTGCTGAACCAGGTGCTCGCTGACGGTGTCGAGGGCACTGGTCGCTTCGTCGAAGATAAAATAGTCGGGGTCGGCCAGCAGGGCCCGCGCGATCGCCAGACGCTGGCGTTGACCACCGGACAGGGTGCTCCCGCCTTCACCGACGCGCGTTTCCAGACCATCGGGTAGTTTCTGGATGAACTCCCACGCGTTGGCCAGTTCGCAGGCCCGGCGCATTTCCGGCTCGGTCGCCCCGGGGCGGGCGACGCAGAGGTTTTCTTTCAGGGTCGTGCGAAAAATAAACGGGTCCTGCGGGACGACGCCGAACCGCTGGCGGATCTCGGACCCGCCGCACCGCGTCAGGTCGACCCCGCCGATGCGTACGGTTCCCAGGTCCGGGTCATAGAGTCGAAGCATCAGCTGCGTGACCGTGCTCTTGCCCGCGCCGCTCGGGCCCACCAACGCGAGCTTCTGGCCGTAAGGAATGTGCATCGTGACGCCCTGCAAAATCGGGCGGTCGGCGGTGTATCCGAACGTGACCTCTTCGAGGCTGATGTCACCCCGGGGCGGGACGCTGACCTTGCTGCTGACCGGTTCCGGTGTCGTGCTGGCCGTTTTCAGCACAGCGTTGATTCGGTCCAGCCCGGCCTGGGCGGCGCCCTTCTGGGTCGACAGCTGAAACAGCTGCTGCATCGCGCCTTGCAGCGAGTTGAACGCGGTCAGGTAGGCCATGATCTTGCCGAACGTGAGCCGGTCCGCCGGGTCGACATAAGCCTGATCGTGCATGTACCGCCACGCGCAGGCGACGCAGAGCGTGGCGAACGCCGCATATCCCAGCGTTTCCTGTTTCATGAACTGCATGTGGCTTCGGACGTCGCGCTCGTAGCTCTTGCGGCCGACCTCCCAGACCTGGCTGTCGAAATCCGCCGCGACCTTTTTTTCCATCGCGTACAGTTTCACGTCCCGGCTGCCGCGGAGCAGGTCCGACACGTAACCCGTCACGCTCGATTCGGTCGTCTGGTACTCTTTGAAAAGCGACTGCACCCGCTTGCGGGTCGACGTCATCAACACTGCCGTGGAAAGCACGGTGAGCAGCAGGACGACGCTCAGAATCCAGTCGTAGGTGCCGAGCCAGATCAGCGTGCTGGCGATGATGACCAACGACCCCGAAGCGTTGAACGTCAAAATCTGAAAGTAACTCTGCACCTGAGCGAGCGGCGTACCGAACAAATAGCTGAACAGCTCCCCGCTTTGATTCCGGATATGAAACCGCAGGCAGAGGTGATTCACGTGCCGAAAAAACTGCGCCCGCAGGCCGAACAGCACCCGCTCGCGGACATAGGTCATCATCCGGTAACCCACGTGCCAGACCAGCATCCGTGCGACCACCGAGGCGAACATGTACTCGACGGCGAGAATGATCAACCGCTGCCATCGCTGCGTCTGGGTCAACCCGACGGGCGTGAGAACCCAGTCGATCAAATACTTCGGCATCATCGTCTGGAAGGCGATCGCGACGCCGTGAGCGGCGTTGAACACGAACGCGCCCACGACCAGCCATTTATACTTCTGCACGTGGGGCCAGAGCAGTTTCCAGAGCCCTGTCGTCGTGTCGTCTGAAGAAGCCTGCGGATCCGCTTTGGGCCCCGGCGGCTTGCTGGAGTGTAGACTTGCCGGGGTCGCGCCGGCCGGAGATTCGGGCCTGAGCCCTATGTTGGCGACTTTGCGAAGCAGCATGGACAACGGTAAACCAGTCCGACCCGACTCGATCGAAGACACGAGATCACTCTCAATCACCGCGGCACCCGGGCACCCACGATCACGCGATGGTACGGACACCGACGCGACCGGACCACCCAGCCGCGCCGAGAGCACCCAGAATAATCTATCGGACTTTTACCTCTTTCCGACCAATAGCATTTGATGTGCGGCAGACCGAGCAAGATTTTTCAGGCGGTAAGGCTGTTCGCGGCTGCGATGCGACCGCGGACAGCCGACCGTTGCGGCGTTGTCTATCGAAGCCTATTCATCGCATCTGAACTACTTTAAAGTGAAAAGCTACTTGATACAGGGCGTTTAAAGTGTCGAGACAGCGCTCCTTGAAGCCCGCTCGGACGGCCCAGTTCAATTCGAAAGCAAAGAGCACAAGTTCGACGATGTCGATGCCGTGGCACTTGCGAAGCTCATTGGAGCTTTGGACGGTGAATTGCGCGGTGCCGCCCGAAAGCTGTCGTTTCTATGACTGAAGAGGACAGCGTGTGCGGCGTAAAAGCAAAAGCGGGAGGACACTGAGATGTCCTCCCGCTTAGAGTTGAATCAATCAAGGTCAGATCAGTAACGGCTGCCGCGGCCACCGCCGCCGCCACCCCCGCCGTACCCACCACCACCGCCACCGGAGCGGCCGCCGCCACCACCGAATCCGCCTCGACCGCCCCCACCACCGCCACCGCTGCGACCCCCGCCGCCACCACCGCCGTAACCACCACCACCACCACCACGGGGGCGATCTTCGCGGGGCTTGGCCTCGTTCACGGTGAGCGGACGGCCGTCCGATTCCTGGCCGTTCAGGGCGGCGATCGCCGCCTGGGCTTCGTCGTCAGACCCCATTTGAACGAACCCGAAACCTTTACTGCGGCCGGTTTCGCGGTCGCTGATGACTTCCGCGCTGGTCACGGTGCCGTGCTGCGCGAACAACTGTTCCAAATCCGAGCTCGTCGTCGAGTAGCTCAGATTTCCGACGTACAACTTGCTGCCCATGTGATCTCCTGGCGATGGGCCAAACCCGTGTTTTACTTTCCGGGTCGAAGGCGAAAGGGGCCAACGCGGCCCGGGCGGTAGGAGGGGCGAGAGAGACAGAACGGGGGGAGGCGTGCCTCCGTAAACCCGCGCCGGAATGCTCGGTCGTCGAACTTACCGCGGAAAACGGTAACAAATCTCGATGGAAGAATCCAGAGAATCCGGACGCTGTGAACAATCGCGCGTCAGGCCCCCGGGCGGTTCATCAAGAACGTGCCCGTGTCGCTGAAATACTTCTGCATGAACCGGGCGACCTCGGGGGGAACCGCCGTCTCGGCCAGCGCCGAATCCATCAACTGCATCCACCGATCACGGGCCGCCTGGTCGACCGGGAAGGGCGCGTGCCGCATTCGCAATCGGGGGTGCCCGCGTGATTCGCTGTACCGATTGGGCCCGCCGAACCGCTGGATCAGGAAGTCCCGCAATCGGACCTCGGCATTGTCGAAATCATCCTGCGGATACAAGGGACCCAGGACCGGGTCGGTCCTTACCCGGCGGTAAAAATTGCCCACGAGCCGGGCAAACCCGTCTTCGCCAATCATTGAATAAATCTCTGCTTCGGAAATCACGACGCTCCGGGAGTCAAGTTCACGGGTGAAACGAACGCATCAGATGCGGCAAAAAAACGATCAAGCCGATCGTAGCGGAACCGACTGCGCTCAGAAGCACCCCGCCGGCGGCGACGTCTTTGCTTTTAGCCACTACCGGGTGAAAGTCCGGTGACGCGACGTCGCAGAGGAACTCGAACGCGGTGTTCAGCGCTTCGGCAGTCCAGACGGCCATCGCGGCGACGATGAGGCCGCACCATTCGAACCGGTCGACGCGAAACCAAAACCCGGCCACGATCACCACAGCCGTCGCCGCGGCGTGGACCCACGCGTTGTGCTGGCTGGCGAGCATCGTCCGCACACCCTGGGTGGCAAAACGAATGCTTCGGAAACGCGCCGCCAAACTGAAGCTTCCGCTCATGGGGACAACCTTTCGAGCTTCCATCCCGAACCATCAATGGCCGTATACCGAAGCCGATCGTGCAGCCGGCTTGGCCTGCCCTGCCAGAACTCGATCGCTCTGGGCGTTACCCTGAACCCGCCCCAATAGTCCGGCATCGGGATTTCCTTCCCCGCGAATTCCCGAAGCAGTTCCGCCTCTCGGGCGTCCAGTTCTCCACGCGATCGAATCACAGTGCTCTGATGCGACACCATCGCCCCGACTTGGGAACGGACCGGGCGGGAATGGAAATACGTCGAACTTTCCTCCCGGGTCAGCCTGGCGACCGCGCCGTCGATCCGAATCTGCCGTTCGAGTTCGGGCCAGAAAAACACCAGCGAAGCCCGCGGGTTTGCCGAAAGCTCCCGCCCCTTTCGGCTTTCGTAATTGGTGTAAAACGCGAAGCCCCGCTGGTCGAAGCCTTTGAGCAACACGATGCGGGCGGAGGGCCGACCCGCGGCGTCTGCGGTGGCCAGCGTCATGGCGTTGACCTCCGGCACTTTCGCCCGACCGGCGTCTTCGAACCACCGGCGGAACTGCTCGATCGGTTCGGCAGCGACTGTCGATTCGAGTAACTCGCCCACCTCATATTCCTTGCGGATGTCTGCCGGCGAGGTTTTCGACGGATCTGATTGTTCAGCGCGGTACATGGCAGCATGGTTTGCGCTCCCGCCGGACGTGTCAAATCAAAACCGTTTTTCAGAAATTCGAATTCGGCAAGCAACTCCGATATCCTTCGGACGAACTGCCGCGGTTCACTTATGCTCGTTGTTTTTTACTACCTGCTGTTGCTGGCCACCGACGTGTGTGGATTGGTCCTGGCCGCGTACACGTTGCCCGGCTTGTGGCTCATGCTCGCCGCCGCCGCGGGGTACGCCTGGCTCACCCGGGCGAATTATCTCGGTGGTAAGACGTTGATCGCGTTGCTAGTCCTGACCGTGCTCGCCGAACTGGGCGAGTTCGTGCTCGGCGGTGCCGGGGCGAAAAAGCACGGCGCGAGCCGCTGGGGAATTGTGGGCGGCTTGATCGGCGCGATCGTGGGCGGGATCTTTCTGACCGCACTGATCCCGATCATCCCGCCGGTCAACGCAATTATCGGCATCTGTCTCGGCAGTTTTCTGGGAGCCTTTGTCGTCGAGTTCCTGCTCGGAACGCCATTGGATCAGTCGTTGCGCATCGGGATCGGGGCTGCCAAAGGCCGCCTGACCGGCATCGCTGGAAAGGTCAGCCTCGGCGTCGTGATGTTTCTGGTCACGATGGTATCTGCATTCCCGCACCACTTTTTCCGCTAAGGGGGTTCTGTGTCAGTCCGATTCGTGCTCGGTCGCGCGGGAACTGGAAAAACCCGGCACCTGATCCAAAACATCGAGGCATTGCATCGCCAGGATCCGCTCGGCCCGCCGATCTATTGGCTGCTCCCGAAGCAAGCGACCTTCCAGGCGGAACGTTTGCTGACCGCGTCGATCGGCGCGTTCACCCGCGTTCGGATCGTCTCGTTCGATCTGCTCGGGCGGGAAATCCTGACCGCCTGCGGCGACGTCGGGATACCCGAGGTGACCACGCTGGGCCGGCGGATGGTCATCGGCCTGATGCTTCGAAAGCACAGGAAAGAGCTGAAGTTTTATTCCGCATCCGCGCACCGGCCTGGCCTGGCGGCGGAACTGGATTCGACCTTCGGCGAGTTCGAGCGGGCAGGTCTCGATTCGGCCGCGTTGCAGGCGTTGCTCGAAAATACCGCGACCGACCCCGCGTCCGGTGAAGTGCTCGTGGATAAGCTGCGCGACGTCCGGCTGCTGCTCGAGCATTACAATCAATACATCGGCCAGGAACGGCTCGACCCCGCCAGGCGACTGCAGCTGATCCTGCGCCGCGTGGCGAGCTGCGGCTTGCTCCGCGACGCGGTTTTGTTCGTCGACGACTTCTACGATTTCACCGCCTACGAACGGCAACTACTGACCGCCCTTGCCGGCGTCGTCGGGCGAACCGAGATCGCGTTGCTGCTCGATCCGGATCACGCGGCCGCGGATAATCTGTCGATCCCTTTGGACGAGCTGTCGGTGTTCCATCGAACCGAGCGAACCTACCGCTCGCTGCTGGTTTCGCTGCGCGAAGCCGGGGTGACGGTCGAACCGGCGGTCCAGCTCGCGACCGAGCACCGGTTCGATCATCCGGACCTGAGGCTCGTCGAGCGGGAACTATTTACAAATTCACCTGAGTCCCGGACGCCCGCCGATGCGGTGGAATGGTTCGACGCGCCGGACGCCCGCACCGAAATCGACGGGGTCGCGCGGCGAATCCGCAAATGCCTGGCGACCGGCATGCGGTACCGCGACATCGCCGTCCTGATGCGCAATCTCGGCGACTACCAGGAGATTATCAACGCGAGCTTTCTGGAGCACGATCTGCCCTATTTTGCGGATACTCGCCGGACCGCGGGGCATCATCCGCTTTTGCAGATGGTGCGGGCGTGTTTGTCGATCGCTCGACACCGCTGGCCACACGAAGCGGTGATGATGCTGGTCAAATCGGGGCTCGCCGGCGTTAACGATTCCGAGGCGGACGAGTTGGAGAACTACGTCCTTCAGCACCGGATCCGCGGCCGATACTGGGAGTCGCACGAGCCATGGAATTTCGTCCGCGATCTGACCCGCGGCGCGGAGAGTGATGCGGACACGGTTCCCGAACTGACCGAGACCACACGGCTGGATGCGATCCGCCGGGGGATCGTCGAAAAGCTCGCCCCGCTGCTGCAAATGAAAACCGCCGGCGAAGATCGCACGGTGCGCGAATTTGCCACGGCGTTGTTCGCGACCTTGAGCGCGTTCGGTGTCACGTCGACCTTGGGTCAGTGGATGTCCGCCGCCGAAGCCGCCGGCCGATTCGAACAACGCGACGAACACGAACAGGTCTGGGCGAATTTCACCGACCTTTTCGAGCACATGGTCGAGCTCATCGGCACCGAGCCCGTCTCGCTGACGAGCTTCAACAGCATTTTGGACAGCGGTCTGGAAAGTTTCGATCTCGCGCTGACGCCGCCGACGGTCGACCAAATTGTCGTCGGGCAGATCGACCGCACGCGGACGCCGGACGTGAAGGTCGTCTTTGTCGTGGGGTTGATCGAGGGCGGTTTTCCGCACGCGGCCTCCGAGAAATGCGTGCTCACCGACAACGAGCGAAGGTCGCTGCGGGGCAAAAACATCGACCTCGACCCGGACAGCGAACGGCGTCTGCTCGACGAGCGGTTCCTGGCCTACCTGGCCTTCACCCGTTCGTCCCACCGGCTCGTGCTGAGTCGGCCGCTGGCGAACGCGAGCAACCGGGCGACGATTGCTTCCAGTTTCTGGGGGGCAGCGCTCGCGCTTTTCCCGGCGACTCCGTTGCAGCACGCCGTACGCGCGTCGCAATACAGCACCGACTCGATCGGCACCGCGAGGCAACTCGTCAGCACGCTGGTCCAGTGGGTGCGGGCCGGGGCGCAATTCGAGAACTCCGACTTGGCGTCGCTGTACGAATGGACACGGGCGATGGACGAAACTTCGGTCGTCTCGCGGGTTCGAGATCGGGCATGGCCGGCACTAAATTACAAGAACGCCGCTGCACTGGAACGTGCGGTCTCCAGCGAGTTGTTCGTGTCGCCTTTAAAAGCCACCGCCGCGCAACTCGAAACGGTTGCGGCGTGCCCGTTTCGCCATTTCGCAAAATACGGGCTGAAGCTGCGGGGCCGCGACGATTCGGAAGTCACTCGTATCGATCTGAGCAACGCATACCACGACGTGTTGGAAAATCTTGTCCGCGACATGGTCAGCAGCAGACAGGATTGGTG
Organism: Tepidisphaeraceae bacterium; assembly: GCA_965247815.1. Lineage (GTDB taxonomy): Bacteria > Planctomycetota > Phycisphaerae > Tepidisphaerales > Tepidisphaeraceae > CBDAQA01. The sequence goes on along the minus strand of CBDFHW010000025.1, from coordinate 68,823 downwards.
CTCGGTGCCGGCGGATCGGGCGAACGATCTGATCAAAACACACGTGTCTGAAATTGGTCGCCGACTGCGCGGCGAACTGATGCTCAGCAACGCCCGCAATCAATACCTGCTGGACCGAATCGAACGAACGCTGGAACGCGCGGTCGCGGCGATGACCGAGACCCACCGGCGGGGAAAGTTCCGACCCGCACACGCGGGGCTGCGTTTCGGCGAAAACGGAAAGCTTTCTGCGCTGTCGGTCATAACCCCCGCCGGGGATGAAGTGCGTCTGAGCGGTAGAATTGATCGGGTCGACACGCACCAGGAGGCGGGCACGTTCGTCGTTGCGGATTACAAATTCTCGACCGGGCCGCTGGCGCTGGACAAGGTTTACCACGGCTTATCGCTGCAGTTGCTGACCTATCTGTTGGTCGTGCAAGCCGGGGGTGAACGACTGGCGGGCCGACCGTTGACCCCTGCTGCCGCGTTTCTATTGCCCCTGCTTCGGTCGCCGGAGACGGTGGATCATCCTTCCAAATCGACAGACCCCGAAGACCCGTCTTTTCATCTGCGGGTCCGGGCACGCGGGCTCGTCAACGCAAAGGCGATCGCCGACCTGGACACTGCGTTGACAGCCGGACAGTCAGAGGTGCTTCAGGTTTATGTGAACAAGGGCGGCGACTTAGGCAGACTCGGCTCGAGCGATTCGGCGAGCGAAGCCGAGCTAGCGGCTTTGTTGAAACACGTCGAGACGCGACTCGGTGAACTTGCCGACCAAGTCCTCCAAGGCGACGTCGCCGCGCGGCCATTCATGATCGGTGACACCACGCCTTGCCCGCACTGCGAGTACCGCGCGGTCTGCAGGTTCGAACCAGGCATCAACCACTACCGAATGCTCCCGTCGATGAAGCGAGAGCAAGTGTTGCTTACCGTCAGCGGCGCAGCACCGGAGTAGACGGCGACTTTAAAATTTTCGACCGGTGCCGTTACTTGGATTTTAATCTGAACACGCTGACCGAATAGGCTGGGAATTGGTGGGAGAAATGGTCGCCGGTGTTTCCAATCGTCATCGGTTTCGGGACGATCTTCGTCGGCTCTTCCAGGGTTGCGGTCCTGCGGGTTTCCGCTGAGCGTCTGCCCGGCCGACGACGGCGCGATACTTCGCGCGGATAGCGTCGAAGAACCTGACGAACTGGGCGTTGAAAATTTCTTTCTTGTCGAAGAAATCTTCGTTCCCGACTTCCACATATTTCGATTCGAACGGCGCGGGGTGTCCGGAGGGCAGCGCGTTTTAGAAAACCCTTCGCGAGTCTCTGCCGAGGCTATATCGGAAATGTCGACGTTGCAATCAGGCGTCGGTCGACGAGGACGGCAGGAAGGATTCGATCTCGCACAGCAAGCGATCGCCGCTGACACTGCCTTTGAGGATAAAACCGACGGCCCCGAGCTTTTTCGTCTCCCGTACAGTCTCGCTGCTATCACCGGCCGAGAACATGACCACTTTGGTATCATTCAAATGCGGGTTGGTCCTAATGTTTCGAAGGACCGCGAGTCCGTCCATTTCGGGCATCATCACATCGAGCACGACCAGATCAGTCCGGTGATTCTCAATGAAAGTCAACGCTTCCTGCCCGCCGGCAGCGCTCGCGACTTCGTGGCCGCGGAACCGCAGTAGACGAGTCAAAGCCCTCGCGGCATCCACTTGATCATCTACGACAAGAATCAACGGCGTCTCCATCATATCCATCCCTGGCTCTTTCTGGAATAAGCACAGCAATGGTCGTACCATATGGGGCAAATTGAATATCGTCGGCTTTTAATGACAAATCGGGCAAACGGCAGTCGATTTGATCCGGGCTAAGGGCTCTAGGAGTACGACAATCGATCGACGCAACCTCAAAAAAGTCGCACCCGCCTAAGGTTTTACGGTACACATAGACTTGAATGCAACCCTCGCCCACGGTCCCAGTCCAAGTTTTATGGCAGTTATGACAAAATTCGCACTCCCTTCTTCCATTCGCGGGCTCATCTTTGACTGCGACGGCACCGTCGCCGACACGATGCCGACACATTATCGGGCCTGGGTGGCCGCCCTCGGGGAATACGGCGTGGAATTCCCGGAGGCAATCTTTTACGAGTTGGCCGGCACGCCGACGCACCGCATCATCGAGATCCTTAATGAGAAGCACGGGCACCAGATGCCGGTCGATGCGACCGCGACGCTGAAAGACGCGCTCTACGAACAATCGATTTCCGAAGTCTTACCGATCTTGCCGGTCGTCGAGATCATGAAGCAATACGCGGGCGAACTGCCGATGGCGGTCGCCACCGGCGGTTCGAGGTCAGTGGTGACCAAGACGCTGGAAGCGCTGGGTCTTATGCATTATTTCCAGACGCTGGTGACCGCCGACGACGTGAAACACGGCAAACCCGCGCCCGACATTTTCTTGGAAGCCGCGCGACGACTCGGCGTGCCGCCGGAGTTCTGCTGCGGGTTCGAGGACGCCGAGCTCGGTCTGATCTCCGTCCGCGCGGCCGGGATGCTCGCGATCGACATCCGACCCATGCACCGCGAAGCGCGTGAACGCGCCGCCGTCGCCTCCAGACCTTGACCCGGGCTGCCTTGCTGATCGATCGAGTCTGACCCGGGACAGGTTCCGCTCCCGGGTCGGACCTTGCCCGACCGCGCGATCCCGGCGTACACTTCGGCCCGTCCGATCAAACGTCGTTTCTAGAGAATCTGACCCGCCGCGTGAGGAATTGGATCATGATGGATCGTCTTCGAATCCGCTTCGGTAGTCTCGTCGTCCCCGCCGTGTTTGGCTTTGTCTCGTCGCAGGGTTGCGTACACAACAAGACCGTCACGATCAATGCGGTGCCCGATGGGGCGCATCTGGTTTTCACAAAAATTGACGCCCAGGGCGAAGTCCCGTTCACGCCCGAGCCACCGGCGTCGGACACGCCGGCAACCGTTCGCGTCGATTTCAAAGACGTCAACACGCATTACCGCGTCGTCGCGCACCACGTGCTGTGCAGCCCGTCTGCGCCGGTTGATATTCTCGACGACCCGCAGGCCGTCTACACGCTTCGACTGAACCAGTTCAAGAAATACGTGGCCTCACTCGGCTACATGCCGGTCAGGAACGGCGACGTCTGGCAGCTCAAGCCCGCGCAGCAGCAGACCGTTGCGACACTCACCGAGGCTGAGCCGTCCCCAGTCTACATCGACGCCCCGGCCAAGTTGACCGCCAACACCAGCCCGGACGTCGACTTCCCGGGCTTGACCGTCTCCCCTGCCGCCGACTTCATGGTCTACGAACAGGTTCAACTTAACAAAACCGCGGCCGGCACCTACGTCAGCAATCTGTACAAGCTGCCGCTGGCCAGCGGCGAGAGCCCCACCCTTTTGACCCAGGGCGACAAGCACCAGCATTACCCCACGTTCGATTTCAGCGGCGATCGAATCTTCGCGAATTCCGACGACAACCTTCGGACGGATTCACCGCTGGCGTTCGAGATTGCCGGTAACGAAGCGTCGGTCGACATGCTCGAGCACGACTCCAATACGCTCGAATACGCGTTCAGCGCAGGTCGTGACTGCCTGGCATTCACCAGCTACGGGCAAAACGCGACCGAGCCGCTGATTCAGGTCTGCGGGCTTGACGGCACCGGACCGACCCCGCGAGCGACCGGCATCTCGCCGCAGATCTCGCCGGACGGGAACCGCATTCTGTACGTCGGCAAGTCCGAGAACGGAGGTAAGTATCGCCTGTGGACCGTCAACACCCGCGGACCCAAGGGGCTGCGAAAGCTCGGCCCGATCGACGACGCGGACTGCTTCGACCCGCGGTGGTCGCCCGACGGCAAACTCGTCGTCTTCTGTTCCGCCAAGCGGAGCCTCGACGGCTCGGAGCCGCCCGCCGACGTCGACAACGAGCGGGACCCCCGGTATCAGGACGCCGACAACGAGCATTCGTTTATCTGGATCGTCGGGGCGGACGGCAAACACGCGATTCGCTTGACCCGAAACGAATCGTTCGACAGTCGACCGGTCTGGGACCGCAACGGAAAGACGATCTATTTTCGCAGCAACCGTGGCGGGGCCTGGAACCTCTGGAAGTTCGACCTGACCGCAGCCGCGTTCACCCATCTCGCCGTTCCCGTACCGGGACAGTGAGCGTGGCGTCGGTTGCCGCTCAAGCGCATCCCGCGGAAAGACCCACTCTCAGTTTCAGCTGGCATGGTCTTGGTGATTGAGTCGCGCGCCTGTAGCCCCACTGACGCCCCGCCCGCATAATAATCGGGGTGATCCGCCGTTTTCATATCGCCAGGCTTCGGACCGGCTTCGTCGATCTCGACCCCGCCGAGGCGCACCACGTCCGTGACGTGCTTCGGCTCACCGAAGGCGTCACGCTCGAACTCTTCGACGATTCAGGACAGACCGCGACAGGCCCGCTGGTGATGGTTCATCCCGCGGTTGTGCGGGTCCAGATCCTGACAGTCGAGAACAAGTTTGCCGACTCGTTTCGGCTTACGATCGCGGCGGCGGTCCCCAAGGGCGATCGCGCGGACTGGATGATCGAGAAGCTCAGCGAGTTGGGCGTCCACCGGTTCGTTCCGCTGGTGACTGAGCGGAGCGTCGTTCTGCCGTCGGGGAAAAATAAATTCGATCGTTGGAACCGCATCGCGCTGGAAGCGGCAAAACAGTCGCGCCGCAGCGGCGTGATGGAAATCGGCGAGCTGACTCCCGTCGCGACGGCGATCGCGGATAAGCAGGCCGGTGTATTCCTTTCCACAGAACCGGGGTGCACACCCATCACCGCCGCAACGGATTCGATTTCGGCAAATACAGCGATAATCATCTATGTCGGGCCGGAGGGCGGATGGGCACCGGGCGAGATTTCCGCGTTTACTGCCGCGCAAATCAGTGCACTCGCACTGACTGGCACGATTCTTCGCGTCGAGACCGCCGCGATCACCGCCGCCGCGGTACTGCTTTGTGCCAGAAGGTTCTCCGACCCTTCCGCAGGTTGACGGGCCATTTTACGCGTTGCCTGAAATGAATGCGGTCGAGTATTCCCAGCTTCGTTGTTTTAAAAAGGAGCGTTTAATGCTTGGCGGCATCGGCGGTTTACTCTGGCTTATTCTTACGATCTATGCCCTTTACCTGGTGCTCACCGCGCCGAGCGATTCGACCAACAAGCTCGTCTGGGTGCTCGTTATTCTCTTTTTGCCGGTTCTGGGACCGATCCTGTTTTTTGTAATCGGCCGCGCTTCGACAGTTGCCTGACCTCAGCCGGCTGCGGGTTTGTGGGTCAGGCTTAGCCAACGCGTGAATGCGTAATTCAGAGACCCGCCCTGCGCTAAAACGCTGAAGACCACGACGCCGAACGTCGCGGTCACGATGGCCGACCGGAATTCCCCGGCCGGCAACGAAAGCGCCATGGCGATCGCCAGCCCTCCGCGAAGGCCTCCCCATGTCAACATGGCGACTGCGTTGGGGCCGAGTCGGTTTGCCGGCGATTGCCCGGTCTCGATGAGTTTCATGGAGACCCAGACGCTGGCCCACCGCGCGAGCAACGCGATCGTGATGGCACCCGCCTGCAGCAGCAACTGCCGACCGCCCGACTGCAACTCGAGCCCGACCAGCCCCACCATCAGAAACAGGACGGCATTCATCGTTTCGTCGACCAGTCCCCAGAACTCGTTGACGTGCTGACGAGCGGAATCGGTCACGCGCATAGACCGGCCGTGATTCCCGATGACGAGGCCGGCGACGACTGCGGCAATCGGACCGGACAGGTCCAGCGTGTCCGCCAGTGCGTACCCGCCTAGCGCCAGGGCCACCGTAAGCAGAACCTCGACCTGGTAGTTGCTCGCGTTTTTGAGCATTCGAAGCACGATCAGGCCCGCGAGCAGACCGACCATGGCACCGCCGGTCGTCTGGCGGAGAAAATCCCAAGTAAGTCCGAGTGCTGAAAATTCGTGCCGGCCGCCGACGTGTGCCAGGACAGAAAAAAGCACGACGCCCACGCCGTCATTAAAAAGCGATTCGCCGCCAATGACGGCCTCGAGTTCCTTCGGGGCGTCTATTGATTTTAAAAAACCGAGAACCGCGACCGGGTCGGTCGGCGAGATGATCGCGCCGAAAAGGGCGCAGACGCCGAACGGCACGCCGTAGCCGAGCACGCGCAGCACCGCGTAGCTCGTGGCGGCAATTAGCGTCGTCGAAAAGAGCGTGCCCAGCAGCGACAGCACCGCGACCGCGACCCGGCGGTTTCGAAGTTCGCTGGTGTCGACGTGCAGCGCGCCGGCGAACAACAACGGGCCCAGCATCCAGTGAAAGAGTGCCTCGTTTAAATCCAGGTGCTGGCGAAAATCGGCCGAGAGATCTCTGGCTTTCGGGACAAATCGTTCCAGCACGATCCACCCGAACGACGCGGCCAGGGCTTGGACCATGATTCCGACTGTCGGGTGCAGGTGCAGGTAACGGTGGTTCAGATACGCGAACAGCGCCGCGACCGACACGAGGATGGCGACGATCTGGAATGAAACCACGCGAAAGATCCGGCCGGGCAACCTAATTCGGAGAAAAAAACAATTACGAGGACTAAGCCCCGCGGGTTATAACCGACCACCGCTGCAGTTCGCGAACGCCGGTGCAGCGGTTTTTTCGAGTTCGTGCGTCGACGCGATGGCCACGGTGCCTAGAATTTGTCGAGCTTCCTGATCTTTAACCGTTTGTGATTCTAATGCACATGGCTGCCTCGCCGACCCCCGAATCACCATTTACCGAGCTAATGCACATCGCGCTGTCGCTGGACGCCTTGAACTGCGGCGCGATGCTGGTCGGCAGGAACGGGACGATCGCGCACGTGAATCCCCGCCTGTGCGACGCTCTGCAGCGGCCACGTGAAAAGCTCATCGGCGCGGACCTGATCGGTCTTTATCCACCGGGCGAGGGCCGGGACACCGTGCGAAGAATGCTCGAGTCTTTCGAGGAATCCCGGGAGCTCGAATTCTTCCTTCCCCTGCTCGACGGCCGGCAGCTGCCCGTGGTCGTCAGTGCCAGGCCGGTCGGGGACACCGGCGTACTAGCCGAATACGCCGTCGTCACCACGATCGATATCTCCCGGCAAAAAAAAGCCGAGAGCCAGCTGATCGAGCAGAACACTTATATCAGTGAATTAAGCGACCGAGTGATCGAGCAGGCGCAGGTGCTCCGGGAGCACACGATCTCGCTCGAGGAACGAGTCAAGGAACGCACCGCGCAGCTGCACGATGCGCACATGGAAACGATCTATATCCTGGCTATCGCGAGCGAGGCCAAGGACCACGACACCGGCGAGCACGTTCGCCGAATCAAGAAATTGTCCGAGGTGATGGCAGTCCGCATGGGGCTTTCAGCTACGGAAGCCGAGCGGCTTGGCAATTCGGCAATTCTCCACGACGTCGGGAAGATTCACACGCCGGACAACATTCTCAAAAAGCCCGGGCCTTTGACGACCGACGAACGAAGCCTGATGCAGGAGCACACGATCGCCGGCCAGCGGATTCTGCAACCGAGCCCGTACTTCTCCGAAGCCAGCCGGATCGCCCGAAGCCATCACGAAAACTGGGACGGCACCGGGTATCCGGACCGGCTTGCAGGTACTGACATTCCGTTCGAAGCCCGGCTAGTCCATTTGGTCGACGTTTACGACGCGCTCGTGCACCCGCGTGTTTACAAACCGGCCTGGGAGGAAAGCCACGCGATCGAAAAGATTGTCTCCGAGCGCGGCACCATGTTCGCACCGGACGCCGTCGATGCGTTTGTCGCCGCCGAAAAAGCGGGGGAACTCTTTCGCATTCGGGAAGTCATGGCCAAGCACTAGGGCGACGCCGCGTGTACGGTCTTCGTGCCGCCGAGTTTCTGCATATCTGTCCCTTATTCAGGGAAACCGGTGTTAACCGCTCTGATCGCCATAAACATCGGAATTTCTTCCCGGGCGACATTCTCCGCCGGCGCCCGCGGGCCGCTCGTGCTCTTTTTGTGACTGGGCCATTCTTCGATCGCATCGACCAGCATCCCGGCGTTGCGTAACGCCTTGACGTAAGCCTCGATCGGCTTGTGAAACGACCAAGTGTACTTGCCAGGGTCTTTGCCCGGGTGCGTGACGATCGGCGTTTTGCGGGGCAGCAGATACCGGTCGGTCCGACGATACTGAATCATCCCTTTGTCGTCCCAGCCCCACTGCGTTTCTTTAGGTCCCCGGAAGCACGGGTGCATCATGACGATAACTAGTCGGCCCCCGGGTTTGAGCAGACGTGCGACACCGCCGAACACCGCCGCGAGGGGGTGCATGTTTTGAATCGCCAGCACGCACGCGGCGGAGGTGAACTGCCCCGCGGGAAGAAACTCGGTTTCCTTGGCATCGGCCACGTGATAATGCGTCGGCGCGATCGGCGTCGGGGCGGCGGTCGGTGGGGCCGGAACTTGTCGTTGCCGGGCCGACCGAATCAACTCGGCGGCGGCGTCCACGCCGGTCGCTTCGATCCCCCGGGCGGCGAGGAGCCGGCAGAGCACGCCCTGCCCGCACGCCAAATCCAACACGTGGTCGCCGGGCTTTGCGGCGAGCAATCGTAACGTGCCGGGCAGCACCACCTCGCGGTGGTACTCGCTGCCGGACTCTCCAACGAGTTGGTCGTACCAATCGGCGACATTGTCCCAATCGGTCGGTGTTTCAGACGGTTTCTTTGGCGACGGCTTCATCCCGGACGGTTTCATCCCGTCCAATTATGAGCAAGACAACGCCGCTGTCGATTGCGGAGCCCAGCCAAGCACGCGAAACATCGTCGCTCGGCGAAGGGCAACACGCGTAAGTCCGCCGGCTGCAGCGAGGTCTGATTTGACAATCTGCACAGAAAGCGGTGAAGCTGGGTGTCCCTGAGAACTGGAGACTCATGCGAAAAACAACACCGGTCGCGTTGCTGCTCGGCACCCTTTTGCTCGCGGCCTCGCACGTGCTGCGGGCGGACGAAAACGAACCCGCCCCGCCGCCGTACGACTGGAAACCTCTGGACGCGCTGGTCGGCAGTCAGGGAAGCCTGAAGGACGGCGTCTACACCTTCACGTTGCCCCGCACGGACCTGAACTTGGCAGTCGACAGCATGGAAGTTCCGATCGCGGCCGGAATCGCGTCGGAGTTCCACTTCTTCAGATGTTCCTGCGGGAAGACGCGGGTGGTCGGGCAATTCTGCTGCACCGACTACGAAACGAATGACGTCGTCGACGCCATTCGCGCGGGTGCCGCGATTCAGGTCGCCGGCGTCGGGCCGATGTTCATCAGTGACAAACCGAGGATCAGCGTGATCCGCTTTCAAGGCGAAGGCGACGCGACCTCACTGGCGAAAACTCTGAAGTCCGGGCTGGGTTGGATGGGCGACGCGCGGGCGAACCCGCCGGCAACGCAGCCGACCAAATGAGTGTGTCGCTGTTCGAGTTATCCGATCGCGAGGCGATTGCTGCGGCGGATGTAAGCACCGGCGCCGGCGACGAGCGTAAGGCCCAAAAGCCCCGAGTAAAACGCAGACGGCAATGGAACGACGGTGACGTTCTGATCACCGGTCTGTGATCCGTGGTGGAGCGAGAAGACGTCGTAGCGGTATGACCCGCCGGTGTACCCGAGGTCGGCCGTGGGAACCGAGAAGCTGACGTTGTTCCCGATCAGATGCATCGGGACGCTGGTGATGACCGGTCCCCAGCCGCCGCTGTTGCTGCCGCCATCGCCGTCGGCCTGGCGGATGCGAATTCCGTCCCCGAAGTGAATTTCGTCACCGCGGATGATCGCCGTCCAATCGTGCGTCGGGTTGGTCGATTCCGGCTGAAAGTCGCCGTCGAAATTATATTGGAACGAATTGTTCGGCCGCCCCAGCGAATCGAGGTTGCCGAAATCGGGGGCCTGGTTGAACGTCAGGCTAAAGTCGGCAATGTTGTCATGACGATTGATCGTCAGATTCTGAGAAACCAGGGTGAAGTCAGCCTTGGCCGCGGGAGCCGCTGCAACGACGGTCAATGCAGCAGCCACCGCAAACGACCACGAGAAGGTCCGGGGGGACATAGTTTTTCCTAATGGTGCAGGGCGTAAGGGGAAGGTCGGTTCCACCGACAACCTCTTCACCCACAGACTGCACACTGTGGATGACGATACAACACCGACCATGTCTTGTCGAGAACTCATGTTACAATCGACAAACCTTTCCCATCGGGCCGAACCTTCCGAAGATTGCCCATCTCCGGCAGATTACCGCAGCTGGATCGCCAATCATCGTCGTTCTTGACCTGCTTCTTTGATTAAAATCGACGATTTCCGCCGCAAAGACAGCCATTTGACCGTGAACGGCCAGAAGCCCGACCCGCGACAAAAGCCGGGGTGCACCGTTGCGCGACCGGTATTTTCAGATTTTATACGGTAGCAAGTCTTTCCCGTTTCGCTGTTCAGCACGTTCCGGGGTTGTTATTATTTGCTCGGCTTTCGGCAGGTTATGGGCGCGTTGCATTGCTTCAGTGGGGCCGGGCGAAAGCCGACTTTTAAATTGCTCGGGTGTTGTACTGATTGGCCTCAGCGTCACCGGTTGAAGTCTGTTCGGAGAAATGATGGTTCGATCGGATGCACGGGTTCGCAAAATTCTAACGCTCTTCGGGACGCGACCCGAAGTAATCAAGGTCGCTCCGGTCATTCGGGAGTTGCTCGGCTCGAGTGACCGGTTTATCACCTGCAACGTCTCGTCGTCGCAGCACACGGACCTCTTACAGCCCCTGATCAAAGACTTTGAAATTCGGCTCGACCACGACCTGAAGGTGATGCAGCCGAACCAGACGCTGAGCAGCCTTGCATCAAGAGTGCTCGCGGCGCTGGATCCGATCCTGGTGCAGGAAAAACCCGACGCAGTACTCGTGCAGGGGGACACCACGACCGCGTTGGCCGGGGCGCTTGCAGCTTTCCACCGAAATATTCCGGTCGGACACATCGAGGCGGGCCTTCGCAGCGGGAATCGTGACAGCCCTTTCCCCGAAGAAATGAATCGCCAGATGATTTCGCGGGTCGCGACCTGGCATTTCGCCTCGACCACGCAGAATCAGAAAACGTTGCTCGCCGAGGGGATCCCCGTCGACCGTGTGTTCCTTACCGGGAACCCCGTCGTCGACGCGCTATTGAACACCGTAGAACGGGCCAAGCCTTCCGCAGCCGTTACAGACTTGCTCGCAAAGACCGATAAGCTCGACCGGATCCTGCTGACGACACACCGCCGCGAGAGTTTCGGAACGAAGATGGCGGATAATCTGAAAGTGCTGCTCGAATTCGTCCGAAACCATACGGGAACGACGTTGGTGTTCCCGATGCACCCGAACCCGTCGGTCAGCGGACCGGCAAAAGAAATTCTGGGTAACTGCGACCGGGTCCACCTGATCGACCCGCTCGATTACCAGCAGTTCGTGTTGATGATGTCGAAGGCCTGGATCATCGTTTCGGATTCGGGCGGCGTTCAGGAAGAAGCGCCGACGCTGGGCAAAGCCCTGCTCGTGCTGCGGGAAAACACCGAACGCCCCGAGGCGGTCGACGCCGGGTGCGCGAAATTGGTGGGCCAGCCGTGGCAATTGAAAGACGCACTCGAAGAGGCTCTGACGCCGACGAGTTGGACGCGAAAAGTAAAATCGATCGGAAACCCGTTCGGTGACGGGACCGCGGCAGCGAAAATCGTCGCCGCACTGGAAAAAGGATTCGCGGCGTCCGACGCGCGGCCGAGCGTGAACTGAAACATCTCCGGGCCGCACGCCCGGTGATCGTTGTAAATGAAAGTCGTACACGACTGGAAATATGTCCGCAGACCCGCAATCCATCCTCTTCCCACGACGTCAACCCGACGGCGACTCAATCGACTTGGCCGAGGACTCACTGTCGTCGGACCAGAAACCCCTGGTCTCGCTCGTGGTCCCGGCCTACAACGAAGCCGCGATCGTGCAGCAGAACCTCGGCGTGATCTGCGACTACATGGCCACCCTGGCCTACAAGTACGACTGGGAACTGATCGTCGTCAACGACGGCAGCAAAGACAACACGAGCCTGATCGCCAAGTCGTTCGCGGCCGACAAACCGAACGTCCACGTGCTCGACCACGTGGTCAACTTCGGCCTCGGGCAGGCACTGAAATTCGCATTCAATCAGTGCCGGGGTGACTACATTGTCACCGTCGACATGGACCTCAGCTATTCGCCGGACCATATCGAACGGCTCATCGACACGCTGATCAAAACCCGCGCGAAAATCGTTCTCGCCTCCCCGTATCTGGACGGCGGCGCGGTCAAGAATGTTCCTGCGCTGCGAAAACTGCTCAGCGTCGGCGCCAATAAATTTCTGTCCATTGCCGCACACGGCCGACTCAAAACGCTGACCGGCATGGTTCGCGCGTATGACGCGCGATTCCTGCGGACCGTCGATTTTTATTCGATGGGCATGGAGGTCAACAGCGAGATCCTCTACAAGGCGATGGTGCTGCGGGCGCGGATCGAGGAGATCCCGGCCGTGCTGAAATGGCACCTCCCCGACCCGGCCGCCCCGGTCGGGAAGCCCGCACGCAAGTCGAGCATGCGGATCGTAAAATACGTCGCGACGCTGCTCGTGTCCGGCTTCCTGTACCGGCCGATCCTGTTTTTCCTCGTCCCGGGTGTTACCGCGCTCGCGCTGTTCGCCTGGTGTGCGCTGTGGATGCTCGTTGACGTGATTCAGTCCCGCGGGCTCGCCGCTGCCTGGCAGGCTTCACCGAGTACTTTCCTGATCGGGGGAATGAGCCTGCTCGCGGCCGTGCAACTGCTCTCCTGCGGGCTGATTTCTTTACAGAACAAGTGCTATTTCGAACAGATGTTCCATCTGGGAACGACGACGTACAGGAGCAGTCGCGGTGCCGCGACCGACGTGAAACGCGACGCTAAAAGGTGAGAGAAAATATGACAACGATGGCAAACCCAATGAGTGTGACCCCCAAGAAGCTGATGTCCCTTCCGTCCGACCAGGACGCGACCGGGCGGACACTCGGTGAGGAAGAGATCGCGGCCGTCAGCGCCTGCCTCCGGACCGGCACGCTGACCAGCACCAAGGGCGAATACGTCAAGGCCCTGGAGAAAGAGTTCGCCGCCCTCGTCGGCGCGAAATTCGCCTGGGCTTGTTCGAGCGGCAGCGCCGCCGTTCACTGCGCGATTGCCGCCATCAACCCCGAGCCGGGCGACGAAATCATTACCACGTCGATCACCGACATGGGCGCGCTGACCCCGATCATTTATCAGGGCGCGATCCCGGTTTTCGCCGACGTCGACCCGCACACGTACAACGTGACTGCCGAGAGCATCGCCAGGCAGATCAGCCCGAAGACCAAGGCGATCATCGTCACGCACCTGTTCGGCAATCCGTGCGACATGACTTCGATCATGGCGCTGGCGAACGAACGCAACATCCCCGTGATCGAAGACACGGCACAGTCGTTCCTGGCCACCCACCACGGCAAGTTCGTGGGCACTTTCGGCAAGGTCGGCTGCTTCAGCCTGCAGCAGGGTAAGCACATCACCACCGGCGAGGGCGGTATCTGCGTCACGGACGACCCGGCGGTCGCCCGCCGGATCTATCTGCTGATCAACAAGGCCTGGGGGTACGGCGACCCGAACCCGGACCATTATTTTATCGCGCTCAACTACCGCATGACCGAGCTGCAGGGCGCGGTCGCCGTCGCCCAGTTACCGAAACTGAAGGCGGTCGCCAATCATCGTTCGTCGATGGCCGACAAGCTGACGGCAAAGCTCAGCGGAATCCGCGGGATCGAAACCCCGGTCGTTCACCCGGGTAACGTTTGTACGTGGTGGAAGTATTGCCTGCGGGTCGACAAGTCGGTCTTCCCGGGCGGTCCGGTCGAACTGGCCAAGCTCCTCAAAGCCAAGGGAATCGCATCGGCTCCCCGCTACATCCAGAAGCCGGCGTTCGCCTGCGAGGTGATCGCCAAGCAGCGGACGTTTGGTGAAAGCCGTTGGCCGTTCACGCTCGCGCGTCCCGAGGCGGTCGATTACTCGCGCGCGAAATTCCCCGGGACGTTCGAAGCGCTCGAAAATGTGCTCGTGCTTCCCTGGAACGAAAAATACACCGACGAACACCTGGATTACATCGCCGACTCGGTGCACGAAGCGGTGAAGCAGTTGACCGCGGCCTGAGTGGATCGTCATTGATTTCTGTTGAGTTCCGGGAGATCTCGAAATGAATTCGAAAGTTAAATTTGCGATGGTCGGAGCGGGCGCGATTTCACAGAGCTACGCGCAGGCTTTTGAAAAGTCTGAGACCGCCCAGCTGGTCGCCGTCGCCGACGCACGACCCGAGGCCGCCAAGGCCCTGGCGCAGGGTTTTAACTGCCCCAGCTACGAGTCCTACCAGACCATGACCGACAAGGAAAAGTTCGAGGCCGTCATCGTCTGCACCCCGCCGGTGACCCACCCGGAGATCAGCACGTATTTCCTGGGAAAGGGCATCAATGTGCTCTGCGAAAAACCGCTCGCGATCGATTCGGTCAACGCCCAGCAGATGATCGACGCGGCCCACCGGTCCGGCGCGACGCTAACCATGGGCTCCAAGTTTCGTTACGTCGAAGACGTCATCCGCGCGAAAAGCATTGTCACCAGCGGGATTCTTGGTGAAGTGATCCTGTTCGAGAACGCCTTCACGAGCCGGGTCGACATGAACAACCGCTGGAACAGCAACCCGAAAGTGAGCGGCGGCGGCGTCCTGATCGATAACGGCGCGCACAGCGTGGACATTATCCGCTACTTCCTGGGCCCGATTTCCGACGTACAGGTGGTCGAAGGGAAACGCGTGCAGGGCTTGGCCGTCGAGGACACGGTTCGCGTCTTCGTCCGAAGCACCGCCGGGGTAATGGGGAACGTCGACCTTTCCTGGAGCATCAACAAGGAACTCGACAGCTACCTCAATATCTACGGCTCGAACGGAACGATCAGCGTCGGCTGGAAGGAAAGCAAATACCGCCAGAGCTCGAGCCGCGACTGGGTCGTCTTCGGCAAAGGATATAACAAGGTCCAGGCGTTCGGCAGCCAATTGGACAACTTCGCCCGCAGCATCCGCGGCGAAGCGCAATTGCTGATCACCGCCGAGGACGCGCTGGCCAGCGTGAAGGTCATCGAAGCGGCGTATTCCTCGCTCAAGCAGCACAACTGGGTCGCCGTCAACGGCGCGCCAAAACCCAAGGCCGCCTGATTTATTTTTTGCGAGCAGTGAAATGGCCACCCGCATCCACCCGACCGCGCTGATCGAAAAAGACGTAACCATCGGTGAAGGCACGAGCGTCTGGGACAACGTGCACGTCCGGTTCGGTACGAGCATCGGCGAGCAGTGCATCATCGGCGAGAAGACGTATATCGCGTACGGCGTCTCGATCGGGCACCGCGTGAAGATCAACGCGTTCGTGTACGTCTGCAATGCAGTCACGATCGAAGACGGGGTGATGATCAGCGCGGGCACCATTTTCACCAACGACCGGTTCCCCCGCGCGACGATGCCTGACCTGAAAACGCTGCGGTCGAGCGACCCCGACGAGCACACCCTTCCCACGCTGGTCCGTGAAGGCGCGACCATCGGCGCGGGCTGCACGATCGGTAACGACCTGACCATCGGCCGTTGGGCCATGATCGGGATGGGGTCCCTGGTGACCAAAAGCGTGCCCGATTTTCACCTGGCGATCGGCCACCCGGCCAAGAGCGTCGGCGCGGTGTGCAAATGCGGCCAGCCGCTGTTACGGTTCGGTGACGGAACACCCGATGGTACGGTTACCTGCTCCGCCTGCAGCGCCTCCTACGCCCTGAAGGGCCAGACGATTACCGAATCGGAAGCCGCGTAAGCGATGCTGCGTCGAGGTTCCGTCGATAGTCAGCTTAGCGTTTCGGTAATTGCTGATGTCTCAATCCTTCGCAATCCTCGGTGGTGGTGTCCTCGGCATGACGCTCGGGTATCGGCTGGCCAAGGCCGGGCACCAAGTCACCTTATTCGAATCCGCGCCCGAGCTCGGCGGGCTCGCCAGTGCCTGGGAACTGAACGGCATCACCTGGGACCGGCACTATCACGTCACACTGCTGTCCGATTCTCACCTCCGCGATCTGCTGAAAGAATTCGGTCTTGACGATGAAATGAAGTGGGTCGAGACCCGGACCGGTTTCTACATGGACGGCCGGCTTTACTCGATGTCCAACTCCGTCGAGTTCCTGAAATTTCCGCCGCTGTCGCTGGTCGACAAGTTTCGGCTCGGTGCGACGATCGCCTACGCCGCCCGCGTGAAAAACTGGAAAGAGCTCGAGAAGATCAGCGTCACCGATTGGTTGACCAAGCTGTCCGGCCGCAACGTGTTCGACAAAATGTGGAAGCCGCTCTTGCGGGCCAAGCTGGGTGAAAATTACGAGCACGCGTCAGCCGCTTTCATCTGGGCCATCATCGCGCGGATGTACGCCGCCCGCCGAAGTGGTTTGAAGAAAGAAATGTTCGGTTACCTCCCGCAGGGCTACGGCCGGTTCTTCGACCGGTTCGAAGAACAGCTTCGCTCGGCAGGCGTTGACATTCGTCTGAACTGCGCCGCCCGCAGTGTCGAACCCAACGCCGATGGCACCGTCGACGTTCAGTTCAACAACGAGGAAACCAGCACGTTTGATCAGGTCATCCTGACGATGCCGTCGGCCGTTGCGACCCGGTTGTGTCCGACGCTGAGCGAGGCCGAAAAGAAAAAGCTGAACGATATTCGCTATCAGGGCATCATCTGCGCCTCAGTGCTTTTGAGGAAACCGCTGGCGACTTATTACGTGACCAACCTGATCGACGCGTGGGTCCCCTTCACGGCCGTGATTGAAATGACGACGCTGGTGGACCGAGCCGAGCTCGGCGGGAACTGTCTGGTCTATCTCCCCAAGTACGTCGACCCGGCCGACCCCATGTTCGAGCAGTCAGACGCCGACATTCAAGCTTCTTTCGTCGGCGCGCTCGAAAGGATGTATCCGGAATTCAAACAGTCCGACGTGCTGGCGTTCAAAATTTCACGCGTGCGAAGGGTGCTGGCGATTTCGACGATCGACTATTCCGCGAAGCTCCCCGCGACGCAAACCAGCATCCCCGGCGTTCACATCATTAACTCGGCACACATCGCCAACGGGACGCTGAACGTCAACGAGACTCTGGCGTTGGCGAACACCGCGGCGAAGGAATTGATCGCGACCCCCGCGCCGCGGGCACGAGTGGAAGCAGGAGCCGTATGAAACCGATCGCGAGCCTGAGCCTGGACCTGGACAACAAATGGTCCTACATGAAAACCCACGGCGACGCCGGCTGGGACCAGTACCCGTCGTATTTCGGAATCCTGATCCCCCGGACGCTCGAGTTGCTGAAACAGCACGACCTGACGATCACCTATTTCGTGGTCGGGCAGGATGCGGTTCTCGAGCAGAATAAAGCCGGGCTCAAATCGCTATCGGACGCCGGCCACGAGATCGGGAATCATTCGTTCAAGCACGAGCCCTGGCTTCACTTGTATTCGGACGAAGAAATTGAGACCGAGCTGCGCTCCGCGCAGGAAGCCATCGAAGAAGTGACCGGGTATCGCCCCACCGGTTTTCGCGGGCCGGGGTTCAGCTGTTCGCAGGCGACGCTCACAACGCTGAAGCGGCTCGGGTACACCTACGACGCCTCTACGTTCCCCACATTCCTCGGACCGCTCGCCCGGCTGTATTACTTCATGCAGAGCAATCTGAGCAAAGCCGAACTGAAAACGCGCAAGGCGTTGTTCGGAAAATTCACCGAAGGGTTTCGGCCTCTGAAACCTTATCGCTGGCGCACCGACGCCGGCGAACTGATCGAGATCCCGGTCACGACGATGCCGATCTTCAAGGTGCCGATCCACGCCAGCTATATTCTTTTCCTTGCGTGCTACTCGGAACTGCTCGCGATGACTTATCTTCGCACGGCGCTATGGATGTGCCGGGTGACCGGCGTGCAGCCTTCGATCCTTCTTCACCCGCTGGACTTCCTCGGCGGGGACGACGAGAAAGATCTCGCCTTCTTCCCGGCCATGAATCTGCCGGGGAGCAAAAAGGTGGCGATCATGCACCGCATCTTCGGCGTGCTCACGAAAAACTTTCACGTCGTCCCCATGCGGGAGCACGCGAAGAAGATCAGTGAGATGAAACGATTGAAAATAACCGACCCGAGATTTCCAACCGCCGCCCCGAGCGCCGCGTGAATTCGACATATCGGTCACGCTGGTTTTAGCGAGATTCCGGCAGAGCCGCTTGGGCGCGGGGACAGGGCGTCCCTGCCGGGCCGCCGCTAAACGGGCAGATTAGACCGTAAAATATTGGAATCTCTGCCGCACCCCGCCACCGCATTCACTCCGAAGCTGCAAGTGTTTGGCCTACCAATCAAATAACTGCTTGACGTCGCGTGCGGGCATGCAAAACGCGGGGGTGTATTTGCCTTCATATCGCCCGACGGACCTACCTGTTCCCGAAGTTTTTATACGCCGCGTTGTAATTAATCGGCAGCGTGACGTCGTAAAACGCGCCGGTGGTCAGCGTCTTACCGGCGGGCACGATTTCACGGACGCGATAGGTCGCTGCGGCGAGGCTGCCGAAGGTGTACGACCCGTTGGCCGTGGTCACAGCGGTCGCCTCACCGGTGTCCTTGATTCCGTTCTTATTGGTGTCGAGGAAGAGCGTAACCCCGGCGATGCCGCTCTCGTTGGTTTGAAAGACGCCGTTCCCGTTCGTGTCTGCGTACACGAATCCGGAGATCGACCCCCCGCCACTGGGCGTCGACCCGGCCCCGGCAACGTTTCCAAAGTTTTTGTACGTCAGCGCGCTGTTGCTCGTGACCGTCACGTCGTACGACGCGCCCGTACTCAGCGTGTACCCGGTCGGCAGTTGTTCGCGGATTCGAAAATTCCCCGCGGGCAGTCCCGAGATGGTGTAGCTGCCATCGCCGGCCGTCAGCGTGTTCAATTCACCGCTGTCGAAAAGACCGTTCTTATTCTGGTCGAGGAATACCGTCGCGCCGGCGATGCGGGCGTCGGTCCCGTCGAACTTCGCGTTCTTGTTCAGGTCGTTATAGACGAAACCTGACACGCTGGCCCCGCCGCCGCCGGTGGTTGCCGCGGCCGTGTCGACGAAGTTCAGACCCGTCGCCTGTTGGCCCGTGACCAGTGTGACGTCGGTCGGAACCGTCGTCGGCGTCGTCTGGTTGTACCCCGACGGTGTGACCTCGCGGAGGCGGTAGGTCCCGGCCGTCAGGTTCGAAAAGCTGTACGCACCCGACGCGCCGGTCACGATGCTCGGCTCGCTCGAATCAAGCGACCCGTTGTTGTTCGCGTCTAGAAAAATAGTCACGCCGGAGAACACTGATGTCGTCCCATTGACCACTTTGCTGACGGTCCCGGCGATCGACGCGGTGGACCCGCCGCCGGTGCCGGAGGTGGGCATCGTGACGGTCAGCGTTTGCGAAGGGTTGTTCCCTGCGGCGTTGAACGCCACGACCCGGAACGTGTCGATCGCGCCGGGGGTCAGACCGGTCGCAGTGAATGTCGTCGCGCCGGCGGCCGCGAGGCCGATGTTCGTATACGACCCGCTGGACGTCAGCTGCTGGATGGTGAACCCGGTCGCGGTGCCTGCCGAGTTGCCGGAAGGTTCGTTCCAGGTCAGTACCGCCGTCGTGCTGCTGGTGGCCCTGATCGAGGTCAGGTTCGGCGAATTCGGGTCCGTCTCGCCGACGATGGTTTTAATCTGCGACTGTGACAACGCGAGGTTGTAAATACGGACGTCGTCGATCATTCCGGGGAAATAAACGCTGGACCCGCGGGCGGTGCCGAGCCAGAGATCGCCTTTCCCGCTCGCGTCCTGGGCCGCGCCGCTGCCGACAAGATTTCCGTTCACGTATAAATATCGCTTGTTGGCCGCCGCGTCTTGCACGATGGTCACGTACTGCCAGCCGAGCGTGGCGGTGCTGCCGTTGATAGGCGTTGCGCCTTCGAACTGCCATTGATTGCTGGCGTTGATGTAGATGCCGTAGTTCGGCGTGATGTCCGCCGACTTGGCGACCACACCGACGGTCTTCCCGATCAGCCGTTCGGGGTCGATCCACGCGCCGACGGTAAAGCTTTGTGAAGCGGTAAAATTCCAAGCCGGCTTGTCCAGCATCTGGACCTGCGAGATGGCCATTCCGGTGCCGTGGAAGCTGAGTGCGCCGGGCCCGACGATGCCGGGCACGCGGGTGGTTTCACCGACGATCGTGCCGGTCTGTCCGGTCGAGGAGCTGTCGAAGATGGTCCCGCCGCTCGCTTCGTCCATCCGCCAGTACCCAACGATGCCGGTCAAATTCGACTGAGCGAAGGTCTGTCCGGATACGGTCTGTATATAGCCCGACGTGCCGGCCGTGTTGGCCGCTTCCAGGCGGTAATAATATTTTGTCGACGGCTGCAGCGCGACGTCCGTGTAAGTCGTCACTCCCGCGGGCAGCACGTTCACGCGGCTGAAGTTGGTGCCGTCGGCACTGCGCAGGATGACGAACCCGGTTTCGGAGGTGTCCCCGGCCGAGAAGCTCAGGTCGATCGTCGACGCCGAAGTCACCACGACCGCGAGCCCCGTGGGGGCCGGCGGCACCTTGGTCGCCTTGGGGAACAAACCATAGACGGCCAGGCTGCTCGACGTGGCGACGTACACTTTTCCGTTGGCGACGACGGGGGGTGTGAATTTCACACCGTGCGCGGTCGGCTGGTCGCGAACACCGCTGGCGTTGCTGTTGTAGATCTCGGCAAGCGTTGTCGCGTCGAGCGCGTGCAGCTCGGCCGGGTTGCCCGGTTCGATCATCCAGACGATGCCGTTCGAGTTCCCGTTCCCTGAAATCACCGGCGTCGCGCCGGGGAAACCGTAGACGTGCACCGCGTGCGCGACCGGCGTCGTCGACAGCTTTCCGTTGGTCAGCGAGAACCGCATCAACGACCCGCCGGTGCCCTGCACGTAGACCGAGCCGTTGTAGTAAGCCAGCGCGCAGAACACACGTGTGACGACGCCGCGGATCGACTGGACGATTTGCGAATCCGAACCCGACGTGCTGTATCCGCCGAGGTTGTCGAGGTTGACCAGATAAAGCGTTCCCTCTTTGCCGCCGAGGACCGCTTCGTGCGGGATCGAACCGGATTGGGTCGGAAGCACCAGCACACCGCCGGAGCCCAGGTCCTGATCGCTGGTGCTGAGATAAGCCTGGTTGTACGGGGTGAAAGAGTCTGTGACCGTAAACCCGCTGGCGGTCAGCGAGAGCGCGAGGACCGTGTCACCGAGTTCTTTTTTGCCGTCGAAGTCGCCGTTGGCGGTGGAGACCAGCAGTCGCCCCTGCGAGTCGACCGACAGACCGCTGCCGCTCATCCAGATGCCGCCACCTTTGCCGTTGGGTGTCGTGTTGAACACCGCGAGCTGCTTCATCGTGCCCGCGGCATAGGCCATGATCCAGCCGTGGTACGGACCCTGGTCGCCGTGGGCGGCGAACGCGACGAAAACGACGCCGTTATAAAGCGTGAGCGCCGGCCGCTGGTTCCCCCAGAGCGCCTGGAACGCGACGGTTCCGTTGACCGACCCGACGCCGGTGCCCGGGACCGAGCCGGCAATGACAACCGGCCCGCCGAACTTCTCTGCACCGGTGCCGAGGTCCAAAGCGTGCAACCGCGCGAAGTATGTGGTCACGCCGTTGACGACTTCTTTAGTGTTCGCGACTACATAGATTGTGTTGCTGGTCGGGTCGATAACCGGCGTGCTCGTGATCCCGATTTCCGGGGTCAAGTCGCCGCTGTTCGTGTCCTGATACGGGATGGTCGTGACCCCGGTCGAGGGGTTGATGAACGACCGCTTCCACAGCGGGATGGCATTGGTTCCCGCGCTCGAATCGGCGTCGAATGCGTAGACCGAGTCGTGCTCGGTCGCGACGTAAACGATGTCGTGCGTCCCTTTGCCGGGCACGTCAATGTCTGTGTCGATCAGCGGCTGGGCGTAGGCCTGCCCGTCGGTCGGGTATTCGAACAGCTTGCCGAAGTTAGTCGAGTTGACGTTCGCGGGCATCAACGCGGTTTCCTGCAGATTCTGGCCGTCGCGGGCGAGGTCGTTATGAAAGGTCAGGACGTTAACCGCGAACAAGCGTCGTTGTTCCAGTGTTTCGAACGCCGCCCGTGAGACCGCATGAGCCCGGGCCTTCTGCACAGAAACGCCGATCGAAGGGGCAGATTTCGACAGTTTGGAACGGAACAACAACATACGCATTCCTTGCAAATCGAACGAAGATCGAAATTGAAGTCAGACCTCAGCGCCGAGGCATCGGCGAGCGAGCCCCGAACCAATATCTCTCAGGAAATCGAGCGAAGGCGGCAAGTCCTGCCCGCGGGACCCAGTTTATTGAAGAACCACACCAGCGCTGTGAGGACTATAACGTTTAATCGCACTTTCAAAATCGGGCTGGAACTGAAATTAGAAAGAAAGCCGCGTCCGCGCGGGGCAAAAATTCCCTTAGCCGGTCTGCACCAGGCGATCGGCATTTACCGCAGTCGGACGTTATTTGATCCAGACCGGTTCCGTGAACGCGCCATTGGTAGCAACGTCCCATACTTCGAACCTGACCCATTTTCTCCCGGCAAGGTCGATCGGAAGCTTTATGACTCGCATACCGAACGCATCGGTGTCGTTCAGCTCGATCCGTTGACGAAAGACCGCCTGACCGTCGCCCGAGATGACCTCGGCGAACGCCAGCGGAAACGTCCATTCCAGCGACGCTTCGATCGTTGCCTTGCCGTTCTGCAGCGTTACCGTTTCACCTCCGGTTTTTCCGTCAAAGGTGCAGGTCGGTACGAGCACCTCGCCGGTGGTGACGAACAGTTTCCCGCCGCGGAGTGCGTCGAGGACCGGCTGCCAGCCGTCATCGAACCGCGGGATCTTATCGAGCTTCAGGTAGTTAATGTTGACGTGCCCGTACAGCTCTGAATCGGCGTGGACTTTGAATGCGTCGACCTCGCCGATCACGACTTTGTGTTCGCCCCAGTTGGCCATGTCGTCCATCAGATCGAGCACGCGTGTCCCGAGTCGCGGCAGCGAGTTGTCGGCCGGCATTGCTTTCCAGGCGGCGCCGAGGAAACGGTCGGTGTGAAAATAATCCCGGCTCTTGTACACGTCCGGGAACCCGAATGACCCCTTGATCCGCGCGTGTGCGGTCCACATCAGACCCTTCTCGGCTTCCATCATCTTCAATACGTCCGCCGCGTCTCCCGTGTGATAGACCGTGCCGAACCCCGGCACCTGCTCGACGAACGGCTGGCTTTTTTCCCGCTGAAGCGTCCAGTACGTCGGCTTGGAAAACAGACTTAACCAGTGGCCCCCGAGGTGCACGTCCGGCTCTTCACCGGGGAGCAGCAGGAATTGCTCGCCGGACAATCGCCGGCACTCGTCGTGCATGGTCTTCAGAAATTCCAAACGGTGCGCCGTCTGCTCTTTCGACCAGCCCATGTGGAACTCGGCCAGGTGGGCAATGTCCACACCCATCGCTTTGAACCGCTTCGCGAAGGCCGGCTCGACCAGCGACGGCGGGACCTCGGTTGTCATTAACCGGCGTTGCTGGTCCATGAAATCGAGGGTGTGCTCGATGTGATAGTGACTCGTGAAAGTCTGGTACCCGTCGAGGTGTTTGAAGGTGTCGCCGCGAGTGAATTTTTTCACCTCGTCGAGCGTCTGTTCCGCGGCGCCTCGACCGAGCAAATAAAACGCGCCGAGCCGCTGACGAGTGTGCGGCGGCGCGTTGATCCAAGGGACGTGGCGCTGGTCACCGTCGAGCGGTTGGCGGATCCCGAACCCGATTTCGTCGCCCGATCCGCCGTACCCTTTTCCGTGCCAGGCGAACCCGTAGTTGTCGACGAAATCCAGCGGATAGAAGTATTGGTGCGGCGGCGGGAACACGGCAACGCAACCGCGGTCGCTGTCGGCGATCGTCGTGCGATTTCGCACCGCGTCCGGGGTCGCCTTGGCATCGGCAGGCAAGTGCTTCCATTTGTCGTGCGAATCGAGAAATGAAAAATGATTCCACTGTGAAGCCGGTCCGACAAGGCCCGTGTCGTACAGGATCGCGCACGAATCCTGATCGGTTGCGAGCACGGCTTCTACGTGCACCAGCCGGGTGCCGGGATAGAAGGTGAACTGCAGGTCCCCGCGGAACGGCCCGGCCGAGAGCCCGTCGAGCACGATCGTGCAGCGGTGGCCCTGGCTTACGATTTTTACCGATCCGGTCGATCGATTGGCGCGGTACGTCTGGTGCGGCCGCTTCGGGGGGTCGTCGAAGAACGCGACCCAGCCGCTCGGCAAGCTCAGGTCGCGCGTGCCGACGGTCAGGAAATAAGTTGGATCCACACCGCCGAGCAGCGGCAGGTTGTTCGTGTCATCGGGTCGTCGGTCGGTCAATGATTCGATCAGCGGCGCTTTCGGGTCGAGGTTTAGAACCACCTCACCGACGTCGCCGCCTGCGATGGGCCAGGTCGCGGTCAGCTTCGAATCCGCGGCTCTGACGGTCACGCCGCACGCGGGGTCGTAACCCGTTTGGTCGAAGGTGACCGCGCCCGCTGTTGCCGCGACAGCAAAGGCGCTCAGTGCGAAAACCAGCACGGCAACGAACGTTTCGCAGCGAGGTTTCATCGGTTCCTGTTTCAATCTAATTCGAATGACGAAGTGGCCGGTCTCTGCAACTGCCTGGCTTGCCCGAATATACCCGCGTGCCGGCAGTTTGTGTAAACGACGGTCGGATGATCGAGAGCTTTCTGTCGCCGTTCAGAACAGCCGCAGTCGGCCTACGCGAGTGACCCATCGCGTGGATTTCGCGATCCTTCGCTTGAACAGTGCGGTGAGCGAAGAGGGATAGAGTCGCGCCGAGCCTGAAACGGTGCTGACGGGCGATTCGACCCGGACCACGGTCGGGGCAGTCACCTGTAATGCGATGCTGATCTTCGGGCCGGCGTGCACGACTTGCGAACCGTTCGACGCCGATGCGATGCGCGGTCGGGGCAGTTCGCGGTCTCGCCGCAATGGCTGGGCGTTCACGGCGTAGATCGAGTCCCAACTGCTCGACGCGATCTGCTCGAGCATCGAATAGACGTCGTCGGTCTCGAACGAATCCGGATCACGCGGGCGCGGTTTCGGGGTCGGCATCTTTGACGAGCGGTTCAGCACCGGCGGCACGGGTTCTGAATATTCCAGCGCGAAGACGGTCCCGGACAAGGTTTCGTTCGGGTCCGCCGGCGCTGGGGCTGCCGGGCGAGGCGTCGCCTGCGGTGCCGGCACGAACGCGGCGTTGCGGAACGTCAGACAGGTTTTGCCCAGCATGACGATGTCGCCGTCCTTCAGCCGCCGCTGCTCGATCCTGCGACCGGCGACCCAGGTGCCGTTTCGACTGTCGAGGTCGATCACCAGCCAACCATCTGTGGTCGGGGTCAGACGGCAATGCCTTCGCGAAAGAACGATGTCATGAACGCAGACGTCGCAATCGGGTGCGCGGCCCACAACGACCGGCGACTTGTCGAGACGGAGCCTGCTTATTTCCCGGTCCGAACTAGTGAGAGTGATGTACGCCATAGTGAAAGGCCGGCCTGCTGATCGCCGGATCTGCACGGTGTTACAGACCAACCTTCGACGCACGGCTCTTATCGAACGTTGATGATTGGGCGCACGAATTTTCCGTGACTGCGTCCCATAACTACTTGGGGTGTACCGTGGCACCAGGAGCGTCATGGTCATCATCTCTCGGACGATCGCACCTGCTCCCCCGACATTCACCCCGACCTGTCGGGCGATGGGCGCAAGATCGATCACTGGGGCTAAGATCACTCGATGGCTAAATCCTTTGCTGGTTTTTCCCCGAAGGCGTTGACGTTCCTTCGGCAGTTGGAGAAGAACAATTCCCGGGACTGGTTTCAGCCCCGCAAGGCGGAGTTCGAATCGCTGCTCCGCGATCCGATGCTGGAGTTGGTCGAACGGATATTGACCGGGCTTCGATCGTTCGCGGTCGACTATGTCGTGGAGCCGAAGAAGGCGATGTTGCGGATCTACCGCGACGTGCGGTTTGCCAAGGACAAGTCTCCGTACAAGACCCAGATCGCAGCCATCTTCCCACGCGCGGGGCTCGGCAAGACGACCGGCGGGTGCCTGTACGTCGGGATCTCGCCGAAGGGAGTCGAAATCGCCGGTGGTGTTTACATGCCCGGCCCACCCGAGCTCGCGGCGCTCAGGCACGCGATTGACGACAACCCGAAGCCTTTCAAAGCCGCGATCGAAAACAAATCGCTGCTCAAGCTGATGGGCCATTGCCAGGGCGAAAAAATGTTCCGGGTTCCCAAGGGGTACGCACCGGACCACTCCGAGGCTGAACTGCTGCGGCGGAAGCAATTCTTTTACTTCGTGATGCTCGAACCGAATGCCGCGGTGCAGCCCGGGCTGGACTTGGTCATCCTGAAACACTTCAAGGCGCTCGTACCCGTGGTCGAGTATCTGAATCAAATCATGCTGAAGTCAGCGGCCGAGCTCGCGGGAGACGACCGCCCGCGCCGGCCCAAGCATATGTTTTAAGAGCCGTATTTCGACCGCGCCTCAGGTCACGACGGCGGGCTCGGTAGGGGTTTCGATGCCGCGTGCGGCGGCGAACTGGCCGCGCTTCCGAACGATCAGTAACGAACACGCGACTTCCCGCGCGACCCGCTCGGCGCGGAACCCGAGCAGCTGCGATTCGAGGCCCCATTCCTCGGCGACGCCGATCACGACCAACTCGAATTCCTTCGCCTGCTCGATGACGACGTCGACCGGCGAGTCGCCTTCAACCGTCTTCAAAGAGACCGGCATCGGTTGCGTTGGATCGTTGAAGACACGGTTGGTTTCGGACTGTGCGTTGGTCGTGTTCGCGCTGTCGGTGCGCCCCGGCGCGACCACGTGCAGCACCGTTACCGGCACCTTGCTGTGACGCGAAATACGCCCGGCCATCTCCAGAGCCAGCCGATCGTGCTTACTGCCCAGATAGGGGACCAAAATATTCCGGGGCGCGGCCGCGGACGTGTGACCCACGCTGCGGTCGACGAAGATTGCCACGTCGCTGTCGCTGCCGGTGAGCACTCGGTGAACGGTCCCGCCGAGGATCGACTGCGTGTAGACCGGATTATGGAACCCCATGAGAATCAAGTCGACGTGCCGCAGACGGGCGGTGCGGGCGATGTCGCTCGGCACGTCTCGGCTGGTGAAGACGACCGACGTTACTGCCACCTGGTGCTTGACTGCCTCTTCGAGAAGCGGTTGCAGGGCGGCCGTTTTCTCGGCCGGCTGGTCGAGTTCGAGATCGACTCGATATGCGTCCCGGTCGACCGGACGTTTCAGGTACAGCGCGATGATCTGACGTTCTTCATCCCCGCCGGTGAGTGCGTCGGCGAGCATTACCAGTGGCGGACCGCTGGCCGGCATGGCGACCGGGATCAGCACTTTGTACCCCCCGCCGGTCTCCGCGACCTGGTCCTGTTCCATAAGCCGGCGCGGGTAAACAAGGTGCAAGATCGGCGTCGTGAGCGCGGTGGTCACCAGCGCCATGATCACCATCATGGCGAAGATCGCGTCGGTGATCACGCCGAGCTCCCGACCGACGTTCAGAATTACCAGTTCCATCAGGCCGCGGGTGTTCATCAGGATCCCGATCGCGCCGGCCTCGCGCCAGGGCAAGCCGCACGCCCGGGCGGCGAGCGTCGAACCGCCGAACTTTCCCGCGCACGCGACCAGGATAATCAGCCCGCAATACATCCACATCTCCGGCCTGTCGAGAACCCCGATGCGGGTTTGCAGGCCGGTGTAGGCGAAGAAAATAGGGAGCAGAAAGACGACCGTGAAATCTTCGAGCTTTTCGGTCAATGTCCGCACAAACGCATTGCCTTTGGGCATGATCGCGCCGAGCAGGAACGCGCCGAACAACGCGTGAATGCCGATCACTTCGGTGATGTAAGCCGACACGAGCACCATCAGCAGAATGACGCCGACCATGGTCTGGCTCAGTCGCTGCTGACGTTCGTGGACCTGCTGCAATCGGCGGAGAAATGGGCGGACGACGAAGAACATGACCAGCACGTAGGCGGTCGCCCACCCGGCGGTGTAAAGGCCGGAGCTGACGCCCTTCGCGCGGGCGACGCCGATCACGACCGCGAGCATGCACCACGCGGTGACGTCATCGACGGCGGCGCAGGTGATCGTGACCGCCCCGACCTTGGTCTTGTGAAGGTTTCGTTCAGTGAGAATGCGGGCCAGCACCGGAAAGGCGGTGATGCTCATCGATGCGCCCATGAACAAGGCGACCGACTGAAACTGCATGTGCGGCGCGTTGTTGAACAGGCGCGAATACAACAGCAGCGCCAAGGCGGTTCCGAGCAGGAACGGCGCGACAATACTGACGTGGCTGATGACTACGGCAGCGTGCCCGCGGTTGCGGATCAGCCGGGGGTCCAGTTCTAACCCGACCAGGAACAGGAAGAAAATGACACCGACCTGGCTGAGGACGTTCAGGTACGCGACCGCGGCCGGCGGGAAGATCGCCGCCGACGCCGCCGGCGCGAGCCAGCCAAACAGGCTGGGCCCCAGCATGATGCCGGCGAGCATTTCGCCCACCACCTGCGGCTGATTCAATCGTTGAAAGATCAGCCCGATGAATCGGCTCAGGCCAAGGATCAGCGCGACCTGCACGAGCAGGAGCAGGATCAGGTCATGACCACCGCCGAGAAGTCGTTCGACGAGATTCAATGCGCCTCCTTCATCGCGTGCGCGGGTGCCGTGGATGGGGGTGCCGTGGATGCCGCGGTGGCTTTAGGCCAGACGTCAGGAGGGTATCGCCGGGAGACCCGTTTGGCGGTCCACTGACCGCCTTCCGGGCCATCGATTCGGAGCTGTTTTTCGTCCGGCGCTCCGCCGTCGAAGCTGACCTTATACTTGGAATTCTGCAGGACGATTCGTCGGGCAACGTCGCCGGCCTGTTCCACATCGAGCCGGGGGCCGCCCTCGATAAAGATCTGAAAAAAACGGCCGGACTGTTCGACATCCATGCCGGGTCCCCAGGCGTCGGGTCCCACCGGCGACAGCTGCCATTTTCCTGAGAGATCCGTCGGCGCCTCGAGCGCACTTCCAACGGCCAAGATGGCCCAGAGCCCCCCCACGAGAAAAACGATCATGGCGACATAGACGGCAACAGCTCGGTTCACAACAACTCCTGCGACTTTGGGAAGCCGGGGGACATTACCACGATCGCCGGTGAAGGTTAATCACTAAATCTTCACCTTAAGAAAAACTCTTTGGGGTAACGCCGGCGTTCAAAAATTCCGTGTCGCCGGCAAATACCGATTCATTTCCAGCGTACCATCTGGTAAGACTCACCTCAGATTTACCGAGATCCGAATGGCACATGTCCTGACCGATAAACAGACGATTTTTGCCGGGAAACGGGTTCGCCTCGAAGTGCATACGCTGGAAAACGACGAAACCGGGAAAAGGCACGCCCGCGAGGTCGTGGTCCACCCCGGCGCGGTGGTGATCCTGCCGTTCGTGACCGCGGATCAAATTGTTTTGATTAAAAACCGCAGGTACGCGATCGGCGAAATTCTGATCGAACTGCCGGCCGGCACCCTGGAAAAAGGCGAAGACCCAATCAACTGCGCCGGTCGTGAACTGGTCGAAGAGACGGGGTACCTGGCCGGCCGGCTGAAATCACTGGGAAATTTCTTCACCTCGCCCGGCGTTCTGTCGGAGAAGATTTACGCCTACGCGGCATATGATCTGGAACTGACCGGCGTGAACCCTGACGAAGGCGAAGACATTGAAATCTTTCAAGTCGGGCTGGATCAGGCGATCGACATGATCCGCGACGGGATCATCCACGACGGCAAAACCATCGCGACGATTCTGATGTACGAACGGTTTTTTAAGTAACAGAGCTGCCCGTATGGGTTGGGAAGACCGGCCTTATTACCGAGACCAAAATTCGTCTCCGACGAACCCGGTGCTCCGTCTGCTCACCGGATCGCTGCCGCTGTTCACCGTGTTCGGCATTCGCGTCCGCATCCACGCGAGCCTGATCATCATTATTGTGCTGACTCTGCTGTTTGCCGAGACCTCCGGCGGTCTGGGCGCAAAGAGCGCGGCAACCTCGATGGCAATCCTTTTCATTAGCGTCTTACTACATGAATTCGGCCACTGCTTCGGAGCCCGCGCGGTCGGGGGTTCCGCGGATGATATTCTGATGTGGCCGCTCGGCGGGCTTGCCATGACCAGCCCGCCGCACAGACCGTGGGCGAGTTTCCTTACCACCGCCGCGGGCCCGGCGGTCAATCTGTTCATCTGCGTCACCGCCGCCGTCGTGATCTATTTCTTCAACGGAAGTGAGCGGTCGATTCCCTGGTTCCCGCTCCGAAGTGGAATCCGCAGCTACATCCCCCACGACAATCTCACGTTTTACGTCTGGTGGATTTTTCTGGTCAACTATGCCTTGCTGACTTTTAACCTTCTGCTGATTTTCTTCCCGTTCGACGGCGGGCGGATGATCCAGGAACTTCTCTGGGTCAAGATCGGTTATTACCGCTCGATGCTGTTTGCCACCGTGTTCGGGATGGTCGGCGCGGTGGTCGTCGCCGCGATCGGGTTGATTTACATTCAGTTCATGCTGATCTGGATCGCGGCGTTCGGCTTCTACGCCTGCTTCAGGCAACGCCAGCAACTGCTCGCGATGGGTCCCGAAGAATACGCAGACGAAACCGACTACAGCGCGGCGTACGAGCAGCCGACCACTTCCCGTCGACGACGACTCAGCCGGCGTGCCTTGTTGAAAGCCCGCAGGGCCGTTCAAGAAGCCCGGCTCGAGCAGGAACGGATCGATCAGATTCTGGCAAAGGTGTCGGCGCACGGTATCGCGAGCCTGACCTGGGCCGAACGCCGGGCACTCCGCAAGGCGACCGAGCAACGGCGTAAGCGTGATCTCGAACTGTCGAAATGATGAGTTGGCGGATGCCGCGAGCCGCTCGCTCCCGCGAACGCACTGACGTCCCTGCAACGTTGAACGCCGCTCGCGATATCGGTTGGCCGTGGGAACGGGCAGACGACTGCGGGAGCGGCGTTTCAGCGGTCTAAATTAAAACGTGTTCAGGTAATTGATCAGCATCCGCAACCGGCCGTGTTCCCGGCGGTTGAAGTTGAAGACCAACCGCGGCATGTGCGCGAGCGACGGTTCGTCCTTCTCGGACGGCAACGCTGCCGAAACCTTATACTCACCGCTGACTTTGATGTCGCTGTAGTCTGCGGTGATCCTGGCCAACTGGGCCGCGTCCGGGGCGCGATGGATTCTGAGCACCAGTTCATCGCGGTTGTAACGAAGGTTGTGGTAGTTGGAGTAAAACTTCCGCACTTCTTCGACGGCGTCTTCGACGTTGTCGGTGATCTTGTAGAGCGCCAGGTCGGCGTCGCCGATCAAGCCACGGGCGAGCAGCTGTTTCTCAACATATTCCTGCCAAAGCCCCCAATAGTTACCGCCCGGCTGGTCGATGAACACGATGGGGATCGGCACGCTTTTGCCGGTCTGGATCAGCGTCAGCACTTCGAAGCCTTCGTCCATCGTGCCGAACCCGCCCGGGTACACGGCAATCGCGTGGCTCGACCGCACGAACATCAGCTTGCGGGTGAAGAAGTATTTGAAGTTGATCAGCTTCGGGTCGTGCTCGATAAATTCGTTGGTCTTCTGCTCGAACGGAAGTCGAATCGCGAGGCCGAAGGACGGCTCGGCCCCGGCACCGCCATGACCCGCGGCCATGATGCCGCCGCCCGCGCCGGTGATCACCATCCAGCCCGCTTTGACCATCGCCTTCCCGAACGCCGCCGCCGACGCGTAGTCGGCATGGCTTTCCGGCGTTCGCGCGCTGCCGAAGATGCTGACCTTCCGCGTCTCGCGGTAAGGCGCGAAGACTTTGAGCGCGTACCGGAGTTCTTTCAAGCTGTTATTGATCAGTTTCAGATCGCCGCGGTTGGTCTGGTCGCGGAGCAGCTTCATCGCGTTGGCGACGATCTGCGCGACCTGATCCCCGTCGGGGATTTCTGCCAGTTGCTGAATCAGCAGGCTAGCAGTCTCGTGAGCCGGTTCGACCTGCGAGCGCGTGAGATGTGTGGGCGGCTGGGTCGATTCCTGGCTTTGTTCTGTGCTTACAACGGGGCTGTCAGTGTCTCTCATTGTCTCCACTCAAATAAGTCGCTGGACCGGCGCGTCGATCAGCGCGACAACGGATTATCCGGGTTTTCCACCGCTGACGCAACCGGGCGGCGCAGTGAATGAATCAAATCCATTACTGGAACCGTCATCCTCGCCACGATCCCTTCGGCACCACTCGCCAACCAACTTACCACGATCATTCCGATTCGGGCGAACACCCTCTGCCGCTATTACCGATACACCGGGGGCACCCAACAAGTGAACATTGCCGAGTTGGAGTTTGACGGACCGGGGTAAATCTTCGACGCCGCCGGACGGCGCTCACCGGCGGCGGGAGGTGACGACAATGCTCTGCGACGTCGTGGTTAGCTCCGATTGTATTGGCGACTTATTTGCACCGGCACGCCACATTCGGTAGGCGGGCACTTCTCACCTCCACGCGTCCGCCCAAGACATAGTCGAAGGGGTCGGAAGTCTTCGATGCTCGTCAGAATGTTTGTCAAAGACTCCCGATCCCCGACCCCTTTGAATTTGCCGATCCCTTTGAATTTGCCAAACGAGCTGGACGATAGCCGATCGAAACATCGGGCGAGGAAGAAATTCAAGAAAAGATGAACGTCTCGGCAACCGGGCGTCTGCACTGTCGTCACCCATTCCACAGCGGTGACGGCGGCGGTTCGATTGGCGTAAACAACTCGTCGATCGGAACACCTCCGGCACGGGATCGGTCCGGGACCCCTTGTCGGGATGCGATGAACTCCCAGACTTCCGGCGATACCACGAAGCCAAGAGGCTCGGCAGTCACTTGCGAGGCGCTGTGACAACAATGCTCTGCGGCGTCGTCGTTAATCGACTGTAGCCGTGGGAATCAGTCAATTTGAGCACAAAAAAATAGGTGCCGGAGGGCAGGCTTGCCGGTAGCTTTTTGATGCGGAAGTAATTAGGTAAATCCAGACCGTGCTTTACGTTGATTGTAAAAGTTTTGGTGCGCAAAGCGACCTGCTTGCCACTCAGCCCACTGCTCGAGGTGTCAACATAAAGCACTTCAGTGTACGTCCTCAAACGTGGCCTATTTCTAAAAGAATCAGTCGAATTTAAGCGGACCGCCATCACTGCATCAAGCCGCTGACCTGCGACGCCTGTCGTCGGCACCACGGTATAACGATCGTCGGTACGCCCCACCACGTCTGCCGCCGGAAGATGCTCCTGCCTGAGCGTATTAGAGAAGCCCACACCATAGTTGCCATCGCCGCTGTATTGAAAACTGATCAGGTGGTTTGGCCCTTTATGTCCGCCGCCCAGGGAGATGACGGCTGTACCCGTCGCGTCGAGCATTCCGGTCGCAGACGTCTTGATACCGTCTTCGAAAATCGTGACTACCCCGGTCGGAATGACCGTGCTGTTGCCTAACGCCTTGACGGTGCAATTCAGTTGACACGACCTGTCGGTCTCGAAAACTCTGGCGGATGATTTAAGAATTGCAACTGTCGGTTTGATTCCGAGAACAACGGTGAAAGGCTCGGACGTGGCCGAATAAATCGGATCCGCCGTCGCAATGAGGTCGATCTTACCTAATGGCGCGATAGGCAAATTTGAGAAAGTCGCCACGCCGTTCACCGCCGCGATGGTTGCGACCTTCGCCACGATGTTCGGCAGCCCGTATACTCCCGGGTCCTCGGAACTGATCGTTACGTCGGAATCGTCAGTGGTCACCAAGTTGCCCGCGGCGTCCTCGATGCTGACGATCACCGGCGGAAATGCTACGCCGCCGCCCCCTTCGCTCACGGGTTGTTGCGTGAACACCAAGTGGTAAGGGGAAGTCGAGGTCACCTTGTACAGGCTGCCGCCGGTCTCCTGATCGTACCCTTCGGTCGTCCCGTAGAAGTTGCCGTCCGAGCCTTTGACCAGCCCGTAGGACGGGCTCCCGAGCGTCGATTGGCCGAACTGCTCGACCCAACGCACCTTGCCGCTGCCTTTTTCAATTTCATAGATGCCGCCGAGATCGGAAAGACCGCCTTGACTGCAGGTTCCGATCAAATTTCCGTCGGAGTCGATTGAGATGTTGTCGGGAAGCGTTCCGTCATTCTCAGGGTAGACCAAGCTCGTCACGGTGCCAGTGCCGGCCGCAACCTCGATGAAGTCACTGATTTGTGGATCGTTGTCTGGATAATAGTTAACAGAATTTCTAAATCCAAACAGGTTGCCTTGAGTATCAGTCGCATAGATTTTAATAAAATCTGTCGGGTACGGGTCCGTTACGTCAATAGCTGACGCATCCACGCTGGCCGAGTGTATCGTGACGACGCTGTTCAACGTTTGGGTGGTGGTGAAATACTGTAAGGGACCACCTATCAGCCCTCCGTAAATTGTTCCGTCTGGAGTTCTAATGAGGCCGGTGACAGCGGAGTGAATATCCGAAAAGGAGTGGATGTTGATAACGACGCCGGTGTCGCGGAGAATTTTGAAGACGCTGCCGCTGTAGGAAAAGACGCCGGTGCGGCCTCCGGTCGTTCCGAACACGTCGCCGGACGCATTCACCAGCAGGTCTCCCGTCGGAGCGCCGTATGCGGTCGGGACGGATGCTACTGTGACGGCCGTCCCGCTATCTTTT
The DNA here is from genome assembly GCA_965247815.1 of Tepidisphaeraceae bacterium. GTDB lineage: Bacteria > Planctomycetota > Phycisphaerae > Tepidisphaerales > Tepidisphaeraceae > CBDAQA01. The sequence goes on along the minus strand of CBDFHW010000025.1, from coordinate 33,903 downwards.
GGCACCTCAAAGACTGTCCAGTTCAAATTGCTGTATGTGCTAACGGATTTCGTCACCCCATAGAGATTTCCGTTGGCATCGATAGTGAGGGGGTCGTAATCGCTTGAAACATAGGGATCCTCAACTGAAGCGATTGTGGTGACTGTATCACTGCCGTTTTTGAGCTCGAAGACGCTGCCGTTGCCGTTGACATCGCCGAGCGTGACGCCGTAGAAATTGCCAGCCCCGTCGCCAACTAGGCGTTTATTACCTTGTGGTATAAAATCGTAAAAAGGATAGGATTTATCGGGTTTGGTCGGCCCGGGCAACACTATCTCGGTGACGACGCCCGTGCGCGGGTCGGCTTTGTACAGCTTGTCGCCGGTCGCGTCGCCCAGCCCGTAGAAGTTGCCGTCCAGGCCCGCCGTCGGGGGGCCTGGGTTGAAGCCCGGGGGGAACGTTGCCACTCTTGCGACGACGGCGCTCAGCAGGCGTCGGGGTTCTAGCTCTTCCACCGTAGCTCGCAGATCGAAGTCGGCCGTGCGATTTAACCGGCATTGCAGGCGCAGCGTGACTTTATTCATGATGTGCTCCAAGAACCAACCGGGAGACATCGCAATCCCTGACGCCCCCGGCGGACATGTCGTCGGCGACTTTATCAGTCGCGCTCGGTGGATTCAAGGAACAAGGCGTATACGACTCGATCGACTTGGAACGCAAATGCTGCGCGGCGTACGAGCTCAGCGTGTTGCAGTTCGATCGCTAATCGGGGCACCAGCGTCGTTTTTAGCGTCGCCAGCGGCATCGGGGCTTGTTCAATCGTCGACGCGTCTTTGCCATTGGTCTGACATAACGCTTGTTTTCAAATATAGTTAGCATCCAATCCTAGTTTGATCTGCGACAAATGACTTATATTTTTTGGTTTCGGGAAAGATGGGCAATTGTAGTTCGCTTTGAGGAACGGCGCTGAGCCGCCCGGTTTCTTGGAAGGGCTGGATCAGCCTAGCTTTTGCTTAAAGGCGAAGGGGCTGGCGGCGAGGCCGCTGTGGACGAGGTGGCCGGTGTGACCGACGGCGGACCAGCCCGACTTGGGCTTGACGCGGACCCAATAGTCGCCGATGGGAAGCACACTGAAGGCGAAGTTTCCCTTGGCATCGGTGGTGGTTGCGACGTCGCCGAGGTCGTACTTGCCGTCGTGGTTGACATCGGCGTAGACGGTCCAGCCGGCGACCGCGGCGCTCGGGGTTGCCTTGGCGACGGTGCCGGTCACTTTCGGTTGCGATGATGCGAGGACGGGGATGTTGGTTCCCTGGGTGTTGAAGGCGTTGTCGATCAGGGCGTAGTCCGAGCCGTCGATGCTGTTGGTGTAGTCGAAGTCGCCGTTGAGCCAGCCGGGGAGTCCGGTGGAGAAATTGGAATCGATCTTGGTGTAGTCGGACCCGTCGACGAGGCCGTCAAGGTTGGCGTCGCCGAAATAGGTGTACTTGATAAGAACATCAGCGGGGCCGGGGTTTTGCCCGTCGAATAAGCCAAGGGCGGTGCCGGTGCCGTAGACGTTGCTGCCGTATCCGCCGTTGAGAATCGCACCGACGGCTGTCAGATGGGTGGTGTCCGAGCTCGCGGTCGAGCTGCTGATGCCGGGTCCGCCCCAGGGAACCCCGCCGGCGAGGTTCAATCCGCTCGACAGTTCCGTATCCAGCAGAGTCAGGTTTCCGGTGTGGACGATCATGTCGTTTCGGGTGACGTCGAGCAGGCCGGTGCCGGTCGTGACGATGCCGTTGGTCTGCACGAGCTTCTTCGCGCCGGCGGCTGTGATGGTTGCGATGCCGCCGCTGCCAATGCTGAGCACACCGATCTGCTGTGAGCTCTGGAACTGGGCCAGTGCGGTGCCGGTGCCCGCAGTGTCGATGTTGACCGCGTCATTACCCGAGCTGGGTGCGATCACGACCGGGCCCGTGGGGCTGGTTTGATTGATGTTGATGGTGTCGGTCGCGCTGCCGGCCTGGATCGTCGTGACAATATTGCCCGCGTTGCTGTTCAGATTGACATTGAGCGTGTCGCCGAGGTTGTCACCGACAAAATAGATGCTGTTGAAAGCTGAAATCGCGAACGATCGAATCACCCCACCACCGACGACATCAACTTTTGTCGGCGTCGCGTCGAGCTGAAGTGTCACAGTTGATGTGGTGCTTGAGTTGACAAGGACCGCAAGCGTGGTGTTAGAGGCGACGCCGTTGGCGACGCTCTGAACGAGGTAAGCCCCGGCGGTCGCGGCGGCCGGGAGCGTGAAGGTGACCGTCTCGGCCCCCTGTGCGACGCCGGTCAGGCTCCAATTGGTGGTGCGGGCGTAGCTCACGATGCCGTTCTGGTCGGTCAGGCGGACCAGCGGGTAGTTGCTCGACATTTCGTTGTCGTCGCCGTACGCCGCGCCTTCGTTGATGCCGTTGAGGTTCGTTCCCGAAAGCGTGTAGGTGCCGGTGGTGCCGGCATAGCTGATCCCGGTGACGACCGGTACCGCGGCGGCCAGCGGTGGGCTTCCTTCAGTGTAAACCGCGATCTTCGTGCTGTCATTCATCAACGCGACTTGTCCGGTCGGGAGAACGACCATCGAGCTGATATAGGTCGGACCTGAGACGCTGAACCCGCCGACGGCGGGCGTGACATCGGTGTAGATATTCGCCGACGGGTCGAGCTCGTACACCTTGGTCGGAGTCGGGAAGGTGTTTCCGGATACCGCCGACGGCGACATCGCCAGCAGCAGGTTACCGTCGGGCAGGACCGCGCCGGGCGCGTCGGCCATCACCCAGCCGTTGGGCATGGCAGGGCCGGCTGCCCAGCTGTTGGTCGATGGCGTGTAATAAGCAGTGTTGTTGGTCGCCCCGGCGTAGAAGACTCGGCCGTCTGGTAGCAACAACCCGGGCCCAAGCTCGAAGCCTTCCAGGCTGGAAGTAAGTGGCGCGGGTGGCGCGCCGGCGTCGACCCAAGTGCCGGTAGACGGGATGTACCGCTGGGCGTGACCTGCGCCGGTCGCCGGGCTGCCGAAAACGTCGTACGACAGGATGCTGTCGTCGGGCAGCTTGACCCAGCTCTCTTCGTCGCTCCGGTCGCTCCGCAGCTTGGTCCCAATCTGAGCGTAAGTGTTCGTCGCCGGGTCGTAAATATAGGTCTGCGGGCCCGACAGATACCCGAGCAGAATTTTCCCGTCCGGCAATACGGCCGACGGGTCGTCACCGAACTGCGTTCTAGGGAACGGCGCGGTAGGTATCCAGGTGTTGGCGATTGGGTCGTAGGTTTCGCCGGTGTTAATCCAGTTCGCGGACGAGGCGGTCGAGTACTCACCGCCGAGGACGAATAATTTTCCGGACTGCAGAATATTCGACGCGAAGTACAGCCGCGGCGTTCCCATCGAGGCCAAACTGGAAAACGTGCCGGTCGTGTACTGCCCGTTGGAAGCCGGCGTCAGCTTGTACCAGCTCGTGCTGCTGCCGCCGCTGCCGCCGTGAAACATGATCGTGCCGTCGGTGAGGACCATGCCCAGCTGCGCGCCGCTGGGCGCGTTGGCCGCTATCGTTGTCCACGTTCCGGTGGTCAGCATCTGCCGCGGTTCGAGAGCCTCACACGGGGATTGCAAGTTGCGTCCCTTGCCGGAATGGGTGAGTTTTTCTGCGTTCAAAGCGGACCGGCTGACTCGTCGGGTGTTCATTGCTGGCTTTCGGTTAGTGATGCTGGATTTGACGGACTCTTTTACGCGGACTCGCGGTCGTGACTGCAAACATGTTCACCTTGAAGAATCAAAAGTCTCTGCCAAACCTCGCGGGCAGCATATGCGAGATCGATCAAAATCTCACGCTAACAACACCACCTCTTTGCGGGGCATCTCGCCGCCGCGCGAATGAATCTGAACCAGCGTCAAATCGACAGCACCCTGTACGACGCGTTCGGCCAGGAACAGGCGTCGGTGATGTACAGCAATCTGAATCAGTACCACGTCGTGAGTGAAGTCGACCCGACGTTACGGCAAAGCCCCGCCAGCTTGAAATACGTTTACGTGAAGGGGGCCAACAGTTCCCAGGTGCCGTTGGCCGCGTTTACAAAAATAAAGTCGGACGCGACCGGATTGTTGGTGAATCATTCGGGTCAACTGCCCTCGATCACGCTTTCGTTCAACCTGCTGCCGGGCGTTTCGCTGGGAGAAGCTGTCGTCGAGATACAAAATGCCGGGCGGGACATCGGGCTTCCTGCAGGCATCCGCGGAAATTTCTCAGGGACCGCACGGGTTTTTCAGGACTCACCGGGCACCATGCCGCTGTTGATCGGCGCGGCGATCGTCGGCGTCAACATATTTGGACCGGCTCCTGTTTTGGCTCCGCGGCGAGCAGACTGATCGACCCGTCGGCGCACAACCGGGCAGGCCGCGTGCAGTGCTCAGCATCGAGCCACCCCGGCCCGGGCCCTCGGTGGTATGATTTCGAAGATGGCGGCCCATCGCTGCAAAGTCATCATCCTGTTGCTCGCCGGGCTGAATCAGATTGCCGCCGGTGCCGCACCTTCGACGGCGCCGGTGATCGGGCAATGGCATTTCTCACAATTCCTGGTCGGTGACTCGGCCCACGTCCGCGATTTGATCAACGGTCCGCTGGAATCGATCCTGACCCGCAAGGCGGACAAGCTTCTGGTGCGAGCGCGGCTGCAGTCTGAATTGGCCGAGCAGGTGCAGAAGCTGAACCATGATTCGCCTTCACGGATTGCGTTGCAGCACGACCGGTCGGCGCACGTTACCGCGCTCGCGACGGCACGCGAGCAGCAGGACGCGGTCGGTCTGATCAACGCGCAGAACCGAATCCTGTCCGACGACGCCAAGCTGGAAGCCTGGCGGGCATCTGTCATCGAAACCGACCCGCGACTGGCAAAACAAAAGCAGGCGTTGGCCGAGGTCGACGACGAGCTGAAGCTTCTCGAACCCGCGGCCATAAACGCCGCGAAGGCACGCACGCTCTGGATCGAAGGCATCCGCACGTCGCAGCATTTCCTGACGCCGGTCGAGGTCGGGACCAAAGCACTGCTCGACCGGGCGAAGCCGACGAAGATCATCGATGCCAGGACGTTCACCTGTGATTACGTCGCGTTCCGAATCACCGGCGAGCTCAAAGACCGCGCGACCGCCGACGGCTTTCGTACTGTCACGTACGAACCCAAGCTCCTCCACCTGCAAGTGACCGGGATCGAAACGGCCGGCCTGCGTGTCGGCGCGACAGTGCAGCTGGATCAAATGGTTCGCGTCGTCGACATCAACACCTCGGGACGAGTTCCGGTTCACGCCGTCGAACTTTCCGAAACAGATCCGCGCGACAAAGCGTTCGACGATCTCCTCCACAGCCTGACGCAACTCCGCGTGCCCGAATCGGTGAAGCCCGCAACAGGCCCGTTTCGCAATTAATCGCCGCCCGCGTATTCTTGCCGAGCTCGTTTCGCAGCCGAGTACACGGAGTTTAGAAATATGTGGGAAATTTCGCTCAGTCACTGGTGGGAATTCGTTGCCCGGGCCGTCATCGTCTACCTGTTTCTGCTAATCATCCTGCGTATCACCGGCAAGCGGCAGATCGGCCAGCTCGCGCCATTCGACCTGGTCATGCTGCTCGTGCTGAGCAACGCCGTGCAGAACTCGATGAACGGCGGGGACAACAGCATCACCGGTGGGGTCATCCTGGTCTGCACACTGATCGCGATTAACTATGCCGTCAGCTGGATGACGTTCCGAAGCAAACGGCTGGCCGCCATCGTCGAGGGGCGCCCGCTGATGCTGGTCCACAACGGGCATGTCGATCTGCGGGCGATGCGGAGTGTTCAGCTGACCATGCACGAGTTGGACGCGGCGTTGCGCGCCGAGGGATGCGGCAACGTCGAACAGGTTCACTTCGCGATGCTCGAAAATAACGGGCACATCACCGTCGTTACCAGAAAATAAGCTGCGCTTTTGATTGCCTGCCGACGACTGTTCGAGCCGCGGCGGATTTTACCGCGACTACATCGGTGCTTAGTCCACGGGCAACTGTTCGGCGACCAGGATGACATCCAGAAAACGGGGGCCGTGAACGCCCTTGATGCGGGTCATTTCGATGTCGGCCGTGGCGGACGGGCCCGAGATGAAGGTCGTCGGCCGGGCCGGGTCGAGATTCGACAGCGACTGCGAAACTGTTTCGACGACCTGATCGGCTCGCACGACGCAGAGGTGGTAGTCCGGGATCAACGTGATCGCCCGGCGTCCCTGGCCGGGCCCGTGCTGCAGCACGATGGTCCCGGTCACAGCGATCGCCGAAGACGCCGCCGTGACAACGCCGTCGAAACCGTCCAGCACGTCGTGACCGAAACCGTCGTCGACTCGGAACTCCGACGGGTTCAGGTCCCACTCCACGGGCAGGCCGGCCGGCACGATCACGGCGGTCTTTTTGCGTTCGGACAGAACGCGTCGGATGGTCGGTCCGATCGCCGCGGCGTCGACGTGGAACACTCTCGCGTCGTACTCGACGATGCGTTCCTCGAATAGATTTAAGACCTCGGTCGGCGATCGAGCCCCGGACCTTTGGTACTGGCGCGGCACCGAACGATAGTCGGCGTCGCGGTTCCCGACGGATGCTTTCACCGAATTAGCGTTTCGAATGCCCGCGAGGATGTCCGCCCGGGCGGTGGTCGAGTGCGTATTGCTCATCGGTCTGCCGTCCGGTTTCGCTCGTCCCACCACTGACGAAAGCTTTGTTTCGGTACCGGTTTTAAATCGCGTACGCGGGTCCAGCCGCCTAAAAAACCGGGCAGCGACGAGATGTATCCGCGACGATTGACGACGGGCCATTGCCCGATCCGTGCGAGCCGGTGCGCGACCCGCAACCGACGCGCGCTGCCGAACACCCCTGCCATGATCTGCATCGCGAGGTTTTCAGGGTTGAATATCCCCAGCACGGTTTGCTGGTCCTGCCGAACTATTTTCCCCCGAAGATGGATCAGCACTTCGGGGATGTTGATCTTCACCGGGCAGACCTCGTAGCAGGCGCCGCAGAGTGAAGACGCGTACGGCAACGACTGCATGTGATTAAGTTGCAATAGCTGCGGGGTGAGGATCGCGCCGATCGGGCCGGCGTATACCGATCCGTACGCGTGGCCGCCGGTCTGTTTATAGACCGGGCAGGCGTTTTGACACGCGCCGCACCGGATGCAGTTCAGTGTCTGTCGCGCTTCCGGGTCGGACAGAATTTGCGACCGCCGATTGTCGAGCAGCACGACATGAAACTTCCGCGGCCCGTCACCCGGGTGGACGCCGGTCCAGATCGAGTTGTACGGGTTCATCCGCTCGCCGGTCGCCGAACGAGGCAGCAGTTGGAGGAAGACCTCCAGGTCCTGGAAAGTCGGTACGAGCTTGTCGATGCCGACGACGGAGATCAGCGTCTCGGGCAATGTCAGGCACATTCGCCCGTTGCCTTCGGACTCGACGATGCAGACGCCGCCGGTCTCGGCGATCAGAAAGTTCGCGCCACTGACCCCGACTTTGACCCGCAGGAATTTCTCGCGGAGAAATTTTCTCGCCGCGGCCGTCAGGTCTTCCGGTCTGTCGCCGAGGTCCGGAAGGTTCATCTCCCTGATGAAAATCTCACGGATCTGCTGGCGGTTTTTGTGCAGCGCGGGAACAACGATGTGCGACGGCCGGTCTTGTCCAAGCTGGATAATGAGCTCGGCAAGGTCGGTCTCGTAAACTCGTATCCCCGCCTCCTCCATCGCCGGGTTGAGCTCGATTTCCTCCGACGTCATCGTCTTGATCTTGATGACCTCGTCGCCCCCCGCGGCCTTGCTGAGCCGGATGATGATCTCGCGCGCCTCGGCGGCGTCGCGGGCCCAGTGCACCTGCCCGCCGGCGCGGGTGAAATTCGACTCGAATTGCTCCAGATATTGATCGAGGTATCCGAGCGTGTGCTCGCGGATCCGCCCGCCCGACTCACGGAGCTGTTGCCAGTCCGGCATCTCGTCGACGACTTTCTCACGTTTACTTTCGATGACCGCGGTGGCGTGCCGGACGTTTTTTCGAAGTTGAGAATTGCCGACCATCTTCCGTGCGGCGACGGGAAATTCGGGTTCGGTGGCCGGGTCGAAACCGTTGCGGTGCACGACGAGCTTCACGAGCGTCGCTCCTCACTGGCAAGAATTTCCGCCAGGTGCGCGGTGCGGACGCCGGTGTTCTGCCGGTGCAGCGAGCCCCAGATGTGCATCAGGCAGGAGTTGTCGCAGGCCGTGCAGACCTCGGCCCGCGTGTTCCCGATGGCCCTGACTTTGTCCGCGAGCATTGCCGCCGACACGTCCGCATTTTTGACAGCGAACGTGCCGCCGAAGCCGCAGCACTGTTCGACATTTTCAAGGGCAATCAACTCGATCCCTTTGACCTTCGACAGCAGCCGCAGCGGTGCGTCACCGAGCTGCAGATTTCGCAGGCCGTGGCAGCTCGCGTGATACGTGACCCGGTGCGGGAAATACGCACCGACGTCCTCGACGCCTAATTTCTTTACCAGCAGTTCAGTGAACTCCCAGACCTTCGGGAGCAGCTGTTCGACCCGACGGATTAAGTCTGCGTCGCCGGTTTCAGCGGCCATCTTCGGGTAATGGTCGCGAATCATCGCCACGCAAGACGAAGACGGCAAGCAGACCACTTCGGCGTCTCGATACATCTCGACGAACCGGCGCATCAGCGGGACTGCTTCTTTTTGGTACCCGGTGTTGTAATGCATCTGCCCGCAGCAGGTCTGTTCTGATTCGAACACGACCGAATGCCCGAGCCGTTCGAGAACACGGACAACGGCTTTGCCGGTTTCCGGAAACAACAGGTCGTTGTAGCAGGTAATAAAAAGTGAGATGCGCAGCGAATTCTCCCGATGAGATAGCGGGAGTTTAAAACAACTCAAGGGCCGTGCAAAGAACAGCCGGTGTAGGAAATTGGGAGGGCAGCAAAAAGATCAGACAGATCAAGCTGGCAACGGCTTGCGCCGCGCGGCGGAGAATGCGGCCGGCAGCTTTTCTTCGATAAAGGCGGCGGGACGAATCGGATGCCCCTTGTCGCCCAACCGGTAGATCAGCAACCTTCCGTCCACGTCGGAAAACATCGCATACTCTTCTGAATCGTCGTAGCCGACGGCCGTCAGCACCTGTTCGACGGTGCGAACCGAGCAACCGTCGTTCAGCTTGACGTACCGATCAATGCGATTCAGAGTTTCATGCAAACTATAAGACATCGTATACTGGGTTCCCGCCCGGTCGAAAACAACTGATAACTCTCCGAACGTGCTAGAGTATAACTCCCTAATTCTGGCCGTGCAACTGCAAAATGGAAAAAATAACGGCAAGAATTCGCAGTCGTAGTCGATGGATTTTTATGAGCTAAACTTTTGTCGTTTCGGGACCTAGATGTGCTTTCAGGCGTCGCAGCAGGTCGTCAAATCCGAAGCTCGCTTTCGGAACAAGATCTTGGATCTTTAGTTCCCTCGCGCGTTGAATCAGCTTCTGGTCATCGCTCGCGCCGGTGAGAACCACCACCGGCAGGTTTTCCCAGCGGTCGCTACGCCGAATCATGCGGAGCAACGTGACGCCGTCCATCTCGGGCATCATCAGGTCGAGCAGGACCAGATCAGGCGTGTGGTCGTACATCATCGCCCAGGCGTCCCGGCCGTGCTCGGCGCGAAGGACTTTGAACCCTTCGTATTCGAGCAACTTGGAAACGGCCTCTCGGGCCAGTGCGGTATCGTCTACTACGAGGATCGTTGACATGCCCGAAGCCTCCGTGAAACACACTTTGCATGAATCGCGCCGTTTGGTCAATACGAAACGACACCGGAATTATGCGCCTCAAGTGGCCGATTTTTTATCGCGTTTCTCCTTGACGTCCAACGGTTCCACGTCCACCGAAACTTTCAAAGAGTGACGCCGACCGCCCACGACGACGCCCCGCACCGGGCTGATGTCCGTGTAGTCACGGGCCCAGCCGACGGAGATGTGCCCGCTCGACGGCAGCACGCCGTTGGTCGGGTCAAAATCGATCCAACCGAAGTCGGGAAAGAAGACGGACACCCACGCGTGTGACGCGTCGCAACCGACGAGCCGGGCCTGCCCCGGCGGCGGGTTGGTCACGAGATACCCGCTGACGTACCGCGCGGCCAGCCCGAGCGACCGCAGGCAGCCGATCTGCAGGTGCGCGAAATCCTGACACACCCCGTGGCGGTGCCGGAGCACATCCAGAATCGGCGTCCCGATCGTCGTCACCTGCTTATCGAATTTGAATTCTTCGTAGATCTTGTGGGTCAATGCGGTGGTCGCTTCGAGCAGGGACCGGCCGGGTGTCAAGATGGTCCGGGCGAAGTCGGCCAATTCCGGGTCGGCCGCGATGTGGGGCGAATCGAACGTAAACTGCCGGGCTTCGAGTACGTCGGGCTCCCGGCGATTTTTCAGAATCTCAGTCACTTCGTCCCAGGCGGGCCACCAGAACCCTTCGGGCGGTTCGAAAGGTTTGACGTCCACCATCGACTGCGCGGTGATCCGGAGCCGGTCGTGCGGCTCCTGGATCGAGAACCAGGTCGCGGTGTTGCCGAAAAAATCGGTCCGCTCGCTGCGAATCACCGGGTTGGGTGACACGTGGATCGCGTGCGACGAGACCGTCTGCCTCGACGACCCGCGGGGCCTGAGGTGGACCAGGTTCTGGCACAATGGGACCGGCTCGCTGTACTGGTAGGTCGTCACGTGGGTGACCTTGTATCTCATGTCAGGCCCTCCCCGGGCTCGGACAATCGCCGGGCGATCGCGGCATGGCTGAAGTAAATCTGGCTGACGAACTCGGCGACCTGCTGCATCGTGGTGGAAACCTCGGTCATCAGCTCGTCCAGCCCTTCACGCGTGCGTCCGTCCGTCGACCGGCACAAAATGCGAAGATCCGCCAACTTCAGCCGCGTCCGCAGCTGCAGGATCAGCTGCGTGTGTGGGCTGGACTGCGGGTGACTCGCCTGCCGGGGCAGGGCGCAAAGGTGCTGCTCGATCATTCCCACCTGGTAGGCGATCGACCGCGGGTTTGCGTCGTCGGCCACCAGCAGATCGACGACGGCGGCGGCGTCCAGTTGTGTGAAATAACGCCTGCGATACGTCAACGAGCTGTCCGCGATCTCGAGAATCGCGTCTAGCATTGCCGGCTCGTCCGGGATCACCCGGCTCAGCGTCGCCCGGATCAGACGGGCCGACGCGATCGACCGTTCGAGCCGATTCCCCAGGTCGAGAAACCGCCACGCGTGGCCGCGCGTCATCGACTCGGCCATCACGCCGCTGAACGCAAGAAACTCGACCGCGAGCCGGTTCAGAAGGTGCACGACGCCGGCTGCCTGATTCGTCTGCACGCTTTCGTCGAACTCCGACAGGTCGCGGTCGATGCCCTGCAGGATCCGCCACGCGTCGGTCGACACGCGGTCACGCAGCGCGCGGACGAGTTCCTCGACGTGACCGATCGCCGATCGAAGCCCGCCGGTCCGGCTCGGACTGAAGACCTCGGCCACCAGCGCGTGGATGTTCGAGTCGTCGAAATGAATCCCGGAATGGCCGACCAGTTCGGCGGCGAGCACGTCGGTCGCGTCGGGCCGGGGGACCCGGCCGTGGTCGGCGATCCTGCTTAACATGGACCGCGCGATCCGAACGTCTTCCTCGGCGCGGTGCACGTAACGGCCGAGCCAGAACAAGTCGTCGGCGACCCGGCTCGGGAGGTCCCCCCCGCCGCGGTTCAACTCAACCAAATGCGAAGCGGGCGTGAGCAGTGAGGTCTCGTTGACCGGCCCGTCGGCCATCACCCAGACGTCCTTGCTGCCGCCACCTTTCTGCAGCGAGACCACGAGCGCGTCGGCCTCCGGGCTCACCCGCGCTAATCCGCCGGGCATGACGGTATAGGTTCCGTCGGCCGCCGCGAGATACGCGCGGAACGTGAACCGCCGGGCCTGCATCTTGTCATTTAACAGCACCGGCGCGGTCCGCGACACGACGTGCTCCTGCGCGACGTACTGCCCCGGGGCTGCAGAAATTTTCGCGGCCAGAGCGCCCAGTTGGGCCTGCGAAAGGCGTTCGCCGAAAATGGGTGTCGATTCCAACGACGGGAACGCCGGCTTGATGACCAGCTTCTGCAAGTGGCCCAGCACGTGCCGGAGCGAATCCGGGTCACCGCACCACCAGGTCTGCACCGAAGGGAGCATCAGATCTTCGCCCAGGAATCGCCGGCAAAGCGCGGGCAGGAACGGCAGGAACGCCGGCGCCTGGATCACGCCCGTGCCGAGCGCGTTGGCGATCGCGACGTTGCCTTGGCGGACCGCTTCGACCAGACCGGGGACGCCGAGGTACGAATTCGAATACAGCTCGAGCGGGTCGCAGAAGTCGTCGTCGACCCGGCGAAGAATCACGTCGACCCGCTGCAGTTCGCCCAGCGTTTTGAGATAGACCCGGCCGTCGCGGACGGTCAGGTCGTTGCCCTGCACCAGCGTGTACCCGAGGTACCGCGCCAGGTACGCGTGCTCGAAATACGTCTCGTTGTACGGGCCCGGTGTGAGCAGCACGACGCGTGGATTTTCTGTATTGAGCCGCGCGAGCGAAGTGAGAGTTCGCCGCAGCGCGATAAAAAACGGTGCGAGTCGCTGGACCTTGGCCTGGCGAAACACGGTCGGCAGGATGCCCGAGATGACGATGCGGTTTTCGAGCGAGTAGCCCGCGCCGCTGGGCGCCTGTGTCCGGTCGCTTAAGACCTGGAAATTGCCGTCTTCGGTGCGAATCAAGTCCGCGGCGTACAAATGCAACCACTGCCCGCGGGGAAGCGTGAGTCCGTGACAGGCTCTTAAAAATCCCGAGTTGGCGTACAGCAGTTCGGCCGGCAGCAGTCCTTCGCTGATGCAGACGCGGGGGCCGTATAGATCGGCGAGCAAAGTATCCAGAAGCGTGGCTCGTTGCTGAAGCGCTTCGGAAACCCCTTGCCATTCGGCTGCCGGGACCAGCAGCGGGACCATGTCCAGTTTCCACGGCCGGTCGAGCCCTTCGGGGTCGCCGTAGACGTTGTGCGTGATCCCGTTCTCGCGGATCAGTCGGCACGCGTGCTCCCACCGACGGGGTACCTCTTCAGGACCGAGATCGTCCATCTGGCTGACGAACATTCGCCAATGCGCGCGAAGTGAGCCGTCGGCATCGATCATTTCGTCGACGCCGTCGGTGTCGACGGAATACCCCGCCGCGAACCCGCTTCGAAGTGGAATCTGAATACGTGACGGCATGTAATAGACCAGCGACCGAAACGACGGTCGAAAATGAGTCCGACGCAGCAACTATGTGAAAAACAGCGCGATTTTGTGTTAAGTTATGTTAAATAATGTTAAATGCAGGGCTCGACAACCAGTATCCGGCATCGCCCGACGCGGCCGCAAAATAATTATCAGTTGAAACGATTCCACGCGGCGCGGGCGTCACTCCCGCGTGTATGCCAGTCTGAACGCGCTCGATTGAAGATCGCTCTGCATGAACATAAGTGCAGGGTGCCCGTGCCAAACCATACGCGGGCTTCAGGCTTTGCCTGTCCACCACGCCCGCGCCGCGGACTGGCTTACAAAAAATGTCGGCCGTCCGTCTTTTCATACGCGTCTGAGGTCCAGGGTAAATGGGTGTTCCTGGCTGGACGTGGGTTCCGCAATCGTCCGCACGCCGGGCGTGTGGCCCGACGCGTAGAACCTTGCGAGGCGGCGTCCTTCGGCTTCGTAAGCATTCACCGGTACGCGATCGTAGTTTCGACCCCCGGGGTGGGCCACATAATACGTGCACCCGCCGATCGACCGTGAAGACCACGTGTCGTAAAGATCGAAAGTGAGCGGGGAATGAACGCCGATCGTCGGGTGCAGTGCGTTGAACGATTTCCAGGCGCGGTACCGAACGCCGGCAACGAACTGGCCGTTGGTGCCCGTGGGTCGCAGCGGCACGCGGACGCCGTTGACGGTAACGACGTGCCGGGTGTCGACCATTCCATCGACGAGCACCTGAAGGCGTTCGACCGAAGAGTCGACGTACCGGACAACACCCCCGCCGCCGGTCTCCTCGCCGAGCACGTGCCAGGGCTCGATCGCCTGGCGAAGTTCCATGCTGATGCCCCGCTGCTGAACGGTCCCGAAATGCGGGAACCGGAACTCCAGGTGCGTGGTGAACCACTCGGGCTTGATCGCAAAACCCGCGAGTGCGGTCTCGTAAAGTACGTCGTCGAGGTCTTCTCGAACAAAGTGCGGGAGCATGAACCGGTCGTGCAGTTCAGTACCCCAGCGAACCAGTTTTGCCTTGTAAGGATTGTTCCAGAACCGCGCCACCAGCGCCCGAAGCAGCAGGTGCTGCAACAGACTCATTCGCGGGTGCGGGGGCATCTCGAAGGCCCGCAGCTCGAGAAGCCCGAGCCTGCCGGTCGGCGAGTCCGGCGCGTACAGCTTGTCGATGCAAAACTCCGACCGGTGGGTGTTCCCGGTGACGTCGATCAGCAGATTGCGGAAGATGCGGTCGACCACCCACGGCAGGCACGGCCCGCGGTCGGGGACTTGGCCGAACGCGATCTCCATTTCGTAAACCTGGTCGTTGCGGGCTTCGTCGACGCGCGGCGCCTGGCTGGTCGGGCCGATGAACATCCCGCTGAACAGGTAAGACAGCGACGGGTGATTGTGCCAATAGCCGATCAGGCTCCGCAGCAGATCGGGCCTCCGCAGCAGCGGCGAATCGGCCGGTGTCGCGCCGCCGATCACGATGTGATTGCCCCCGCCCGTGCCGGTGTGCCGGCCGTCCAGCAAAAACTTTTCGGTGCCCAGCCGGGTCAGTCGCGCTTCCTCGTACAGCGCGTCGGTGTTGCGGACCAGTTCGTCCCAGCTCTCGACCGGGTGGGTGTTTACTTCAATCACACCGGGGTCGGGCGTGACGCCGATCTTCTGCAGCCGGGGGTCGTACGGCGGCGTGTACCCTTCAATCAGCACCGGGAACCCGAGGTCCGCGGCAGTGTCTTCGACGGCCGTCACGAGTTCGAGATAGTCTTCAAGATATCGCACCGGGGGCATGAACACGCGGAGCGCGTTGCCGCGCAACTCAGTGCAGAGCGCGGTCCTGACGAGCCACGGCGCGGACTGCCCGCGGACCGGCGCGGCGTCCGGTGAAAACGAACGGCGTCGACGCTCGGCCTCTTCGGCGGCGTGCGTTATCCCTTCACCGATGCGCGGGCCGGTCGCGGCATATTCCGACTCCGGCCCGGACGCGAGCCAGGCGTCTTCTTCACGCAACTGCTGGCCGTACGCTTCGAGCTGCCCCGGCACGAAGGTCGGCTCGGGGTGTGGGATCATGTAGTGCCGCTGCGCGATCTGGTCGCGCGTCGGCAACGGGGATCGCTCGGCCCAGGGGTCCTGCGGGGTGATGTGCGGGAGGTCGGACTTGGCCACCCACGGCAGTGAATCGAGCGGCAGACGGAACCCCATCGCCGAGTCGCCGGGGATGAGGTACATCCGCTCAGGACGCAAAAACCATTCACCGCTGACCCACGCGCCGGTGCCGGCGGCAAACCGGTCGCGGCGGATCGGTAATGCGAAGCCTACCGTCCGTTCGAGTCCCGTTTCAAAAATCTTCGCCAGCCGAACCCGCTCCTGTTCGTTTTCCAGTTTGCTTTTCAACGGGTCGACATTGGTGGGCAGCCGGCGTTCTTTCCAGAGATAATGCCAGGCGTCTTCATACCCGGGCACGATGAAGTGCGCTTCGACGCCGAGCCGTTCGGCGAGACGAACCATGAACGTGCGGGCGTCGTTTTCGGTGTGCGGGAACGGGCTCTGCTCGTCGGCAATCAGTGTCGGATTCTTCCAGATTGGCTGCCCGTCTTTCCGCCAGTACAGGCCCATCGCCCAGCGGGGCAGCGGTTCACCGGGGTACCATTTTCCCTGTCCGTGGTGAAGAAATCCCTTGGGCGCGAAACGGTCACGGAGCCGACGAACTAATTCGTCGCCCCGCTTGTATTTCATGGGCCCGAGCGCGTCGCTGTTCCACTCGGCGCCGTCCATGTCGTCGATCGACACGAACGTCGGCTCGCCGCCCATGGTCATGCGGACGTCTGACTTGCGGAGCACTTCGTCGACCTTGTGGCCGAGCGCCTCGATCTGCGTCCACTGGTCGTCGGTATACGGCTTGGTGACGCGCGGCTGTTCGTGAACGCGCTTCACCGACATTGCGAAGCTGAACCCATCTTTTTCGACATTGTCCTGATTGTCACCGTGCGGTTTGCCGTCTTCGGGATCTGACGTGACTACACCGGCGTCGTCGAACGAACAGAATCCGGTGATGGCGGCAGCCGATACGGGATCGGCCGAGCAGGCGAGCGGGATGTGTCCCTCGGCCGTGAGCAACCCCGACGTCGGGTCGAGGCCGATCCACCCGGCACCCGGGAGATATACCTCGGCCCAGGCGTGAAGGTCGGTGAAATCGACCGTCGTCCCGATCGGGCCTTCAAGGCTTTTGACGTCCGGCGTCAGCTGGATCAAGTAGCCCGACGCGAACCGCGCCGCCAGCCCCAGATGCCTGAGCACCTGAACCAGCAGCCACGACGAGTCCCGGCACGACCCGCTGCCGAGGGTCAGCGTCTGCTCGGGAGTCTGGATTCCCGGTTCCATTCGGATCAGATATTTGATCTGGCCCGCGAGTTTCTGATTCAATTCGACGAGGTAATTAATCGTCGCAACGCCCTGCTTGCGGGCGCCCGAAATCCAGTCCGTGAATGTGGGTTCGGCCGGAAGCTTTTCCAGATACGGGAGCAGTTCGCGGGCGAGCACGGCGTCGTAGGTAAACGGGTATTGCTCGGCCTCTTTCTCCATGAAGAAGTCGAAGGCGTTTACAACGGTCAGCTCGGCGATCAAGTCAATTTCGATCGAGAACTGCCGGGTTTGTTTCGGAAAGACCAGCCGGGCGAGCCGGTTTCCGTACGGGTCCTGCTGCCAGTTGATGAAATGCTCGTCGGGTTTGACGCTGAGCGAATAGCTCAGGATCGGTGTCCGGCAATGCGGTGCCGGGCTCAAACGAATCACCTGCGGCGATAACCACGCGGGGCGAGCATAGGTGTACGAGGTCTTATGATTCAACGCCACGCGAATAGACATCAGCAACTCTTTCCGGCAACACGTCCGAGCAGTAAGCGGCGGCGTCGTTTGATGACGCGGCCTGGTTGGTTGATCGCGAGTATAGCAGTTTTACCGGTCCGAAAGCAGAGCGACGCGCGACCAAAACGGTCGTCAGCCATCCGCGCCCTGCGGGCAGCCCAGGCATCTTGATTTGTATGCCCGGATCTCGATCAGCGTTAGAGTGAACCCGAGGTCATACAAATCACAACAGAGGAGTTCGTCGTGATCAGGATCATTTCTGTGATTGCCGCTGTCGCCCTGCTGCTCGAAGCGACGAACGCCTCCGCGGCTCCGCTGCCCGTGCAGATCACCCAGGAGGCCGGTCGGGTCGTGCTGAGCAACGCAACCGTCTCGGCCACGATCGATTCCGAGAACGCCCAGGTGTTGTCGATCGAATATGACGGTCATGAGATGGTGAGCCGAACGGGCCGGCATCGTAATATCTATTTCAGCCGGGACGGGGGCGCGGACTACGAAACGTTGCCGCATTGCACCGGCTCGATCGCAAACCGCTCGCCCGAAATGATCGATTACGCCTGTAAGCACACGTATTCCCCCGGTGCCGGTGACAAGCACGCCTGGGACGTGGAGGTGCATTTCGTCCTGCGCGCCGGCGTGAACGGCCTTTATGTTTACACGGTGAACACCCACCCCGCGTCGTACCCGGACTTGAGCGTCGTTGAATGGCGCATGGTCTGGTCGACGCCGGAAACGCCGAACGATTGGCTCGACACGATCTGTGTCGATCAGGCAAGACATTGGAAGATTCCGTCGCCCGAAGATTTCGCCCGCGCGATCGCGGTGCCCGGGGCGCCGAAAGAAGTAACGCAACTCACCAGCGGGTCATGGGCCGGGCGGTACGACTGCAAATACATGTACGCGGCGAGCTATGCCGAGATCGGTTGCTGGGGATTTGCCAGCGCGGACAAACACCTCGGCGCCTTTGTCGTGCTGCCGAGCACGGAGTTTTTCAACGACGGCCCCAACAAGCAGGACCTGACGTCCGCGGTCGGGACGACGCTGCTGCACTTGAACATGAATCACTACGACGGCACCGGGTTCACGATCCGGCACGGCACGGCGTGGGGAAAATGTTTTGGACCGTGGCTGTTGTATTTTAATAACAAATTGTCGGCGGACGATTGCTGGCACGACGCGCAGGTGAAGGTGAAAAGCGAAGGCATGTTGTGGCCTTATGGCTGGATGAAGCATCCGGCGTACGCCGGCGCGGCCCAGCGGGGAAGCGTCCGCGGGACGCTGCTGCTGCACGACGCACTGCATCCCGAATTGACCGCGGGGCACGCGCGGGTGGGGCTCGCCCCGCTGGCGGACCGCCCGGGAGCGGATTTCCAGTATTCGGCAACCGGGTACCAATTCTGGACCCGCGCGGACTCCTCGGGACAGTTTTCGATTTCACACGTTCGGCCGGGCAACTACACCCTGTACGCGTACACCGACGGCGTCGTGGGCCAGTTCGAAAAGACGGACGTCAAGATTACAGGCGGGGCAGTGTCCGCCCTGGACGATCTGAACTGGACCGTGCAACACGCCGGTCGAAAGCTGGCGTGGGAGATCGGCGTCCCTGATCGATCGGCCGCTGAGTTCGGGCACGGACGGGATTATTATCTGCCGTTGATGTATCAGACGCTGGCGAAGGAAATGCCCGAGCCGCTGGACTACACGGTCACCAAAAGCGACCCCGCGACCGAATGGTTTTACGCGCAGGCGGGCCGGGAGGTTGACGGGCGAAGAACACCGTCGCATTGGCGGATCCACTTCGCCTTGCCGCAGGTTCCAGCCGGGGTTTCAACATTGACGCTGGCGTTCGCCGGCGCGGACCGCGCGAGATTAAGTGTCGAAGTGAACGACACGCCGGGTGTAAGCGTCACGCCCCCCGCACAGGGCGGGAACGGACTTATCCGGGAGGCGATTCATACCAAATACAGTTGGGTGCGAGTTCCGATCACTGCAGACCAATTGCACGCCGGCGACAACACCATCACGCTGACGCAGGATGGTGGCGCTTCAAGTTATGTGATGTACGACTATTTAAGTCTTGAACTGCCGCAGTGAACTGCGATTTTGAGCTAACGAGTCAATGGCGCCGTCGATGGAGCGGACGGTGCACCGTCGAACAGTTGAGTCGCCTGCTTCACTGTGTTGAAGACGCCCCACGCGATCGGCAGCCCGACGAAAAGCCAGGCGCCCGATACCAGTAGCGGCCGTGATTTCACGGTCACCGATTTGGCTGTCTGATAGGTCATGCTCACTCCTTCTTTACTACGCGGGTGATTTCGCAGCGGTGCCTTGCGATTCGCGATTTGCCAGCGGGCGAATCAGAAGGTTGCAGACAAATCCGACGACGAGAAGGCCGGCCATGACATACAGCACGCGGCCGTAGGCGTCGGCCTCTGCGACGCCGTGCGAGACTTCGTACTTGTGAATGCCAGTCACCAACTGCGGACCGAGCACGCCGGCAACTGCCCAGGCGGTGAGCACTCGACCGTGGATCGCGCTTACGTTGCCGCTGCCGAAAAGATCCCGAAGGTACGCGGGCATCGTAGCAAAGCCCCCGCCGTACATGCTCAGGATGATGACGCTGACGAGGACGAAAAGCGCCACGCTGTTAAAATGCTCCGACCCTGTGAACCGCAATGTTACGAACAGGGCACAACCGGCGACGAAGAAGATCGAATAAGTGACTTTTCGGCCGATGTAATCGCTCAAGCTCGACCAGACGAATCGGCCGCCCATATTAAAAAGACTGAGCATCCCGACGTATCCCCCCGCGGCGAATTTGTCGACGCGGCCTTTGAACATCTCTTGAATCATCGGAGAGGCGTGCTCGAGAATGCCGATTCCCGCGGTGACGTTCGTGCAGAGCACGACCCAGAGGAGCCAGAACTGCGGCGTACGGAATGCCGTATCGACGTCAGTTTCCTGGTTCGTTATTGACGGATCTTTATTCTCTTTCGGGTCGTATCCGGCAGGCTTGTAATCCTTCGGGGGAATTCGGATCGCGAAGGTGCCGAACATCATAAACGCGAAGTATAACGCTCCCATCGTCACCATAGTTGGTGCGACGCCGGTGCTGGTTGGCGTGGCGAAGTGCGCCATCAGCAGAGTGGCCAGCGGGGAACCGATCATCGCCCCCCCGCCGAAACCCATGATCGCCATCCCGGTTGCAAGGCCCGGACGATCGGCGAACCATTTAATCAGCGTCGAAACGGGTGAGATGTAACCCAGCCCCAGCCCGACTCCGCCGAGCACGCCGTAGCCGAGATAGAGAAGCCATAGCAGATGGAAATGAACGCCGGCGGCACCGACAAGGAAGCCGCCACCGAAGCAGCACGCGGCTGAAAACATCGCGCGGCGGGGCCCGACCCGCTCGAGCCATTTGCCGAACACCGCCGCCGAAAGCCCGAGCATGGCGATCGCGATACTGAAAATCCAAGCGACTTCGGTAGGACCCCAGTCGCCGCGGTCGAACGCGGGTTTGCTTATTCCAATGAGTTGAGTCAGCGGTTTACCGAAGACGCTGAAGGCGTAGACCTGCCCGATCGCAAGATGAATCGCAAGAGCCGCCGGCGGTACTAGCCAGCGATTGTAATCGGGGCCGGCCACCGAACGCTCTTTATCCAGAAATGCTAGAATCGCCATACTTCACACCGCCTGCACGTGGCATGCAAACGGCGTGCAAGAATATCTAAGGGTTCGCGCTTCGGTTCGCGTTCACCGATTCAATGCATCTGCGGGCGTTGCATTGCACGGCACCGGGTGACGCCGACTTTTTAACTAGACGCCGTATTTCGGCCGTTTACCGCACAAACCGGTGCGACGTTTGTCCTTCGACTGCAGCCTATGAAAAACGACTCAGTGAGGTTTGATGAGTTCCGCACTGCCCGAAACACGTCTGGAACGGCGCGACGTTTTCACGCGGTCGATTGCCAGAAAGGCCGACCATGACGCTTCAAATCTTGATCCCGGAAAACCGCCGGTTCGATTTAGACGGACGCCATTTCGGGCAGCGTGCCGAGCTTCAGGCCTGCCGATTTCGTCGCTTTTTCGGCCACAACCCGCTCGAAGAGTGATTCGTATTGGAGCGCCATGTCCTTCCAGGTCCATTTCTCGGCCGACGCGCGAGCGGCGCGGCCCCAGCTGTTTCGCATAGCCGGGTTCGACGTCGAACCGTTTTAATGCTGCAACGAGACCGTCGAGGTCATTGCTGTCGCGCAGCAGAATTCCGTTGACGCCGGGCTCGACGAACGACGCGGCACCGGCAGACGGCGCGGTGATCACCGGCAGGCCGCTCGCCATCGCCTCGGTGACGACCAACGCGAACGTGTCGTAATGCGACGGGAAAGCGAACGCGTCGGCGGCACGAAAAAGAAGACCGAGGTCCGTGCGGTGGCCGATGAAATGCACCTGATCTTTCAGGCCGAGCGACTCGGCCATGGCCGGGTAACCGCTGCCCCGCAAGCCGCCCGGGCAGACGAGGTGAAACCGCTTACCCAGTTGCGTCATCGCCTGCAGAATCAGGTCTAGATTTTTTCGTCTACTCTTCAGATCCCCGGCGAAGAAAATGACGAACGCGTCGGGACCGACGCCGAGCAAAGACCGAAGGGGATTGTCTTCCCCCGGCAGGGCCGGTCGAAATTGTTCGACGTCTACTCCAGGCATGATCACCTCGATTTTATTCGCGGGCACCCCGACGTCGGCCAGCAGGCTGTCTCGCGTGATACCCGAGAGCGCGACCGCCCGGCGTGTCCTGCGGAACTCACGCCGCTCCCAGAACCCGTGAATGCGTGTGAAAGTGCGGTGGTAGATCGATTTAAATCCGTCGTCCCGGAATGAAGAATGATATTTCGATTTGATCCAGTTCGAATGCACGAACATCGCGACGTTGACGTCGGACGGGAAAGCGACGATGTTCCCGTTGACCTGCAGAATGTCAAATCCACGCGTCTGGGCGGCGAGGATTTGACGCGCCTTCCGGGAAAAGGCCGCGTATTTCAGAAACGCCGTCGGCACGTTCGGGATCGGAACCTGGTGCCAGGTGACGTTCGGCAACGCGGCGAGCGCCGGATCAATGGTGGTCGAGATCAGAACGAACTCGTGGCCGCGTGCACTGAGATGCCGGACTATTTCGTAGTTGATCCTGCCTTGACCGTCGGTCAAAACCAGAGTGTGTGTGACGATGCAGATTCGCATAATGCTGTGTGATTAGTAATTGAAACGCTGCGACCGCGCGACCCGTGGACCAAGCCGTTCGACCCACATTAAACCACGGAGAGCGGCGTCGCAGCGGGCGATCTAAGCTCGTGGGCCGTGGTCGGTGGCGATGGTTTAAGCCCTTCGTTCAACCGCGGCTTCGTGGCCTCGATCATGCCGGCGACGCAGCCGACCGGTGTGAGCACGACTCGCGCGGCCATCCGCCACAATCCCTTGAGCGACTGCCAGCCGGTGAACGCCATGTAATAAGACGTCCACACTAACCCGGCCTTTACGCCCAAGTCGCGGAACACGAAATAGGTCGTGGTCTTCGCGCCCGAATACGCATTTTTCGGCGGGCCGAGCCGGATGTCCTGATTGCTCCAAAGGTTCATTCCGAAGTGCTCGACCAACGCCGTCGGGCTATAAATCAGTTTGAACCCGCGGTCTCGAATCCGCACGCAGACGTCGGTTTCGTCCCGCATGGCCCAGCCGTCGATTCGCTCGTCATACCCGCCGATCTCGCGGAGGACTGCCGTCCTGAAACTGAGATTACAGCCCTTCAGATGGTCGACCTCGACATTGCCGGGCGTTCTCGCGCGGAACTCGCCTTCGACCTGTCCCCACCAGCTGACGAACCCGACCTCGCGGCCGGTGTTCCGCGGGACCGGCACGTCTGGCCCTTCGATCACCCGCCCGCCGACACCGGCGACGGTCGCGTCGGCGTATGGCGCGACCATTTCGTGCAGCCAGTTTTCCGTCGGGATGATGTCGTCGTCACAGACGACGGCGAATTCGCCTGTCGCACGGGAGACGCCAACGTTTCGCTGCCAGTTTCGATTCCCGGGCGCGTCGCTGACGCTCAGGTAGGTCAGCCGCGGGTCGATCGGCATGCCCGCACATGGGCGGTCGGTGGTGTCGACCACGATCACCTCGAAGTCCGGGTACGGCTGCCGCAGGATGGCAGTCACGCTGGTGACCAGCATCTGCTGTCTGTTTTTGGTCGCGATGATAACACTCACTCTTGGGTTCATAATATTTAGGTTCTAACAGAATGCCGGCCGTGGGTTATATCGCCGGGTCACGCGACGGCCGACACTTCGGCGCCCACCGACGCTGACGCGGGCTTTTTTAAAATCCGCCTGACGACGTTTTCAATGTCGCCGACGTACATCGGCAGCGAGAACGCCTGCCGCAGCGGGAACGCCTGTTCGTGCGACAGGAAGTACAACGAAAGTAGAAACGTTGATGCGTATGAAAGCGTTGACGTGAGCGCTGCCCCTTCGATGCCCCACGTTCGGAGTGTGAGCCACAACCCGATTAGCGTCACGCTCAATCCGAGCAGCTGTGCGTACGAGGCCTTCTGTGGTTTGTTCACTGATTGAAGTCCGCTGTCGACAATCTTCGTCGCCGCAACGGCGACCACGCCGGGCAGCAGCAATCGGAGCGAAGGCACTGCGCCGTCGAACCTCGGCCCGTAGACGACGTGCAAAAGAACCGGACACAGCACGAAGAACACGGCCGACCCGAGAAGCCCCGTCCAGAAGACGAACCGAAGCGAGCGGGCGATCAAAGGAAGTCCGTCGCGGGCACCGGCGCGGGTGGCCGCGGGGAACATTACGACGCCGAAGCTGCCCAGCAATGCGACGATGATCCCCGACAGATTCGTCGAGACCGAATAAAGGCCGATCGCCGCCGAGGTCGTTAGAGACGCAAGGAGCATCATGTCCAACCTTGCGTTGGCAAGCGAAGCGAACAACGCACCCTGCACGCGGGCACCATACTTCAAACCTTCGACGAGGATTGTAGTTGAAGGGAAACCGATGCCGATCGTTCGCAGAAGCCGGACGAACAGAAACAGCGTGACCGTCGCCTCGCACGCCGTCGCGGTCCCCATAACACCGAGCACGGTGAACCGCCCGAGCGCCCAGAGCAGCACGAGGCCGAGCAGATACGCGAGTGGTTGGACGAATCGAAGGACGTTCAACAGTCCGAACTCCTGGTTGCCGGTGATCATGGCATTGAACATGCTGCCGGCAACACCGAGGTAGATTGTGAACATCCACAGACGCGCCAGGGCGACAGTTGCCGGTGTCTGCTCCGAGAACCCTCTGCCGACGAGCAGCTCGGCAATCACCACCCCGACGGTTCCGAAGACCAGCGTTACGAGCACCGCCGATCCAAGGATTCGTTTTGGCTCGTGAGCATTGCGAGCGCGGATGTACGTGATCGCTTCGTAAAACCCCATGCCGGCCGCCCAGCCGAAAATCTGCGTCCACGCGCCGATCGCCGCGATCTGGCCCCTGCCCTCGGCGGCGAGCAGCCGGCAGACGAGCACGCCGGTGACGAAGTTGACGCCCATGACGCCGAAGCTCGTGACGGCCGTCCAGACCAGGTGCTTGATCAGCGAAGGTGATTTATCCGCCGTCTGTTTCTCGGTCGGTTCATCGGTCAACGCGACCACGTCAGGCTGCGGAGCGACGTCCTCGCGTACCGCGGCGGCGATCCGGCCGGCGTCGGCCTCGGGGGTCCTTTCAATCTCTTCGATCACGGTACCGGTCATTTCAAATCACATTTCTTCGAGCGAAAACTCTAGGGTCAAACATCGCGGTCAGTTAGAACTCAATTGACCATCGCGACCGGGGCAATCTTGCCTTCGGAGCTGACGAGCTCCGCGGATGCGGCCGCAGGTTTTTCAGCGGCCTTTTGCAGCGCGGTCATGAACGGACGTTCGAACCAGACGTGGAATCCGAACGACAGCAAAACGGCGAGCGGCAGCGACACGGCATACGCCAGCACGCAGGTTGTCGCGGGGCCGAAATGAGTTCGAAAGTAAACGTCGCAGGCGTTAATGACCGGGAAATGCACCAAGTACAGGCTGTAGGAAAATTCTCCGAGCCGAACCGCCCAGCCGGCCTCGAGAACCGCCAGCAGCTGCCCGCGGGGCCGTGTGCCGACCACCTGCCGGGTCAGATGGATGATCAGGCACATCACTGCCAATGAAATTGTCAGGTCGCTGACCCAGCCGGACCCCCAGGCCGATTCTCGAAACCATTTAAGAGCCGAATAGTGTTCCCAGCTTTTTCGCCCGGCAAGTTCCAGAAAAATTAGAAACGCGCCGAGCAGAAGCGAGCACCCCGGCCACGGGAACCGGTCGTGCAGCTTTGTCTCCGCCGGCCTGTTCGAAAAAGCCAGGCTCGCGGCGACAACGCCGAGCGCGAATTCACCCGCGAACCACGGGGAGCAGTATTCCACGTAACTGAAATACTCAGGTTTGACTGCCGCGAGCAGCGACCGCAATCCCCAGTACCCGAGGACCCCGCCGCCGAAAACGATCGCGGCCATGGTGATCGAACCGAGATACTTTCGGAGCGGCAGCATCAGCAGCGGGAACACCAGATAGATCTGCCATTCGACCGCGACGCTCCACATCGGGCCGTCAATGCTCAGGGCCCAGGGACCCCAACTGTGAATCAGCAGCAAGTGGGTGAGGAGCGACTTCCAACCGAAAATACCGGCGGCGCAGCAATCCCAGTAGGCAGGGTGTATTGGGTCGACCGTTCGCATGGCCGGGACGACGGCCGCGATTAAAAGGGTGAACACGATCGCAATGTAGTAAGGCGGAAGGATGCGCCACGCGCGACGCTTGAGGAAAGTGAAAAAGCCGTTCGGCACGGCATCACGGTTCTGTCTCGCGACGGGAAGCATCAGGCAATAACCGGAGAGAACGATGAACACGTCGACTGCGAACCGGCCGTACCCGAGCGCGGCAAAATGAGAGACTTTGATCAGCTCCCGGACGATCGCCGACGCCCCGCCGGTCCAGCCGCCGACCGCGTGGTAGCCCGACCCGTTGTAGTCGGTCGCGTAGCCGTGACACAGCTGGCTGACGTGGAAGACGACGACGTAGAAGGCGGCCAAACCGCGGAGACCGTCGAGGTACCCCAGACGCAGGCGGGGCTTTGCGGGGGCCATCGATTTAGGCAGTGCGTTCTCGCTCATTTGCTTCTGGTCAATTGACAACATTCGGAAAATCCCAAACCGCTCCATGGGGTTATTGCGTTGCTCTGGCAGATATCGAACGCGACGTCCGCCGTGCCTCCAGGGCCTGATGAACCGCCCATGTCATGTCGGTGAAACTGATTAGCGCGCGGCCGACTTGCCGACGCGCCAGGTGATGCGCTGCCTGGTGCATTGGCGCTAGCGCCGCGTAAGCCATTGCACGAGCCGGTCGCGCCTGCCAGAGCATGTACCGCTTAAGACTGGTGTAATACCGCGCTCGCTCGGCCTGCTGTCCGCGTGAGCGCTTGATCGAGTCTGACTTGGGCGGTGGTAAATGAAGGTTCACCATCCCAGGATGATGTTCGATACGAAATCCGGCCGCGAGCATCTGCTGGCAAAGGTCCATGTCCTCGTAGCCGTAGACGATCCGCTCGTCAAAGCGGGCTTCGGCGAACGCGAGCCTGGGGAAGATGTTGCAATTCAGATGGACGGTCTCGACCGGGAACCCGGTCGCGAGCGGGCGTCCAAAATGCCCCCAGAAAGTCGGGTTGCTCGGCGCGACGAGTCGCACACCGTCTTCCAGAACGTCTCCCGTGAAAATGGTCCGGCCGTCGGCGTTGCTGATGAGCTCTTGAGCTTGGCGGACGAACGCCGGTGTGACCTCGGCGTCGTCGTCCAACAACGAGAGGTAGTCCCCAGCCGCGGCCGCGATCACCACATTGCGGTTCGCGCACAGGCCCTGACGTGGACCTCGAACATAACGGACGAACGGGAACTCCCGGCAGATCGCGGCGGTCTCGCTGCCGTCCAGCGAATCGTCACCTACGACGACCTCCGCCGGATTGGACTCACCCAGTTCGATCGACGCCAGACAGCGGCGAAGCACGGCCGGCCGGTTTGCCGTGCAGATGCAGATCGAAAGTGAAGGCTTGCCGTCGCGTTGCCAGATCGATCGTGCCTGCGGTAGCGACGGGGACTTAATCGACTCGCCCGACTGCGAGCCTTTCAACCGGCGGAGCACTTGCTCGTAGATTTCGACAGTCTGTGCGGCGATCTGCGGCCAATCGTGACGTTGCACCGTTTGACGGGCCCGGCGTCGAAGCTCGAGCAGCTGGCCGCGGTCTCGGGACCATCGAGTGATCACTTCGACCACCGCGTCGGAATCCCCCGGCTCGACGAGCTCGCCATTCACACCGGACGTGACGACCAAGCTCGCCCCGCCGACTCGCGTCGCGATCGGGGCGAGTCCGCACGCCATCGCTTCGGGCAATGCCAGGGCGTAACCCTCGGTGAAGCTGCACATCAACAGCACTTCTTGCCCGGCGAGCAATTCAGGCAGCTGTGTGTTCGTGTACCTCGGCACTACCCGCACCGACGCACGGACTTCGGCCGGGAAATCGGCCCGCACCTGCACTTCGTCGACACCGGTCCCGAACAAGGTCAGCGTGCACGCGACACCGGCCCGGTGCAGACGAGCCGCGGTTTCGACCACCACGCGTTTTCCTTTGCGCTCGATCCAGGTTCCGATCATCGCCAACCTGATCGGCTCGGTCGGTACGCCGTCAGGAGGGGTCACAGCAGCATCTGGTTCGGGCAAATTCAGGAACTGCGCGCCGATGCCATTGGCGACCAGACTGATGCGGCCAGCGGGCACGCCGAGCGTGGCGGTCGCGTAGTCCCGATCGGATTCATTCAACAGCAGATTGTGGTCCGACTGCAATAGCGACTGTCGCACTTCCCAAAGCCGAAAGCCGCCGTGATACAGCGGATATTTCCAGCTCAGCTTCAGGTTGCCGGCGGCAGCCTCGGCGCGTTGCCAGCGGTCCACGGTATGTTCCAGGCCGTGGGAGCGGGTGATCAGTGCGGTTCCGTTGCCGGCACCGGGTCTTCCGCGACGCGTCCAGACCCAGTTGTCTCCGGTTGAAACGTCGATCACGTCGAACGTGGCCGCTTTGTGTTTCAGGAAGCCGGCGAGCTTCCAGGGAAACTTGATGCTGCTGGCGATCGAGTCGGTCGAGTTATGCCCGAGCGCCTGCTCGTAGCCGAAATATTCGACGCTGCAACCGAGGTCCGACAAAGCCGAACCCAGTGCGAGCGTCGCGCCGGGCGCGCCGCCCCCGGGCGTGAGTCGGTGATGAAGTGCGAGCAGAACACGCATGGTCATGATGCTAAAGCCTTGCTGGTGGACGCCCCTTCGCAAGGCAAATCAACGATTGGGTCGAAGGCGGTGGTTGCCGATCCGCATCGCGCGGCCTCGGCCATGATGCGCTCGATCCCTTTTAAAAACGCGTCGAGGCTGAACTCGCTGGTGGCAGTTTTGGTGCCCTGGCTCGCCAACTGGCTGGCCTTTTCCGGGTTGGCCAGCATGTCGCTGATGGCGCTGGCGAGCAACGCGGGATTGCCCGGCGGGACCAGGACACCGTCGTGTCCGTGCGAAATGATTTCGGCGGCCCCGCCGCCGGCGGTCGCAATTACCGGCTTGTTCGCGAGCATTGCTTCGACGATCACCCGACCGAACGGCTCGGGCGATTTGGACGTGTGGGCCACGACGTCGACGCCGGACATGATCCGCGCGACGTCGCTTCGAAATCCGGTGAAATGGACTCGATCAGAAAGCCCGAGTTGCTCGACCAGAGCCCGCAGCGAAGCGGCGTAAGCGTCTTCGTTGAAC
Organism: Tepidisphaeraceae bacterium; assembly: GCA_965247815.1. GTDB lineage: Bacteria > Planctomycetota > Phycisphaerae > Tepidisphaerales > Tepidisphaeraceae > CBDAQA01. Next base: position 4,833 of record CBDFHW010000025.1, on the reverse strand, counting down.
AATGCTTCACCTACAAACAACGCCCGCACGCCGGGCAGCATTGGCAACGCGCGGATCAACACGTCCTGCCCTTTCCAAGGCGTGAGGCGACCAAAGACGCCGACCACAGGAAGCTTCACTTTCTTGTCGGTGGTCGGATTGCGTCCGGCGGGCAAAAACATCTGATCGATTTCTTCGCGAACGTCATCCCCAGTGGTCTTGGCAAACCCCGACGGATCGATTCCGTTGTAGACGACGACCCCCAGACCCGGCCGGCCGCCTGAGTCCAGAAAACTCTGCAATCCAGACTTGGAAACGGTGACAACACGCTCGGCGAAGCGGTTCGCGAGCGTCACCGCGACTTTCCGATTGGCCGGGCTGAAATGATCGGCGGTGAGGATGTCGTGCATGTGCCAGACGAGCGGTCGCCGGCTCAAGGCCGCCGCGAATGCGCCGATGACGAATGACTTCTGAGAGTTCGCCCAGACGACGTCGAACTGTTTCGCGTGCCGGGAAATCTTCCACGCCAGCGACAGCACGTGTGGGATTGTTCGCAGTAAACGCAACAGACCGCTGGACCGACGGATCATGGAAACCTGTGCCGGGGCGCCGAGCACCGTGACCGTGCCGCCGACCGCTTCGAGCGCGGGTCGGAGCGGGCCGTCGGCGAGCAGAATGACATGGCTTCGGTACCGGGTATGGCGGACCATGTCGACCAGGTTCAGTTCGGCTCCGCCGAGCACCCCGACATGGTCGAGGAATAGAACTCGGGGCGAAGTTGGAGCACCGGGCAGAGACATCAAGCGGCCTCCGGGTGCGCGGCGTCGATCGCTTCTTCGTAAACGGCGCGGACGCGGGTCGCCACCGAGGACCAGTCGAAGTTCTGGCGGGCGAACGCCTGGCATTGCTCTGCCGTTGGAAGCTTCAAGTCCCCGCGGAAGGCGGCGGTGATGGCCGCGGCCAAGGCGACCGGCGTCCAGTCGGGAACGATCAGATCAGGTGAAAGTCCGCCGACGACTTCCGGCGAACCACCGACCGGGGTGACGATCGCGGGGGTGCCGGCCGCCATCGACTCGACGGTGGTTAAGCCGAATCCTTCGAGCGATACGGTCGGCACCACGGTCAGGTCTGCGGCGCGATACGCTGCCGGCAGGTCGGCGTCGGGAACGAAGCCGAGCAGGCGCACGTTATTTTCAAGGCCACCGGCCGTAATTCGCTCGCGGAGTTCGTCCATCATCCATCCCTTTCCGGCGATCATCACCAGGATGTCGGGGACGTTTTGCCGAACGAGTTTCACGGCGTCGATCAGATTCTCCAGCCCCATACGGCGGAACAGCCGACGAACGGAAAACGCGATCGGGCGGTCGGTCGGCCAGCCGAGTCTCTCGCGCGCCTCGCGGCGGGTTTCGGCAGGATCGAACCGCGCGGTCTCGACCGCGCCGGGCACCACACGAATGCGGTTCATGGAGACGCCATAGCTTTCGTGCAGGATGGTGGCAAACGCCTTTGAAAGCGTGATGCACCGGGTGGCCCGGCCGTAAACGGTTCGCTCCATCCAATGCTTGACTGTGTTCTGTATCTGGCGGTTGTTTTCGGTCGAACACTCGGCCGCATAAGGTCCGTGAAAATGCACGACGAGCGGGACCGATTTGATCATCGGCAACACCGGCAGCGTGTAGAGCGAGTGGTGTGAAGCCACGACGTCGACGGGGCCGGCGGCAAGTTCGCCGGCGACTGCCCTGCGGATTCCGGCCCAACGCGACCAGATCCGCGCCGACGGGTCGGCTGCGGAGACGACCGTTCCGGATGACTCGACCGATACTTTCGGTGATCCCATGACGAACCCGCGGCCACCCACGCCGGCCGCGGGCAGGTGACGGATCAGCTCACAAAAATATCGGTCGAGGCCACCGGGTCGCTCGGCGAACCAGGACATCCCGAGTTGCAATGCGTTCAATTTCAGAGGCCTGCCGGCTAGTTGCATCGGCGGTGTGTGCGACGGAATCGTTCGTAACGGCATGGGTACAGCGACAGCGCTCATAGGTGATCACCCTCGATTGTGGCGGCGACGGCTGCCTGACGATTGTTTCGCGGAGAACGAATCGACCCGGCCTCCGGCAGATTCCATCCCGAACCGTCGGATTCTATCAGTTCTCGATAAACAGCTTCGGTCTCGGCAACGACGCGTTTAACGGCGAACGATGTCGAACGCTCGCGAGCGGCCTCGGACAGCCTTACGCGTTCGGGCGCGTTGGAAAGAACCCGGTCGATGGCTTCGGCGAGTCGAACCGGATCCGAGGGCGGGACGAGCAGCCCGTGCTCGCCGTTTCGACCGAGGATTTCGGGGATGCCGTCGATGTCGCTTCCGATAACCGGGCAGCCGACCTCCATGGCCTCGGTCAGAACGAGTCCGAAAGGCTCGCGCCGGGACGCGAGCACGAACACGTCCGCGCTGCGCATCAGGCCCTGGGGTTGGTCGCGGAAACCGAGAAAGTGAATGCGATCTTTCGCCTGCAGGGTCTGAGCGATGGTTTGAAATCTCACCCGGTCGGGGCCGTCCCCGACGATATAAAGATGCGCTTCGGCGTTCGTCGACGCGACGCGCTCGAATGCCGCGAGAAGGTCCGAAATGCCTTTTCGTTCGTACATCCCGGCAACGGTAAGAATGGCCGGGTGGTGAGCGATTTCGTTCTCGGCTGATAACGCGCGGGCACGCGGACTGCCGAGCGTTCCGTTGACGACGACGCGAAGCTTAGCGCGGGCGACACCGCGGCGGGCCATCGAGTCGAGATTAGATCGGCTCACGGTGATGACCCGATCCCCCAGCGCCATCAACCTTGCTTTGGACTCATGCTCGTTATGAACGGTGGTGACGATCCGGTACGAAGCGGAACCACGGAGGCCCCGGGAAATGACCGCGCCGGCGACCATGTGTGCGTGAACGATGTCGGGACGGAAGTCGCGAACGATCTGCTTCCAGCGCCGCGGCAGGGACAACAGCGATCCGGGATTAGCCGTTCTCTGATCGAAGTTGATGAGCTTCACGGCGTTTCGAGCGAGCAACCCGTCGAAATTCCCACCGGCGGAGGCGACCGCGACGGTCGCCCCTGACGCGGCCTGCAAACACGCAAGATCAATCGCGACATTAACGATGCCGTTACCGATGTTTTGAATGTGATTGACCAGGTGTAGAATCCGCACGTCAGGACTCCCTAATAATCGGGGACAAAGGCCGGCCGGAAGACGAAGCACGCTGCCGCATGGGCGCACGGGTCCTGCCGGAGCCCGTAACGGTTGGAGCCGATCCGGCAAGGCACACACCGAGAAAACACCAGAAGACCATTCCCTGAACGCCGATGAGCGTGTTGATGAAAATCATCTGGCCGAACGCGCCGACCGCAATGCCAAGGCACGCGCTCAGGAACAAGTCCTTGCCGACTGCCGGATTACGGAGCACACGCATGAGCAGCGAAAGCATTCCGCCGACATATAAAAGCGTCCCTGGCCAGCCCAGCACGAACGGGACGTTCATCAACCCGCTGTCGAAATTCGCGAGCTCTCCGAGTTTTCCGTCCGCGTTCTGCAGCTTGCTGGCCGTGCCGGTACTGCCCAGCCCCATGCCGGGGACGTTCAGAAAACAGGTCGCCGCGGAGGTCACGTACATGTCCATGCGGACGTTGGCACTGTTGTCGTGGTCGACCGACTGCAGGGACTGCATGCGCTTGCTGATCTGGTCGGCGACGGGGCCGATGTAAAGCAGTGGGAGCACGACGACCCCGAGCATGATGCTGATGGCGATCAGCCGGGCCTTCAGTCGGCCGGTGACTCGGGCGGCGATGAAAATCATGCCCAGCGCCCAACCGCCCCAGGCGGCGCGTACCAAGGACAAAAGAAAGCTGATCAACCCCGGACCGAGTGCGAGCCAGCGGAGCAGCCCGCCGCCCGAGACCAGAAGCAGAAGGCCTGACATCATGATGAGTGAAAATGGCCCGGGGGAGTTCATCGTGCTGAAGACACGGACTTGATACGGAACGGGCTGCCCGTTTGAAGCCATCGGCACGGCGTTCATCCAGAACGCGTCCCACGGCAGCGGGGACAGGAACTGGACCAGCCCGTAAACGCCCATGATCAGTACGCCGATCGAGAACGTGGTGAGGAACGTTTTGTCCAGCGGAAGCAACACATCACGGTAGACGAAGACGTAAGCCGCCAGCGCCGGCGGGACGACCCATTCGAGGCTGTCGTAAGTCGGGCTGAACAAGCCGTGCTCACCGATACCCCGACCGAGCGCGTAGATCGCGCCGCCGAAGATCATCAGGAACGGTAACACTTCGGGTCGCCGCCAGAGATGGGACCGCCGCAGAAGTTGCACGATGCAAAGGCCGGTCACGACCGGGCCGGCCAGCATGCACGGGTTTTTGCTGTCGAACCCGTGGGACGCGAAATCGACCATTCGTCGCACGAACGGTTGGAAGAACCAGAGCATCCAGACGAACGACAGGTAATGCCGGGGCGCTTTCTGAAGCAGGAGCCAACCGCAGCCGAGTGCGCCCACCGGCCAGACGAATTTCAGCTTCGCGCCCAGACCCACGGCCAAGAGCGCGACGGTGATGAACCAGAACCCGGCCACTATAAGCGTCGGGTGGACCCGCATCGGGCGGACTGTCGCAACCTTTCGGCCCGCGTCTCGGTGACGTGCCGGCCAGCTGATCGAGACCGCCTCGCGCTGATTCCAGGCGGTATCAGTGAGTATCGGCTCGAAGTCGTCGAAATTAGGAATCGATGCACGAATCATAAAGCGAAGGTCGAGCGAGATATTTTACCGGCCCGTCGGCACGGCGTCGGTGAATAAGT
>CBDFHW010000024.1:0-5598 GCA_965247815.1 Tepidisphaeraceae bacterium | reverse complement strand
CGCGCCGCCCGCCCCGGGACCGGATCAACTGCCTGCTCAGTTTTCTCTACGCCTTGGTGCGGCATGATTGCGTAGCCGCGTTGACGGCGGCTGGGCTGGACCCCTTCGTGGGCTTCCTGCACTCGGAACGCCCCAACCGCCCGGCGCTCGCGCTGGACCTCATGGAGGAATTCCGTGCGTGGGTCGCCGACCGCCTGGCCGTCACGCTGATCAACCGGCGGCAGATCGCTCCGGCCCATTTCCGGGAGCGGGAAGGCGGCGCGGTCGAGTTTAGCGACGCGGGACGCCGGCTGGTCATTGCCGCCTATCAGGAACGCAAAAAGGAGGTTGTCCTGCACCCGGCCCTCCAGCAAAATCTGCGCATCGGCCAACTGCCTTTTGTGCAGGCCCGGATGCTTGCTCGTCATCTGCGCGGCGATCTGGCGGAGTATTTGCCCTTGGTGCCGAGGTGACGCAGGATTTTTTCTTGAACCATGCTGGTCCTGGTGACATACGATGTCTCGACGGTCGAACTTGCCGGACGGCGACGGCTGCGGCGGGTGGCGCGCGCTTGTTCGGACTACGGGACGAGGGTGCAAAAGTCGGTTTTTGAGTGTCAGGTCGGCCAGAAGGAATGGGTGAACCTGCGCGAACGCCTGCTCGCCGAGTACCTGGTGGGGGAGGATTCCCTGCGGTTTTATTTTCTCGATGAGACCGCAGTCCAGCGCACCGAGCACCATGGAATCGGGAAACCGCTGGATTTGTCTGCACCACTGATTTTCTGATCGGATGGCCGCGAACCTCCAGTGCCGGGAAAACCCCCCGGGTCTCGCGATTGTTGCATCTTGCTGGGAGAGGGCAGGTTGGACTTTGGTCTTTGACAATTTGAACCAATTGTTTGATAAGGCGGATCGCCATTCGCGAAATGGGTGGCTTAACTCTTTGCACATCTGTATTATAGGAAGTGTGCTGTCGCCCCGGTCGAAGGACCGGGGTGCGGATTGAAACAAGTATGACGAGTTGACGGCCCGGATTGCTGGCGGGTCGCCCCGGTCGAAGGACCGGGGTGCGGATTGAAACCGGAACTCCGGGGTATCCAACTCGGCAGGACAGGGTCGCCCCGGTCGAAGGACCGGGGTGCGGATTGAAACAGCGCCGCCTCGTTGTTGAGGCTGGCCGTTCCCGCGTCGCCCCGGTCGAAAGGACCGGGGTGCGGATTGAAACAGCAGCCTTGTCAATCTCGTGGATGAGGCGAGCACGTCGCCCCGGTCGAAGGACCGGGGTGCGGATTGAAACCTCTGAGAAGTGGTCGGGGTGCAGGGATTTGAACGTCGCCCCGGTCGAAGGACCGGGGTGCGGATTGAAACTGGTACTGATGCCGGATCGCTCGTATTGGCGAAAAGTCGCCCCGGTCGAAGGACCGGGGTGCGGATTGAAACATCCACCTTGATGAGTTTGCCCAACTCCGGCTTGGTCGCCCCGGTCGAAGGACCGGGGTGCGGATTGAAACCGATCTCTACGCCGAATTGGATGCCGAGTTCCATTGTCGCCCCGGTCGAAGGACCGGGGTGCGGATTGAAACAGATACCTCGGCGGAAGGACCTCCGGGGATGAGGGTCGCCCCGGTCGAAGGACCGGGGTGCGGATTGAAACGCGAACCCCGCGACGCAGTGCAGATAGATCATCGTGTCGCCCCGGTCGAAGGACCGGGGTGCGGATTGAAACTCGCCACGACCTCGCCGAACTCGCACACGCGCATTGGTCGCCCCGGTCGAAGGACCGGGGTGCGGATTGAAACACGTTCCTGGTCATGAAGTCCAGTCCGAGCAGGGCGTCGCCCCGGTCGAAGGACCGGGGTGCGGATTGAAACTTCGAAGGCCCAGTGGAGTCCGCCGCCGTAGCTGGGTCGCCCCGGTCGAAGGACCGGGGTGCGGATTGAAACACGTTCCTGGTCATGAAGTCCAGTCCGAGCAGGGCGTCGCCCCGGTCGAAGGACCGGGGTGCGGATTGAAACTTCGAAGGCCCAGTGGAGTCCGCCGCCGTAGCTGGGTCGCCCCGGTCGAAGGACCGGGGTGCGGATTGAAACTCAATGTATTCGTTGGCGATCACGCCCAGGGCGGAGGTCGCCCCGGTCGAAGGACCGGGGTGCGGATTGAAACAGATCGTCCTGAATGTATTTGCCGTGCTCCTCGAGTCGCCCCGGTCGAAGGACCGGGGTGCGGATTGAAACGACCGCGTCGAAGCACAGGTCGGCCGGGCTAGGGCGTCGCCCCGGTCGAAGGACCGGGGTGCGGATTGAAACTTGGCGTAGAAGCGCAACGCCGTCAAAAATCCGGGCGTCGCCCCGGTCGAAGGACCGGGGTGCGGATTGAAACATCATGGTGTCGAGCTGGTTGAACATGCTCTTGAGTCGCCCCGGTCGAAGGACCGGGGTGCGGATTGAAACAAGCTCTATCCCTTCCAGCCGGGCATGCGCGGGCAGGTCGCCCCGGTCGAAGGACCGGGGTGCGGATTGAAACAATCTCGATTTTCATCGCGGTAGATTATCACATCGTCGCCCCGGTCGAAGGACCGGGGTGCGGATTGAAACAAGATTGGAGCGAGCGAAAGCCCCTCGTCCTGTGTGTCGCCCCGGTCGAAGGACCGGGGTGCGGATTGAAACCGTTTTGCCCTTTCGTGGGCGGCTTTTGGGCTGGTCGCCCCGGTCGAAGGACCGGGGTGCGGATTGAAACAGGTAAGCGATTGCCTCGCTGTTCGCGTAGCGCCGGGTCGCCCCGGTCGAAGGACCGGGGTGCGGATTGAAACCCTTCAGCTTGGCCAACACGGCCGGGTCGAGACCGGTCGCCCCGGTCGAGGGACCGGGGTGCGGATTGAAACCTGCCAAAGCAGGCGGATTGGAACGCGGCGCTGCGTCGTCCCGGTCGAAGGACCGGGGTGCGGATTGAAACATGAGCCCGACCGACACGAACCTGACGCCGACCAGTCGCCCCGGTCGAAGGACCGGGGTGCGGATTGAAACACCAAGGAAGCGCGCGTCATCCGTGGCGTGGAGGTCGCCCCGGTCGAAGGACCGGGGTGCGGATTGAAACTGATCGACCACGCTGGTGGCGTGGGCTTTGACCAGTCGCCCCGGTCGAAGGACCGGGGTGCGGATTGAAACTTTTGGGAATCGGTGGAGGCAGCCGCCGCGCCGGAGTCGCCCCGGTCGAAGGACCGGGGTGCGGATTGAAACACGGTTGCGGACATCGCGGCCTGGCGGCGGTTCGGTCGCCCCGGTCGAAGGACCGGGGTGCGGATTGAAACACCGTCAGGCGGAACCGTGGGGGTTGGCGTCACAGTGTCGCCCCGGTCGAAGGACCGGGGTGCGGATTGAAACCGAATCCAAAAGCGGACTGACAGGCAGCGAAGAGGTCGCCCCGGTCGAAGGACCGGGGTGCGGATTGAAACAAACCCACCGCGCACGACCGCACGTTACCGCACAGGTCGCCCCGGTCGAAGGACCGGGGTGCGGATTGAAACAGATCGTGAGACGACGCGGCGCGAACTGGCTGGCCGAGTCGCCCCGGTCGAAGGACCGGGGTGCGGATTGAAACCCGATCACTGGCAACCTCTTGAGCAATGATGTGCCGTCGCCCCGGTCGAAGGACCGGGGTGCGGATTGAAACACCATTCCGGGTTTGCTCGGGTACGAGGGCTGGTCGCCCCGGTCGAAGGACCGGGGTGCGGATTGAAACCCGTGAAACGGCGTTCGGGTGCGTGAGAAACAGGTGTCGCCCCGGTCGAAGGACCGGGGTGCGGATTGAAACGTGAACGTCTGGTCGTGCCCGCCTGAGCCGCTGAGTCGCCCCGGTCGAAGGACCGGGGTGCGGATTGAAACCTTTTTTGCGTTCGCACGGGCAGCTTCGGTCTTGGGTCGCCCCGGTCGAAGGACCGGGGTGCGGATTGAAACGCGATCTCGCGCTGGCGGCTGCGCGCCAGGGAGGTCGCCCCGGTCGAAGGACCGGGGTGCGGATTGAAACAACGCTAGACGCTGGTAGCGTGCAGTGCTGCGTGAGTCGCCCCGGTCGAAGGACCGGGGTGCGGATTGAAACCAGATGCGTGGTGTCACGTTGCTCATGGCCGAAGTGGTCGCCCCGGTCGAAGGACCGGGGTGCGGATTGAAACGACGATGCTCATGGTGGGCAGCGGGTCGCCGCAAAGTCGCCCCGGTCGAAGGACCGGGGTGCGGATTGAAACAGGTGTTGTGGCGCGCACAGGCGCAAGCCATCGTAGTTTTTCAGGCCGAGGCTGACGATGAACAGGTCCCATTCGCCTTCCGCGCCGCGAAACAGGGCCTCTTGCGGCGCTTTCTCCAGCGACACGTCGTGTTTGCCCGAAAGCGCGGCGAGGATGCGCTCGCTTGAGCTGTCGCGATCATCGATGACGAGAATTTTGCCGCCCTCGCCCTTTTCTTTCAAAACGTGGGCAATGGGGTCGGGCAGGCCAAGCGCCGCCGACGTGGTGGCGCGGGCGCGCAATTCGTCGAGAACGACTTTGAGACGCGCCAGAGAGCGCACCCGGGCGATCAGCGCGATCTCGTCCACGGGCTTGGTCAGGAAGTCGTCGGCGCCGGCCTCAAGGCCTTTGACGCGGTCGGACGGCTGATCGAGCGCCGTCACCATGACGACCGGGATATGAGCGGTCGCGATATCGCCCTTCAGCCGACGGCACACCTCAAACCCGTCCATGCCCGGCATCATCACATCGAGCAGGACGATATCGACGAGGCCCTGCCCGCAGATCGCCAGCGCCTCGGGACCATTGCTGGCGGTCAGCACGTCGAAATATTCGGCGCTCAACCGCGCTTCCAGCAGTTTGACGTTCGGCAGGATGTCGTCGACGACGAGAATGCGTGCGGTCATGCTGCGGCTACCTCAGTTCGCGCCAAGGTAATTGCGAACAGTTTCCAGAAACTTGACGACCGAGATGGGTTTGGAAAGATAGGCCTCGCACCCGCCCTGACGGATCTTTTCCTCGTCGCCCTTCATGGCGAAGGCGGTGATGGCGATAATGGGAATATGACGCAGTTTTTCATCGTCTTTGATCCATTGCGTCACCTGAAGGCCGGACACCTCGGGCAGCTGGATGTCCATGAGAATCAGGTCGGGCATGTGCTTGCGGGTCAGCTCGACGGCTTCGACGCCATTGCGCGTTTGCACGGTCGCGTAACCATGCGCTTCCAGCAAGTCGTTGAAAAGCTTCATGTTCAGCTCATTGTCCTCGACAATGAGTACGGTCTTTTTCATTGCGTTCCCGATCCAGTCTGGCATCCATGCGACATATAACGTCGCCGGAGCCAAATTCACCGCATTGTGCTAAATTGTAGTCAAAGAACATTGACGATTTGACAATTGGCGGCCTTTGAAATGATTAAGTCGAATAAACCAAAGGCCAACGCCAAGGATAACGCCGAATCGCTGGCGATTGAAGGGCTGGGCTTTCTGGCCTCCGACACCGAACGTCTGGAGCGGTTTCTCGCGCTCTCAGGCCTCGATCCCGCCAATCTGAGAGCGGCAGCGGCCTCGCCGGGCTTTCTGGCGGGCGTTCTGGAGCATATCTCCTCCGACGAAACTCTGCTGA
>CBDFHW010000023.1:0-1790 GCA_965247815.1 Tepidisphaeraceae bacterium | reverse complement strand
TGGCTTATAGGCAAAGTCGAACTCCGCGCCATAAATCCGCGATGACGCCGTATTTGCCGTAAAGCTGCGGTTCGTTGAGCTGCCCCCCATCGGAGACCGGGTTCTGATCGACCACCTGCTGGTTCTGCCAGTCGATGTAAAACAGCGCGAGGGTGTATCGAAGCGTCCGGTCGAAGGCGTTGCCCTTGTACCCGATCTCATAATTATTGGCATATTCGGGTTGATATGTGCGCTGATTGACCCTTACGTTCGTGCCCGTGTTGAAGCCGCCGGTCTTCGCTCCGCGCGCGTAGCTGGCGTAAACGAGTCCGCCCCCTGCCAGCTTGTAATCGAGGATGAGCCGCGGCGTCGCGAAGCGGAAATCCTGCCGGAGATCGAACAGGTTTGAAACATTTGGATTGACGACCGTTGCCGACGCAGCGGTGGTGGCGCCACCCGACGGGTTGGAAATGAATTGCGCGAACGTCTGCTCCTCATATTCGTAGCGAAGCTCGCCAGTCAGATGGAGTTGGTCGGTAAGGCGGTAGCCGATTGACCCGAAAGCCGAATAGCTCTGCGTCTTGATCGTTTGACGGGCAAACAAGAATGTATTGGCAACGGTTTGGGTCACCGCCGCAATGCTGCGATCGGTGCTGGTGGTGTCGTTCGAATAGTAGAACAGGCCGAACAACCAGCTCAGCCGGGTATCGCCCGTCGATTGCGCGCGGAATTCCTGGCTGATGTCACGCGAATAGCCGATCGACGACGACAGTCCGTAGTTGTTGCGACCGACCGCATCGACGACGAACGGGAAGCCGAAGTTCGGGCAACCGCCGTTGGGAAAGGCGAGCGATCCGGGCGCCGACGCCGCGATCGGGGTCGTGCGGTCGCAGATCGTGTTGTCGCCGTCGTACGTGTAGTCGAACGTTCGGTACGAATAGGACGTGATCGACGTCAGCATGGCATCGTCAGCTTCGTACTGGATCGTGCCCGACCCGCGAAACGCTTCCGCCTTGTCGCCGAAGAAAGTAATTGCCGGGAACGTTGCGGTTGCGCCGTTGATCGCGGTGACACCGGCACCACCGACGAAGTTGCGGTACACCGTCGGCACCACGGTGCCGGGCAGGATGTTCGGGCTAAGCGTGTTGACGAGCACGCCGTTGGTCGGGATTGAGGGCAGGGTGCCGACATACAGCAGGTTGCGGGTTTGCGACGCGGGCGCACCTGCGGGCACGCCCAGCCCGGCGTTGTTGCGGATGACGTTCGACGGCGGCTGGCCATCGCTGTCGCGTGACCACGTGCCGCGCAGCGTTACGGTGAACGCTTCGTCTGGCTGCCATTCCAGCGTGCCGGTGGCCCCATAGCCTTTCTCGAAATCGACCCGACCGCCGTCGATGGCGCTTGTGTAGAACCCGTCGAAGCTGCGATAATAGCCACCGACGCTTGCACGAAGCGTTTCCGACAATGGCCCGGAAACCGTGCCGATGACCTTGAACAGACCATGTTCGCCCCCGGTAATTTCACCGCGACCGGTGAACGTCTTCGATGGCCGCTTGGTCACATAATTGATCGCGCCGGCAAATGTATTGCGTCCGTAGAGCGCCGACTGCGGCCCCTTGATCACTTCGACGCGTTCGAGGTCGTTCAGCTCGAGATCGACCGCTGCCTTGCCCGATAGATACACGCCGTCCAGAAACACGCCGACATTCAGCTGTCCGAGCGACTGCGCGACGCCCCGAATGATCGGCAGCTGGTTCTGCTTGCCGAACAGCGGCGTGTAGATGAGGCCGGGGGTGAGCTTGGCGACGTCG
>CBDFHW010000022.1:0-285127 GCA_965247815.1 Tepidisphaeraceae bacterium | reverse complement strand
GAAAACTTCTCAAAGAACTGCAAGCCGTTTACGACGAGCAGCAGACGGCGTTGAAAAAAGAAACGTCGCTGACTAATGGACATCTTCGTGTTAGCGAACAACGCCGATCGTTAGCAGAAGGTTAGCGTACACGCGCCGCTCTCCGGTGGCGATCGTCAGACACACGTCGGGCTTCGTCGCTTCTTGGTAAAACTGAAACCGCTCGATTCTTGTCAGTTCCCCATGTGAATCGGTCCCCGCCAGCACCTTGGAAAACTCGGCCCAGATTTCGGGGTCTTCGCGCATCGCGTAGGGGCCGGTGGTGTTGACCGCCATCACCGCCGCGGCCTCGATGGGGATTGCGTCAATCAGGACCTTGAGCACGTCGACTGCGCCGACCAATCCCGGCGATAGATTGAGATAAACCACCTCGGCATTTGGGCCACGCGCGGTCGAATGCGGGTAGTTCCCGTCGGAAATGAGCACCCGGCCGCCGTGCCCCGCCCCGGCAAGCGCGGACAGGATTCCGGGGTGCAGCAGGTTGTTTCTCAGCATCGTAAATTTCCCATGGCCGAACGCGGCGTTGCAGTTAATATCAATTCGCGACCTTCACGTCAGGCCGGCACTTTTTACTACAACCGCGAGAGTTATCGATGAGCACAGCGTACACCGTCCCCGTCGTCGCGAAGGATGCCAAGCTCGGCAAGAAAAAAATTTACCTCGTCGCGAGCGGCGATCTTCGTGACACTGCGAATCAAAAATGCTGGGCCGCTCAGTGCGAGATGGAATCGGCGCTGACCAGGGTCGTCGCCGACGCCGGGTACGAACTGGTCCGGGCGCACCCGTTCGACCCCGCCGCGGGACACGGCTTCATCAGCTCGCAAAAACAGGGCATGCGGGTCTTTGCCAATCTGGACCCGACCGCCCCGCTGATCGTTGCCGAATCTGTCTGGCAATACTCGCACCACGTCCTGTCCGGGCTCGTCGGCCATCGGGGACCGATTCTCACAGTCGCGAACTGGTCCGGGACCTGGCCTGGTCTGGTCGGCATGCTGAATCTGAACGGTTCGCTCACCAAGGCAGGCGTTAAATATTCGACCCTGTGGAGCGAGGATTTCACCGACGACCTGTCTTCCGCGAAGGGTTACGGGCCTGGCTGAACAAGGGGAAGCTGAAGCACCGTCGAGGCCGAACAGGTGACGAAAGTGGAAAAAGCGTCACCGTTCGGTCGCGAAGGAACATAAAGCTCGGTCGAGGCGCTGGCGAGGCAATTGAAGGCCGTGAAAAGGCGATCCTCGGCGTGTTCGACGAAGGGTGCATGGGGATGTTCAACGCCATCATTCCGGACGACCTGCTGCACGCCGACCGGCGTGCTTCAAGGAACGGCTGAGCCAGTCGGCGTTGTACCACGAAACGACCCAGCGTGCAAGATGACGAGGCCGAGGCGGCATGCCGTTCGCAAATGGATGGAAGACGCGCGGGCATGCAATTCATGACCGGCCCGAAAGACCCACGCCACGGACCTGACCGACAAGCAGATCAAGCTCCAGCAGTGCAAGATGTATGTCGCGGCCGTTGCGGATCGCCGACGACTTCGGCTGTCACATGCGATCGGCATCCAGTACCAGCAGGGGTTCAAGGACCTCCTCCCGGCGTCGGACCTGGTCGAGGGGATGCTCAACAACGCCGATCGACCGCCCGTGAAAAGTCGCGTGATGGGCGGCGGGATGCTGTATGAAGGTGACAACCGCTCCCGCATTTCAACGAAGTCGACGAGTGCGCCGGGCTCGATGGGCTGATGACGTACCGAGTTGCACCGGGCGATGAACCAGCCGGTCGAGAATACGCTGCATGACCTGCGGTGGGGGGACGTCGACCGGAGCGGGCACGGTGCGATGATTACGTCTGGGTGTTCCTCATCAGCGGAAGCGGCGCCGCCGGCGCATTTCGTCGACGGATGGGCAAAACGCCAGCAGCGAAAGGCAACCGGGCGATGTATTTTCAGGCTCGGCGGCGGGACGCTCAAGGGCGATCAGCCGTCCCGGTGAGATCGTATGGAGCCGCATATTCGTGGCCGAAGGCGACAAACTGCACATGGACCTCGGCCGCGCCGGCGTGGTCGCGAATTGCCCGAGGCCGAGACCAAGGCGGCGATGGGAAGCGACCACCCCGCAATGGCCGATCATGCACGCGGTGACCTACGGCGTCACCCGCGACCAGATGATGGCCCGTCATAAGGCGAACCACATTCAGGTCGCTTACGCCGATTCGGCAGAATCCGCCGACAAAGCGATGTTCGCAAAAGCGTCGTTCGCGCACGCATTGGGGATTCATGTGCATATCTGCGGAACGAAGAAAAACGGCCGGGAGTGGTAGGCAACAAAGAAGCCCGAAGCTACGCCGCGGGCTTTTTACCGTGATGATCACGGACCGATTACGGGAGCTGTTTATTCAGGCTTTTTAAGAAGCAACGTCGCGTTGTGCCCGCCAAAGCCAAAGCTGTTGCTCATGGCGTACGTGACCTTGCGATCTCGGGCTTTGTGCGGAGTGTAGTCCAGATCACATTCCGGATCGGGATTGTCCAGATTGATCGTCGGGGGAATCAAGTTGTGGTGTAGCGAAAGCGACGCGATGATCGCCTTGACTCCACCACTCGCACCCAGCGAATGACCCAGTTGGCTTTTAGTCGAGCTGATCGCGACTTTCTTCGCGCGGTCGCCGAAAACGGACTTGATGGCTCGTGTTTCGGCAAGGTCACCGAGTGGAGTGCTGGTGCCGTGGGCGTTGATGTAATCGATCTGGTCGACCGATACGCCGGCATCTTTCATGGCCATCTGCATGGCCCGGGCCGCGCCGCGGCCGTCCTCGGGCGGGGCCGTGATGTGGTAACCGTCACCGCTCATGCCGTAGCCGACCAGTTCCGACCAGATGCGGGCGCCACGCTTCTTGGCGTGTTCGTATTCTTCGAGAACTACAACGCCGGCACCTTCCCCCATGACGAACCCGTCGCGATCCCGGTCGAACGGCCGGCTGGCCTTCTCCGGGGCGTCGTTGCGTGTCGAGAGCGCCCGGGCGGCGATGAAGCTGGCCATGCCCAATTCGCACAGCGCCGCTTCGGACCCGCCGGCGATCATCACGTCGGCCATGTCGAACTGGATGTAACGTGCGGCATCGCCGATCGCGTTGGACCCCGTGGCGCACGCCGTCGCCACCGCGGTGTTCGGGCCGTTGATGCTGAAGATGATCGAGACGTTCCCGCTCGCGGCGTTCACCATAAGCCGGGGGACGGTGAACGGACTGACCCGGCTCACCCCGCGGTTGAGCAGAATTTTATTCTGCTCTTCCAGGGTTTCGATGCCGCCGATACCGCTGCCGATGATGACACCGCAACGGAACGGATCCTCTTTCGTAAAGTCGATGCTCGCGTCTTTAACGGCCGACAACGCCGCGGCAACGCCGAACTGACCGAACCGGTCCAGCCGTTTGGGCTGGAGCTTTTCGTCGGTGTACTTGGCCACTTCCGGGGCGTAACTGGTGACGTCGAAGTCCGTACACTCCCCGCCGAACCGGACGGGATAAGTGCTCATGTCAAAGCGGGTGACGGTTCGGATCCCACTTTTGCCGGCGCAAAGGTTGTCCCACATTCCATCGGCGGTCTCGCCGAGGGGGGTGACGACCCCCATACCCGTGATGACAATACGGCGTTTACTCATTGGATTGGTTAGTTGTCTCGGGACCGCTGCCGGCCGCGGCGTCTGCAATCACTCGCAGAAGGCCGGCGGCGGACTGGCGTCGCTTATTTGCTCGAATGCGCCTTGATGTAATCGATCGCCTGGCCGACGGTCTGGATCTTTTCCGCCTCTTCGTCGGGGATCGAAAGTTCGAACTCGTCTTCGAACTCCATCACGAGTTCGACGGTGTCCAGCGAGTCGGCATTCAGGTCGTTGATGAAATGCGTTTCGCGGGTGATCTCGCTCTTGTCGACGCCCATTTGTTCGCTGACAATTTCGATCACCTTTTGCTCGATATCTTCTGCCATTGCTTATTCCACCTACCCTGCCATGTGCTGCTCACTGCGTTGCCTCGACCACGCGGCCGGGGCTTGAAAAACTATAGCGGTGAGGCGCGACATTGCAAACCTGAAGAGTTGTTAGATGCCAGTTGCGGGGCGAAAAAACCGGTTGAATTGTCGCGGCGCTTTTGACACCGCAACGCCCGGGATCGACTGCGACCGACAGCTGATAACTTACGACTCTTCCTACATCACCATTCCGCCGTCGACGCAGATCACCTGCCCGGTAACATATCCCGCGTCGGGGCTGGCCAGAAAAGCCACCACGGCGGCGATCTCTTTGGGCTCACCGAATCGCTTCAGCGGGATGAACTGCTTGACGGTCTCTTTGATTTTATCGTTCAGCACGTCGGTCATGTCGGTCGTTATGAAACCCGGGGCGACCACGTTACACGTGATCGCCTTGCCGGACAATTCCTTCGCGACCGATTTGCTCAGGCCGATCAGTCCGGCCTTGCTCGCGGCATAGTTCGCCTGCCCGGCGTTCCCGGCGACGCCTGACACGGAACTGATATTCACGATCCGACCGGTCTTGCTCCGCATCATCGTGCGGGCAGCGGCCCGGATCGCAACGAACGCGCTTTTTAAATTGGTGTCGATGACCGTGTCGAAATCCTCGTCGCTCATGCGGAGGAGCAGTCCGTCTTTAGTGATCCCGGCATTATTCACCAGCACGTCGAGCCGGCCGTGCGCGTCACCGACCTGCTCGATCATCGCCGCCAGTGCCGCTGGGTCGGCGATGTCGCAGACGATCGGCTCTGCCGACCCGCCGGCGCTGTTGATCTCGTCGGTGACGGCCCTGAGCTTTTCAAGGTTTCGCGCGACCGCGACCACATGCAGGCCGTCACCGGCCAGCCGCTTGACGATGGCGGCACCGATCCCGCGCGACCCCCCGGTGACGATGGCGACTCGTTTTTCGGTCATCTCAGATTCCTGTAAAGCCCGCAACCATGTCACAGGTTTACGACGTTGCTTCGCGTCGCGCCTGGTAAACCTCTTACCAGACCACGCTCAGCCCGACGATACCATCGCCGGATTTACGAATGTTGCAAGACTTTCGATCGGCAACCGACGGTTGATCCGCTTGGCCAGACCCGAAAGGTGCCGGTTCGGCGCGAGTTCCACAAACCGCGCGGTCTCGTTGCCGGCTATCAGCGTTTTCATCGTCTGCTCCCATTTAACCGGGGAAACGATCTGCTCGATCAGGAGTTTTTTCATCGACGCCGGGTCCGTGTGCAGCTCGGCGGTGACGTTCGAAAAGACCGGCGTGGTCGGGGCCGAAAAAACAGCCCGTTCCAGTTCGGCGACCATTCGGTCGGCGGCGGGCTGCATCAACGGACTGTGGAACGCGCCGGCGACCGGCAGGGGTGTGGCTTTGATCCCGGCAGCGGCCGCGGCGGTCACAGCGCGGTCGCACGCGGCTTTGGTGCCGCTGATGACGATCTGCCCCGGCGTGTTGTGGTTCGCCAGTACGAGCACGTCGCCCTGCCCGGCGTCTTTACACAGTTGCTGCACCGCGGATTCTTCCGCGCCCAGCAACGCGACCATCCCGCTCGCAACGGCGACCGCCGCTTCCTGCATGTACTTCCCGCGGGCCATCACCAGCCGTAAACCGTCCTCGAACGTGAACACCCCGGCCAGGTGCAGAGCGGTGTATTCACCCAGACTGAGACCGGCGTAGGCGGTCACGAGGGTCGGGTCGATCGTGCCGAACGCGGCGGCCGCGCGGAACGACGCCACGCCGGTCGCGAAAATGGCCGGCTGGCTGACGTCTGTCTGGTTCAACCGGTCCTGCGGACCTTCGAAACAGACCTTCGCCAGATCGAACCCGGCGATGCCGTTGGCGGTATCAAATATTTCCCTGGCAACCGACGAAGACTCGGCAAAGTCCTTTCCCATGCCGACGATCTGTGCGCCTTGCCCGGGACAGAGAATGAATGTTTGGTTTTCCATGTGCAACAGGGAGTGACGGGCCGTCAGCCTTAGCCCGGAAAGTCTCAGACGGGACGACTCATTCGTGATTTAAAAAATTTAAAACTTTACCACCGCGTTCGACCAGGTCAGTCCCGCGCCGAACGCGACAAACACGACGATCGACCCGGGCATAATGCGACCGGTTCGTTTGGCCTCGTCCAGGGCGATCGGCACAGAAGCGGCCGAGGTGTTACCGTATTTGTCGATATTGACGAACGCCTTTTCCATGGGCAGTCCGAGCTTGTCCATGGCCGATTCGATAATCCGCAGATTCGACTGGTGCGGAATGATCAGCGAGACCTGTTCGGGAGTCAGTTCGCATTTTCGCATCGCGTCGTGAATCAGTTCTTCGAACCGAACGACGGCAAACTTGTAGACCTCGCGGCCCTTCAGCTTGATAAAATGATCCCGGTCGGAAATCAAGGCTTCGTCGAGGACGTGCCGACTCCCCGGTTTAAGGTGCAGCAGTTCCCAGCCGTGTCCGTCGGCATGAATGCTGGTGTACTGAACGCCAGCCTTGGGGTCTGCCGACCGCTGGACGATTACGGCCCCGGCCCCGTCGCCGAACAGAATGCAACTGCCGCGGTCCTTATAATCGGTGATCCGGCTGATGGTTTCGGCCCCCATCACCAACACGTTTTTATAGCGTCCCGATTTGACAAAAGCGGTCGCGGTTTCCAGTGCGTAAATGAACCCGCTGCACGCGGCGGCAAGATCGAACGCGGGGGTCGAAGTAAGCCCCAGAGCCGCGGCGACGAAGCAGGCCGTCGAGGGGAAACCCATCTCGGGGGTGATCGTCGCGCACAGGATCAGGTCGAGATCTTTGGGTTCAATCCCCGCGCTGTCCAGGGCCTTGCGTGCCGCGGCAGTCGCCAGCGACGCGGTGCTCTCGTGAACGGCGGCGATCCGCCGTTCCTTTATACCGGTGCGTTGGACGATCCACTGGTCGTTGGTATCGACCATGGCCGCCAACTCGTCATTGGTCAGACGTTTCTCCGGCAGATAGCTGCCGGTCCCGGCGATGATGGCTCCGTATTCGGGCATTTGACTGGGGTCGGATGATAGGGACTTTAAAGGAATTTGGTAGCGACGAAATGCGCGAAGCGTTCGTCCATTAGTTGCCGGTCAGGGCCGGGACGTGCGGCGGGTTTCTCGCGCCGTTAATCCTCGGCCACCGGGATGCTGTTTTCGATGACCGACATAATCTTCTGGTTGACGCCGCTGGCGACCAGTTGCTTGCCGACGCGGACGGCGTTGCGGATTGCCTTGGCCTCGCTGCGGCCGTGACAGATGATGCTGTAACCCTGCACGCCGAGCAGCGGTGCCCCGCCGTATTCCTGCCAGTCGTACTCGGCGGCGATCTTTTTCATCGCCGGCTTGAAATGTTCCATCGCCTGCGGGGCGTTCATCTGCAGTTCGCGGGCGATCTGCTTAAACAGGCCCTCGGTAACACCTTCCATCAACTTCAGGACGACATTCCCGACGAACCCGTCGGTGACTATCACGTCGACAACGCCGCGGGTCAGGTCCCGGCCTTCTACGTTTCCGAAGAAGTTAATCAGCGGTTCGTCACGCAGCAGCTTGTGAGCGTCTTTGATGACAGTGTTGCCCTTGGCGTCTTCCTCACCGACCGAAAGCAGTCCGATCCGAGGATTTTCTTTTCCGGTCAGGGCGGTGCAGTAAATACCGGCCATGATCGCGTATTGGAGCAGGTGCTTGGGTTTCGGGGAGACGTTCGCGCCGACGTCGCAAAGCACAACGGGGCCGGCGGCGGTCGGAACCGCGACCGCAATTCCCGGGCGGCTGATGCCAGCGAGCGTCCGCATCCGAAGCTGCGACGCCGCGACGCACGCCCCGGTATTACCGGCCGAGATCACGACATCTACCTCGCCCTTAGAGGCAAGTTTGCACATCACCGCGATCGAGCTGTCTGGCTTTGATCGAATGGCTTCGACCGGGGAATCATCCATCGCCACGACCTGCGTGGTGTGAACGATGCTGAAACGTTTTTTCTGTTCGGGGGCCAACCCGCTGGATTCCAGCGCGGGTCGGGTAATTGTCTCGTCGCCTACGAGCACAATCGCGTCGTCGCCGTCGAGCAGGAGCGCGGCTTCCCAGCACCCCTTGAGGATCTCACCGGGGGATTTATCCCCGCCCATTACGTCAACCGCTGCTCGCACGCCGCGTCCTTTCAGGAACGAGTCACGTCGAACGTTAAAAATGGAAGATCGAGGATAGAAAACCGACGCCTGGTGTGACGTCGGCAACTCAGCTTCGATCTTCGTTCGTCAACGCCCGGCCTCAGGCTGATTCAGTTTCGACCGCGAGCGCGAGCTTGGGGTTGACGAAACCGCAATTTCCACAGGCCGCGTGGGGCAGCTTGGAGTTGCCGCACTGTGGGCAGCGCACGTAGTGAATCGGCTTCAACGCCATGTGCGAACGTCGCTTGCGCTTACCGCGATTTACTGTGTTTTTGGACGGGAAGCATGGAATCTCCTGCACGCTATATCAGAAAAAGCTCTGTAAAAGCTGTATAAACAACGGCGGCGGGCGCAAACCCGCCGCCGTTTAAGAGCCGAGTAAAGTAGAAACAACCGCAGGCGATGTCAAGCAAACGCCTCAACGTGAAACTTATTAAGTTCGGCCGCATTTGTAATGGTAGCGAGCGGATCTGGGAGCGATGCTTACGACGATCGACCGGCGTAACCCGGTGTTTATGGCTCCTTCGGGGGTTAATTTCTATGAAATACGAATTAAAACAGCACTGGATCGCGAATGGCGTCTTCCCGATCGTGGACGAAAAAGGCCGGGAGGCCTTCCTGATTGACGGATCTGCCATGAAATCGGGAAGCAAAGTGTCGTTTCGCGATCGCGACGACACCGAGCTTGCCTTTATCAATCGCAAAGTGCAGCCGTGCGGGCCGACCTTCGAAATTTACCACGGCGACGACCTTCAAGCGGTCGTCCGCGAGGACACGTTCAAGCCGGACCGGTGCAAGTTCGCCAGCGAAGCGGCCGCCCCCGACGACCTTCATGCCGAAGGCAATCTGAACGGTCACGAATACACGTTCACCCGCGAGGGACGACCGGTCGGCCGGGTCAGCAAATCGCTGTTTCATCGACGCGGAACTTACGGCGTCGAAGTCGGACGCGGCGAAGATGAACTGATGCTGCTCGCCAGCGCAGTCGTGATCGATCTCTGCTGTCACGGACAGCCGGCTTAAGCGTTCGTTGGGTTGCGGCAACTCCTAATCGTCTGACGTTTCGCTGGCAGTTGTAAGCGCGGTCCTTCGCCCTACCATGCGATACCATGACCGCCGCGGCGTCGCCTTCCTATCTCGCCCCGTATCTGGCTGCTGCTAAAAAATATGGCGCGGGGTTCGGCACACTTTTGTGGGCAAGCCCACGCACCCAGGCGATTCGCTTCAACGCCCTGCTTCAGTCCGTCGACGTGAGCGGCAAAGCGGTCGTCGACGTAGGTTGCGGGCGCGCCGACCTGATGGAATTCATGCTCAAGAACCGCGTGGTCCCCCGGTCCTACCTCGGCATCGAAGCTGTCGAAGCGCTCGCCGCGGCGGCAGAAACAAAGCATTTCCCGAACACGCAAATCGTCCGCGGCGATTTCCTGGAAAATCCTTCGATTCTTCCGACGGACGCCGATGTGTTGTTCTATTCAGGGTCACTGAACACGATGAGCCGTGACGAATTTTACAACTGCCTTCGACGCGGATTTGCCGTCGCTCGCTCGGCTGTCGTTTTTAATTTTCTCGCGACGCCCGACCTCGCGTCGGCCCCGCATCTGACCTGGCACCGCCCGGACGACGTCCGCGCGTTTGCCGGCACCTTATCCGGCCAGGTTACGGTAAAAGAGAATTACCTTCCTGGCGACTGCACGATCGCCGTCTTCAAGGATCTTAATCGTGAGCACTGAGGAATCTGAAATTCAAGGACGTTTCGACGTGCACTCGCACCTGTTACCCGGGATCGACGACGGGTGCTCGAATTTGAATGAATCGATTCAGTGCGCCCGCGAGCTCGTTCGGGCCGGCTATACGCACAGCTTCTGCACGCCGCATTTTTGGCCGAGTCTGCGGCGGAACACCGTCAGCTCGATCACCGAATGGACCGCCCACCTTCAACGCGAGTTCGACGCAGTCGGCATTTCCCTGAAGCTGTTCCCCGGCGGTGAAATGAACCTGCAGCCGGCCTTGATCGACACCCCGTTCAGTGAACTGCCGAGCTTCGGAATGCAGGGGAAATATGCGCTAATCGATCTGTGGGCGGACAAGCTGCCGGCTTATTTCGAACCGACCGTTCGATGGATGCAAGCCGGTGGGTTGACCGTGATCCTTGCTCACCCCGAGCGCATGCGGGCCGTGCAGCTGGACCCCGATATCGCAGACTATTTCGCCGAGCTCGGCATCCTGCTTCAGGGCAACCTTCAATGTCTCGGCGACCCGCCGCGGGCCTTGACCCGGCAGGTCGCCGAAAGGTATCTCACGGAAGACCGATATTTCATGCTCGGGATGGATTTGCACAACATCGCGTCGATGCCGATTCGACTGGCCGGGCTTCAGCGAGCGGGGGAACTTGTCGGGGTCGCGAACCTGGATCAGCTGCTGATTGCGAATCCGAAAAAGTTGATCTCGTAAGCGGTCGTTGCAGTTCGGCCGAGTATTGCGTCGGGACCGGGGCAGGTAACGTTCGAATAGGCGTGCCGAGAACCGGTCAGATTGCGAAATGCTGCGAATCGAGAGCCTGCGGCTTCGGTACAACTGCCCGGACTTAGCCAATTTTGTCGATCAAAGCCCGGCTAATTTTGCGTACAACGCCGCTGCGGTGCGCGTGCCGTCATAGAGCGCGTCGAGGTTGAATTTTTCATTCGGGGAATGAATGCGGTCATCGGGCAGGCCGAACCCGATCATCAGGGTGTCGAGGCCGAGCACGGATTTAATCAAGCCGACCACCGGGATGCTGCCGCCTTCGCGCATGAAAGTCGGCTCTTTTCCAAACCCGATCGCGATCGCTTCGGCGGCTAGACGGGTCGGTTTTCCGTCGATCGGGAGCAGCATGGCCGCCGACGCCCCGTGCCAATGAATTTCTGATTTCACGTTCGCGGGCAGCCGTTCGTTCAACGCCTGCTCAAATCCGAGCTGAACTTTTTTCGGATCCTGATTTGGCACCAGACGCATCGAGATTTTTGCCGACGCCTTCGACGCGATGACCGTCTTGGCTCCCGGGCCCTGGTAGCCGGTGGTGATGCCGTTGATGTCGCAGGTCGGCCGGGCCCATTTGCGTTCCAGCGACGAATACCCGGCTTCACCACTCCCGGCGGAAATGCCTACGCTCCCGGCGAATTCCGCTTCGTCGAACGGCAACTTCCGCCACCCTTCGCGCTCGGTATCGGTGAGGGGAAGAACCTCGTCGTAAAATCCCGGAATGTTGACCCGCCCGTCCGAATCGTGCAGCGATGCGACGAACTCGCAGAGGATGTTGGCCGGGTTGGGCACCGCCCCGCCGAACAGGCCGCTGTGCAGATCGTGATCCGGGCCGGTGATGAAAATCTCGGCGTAGCAAAGGCCGCGCAGGCCGTAAGTCAATGCGGGCAGACCCTCGGCGAACTGGTTCGTGTCGCTGATGACAGCGACATCGGCCTTGAGTTCCGTTTTATATTTGGTGACAAACGCCTCGAGATTTTCGCTGCCGATTTCCTCCTCGCCTTCGATGACGAGCGTGACATTGACCGGCACCCCGCCGTGCGCCTGCCAGACGGTAAGCGCTTCGAGGTGCGCCCAGACCTGGCCCTTGTCGTCGACCGCACCGCGGGCGAAAACGGCATCGGCACCGGTTTCGGTTTTTCTCACCGTCGGCTCGAACGGCGGGCTGGTCCAAAGCTCGAGCGGTTCGGGCGGCTGGACGTCATAATGCCCGTAGACAAGAACGGTAGGCCGGCCGGCAACGTGCTGGTTCTTCGCCAGCACGATCGGGTGCCCCGCCGTCGGCACAATCTTGACCGAAAATCCTGAATTTTTTAGATGATCGCTGATCCACGTGGCGCAGCGAACCATCTCGGGTTTGTGGTCCGGTTTCGTGCTGACACTGGCGATCGACAGGAATTCCTTGAGCTGCGAGAGCGACGCTTGTCTGCGGTCGGCGATGGTCGCCATCACTTGGTCCAACATGAACGGCTCCAGTAATTGCAGCGGTCACGCTCCGTGACCGGTTTTGCAAAGTCATCAAATCGACTCATTCGACGCAGTCGAAAATGCGTTCGAGCTTTGCCGCGAATGGTTTAAAAAGGGAATAAATACGGGCGGGCCGGGGTCGTCATTAAAATTTCCTTCGCCCGGGCGACGTCGATTTTGGGAACCAGTAAATGGATCTGCGACGTGATCGGCCCCAACACGCCGTCGTGTCCCTGTACAGACGCTTCGATCGCTTCGCCTTCGAGGCAGAGCAACGCCATGTTCGCGTGAAATTCGTCTGAGAACCGGGCGATCGCCTGCAATTGTGTCGCCGACGAGTCGGTCTGGTAATCCAAAACCTGAACCGGAACCGGCGGTGTCGCGACCTCGGTCGACGGATCGGAAGTGTCTGTGGACTGCAGAACCGTGGCGGCCTCGCGAGTGGACGCATCGCCGACCAACGTTTTGAAAAAAGCGGCAGTGAGCTCGGATGACCCGGGAACGTATTTTCCAACTGCGGTCGCGATGATGATTCCGTCCGCGGTCGCAAACTGGCAGCTAGTTTCGATCAGCCGACGGTCTGATGTTTCGACCGTTGCAGTTATTTCTAACGGACTGTCGATCACCGCTTTCTGCTTGAACCGGACCGAAAGTTCCGCCGCCAGGCAGGAACGACGGCTTGCCCAGATGGCGGCCCAGACCATTGCTTCGTCGCAAACAGTGGCGATCCACCCGCCGTGCACCACGCCTTCGAACCCGATGTGTTGCGGGCCGGGCGTCGCCGTCGTGCGGACGGTGCCGGTGATCGGTTCGACAAAAAGTGAAAGGCGCAGGCCGAGTGGATTGTCTCGCCCGCAGACCAGGCAGCCGGGCGTGTGCGGGAGTTCGAGGTCGGGCATGTCCGGATTATTACCGATTGAGTTGATGCGTGAATACGAACGTTTCGACCACCGGTCTTTCTGTAGACCGGTGGTCGATTTTTTGGTTCAGTACGAAATTAAGGTGCGATTCAAGCCGACAGCTGTTCGACAGGCTCAATTTCCGCAGCTTCTAGCGGGAACCCCTGCGGTTCACGGCTCATTTTGTACAAGGCGTACAGCGAACTGAAACCGACGTAGAAATACCCGCATGAGAAGATCGCGAGGAACGGAGCACTGCCGATGCCGAACCAGAAAACGACACTCATGAACAGGCAGACGAACATATAGCAGCCGAACGCAATCTCGACCAACGGCAGTGCTATCTTTTTCAGGGTCAGCTGGCTGGCAGGTTGCCAGATTTTTTTGTCCGAGCCGGTCACGCCGTATTTCGGAGTACGAACAAACTCACTGGGCTTGCGCTGGATGGCACCGATGATGGCTTCGAAAAACGCCTTGGCGTTGTTGATGCTGACTTCCGACGCCGAGCCCCATCAGAAACGGCATGTACATTAACGCCCGCCATCCGGCCATTTTTCCGAATAGCTGCTGTTGGGCAAAAATGAAGAAAGTGCTCGCCGAGCAGGTTGCCAAAACAAACAGGCTCGCGCTGAACAGCCATTGCGCCCAGACCTCGTGCTTGAACGGGCCATAGACGTTGAAAAAGCTGGGGTACATCAGAAGCGTCAGCAACACCATGAACGGGTAGACGATGGTGCAGGTCAGGTGGAAAAACGCTTCGGTCTTGATGTGCAGCGGCAGATGCTTGGACCGCAAAATACGCGGGAGCAATTTGATAGCGGTTTGAGCGCTGCCCTTGGTCCAGCGGTGGGCCTGCTGCTTGAAGGCGATGATTTCCGGCGGAAGCTCTGCGGGCGCCGCATGCTGAGGAAGATAAACGAACTGCCAACCTTTGAGCTGGGCCCGATACGACAGATCCAGATCTTCGGTCAAGGTATCGTGCTGCCAGCCCCCGGCGTCGTCGATCGTCGTCCGCCGCCACACACCGGCCGTGCCGTTAAAGTGCATGAACCGACCGCTGCGGTTACGGGCTGTGTGCTCGATGACGAAATGGCCGTCTAGAAAGATCGCCTGGCTTTTGGTCAGAAGCGACGCGTTGCGGTTCAGATGGTCCCAGCGAATCTGGACCATTCCGATTTTCGGGTCGGTGAAATAATCGACAACGTTATAAAAAATGTCCGTGGGCGGGATGAAGTCGGCGTCAAAAATGGCGATGTATTCGCCCTTCGCCTGGGTCAGGCCCTCGGCCAACGCGCCGGCCTTGTACCCGGTTCTGTTGTCTCGGTGGATGTAGGTGATCGGGTGCCCGAGGGCGGCCATTTCCTCGCAGGCACGGCGTGCGATCTCGGCGGAATGATCGGTGCTGTCATCGAGCACCTGAATTTCGAGCTTTTCTTTCGGGTAATCGATCTTGCAGGATGCCTTGATGATTCGCTCGGCGACGAAATCCTCGTTGTACATCGGCAGTTGGACAGTCACGCGAGGGAGCTGGTCGAACCGACCGGCTGGCTCGTAACCGTCGTGCTTGTGCTTGAAATAGAGATACATCAGCGCGTAGCGATGCAGGCCGTAGACGGCGATCGTTGCCAGCACACAGAGATACGCGACTGTAATCCCGTCCTTAATGATCAACTGCCACATAGGCGATGCTTCTCAATGGGTAGAGGCCGAAAACTGCTGTCGGTCGCTGAACTGATCAGTGTTTTGGGCGGATGCAAAGATTGCGCGAACGCCCCGGAGTTGGGATGTTAAGGTTTAAGACACGGGTCGTCAACAATCGTTTGGGGTACCGACACTTAGACGGCGAAATCTGCTACCTAGGCGGCAGGCTTTGCGAATCTACAGGGACCCGAAGGATTTGCAGTCGGGCGACTGGGTAGAAAAAAAAAGCCCAACCTCTTTCGAGATTGGGCCTTTATCTAATAAAAGTTAATAGTCGGAACCATTCAGGCAGGTTGCCCTGCCTGTCTTCACGCCACTGATTAGAGTGGAGTTGAACGAGGTTGTGCTGACAAGTATCGATCAGATCGCTCTGACCGAATTCTAAGTATCCCTTAGAAAGGAGGTGATCCAGCCGCAGGTTCCCCTACGGCTACCTTGTTACGACTTAGTCCCAGTTACCGAACCTAGCGTAGGGATCTCAGTAGTGAGACCACTTCGGCTATTTCCGGCTTCCATGACTTGACGGGCGGTGTGTACAAGGCTCAGGAACACATTCACCGCGGCGTAGCTGATCCGCGATTACTAGCGATTCCAACTTCACGGAGGCGAGTTGCAGCCTCCGATCTGAACTGGGGGGTGATTTCTGCGATTTCCATGAACTCGCGTTTTAGGTTCGCTCTGTGCACCCCATTGTAGCACGTGTGTAGCCCTGGGCATAAAGGCCATGAGGACTTGACGTCATCTCCACCTTCCTCCGGTTTGACACCGGCAGTCCCCTTAGAGTCCCCGGCATAACCCGCTGGTAACTAAGGGCAAAGGTTTCGCTCGTTAAGGGACTTAACCCGACATCTCACGACACGAGCTGACGACAGCCATGCAGCACCTGTACTAGTTGTACCCCGAAGGGCCTACTCTACTTTCATAGAGGTAATCCTAGCTAGTCAAGCCCAGGTAAGGTTCTGCGCGTTGCTTCGAATTAAACCACATGCTCCACCGCTTGTGTGAGCCCCCGTCAATTCCTTTGAGTTTTAGCCTTGCGACCGTACTTCCCAGGCGGTCGACTTAGCACTTTTGCTTCGACCGCAATAGCGTCAGAGCTACTGCGATCTAGTCGACATCGTTTACAGCCAGGACTACCGGGGTATCTAATCCCGTTTGCTCCCCTGGCTTTCGTGTCTCAGTGTCAGCATGCCCCCAGCGAGTTGATTTCTCCATTGGCGTTCCAAATGATATCTACGCATTTCACCGCTCCACCATTTGTTCCACTCGCCCCTAGGCAGCTCAAGACCTACAGTATACCGAGCAGTTCCACGGTTAAGCCGTGGGATTTCACAAGGTACTTACAGGTCCACCTACACACGCTTTAAGCCCAGTGATTCCGCCTAACGCTTGGCACCTCTGTCTTACCGCGGCTGCTGGCACAGAGTTAGCCGTGCCTTCCTCTGAGGATGATCAGAACTTTCTATCCTCTGACAGTGGTTTACACCCCGAAGGGCTTCGTCCCACACGCGGCGTCGCTCCGTCACACTTTCGTGCATTGCGGAAGATTCGTTACTGCAGCCCCCCGTAGGAGTCTGGGCAGTGTCTCAGTCCCAATGTGGCCGGCCAACCTCTCAGTCCGGCTACGCGTCATCGCCTTGGTAGGCCGTTACCCTACCAACTAGCTGATACGAAATCGCCTGCTCCCAGACCGGCGGACCTTTGGGAACTCTACCATGCGGTAAAGTTACGTTATCTGATATTACCTGCCCTTTCGGGCAGCTATCTCAGAGTCCGGGGTACATTAGCGATTCATTACTCACCCGTTCGCCACTGTGTATTGCTACACCGTACGACTTGCATGTCTTAACCACGCCGCCAGCGTTCAGGCTGAGCCAGGATCAAACTCTTCAATTATATTTTTTGGCACCAGAAATCCTGAAGCCCGGTGTGACTGCTCGACTTTAACATCTCACAGCTGACCGAGACTGACACTTTCAATTCTGGCGTTTATCCGCAAAACGAGTTTGTCCACCTTTCGAATCAAGACGATTCTCGAAAGGGTGTTACTGCCCCGTCATCGGCTAAGGTGACGGGGTCAGCTATGCACAAATTACCGCCGACATAATCGGCAGCTCTATGCATAGTGCAAGGCTCAAACATCTTCGATGGCTTACTCAAACAATTGATCAATAAGGAAGATCACTTACTTGCGTGCACCACAAGGATGTTTGAGATCCAAGTGCTACCAAACTTTTCGATTGGTAACACTTGTCCAAATGTACTTCTACATCTGTTCTGCGCCCCTCCCCGATCCGAAGACCGAGGAAAAGACGACTTGGATTGCCAACACTAATCAAATTTAGCTTTAAGGAAAATTTAACCACATTGGCACACATCCTCGCGGTGTCCGACTATTCACTTGTCAAAGAGCTTCACAAAAAGTCATAACTTGTTCAGTTATAACTCATTCGACTACAAACACTTTCGTTCTTGTCGTCGTTGTTTTCCCTTCGAGCGGTCTCGACTGGGGAGGACAGATATTACTGTCTCGTCTTTCTTTGTCAACCCGTCGTCAGAAGATTTTTTCAAACCTTCATAATTTCGAATCGACTCAGTTCCGTTCGTTCGGCGTTATACACGTCGGCGAAAAAACCACAACTTTTTCCATCCCGTCTCAGAGTGCAGACGAAATTTCCAAAGCTGTCGGCCAGCTTTTTCTAACTCATTCGCAGTTGCAATGCAACAGGCGTCGGAGAAGGAAGCGGCGGTGTGGACACCGCAACCGTGTTACCGGAGTAGTGGTGAACTCAACGAGAGGTACTATGACAATCGAGATTCGATCCGTCAACACCTCTGCGACCGGATTTTTTCCCGACACCAATTCCACGACCCATCTCCTCCCATTTTCCAACGGTTTTGACTATAATTTGGGTCGGCCAGAACGGAAAGTTTTCCCTGCGCCAGCCCCGACCTTTGTCCGTGACGAGCGGCGTCCGTGGTCGGATTACTAAAAGGATTTTATGCCCACGTTGCAGTGCCCGAGCTGCGGAAAAGCTGTCAAGTTCGAAGGGATCGCCGGGGTTTGCCCGCATTGCGCTGCCATCGTCCGGGCCAGTAAGCCCCCTTCTTCACGCGACGCGCCCGCTCAAGCGGCCCCCCGCAAACCAGGCCGGGTCAGCCGATCCGCCGTCGACCTGGATGCGCTGGAAGAGGTTTCGGGCGGCGAGGAGGCCTTTGAACCTGCGAGCACCGCCGCGACCGGGGGCGGTCTGATGGCCGGGATCGCGAGTTTGGACAAGCGGTTGCTGTACGCGATCTTCGGCGCGATCGCGTTAGTCGCTGTCTTCGGGCTGTACGTCGTCTTCCGGAACCCCTCGGCCGACGACTCGACCGTGCGTCAGACCCCCACCGTCGCGTTCCATCCGGTCACTGTAGTTCCCGCACCCGACGTTTCGACGGACTCTAAGCTCGTCGGGTCTCCCCAGCCAGCCCCGCCCATTTTGCAGCCAAAGGTCGCCGCCACTCAGGCAACCTCCCGTCCCGCTTGGATGACCGCCAAGGCGACAAAGCCGACGCTCAAACCCGACCTGATTAACGACCAATTGGTCGAACAGTCCATTCGTAGAGCCACCGCTTTTCTGAAAAGTCAGTTCAAAGACGGCGCTTTGATAGACACGAATAACAACACCGAATCGAAGGCCGGAGGGGATGCGCTCGCGGTATACGCACTGCTGAACGCGGGACAGGCCATTGAAGACCCGGATCTGGGCAATTCGAGCGCGTTCGTCAGGGAAATTCTCGACGCCGTCAGACAGTATCCAATGGACAAGGGAAAGCCGATCTATGAGCGATCCCTCAGAGCCGCGGCTCTGAGCATGCTCGACCGCGAACCGGATCGCGATCAACTGAGCAAGGACCGGCAGTGGTTGCTGAAAGCCGAAGTGGGCGGCGCTTACGGGTACGAACTGCCCCCGCCGAATGCAAAACCGGAGAGCACGCCGTGGGACAACTCGACATCCCAGTACGGCGTTCTGGGAGTCTGGTCGGCCGCGGCGGCAGGACAGGGCATTCCCGACAAGTATTGGGCTGATGTCGAAAAACATTGGCTCGGTTCGCAGTTTTCCGACGGAGGATGGGCGTACACCAGCAACGGCTCAACGGCGACGATGACCTTCGCCGGAATTACAACTTTGTGCGTGACGGCTGAGTACGAATCAGCGTCCGCGACGACCAAGACGAGACCGAACGATGCGAAGCCGGCCTTCTCGCTCGCGGTCAACCGGGGCCTGGAGTTTCTCACCAAGAATGACACGTTGTTCACCGGCAATCTGGGCCGCGGCTACGCCTTGTACACCGTGGAGCGTGCAGGGCTCGCGACAGGCTTCCGGTGGTTCGGGAATCACGACTGGTACCGCGAGATAGGGGCCAAGGCACTAAACACTCAACTCGAGAACGGATCCTGGTCGGGTGAAGACGGCGTCGATGTCGAAACGTCTTTCGTCACCTTATTTTTATCGCGCGGTCGCCAACCGCTGCTGATGGACAAGCTCCGCTTCGCCGGCGATTGGGACAACCGCCCGCGCGACGTCGCCAAGCTGACCCAATACGCATCGGCGCAGCTCGAAAAACCATTTGCCTGGGGCGTCGCGGACCTCAACCGCGACTGGTGGGACTGGCTCGAAAGCCCGGTTTTGTTCATCTCCACCGACACGCCCCCGACATTTTCGGACGAAGACTGCAACAAGCTCCGCTCCTACGCCGAAGCGGGCGGGCTGATTTTCCTGCACAATGAATTCGGATCTAAAGCCGTCGACGCGTTCGCCACCGACTTAAGCAAACGGCTGTTTCCGAATTATCCGATGACGCCGTTGCCCACGACGGATCTTCTGTACTCGGCGGTGTTCCCGATCAAGGCAAAACCAATCCTGGCTTCTGTCAGCAACGGCACGCGGACCCTGATGATTTACTCGCCCAAAGATATTACTCAGGAATGGGTGCGATACCGTCCGCGCGAGAGCAGGGAAAATCCGGCACTGCAGCTGGGTTTAAATATGTTCGTGGACGGTGCCGGGAAGAGCGATTTCCGCAACCGATTGAACTCCCCGTACGTCGGACCGGTCGATGTCGCACCGCTGGCAACCGTGCCCGTGTACCGAATCTCCTACCCCGGCGCGTGGAACCCCGAGCCGGGCGCGTGGCTGAGATTCGCCCGACTCTTCCAAAGCCAGACGTCGCTCGCATTGGACGTGATTCCGACCGACGTCCGGGCCCTTAATTTCAACGACGCCCCGGTCGCGATCCTGACCGGAAACGCGGACTTGGATTTCAGCAAACTCGATCTGAAAGCGTTGCGAAAATACGTTAGCGACGGTGGTGTCCTAATCATCGACAGCACCGGTGGCAGTAAGGCGTTCGCCGCGGCCGTAAAGCAAGGCCTTTTCCCGCTCGCGTTTCCAGGCGCTCAGCCCAGCGGCATTCCCAGGGACCACCCGATCCTTGCCGGCACCGGCACCTGCATGGATCCGCTGCCCAAACCCCGCCTTCGAAATTACACCGCTTCTTTGCTTAACGGCGCGGCCCCGGGTGTACAGTACGCGACGTTCGGAAAAGGTACGATCGTCGTCAGCGATCTCGACCTGACCACCGGGCTTCTTAACTCGGGGACCTACGGCATCTACGGTTACACGCCGGCATACTGCCAATCGCTGGTGAAAAATGTCCTGCTCTGGACGCTGAACCGGTACCACACTTAATCGCGGTTATTTCGGACAGTGCCGCGGTAGCCTCCGTGTTTCGGCTAGACTGATGTAACCCCCTCATGCGTGACCGAAAAATTCTCATCACCGGCAAGTCCACGACGTTCGAGTTCAATCTCGCCGGCCCGCGTGCGACTATCGGGCGGGGCGCGACCTGCGACCTGGTATTGCCGGACGAAAAGGCGAGTCGGACGCATGCCGTCATCGAGGAAATCGACGGCGAATATCAGCTCCGCGACCTCGACAGTTCCAACGGGACCTGGCTCAACGGCGATCAGGTGTTCGAGAATCAGCCGCTGTTCCTGGGTGATCGGATCCAGATCGGCCTGCACCTGCTGGTCGTCGACTTCGGTGAACCCAGACCGATCGAAGCCGTCGACGTTCTGACCGCCGAAGACTTGATCGAAGCTGATGACTACGCGTCCGACGACGAAGGGTTCGACCTGATCGAGGAACCGATGTCGCCGTTCGACCACGTCAACGGCAGCGACGAGGACGCCGAGGCGTATCTCGCGCAGCTGGCAGAAAATCTTCCAAA
Organism: Tepidisphaeraceae bacterium; assembly: GCA_965247815.1. Taxonomy (GTDB): domain Bacteria; phylum Planctomycetota; class Phycisphaerae; order Tepidisphaerales; family Tepidisphaeraceae; genus CBDAQA01. The sequence goes on along the minus strand of CBDFHW010000022.1, from coordinate 264,041 downwards.
TCAAGGGTTCCCCGCCAGCCAGATCGAACTGGCTGACAACCGCGGGCAAGTCGTCCACGGGACCGGCGCGAATCGCAAATCACTGGCCGACCCGGGCGGCGCCGTCGAGCTTCTGCGACTGTTGCTTTTAGTCTGCTACCGTGGCCGGGCCACTGATATTCACATCGAACCCCGCGAACTTTCGCACGCCATTCGCCTCCGTATAGACGGCCTGATGATCGACATCGTGAACGTGCCGCCGTCGGTCGGGGTTCGAATCTCTACCGTGGTCAAGGTGCTGTGCGAGATCGACATCAGCCAGAGAAAGATGATCCAGGAAGGGTCGTTCGCCGCCCGTTTCCCGAACACGGACAAGCCCGGCCAGCTCCGGCGGGTGGACTACCGCGTCAGTTATGCCCCGGCGGTGCTGGGACAAAAACTGGTCGTCCGCATCCTCGACTCGAGCGGCGCGCCGTCCCGGCTCGACGACCTCGGGTTGCCGAAACAAATGTCGGACATGGTCGCCGGCGTCATCCACCGCGATTCGGGCATGGTTCTTGTCGTCGGACCCACCGGGTCGGGAAAAACCACGACCTTGTATTCCCTGCTCCGGACGATCAATCTTGCCAAGCGGAACGTCGTCACCATCGAAGACCCGGTCGAGGTCCACCTCGACGGCATCACCCAGATCCCGGTCGACGAATCCCGCGACCGTTCATTCCTGCAATTGCTCAGGTCCGTGCTCCGCCAGGACCCGGACGTGATTCTGGTCGGCGAAGTCCGGGACTCGGAGACGGCCCGCGTCGCCATGCAGGCCGCCATTACCGGTCACATGGTTTTTTCGACGCTGCATACCCGCGACACTTTCGGCACGATTTTTCGACTCCGAGACCTCGGCGTCGAGCCGTACATGCTCGGCCAAAGCCTTCAGCTGATCATCGCCCAGCGGTTGATCCGACAGCTGTGCCCCCACTGTAAAAAGCCCGTCCGGCCCACTGAAAAACAGCTGCAGGCCATGGGACCAGCCCACGCACAGCTGAAGAAGATCTTCGAACCCGTCGGATGCGGGCGGTGCCTGGGGACCGGGCACCTGGGCCGGCGGGGGTATTTTGAAATGCTGGCCAACAGCGAGTCGCTGACCCGTGCGATCCTGACCAATGCCCCGCGGGAAGAGCTTCTTCAGGTTGTGACCGCCGGCGGGTTTGTTTCTCTTCAGCAGAGCGCGTTTCAGCTCGTCGCCAGCGGTGTCGTCGGCTTCGACGAAGTCGATTCGGAGCACACAAGTTTTTAACAACGTCGTGGGCATCGCACTCCCCCGTTTTCCGCTTGACGTGCCGTGAAGATTTCGGAATACTCCCTCGGTTGTAACCCGGTCCAAAGTTACGGGACCGCCGACTTCAACTCTCAATCAACGTTTGTTTACGGGGATTTAAAATGGTTTTGTCCGTCGCATGCCCGGCTTGTGAACGCCGGTTCCAAGCCCCCGCGCAATTTCAGGGTAAGCGTGTGAAGTGCAAAGCGTGCGGGGAAATTTTCCCCATTCCCGCGGCCGACGACTCGGCGAACTCCGAATACTTCGGGGCTGCCGCGGACGCCGGCGGGGACGACGCTCTGGACCAGCTCGCGCAATCGGCAAGAAGTGTCGTCGGCGTCCCGAACCGCGCGTCGCCTGACAATATTTCACCGGTCTCTGCGAAACTCTCGCCCGGGGCGGCCGGCTTCGCACCCAATGTCTTGAAGTTTAACTACAAGGGCGCCGACGACGTCGACCGCTGGTTGCCCAGCACGCTCATCGTCGTCTGCGCTCTGATACTCGGCGACGTGATGACCGGCAACGACACCCGAGACGCCTTCTGGCTGGCCATCACGCGGTTCTTTACCGTCGCGCTGTTTTATTCGATGCTGATCTTCCCGCTGACCTTGATGATGATCAAAAAGGCCAGCCGCGAAGCGAAATTCTCCCTTCCCCCGCAGGCCCAGCTCCGCTGCTTTGCCGTTTATATGCCGGCGTTGTTATTGGCCAGCTGGCTTTTCAGCCAGGCCAACGGCGTTTTCATCATTGAAGTCATCGGCTGCTTTCTGGGTTTGGCGGTTTCTTCGTTGTTCCTCTGGCTGTTGTTCCGCCTTCGCGAGCCCGACATCGCGTCGTTCGCCGTCCAGGGGGCCGGCGGATTCCTCGGCGGAACGGCGGCGAGCATCGTCCTGATCCTGATTTTGAACGCGCTGACGCAGATGATCGTCTCCGACGCCAAGGCCCAGAAGTCGGTCCCCGCCAGCCCGTATGCGGCGAGCCTCAGTTGGGTCAGCCCACCGCCACCCGCGGTCGTCGCACCCGCCCCCACCGGGAGAGTCCCGACCATCGCTAACGTCGCAACGGCACAGCCGGCCCCGACGACCCCAATCGCGTCCGCCGTTCCCGCGAAGCCGGTCGTAAAATTGCCCGATGGCCTTATTCGGTCCACTTCGACACTGGTCGACCGGGTCGAGACCAATCGCATTCCCGGCGTCATCGACGGAATCCTCGACCCGCTTTCGGACGCCCCGATGATCGCGGTCGTCCGGAACACTCAAGGCAATACCATCATCGAGCCATGGAATACTACGACCTGGAACCAGGCCCACGGGGCCGCCCAACTCCCTGCAGGCGCTACGAAAAAATTCGTGTTAAGCGCGGACGGCCAGAAGCTCGCCTGGATCTCCGAATTCCCAAGACTTTCGGTCCAGATCTGGTCTTTCCCCGACGCCCGTGTGAGCCGAACCATTCCGCTCGACAAGGCCCAGGGGGGTGCGGAAATGGTCGGCTTCGTCGACAACGACCGGTTGCTGCTCGAACGTGGCAACGCAAAGCCGGTCTCGGCCGAGGCGCCAGTTGTGGTGCCCGGCACTGTTACTGTCACTGCCGAGCGTGAAAATCATTCCCTATTCGACGGATTCAAAAATAATCCCGAGGAACTCGCACACGAGCACGCGACGGGCATTCGACCGGTACCCGACCCTAAGCCGGCCCCGGCACCGGTTGCGGTCGTGCAGGACGATTCGGTGCCGGCACATTTCATGCAGATCGTGGACGCTTCGACCGGAACCGCCACCTGCGATTTCAATCTACCGGCGCTGATCACCGACTTTGTACCGTCCGGTTCGTCCGCCAACGTGTTCAAAAGCCCGCTTCATCTCGGCAGCAACATCGCGGTATCCACCAAGGTCCACCGTCTGGTCGTCGCCGCGAGCACGGCCGACTCACCCGCGTTGGTTCAGTTCGATCTAACCACCGGTAGAAAATTAGCCCCGATCAAGGTTGCCGAAATAGACCCGTCGCTAGCGCAGAGCCTTGCCGGCCTGGCGTATTCGAACGACGGCACTCGTCTGGCCACTTTGTTCGAACATAACGAATACGTGCTGTTGCTGACCTACGACGCCACAACCGGCGCTAAGCTCTCGGACTTCACCTTTCCAGACGGTCCTCTCAACGGCGCCGCACACGCGACGCTCGACGGCGGCGCCCTGATCTGGCTGGATCCCGCGCCCTACCTGCTGGTTTACGGCCAGGGCTTTATCGACTGCAAAACCGGCGAGCACCTGAAGTCCGCCGACCTCGGTCTCGGCACCGTGCTCGGCCAGCGAGCTCTCGACGGGCACCGGGTCGAATTTCTCGGAATCGATAACGGGGCCCGCCGCGTGCACGTCGCTGAGTTAAAGCCATCGGGCGCTGAAGGCGACGCAAAGCCTTAGCGTCGTCGGAATCGCATTCCTCGGTGCTCGTACCCGGTTCACCCTAACCGCACTTAAGCCGCCCGGGCTTTCGGCCGTGCTCTCGATTTTTGGCTCGCCAACCAATCCGATCACCACGCCGTATCAAGGCGGCTCATCCAACGAAAAGCCCCGGCGTGATGCACGCCGGGGCTATGTTTTTATTGGACGCGGAACGTTGTTCGGCTCACTCCAGATGAGTTACCTTCAGCAGCACCGTTCCGTGGCGGGGAATGACGACGCTGTAGCTGTCGCTCGCCGTGTCGATCGTCTTCTGCCGCCAGAGATCTCGAACATTCTGTGCTCCGGCTAAGCCCAGTTCGGACCATTTCAAGGTCATCTTCTGCGGCATCTCACCGCGGTTGAACAACCCGACCGCCTTCGACCCGTTCTGCAGGTCCTTGGCCCAGACTTCCAGCCCGCCGTCGTATTGTGCGACGCGAGCCGCCTGCTTGCCGAGCGGGTCTTGGCTGACCGCGATCACTTCGTCGTTGGTCAAAAGGCCGAGGGTAAACGGGTCCATCTGCGTCATATCGCAGCCGATCAGTAACGGCGAACAGAGCAGCGACCAAAGCGTGATGTGCGTGTATTGCTCGTTGGGTGTGAGTTTGGTCGGGTGCAGCGCGGGCCCCCAGCCGACTTTTCCGACCACCAGCATGTCGGGGTCATTCCAATGTCCCGGTCCGGCGAAAACTTCGTGGCCGTTCTGGCTGAACCCGATGCCGGCCATGCTGCCCCAGCTGTCGTTGATGTCGTCAGTGGTTCGCCAGCTGTTCCCGCCGAGTTCGTCGCCCCACTTCCAGACGTCGCCCATCCCGTACTGGCAAAAGCTGTAAAGAATGTCGCGGTTCTGTTTCTTTAAAGCATCGCCCATCACGATGTAAGGCTGCTTGTTGATATCGAGAGCCGACGGCGCATTCGGGGCTTTGCGAATCTTGTCCGCCACCCCGCCGTACGAGCACCAGTCGTATTTCAAATAATCGTATCCCCAATCGGCGTACTGCTTAGCATCGGCTTCCTCGAACTGATAGCTGGCCGTGAAACCGCCGCACGTGCCGGGGCCGGGCGACGAATACAGCCCCGCACGCATGCCCTTGGAATGGATGTAGTCGGCAAGGGCTTTCATGTCCGGAAACTTTTTGTTCGTCAGGATGTGACCATCTGGTGCTCGCCGTTTATCCGCAGGTTCGTTCGCCCGGATCTCCCAGCAGTCGTCGATGTTGATGTAAGTCCAGCCGTGATTAATCAGCCCCGAGCTCACCATCGCGTCGGCGGCCGCCCGCACCTTCTCGTCGCTGACCGCCTGGGCGAAGCAGTTCCAGCTGTTCCAACCCATCTGCGGCGTCAACGCGATCCGGTCCCCCACCTCGATTTTCAAGTCCCGCTCGGCGGCCCCCAGCGAGTTCACCGCATGCAGCTTGACGACGTATTCACCGGGCTTGGCGACCGACCCGCTGAACTGGCCGGTCTTATTATCGAGGGTGATCCCGTCGGGAACATTGTCGGCCGAGAACGTCATCGGGCGGTCGCCCGTCGCGGCGACCGTGAACAGCACCGGGTGTGTGGGGCGAACGCCGTAGACACTCGCGCCATTGATCCGCGGCGTGGCCGGCGCCGCCGGAGTCAGCACCTCGGCGTCTTCCTTCGGCGCGTCGACCGCGACCGGCTTCTGGTCGGAATAGGTGATCGTCGCGTCGGCCCAGTCGGCGTGACAGAACGTGTTCGACGAGCCGGTAGTTACCATCAGCAGAATCTTCTGCACGCCCTTCAAGTCGACGTCGACCGGCACGGCCGCATCACCGACCTTGATCGGACCGGATTTGAACAGCACCTTGTTGTCGTCGGCCAACACCTCGAAGGTGATTCGCGCGTTCTTCGAGCGAGCCGCGTTTTCCGCCTTCACCTCGTCGTCGAGTCCGACCTTGGCGGTGAACCGCTCGGCATGCCCGCCCAGCTCGACCCACAGCGTCGAGGACGCGTGCGTCCCCACGCCGTGCTCGAACGCCTGACCACCGATCGACATCGGCTTCCCCGCGACCGTTTTGTCTACGCGCGGCGTGCCCCAATCCTGAACCATCTTGTCGACGCCAAGACCGGACAGGGGAATCGTTTCCGCCGCGGCAATGCGGCTGATGGAAGCCGCCAGGGCAAAAGTGACGCAACGAGAAATGAGGCGTTGGTTCATGCCGGAAAGATACGCCAGCACGTTAGCAACTGGCAAGACGGCGTCGGTAGACAACGTTGAACTTTAACGCAGCATCGCGTCGGCGAGCCCGCCGTCGACCGGAATCAGATGCCCCGTCGTGCACCGGGCGAGCGGCCCGGCCAGGAACATGATCGCCTGCGCGCAGTCGTGCGGGTCGATCATCTGGTGCGTCAATGTCCGCTTGGCATAAAACCCGGCAAGCAGGGTCCGCAGCTCGTCATCGGTCATCGAGGTCTCGAACGGAATCGCGTACTTGCTCAGCGAGGCGATCACGCGATCGCGGGGGAACATCGTGCTCCCTTTCACTACCGTTGCCGGGCTGATGCCGTTCACCCGCACGTTCGGCGCGAGCCCGATCGCGAGTTCGCGGATCAAATGGCTCAATGCCGCTTTGCTGACGTCGTATGCTTCGCTGCCCCGCTTGGCGACCACCGCGTTCGCGCTGCTGGTCAAGATCACGCTGCCGTCGAGTCCCTGAGCGGCAAAGACCTTGGCCGTCTCGTCCACCAGCAAGTAATTGGCCGTCACATTCACGTCCAGCGTCATCGCCCACTGCGAGTCTTTGATAATTCCATCGGGCGACGACGGAAACAGCGCCGCTGTGTTGATCAGAATATCAACGCCACCGAAGTACGCGGTCGTCTCGCGTAGCGCTTCGCGGATCGCGTCACGCTTGGTGATGTCGATCCGCGCCGCGACCGCGGATTCTTTGCCCGCAATTTTCTTCGTCTCCTCGGCGACCGAAGTAGCGCCGGTGAAATCACGATCTGCGATCGCGACATGTGCCCCGCGGGCGGCGGCGAGCAGCGCGACCTCCCGGCCGATCCCGCTCCCCCCACCTACGACCAGCACCACGCGTCGGCTCAACTCTTTCTCGGCCGGTTGCCGGCGGATTTTCGCCTCTTCCAGTTTCCAGTACTCGATTTTGAACGCCTCGGAAGGCGGGAGCGCCACGTAGTTCGAATGAACCTGAAACTGATCGGCCGACGCAGATGGACCCGCCTGCGGTACGTCCTTTGATGCTGGTCCCGTCGCCGAGCGCGGTCGCGCCTTCCATCACGTGAATGGCGTTAACGTAAAACTCGCCGGTGATTCGCGACTCGGTCTTGTTCTTGCCGAAGCTGAACATCCCGACCCCCGGGATCAGAACCACCGTCGGGTTCGGGTCGCGCATCGCCGGTGATTCAGGCTGCTTCAGCGAATTGTAATAATCCGCGTATTCCTTTCGATAAAGCTCGAGCGACGCTTCGACCTGTTTTTTCAACGCACCGACATCCTGCGTCGGATCCCAGTCGACGAACATCGGGCGGATCTTCGTCCGGATGAAATGGTCGGGGCAGCTGGTCCCCAGGTACGCGAGTTGCCTGGCGTCGGCAGAGTTCACGAATCGCAGAACTTCCGGCAGATCGACGTACCCGCCCAGCACCCGCTGCTTCGCGCTCACCCGCCCGCGCACGAACGGCAACAGTTCCTCGGCGATCGCCTTTCGGTCGTCGCGCGTCGACGCGGTCGAACCGCCGAATAATTTGTCGCCTTTTTTCTCGACGTGCCCGAGCACGAATTGCCCGAGCTGATCGACGACAGTAATCGTGTTCAGGTAGCACTCCCGCTGGGTGCTCCCCCAGGTGAACAGGCCGTGCCCGCCGAGCACGGCGCCGTCGCAGCCCGGGTTTGCCGCGACCGCCGTCTGCAGCATCATTCCAAGTTCGAAACCGGGCCGCTGCCACGGGACCCAGACGAGTTTGTGGTTGAACGTTTTGTTGAACTCGTCCGTCTTGGCTTTGCCGTTACCCGCCGCCGCGAGCGCGATCCCCCAGTCGGGGTGCAGGTGATCGACGTGTGCGAACGGAAGAAACCCGTGCAGTGGCGTGTCGATCGAAGCGGCCACCGGGTTGTTGTTGAACGTGCAGAGCGAATATCTGTCGACCATCTCGTCTTCGTGATCGACACCGCGGTAGGCCTTCTGCAGCGAATGTAGTTTGTCGAGATACAGCGTGGCGAACCCGCCGCGGACGATGTTGCCCAAGTCCCCGCCGCTGCCTTTAACCCAGAGGACCATTTGCGATTGCCCCGACAGCGGGTCGGTCTCGTCGAGTTTCGAGCTGGTGTTCCCGCCTCCGAAGTTGGTCAGCCGCAAGTCACTGCCGAGCAGGTTGGAGCGGTAGCGCAGCAGTTCGGCCGCGTCCAGCGTGCCGACGAGTTTGTCGTCCCATTTATCCTGCAAATATTTCAAGGTCATAGGTTCTTCTTCGTTAGTCAGTGGCACCGGCGGCTGATCGGCGATCGGTGAAACACCGGCCGGCGCAGTTCAGGTCTCCGGCCGTGCAGCCGCCGAATTGGTCACATTTGCGGCAGCACTCAGGCCAAAATCAAGCATAGCTCGCGACCGCGGCGGCGTTCTGCGCGCCCCGGTCGGCGGCCGCGCGTTCCACGTAACCGTTGGCTTTTAAATCGGCGAGCGGGTCTTCCGCGAGCCCGCGCCGCCGACGCCACGCTTTCAGCGCAGGCCTCACGTCTTCCCAGAACGCGGCACGGTACAGTTCCTCGGCCGCGACCAGATCGCACGCGTCCTGCAACTCCGATAGCTTCGCCTGATCGATCAGCGAGGCCTTCGCGTAAAGCTCCTGCGCGGTGCCGACCGTCTGCACCATCGCCTCGACCTTCCCTTTCAGGTTGTGACTTTGGTCGATCATGTAGGCGATGTTCGCGCCGGCGGCGGCAGGGTCGGCGGCGTGGGAAAAGATCTCGGCGAAGATGCGGAAGATCTGGTACGGGTCGATGGACCCCAGCGTCAGGTCGTCGTCGGCATACCGCCGGTCGTTGAAATGAAACCCGCCCAGGATCTTTGAATGCAATAACCAGGCGACGATCTGCTCGATGTTCTGCGACGCGTAATGATGCCCGGTATCGACGAGGACCATCGCCCGGGGCCCCGCCGCTTTGGCCAGCGACATTGCCATGCCCCAGTCGGCGATGTCGGTGTGATAAAATGCCGGCTCGAACGGTTTGTATTCGATCAACATCCGCTGACGATCCCCGAGCGCGGCGTGGGCGGCGCTAAACGCTTCCTGCATCCACCCCGCACGCCGGCGAATGCTCTGCGTGCCGGGATAATTGGACCCGTCCGCGAGCCAGACCGACACGTCGCGGTCGTCCAGCTGGTGACCAATCTCGACCGATTCCAGCAAATGGTTTAGCGCCTGCCCGCGGATCTCTTTCGACGGGTTGCAGACCGAGCCGAATTTGTACTGCTGGTCCTGAAACAGGTTGGGGTTGATCGACCCGGCCCGCACGCCGTGTTTCTTTTCCATGGCACGGATCACCGGCACGTCGGCCATTCCGTTGGGCATGTCCCACTGCACGTGGAGCGCCACGGTCGGGCTCGCGCCTGTAAGCCGGTTCACTTCGGCGGCGTCGGCGAACTTGTGCTCGAGCGTGACCGCCGCCGCGGGCTGGATAAATTTTCCGAACCGCGTCCCGGTGTTCGAGAACCCCCAGGAGGGAAGTTCGATCGTGAACCCGTCCAACGCGTTCGAAACCCGTTTGTCAATAAAATCGATCTTCATGATGCCGTCGCCTGATTTGTCTGGTCGATCTAAGCCCGAAACCTCGCTGACGAGCATAATGATCGACATGAGTGCGTCTACAGCGGGCAGGTCCGTGAAGCGGGCTAGTGCAGAGGTGACTTATTCAAGAATTGGAATGGTTGAATAGGTTTCATACGCGAATTGATCTTTTGGCGACGCGATCAGCGTTCCAGCTGGTTTCAGATTTTATAGAAAATCACGGCCAACGTTTTGCACCGCTCGCCACGAAGTCAGTCCTTTATCTTTCGTGCGAAGATAGGACTGATAGAAACTCTCTGAGGAATAGATCATGAGTGAAGCAAAGGAAAAGACGGCCACACATGCGGAACCGAAAAAGGGCGACATCGCCGACGACATCAAAGGCGTCGTCTCTGCGTTGCACGGGGATCTGACGAAACTCGCCGGGGGTAAAGCCGACAAAACGATTAGCCACTGGCAGAGGACGCTCGAAGGCCTCGGCGGTGTCGGACCGAAGGCGATCGCGACTGAACTGGGTAAATTAAAAACGCTGGTCGGCGAAGGAGATCCCGACGGTGCGAAGATCGGCAAATCACTGGCCATGTTGGCCGACAAGGTCGGCAAACTGGCGGAAGAACAAGGCGGCATCGTGGGAACTGCTTTGAAGTCTTTATCCGGCGCGCTGCAAAAGGGAAGTGATTCGTTGACCGCTTAAGTTTAGTTCGTGTTTCGAGACAGCTCCAAAACGAGAACAGCCGGCGGAACACGCCGGCTTTCTTGCATTTATTCCCGAGCCCACCACGCATTCTTCAGTTGAATACGCATCTCCTAAGCGAACCGCTTTTTCAATTGGTCTGCTCGAGCACAGTCGCCGACCCAACGACATACGCATGGGCAGTAAGCCCTACGATTATAACTTTCTTTACTTTTCAGTCCTACGTCGCCGCAGGATGAACCCCGATAATGGCAGAACGCACGCGAGGCTTGCAGGCTCTGGCACGCTCGTCAAATCCAGGTGAATCGGCGCTGAAGCATCATGCCAGGTCGCTCCGCCGTCTCGGCTGATCTGTGTGTACAGGTCAAGGGACCCGTCGATCTGGAATGTACCGTCAGGCAAGTTGACCACATCGAATTCGCCGGTGGACGGCGTAATCGGCGAGTTGCGGTATCTATCGCCGCTGCGTGCCCAGGAGATGGTCTTAACGGCAACCAGCTTGAAATTAGACCCCGCTACCGAGTTCGATAACACGATGTCGGCAGATACTGTAATAGGCGAGGTCGCTTTCGCCCCGCTACTGGTGAAGTCCAAGTCGCCGTTCAATGGCCATTGTGTCTCCTCGGTGTCTGCCGTCGACGACAACGTGACCCCCGAATCGGTTGGTGTAAACGCCAACCGTGTAACGGTCATGTTCTGCCCGGAATAGCTGACGGCCGTTCCTGCGGGTGTTTGGAACACACCACCCGCCGGTGGAAACGTGTTTGTCGGACTGATTACCGACGCCTCACCCGAACTCACCGCGGTCAACCCGAACACGGCCGCGGTCAACGCGAAAGCCGACCGATTCAGACCCGAGACCAAAGATTTGTCCGCCATGATGTACCGCCTTGCAAAGGACTTGATCCGCGCCCCGCAACCAACACCCGATGAAAAGATATTATAAACGCACAAGGTTTTTGCAACAAAAAATTCGCAGAAAACATTTACAACAAAACCATTTTTCATGATCTTTTATGCTTAGCCGCTTTTAGTATGATTATGTTTTTAAAGAGCTCTTCGGTTCGGGGAATTCAACGCGCCGGGATTGCCAGTTCAGGCTTTTGCGTGGATCATGCGGGCCGATGACACTGCAAATCCTCAATCGAATCTGCGGTGACTGCAAAGCCTGCTGCACTGCCTGCGGCGTGGCAGAACTGGTCAAGCCGATGAACGTCCCCTGTGGGAATCTCGACCCTCAGGGCTGCTCGATCTATGAAACCAGGCCGCAGTTCTGTCAGACTTTTTCCTGTGCATGGCTGGCCGGTGACCTGCCCGAGCGATACAGACCGGATCAATGTGGGATTGTCTTCTGGGACGGAGGACAACTGCCGGTGCAGGCGAGCCTGACGCGGGCAGACATTCCCCTCGAACGGGTCGAATATCTGGCCGGCAAGCTGTCCCCAAAAACCCGCCGGTCGATCAATGGGAAGATGCTTTCGTACCGCGAGCGGCCCGTCCTGGTTATTCCGCCGACCCTTTATGTTGCAACCGAACCCAACGCCGCCGACGAGGTGAAGTACAAAGAAGTGAAACCGGGCCTGTTCCTGGCGGTCTAGGCTCAAAGCCACGTTATTCCGGCAACAACGACCCGGCGTACGCGACGTGAACCACCCACAACCTTTGCGGATCAATCTCTATGCGACCACTCCGACTTGCCAGTCTTATTCCACTTACCGTTTTTTTGGCTGCCGGACACCCGCTGGGGGCCGAACAACCGCGTGCAAAAATGTCACCCGAAGACACCGAGGTCTGGTCCCCCGAACCGCCGGTGGTGACACCCGGCCCCGCGGTAAGCCCCGCCGCCCCGTCAGACGCGGTCGCGTTGTTCGACGGGACCAATCTGGCTCAGTGGGTCAAGACCGGCAGTGATTCACCGGCCAGTTGGACTGTGGTCGACGGAACCATGAAGGTGAACAAGCAAGGCGGGAACATCGAAACCAAACGCCGGTTCAAGGACTATCAATTGCACCTCGAATACCAGATCCCGGTCGACATCCAAGGCGACGGGCAGGCCCGGGGTAACAGCGGTGTCTTCCTCGCCTCCACCGGTAAAGGCGATGCCGGTTACGAGCTGCAGGTGCTGGATGACTACAACAACAAAACCTACGTGAACGGGATGGCCGGCAGCATCTACAAGCAGGCAATCCCGCTCGCCAACGCGTGCCGGAAACCGGGCGAATGGAACACCTACGACATCGCCTGGACCGCCCCGCGGTTCAAGCCCGACGGCTCACTCGAATCCCCCGCCTTCGTCACCGTTCTATTCAACAATGTCCTGGTCGAAAACCACTTCGAACTCAAAGGCGAAACCGTCTACATCGGCCAGCCGAAATACAAAATCTACGACACTGCCCCGATCAAGCTGCAAGCCCACGGCGACGGCAGCGCCCCCATCAGCTTCCGCAACATCTGGGTCCGCGAACTACCGACCCATCAGTGAGCTGATGCAAGACTCGTCGTTGCTTAAAATCCCATAAAATGCGATTAAATGGCAAAGTCGAATGGATCAAGATTACCCATCTTGCCCGAAACTCAAATTTGCAATGCAAATGTCGCAGATCAAACTAGGATTGAGTCGTAAGTGCATTGTATAAAATTGTTTACAATCGATTAAATGCAGATCGGGCCGGCGATCGGTGATCCTTCAGTTGTAGCGATCTAATTGCCCAATGGGCCGCGAGCCGGTTGGCAAAACCAACATTAGCTCATCATCGTGCAATGCGAGAATAGTCAGGCGAGAGATTCGCTCGGGGCGGGATGTACGAAAAATCGTCCCCGTCAGACCACGAAGAGCACGGACAGCACGAACCGAAACGCAACCTTCGACACCCACAGAATCTGCGGTTCAACCCTCAAAACGGTGTCGGACACCATTTTTATAAAACACTTCAGAATCAAATCTTATATACCTCGTCTATAAAAGGGTGTCCGACACCGTTTTTTCGTGCTGAGATTGTTTTTTAGCGCCGCGTGTGTATCGGCCGGCGGACACTACACGACGAATATTTTCAGAAAGTTGTGTTTGGCTAGACACATTGCCGAACTCCAACCGACATAAGGCCACTGCATCATTGCAAACATCAGCCCCGGTCGAGGGTGTTCGACCGGGGCTGATCCGCTCATCGGGCGTTGGTCAGTCGTTAGGTGATTAAGTCCTGCAGCAAGGTGTCGAGCAGAGCTTGGAGTTTTGATGCGCCTGAGCTGGAAAATTCGGTTTTGGAAAAGACCGCGGCCAGCACGTCACTGAATCTTCCCAGCGGGCTTTGCTTCGTAACAACGGCGAGCCCCTGCACACGTGCCGTATCGGGCACCCAGTCGGACGAGAAAAACTGGGGCGAACTGACCGATTCAGAGAGCTTGCCGTTTTGACCGACACTCAACGTATGAAGTTGGTTCCCCTGCTGGAACGCCGGGCCTGTGCTCTGATTGATCACGTACAGGTAGTGACCTGTGGAATCGAACGAAAGCTGAAAGTCGGCCGTGGCGACCGGTGCGGTGCTTGCCGATCCCGGGACGTTGGTCGGGCCGTTCAGGGCAAACTCCTGGATCAAGGTCGGCTTTAACGGATTCGCGAGCGAATATACACTGACCGCGTTCGAGCCGGTATCGGTGCCGTACAGGTACTTCCCGTCGGGGCTGATCGTAAGCCAGCAGGTCGCTTTCCCACCACCGACCGACGAACTCACGTACGCTGCCCTTCCGGTGTTATCGTTGTAGCTGAACGTCGCGACCCCGCCTCCGGGTGCAAGGCCGCTGTAGATGAGATGATGTACTGGGTCCTCGACCAGTCCGAGCAGCAACGGAGGATTCGTTGACACTCCCGCCGCCCCGTTCTTGACCGCAGTGAGACTTCCTGCAGCCCCGATGGCGAACGGCTCGATCGTATTTTCCAACGACACTTTCAGATTCGACGGCGTCGCGAAATTGTCCACGAAGGTAAACTTTCCGTCGGCGGTCGTGAGCACCTGCGCCGGTGAAAGATTCAACGGCAAATTGACCGAGGAATTCGGCAGAGGAATGGCTGCCCCGTCCTCACCGATAATAAAAGTACTCAGAGTTGGCGCGATTGTTCCGGAGATTCCCTCGTAGGCGTTGCCCCGGTTCAGAACATACAGGTTATTTTTATTGAACGACAGGCTGACAGGTTGAGTGCCTCCGGATGCGAACGGGGCACTGTCGAGCAGACGCAGCGAACCGTTGGACGCGATGGCGAATTCCGAGACCGAGTTGCTGCCCTGATTTACCGCGAATAAGAATTTGCCGTCGGGCGTGGCGATTACCTCCTTGTCGGAATCGCTGGGGCCCAGCTTGTTGCCGGCATTGAGATACCCCGTACCACCGGTGAGAAAACGGCCGTGCGGTAGCGCGGTCAGGACGCCGGTCGAAACGTTCTCGCGGTACCCCAGCACCGCATTCTCACCGGGGTTTGGGTTGTTCGATTCGGTATAGACGAACGTGCTGCCCGACATTAACGTTCGCGCTTCCATCGTCTCGACTGCCACTTTTGATTTTACCTTCATCGCGTTCCTCTCGTTCGAGTTATTCCCTGCCCGGCCCGGCACATTGCCGTCGAGCCGCCTTGTCAGTCGTGAGCACCGAAAAAAGCTGACAGAAAAATTATCAGCGTCGGAAAATTCGTCACCGGGAATTTTGCGTGTGTCGAAACCGTTTACGCTCACGGAGAGAACATGCTCACCAAATCTGACCTCGAGGAGTCGCCCGCTTCGGCGACGCTGCCTTTTCGCTGGCTGGCGTTGCACGGCGACGCGCTCTACGCCTACGCCCTGCGTCGGGTGCGGGATCAGGACACTGCGGAGGATTTAGTCCAGGAAACGCTGCTGGCTGGGCTCCGCGCGCGGGATCAGTACGCGAGGCGATCCAATGTCCGCACTTGGCTGATCGGCATCCTGAAACACAAGATCGCCGACAGCTTGCGGGACCGATACCGGCAGGACCGCCTGGGAAGCGTGGCGGGTGAGAACGACCCGGCATTCGACCTTCGCGGCAGGTGGAAAGTATCTATTCCGCGGTGGAACACTGACCCGGCGACGCTGATGGAACAAAAGGAATTCCGAGCGGTGGTCCAGAGTTGCATGGCGAAGTTGCCGACGCGAATGTCGCATCTTTTCACGAGCCGTCTGGCAGGTGAATCGACCGCAGAACTGTGTCAGGAACTGGGCCTCTCGCCCGACAACGCGTGGATGCTTCTGCACCGTGCGCGATCAAGGCTGAGGCAGTGTCTGACCGTCAACTGGTTTTGCTCGCCCGCCAAGGAGTAATCGCGAATGACACGCTGGATTTCGATCATCAACCAGAACTGCCGAACCGCCAGCCGTCTGGGTTGCGAATCCCTCGATCGCCCTCTGTCGAGGCTCGAACAGACCGGACTTCACATTCATTTGATGGGCTGCCGGTCTTGTCGGCGGTTTCGAAAACAGATCACTCAGATTGATAAGATTGTCGAGCACATCGCAAGTCAGCAGGAAACCGAAGTCCGCCTGCCAGCCGAGTCGAGACAAAGAATCACACACGCTCTGCGGCGCTAAGCCGGCCGAGTTGCAAGCCAACCGCAGTCCCGAAAAGTACCCAGCACGTCTAGTTCCGCGATCTATCAACAGGAAAACACCTCGCGGGCTGTCGCGGGCATGAGTCAAGTTTGGTTCTGTCCTCGGCGCGATTTATCGTCCACACCAGCTGTCTTGCGGATTAAATTTCGAACCAGCAAATGCAAAAGGGAGCGCCATGATGAACAACACGCGTCGGGCTTTAATCGCATCGCTTTTTTCACTGGTGGCAATCGTTTTCACAGGTTGCACGCAGATCACCCCACTGCCGCAGCAAAGCTCGGTAGACAAACTGAAGTCCGCCGACACCAGCGGCGTCACCACCACCTACACCTACGACGCGACAGGTCGAATCGCCCAAACCCAGGCCGTCGACGACACAACCCACGCGGTACAATCGACCACCACTTACACTTATGTCACTGGAACACCCAACACGATTAAGGTCGTGACCACCCCCGCGACGGCGCCGCCGACCACGACCGTCATCACCCTGAATGCACTGGGGCTCGGCATCAGCGACACCCGCGGGAACGTCACCGAATACGACGCCAACGGCTTTGCCGTGAAGACTACGACCACCGTCAACGGCATCATCACGTTCATCGACCTTCGCACGGTCGTCAGCGGCGACATCGTCACCGAAACCCGCCAGGCCAATAACCCCGACACCTTCAACGAAATCTATTCAACGATCCCTTACAACCTCGACGACGGCCGATACTACGGCGGTGCCGTTCATAAACATTGGCCCGCAATCCACCTCGATAGCGACGGCACCCCGCCGGTCTACTTCACCTACGAAATGACCAACGGAAAAGTCACCAAACGAACCTCGACCGGCTCGAGCTCGGGCGTTTCCGTCTTTACTTATTACTGATTCGCAGACGCAAAACCGTCAACGCGTCACATGTCCCGGCTTACGCCCATGGGCAAGAGCAGCTGAAAGGTCTCGGCCTGTTCGCAGAGGTTCATAGCGATCCACCCAACAACGCTTTGTCGTCAATGACTTTTGAAGAAAGCCGTAATCTGATCCGCTTCCGCCTCGATAAGCTCGTGCCCGCCGTGGAAGAACCACGTGACGACGTTTGTGCCGGCCGGCGTCGACGGGCCCACTTGGTTTTGTCGTTGCCCCAGACAGCGATGGCCGCGTCCCAATCGCCGAATCGATCCTCCATGCAGTGATTCGCCCGACAGATATCATGCATCGTCTTCACCTGCCGGTCGCCGCCGAGACCGTCCCGGAAGCCACGAACACCCCGTGCCGCGGTTCGGCTCTACCGCGCGAGGTTAATCTCCGGCAACAATTGGATCCAAGTGCGATAGAAGAATCGTAACCGTCGCGGGGCTTAGGAGACGAAATGGGCATCAAGATTGCAATGATCGGCGCGGGAGCAGTGACTTGGACGCGGACGTTGCTTCGCGACCTGCTGGCCGTGCACGAATTTGCCGACCTCACGTATTCGCTGACCGATATCTCTCAGCGTAATCTGGACATGGCGTATCAGCTGTGCCGGAAGGACGTCGAAGCCAATCGGCTCCCCGCCAAAGTCGAAAAGGCGACGAACAGGCAGGCGGCTTTGAAGGATGCCGACTACGTCATATGCGCCGTCCGTCAGGGCGGGCTCGAAGCGTTCCGGACCGACATCGACATCCCTCTGAAATACGGCGTCGACCAGTGCGTCGGCGACACCATCTGCGCCGGCGGGTTGATGTACGCCCAGCGGACCATCCCCGCGCTGCTCGATTTTTGCAAAGACATCAGAGAGCTGTCCAAGCCGGGCGCAATACTGCTGAATTACGCCAACCCCATGGCTATGAACACCTGGGCCTGCAACAAGTACGGAAAAGTTCCCACGATCGGCCTCTGTCACGGCGTCCAGGGCGCTCACTGGCAGATCACCAGCTGCATCGAACACTGGGCCAAACGCGAGGGGATCGAGATCGACGATTCGGTCGCCCGACACACGGACTACGCCTCCGGCCACGAAAGCCGATTGAATCGGCGCGAGGTGGACGTCACCGCCGCGGGTCTGAACCATCAAACCTGGTTCGTTAAGATTAATTGGCGGGGAATCGACTTTATCGAAGACGTCGGAAAGATCAGGATGATTCAGGGAAAATCGGTGACGGTCCCGAGTCTGCTCGAACTGTTTCAATCACACCCGGTGTTTCCGCAAACCGAGCGGGTTCGCATCGACGTGCTGAAACGGTTCGGCTACTACAGCACGGAGTCGAACGGGCACCTGAGCGAATATGTTCCGTGGTACCGCAAGCGGACCGGCGAGATCAAACAGTGGATCGATTTATCCAACTGGATCAACGGCGAAACCGGTGGTTATTTAAGGGTCTGTACCGAAGGCCGGGACTGGTTCGAAACGGATTTTCCCAACTGGCTCGAAGAAGAATCGCCGAAGATTCCGGGCCAGCGCAGCGAAGAGCACGGCAGCTATATCATCGAGAGTCTGGAAACGGGCCGGCCGTACCGCGGACACTTTAACATCATCAACCACGGTCACATCGGCAACCTCCCCGAATGCTGCATCGAAATCCCCGGGTACGTGGACCGCAACGGCGTCTCGATGCCGGTCGTCGGAGATCTTCCCCTCGCCTGTGCCGCGACCTGCAGCGCCTCGGCACGCGTCCAGCAGATGGGAATGGAAGCGGCCGTCCACGGCAACCTCACCCTGCTCAAGCAAGCCATGCTGCACGACCCGCTCGTGGGCGCGGTGTGCAATCCCGAAGAGGTCTGGCAGATGACAGACGAACTGCTGGTCGCCCAGGCCGAGTGGCTGCCGCAATATGCTCACGAAATCGAAGGCGCTAAAACACGGCTGGCCGACCACGACCGCAACGGCACCCGCGTGCGGTTGGCCCACACCGAAGGGGCTGCAAGGATTCAACCGAAAACGGTCGAAGAAATGAGCTCGGACAAGGCAAGATACCGCGCCAACGCCGCCGCGTCGGACAAGGGGAAAATGACTGTTTCAGGCACGTCGGCTTCTTGAAAGTGAGTGTAAGACCGAGTCACCACTCTAAACATGTTGGGGGCGGAAACCGTCCATAAATCACCGCTGCCCGATCTGTCACAGGTTAGGCTTGGTTGAGACACTGACTTCATGTTTCACGTCACCATTGCTTGAACCGCCGAACGTATTTCTGGCCAAGTAGATTTCGAAAGCTGGCACCGATGCCAAATGGGCGTCCCAGGGGTACAATTAACAAATCCTTTGCGATTCATTAAATAGATTCCGCTCGCATCTATTACGAGGCTTATTGCGGCCGTAGGACCTGCGATGCAACCGCCAGTCCCGTTCCCTCGGCTCGGCCAAAAATCTTTAACATTCATGTATGTCAAGACTTGCCCGTGCAAGTCTCTCTCAGCTCGAACATTGAGTTTAGCTTCGACAGCAATCCATCGACCGTGTATTCGTACACAGTAGTCTGCAACCGTTGGAAATTCACCGCCGTGCCAACAACGGCATTCTTGATAAACAGTGCTCTTCACGTCTTTGATTTCTTCAAGAAGATAATCGATTAGGTAAGCACGAAGCTGAGATTCATCAATAAATCGTGCGAAAGGTTCGCAGCTGATTGCAGTCCAGTTCGTAGAATCTAAATCGCGAAAGCTAACGCCACCTGGGCGAGCATTCGCGAGATAATCTGGAAGTGGGCCGGTCTTCTTGCAGAGAGCTTTAAGTGCTACAAAATCACTACCGTAAAGTGGAGTGTATGCGCCGCCCGGGCTTAGTGTGATTGACTGTGTGAACGCTTTATCCGGAATTGGACAGCCAAAAATATATTCACCGCTTATGGGCGCAAAGATTCGCCCTTTCCAGTGTCGATTTGGATTTCGTTGAATGATTGATTCGTCCCAATGAGCTGCGGAACCTGTCACAAGTGCGCAACCAAAAATCGTCCCAGCGTGTCTCAACGCAATTTGCTGTTGATCGATCAACCTCTCTAAAACAAGATCGCGATCCACCACACGTATCCATTCTCCGTCTTCATCGTTGGCAGCACGTCGAAGGAGCCGATTTATGCGATTCCGGGCTTTCTTAGTTTGATAGAAGAAAATAATGTCGCCTTCTGTTAGCCAGCGGGGCGCCGTCCACCCGCCCCCTGTCTCGCCCTCGGGCGGCCACAACAATCGTTCCATGTCTGTTTCACCGACGTCGTCAAGGATCTCTGTAAATCCCAACGGGGAGTCTGGAAATCCGACATGAGCGATGCAAGCTTGGATGTTCCTAATCTTTGAACTTGGTTGCTTGAATGGCTTCGGCGTAGCGTTTTCGCAGAGCGTAAGCTCTTCAGGTAGACAGCGTAATCTTTGACCATCATCGAAGAGTACGCTGACTGATTCTTCGTACTGACCATCAAAATCTGGACTGTGACAGACACCTTCTTGTCCTACTCTCTCTCGCTGTTCAGCTTCTTCGATCGGGTGCCCTTCACCTTCCAGAACCTTAACGAGCCTTACGCGTCGACCGTGGCAGGTCTGGGGGGTCAATGTTGTTTTCATGATCCCTCTATTAGAAGCCGATAGATTACGAGTTTAAGACCGAAGCCAGCGTGTTTTCTGTGGAATTCGTGTCACCCGTGATTCATCTGTGCCTAGTCCCGCCAACGCGCGGCATGCAGGCTGATCGTGTCTCTAAAGGCCTGTGCATTGACTCATGCTCCCTTAGCCGTTGCTGTTTCAACCCGCGGAAACAGCGCCGCGGCGTCGCCTAGCTTGTGGCCAGGTTGTGGGGGCGATCTGAACAAGTCGGGCATGGTTCGGTCGTCGGTTTCGATGCCGAGTTGTTTTAATCCCGCGGCGGCCTTGGTGGGCATGACCGGTAACAGTCCGACCAACGCGGCGTGGACGCCCTGCACGAGCACGTGCAGGATGGTGCTGAGCCGGTCGGCTTGGGCGGGATCCTTGGCCAGCTTGAACGGGGCGGTGGCTTCAATGTATCCGTCGACGACGCGGACCAGTTCGATCGGGAGCAGCGCGCATTGCTGCAAAGCGACCTTCGCGTAAGCGTCGGCGAGCTTGCCGGGCAGCTCGGCCGCGTGGGCGAGCACGGTGCGGTCCAACTCCTGCAGGTCTTTCGCCGCGGGGACGGTTCCCTCACGGTAGGTGGCCGCCATCTTGGTGATGCGGTTCAGGCAGTTGCCGAGTTTTTTCGACAGGTCGGCGTAGGCGATCTCGAACTCGCTGTTGCTCCAGTCCAGGTCGGACCCGAACACCGCCGCCCGCAGCATGTAGAAACGGACGGCGTCGAAGCCGTACGTCTCGCTCATTTTCCGAAGGTCGGCGACGGTGACGAAGTTTTCGAGCGTCTTGCTCATCTTCTCGCCGTCGCGGGTCCACCAGCCGTGCGCGAACACCGTCTTGGGCAGCGGCAGGTTCAGCCCGAACAGCATGGCCGGCCAGTAGACCGTGTGGAACCACATGATCTCTTTGCCGATCAGGTGCAGGTCCGCCGGCCAGAATTTTTTGAACAGCTCGTCGCCGCCGGCTTGGTCCGGCCGTCCGTACCCCAGGACGGTGATGTAGTTGGTCAGCGCGTCGATCCAGACGTACACAACGTGCGACGGGTCGTTGGGCATGGGGATGCCCCACTCGAGCGTGGCCCGGGAGATCGACAGGTCTTCGACGCCGAGCTTCAGCTTGCTGACCACTTCGTTCCGCCGGGCGTCGGGCTGGATGAAGTCCGGATGGTCGGCAATGTGCTGCAGGATTCGCGGGACGTATTTTTTCAGCCTTAAAAAATAGGTCGGCTCCTCGTAACGCGTCAGCGGTTTCTTATTGATCAGCGATTTATAGTCGTTCGCCTTGGCTTCAGTTTCGGTGACGAATTCTTCCTGCCCTTCGTCGTACCAGCCGTGGTAGGAACCGAGATAAATGTCGTCGTTGTCGAGCAGCTTTTTCACGACGTACTGCACCGTTTGATGGTGCCGGGCTTCGGGCGTGCGGATGAAGTCGTCGTTGGTGATGCCGAGCTCTTTCCACAGCGAATGGAACGTGCCGGACATCTGGTCGGCCAGTTCGCGCGGGGTGATGTTCAGCCCGGCGGCGGTCTTCACCATCTTCACGCCGTGCTCGTCGGTGCCGGTCAGGAAGAAGGTTTCGTCCCCCATGAGCCGGTGGTACCGGGCGACGGTGTCGGCCGCGACGGTGGTGTAGACGTGCCCGACGTGCGGCTCGCCGTTGGGGTAATAGATCGGCGTGGTGATGTAGAAACGGTCTGACATAGTCGGCTTGAGTCTACTCGCCGGGGTCGGAGGGGTACAAACGTACAGACGCGTGGGATTTGCATTGCTTGTCGGAACTCGTGTGATACGCTCGACGTGTCGGCGGGCAACTTCACGCAATCTTCGTGTGTATGCAAACCGGCGGTCGGGGGCGGAGAGGAAACATTCATGCGTCTGCCAGCGAGCCTGCGGTCAAAGCATCTTTTGCCTTTTCCGGCGATCCCGGAGTTACTGGAACCTCGGCTGCTCTGGAGCGGCGGGTCCGTTTCGATCGACGGCGTGCAACCGGCGTCGCTGGACCAACCGCAGATCCACGCGATCCTTCGCACGTCAACCACGTCTGCCCCGCTGGTGGGTCAAAATCTGCTCGGTGATCCGACCAACGACATTCAGGGATTCCTCGACACCGGAACCAGCGGTGTGCTGCTCAGTTCCGACGCCGCGGCGTCGTTCGGGGTGAATGAGACGACTTACCGAGGTAAGCCGGTCGACTATTCCGACTCGGGCGTGGCCGGCAGTGAATCGTTCGGCGTGTCGTCACCGCTGACAGTTTCGCTCGCGGCGTTCAATGGGAACAACGACACCAACAGCGGTGGTGATCCGCCGGTCATCTCGGCCTACGACCAGACGACGCCGAACATTCGTTTGCAAATCAGCCGGGCACCGGTCGACGAACTGATCGGGCCGTTGAATATTTTCGGGATGCCGCTGCTCCAGAATAAAACGGTCGTGATGGACACGACACCGGTCAACTCGTTCAACGCGATCAGCACGTACGTGTACACGCCCGGAACCAAGTTTAACCCGCTGACGGCCGACACCAATCCTGGGATTCCCACGACGAATTTTCATGTGAAACTGAGCTACGGGTCGTTCAATCAGTTCGCATCGGTCACGCCCGCCGGCGCCCCCGGGCCGATCGAAGTAGCCAACCCGTTCATCGGGCCGAACCCGGTCTTAAAGCTGATGAAGAACCCCCCGGCCGACACCACCCCACCGGTGACGCTGACGCAGGGAAGCCTGTCGAGCACGGGCAGCTTCCTGTTCGATACCGGTGCGGCGGCGTCGTTCATCTCGACCGCCGAGGCGGGCAAGCTGGGCATCCATTACAAACCAGGCACGTACGACACGGACAACCCGGTGCTGCTGGACGCCAAGGGGGCGGTGGTTCCGAATCAATTCGTGATTCCACTCGGCGGGATCGGCGGGACGCTGAACGCGGCCGGTTATTTCGTCGACTCGATGACGCTGCCGACCACCGAAGGCGTCGGCGTCCGGTTCCTGCACGCCCCACTGCTGGTGGCCGACGTCTCAGTGACCGACCCGGTCACCCACCAGAGCCTGACGCTGGACGGCGACTTCGGGATGAATTTTCTGGTCGCGAGCACGGACCTCGCGCTCAGCAATTCGAACGAAGGGCCGTTCAACTGGGTCACGTACGACCAGAAAGCCGGGCTGTTGGGGTTGAACCTTCCGGGTGCGGTGATCACGCCCGCACCGACGGCAGTCGCAACGTTGCCGGCATTTGCGAACGGCTCGAGCAGTTACACCTTCAGCGTAAAATACACCGCGCCGGCAAAGCAGACGATCACGGCAGCCACCATCACAGGGAACAACATCCGCGTGACCGGGCCAAACGGGTACAGCAAGCTGGCGACGCTGGTCAGCCGAAGTTCTTCGACTGATTCAGCGGTCATCACAGCGACTTACAAGATCGCCCCGCCGGACGGGTTCTGGGACGCGGCCGACAACGGCGCGTACACGCTCTCCATGCAGGCCAACCAGGTAAGTGACACCAACAAGGATGCAGTGGTTGCCGGTTCACTGGGGACGATCACGCTGAAAGCGCCGAGCGCGGTGGTGACCAGCACAGGGCAACTGATCGTCGACGGGACGGCCGGCAACAACACCATCACTGTGACCACCGCGAGCGGCAGCGTCACGGTAATCGTCGACGGCGTGAAACAGACGTTTTCACGTGCGGCGATCAAGACGCTGAGCGTCCTGGGGCTGGCCGGAAACGACACGATTACGGTCAACACCGGCCTCCCCGCGGCGGTCATCAACGGGGGAACCGGCAACGACACGATCTTTGCCAAGAACGCCGTCAAAGACAGCATCAACGGCGGCGGCGGCACCGACGTCGCGACCGTCGATCTGGTCGACGTGGTGGTGAATGTTTTGACGATCAAGCACTGACGATGACAGTCGTGTGTCGACGGCACACCGGGGGCTTCTAGTGCTCCAAGCCCCAATCGGCGGGGTTGATGGTGCTGGTGTCGAGCATGGATTTCAGCCAGTCGGGGAGCTGTTTTTGCCGCCAGAGTGATTCGGTGAATTCGTCGAATTTTGCGCGGGTGAGTTCGCCGGTTTCGAGCAGGCGTTTGGGGACGCCGTGCCTGGTGATCGCGCTGAGCGAGAAGTGATCTTTCCAGATGTCGTACTGTTCTTTGCCGTCGACGGTGCCGAGATACTTCAGGGCGTGCAGCAGGTTGGCCCGGTAGTAGTCCGTCAGCATTCGTTCGCCGGCGGCGTCGTCGATGAGCGGATCGTGCGGGGTCGAGTTGGACATAAGAACAAAAAAGAAACCCTCGCGTCGGCGAGGGTTTTGAATGCGGCCGACAGGAGTTGAACCTGCACACCTTGTGAGTACTAGAACCTGAATCTAGCGCGTCTGCCAATTCCGCCACGGCCGCGGCGAACGGGGAATATTAAGGCAGTCTGGCCGCGAGTCAAGCGCCGCTCTATGATCCGTAGATGGCCTGGCAAGAGAAGAATGTCGCCCCGCGAATCAACAACAAGCGGGCGCTCCACGATTATTTCATCACGCATAAGATCGAATGCGGGATGGTCCTGCTCGGGACCGAAGTCAAAAGTCTCCGCGAGGGCCACGCACAGCTGCAGGAAGCGTTCGCCCGGATCGAGGGGAAAGACCTCGTGCTGCGCAACTCGCACATCGACCCCTATGCGAAGTCGGCGATTGTTTACAACCACGAGCCGCGACGGGATCGAAAGCTGCTCATCCACAAACGCGAGATGAAGAAGCTGATCGCCGAAAGCGAAGTCAAAGGGACGACGCTGATCCCGCTGGCGATTTATTTCAAGGACGGGCGGGCGAAGCTCGAGCTCGGCGTCGCCAAGGGCAAACAGCAGTACGACAAGCGCGCGACGATCAAGAAGAAAGAGCAGGACCGCGAGCTGCGCCGCCAGACAATGTCACACCGGCGGTAGTCCGTTGCTGGAACACAACAACCCTGTGCCCCTGCCGACCGCTGAACGGGATGGTACCCAGTGCCAGCGGTTAGGATCAGGCCAGGATCTTCAGCTTCGTCAAACTTCCCGACGCGCGAATGTCGGCGACCTTCGGGCCGAACGCTTTGAAGTGCGTTGTCTGCGTGTGGAACTCGAACGCGGCAGCGTCTTTCCAGATTTCATAGAAATAAAAATGCCCCGGCTCGGCGTGGTCTTCGTGCAGCGTGTACTGCACGCAGCCGGCTTCGGCCCGGGAGGGTTCGATCATGGTCAGCAGGGCCGTCCGCAGGGCGTCGGCGTGGCCGGCCTTGGCGCGGGCCTCGGCGATGATGATCAACTGGTCTGAGGCAGGCATGTGAACTCCGGATTCTGGGTAAATTTGGAATTGAAAAAAGCCGGTCGCGCGAGCGACCGGCTTTTTGTTTTATCACTTCGGTTGCGTAAGCAAAACCTCAGGACGCGGCCGGCGTTTCCGTCGGGGCGGCTTCGGTCTTCTCGCCTTTGCCCGCTTTCAGGACGCGGTTGGCGAACTGGTGCTTCTTCTCGCTCCGCTTCTTGCGGAGACCCGACGACCGACGGGCGGTCCCGGTCGGAGCCAGTGTCTCGTCGGCCAGTTGCAGCACGACGATGTCACCGGCGTCACCGATGCGCCAGTTGCCGGTCTTGATGATCCGGGTGTAACCACCCGGGCGACCGACAAACTTCGGTGCGATCTCGTCGAACAGTTTCTGCACGACGGTCTTGCCGGTGAACTCCTGCTCGGAGTCGACCAACCGGCGGTCGTTCAGCAACGCGATGACCTTCCGGCGGGCGTTGACCGTCCCGAGCCGGCTGAGCGTGATCAGCTTCTCGGCCAAGCCGCGAACTTCCTTCGCCTTCGGCATCGTCGTGCGGACCTTGCCGTGCTCGAAGAGGCTCTGAACCAGATTCCGACGCATCGCGATGCGGTGCTCGGTGTCCCGGCTCAACTGCCGGCCAAAAATCATATGACTGCTCATGGGAACTCCGTGTGCGGGGAGTTGTAAGTTGTTAGTTGTTAGTTGTTAGTAAGAAACCGACAACATTCAACTCTCCACTCACAACTCACAACTTCTTCCTACTGATTCGCTGTTTCTTCTGCTTCTTCGCCTTCTTCGACGTCATCGAGATCGTCGTCGGCCATGCTCGCGGCCTGCACCTGGGCGGCGTCCAGGTCCATGCCCAGACTGAGGCCCATGTCGGCCAGCTTCCGCTTGACCTCACGCAGACTGGTCTTCCCGAAGCTGCGAACCTTCAACAGGTCCGAATCGGTCTTCTTCACCAGATCGCGAACTGCCATGATCTTGGCCGATTCCAGGCAATTGTTCGCCCGGACGCTGAGATCCAGTTCCTGGATGCTCATACCCAGCTTCTGCTGCAGACCCGGATCGATCAGGGCCTTGTTCGCGTCACGAAGCGACGCGATCGCGTCTTCGTTCGCGACGTCCGAGCCGAGTTCGAAATACTGAACGAATGGGCTGAGATGCTTACGGAGGATCTTGCTGGCTTCGACCAAGGCCATTTCGGGCGTAATCGTGCCGTTGGTCCAGATCTCCAGAATCAGACGGTCGTAATCGGTCTTCTGACCGACGCGGGCGTCTTCGGTGCTGTACCGGACGCGGGTCACCGGCGAGTAGATGCTGTCGACCGCGATCAAGCCGATTTCCTGCTCGTCTTCGTCGGCAATGTTCTCGGCCGCCGTGACGTATCCGCGACCTTTGCTGACGGTCAGCGTCATATCGAACGACACGTCTTCGGTCAGCGTGGCAAGAACCAGGTCCTTGTTAATGATGTTCAGCGAAGCGTCGCCTTGGATCATGCCGGCAGTGACCTGCCCGGCTTTGTTAGCGACGACTTTCATCTCTTTGACGTCGTCGGAGTCAAGCTTCACGACAAGGCTCTTGACGTTCAGGATGATGTCCGTCACGTCTTCGATCACGCCGGGGAGGCTCGAAAACTCGTGCTCGGCACCCTTCAGGCGGATGTGCGTCACGGCCGCGCCTTCGAGGCTGCTGAGCAGGATCCGGCGGAGGCTGTTGCCCACCGTCGTACCAAACCCGCGCTCGAAAGGTTCGGCGACGAATTTGCCGTAGGTGTCGGTCGAAACCTGTTCTTCACGAACTACCCGCGAGGGGAGTTCCAATCCACGCCATCGAATACGCATAATATTTCTCCGAGAAGTACGTCAGGACTCGAATTGCAGGAGGTTCCCGCCCCAACCGTTAGGGGCCATCTGTTCTCCCGCCTCGCCGAGGCGACGCGTCATCATTAAAAAGTTGTTAGTCGGAAGTTGTTAGTTAGGAAGGGCAGTCATCAGTTCTTTACTAACAACTAACAACTACCAACTTTTCTCACACACGCCGCTTCTTAGGCGGGCGGCAGCCGTTGTGCGGCAGCGGGGTCACGTCTTCGATCCCGGTGACTTTCAAACCCGCGTTCTGCAGGTTCAAGATCGCCTGTTCGCGACCGGCGCCGGGGCCTTTGACCTTCACTTCGACTTCGACCATGCCGTGCTTACGCGCCTCGGCGCCTGCTTTTTCAGCGGCGCGACCGGCGGCGAACGGCGTGCTCTTGCGGGCACCCTTGAACCCGACGGTCCCGGCCGACGCCCAGGAGATGGTCTCTCCGTTGGTGTCGGTGATGGTCACCATCGTGTTATTGAAAGTGGAACTGACGTGGGCGATCCCACGGGTTACACCTTTGCGGAGCTTTTTCTTTGGGGCCGGCTTACCGCCGGATGATTTCTGTTCGGCCATGATATTTTTCCAGTTTCGGATCCACCGGCTCTACGGCCGTACCCGAATGATTAAATGCAGAATGATGAAGTCAGAATGCAGAACTAAGACGACTACAAATGCTTTTCTTCGTTCTGCATTCTGCATTCATCGTTCTGCGTTTCCGCTTACTTCCCGAGTTCCTTCACGCCCTTCTTACCGGCAACGGTCTTGCGCGGACCCTTGCGGGTGCGGGCGTTGCTGCGGGTGCGCTGTCCGCGGGCGGGCAGGCTCCGACGGTGGCGGTTGCCGCGATAGCTTTGGATGTCGCGGAGACGGGCGATGTTCTGCTGAATCTGCCGACGCAGGGCACCTTCAACCAAGTGACCGCGGTCGATGATCCCGATGATCTTCGCCAGCTCGTCTTCGGTCAGGTCCTTGGCCCGGCGATCGAACTCGATCCCTGCTTCCTTGAGGATGACCCGGCTGTTGTGCGGGCCCACGCCGTAGATGTAGCAAAGGCTCACCCAGACTGGCTTGTCATTCGGAATATCAACGCCTGCAATACGTGGCATAACTGCTCCAAAGTTGCTAGTTGCGAGTTCTTAGTTGCCAGTCAGTGCGGTCTGCTACTAGCAACCAGCAACTAACAACTTTTAACTGCTTCTTATCCCTGCTTCTGCTTGTGCTTCGTGGTCGTGCAGATCACTCGCACGATTCCCTTTCGGCGGACAATCTTGCAGTTTTCACAGATTCTTTTAACGCTGCTTCGAACTTTCATGGGTTTCTCGGTTGCCGGAGTCGTCCGGTATTGTCGAATCGTCAATCCTAGCAAAAATAAAAAGTATTGTAAAGCGAACCAGCGATCTCATTCACAGCAAATCGCCAACCGCCCCGCGATCAACTGGCCATCAACTGGCCATCAACTGGCCATAGACACCGGTACTCGCCCGTCGCTGAGCACGTCCGCCCCCGATTCGGTTACGGCAATCGTGTGCTCGAAATGAGCGGCCGGCAGGCCGTCGTGGGTCACGACCGTCCAGCCGTCCTCGAGCAAGTCGACGTCGCGACGCCCCATGACGACCATCGGTTCGATCGCCAGCGTCATGCCGGGCCTTAGTTTGAAATCGCCCCGCAGGTGTTCCTGGGTCACGAAGTTCGGCACTTTCGGGTCCTCGTGCATCGACCGGCCGATGCCGTGCCCGACGAACTCCCGCACCACGCTGAACCCATTCCGCTCGACGTTGTACTGCATCAGGCGGGCGATGTCGGTCCACTTCTTGTTCGGTTTGATGTGCGTAAGCGCCAGTTCCAAGGTCTGCCGGGTGACATCGAGCAACTTCTGGACCTTCGGCGGCACAACACCGATCGGGACGGTGATCGCGGTGTCACAGCAATACCCGTCGACCTTCAGCGCCAGATCAAGGGTGACGACGTCGCCTTCTTTCAAGATCCGGCTGCCCGGAATCCCGTGCACCACTTCTTCGTTGACGCTGATGCAGGTGTGTCCGGGAAAGCCTTCGCCTTCGCGGTAGGTCGGATAATTGCGGGACATCCCGACGCCGCTCGCCTTGGCGAGTTCGTCGGCCGCAAGCTGGTCGAGCGCGGCGGTGCTTACACCGACGACCGCCGCCTGCTTCATCTTCTGAAGAATCTGGTACCCGACCCGACCGGCGTGCCGCATCCGTTCGATCTCACTGCGGCTTTTTAATACAGTCGGCATGGGGGAATGGAGAAAGTTGCTAGTTGCTGGTTGTTAGTTGCTAGTAGGATTTCATAGTTTTCGAGCTATGTTGAATGGCTTCTTCACTAGCAACTAGCAACCAGCAACTAGCAACTTCCTCTTCAGTATTGTCGGCCCTTGATACGCTTCGAGCCCTGGCCCAGGAAACCGCTGTAGTTTCGCATCAGCAGGTTGGCTTCGATCCGCTGGACCATGTCGAGCGCTACGCTGACGACGATCAGGAGACCCGTACCGCCCAGAAATGACGTGATTGTAGGATCGATGCCGAGCCAGGCGGTGATCGCGTTCGGGATGACGGCGATAGTGCACAGGAAGGCCGCGCCGACGTACGTGATCCGCATCATTACCTTTTCAAGGTATTCAGCGGTCCGCTTGCCCGGCCGCAGGCCGGGAATGAAGCTGCCGTAGTCACGAAGCTGGTTGGCCATTTCCTTCGGCTGAAACTGCACGGTCGTCCAGAAGTAGGCGAAGAAATAGATCATCGCCAGCTGGACCACGATGTAGATGTACGACCCGCGCTTGAACTCGTTGTTAAGGAATGAGACGAAATGGTTCTGGTTGCTGAACACGGTGGCGTCCAGCCAGCCGAGGATCACGCCAGGGAAGATCATGAGCGACTGGGCGAAGATGATCGGCATCACGCCGCCGTGGTTGACCCGCAGCGGGAGGAACTGCTTGCCACCGCCGTATACCCGGCGGCCGCGGGTGTGCTTGGCCTGCTGGACGGGAATGCGTCGCTGGGCCTGGGTGATCAGGATCGAACCCATGATAATGAACACGAAAAGCCCGGCCAGAATCAGGATTTTGCCGACGTTGACCGGCTTATTGGTGTCGTGGATCGTGCTGAAGTTGGTCTGCTGAATCAGCGAATAAAACGCGTGCGGCATCCGCGAAACGATGCCGGCGAGGATGATCAAACTAATGCCGTTGCCCAGGCCGTATTCGTCGATCTGTTCGCCGAGCCACATCAGGAAGATACAGCCGGCCGTCAGCAGCAGCACACCGAGGAACCAGAACGCGGTCGTATGATCGTTCCCGAATCGGGTCACATAATGCTGGCTCTGAAGATATCCGAGCCACAGGAAAGCCTGCATCGCGCAAAGCGGGACCGTCAGGTAACGGGTCCATTCCTGGATCTTCTTCCGCCCGGTTTCGCCTTCCTTCTGCAGTTTTTCCAGCGAAGGGATGACGGTGCCGAGCAACTGAAAGATGATCGACGCCGAGATGTACGGCATCACACCAAGCCCGAAGATCGTGCTTTGACCGAGCGTACCGCCCGAGAACAGCGAGACGTAGTTGGCGATTCGACCCGCAGCGCTACTGTCCTGGCTCTGCTGCTGCTGAGCGTTGGCGAACATCGCCTGGTTCACGCCCGGCAGCGGGACCCAGAAACCGATCCGGTAAATCGTCAGCAGGAACAGCGTGAAGAGCACTTTGCTCCGCAGTTCCGGAACTTTGAAAATGTTGAGGAACGATTGGAACATGGCGAATTGTCCTGCATCGACAAATAGAGACGGGGCATATCGGCCCGGTCCGGGACGACAGGCCCCGTGGGTCCGTCGGAACGGTAAACAGTCTATCTTATTTGGCGTCTTCCGCGGGCTTGGCGTCGGCCACGGGGGCCTCGGCGGCGACCTTGGCCTTGGGGTCACGCTTCACGAATTTCTTTTTGACTTTCGAGAACTCGAACGTCTCGCCCTTGAGGTTCTGAGCGGTCGCTCCGACGGCGGTCAGCTTCTGGTGAGCCGACTTGCTGAACTTCCCGGCGACGATAACCAGCTTCTTGGTCAGTTCGCCTTCGCTGAGAATCTTCACCGGCCACTGGGTGTCTGGAACCAGACCCGCTTCGATCAAAGCGGCGGCATCCACAGTCGAACCGTCTTTAAATTCGTTCAGATCGCCGAGGTTCACGATATGGAATCGGCGTTCGAAGTTTTCGTTGCTAAACCCGCGTTTCGGCAACCGGCGGAAGATCGCGGTCTGACCGCCTTCATAGCCGGGCTTGATATATTTGCCGTTACGCGCCTTCGAACCCTTGTTACCGCGGCCGGACGTTTTACCGTGACCGCTCGACTCGCCGCGACCCTTTCGCTTGCTGGGCTTGCTGCGGGGTGCGCCGGTCGTGATCGTGTGAACCATGCTCATGGGGATACCAAAGTTGCTAGTTTTTAATTGCCAGTTGTTAGCAAAGGCAGTTACCAGTCTTCACTAGCAACTAGCAACTAACAACTAGCAACTTCTTCCTCAGACCGTCACTAATTCGCCGGCCGTCTTGGCCAGTTGCACGCCGCGGATCTTCTCGACCTGGTCACGGTTTTGCAATTGCTTGAGTGCGGCCAGAGTTGCCTTTACCAGATTCTTCGGGCTGGTCGACCCGTAGGCTTTTGTCAGGATGTCGGTGATGCCGGCCAGTTCCAAACAGGGGCGGACGCTTTTGCCGGCGGTGACGCCCGTACCCGGACGGGCGGGGGCGAGGACCACCGAGCTCGCGCCGCTGGTCCCTCGGACCATGTGCGGGATGGTCGAACCTTTTAGGTTCACCTTGAACATCACCTTGCGGGCGTCCTTGGTAGCCTTTTCGACGGCCGGGGGTACCTCGTTCGCCTTGCCGTAACCGACACCGATGTTGCCTTTGCGGTCACCGGCGACGACGAGCGCGCCGAAGCTGAACGTACGGCCACCCTTGACGACCTTGGAGCAGCGATAAATGCGGACGACGGCGGATTCAACGCCACCCTCGTCGGCCTCACGCTCACGGCGATCGCGACGGGGACCACCCCGACCACCACCGCTGTTTCCACCACGGCCGCCGCCACCACCACCGCGTCCGCCGCCACCACCACCACCGCCGCCTTGTCGGGTGTCGCCCTGCTGTGAACCAGCGGGAGTCGGCGCCACCGGAGCGGCTGCGGCCTCGGGGGCTGCGGTGGTCTGTTCAGTCTGGGTCGTTTCTTCAGCCATTTGTTCTTGTCCGTTGTCAGTAGTCAAATGTCGGAATCTGTCCGGGTACTTCTGGCGGACGGCCGACAACTGACGAATTTAAAACTGCAATCCACCTTCGCGAGCGGCGTCGGCGAGGGCTTTGACGCGGCCGTGGTATCGGCGACCACCGCGGTCGAAGGCGACTTTCGAGATCCCGGCGGCCTTGGCGCGCTCGGCGATGGTCTTTCCGACGCGCTTAGCGGCTTCGATGTTACCACCGTTCTTCAGATCGCCGCGAACGTCGGAGGCGGTGCTCGCGACGGCGACCAGCGTCTTGCCCGAATGGTCATCAATGACCTGGGCATAAATATGCTTGTCACTGCGGAACACGCTCAACCGGGGACGCTCGGTCGTCCCGAACAGGGAAGACCGCGTACTCCACTTGCGCCGTTGCAGGCGAACCTGCTTTGCTACGTTTTTATCAGCCATGTGATTTAGAAGTTGCTGGTTGCTGGTTGCTGGTTGTTAGTAGAAGTCTATTACTAACAACCAGCAACCAGCAACCAGCAACTGTCTCCTTTTACTTCGCTCCGGCACCGGCAAACGCCTTGCCAGCCTTGATCTTCACTGCTTCGCCTTCGTAACGAATTCCCTTGCCCTTGTAAGGCTCGGGCTTGCGGACGGCTCGGATGTCGCTGGCGAACTGACCGACGGCCTGTTTGTCCGGCCCGGTCAGATGAATCTTATTCACGCCTTCCAACTGCATTGCCACGCCGGTGGGAACCGCGAGCGTCACCGGGTTGGCAAAGCCGACAGACAGCACCAGATTCTTACCCTTGGCTTCGGCCTTGTAACCGACGCCCTGGATTTCGAGCGTCTTTTTGTACCCCGTGGTGACGCCTTCGATCATGTTAGCCAGCAGAGCCCGGGCGGTCCCGTGCTGTGCGCGGCTGACGCGGCTGTCATCCTGCCGGGTTACGATTAATTCCTTCTTCGCCGCATCCAACGCGACGCTGACGGTCGGATGAACGGTACGTTCTAACTTACCCTTGGGGCCCTCGACCTTGACCAGGCGGTCTTGGACCGTGACCTTGGCGGAACCGACGGGGACTGGTTTTTTTCCGATTCGACTCATGGTTCACCTGTCTATTTCCCGTTTAGCCGGCTCGCTTCCGAACCGAAGTCGCCCGACGGGTTCCGAAGCACAACCCGCAAGCGAGTCGGCCACGGTTTGATTTACTTCCTCAGCTGACCGTGCAGAGCAGTTCACCACCGACGTTCGCTTCGCGTGCACGCCGATCGCTCATGACACCCTTGCTGGTGCTCACGACCGCGATGCCCATGCCGTTCAGAACGTTCGGCAGTTCTTCCACCTTGCGGTAGACCCGGCAACCCGGCTTGCTATAGCGGTCGATCGCGTGAATGACCTTTTCGCCGGTCATCGAGTACTTAAGTTTGACGCGGATCTGGCCCTGCTGACCGTCGTCGACGCGATCGAACTCTTCGATGTACCCCTCGTCTTTCAAGACCTGGGCTATGCCCGTGCAGATCTTGCTCTTGGGGATCAACACCAGTCGCCGACCGACCCGGTTTGCATTCCGGATTCGAGTCAGCATGTCCGCGATGGGATCTTGGTTGTTCATTCTGTAATCAGTTGCTAGTTGTAAGTTGCTAGTATTCAGTTGCCGGTCGTTCTGGTCACTAACAACTAGCAACCAGCAACTAGCAACCCTGTCTTCCTACCAGCTCGCCTTTTTCAGTCCCGGGATTTTCCCGGCCAACGCCAGTTCCCGAAGCATAATTCGCGAAACCTTGAATTTTCGCAGAAACGCATGCGACCGGCCCGTCAATTGGCAACGGTTTTTCGAACGCGTCGGGCTGGAGTCGCGGGGCAATTGCGCGATGGCCGCGAAGTTTTTCTCCTTCTTCAGCTTCCGCCGGACGTCGGCGAACTTGTTAACGATCGCTTCGCGACGCTTCTGTTTTGCTATCCAGGCTTTGGTTGCCATTTCAATCCTAAAAGTGGGTCATTGATAATTGTCAGTTGGTCATCGTTGCTTTTGCAGACAACTACCAACCATCAACCAACAACTTCTTCTTATCTTGCTTCCAACTGCGATTTTTCGCGGAACGGAAAGCCGAAACCTTTTAACAGTTCGCGACCGTGGTCCGGGCTCTTGGCGGTCGTCACCATCGTGATGTTCATTCCCTGCTGGAATGTCACGCTGGCCCCGTCCACTTCCGGGAACACAGTCTGTTCTGTGAAACCGAAGTTATAATTTCCGGTCTTGTCGAACCCGTTCGGGTCCAGACCCCGGAAATCCTTCACGCGTGGGATCGCGAGCGAAACAACGCGGTCCAGGAATTCGTACATCCGGTTACCCCGGAGAGTCACCTTCAGGCCGGTTTCCTGCCCTTCGCGAACTTTGAAGTTCGCGACGCTCTTCTTAGCTTTGCAGCGAACGGGCTTTTGGCCCGCGATGATCGACAGTTCCTTCTCGGCCTGCTCGAACTTCGCCTTGGCGTCCGCCCCGCCGCTCGTGGCGATCTTTCCGAGACCCATCGAGATTACGATCTTTTCGATCCGCGGGGTCGCCATCAGGTTCTTGATGCCCAGCTTCTCCTGAAGCGCGGGGACAATCGTCTGACGATAGTGGGCGATCAACCGGGCCGGCGGTGCCGGTTCCGAAGTGGTCGTTTCTTCAACGGGCGTGTCCGAATCCGTCTTCGCACGCTTGGCGGCTTTACGGGCGGCTATTTCCGCTTCGGTCGGCTTCGCACCTTTTTTGTTTTTTTCTTCTGCCATGTCTGTCTCACCGTTTGCGGTGCTTTTTCTGAACTTATCCGAAGGCAGGGTCGCTTAAGCGACACCCACCGGCGGTTTCTTAGACACCTACTACGCCTAGGTCGGTGTTGCCGACCACCGCGATACGGTGCTTTTTGCCGTCGCGTTCCTGGAACCGAACGCGGGTCGGTTTGCCACTGGTCGGATCGATCGGCATCACGTTGCTGATCGCGATCGGGGCGTCCTTCTGAATCCGTCCGCCCTGCTGGTTGCGCTGTGACGGCTTTACGTGCTTCCAGACGCGGTTCACACCTTCGACGACGATGCGGTTCTTGTCTCCGAGGATCTTCAGGACCCGGCCGGTTTTACCCTTAGCCACGCCCGCGATCACCATCACCTGGTCGCCGGTTTTAATGTTTCTGGCCATTGTCTTGTCCGTTAGCAAACTTCGAATCTTCTGGGCTTAGACCACTTCACTCGCGAGCGAAACGATCTTCATGAAATTCTTCTCACGCAGCTCGCGGGCGACAGCGCCGAAGATGCGGGTGCCCTTCGGGTTGTTTTCGGCGTCGATCACCACGGCGGCGTTGTTGTCGAAGCGAACGTAGCTGCCGTCCGGGCGGATGGTCGGCTGTTTGGTCCGAACTACGACGCAGCGAACGATGTCGCCGTCTTTGACCTCACCGGTTGGGATGGCCTTCTTGACCACGCAGATGATGACGTCACCGACATGAGCGACGCGGCGTTTGAACTTGCCTTTACTGCCGCTACCGATGAGCACCTTGATGCACATGCCTTCTTTGCCACCGGTATTGTCGCAGATGTCGACGTATGTTTGTTGCTGAATCATTTCTTGTCCATTGTCAGTCGAGCGGCAGGGCCGGCCCAGACGAGCCGCGACCCACGAACGACTGACGCTTAATTTAGCGGGCTTCGGGGGCCTTACCGGTCATTACTTCTTCTGCCGACACCTGGACGGCACGTTCCGGGGCCTTGGTAACGATCCGGAGAAGGCGGTGATGCTTGGTCCGGCTGAGCGGACGGCATTCGCAGATCTCGACGGTGTCGCCTTCTTTGGCTTCGTTCTTCTCGTCGTGTGCGTGCAGCACCGAACGGTACTTGAGATACTTCCCGTACTTCTCGTGACGGGTCTGGAAGTTCATGACGACCTTGATCGTCTTGTCGCCCTTGTCCGATGCTACGACGCCGATGATCTTACGAAGCAGCGGGCGAGCCTCGGTGCTAGCGGCGGTTCCAGTCTTTGCAGTGTCTGCCATCTGAGTATCCGTTGTCTAAAGGGGCCGGGGCTTTACTCGGCCTTGGCCGTTTCCAGTTCGCGCTGTCGAATGACCGTCTTGATCCGGGCAATCACCTTGCGGGTCTTGCCCATCTGGGTCGGGTCTTCGAGCTTCTCCGTGACGGCCTGGGTCCGGAGGTCGAACAGGTGCCGTTGTTTCTCGGCCAGTTCGACGTTCAGTGCCGCGAAGTCTTTTTGTTTAATTTCTTCAAGCTTCATTTCACACATCCGTCGTCGTTATTCCGCGAACAGCTGTTTTTCTGTTACTAGCAACCAGCAACTGACAACTAGCAACTTCTTCCTCAAGCCACCGCGTGCTTGCGGTGAACGAACCGGCACGGGATCGGCATCTTGAACGCCACCCGGGCCAGGGCCCGCTTGGCGGTCGCCAGATCAACACCGGCGATTTCGAACATCATCGTGCCGGGCTTCACCACGGCTGCCCAGTATTCCGGTTCACCTTTACCGGAACCCATTCGCACTTCCAACGGTTTGGCCGAGATCGGCTTGTGCGGGAAGACGCGGATGAAGATGCGGCCTTCACGACGCAGAAAGTGGGTAGCGGCGACGCGACCGGCTTCGATCTGCTTGGCCGTGATCCACGCGTGGTCCAGCGCCTGCAAACCGTATTCACCGAAGGCGACCGTGTTGCCGCGGCTCGCGTTGCCACGATTCTTACCGCGCTGACTTTTGCGGAACTTAACCCGCTTAGGCATCATTGGCATAAAACACCGGGATTGTTGGTAGTTGGTAGTTGGTGGTTAGTAGTGAGAGAAGACGTGAACATCGGTCTCTACTAGCAGCCATCAACTCCCAACTGAAACATTTCCTGAGGTAATTGTCTGTAAAACGGCGCAAACCCTCTTCATTTTACTAACAACTACCAACTAATAACTGTCAATTTTTTCTAAATCACCGACGTCCGCGGCGCGGTCCACCGCCGCCGGGTCGCACGTCTGTTTCCAACACTTCTTCACCGTACATGCCGCGAAAGATCCAGACTTTGACACCGATTGTGCCGAAGGTCGTGAACGCGATCGCGTAGCCGTAGTCGACATTCGCCTGTAGCGTTGTCAACGGGACCGACCCGGTGGTGGCCTTCTCCTGGCGTGCGATTTCCGCACCACCGAGACGACCACTTACGCAAATCTTGATTCCCTTGGCACCGGCCTGCATGGTCGATTCCATACGCATCTTCAAGACGCGACGGAAGCTCGCACGTTTTTTCAACTGCTCAGCGATCGCCTCGGCGACCAGCTGCCCGTTCAAGTCCGGGTTCTTGATTTCGATAACCTTGATCGGAGCGACTTTACGCTTGATCATGTCTTCGAGCTCTTCACGGAGCTTGTCGACTTCGGCACCCTTGGGCCCGATCACCAGACCAGGACGGGCGGTCTTCAATGTGACCGTCACCTCTTCGCGGGTGCGTTCGATCAGGATGTCGCTGACCGCAGCGAACGGCGGGCGACGGTTCAGCTTAGCGTCGATCAGCTTGCGAACCTTGAAGTCTTCAACCAGAAAGTTTCCGTAGGCCTGCTTCGGAGCATACCACCGGCTCTTCCAGTCTTCAGTGATCCCGACGCGGAAACCTGTTGGATTGACTTTTTGACCCATATCGAACTCAGTTGTTAGTTGTCTGTTGGTAGTTGGTGGTTGTCAGTTGAGCAGCTGTATTTACTAACAACTACCAACTGACAACTAGCAACTCTACTATGCTTCTTCCCGCTCGTCGATCGTCACAACCAGGTGGCTGGTTCGCTTGTTAATCGGATACGCCTTGCCGCGGTCCTTCGGTTGAAACCGTTTGATCACCGGACCCGGATCGACCCAGGCCTTGGCGACATAGAGCGTGTTTCGCGAGGTCGCGACTTCCTGTTCGCTCGCATTGGCCACGGCGGAGCGGACGACCTTTTCGATCATCACAGCTGCACGCTGCTTGCTGAACTTCAGCAACGTAATCGCGTCATCCACGTCACGGTTGCGAATCAGGTCCATCAACAACCGCGCTTTGCGCGGTGCGATGCGGGCGAATCTGTGTTTGGCTTCAAATGGCATATTCGTTGAGAAGTTTTCAGTCGTCCGTTGGTGATTGGTAGTAAGATAACCCACTAGCAACTAGCAACTAACAACTAGCAACTTCTTCTCCTTACGGCGTTGCTAATTTCTTACCGCTATGGCCGCGGAACACACGCGTCGGGGCGAACTCACCGAGCTTGTGGCCGACCATGTCTTCCTGAACGTACACCCGCAGATGCTTGTTCCCGTTGTGAACTTCGAACGTGTGGCCCACAAACTCCGGGATGATCGTGCACGCACGGGCCCAGGTCTTGATGGGCTGCTTAGCCCGGTTCTCGTTCAATTTCAGGACCTTCTTGTACAACTTTTCGTTGACGAAAGGTCCTTTTTTTGCGCTTCTGCTCATAAATAGCTGCCAGTTGTTAGTCGCGAGTTGCTAGTCTTTGAGTTGTCTTCACCGACAACCAACAACTAACAACTACCAACTTTTCCTCAATGACTTACCGTCTGCGGACGCTGCTGGAACCGGCCCATCTTGCGACGACGCAGGATCAGCTTCTCGCTGTTCTTACGCGGCCGACGCGTGATGCCGCCCTTGGCCGGCACGCCCGTCTTGCTGACCGGATGACGCCCGCCGTTGCTACGACCTTCACCACCACCCAGCGGATGGTCGATCGGGTTCATCGCCTTCGCACGGGTGTGCGGGCGGATGCCCATATGACGGCTGCGGCCGGCCTTGCCGATGCTGACGTTGATGTAGTCCAGATTCCCGAGCTGGCCAATTGTTGCACGGCACTTGCTCTTGACCCGACGCATTTCGCCCGACGGCAGAATCACTACGACCCATTCGCCTTCTTTGGCGGAAAGACGGGCGACACCACCGGCCGATCGGACGAGTTTACCGCCCTGGCCGGGATTCAATTCGATGTTGTGAACTTCCAACCCGCCCGGGATGTTGGCCAGCGGGATGCAGTTGCCCAGTTCGGGGGGGGAATCGGGACCATTGATCACGGTCGTGCCGACCTTCAACCCGTTCGGAGCGAGGATGTACGACTTTTCCCCGTCCTGGTACTGGATCAGGGCGATGAAGCACGAGCGGTTCGGATCGTACTCGATCGACACCACGGTCGCTGGGACGTTGTCCTTGGTCCGCTTGAAGTCGATCAAACGATACAGACGCTTGTTACCACCACCGCGGTGCTTGGCGGTGATGACGCCATGATGGTTACGACCGCTGGCGCGACGCTTGCCGACCGTCAACGACTTTTCCGGCTCGAACTTCGTGAGCACGGCCTTGTAGTCGATGACAGATCCGGCGCGACGGCCGGGCGATGTCGGGTTGTAAAACTTGATTGCCATTTGAGAACCAGTTGGTAGTTGCTAGTTGTTAGTTGCTAGTGAGTTGTTTGACTAACAACCACCAACTGACAACTTACAACTTTTTCCTCAGAACAATTCGATCTTCGAGTCTTCGGCCAGCTGAACGATCGCCCGCTTCCATTCGCCGGTGGTCGTCAGTTTGTATTTCGTTCGACGCGGTTTGCCGCGGCGGTTCATTGTGCGGACGTCGGCAACCTTCACCGAGTAAAGGTGCTCGATCGCTTCTTTGATCTGCATCTTGTTGGCCGACGGATTCACCTTGAACGCGTAGCAGTTACGGGTGTTCTGCAGGTGCGTGCTCTTTTCGGTGATCAGCGGCTTGATGATGACGTTTGTATTGTCCATGGTCGTCTTTCGCGTCAGTCCTGTTCGGCAGGCTCGCGTGCGGGCCGCTTTCCCTCGTCCCGCAAGACACGGCTCGCAAGCGAGCCGGCTAAACGGGGTCGGATCGTCTTTATGCCAGCAGCTGGGCCAAACCCTCTTTCGTAACCAACAGTGTCCGGTTCCGCAGGATGGTCCAGACGTTTAACTGCGACACAGTCGTCAGCGTCGTGCGATCGATGTTGCGGGCGGATCGTTCGACGGCTTCGTCCTTACCGGCCAGGGCCAGCAGACAACTGCGGTCGATCCGGAGCGCCTTAAACATGGCGGCAACGTGCTTGGTCTTTGCAGCCTCGAGCTTGATCTCGCTGACGATCTTGAGATCGTTGCTCTGGATTTTGCTCAGGATGGCGTTCTTGGTTGCCAGCTGACGGGCCTTTTTGGGCAGCGATTGACGCCAATCCTTGGGCCGCTTCTGCTTGGCGTGACCACCGCCCTTTTTGATCGGGTTACGGATACCACCGGTACGGGCATTACCCGTTCCTTTTTGGCGGAACATTTTGCGGGTCGAACCGGCGACTTCACCGCGGGCCTGGGTACGCACAGTGCCCTGCCGCTGGTTGGCGTGGTAATAGACGATCGCCTGCTTGAGCAGGTTGCGTCGAACTTCACCGCCGAGCTTGGCTTCGTCGACCTGATACTTCTCGATCTCTTCGCCGGCCTGGTTGTATACGGGCACTTCAATCATCGTTGCACTCAGTTGCTGGTTGCTGGTTGTAAGTTGCTAGTGACAGACGGCTGGTTGCTAGCAACCAGCAACTACCAACTATTCCGGCTTCTTCATCTTTGCAGTAATGCTCTTACGAACGAAAAGAAGCCCGCCGTTCGGTCCGGGCAGGGCTCCTTTGATAAGCAATAAGTTATTTTCGGCGTCGATTTTTACGAGCGGGTGGTTACGAGTCGTGACCGTGTCCATACCCATGTGACCGGCCATGCGGACGCCCTTTTTGGGCTTGCCCGACTGACCGCGCCACGTCGCACGCGACGCCAGCGAACCCGGCGAACGATGCTTACGTTCGGTACCGTGCGAAGCGGGCTGACCACCGAAGTGATGCCGCTTCATAACACCAGCAGTTCCCTTGCCCTTACTGGTGCCGATCACATCGACGAAGGTGATGCCGTCGAAAATTCCGACAGTGACCTTTTCGCCGAGCTTCTTGTCGGTTTCTTCTTTAAGCTTGATTTCTTTGAAATGGCGGAGCGGTCCGGAGCCGGCTTTTGCGGCGTGACCGATCAACGGGAAGGTGCTGTGCTTGGCTTTGGCTTCGCTGAAACCCAGTTGAACGGCGCTATAGCCGTCGGTCGCGACAGTCTTCACTTGAGTAACGGAACAGGGCCCGGCTTGCACGACGGTGACGGGGATCACAGATCCCTTGTCGTCGTATACCCGGGTCATTCCGATTTTCTTGCCTAACAGTGCGGGTGTCATGTGTAATCCGATGAAACCAACTGACGACGAACAGAGAAAGCCACAGACAAAACAACTACCCCGACAAGCGCCTCTTTCGAGGAAAGGTTCTTGGATGAACCCGCAGTCGGTTGAAAAAAGATGCCCCGTTGCGCGGGGCAGATAACTTCAGAAAAACGTTCAGGCCTTGATCTTAACGAAAACACCCGCCGGTACAACAAGGCGATTCAGGGCTTCGACGGTCCGGCCGGTCGGTTCGAAAATATCAATCACACGCTTGTGCGTCCGCATTTCGAACTGCTCGCGGGACTTCTTGTCAATGTGCGGGCTGCGCAGAACGGTGTACCGCTCGATACGGGTCGGCATCGGGATGGGGCCACACACCCGGGCATTAGTCCGCTTGGCGTGCTCGACGATTTCCTTCGCCGAGGCGTCAAGGGCCCGGTGGTCGTATGCTTCCATCCGAATTCGAATGCGGTCACCAGTCATGTCTATCCTGATTATCTAGCTGACAGCTTGATCGCGAAGGCTTAAAACGCGTCGACAAAGTTGCCAGCCGCTCATTTGGAGCGAGGGGGGAAAGATATCGTTTGTTTCGGTCGTGTCAAGACTGTGGAAATCCGAAATCTTCGGTGATGTATTGAATTGTCAGTCTCTTCTAGGACGCCGACGCTTCCGTATCTCACGAGCCTGCCGGCACTACCGGTAAGCGAGATGCTTTGACGTGTGTTGCCAGCAGGATGCCGGACGGAACTGCCGAGAATAAAATCTGTGCGAGAATTCCATTGTTGATGGAGACTCCGGACCCGCCCCAAGCCAGGGCGAGCGCTGCCGGCGGGCTGACGGCCATGATCTGCGTGGCATTACTGTTATCGTCTGTCATTCCCCGGTAGACCATGTCGGCGATCACCGGCGCAAGGCAAGTCGCGGCGACCCAGATGATTGCATAAACCCAAGCCCTTCGACGAAGCCCGTATCCTGCGGAAAACAAACAAGTTATCTGGAGAATGAAAATCGCGACGATCAGTGCCGTGACAACCACAGGCCCGTGCGTGCCTGCGGGGTAGCGAACTGGTGAGTTGAGCATCGGCAGACAGATCAACGCAGTTGCGATGAGGGCCGCGATGAATGGTGACGATTCGAACGGGGGTCGGACCGGCATGTGAGTTTTCGGCGACAGCCGGGCGGCGGCTTTCGAGGCACTTGCTATCGGGATCATCGCGAGGAGCATCGCGCTCACGACCGCTGTTACAACATGAGCCGCGGCTTGCTCCTGGTCGTATACATAGCCGTGGTAGTAGCTGCGGGCGCCGAAAGTTTCGGGCGAGGAGAACGCCAGGTTTGCGAGTGCGACCCAGACGAAAAGCAGCAGAAGTCCCAAGGAAGCCGAGATCCCGGTTTCGTTCGACGACCGGTAGCGCCGAATGCCGACCTGGATTGCGATCAAAGCGATTGCCGCCTGACCGCCGATGGCGGCGACGTAGGCCGCGCTTACGTCCCCGGACTGCGATCCCAACCGAGTCGAATTGAACAATTCCACAAACACCGACGACGGAGAAAACAGCGGATAAGTCAACACCGAGAAGCTAGGGACTTGGCTCAGCAAGACGTCGCCCGAGTTGGCAAGTAAAATGCCGCCGACGATCAAGAGTCCCAGAAACCCGCCGCGGCTGATGAACGAGAACTGCGCGATCAGCGTGTACAGGAAAAACGCGAAACATAGCAGAACCGCGTTCGCGATCGCCCATTGGGTTAATTCCAGCCCGGCAACCGCGCAGCAGATCCCGCCGAGGACGAAGTTCACACCGGCCAGCAGTAAAGCCGGCATCGCCCCGCCGACCACGTAGCCGATGATGGCTGTTAGCGGGGACACGGGCATCAGCC
Source organism: Tepidisphaeraceae bacterium (assembly GCA_965247815.1). GTDB lineage: Bacteria > Planctomycetota > Phycisphaerae > Tepidisphaerales > Tepidisphaeraceae > CBDAQA01. Next base: position 220,199 of record CBDFHW010000022.1, on the reverse strand, counting down.
GGTGCGATTCGAGCATTCGGCTACTGATGTCGCCGCGCACCGAAGACTCGACGCGGAACGCCCCATACACCAACAGACACAGCGTTTGCAGCACCATGATCCCCCGGGCCCAGCCGAGAAGGTCACGGGCACGGAACCGGCCGTTGCTCGCGGCCGTCACCCAGACCGCCGCCCCGATCAGCAGAAAGTAAACGCCGCCAATCGTCGCGAGCCGTTTCCACCGACCCTGCAGGTTGAACTGTGCGTAAACGATGGCGTTGGACGGGCCGGGAATGATCGACATGCTTTAGTCCACCTGTTCAATGCCGACCCGGAGATAGGCTTCTTCCAAATCGACGGCATTGGCCGAGAACGACGCGACGGGAAACTTCAACCCCACCAGCCGGCCCAGCAGCCCTGCCGCTGCTTCGCGGTCGGTGACGAATTCGAACGAAATCCGTTCCCGGTCGATCTGGACGGCCGAGACGTCCGCCATGCCGCTCAGGACAATCTGGATGTCCGCCATCGGCTTTGCCAGCAGCAGCGTGTACCTGCACCGACGGCTGTCGTGCATGTTCGTAATTTCACCCACCGTGCCGAACTTCAGCATCCGGCCCTTGGTCATGATCCCGATGTGCGTGCAGTATTCGCCCATGTCGGCCAGGATGTGACTGGAAACGATAATCGCCTTACCCTGATCGCGTAGGTCGCAGAGCAGCTGCCGAAACTGCACCCGCCCCGCCGGGTCGAGGCCCGCGGCGGGTTCGTCCAAGATGATCACCGACGGATTCGGTAACAACGTCCGGGCGATGCCAATCCGCTGCTTCATCCCCCGGCTGAGCGATTTGATCTTGGTCTCGGCCTTGTCCCGCAGCCACACCTTTTCGAGCCAGAAATCGATCCGGTCGTCAGCCTCGGCCGTCGACAGATCGTACCCCCGGCCGATGAATCGAAGGAACTGCCGGACCGTCATCTGGTTGTAAACCGGCGGTTCGTCGGGGGTGAAACCGAGTTGCGCGAGCAGGTCGCGTCGCTCGGCCGAGAGAACCTCACCCTGTATTTTGACCTGCCCGAGCGTCGCCGGCTGAAGCCCGCAGAGCGTCCGCAGCAGCGTCGTCTTCCCTGCGCCGTTGGGACCAATCAGACCGAGAATATTCTCCCGGCCCAATGAAAAGTTCACGCCGTCAACGGCAATCAGCTTATCGAACCGAACCCCAAGACCGACGGCTTGCACGAGATGCGGTTGACGGAACCGAAATTCGCCCGCCTCCATCGATTCGGCGGCTTCGATCAATACGGCGGATTGAATCATCCCCATACCCGCTCAGAATAACGGTCAGAGATGACACCCGCAAACCACCGGATTGTTGGCCGACAAGCTAACAATCCAAGCCCGTGTCACAGATTAGTGACAATCATCTAAAGTTTCAGTCTTCACCAGACTCAAGAATGAGTTACTGGAATTCCAGAAGAATCTTTGTGGAACGCAATTGTTTTGCTACGATATGCTGATGCCCAGAGCTCGAAAGATTGTATGTCCGATAGCGTTGGTAGCGTTAGTCAGCGTCAGCCCCGGGTCGATGGCTGCCACCCCCGATTTTTCCGTGGTTCCGGGCATAGTGGTCGATTGGTCCCCGGCATCGTCGGGGGTCTATGTGGGTTCGCCTTCTATTGCGGTGATGCCGGACGGCACAATGGTCGCCTCTCACGACGAGTTCGGCCCCAATTCGACGTCGCCGGTGGATGCGGTCACCCGCATCTTCCGGTCTGCCGACCAGGGGGCCACCTGGTCGCCGATTTACACGGTGGATAACGGCGGAAGTACGACGGCATACGGAGCCGAGTGGAACAGTCTGTTTACTCAGGGGAACACGCTTTTCCTGATGGGGGTCAGCAAGGATTACGGCAATATCGTCATTCGGAAATCGACCGACGATGGAACCACTTGGACTGTCCCGTCCAATTCGGCTAACGGTGTGTTGACGCCCGCGTCCGGCTATCACACGTCTACCCAGCGGGTGGTCGTCCAGGACGGCCGAATTTGGCGCGCGTTCGAGGACATTCACGGCGGAACAAGCTGGCCCAACTGGTTTGAATCGTTCGTGATGTCCGCGCCGGTCGGCGCGGATCTGACCAACGCCGGCAGTTGGACGATGAGCAATGCGCTTTCAAAGCCGGCAAGCTGGACCGCCGCCAGCGGGAACAACGGCTGGCTGGAAGGTGGTTTGGTCAGCGGCCCTGACGGAATCGCGAATTTGCTTCGCGTCGACACCAACGGCCCCCAGCGGGCCGCGATCGTCAAAGTCGACGGCCCGACTTCGGTGTCGTTCGACCCCGCCGCGGGTGTGGTCAGTTTTCCCGGCGGCGCGACCAAGTTCACAATTCAATACGACGAATCAACAGGGCGATATTACACGCTGTCGAACCCCGTCCCGCCGGGCGTGGTAACGACGACCCCCGGGAGCTACCGCAATACTTTGGCGCTGATGTCCTCGCCCGATCTGGTGCACTGGCGGACCGATTCGGTGGTGCTCAACAGCCCCGACGCCAACAAGCATGGATTTCAATACGTCGACTGGCAATTCGCCGGCAAGGACCTCGTTGCCGCCAGTCGCACCGCGTACGACGACGGTGTCGGCGGCGCGAATAGTTACCACAACGCCAACCTGCTCACGTTCAACCGGGTCGAGAACTACGCCGCCCGGGCCCCGAACTTCACGCTGGTGACCGACACCGGGGACGCCACCCACGCCAGCAAGGTTGTTGTGATGCAGACCGTCGCGGGGGCGGGCACGCAGGCGATGTACAACGCGCAGACGTTCGCGACCGGAACTTATGCCGGGCAGGCCTTGACCGACGCGTTCGGAATTGCCCAGGATCTTCGAGGTCAGGTTTACGTGGGCGAGGAAAAAGACGGCGGCCGCATACTGCGATTCGACCGTTCGGGAAATTTCCTCGGCGTCGTGGCGACCGAAGGAATAAATTTTACCGGGCGACCCGAAACTCTCGCGCGCGGCCCGGACGGCATGATTTACATGTCGGTCGCCTTCGGCTCGAACGCGTCGGACAAAATTTACCGTTTCAATCCGTCGTCCGGTGTCGCCGGCGTAATGACGCCTTTCGTCGCGACCACCGGCACTGGTCCCGGCGGGACCTATACCTTGAGCGACCCCCGCGGGATCGCGCTGGACCAGGCCGGGAACCTCTACGTCGGCGACCGGAATAACGACAGCATCCGTAAATTTAATTCGACCGGGCAGTATCTCGGAACGCTCGCCACGTTCGGGGCTGCGGTGCAGTCACTGTCGTTCGACGCGGCGAACAATCGGTTGCTGGTATCGCTCGGCTCGAACATGGTCATCGACGCGGTGTCGCTGACCGGAACCGTGTCGAGCGTTCTGTCACTCGGCGCCAATACGGTGCTCGACGCCCAGAACATCGGCGGGAACGTTTTCTTCACCGACTATTCCGCGTCACCCCCTTCGATTCGGCGTGTCGACGGGACCGCGGCAATCACAGTGCAGACGACCGCCAGCGACCTAGCGGTCCCCGGGCATCTGCTTGCCATCGGTTCGAACATCGCCACGTGGTCGGGCACGATCGACAACGCGATGAGTAAGGCCGCCAATTGGGGCCTTACGGTGGCCCCTGATTTTAGCGGCTGGGAGAGTTTTAAATTCACGTCCCCGATCACCACGTCAATCAACAACGACGTGACCGGTGCCGTCATCGGCGGCCTGCTCGTTCAGAGCGGCGCGGGTGCCCACACGATCACCGGCAATGCTTTTACACTGAGCACTGGTGCAGCGATCATCAACGACAGTTCGCAGCCGTTCGTCCTGACCACGGGCACCATCACGATGAACAGCCTGCCGATCGGCGGTGTGGACGGTGACGTGGTGATCAACAGCGCGGTCGCGTTGGCAAACCAAGCCACGGTGACGATCCGGGGAACTCACCTTGTTACGTTTAACGGTCCGATCAGTGGCGCGGGATCTCTCGACGCTCTGGAAGGGACGGCCGTCCTGGCCGGCAATGCGAATACGTATTCAGGTACGACCACCATCGACGGAGGCGTCCTGCGTGCGACGGCGGCAAATGCATTGGGCGCGACCTCGTCGGGGACATTCATAGTTGGTGACGGCGCGACCGGCCGGCTCGAAATAGCCGGCAATATCAATCTGCCCGAACCGATCACGATCGACGCCAGACAATATGCCGGCGCAGCCGCCGCCCACGTAATTAACGTCAACGGGAACAATCAAATAAGCGGTCCGTTGACGCTCACGAGTACCGGGGGCGGCACCGAATGGAATCTGCAATCCGACGCCGGCACGCTGATCGTCTCGGGCACGTGGAGCGATACTGCCGTAGCAGGCGTGCAAAATCTCAAACTTTCAGGCGCGGGTGCCGGCGTGATCCAGTCGGTGGTGTCCGACGGGCCGGGGTCTGTCACCTCAGTCATCAAATCGGGAACCGGGACCTGGACGCTGTCTGGAACCGATACTTTCACCGGTCCGACTCAGGTCAACGGCGGCGCTTTGAAAATTAACGGGGCGATCGCGAGCAACGCCGTCGCAGTGGCGTCCGCCGCGTCGCTGTCGGCCGTCCCGATCTCGGCCCTGTCAACCCGGACAAAACTGACGGTGAACGGCACGGCCACGCTCGGAGGTAACACTAACGCCGCTCAACCGGTCGCACGCACGCTGGCGTCTTTGACGATCGGCACCGGCGGCGCTGTCACGATTGTCGATACCGGAACGCTTCGCACGGGCCGCAACGTGCTCCAGTTGGATTCTCTTTCGCTCGCCGGGGGAATGAACGCCTGGCAAGCGAAACTCGACCTTGCGGGCGATGACATGGTGATTCACGCCGCGAACTTGGCGATCATCGCAGATCAGATCCGAACAGGCGGGGTGACGACTCCTGTCGCAGGCATATTGAGCAGCGCCGCTTCGGCCGACGCCACGCACCTCACGACGCTCGGCGCGATTCTGAATTCATCGGGCACTGGAACGCTGATCTATGGAAGTAAAACCCCGCTCGGAAAATTCGACGGCCTCGACACGGTCGCCACCGACGTGCTTGTGAAATTCACCTACTACGGCGACGCCAACCTCGACGGTCACGTCGACGGTTCGGATTACACCCTGATCGACTACGGTTTCAATACCGGCGTCACCGGCTGGCTGAACGGCGACTTTAACTACGACGGCTTGATCGACGGCAGCGACTACACGCTGATCGACAACGCTTTCAACACCGCAGCCGCCCCGCTCGGCGAGGTCGCCGGTTCGACAGCTGCGGTCCCAGAACCCGCCACGGTCGCGATAATTGCAGCGTGGACATCCAGCCTTACGCTACGCCGCCGCTCCCGCCTTTCGCCGCGTCAGGTGACAACCTGTTGACTGCTCAAAGCGGCGGTTGGCTCAGCCCTGCAACCCTCAAAGTGTGCGATGCAGATGAACGTCGATTGACAGATTGCGCGACGCAATCTGTCAACCGATCTATTTTTTCAACTTTATCGCACTGAAAAGTCCGGGCGGCACCGCAGTCGCAGGGGTTGAACTGCAACATCCGCCCGATCTGTTTTACCCTGGTGGACGCAATCTTACGACACCGCGAAGACGCTCGACGTGACCGCGACCAGCGAACCATCGGTCGCCTTCAGCGAATAGCTGCCCGCCTTGCTCAGCAGCAGGTTGCTGAACGTCGCCTTGCCGGCGACGGCGGCGACGCTGACGGTGCCGGACAACGCCCCGCCGCTGGGGGCAGTGGCGGTTGTTAATTTCACTGTCGTCGTGTTGGTCGTGACGATGTTGCCGAGGCTATCTTCGATCAGCACGGTGACCGCGGGCGTGATCGGCTTGCCGACCTTGGACGCGACCGGCGATTGCAGGAACACCAGCTTCGCCGCCGCGGCGGGGTTCACGACCAGCGACGACGAGATGCCGGCGGTGTCGCTGCCGTCGGTGGCCTTTAGCGTGTAAGTCCCGGCCTTGGTCAGCAGCAGGTTGCTGAACGTCGCGACGCCCGCCTTGGCGGCGACGGACGCGGTACCGGTCACCGTCGCGCCGCTGGGGCCCGTTCCGACGCCGATGGTGACGGTCGACGTGTCGGTGGTGATGACGTTGCCGGCCTGGTCTTCGATTTTCACGACGACAGACGGGGCGACCGCCTTTCCCGCGGTCGCCGTCTTCGGCGGTTGCGTGGTGAAAACCAGTTTTGCCGCGGTCGCCAGCGTGATGGTGCCCAGCGTTTTGGCCGCCACCGCATTTCCGGTGGTGTCTTTGACGCTATTGGCGTTGAGCTTCACGGTATAGACGCCGTTCGCTTCGACATCGACTCGCCCGCCCACTGGCGAAAAGCTGTAGACGGCAACGCGCGGGGTGCCGTTGTTCGACTTGCTCACAGAGACCAGCGTGGCGGCCTGGCTGAACCCGCCGGGTCCGGTCACGGTGACGTTCGTGCTCGCGAGCGACTTGGCGCTGACGGCAATGTTGTCGGTGAATGTCTCGGAGAACGTGATGGTCTTGGCCAGCACGGCTGGCGTGGTTAACGCAAAGCTCGCCGCGGCCGGCGCGGTCGAATCCGCAGGTGCTTTGACCGCCTTCAGGTCGCACTCTGTTGACCCGGTGGACTTGGTGACGGCAAACCCACCGCCGAGGCTGAAGCCGTCGATGACGGTGAAATCACCGCTGCGGGACACGTAGGTCAACACCGGATAGGTGGTGCCCAGGGTGGGGACGAAGGTCGCGGCCTGGTAGATGTCGAGCAATCCCCCGAGCGTCGCCTTCCCGGAAACGTGGGCCGCGGCCGTGGGAAGATTCGGCGCGAATGAACCGGTCGAAGTCTGTGTGTAATTTCCGTTGATTTTGAACCCGAATGGAGAAGAAAGATTGAAAGTACCGGCATTGGAGAGGTTGCCAATGAACGAATCGTTGGCCGCCCCGGTATTCACGTTGGACGCCGCCGAAGCGGTGAAAGTTGCGCCGGCGGCGTTGGTGAGGGTTCCGGAAGAAATGGTCAATGACGAGTAATAGCCGTTGATACTCGTATTACCGATCGTGATCCTGCCGCTGTTGGTAAATCCGCTGGCCACGGTGATGATTGAATAGCCGATGGTGTCGTTGGCGGTGATGGCGATGGATCCCGCGGCGGCGTTGACCAGCGGCGCGTTGATCGTCGTGCCATTTCCCACGAGATCGAGCGACGTGGCATTGGTCAGCGTGCCCGGCCCGCCGAGTGTACCGACGTACTGCCAATGGCCCCCTCCACCGAAGGTCGCCCCGCCGGCGGCGATGGCGTAGCTGCCGTTTACCGCGACGGTGCCCGAACCGGTGAGATTGAAGATCCCGCCCAGCGTGCTGCCCGTTGTCGCCGCGACGATCAGACCGGAATTCGACGCGACGGAGATTTTGCCGTTGTTGCTCGTCACACTCCCGGTGATCTTGAAGCCCTTGATCGAAGTGATGCTGATAGTGCCGGCATTGGCGATCGAGCCGGTGAACGAATCGTTGGCCGCGCCACCGCTGACGTTCGACGCCGCCGACGCGGTTATGGTTCCTGTCGCGGAATTGGTCAGCGTTCCGGTCGAAACAGTAAGACCAGAGTAATACCCGTTGACGCTGGTGTTACCGATGATGATCGCGCCGTTGTTGGTGAAGCCGTTGGCGACGACAATGATTGCGTAGCCCAGCGTATCGTTGGCGGTAATGTTGATCGTCGCACCGGCGGAGTTGAGGAGCGGCGAGTTAATGGTCGTCCCATTACCGACGAGGGTCAACGTAAAGCCCGACGCGATGGTTAGAAGCCCCGGCCCGTTGATCGTGCCCCCGAACTGGCACGGCCCGCTACCGCTGAGTGTCACCCCGCCCGCCGCGAGGGCGAACGTCCCGCTGAAGGCCACGAGCCCCGGACCGCTTAACACGAACGTGCCGCCCAGCGTGCTTCCCGTGACGGACGCGATCGTCAAACCGGAATTGGACGCGACTGCAATCTTGCCGTTGGTGCTCGCGACGCTGCCGGAAATTTTGAACCCTTTATTCGAGGTGATGTTAATGGTCCCGGCATTAGCGAGGGTGCCGTTGAACGCGTCATTGGCCGCCCCGTTGCTGACGTTCGACACTGCCGAAGCGGTGAACGTACCGGTGGCAGAATTGGACAACGTTCCCGACGACACTGTCAGGCCCGAGTAATAGCCGTTGACGCTTGTATTGCCGATAATCAGCGCGCCATTGTTGGTGATGTTGTTGGCCACTGTGATGATGGAATAACCGTTCACATCATCTGCAATGATGGTCAGGGTCGCGCCGGCGGAATTGACGACGGGGCAACTGAACGTTGTACCGTTACCTTTGAGGCTCAGCGTTGTGCCCGACTTCACGGTCAGTGTGCCGGTGCCGGAGATGGTCCCGCCGAACTGGACCGGCCCGCCTCCCGCCAGGGTCGCGCCACCGGAAGCCATCGCGAAGTTGCCGGAAAACGCGACGGTGCCCGGTCCGGTGAACGAATAAGCTCCGGCCAGCGCGTTGTTGGCAGCACTCGCCGAGACAGTCAGGGCAGCGCCGGCGACGACGGCGATTGAACCGCCCGAGCCCGTGATGCTGCCTGAAAAGCGGAATCCCTTGGTCGTGGCAACATTGATGGTCCCGGCGTTGACAATGGTGCCGGTGAACCCGTCGTTCGACGCGCTGTTGCTCGCGTTCGCCGCCGCAGTTGCCGTGAACGAAGCCCCGACGCCGTTGGTAAGAACGCCGGAGCTGACGGTCAGGCCCGAATAGTAACCATTGACGGAGGTGTTCCCGATGACGACCGCGCCGTTATTGGTGAACCCGCTGGCGACCGTGAACAGCGAATAGCCGGTGACGTCGTCGGCGGTAATGCTCAAGGTTTCGGTATGACTCGAAGCGGTTCCAAGGGTGACCGACTTGGCCGAATCGACATTGTTGCCGTGGATGCCGACCGTGTACGTCCCTGCGACGACGATGCTGACGTCTTCGCTGCTCGTAGGGACATGGCCCAGCGACCACCGACTCGCGTCCTCCCAGCTTCCACTCACAGCCGACTTCCAACTGTTGGTCGTCATCAGCAACCGCGATTCCATGCTCTCGATCGAAACCCGGCCTGCGAGGCGAACGAACAGGGACTTTTTGCGCGAGTTGGACCGAATCATTTCAAACCTCTGTTTTGGTCGTGAAGTGAAGGGTGCGATTAACGGATCCGCCGACCCGGCGACCGCATGATTGGCCGTATGTTAACGAACAAGCACACGCAAGATCAAGTTATTTTCGCAAACAAATGCGGCTATTTTGCTGTACTGCTTGCTGTGCTATCAGCCACAGAGTGGTGTGCGTAATGTGATAATTGCTGACCATGTGATTCGAAGCGCGAGCGGTCGTGCGAACAAGAGGGTCGGCTTCCGCTGAGCCGATCCAAATGTCAATTAACGGTCGAGAAGATTGGAGTCCGACCATCTTCCCGGAGTCGAGCTGTCCAGACGGACACGTGATTTTGCTTTCTAGAAGTTCCGTGTATTCCGCTGGTCTAGAACTGTGAACCGCGTGTGAAATGTTGTCGCGAAATCTCCAGCTCTGTCATTTCAGGATCGTAACCTGAGACGGGTCGGTTAAGATCATCTCGGGCCAGTCCTTGAGCTTGGTCGCGTAGCCGGCGTACCTTACGATTTTGCCTCTGACTCGCAGGCGGGCGTTAGCGAACGTGTTGGCCGCGTCCCCGCCGAATGCGGCGTCAAATTGTTGACGATTCGTTTTGAAAATGACGCAGAGCATGCCCTCGGGCTCGCCCTGCTGGTTGAGGAAGCCGATGTTCAGGACCTTCCCCGAGGTGCTCCAGGAACTGAGTCCGACGACGCCCTCGACAGTGACCTCGGTTTGGATCATCGACCGCAGGCGCGGGATATCGGCCGCTGAAATAGCACCTTCTGACGCGGCAACATTGGTCGTCGGAATCGAGAACACATCTGGCGTCCGGGGAACGGCGTCGCAGAGTTTGATGCGGGGCGGCTCATCCCCGACCGACGCGCACAGGTCGGCATAATATTGCGGAACTTCGCCGGCCTTGGCGGCGCGGGCGAATGATTCCTTCGCGGAATCATATCTACCGCACATCCAAGCCGTACGCGCCCGTGTGATTTCCGGAACAATCCTTCCAGCGGCAGTCGCGCGTTCCACCAGTTGGTCGGCCCAGCCCCACAGGCCGATTCGGGCGTAATAATCCGCGCGGGCGACCAGATCATCCGGGCTCCCCATCATCGCACGGCGCGTGCGGGGCAACGTGAAATCAAAGCTGCGAAGCCCCCTTATGGTGACGGTCGATCCGTCCGGAGTGCCAATCATGGTATTGGTGCCCTGTCCGTCGACGTTTCGCACGAGTGTGAATTCTTCACGGTGGTTTTCCACGTCCCAGACTCGGACGTCGTTGCGGCCCTGGGAGACGGCCCATCGGCCGAGCGTTCCGCCGGGAGTTACCAGAGCAAAGTTGTAGTTGATCATCGGCAGAGGCCCGAGCGAACCGGAGTTGGAAAATGTTTTGAGGTCGATCAGGTCGATCCGCGAACCACCACCGGTCACGGCAACTTTGCTCTGGTCCGGCCATACAGAAAAGGCGCGGACGTACGTCGACGCCGCACGCCGGGTACGTTCGATTGATTCGAAGTTCCAATCCGTAATAAAGGCCGAATCACCAGGTCCGACCAGCAGATGCTCTGTTAATCGACTTGGCTGGTGCGCGGTATCCGACGTCGCGACCGGCGCGAACGCAACCGCCCAGACGCTTCGACCCTGTCCGGGCAGCGAGTGCTTCAATGCGCCGGTCGCAGAATCCCAGATCCGGACGATCCCTTCGCCCTCCGATCCGCTGGCGACGAACCGCCCGTCGGCTGATGCCGCGACGCAGGCGAGCGGTTGTTTGTCATGGGCCTCGACGCGCCAAATCGCCTGGTTTCGAAAAAGGTCACTTCTGAGCAGCGTCCACGGAGTTGCGCAGTACAAAGACTTTCCGTCCGGGGCGAAAGCCGTCGAGCGCGACCAGACATTGTCGTCCACGGTTCGAAGCGTGCGTCCGGTTGCTCCGTCCCGCACCTCGACGGTGCTGCCGTGGACGCCGTCCGTGGAAGTACCCGCCAGTAGCAGCCCGTCCCGGGAGCAGTTCAATCCTTCATGCAGCGTGTTCGGCCGATTGATCAACCCCGCTGCCGGCCAGACAGACAAGTCACCGTTGACGCTGAGTCCCACGACCGCACCTTGATCCTGCGGGTCGATGCCAAATGTTGCACCGCAAATTTTTGGTCCCGTTCCCGGTAGAAAATGCATCGACGTGCGTCCAGAGGTCTTCTGCGTCAACGTCAACGAAGGCGCCCACGTGACGCCGTTGATGAGTTCCAACCCGCGAATGGTTCCCTCCTCGGACGAGGTAAATATTCGTCGGCCGTCTGATGAAGCGCAGATCGAATCGATGTTGGTATCGTGGGGCTTGGCGAGTGTCCTGACCGGCCCTGCCAAGGGTGCGTAAACGAGTTTGCCGTCCGTTTCTCCGCAGAGAACGGCTTTTCCGTCGGCGGTAAAACAGAGGCTCCTAAGGCCAGACCCGCTTGTATAATTGCCTCGCTCCTGGGGAGGAAGGACGATAGTCGTGCGAGACGTTCCGTCACGCGTGTTACACACATAAATGTCCGACGCAGACGACCCGAGGAAAGCAACCAGAGAACCATCGGGGGAAAAAGCGAAAGACCGGGACGGCCCGTCGATCCGCACTTGTTTTCGCACCGCCATTGAATTGAAGTTCCAGAACGATGCCGTCCCGCCCTGATCTGTCGAGACAACCGACCCGTCGGGTAATGCAGCGATGTATCCGGCCCCGCGGCCGTCTTGAGCCTCGCGGATTAACCTACCTGTGACCGCATCTAAAACCTGAACCGAATCAAGTGATCCCGTAATCAGCAGTGGCCCGTCCCTGGTCTCTACGCCACAAAGTTCGCGTACGCCGGTAGCTTCACCGAACGTGCGGAGCGTACTCCCCGTGAGCAGGTCGATCGCGACGAAATTACCTGAACGATCGACGGTGATTAGCTCGTTCCGCGATTCGAGCACCGTCCAATGAAACAATGACAGCTCGTCAATCTTAATTGACCATAATGGAGGCGGTGAAAGGCGAAATAGACGCACGAGGGAGAGATCGAGCCGCCCGAGCGACTCTCCGAGCTTTTCGACGACGCCGCGGGCCTCGTCAAATTTGGTGTATGCGTTGCGAAATTCCGAAGCGGTGATCAGCGCGTCGCCGTGGGTAATGAGACCTTCGCCGTAGAGTTGCTGGGCGCGCCTGGCTTGAGCAACGGCTTCGATTTTCTGTCTTCCTGCATCTGCCTCGGCCAGCACCGATTTATCACGCTCGATGATCGCGAAAGACTTCTGGTGGATTGCGTCCCGCTCCGCGCGGATCGCCCAGGCGAGTCCCAAGCCTGTTCCGATCAGGCCTAAAACGAGCACGCCTGCAACGATCGTCGCGGCTAACACCGGGCCGCGATTTCGGCGCACGAATTTGCTGACCCGGTAGCGTGTCGATGGAGGCGCGGCGTTGACGGGTTCCCCGGTGAGATGCCGCTGCACGTCCTGTGCGAGCGCGGTCGCCGAGTCGTACCGGCGGGTGCGGTCTTTTTCGAGGGCCTTCATGACGATCCAGTCGAGATCACCCCGAACCAGTACGCTCAGCTTAGCGGGATCGCTCTGGCGGCGGGCGGCGACGGTCGTGAGTGTTTTGCCGAGCGTCGAGATCCGCGTGCTGGGCTTGGGCGGGTCGACTTCGCGAATGATCCGTTGAATTTCCGCGAACGCTGCTTCCCGGAGTTGCTTGCCGTCGAATGGCGTAACACCGGTCAGCAATTCGTAAAGTAGCACGCCGAGGCTGTAAATGTCGGCGCGTGTATCGATATCCAGACCGCTCATCTCGGCCTGCTCGGGGCTCATGTACTCCGGTGTCCCGACCATCGTTCGGTATTCAGTGAACAGCGTCCGATCGGTCAATCGGCCGTGGGTCGCTTTAGCGATTCCGAAATCGATCACCTTGGGGACGGGCGTGCCGTCGTGCAGCGTGATGAGCACGTTCGAAGGCTTGATATCCCGGTGGATGATCCCTTTCTGGTGCGCGTGCTGGACGGCGTGACAGACGGGCATGAAAAGGCCGAGCCGCGCTTCGGTGGCAAGGTTGGCCGAGTCGCAGTAGTCGGTGATCGGGACGCCTTTTACGAGTTCCATGACGAAGTAAGGCCGCCCGGTGTCGGTGCTGCCCGCGTCGAGAACTTTTGCGATGTTGGGATGGTCCATCATCGCAAGCGCCTGCCGCTCGGCTTCGAAGCGGGCTACAACCTGCTTGGTATCCATCCCGAGTTTTATGATCTTCAATGCGACGGTTCGACGGACGGGAACTTCCTGCTCGGCCATGAAGACCACACCGAACCCGCCCTCGCCAATCTGCTGTAAGAGTTTGTAGCGGTCAATCTTAGTGCCCGGCTGCTCGGCGAGAGGGACGAAACGCCGCCGCACTTCGGACCGCGCTTCGTCCGACCCGAGGAAAGTCTTTGTCTGTTCAGCAGCGTGAAGGAAAGCCTCTACCTCGGCTTGCAGCTCGGTGTCGCCGGCGCAGACTCGCTCCAGGAAAGCTGCACGCTCCGAGCCTTTTAGACCGGCGGCATCGTTAAAAATCTGTTTCACCCGCTGGATGTCGCTTGGGGCCATAAAAGATCTTCCTAAAAATGCGGTCTTAGCCGGAATTTTCCTCACCAAGTTCCCGGAGAAGAAAAGCCCGAGCGAACGCCCAATCTCGCCCGACGGATCTGGGCGACCGTTCCGTCGCGTTGGCAATCTCGTCGGGCTTCATGCACGCGTAAAATCGCAGCCGTACGACCTCCGCTGCACCGGCATCTACAGACTCAAGGCGAGAGATCGCCTCTTCGACGGCCAAAATTTGCTCGGGATCGGCATTCGTCGCGAGATCGATGACGTCGAGCGGAACACGAATGCGTTTCCCGCCACGTAACGGCCCGTTTTTCGCTCGAGCGTGCTCAATCAGGATTCGCCTCATCGCCTCGGCGGCGGCGTGAAAAAAATGCGCGCGGTTCTCCCACTCCCGACCCCGTCCCTTCACAATCCTGAGATAGGCTTCGTGGACTAGCCCGGTTGCCTGCAGCGTGTGATCAGAACGCTCGTCGCGCATCTTCACCGCGGCGAGCTTACGAAGCTCTTCGTAGACCAACGGAAGCAGATCTTCACTGTCGGCCAACACAACCTCGATGAACACGCGGCTAAGACAAAGAGTCCTTGAAGCGACTTGCCCGGCGCAAAGCTTATATTCGATATTCCGTCGTTTTACAGCTTTTTTATCTGATAATTGTCAGACGACAGCCGTTTGTATCGAGCTACGAGGTTTGTTCGTGCGGGTGACCTGCTCCCCCAATCCTGACCCATTTGTTATGAGAGTCTTTGAGCCCTTGAAGGGCCAGGAGATTCTCGATGAGTGCAAATCGCAGAAAGCGTCGTTCGCCGGATCAGATTATCTCGGCGTTGCGTGAAGCGGATGGTTTGCTGTCCGGCGGTCAGACGATCGCGCAGGTCTGTCAGAAGCTGGGTGTGTGCGAGCAGACGTATCATCGCTGGCGGAACGAGTATGGGGGAATGAAGGCCGATGCGATGAAGCGTCTGAAGCAGTTGGAGGAGGAGAACCGCCGGTTGAAGAAAGCGGTCGCGGACCTGACGCTCGACAAGCAGATCCTTAAAGAGGCGAATGACTACCTGGGAAACGGGTAAGCCCGACGCGTCGGCGAAGCTGCGTGAAGCATGTGCAGAAGCGGCTTAGCGTATCCGAGCGTCGGGCGTGTGGGGTGCTTGAACAGCCACGTTCGTCGCAACGCTATCCATCACAACCACGAGAAGGCGAAGCCGAGCTGGTGAAGCGGATGCTGGCGTTGTCGAGGCAGCATCCACTTTACGGCTAGTTTCGGCTTGGCGTGTTTCTGATCTCTGCTGGATAGGTCTCCAGAAGCTCTTTGGTTTCGTGATGTAATCGTTGTTATGTGCCATCCCGCATGTTTCTAATGATGCAGAGCGGTTTGCCCTCTGCCGTTAGATAGAGTCGATCAATTCCAATGTTCGTGCAGAAATCAACAGAGTTGCGTGATCGTATGGCACGATTGAAGTTGCAGTTGGATGCTTCCGACCGGGGGTATTGACGAGAAATCCGAACTTGCCGTGAAAGCGTTTGAACTTTCACAAAGGTTGGAGGAGAAGTGGCTTACGGCCGATTCGCCCGAGAAGCGTAAAACCCTTGAAATCTTAGGTTTGAACTTGACGTTGGATGGTATAAGTCTTGTGTTTTCAATAAGAAAGCCCTTCGACCTTTTGGCGGAAGGGGTTGATTTTGAAAACAATCGGGGTGACAGGATTCGAACCTGCGACCTCTAGACCCCCAGTCTAGCGCTCTAACCAAACTGAGCTACACCCCGGCTGGCTGTGCCGACGACGATTGGGTCGTTCTTGGACTCTACTGGCTTACGCCGGCGAACGCAATCAATGGCGTCGGTTTCGATCGGCCAGTTGGTCTTGCGATTGCCGGTCTCCACGTGCTGATTTCGATCATGCCGGATCTTTCGGTGGTTCTAATGCAACCGTACATACCCTCAATCGCGTCTTGGGCGACGGAAGCGCGTGGAGCACATTAACTGCCGCCGGGTTCGAACCGACCTATCTTTCGACGCCCTATTTCGAACGCCGTTTCGGGGTTTAGCTCATGACTTCGATGAATTTAGTTAGCGGACGATCCGCTTCGGATGCGGGGCCGTTGCGGGCCGGTCACCCCCGGTTGCTCGGGTGGTTCGGGACGACCGCGCTGGCAATGGGGGGCAGCAATCAGATGTTGTTTCTCATCGGCGCGCTTCTGGCCGGTCAGGGGAGCGTTCCGGGCCAGGGCACAGCCGCGGTGCCGCTGCTGTTTATCGGACTGGTTTTAGCATGGATGGCGGCGCCCGGGTGGACCGAGCTGGTGCTTATGTGGCCGGACCGGGTCGGTGGGATCGCGGCCACCTGCGGGGAAGCGTTCCGGCCTTACGCGCCAGTGCTCGGGAATCTGACCGGGATTGCCTACTGGTGGGGATGGGTCCCCACGTGCGGCGTGTGCGCCCTGCTGTCGGCGGGTGCGATCAACCAATGGTTCCTGCCGTCGATTCCTGTTTCGATTCTGGCGTGTCTTCTGATTGCCTTCTTCGCGGTAATTAACCTGCTCGGGGTCAGGTGGATCACCTGGTTGACAATCCCGATCGGAATCGCGTCGGCGACGCTGGCGTTTTTGTCGGCGGTGATCCCGGTCTGGTCGGGCAAGGTCGACTGGCATCAGTCGATCGGGTTCCATTTAACGACGCCGTTCCCGGGATGGTTCGGGGCCGTCACCAGCTCGATGGCCGGTTTGTACCTGGTCGGGTTTGCGGTGCCGGCGTTCGAAGCGGCTGCGTGTCACGTCGGTGAAACAAAGGACCCCGCTCGGAACGTGCCCCGGGCGATGCTCGCCGGCGCCGTGATGGCGACGCTGTACTTTTTAGTACTGCCGGTCATCTGGCTGGGGGCGATCGGTTCGGACGCCATGGCCGGCGACCTCGCGACCACGCTGGGCCCCACGTACGCCCCGCTATTAGGCGGTGCGGCCCGCGCGGCGGCCATGGGGTTCATGATGTTTAACATGTTCCACGGCACGATCGCCCCGCTCACGGGCGTCTGCCGGACTCTTTCACAACTGTCCGAAGACGGCTTACTGCCGGAGTTCTTCGCCCTTCGCTTGCGGTCGACCGACGCGCCGTGGGTCGCGATCACGGTGACGGCCGTGCTCGCAATGGGTGGAGTTTTGATCGGCGACCCGGTTTGGTTTATTGCCGCGGCGAACCTGACTTATCTAATCGGGATTTCGCTGCCGAACGTCGCCGTCTGGTTGCTCCGCAAAGACATGCCGAACCACCCACGGCCGTATCGTGCTCCGCGGGGGACGATCGCGCTGGGCCTGGTCGCGGCGACTGCGTGGGGCGTTTCAACCGTTCTGGGGTTCCAGCAGTTCGGGCTTGCGGTTGTCATCTTCGGCATTGCCTTGGCGTACTCGGGTTCGATCCTGTACGCGTGGCGGAAGTGGTCGGACCACCGCCGATCGGGCAGTCGCGGCGTGCCGCATTCACTGCACGTGAAGCTGACCGGTGCGATGATGCTGGTGCTGCTGCTGGACGGCTCGGGGTATTTCATCGCCGTGCGGTCCCTGGGCGACCAGACCGGCGCGATGGTCACGGCATTGGAGGACATCTTCGTCGCCGTCGCGTTGTTGACGATCAGCGTCGGCTTGATTTTGCCCGGCACGATCGCCCATTCGGCGGTCGAGTTGTCCAAGGCCGCGAACCGGCTCGCGACCGGAACGCTCGCGGATTTTTCGAAAGCCATGCAGGCGTTGGCCGCCGGTGAGCTGGACGCGGCACACGCCCGGGTCGACCTGACGCCCGTCGTCGTTCATACCCGGGACGAAGTCGGGGAGATGTCCTCGAGCTTCAACACGATGCAGTTGGAAGTAGCGCGGGCGGTCACGGGCCTGGACGGTGCCCGGGAAGGCCTTCGACAGGCGCGAAGCAATCTGGAGCAAACGAATGCGAGCCTCGAGCTGCGCGTCCGCGAACGGACTCTCGAAGTCGAAAAGGCGAACACCAAATTGGTCGAGGCGGCTCGGCACGCGGGAATGGCGGAAGTCGCGACCGAAGTGCTCCACAACGTCGGCAATGTTCTCAACAGCGTCAACACGTCGGCCGCCGTCCTTGAGAAAAAGTTGAAGGAATCCAAGGCGGCGAAGCTCACCGACGTCGCCGCCTTGTTACGCGAACACGAAGCCGATCTCGGCGCGTTCACGACTCAGGACAGCCGGGGACGGCAGATCCCGGCTTACCTGGGGTTGCTCGCCGACCAATTGCGGGCCGAGCAGCACGATCTGCTGACCGAGTTAACCTGCCTGCACGACAGCGTCGAGCACATCAAAAAAATTGTGAATACCCAGCAGGCGATGGCCCGCAACGTTCACATCGCCGAACCGCTGAACCTGATCGAATTGATCGAGACCGCGGTCCGGATCAGTTTCGGTGAGGGGCGTCCGTCGCGGGTCCGAATCAATCGATCGCTGCAGTCGGGCATCTCGGCCGAAGGCGACAAGCACAGAGTGTTACAGATTCTGATCAACCTGATCACCAACGCCCGGCAGGCGATCGATGACCGGCCGTCGACGGATCAGGAACTGTCGCTGACCCTTTCCGTCATTGAAAACCGGGTGAGGATCGTGGTGACCGACAACGGCATCGGGATCGCCGCGAACAACATGACTCGACTGTTCACGCACGGCTACACGACCAAAGCTCACGGCCACGGTTTCGGCCTGCATAGCGCCGCCCTGGCGGCGAACCAGCTCGGCGGGAAGCTGACCGCTCGAAGCGAGGGTCCCGACCGCGGGGCGGAGTTCACGCTCGAATTTCCGGCGAAACCGGCCGATCCGGGTCTCCAGACGAATTTGTTAATTGAAAAGGTAGCAGCCTGATGTCCTACGACGAATCTGAAAATCCCGGGCACCGCATTCTTGTCGTGGACGACAATCTGAAAATCCACGACGACTTTCGCAAGATCTTCCGCACCCGTCTCTCGGGCGAAGGGGCCGATCGGCTCGGGGCGCTTGACGCGATGGAGTCCTTGATCCTGGGCGCGAGCTCCGTGACCCCGGCGTCGACCCGGCCCCCCTTCGACGTCGAGTTCGCCCAGAGCGGGCAGGACGCGTTGGCGATGGTCACCGCCGCGATGGAAAACGGCGTACCGTTCGCGACCGCGTTCGTCGACGTCCGAATGCCTAACGGCTGGGACGGGATCGAAACCATCGAAAGGCTCTGGGGCCAGGACGAAAACCTGCAGGTCGTGATCTGCACGGCGTATTCGGACCATTCCTGGGACGAGGTGCATCGCCGGATCGGCGGCAGCGACCACCTGCTGGTCTTGAAAAAGCCGTTCGATGAAATCGAAGTCTTGCAGATGGCGACGACGCTGTCGCGGAAACGGGCGGCGGAGTTCGAGTTGAAACGCCAGGTTGCGGCGATGCAACAACAAGCGGTTTTCACCCGGCG
Source organism: Tepidisphaeraceae bacterium (assembly GCA_965247815.1). Lineage (GTDB taxonomy): Bacteria > Planctomycetota > Phycisphaerae > Tepidisphaerales > Tepidisphaeraceae > CBDAQA01. The sequence continues at coordinate 201,034 of CBDFHW010000022.1, read as the reverse complement.
GCTCGGTACAGACCTGAACCTGTTGCTGGAATCCACCGGCGAAGGGATCTACGGGATCGACCGGTCCGGCATCTGCACGTTCATTAACACAGCAGCCGCGAGCGCCCTGGGATATACCCGCGACCAACTGCTCGGGAAAAACATCCACGACGTCATTCACCACCACCACGCCGACGGATCGCTTTATCCGCGTGAACAGTGCAGGATCTTCGAAGCCCACAACAGCGGGACCTGTTGCCGGGTAGACGACGAGGTTTTCTGGAACCGCGACGGCGACCCGATCCCGGTCGAGTACGGGGCTTTTCCGATTATCTCGGGCCAGAGCGTGACGGGGACGGTCGTCACGTTTTCGAACATCTCCGAGCGCCTGCGTGTCACCGAGGAGTTAATCGCCGCCAAGCGGGCCGCCGAGGCCGCGAATCGGGCGAAAAGTTTATTCCTCGCCCAGATGAGTCACGAGATCCGCACGCCGCTGAACGGCACGATCGGCATGATGAATCTGCTGGAGCACACGACGCTGGACCCGACGCAGGCCCGTTACGTGCGCATCGCAAAGAGCACGTCCGACGCGTTGCTTTCAGTCATTAACGACATTCTGGATCTATCCAAGATCGAAGCCGGCAAGGTCGAACTTCGCATCGAGGATTTTTCCCTGCGCGAACTGCTGCAGAAGTCGGTCGACGTGGTCGTCCCGCTGGCGTCGGAGAAAGGCCTTTCGCTGGTGACCGACCTCGACCCGTCGATCCCACTGTTCGTACGGGGCGACGCGGACCGGCTCCGTCAGGTCCTGATCAACCTGTTGAACAATGCCGTCAAGTTTACAGAAACCGGCAGCGTTAACCTTAGCACCACCGTTGTCGCCCGCAATGCCCCCGAACTTTCACTGGGAATCAAATTCAGCGTCGTCGACACCGGTCAGGGGATCGCGGCCGATAAGCTTGACCGGCTGTTCAAAGCATTTTCGCAGATCGATGATTCGCACTCCCGCAGACACGGCGGCACGGGGCTCGGGCTTGCGATCTGCCGACAACTGTCCGAACTCATGGGCGGGACAATCGGGGTCGAAAGCCGGCCGGGCCATGGATCGACGTTCTGGTTCACCGCGACACTCGCGCGGGCCAAGGAGACGTTGCCAGACCAGGCAACGCGGAACACCGACGCTCGACCGTGGGTCGCGCCTTCGGGCGTGCGGATTTTGCTCGCGGAGGACAACGATTTGAACCAATACATCGCCGGCGAATATCTAAAGCGCGGGGGATATGCGTTCGACGTCGTAGCCGACGGCAGCGCCGCCGTGACCGCCGCCGCGACCGGGAAATATGATCTGATCTTAATGGATTGCCAGATGCCCGGTGTCGACGGATACCAGGCCGTGCGGACGATCCGAGAAGCCGAGCGGCACGCGGACAGCCCGCGCAGCGCCCCGCTTCCTGTGATCGCATTGACAGCCAACGCGACGTCCGGCGATCGTGAAACGTGTCTCGCCTGCGGGTTCGACGATTACCTCCCAAAACCGATCGAACCGCAGCAGCTCTACGCGGTGATCCAGAAGTGTCTTGCCCGCGGTCCGAATCGTTGCGTCGCCGCCTAAGCGCCGCACGCTTTGCCGCCAGCTAGCTGACCAGTCCCATCTAGATTCAAACCCTCCGGCGGTGACCAAGGCCGCTGCGGCATTTTTGCCGTATCGCATCCCCCCTGCCCGTGCCATATTGCTTCTGCAGAGTTCGATCGGCCGAATGAACCGTTCGGATCCGACGACGGGATCACTCGATGCTGCGGATCGCGGAGAAGCAAGAATGCCGGCGAAAACACGTTCGACTCCGAGGGCACGCCGGCCCGATCAGCTCCGGTTCTTCCTCACCTTTGTGCTGACCATTGCGGTCTTGTATCTGGGGAAAGCGGTCATCGTCCCGCTCGCGCTGGCGATCCTGATGGCGTTCATCCTGACACCGCTCGTGGTGTCCGTGCAAAGACGCGGACTCGGGCGCGTCCCGGCAGTTCTGCTGGTCCTGCTGGTCACGATGGCGATCGCCGCCGGGGTCGGCTGGCAGGTGGGATCACAGGTGACCAAGCTCGCCGACGACTTGCCGTCCAGGGCCGGCGCGATCCAGGAAAAAATTCGGCGGATTCGCTCCCAGGGCGCCGGTCCGTTTTCCCGTTTAATCGATTCCTTCGAAAAGGCCGGAGACGCCTCGCAGAAGCAACCCGCGCCGGGGACGGTTTCCGAAAAGCCCGTCGTTATTGAGCAGCCGAGTACGTCGCCGTTGGAGCGGTTGTCCTCGATCGCCGTCACAGTTCTCGAGCCGATCGCCGATGCGGGGCTGATCGTCATCCTCGTGACGTTCATGCTCATCAAGCGGGAAGACCTTCGCAACCGAGTGGTCGGGCTGCTGGGCCACGGGCGGCTTACGGGGACGACCCGCGTTTTGGTGGAATCGGCCGACCGCATCAGCAGGCTTCTACTGATGCAGCTTTGCGTGAACGCCGCGTTCGGCGTGATCTTCGGCGTCCTGTCGCTGGTTATCGGCGTCCCGTACTGGTTCCTCTGGGGGTTCCTCACCGTTCTGCTTCGATTCATTCCGTACGTCGGTTCGTGGATGGCCGCGGCATTGCCCGTACTTTTGAGCTTCGCAATTTCACCCGGATTGTCGCAGCCGGTGCTCATCCTCGCAGTGTTCGCGGCGCTCGACCTGATGACTGCCAACGTGATCGAACCGCTCCTGTTCGGTCACAGCACCGGGGTGACCCCGGTCGCGTTGCTGGTCGCCGCCGTCTTCTGGACCTGGGTCTGGGGGCCGATCGGTCTGATCCTGTCCACACCACTCACGGTCTGCCTTGTGGTACTGGGCCAGCACGTACCGCAGCTGCGATTTCTGTCGTTGCTGATGGGAGACCAGCCGCCCCTCGAACCGCACGTCGCCTTTTACCAGCGCCTTCTGGCAGGCGACCTTGCCGAAGCAAAACTGATTGCCAAGCAGTACGCGACGGCCCACGGCTGGGACCATTTCCCGGACGGCGTGGTCGTCCCGGCGCTGCGACTCGCCCGCCGCGACCGCAAACAGTCGGGACTCACTGCGGACGTCGAGTCGTACATCTTTCAGTGCACGCAGGAAGTCATCGACTCGATGCCCCGGACAGAGACCGCAGGATCGATCGGCACGATGCCGGCCGGTCGCGGGTTCGTGCTCGGGTGTGCGGCCCACCACCGGGCCGAAGAACTGATCCTTCAGATGGCGGCCAACGTGCTGCTGCCCGACCGTGAAATGCAGGTGGTTTCGACCCGGGCGTTGCCCGTCGAGATCGAGACACGCGTCAGGGAAGAACGCCCTTCGGTGGTATTCATCGCCATCATGCCGACCGGCGGTGTAAGCCAGGCCAGGCACCTTTGTCGGCGGTTGCGAAAGAACTTTTCGGATCTGAAGATTGTCGTCGGCTATTTCGGACGCCTCCGTGATTTCGATCGGCTTCTCACGATCATGCGGGCGTCGGGCGCGAGCTACGTGACGACCTCCGTGCTGCAAAGCTGCAACCAGATCAAAGCAGTGGTCCCCGCCGAAGCGGCGCGGCCCGTGCCCGGACCGGTCGCGACTCCCGCCGAGTCGTCGGTCCTGACCTCTCACGCGACGTGAATCGTGGCCCGTAACTGAGCGATATGATGGCAGGAAAAATCGGCAACATTGCGACGTTCGGAGTGGTTCTAGCACTCGCGGTTCTGATCGCGAACGCCTGGGCATCGTTTAAAAACATCGCCGAGCTGGGTGCCCGGGATCGGCTCGTTCAACACACCCAGATTGTGATCGCCAGCGTCGAGCAGGTGCAGGCCAGCGTCTCTGACGCCGTCGCCGCCGAACGTGGGTTCGTCATGAACGGGAACCCGAAATTTCTGGAACCTTTTAATGTCTCTAAAGAGACCATCCAGAATCGGCTGAAGGAACTCCGCGAGCTGACGAGCGACAACCCGGTCCAACAGAAAAACATCGCTCAACTGCAGGCACAGTCGGACGCGGTGTTCGCTATTCTCAGCCGGTGCATTGAACTGGGGCCGGCCGGTGTACAGAACGCCGAAAGTGCGGCCTTGCTGAGCCGAAGCAAGACCGAAATGGACCTCGTGCGGTCCATCACCGACGACATGCATCGGGAAGAGTCGCGGCTGTTAAAGGATCGAAATTCGGCTTCGAAAGCGAGCTACGCCAAGGCGAACCAGACCTTCGGGCTGGCCACGCTGCTCGCGGTTTTGCTGGTGATAGCCGCCTATCTGCTAATCCGCCGGGACGAAAAAATTCGCGACCGAAATGCCCGCGAACAGAACCGGCTGGCCAACTACAATCGCCTGTTAGTCGAGTCGACCGGCGAGGGAATTTACGGCGTCGACATGAGCGGTAACTGCACGTTCCTGAACGCCGCGGGATCTAAGATCCTGCGTATCGGTGCCGAGAAAGTGCTGGGCAAGCACATGCACCAATTGTTCCACCATTCCAAATTGGACGGCACGCCGTACCCAGACACGCAGTGCCCGATCTACAAGACCGGCCGCACCGGTCGGGGTTCGCGAGTCGACGACGAATTGTTCTGGCGCGCCGACGGCGGGTCTTTCCCGGTGGAATATTCGGCCTACCCGATCCGAAGCGACGGCCACATCGAAGGCGTCGTCGTCGCATTCTCTGACATCACGATCCGCAAGCGCGACGAAGCCGAGCTGAAGCGCGCGAAGGAAGAAGCCGAGCGGGCCAAGTTAGACGCCGAGGCCGCGAACGTCGCCAAGAGTCAGTTCCTGGCCAACATGAGCCACGAACTTCGGACGCCGCTGAACGCCGTGATCATGTACAGCGAACTGTTGCAGGAGGAAGCCGTCGACCGGGGCGTCGAAAGCTTCATTCCCGATCTGGACAAGATCCGCTCGGGCGGAAAGCACCTGCTCGCGTTGGTGAACGGCGTGCTCGATCTGTCCAAGATCGAGGCGGGAAAAATGGAGCTGTATCTCGAGACGTTCGACATTCATTCCATGTCCGGCGACGTGGCGACCACCGTCGAACCGCTGGTACAGAAGAAATCGAATACGTTCGAGCTGAATTGCCCGCAGGACATCGGCGCGATGCACGCCGACCTGACAAAAGTCCGGCAGATTCTGTTCAATCTTCTCTCCAACGCGTCGAAGTTCACCCAGTCGGGGAAGGTCACCCTGGACGTGTCGAGGGAAGACCGGAGCGGCCGGAGCTTCATCATCTTCAAGGTGATCGACAGCGGCATCGGGATGACCGAAGAGCAGATGGCCAAGCTGTTCCAGCCGTTCACGCAGGCGGACGAGTCGACGACGCGTAAGTTCGGCGGGACCGGGCTGGGGTTGGCGATCAGCCGGCGTTTCTGCCAGATGATGGGCGGCGAGGTCACCGTTTCAAGTGACTCGGGGAAGGGCTCGACGTTTACCGTCGAACTTCCGGCCAAGATCGAGAAACCCGCCCCGCCGTCGGTCGTCACACCCAGCACGCCGACCTCCGGGGTGCGAACCCCGGGCGTCACAACGGTGCTGATCATCGACGACGAACCGTCGGTCCGGGATCTGATGTCTCGATCGCTCACGTCGGAGGGGATCTACACGGTGACCGCGTCCGACGGCGAAGAGGGGCTGAAAAACGCCCGCGAATTAATCCCCGATCTGATTTTTCTCGATGTGATGATGCCGAAGATGGACGGATGGGCGGTGCTCGGCGCGCTCAAATCTGACCCGTTGCTGGCCGAAATTCCGGTGGTAATGCTGACGATCGTCGGCGACTACGAAATGGGCTACGTCCTTGGCGCGTCGGAATATCTGACCAAGCCGATCGACCGCGACCGTCTCACGGCCGTGCTCGGCAAGTACCGGCCCAAGGGTTCGGATCGCGTCGTAATGGTGGTCGACGACGACGACGCCACCCGGCAAGTCGTCTCCCGCACCCTGACCCGTCAAGGCTGGACCGTAATCGAGGCGGAAAATGGCCGCATTGCGCTGTCCAGGCTTGAAGAACATCACCCCAGCCTGGTCCTCTTAGATCTGACCATGCCCGAGATGGACGGGTTCGAATTCCTGACCGAGCTTCGAAAGGATCACACGAACCAGGCGATCCCGGTGGTGGTGCTGACGTCGAAGGACCTCACCCCTGCCGAGCGTTCCCGGCTCACCGGGAGCGTGGAGAAAATCCTGCAAAAGGGCGCGTACAGCCGCGAGGCGCTGCTCAACGAAGTGAAGCAGTTGGTGACGCTGTGCACCAGCGACGAGCTCAAAAAGTCGAATAAAGAAGGCCCGTGTAAGCCGGCAGATAAATCTGCCGATGCCGAAAATCACGAGTCCGTGTAGATTCCGGAATCGCACTCGAAGGATCGCTCATGCCGAAGATTTTGGTCGTGGAAGATAACGAAGAAAACCGCGACTCGCTGTCGCGGCGTCTCCAGCGCCGGGGGTTCGAGGTTCTCGTCGCCGTCGACGGCCGGGTTGGTGTCGAGTTGGCCAAGGCCGAGAAACCGGACCTGATTCTGATGGACATGAACATGCCCGAGGTGGACGGGTGGGAGGCGACTCGACAGGTGAAAGCCGACCCGTCGCTGGCCGAGGTCCCCGTGATCGCCCTGACCGCACACGCCATGACAGGCGACCGAGAGCGCGCGATGGACGCCGGCTGCACGGACTACCACACCAAGCCGATCGAGTTCCCCAAATTGCTCGCTCAGATCGAGGCGATTCTGCAAAAAAAAGGCGGTCAGGCGGCCGTTTAGTTCAGACCGGACACCCGTCGGATCATTGCAATGGACCTGGCCCAATCCATCCTTGTGGTCGACGACGACGAATCCAATCGTGAGTCGTTGCGTCGCCGCCTCGAACGGCGCGGTTATACCGTCGCCGTTGCCGTCGACGGGAAACACGCGCTCGATTCGATCGCGACCGTCAAATTCGACCTGATCATTCTGGACGTCATGATGCCCGGCATCAGCGGACTGCAGGTGCTGGACGAGCTGCGGAAAACCTATTCACCGTCGCAACTGCCGATCATCATGGCCACCGCCCGTGACCAAAGCGAAGATGTCGTCTATGCGCTGGACCACGGTGCCAACGACTACGTCACTAAGCCACTGGATTTTGCCATCGTGTCGGCCCGCGTGCGGACCCAGCTTCTGCTAAAGCAAGCCGTTGATCAGATCACGTCGCTGGAAGCAAATCTGCGGAGTCAGAATCAATCGCTCGAGTCCGCTAACTTAAGGCTCCTTGAGAGCGCCGAGCGAACCGCCGCCGAGCTGCAGGCCGCCGCCCGCGTTCAGCAGAAGTTTTTGCCCCACACGAATCCACGGATCACCGGAGCTCGATTTTCCTGGGTATTCGAGCCATGCACCGAACTGGCGGGGGATTCGCTTAACGTCGTGCAGCTCGACACCGACAACGTGGCGTTGTACGTCCTGGACGTAAGCGGACATGGCGTCGCGGCATCATTACTGGCCGTCGCAGCGACCCGGCTTTTGTCACCTTCGGCGACTGGCGATTCACTGGTCTTGCAGACCGGCCCGGACGGAAGGCTTATCCCGTCCGAACCCTCCGAGGTCGCAACCCGCCTGACACAAAATTTTTCGATGGACACGACCGACCAGTTCATCACCCTCTTTTATGCCGTATACAACACGGTGACGCGCGAACTAAAATACGTTTCAGCCGGTCACCCGGGCGCGGTCAGGGTGTGCATCAATCAATTGCCGCAGGTTTTAGACGGGACAGGGTTGCCGATCGGCGTCGGAGAAACCTACGAGCAGCAGTCACTCAAACTGTCACCGGGTGACCGGATTTACCTGTATTCTGACGGCGTTACCGAGGCGATGGATTCGACTCGGACCCTTTTTGGCTACGAAAGACTACTGGAAGAACTGCACCGCGGCGCCGCGTTTTCCCTTACTGAAAGCATCTCAATGCTTCAGACGCAGATCCAAACCTGGCAGGGCTCCGCCTTGCCACGGGACGACGTGTCGATCCTCGGCATGGAATGCGCCGCGCTCTAGCCTGTCAGCCTAGGTTAAACAAACCGCGTCGAGCGCAGAAAATCTGCTTGCCAAAAAAAGCCAAAAAGCAGGGCACCGACGCTTCGGTGCCCTGCCACTGTTTAGATCAAATTGCCTAGCAGATCAGGTGCCCTTGTAGTTGCCGGTGTTTGACGCGTTCGTCTTGGTCTCGTACGCGTCACGAATCGCCCCGCGGGCTTTATCGTAAGAATGCGTGCTGGAACCTTTCACCTTTTCCCAACCTTCGCGCGCCTTGTCTTCGACGGCTTCGAATGTGGACTTACCGCCACTCGACGTGGCAGTTGCGGTCGGCAAGGTGGTCCCGTACTCGTAGGCCGGAGCGACGTCGCGGTCGAAGTCGGCGTTCTCGTCGTAATAACTGCTGTTCTTGTACTGGTCACGCCAGAACTTTGGATCGGTCGGATCGTGTGCTTCGCCGGCCGTGTGACCGACGCCTGCCCCGACGATTCCTCCGGCGACTGCGCCGATCACTGTGCCGATCGGACCCCCTAATGAACCGATGGCCGCGCCCGTAGCAGCGCCGCTCGCGGTTCCAATTGCCGTTCCACCGGGGTGACTTCCGGGGGCACCAGTGATCGGGTCGGCGTTCTTGTTGCCCGGGGTGTAATCACTCTTGGTCGTGTCCGTGCTCATCTGAACTCCTCGTAAAGTTTTCTGTCTGAGGCCGTTCGCGGTCTCGGAATGTGATATGCAAGCCGAATACCAGCGTCCGCCTGAAACACGGCGATAGACAGAATTTTTTCTGCATTTAAAAAGCGCAGGTCTCGACCTTTCGACATACCTGAACCACCAAACCCGCTTCTTACTTTGCACCCCCGTGGAGGAAAACCTCAGTGGACCCGGCGACGCTAAGGCACATGAGTTGCAAACTCACTGAATGCTCTAACAAAAGGCTTCAGGATGAAAGCATTGTGCTGGCACGGAAAAGGCGACGTTCGGGTAGATACGGTTCCCGATCCTCGGATTCAAGAGCCCCGGGACGCGATCATTAAGATCACCTCCACCGCCATCTGCGGGTCCGATCTGCATCTTCTCGATGGCTTCATGCCCACCATGGAATCCGGAGACGTGCTCGGGCATGAATTCATGGGCGAGGTCGTCGAGGTCGGGTCTGAGAATAAAAATCTAAAGGTCGGCGACCGTGTCGTAATCCCGTTCACAATCGCCTGTGGTGAATGCTTCTTCTGTAAAAAAGGTTTAACCAGCTGCTGTGACCGGTCTAACCCCAACGCAAAAATAGCCGAGACGGCGATGGGGCACTCGCCGTCTGCTCTGTTTGGTTATTCCCACATGCTCGGGGGCGTTCCCGGCGGTCAAGCCGAATACGCCCGCGTCCCATTCGCGGATTTCGGCGCGTTCAAAGTCCCCGAAGGCCTGACTGACGAACAGGTTCTTTTCCTCACCGACATTTTCCCGACCGGTTATATGGGCGCGGAGAATGCCGAAATCGAGCCCGGTGACACCGTTGCCGTCTGGGGCTGTGGTCCGGTGGGTCAGTTCGCCATTCAAAGTGCGTGGATGTTCGGTGCCGGCCGGGTGATCGCAATCGATACGGTGCCCGAACGGTTGCGAATGGCTGAGAAACAAGGCAAAGCAGAAACGATCGACTTCATGAAAGAGTCCGTCTACGACAAGCTGCAGGAAATGACCAAAGGGCGTGGTCCCGATCGGTGTATTGATGCTGTCGGTGCCGAGGCGCACGGGCACGGAAGCATTGACGCAGTTTTGGACAATATCAAAGCCAAGATGTACCTCGGCACCGACCGTCCGCACGTACTTCGTCAGGCGATCTACTGCTGCAGAAAAGGCGGCACGGTCTCACTGCCGGGCGTTTATCTGGGGCTGGTTGATAAGGTTCCGATGGGCGCGTTCGTCAATAAAAATCTGACGATGAAGAGCGGGCAGACACACGTGCACCGCTACCTCAAACCGCTGAGTGAAAAGATTCGGTCTGGTGATATCGACCCTTCGTTTGTTATTACCCATAAAGCGCCGCTGTCGGATGCCCCGGCGTTGTACAAAACTTTCCGCGACAAGCAGGACGGTTGCATCAAGGTCGTATTGAAACCCTGATCGGTTTCAGAAAGGCTACTCGTGGGACTCTCAAATTTGCAGACGGCTCGCCTGCTGGGATGGACCAGCTTGGCGGTTGGTATTACTGAAGTCGCGGCGACCGATTGGCTCGAAGAGGTGATGGGGGTTGGGAATCATAAAGTCCTGATCCGCTCGTTCGGGGCGCGTGAGATCGTTGCCGGCGCGACCATTCTGTCACAGCCGGGAATTAACGCCGGACTCGCTGCCGGACTCTGGAGCCGAGTCGCAGGCGACATTCTGGACATAGGCATGCTCGGCGAAGCGGCTGCGGTGACACGAAAACCACTGGGACTTGCCACAGTGTTGGGCGTGGTGCTGGCGGTCACCGCTGTAGATGTTCTGGTCGCGCTGGGGGTTCAAACCGAGTTGACAAAAGGTAACGCGGCCAGCCGGTCCGCTCGACAGAGAGTTCGTCCATCGCGGGCCATTCCGGAAAAACTAACCGAGGCTGATCTGGCTGAAAGAATCCCGACTTGAACGTTTTGTCACGTTTGATTTCGAGGCTGGAGTGACTCCGTCGACCTCATTTTGTGAATAGAAATTTATGTCGATTCAATACAAGGCATTGAGCGATCAAGTCGTTTTAATCACTGGTGCGTCCAGCGGTATTGGCAGGCAAGCGGCCGCCCGATTCGCCCGAGAAGGCGCGAAGGTCATTCTGGTTGCACGGAACGAAGAGGCGTTGGCGTCCGCCGTGAAAGAGATCGAACAAGACGGCGGTGAGGCTGCTATCGCCGTTGCCGATGTGGCCGATCAGCAACAACTTCGTGCGGCAGCCGAAACCGGGGTTTCTCGGTTCGGCCGCATCGATACTTGGGTAAACAATGCCGGCGTCGGCATGTACACGAAGATTCTCGACACGGCAATCGAAGACGACCGACGTCTGTTCGAGACAAACTTCTGGGGCATCGTCAACGGTTCCCGGCTGGCCGTCGAATACCTGAAAAGGTCCGGCGGTGGTGCACTGATTAATGTTGGGAGCGAAGTCGGTGACGTGTCGATTCCGATCCAGGGGATGTATGCGACCAGCAAGCATGCCGTTCGCGGTTTCACCGACGCGCTGCGTGACGAGCTGCTCGCCGACGACACGCCGGTCAGCGTGACGCTGATCAAGCCGGCCGCGATCAACACGCCGTTCCCGAAACATGCGAAAAATAATCTTGATAAGGATGCCACGCTTCCGTCACCGGTATACGCGGTCGACATCGTCGCCGATCAAATTCTGCACGCCGCCACGCACGGCAACCGATCGCTTTACGCCGGCGGCGGCGGGCGGTTGATGGCCCTCGCGGGTCAGCACTTTCCGTCTTTAATGGACCGAATTATGTCCACCATGGGCATCAGCCAACAGCTCATGGACCGTCCGGTGGATCGAAGCAACGAAGGGCTGCATTCGTCACGCGGATTTCACCGTGCCGAAGGCGAAGTTGATCGCGACCGACATGTTCAGAAAATCAGCCTGTATGGCGTCGCGGTACGCAATCCCTTGGCAACAGTTGTGACCGCCGCGATAGGCGCCGCTGCCGTCGGCCTGCTGATACGCTCGACCGAAAAAGATCAGAGCTAAGCCGAGCAGCCCTGTATAAAATCTGACGCATGTGTAAATCCACGTCCCTTTCGGGACGTGGATTTCTTTTTGAATCAGATAGGTTTTGACCTGAAGCGTGATGATCAGGTGCGTGTTGGCCGAAGGCAGTTGCGGCATCAACGCGGGACAGTGATCATTGCCCCGGGCAGGACCTCATGATTAAAATACTCGCGCCGGTTTATATCCGCATCACGCTGTGGCTCGCACTGCTGTCTTGCTCCGCGTCGAGCAGCCTCGCCGACGCGCCGGCCTCGCAGCCGGCGATGGAGTCGGTCGCCCGGCAGACGCGGAAAGATTTTTTGGCCTTGATCGACCGGCCCCGGGTCGCGCCGGCGGCCGAGGAAAAGCTGTTGCGGGTACAGGGGCCGGACACCTTTCAGCGGTTCAGCTATCTCAGCGAGGCGGGCCAGCGTGTCCCGGGTCTGCTGCTCGCCAGGACACACCTGCTGCACGACTCGGGACGGCACCCGGTGGTGATTGTTCTACACGGAACCGGGGGCCGGAAAGAAGCCGAGATGGCAACCCTCCACGCGATGGCGGACCAGAATTTTCTGGCCCTAAGCATCGACGCCCGCTTCCACGGCGAGCGGGGCAACCAGACAGATTACAATGCCGCCATTGCGGGCGCGTTCGACGACGGCAAATCACACCCGCTGTATCTCGACACGGTCTGGGACGTCATGCGATTGGTCGATTACCTGCAAACCCGCTCCGACGTGGACGCTTCACGCATCGGACTCATGGGAATCTCAAAAGGCGGGATCGAAACCTGGCTCACCGCGGCGATCGACACACGCATTGCCGCAGCAGTCCCCTGCATCTCGGTGCAGAGTTTTAAATGGGGTTTGGAAAACGACGGCTGGCACGGGCGGATCGGAACCGTGCAAAAGGGATTCGACGCTGCCGCGACAGCACACGGATTAACAGCCCCCGATGCGGCATTCGTCCGGCAGTTTTACGACCACCTTCTGCCCGGAATTTACGGCCCGTTCGACGGCCCTCAAATGCTCCCGATGATTGCCCCCCGCCCCCTCCTGGTCATCAGCGGCGACAAGGATCCCATCAACCCCGTTCAAGGCCTGCGGCTCTGTGAGGCGACCACGGGCCCCGCGTACGAACGACTCGGCGCGTCGGATAAATTCAAAGTCATACTTCAGCCGAACACCGGGCATGCCGTGAACGCGTCGGCGAGGGACGAGGCCGTTCGATGGTTCGTCAAGTGGATCGGCGACGCCCAGGCGTCTACGACACGACCCGGAGCGATGGATTTTAGGCCGGCGTCGACCACGCAGCCGGTCGGGCAGCTCTGACAGAAATTGCCAGCGACACTCGCCATCTTGCCGGGCCTTGAGTCGGCGGAGTTTTGCAGCCGGACCAGGATTTTGATCGCTTCAAAAGGCGGTAGCGATTCGGATGTCTATTGTTTCAAGTCGGCGGCGCAGCGAAATCCCATGTGCTCTGAGCCCGTGTCGGGCGGCGCGCCGCGCCTTGCCGTGGGGCGGTAGCTTTCACAGTAGCTCGGGTTGCAAAGGAACGAACCGCCCTTGATCACGTGCTCGGTGGCGGTCGCGACTTCACGGGTCGGATTGAAGGCTTGCGCCGGTCCTTTCGGATTCATGCAGCAGCTCGCGCCGGAGCCCGCGAGCTGTTTTGCGAGCAGCGCGTGGGTGTCGGCGCGATAGAGGTCGGAGGTCCATTGCCAGACGTTCCCGGCCATGTCGTAAAGGCCGTAGCCGTTGGGCGGAAACGATTTCACGGGCGAGACGCCGGCGAACCCGTCCTCGGCCGTGTTCTTGAACGGGAACTCGCCGGTGAACGTGTTGCACATCCATTTCCCGTTGGGTCGAAATTGATCACCCCAGACGAAGCGGGTGTTGGCCTTCGCCCCACCACGGGCGGCGAACTCCCATTCGGCCTCGGTCGGCAGTCGCTTGTTAGCCCACTTCGCGAAAGCAACGGCGTCGTCCCAGCTGACTTGAACCACTGGCAAATCTGGCTTCGTCGCGACTTCGCTTGCCGGGCCGTGCGGGTGTTTCCAGCTCGCGCCGGCCGTCCACGTCCACCAGTTCCCCATGTCACTGAGATCCACCGCATGACCGGGCGGGGTGTAGACCAGCGACCCGGGGCGAAGATTTTCGTCCGCGGGTTTGGGCGTTTCCGGTGGAAGTTGCTTTTTGAGCTGTTCCCAGTCGACCGGCCGTTCGGCGGTGGTCAGATAATGCGTCGCGTCGACGAACTTCGCGAACTCGGAATTGGTGACGTCGTGGTCGTCGATCAGAAACGCGTCGAGCTTTACACGGTGGGCCGGTCGCTCATTGTCCATGGAGTTGGGGTCGTCGGTTCCCATCGTGTATTCCCCGCCGGGAACTTGCTTCATTCCAGCGGGAATGACCGGCGCTGCGGCCGAGGAGTTTGCCGAAAGCAGTCCGAACAGAATGAGCGGCAAAAAGCGTTTCATCATTCGCGGACGCGGCGGCGTGAAAGCCCGTAGATAGCGACGAAGCCGACACTGCTGATCGAAACCGGTTCGGGCACCGACGACTGGGCGTCGGTCAGCCGAAGTTCACCGGCCGCTTCGTCGAACGTCACGAAGTCGAACTGGCCGCTGGTGGCATTGTCGGTGGTCACGTCGAAGCTGGGCAACAGCAGGTTCATGCCGAGATCACCGTCCAGAGTATAGTCGTGAGTCCCGTCGGAGACGGTGACGTCGAGAACCCCGATCGGGACGTTGTGGAAGACGATCATTCCGTCGGTGGTCGGCAGGTCCAGTTCCGGGACGGTGAACCCCAGCAGCGTGCTGGTTCCCGCGCCGGCCCCGCCCAAGGCGACCGTGAACTCGCCGTCGGGCGCGAGCCCGGTCTTCAGGTCGGTCAGGACGGGATCGCCGTTGTTGTCGAATGACAACTCGACGCCCAGCGAGAGCGCCTCGGCCGACGACATAAACGAAATCTGCGCGCCGGTGTCCAAAAGCCAGCTGCCGGTGGTCGTCGCAAGGGTCGAGGTGCCGCTGAGCGTTCGCTTCAGCGTGATCCCCGGCGGAGTGCCGGGTGTTCCCGGAGCGACGTTGCTGAACGGCACGGGCCCGACGAACGGATTGTGATCGAGGGCCGGCGGGCTCGCATCCAGCGGGGAGGTCACCGTGTATTTGCTGAAATCCCCGTAGCTTAATTTAACGACGTGGTCGGCGTGGGGAACACCGGGATTGAACAGCGGCGTCGCCGACCGGTAGGTGGTATCACCTTTGTCGTAGACGAAAGTTTGAATCTGCGGCAGCGGGACGTCGGCCGAGTTCTTGGGAAAATCCGCGAGCCCCGACACTTCCGGTGAATACGTCACCGTGCTCAGGTCGTTGGAGATGCCGGTCAGGTGATTGTAAAGCCGGGCGTCGATGACCATGACCTTGGACTTCAACGCGGGCATCCCGATCAGGTTGAGCGGCGTGTCGAGAAGATCGCCGACCGGAGTGGGATTTAACTGCACACGCACGTTGGGTGTGACCTGATTAAAAAACGAATTGGTTTGAGCGACGATCTGCGTATCGGTCAAGCCGGTGGTGTCGAGGTCATTGACGTTCGCGTCGTAACGACCAAGCCGGAGGGTAAGCGGTTCAGAGACGTTGTAGGTAACACTCCCGTTCACCGCCACGTCGGAGAACGTCACGACCTTACCATTCGAATCGAGCTCGGGGTTGATCCCGAGCGATTCAGTGTATTCCTGACTGAGAATGATGCCGCTGGTGCCGGTGTCGAGGTATGCCTGAAAGGCATTGGACGAATCGCTTTGCTCGTCGAGCGGACCCCCGCTGGTGTCGCCCGGGCGTCGGAACATTCCATAGATGCTGGGCAGTTCTTGGGCCGCCGCCCGGACGCCATACACGTCGACAACGTTTGCGGCCTGCGAGACCGCCGGCGAATAAAACGCCGCCCCCGCAAGTGCCCCGACCGCGGCAAGTTTCAATTTGGATGTCTGGGGATTCGACCGCCTGCTTAAAAATAACGCCATTCGCCTCGCTCCGGTTGACCCCGCTCAAAAGGTCATCTCGCACGTGCAATGCCAGAGGCAATTCAGGAAAACAGGCGATAGGCCGCAGGCGTGATATCGGCTATAAATAACTTTTATATAAGTGTTTATACAAATACGAGAAATGTACTTAGTTTACAGAGGTGACGCAGAGGGGCGTATTACAATAACCATGACAATTAAATTGAGAGGTTAAAATAACCATGCTCGCAAGTTAGAGCGATTGCAGTTCCTTCGTAATCCCCTCGTCGTCGGTTTCCTCGGCCGAGGGTTGCTTCTGAACCTCTCGGTACGCCTTCATCACAGATCGCTCGTCGAGCAACCGCAGTGGAAGGAACATGCCGGCGGCACTTTTGGCAGCAAATAGATGGTGTGCGACAACGCCCACGCGCTCGGTTTCGTGCTGATCGAGCGTACGCTCCGCGGCGGAAGCGCCTTCGAGCGCCGCCCGCATCACGTCGGCGGGTCGGAAGCGGTCGTCGAGCAGGCACAGAAGCATTTCGATCCGTCCGGGCAGGATTAAAAAGACCTTGGCCGTCCCCGCGCCGGGTCCCCGTTGGAAACAAAGGAACTGAAAGTCTTTCAGCGACGCGACGTGCCGGAAGGGCCCCTTCCCGAGCTTGGACAGTTCGTCGATGTACTGCTTGATCTTCGCCGCCGATTCGAACCGAAGTTCCGCCGCGGCCTGCCGCATGCGGTGCTGCTGCTCGCGGACATACGGCGCGGGGTCGACCAGCGCGGTCGCGCTCCACTCTACCAACCGTCGGTATTGCGGCAGCGAAATTGAGCCGTCGCACGGGGCCGGACATTTCCCCATTTCTTTGTACGCGCACGCATTCCCGTTCGGGGATTGAAGAAGAATGCTGTAATACCGGCACAGGTCGAAGCAGTCTTCGACCAGTTGAATCAACCGACCCGCGGCATGCTTGTCCTCGACGGGGCCGATCAGCATTCCGGTCTCAGTCGTGAGGTCGACCGTTTTTACATACCGGGGAAACGTCGCGTCGACATCGACATGGACGAACCACGCCGGGCGGAAGCCGGTCATGCCCCGGTAGGAGTTTGGAAAAATCTGCCGGGCTGCTTCGTAATAGACGGCGTCGGCCTCGAAATCGCTGTCGACCCGGCAGTAATATATGTTCCGGACCAGTTCGCGGTAGTTGACCCGTTTCGAGGGGCCCGCCAGGTCCGACTCCCCGAGCCGCCCCTTCAGGCTGTACCGTAGATTTTTCACACACAGCAGCTGCACCGGACGATCGAGCTCGTCGGCCAGCAGATACACGACCCACCTTGCCGGCACCTGCTTTAGAAACGCTTCGAGGTCCGACGCCGGGTCGAATGCAACGTGCCGGTTCAGTCCGTATCTCGCGCGATCGTCAACCCCGTCTGTTACCATCCATGTTCCAGTTAGAAAATTGTTGTATCGGTCTCGGGCGTAAACGCGGTCGCGATCATCGGGCCGGAAGTCGGATTGTACAAACGTCAGTGCATCACGGGCGGCTCGAGCCGGATCACACGGTCGATCGCGAGCTGCAGGTTCTGAAAGCTGATCGGCTTGGTCAGGTGTTCATCGAAACCCGCCGCGACCGTCCGCGCCACGTCGGATTCCGCCCCGTACCCGGTCAAAGCGATCGCCCGGCTGGTTGTCGAATGCTGGCGTTCCCTGAACCCCTGGATCACGTCGATCCCGCTGCCATCGGGCAATCCCAGGTCGCTGATCAGCAGATCGAACTCGTACGCCTCGGAAAGCCGGAGCGCGTCGGCGACGCAGCCCCCGACATCCACCTTATGACCGGCCGCCCGCAAGAGCCTTTGCAACACCTTTGCGGTGTCGTCGTGGTCCTCGATTAACAGAATCCGCAGTGGAATCTTTTTCGTTCCGACGTCGGGGACCTCTCCGCCCGGCTCCGAGTCGGGAATGCCGGCGATCGCGGGCAATTCGATCGTGAATGTCGCGCCCTTGCCGACCCCGTCACTGGCGACCGCGACCTTGCCGCCGTGGGCTTCGACCAGCCCCCGGCTGATCGCCAGCCCGAGCCCCAGACCGCCCGACGCCTGGGCCCGGGCGATCGTTCCCTGCTCGAATGCCTCGAAAATCTTCGGCAGCAGTTCGGCTTCGATTCCCAGGCCGTCGTCAATCACCTGAGCCCGCAGCGTCTGCTGCCCGTCTTGCGACCCTTCCGCCCGTATGTTCGAGGTGGAGACGACGATCGTGCCTCGAGCGGGCGTAAACTTCACCGCATTTTTGATCAGGTTCCAGAACACCTGCTGGAGCCGGGCGGCATCCCCGCGGACGTGGTGAACCGCCGCCGACAGTTTCAATTCGACCCGGATTGATTTCATCGAAAGGTCCGCCGTGGACACTTCGATCGCCGACCGGATGACTCGGTTCACGTCGACCGTATCCAGCTGTAGTTGCAGCTTGCCGCGGCCGATCCGTGTGAGGTCGAGCAAATCGTCGATCAGCCTGGCTTCAAGGTCGACGTTGCGGTGGATCATTTCCATCTCGGCGCGCACGTCGTCGGACAACCCGCGGTCGTCCTTGGCCGCGGTGGTCGCCGCGAGTACCGGTGTCAGCGGCGTCCGCAGCTCGTGACTGAGCACGGCCAGAAACTGGTCCTTCGACCGGTTCGCCGCCTCGGCCGCCTCTTTCGCCGCTTCCAGTTCCCGTTCGACCTGTTTGCGTTCGGTCAGGTCGATCGTGAACGCGACGGCATCGGTCGTCGACCCGTCGACGATCGCGAGCCCGATCAGTGCAGGCACCGGTGACCCGTCGGGTTTTTTGAAACACGTTTCACGGGACGGACTGACACGCGAGGCTTCGAGTCCGCGCAAGGCCGTCCACTGCGCTTCCAGCTGGTCCTCACTGATCACGTCAGAGAAGCTGATTCGGACGGGGCCCGCGTAATCACCCCGCCGCCGGCCGATCGTCCGGAAGAATTCGTCGTTGCCGTCAATGATTTGCCCGTCGGTGTCGCAAAACAGCACGCCGATCAGATTCGAATCGACCAGCCGGCGAAGACGTCCCTGGCTGGCTTTTAGCGCTTCGGTCGACACGCTCAAGGCAGCCGCGCTTTTTTCGACCGCCTCGTTCGCCAGCGCCTGCCCGCGGGTTACTGCAAACAACACCAAGCTGATGCCGCTGCCCCCGAGCAGAATGAACGGGGTGAGCGGCTCACCGGATTCGAGATCGAAATCCCGCCGTTCGGTCATCTCCAGCGTCCAGACCCGCCCGCCGATCTGGACGTCGCGCGTCGCGGCCAGATGGGGCTTGAAGTCGTCTGTTTCTTTGTTGTCCTGAGTCGGATCGAAAAGCAGTTCTCTGCCGGAAACCCCTTTGTCGTAGACGACAATCCGTGCCCGGCCCCGGACTTCGCTATCAAAAATCCGGCCGAAAAATTCGTCGGCGACGAACGCGACGAACACGGTCCCGCTGATCCGCGAACGTCGATCCGAAACGTTGGTCGGGACGACGCCGACCTTGTAAATCGGATAAAAAATGAGAAATGCCCCGGCCGGATCCGTGGCCGCCTGCGACAGCAAATGCAGGCGGGTGGTGACCGCGGCACTGCCGGTGTCCCGAGCCAATTCCAGCGCAGCCCGCCGGGCCGTGTCGTTTAAAATGTTGTATCCGAGCCCCGGCCGTTCTCGGCCGTCCCGTGGTTCCAGAAAATAGTTCGGATAGGCCTCGGTCTGAACGTCCTCGGGCCAGATGTGAAATTCCGGACTGATATTCCGTCGCCCGTCTTCCGAGACCGCCTGAACGCGGGCGGCCGGCACGCGGGGGGCGTACCCGACGCCCCGCAGTGCCGGATAACGACGGGCCAGATTCAGCTCACGCACGTAGGCGTCGAACTGATCCGGGCCAGGTTCTGCGACCGCGGCGAAAAGCCCGCTCGCGCCTCGCAAAGCAGCGATGTAGTCCTCGGTGCCGCTCGACAACTGGTCGACCGCGGCATCGGCAAGGCCGTGAAATCTGGTTTGTTCGCGTGTCGAGTTAGAGTGCTTGATGTACCAGGCCGCCATGCTGGTCGTGACCAGCCCGACGACCAGCACGAACCAAGGCACCCAGACCTGCCCTCCCCGGAGCTTGATTGAGCCGGCGACAGCAGCCATGGGGAAAATGCCTCGCGGTACAACAACTGTTCTTGATGATCAGCCCGGATCGGACGATAGCCTCGCCTGATTGAAATCGCCAGCAGCCGACGACTAAGGTTTGTACACGACAGCTTTAGCACCACCCCGCACGAAGACGTCTCCTGTGCTCGACCAGCACCGGGTCATCGCGAGTTCGACCAGCCCGAGCATCAGAACCACTCCGACCAGATCGATCCAGACCTCACGCCCGCCCCGCTGGTGATTCACCGCGTCGGCGACCGGCGTGGCAGCGGGTTCGATCCGGGTGATGCCGGTCTTACGCCGGAAACTGCGCCATTGATCGTCGGAAACGGGGGTGAGGTCTGATTCGGTGCGTGACCGGCCGACGACGAAGTTCATCGTCTGTTCGACATGGTTGGCTAAATATCTAAGACGGTACGTGCCGGGCGAATCGGTCCGGAAATATCGGATTTCAGAGTGGTCGGCGAAGCGCCGGACCGTGGCACGCTCGCGGCGGCCGGACGGCATTAGCTGCACCGTGGGGGTTCGGTCGTCAATGCTGCCCGGGACATTCACAGAAATCGGCTGGCTGATCGAAAGGTTTCGATCTTCCTCTAAGCCCGCGCTGAGATACCGCACTACGGATTGGGCGAACGGGAGAAACAGACTGCTCGCAGGCGCATCGGTCCAGGCTGGATCGAACGCAGTGGTCGACATCAGCGCCCGCCCCCGGCCGGCGGTGGTTTCAATCAGCAGCGGTTGCCCGGTGCTCGCCATCGCGATCACCCGGGCGTCGGGCACGCGCGGGACGGCCGGAAAAACGCGCCGCACCCGCCACTGCGGTGCAGGTCCCGAATCGAGAAATCCGAACACCGGGTGCTGCCGGTCGACGTTCCCCATACCGGCGTCCAGCGGCGCGTCCGGGGGTGTGGGCGGTTGAATCGAAGCCGGGAAAATGCCCGCCCCTTCGCGGTAGAGTGTCTGATTAAATTCATCCGCCGACACCCGCCGCCCGGGTACGAACCAGACCCCACCCCCGCGGTAGACGAATTGCTCCAGATTTCGAACCTGTTCCGACGTGAACGCCGAGATGTCGCAAAGGACGACGACGTCAGTTTCTGCCAGCGTCTCGGTGGTCAACCGGTCGGGCGTTGCGATCGTGACTGTGGCGGGATCCGCACCCTGTTGTCCGGAAGCCGCGAAAGGCGCGAGCGCCAGTCGCAGCGCCCGGGACGAGCTCGACGCGTCGGCGTCTCCCGCGTCGTCGCCGTCGATCAACAGAACGCGCACCGGCGGAACCACCTGTACGGACCGGTCGAACCGGTCGTCGGCGGTGTACCCGCCGGTTTTGATCGCCGCCGAGATCACCCGTGACCCTGCCTCCGGAAAACGGGCCGTCATCCGCACCCGGCGCGCCGCGCCGGCGTCGACACTGACGGTCGTGTCGCCTAACGGAAGTCGACCGGTCCAGACCGACAACGGGACCGCATCCGCCACGGACGTCCCGAGGTTTCGCACCCGCACCTCGAGCTCGGCCGGCTGGTCCCGTATCACCGGCGGGTTCAGGACCCGAACCGTCTCGACGCTCAGGTTGTCTGACTCGTAACCACCGACTGGAAAGATCGTGACCCGCGGCGCGTTCGCCGCAGACCGACGGGTGGCCCACGCGTCGGTGAACGCGGGCGAAATCGCGCGACGCCAACTCGACGCCTGCCGATCGCAGACCACGTATATTTCGCGATCGGCAGTTTCGGCTCGCTCTAAAATTGTTGCCGCGTGTTCGAGCGCGTCGGCGAAATCCGCTTCCCCGTAACCGGGCGACAGGTCGGTGATTTTCGAGGCAAGGTTTTGGAAGTCGGACACCGGCACTTCCGCAGACGAGTCCTGCGGTCCACCGGCAAGCACCAAAGCCGCCGAATCCCCGCGGTGAAGTCCGGACAGAATCTGCAACGAGATCGCCCGCGCCTGGTCGAGCCGCGATCTGCCGTTCAGCGTGTACCCCATGCTGGCCGAGTCGTCGACGATCAGCATCACCGTGGCGCGACCACCGGTGCTAAGCCCGGCAGTGGGAACGAGCGACGCGAATCGCCCGGCAAACACCGGTCGGGCCGCCGCGACGGCGAGGAGTCCGACCATCGCCGACCGGACCGCGAGCAGGGTCCATTGTTTCAGTCGGGATCGGCGGTGGTGTGGACCGGCCGTGTCGTCGAGGAACATCATTGCGCCCCACTCGACGGTGCGATACCGACTTTGACTCAGCAGGTGCACGAGCACCGGCACCGCCGCGCCGACCGCCCAGGCGAGCATCAGCGGATTCAAGAACATGCGGTTCGATTTCCTTAGAGGATCATCAGGGCAAAGATCAGTGCATCGACGCAACCATGCGACGATTTACGGCGACGCCCTTGACCGTAAAAAATGAGTGACCGACTCGATCAACGGCCGATCCGTGACGAACTGGAAAAATTCGGCCGAGGTCGACCGGATCGCCTGCCGGAGCTCGTGGTCGTGTCGCTCGAAGTTGGCCTGGTAGGCCGACCGCAGCATCGCCGGTTCGCAGAGCCGGGCCGGCTCGCCTTCAAACCCCGCGAACCGGGACCAGGTTTTGAACGGGAAGTTCAGTTCGTCCGGGTGCAGCACGCGGAGACAAATCAGTTCGTGCCGGTCGTGCCTGAACCGCGCGAGCGCGTCACGAACGATCTTCGGCGGCGTGAAAAAATCGGAGACCACCACGACCAGTGCCCGTCGACCGAGTCGGCTTGCGGCTTCTTCCGTCGACTTTCTTAGATCCATCGGCCCACGCGGCAGCGCCAGATCCATCGCACTGGTTACTCGCGACAGTTGCTTCGACCCGGTGCGGGGAGTCAGCCATTGAGACAGCCTGTTGGACATCACCGCGAAGCCGACGCTTTCGGTCGAAGCGAGCATCAGATACGCCAGCGCCGCAACCAGCCTTGCTGAATAGTCAAACTTGTTGGCCGCCGCAGACGTTTTCGGCCCGTAAGACATCGACCCACTTCCGTCGAGAAGCAGCAGGCAACGAAGGTTCGTCTCTTCGTCGTATTCCTTGATGAACGGCCGATCGGTACGGGCCAGGATGCGCCAGTCCAGCCGTCGCGGTTCATCACCCGGCACGTACGCCCGATGCTGACGAAATTCGACGCTCGCGCCCTTCAGCTGACTGCGGTGCAACCCGGTTGCGGAGCCTTCGACGACGCTTCGTGCAGCCATTTGCAGGTGATTGAGCTGCTCGACTAGCGCTGGATCGAGATATCGGCTCGCGTGTGACACGCCACGAGTGTACAAAAAAAGCTGCATTTTGTCGGGACGACACAATCTCAGCGAGATAAATTGTTCAAGCGAAGGCCTTTTTTTGAACCGTGGTAGTCACGGTTCCGCATTCTGGACAACGCTCTGGTGAAGCGCGAAGGTCATAGCCGCACGTCCCGCAAAATCCTCTAGAACGTTTGCGCCATCTGTAAAACCTGCTTGACATGAAAAAAATCGTCGAAGAGCAGAACAATAACGTTGGGGACCAAAATGGTATGGTGATCTTTGCAAAATGCCCCGTGACAAGGCTCGGTTTTTGGTTACCACGTCCCATAAAACATAGCTGCTCGCCCACTCCCAAAAAACCATACCCAAGGTCGTTTTGTTGTGGAAAACTGGTAAGAAGGGTGCAACCACCTGCTTGCGACGAGTTTGGCATTGTAACCGCGAATGAGCCATAACCGGTCGAATAAGCTCTGCCGTGTAGCTTATCAGGTAGCGGGGGAGTAATCCACTGCCTTGCGAGGTCTATACGGCCTTGGTGCGAAACGATAAATACTGATTGCGAATCTTTTAATGATATTTGAACTACACCGGGCAATTCGAGGAAATATTGATAGCTTTTCACCCAGAAAACGCCAGTAACAACAAGCGCTATGAAGCTGATCCATTGTGATACAATTATCATCTTTCGCATTGCTTAAATCCATAGATTCAAGAAGCCATATCAACCGCCTCTTGTAACAATCTGATCAGTTGCCTCCATCGCCAGCGGCGATATAAGGTTAAGCTGCTGTTTATCTATTGTTGTATGGAGAACCGTACTTCCGTCATCGTTGGCAAGTACGTGATGATTTTGTGACGCGACTGATATGGGTGCGTGTACACCGATTGTATCGTTGTTTTCGTACCAGTTTGAAAAAAAGTTGCCATTCATTTTGCTATCAACTGGCGGCGTGCTCTGCGAAGCTAGATCGAAGGCAAAATTGTGGCTCACCCCTTGAACGTAAGCCGAATACGAAAGCTTCAATGGCACGGGTTGATGAAGTACGTCGGCGGCGTGCACTTGCTGATCGAGATTAAATGCGCTGCCAGCTCCGTGGCTGTAGCCAATAAGCGACCAAAGACGCACGCCCTTCGCGAATGCCGCGTTTACCTCACGAAGCGCATAACCGGTTCCGTTATCATTAATATTTTCCTGGAGATAGCTTGCAAAGACATGCACATCAAACTCCGGGTGCTGTCCATTGTTCAAAACCTTTGCAAGCGCGCCGAGCCCGAATCCAGTGTTAAGCTTTGCTTGGTTCTGAAAATTACCGCCGATGATTGCAATGAATACCGTTTTGCCGTTGATCGATTGAGTTGTTGCCGTGGTTGTCGGTGAGGTGGTTGTTGCTGGAGAGACTGCGGGCAAGATACCTGCGGCCGCGGTTGTTTGGACGCTGTTCATAGCAGTTACGCGGAAGTCGTAGTCGGTGCCGTCGTTGAGGAGATAAACCGTATCGCCGGTGGTATGGGGCGGCGCTATTTTGGCGACGGTCCAATCGCCTTGCCCCGAGTGCGCATATTCGATCAAAAATCCAGTTTCATTATTGCTGTTGTCGGTCCAGCTAAGATTCACATCACTGCTGCTAACTCCCTCACCGATGAGATCGGTGGGCTGCAAGGGCGCGATGGTGTCAGAGGTCAGTGTAGTGGCCGAAACATTCGAAGCGACCGGCGTCAGACTGCCGTCCTGATGAACGGCCTGAACGTTGTAATAGTATGTCGTTGAGGGCAGCAACCCGCTGTCTTGAAAGTTCGGATCAGGGTTGAAGATCAGGAAGTTGGAGTCATCGGGCGTGAAGCCGAAAGTGGTAGAACGGAAAACGTCGTACCCTTCAACGGTTGGTCCCGATGTGTCTGACCATGCTAAATCAATTTCGGCGGTCGTCGGTGCCGTGAGGGTTATGGGGGCTGGCGAACCTACCTGAGTGTTAAATGCGTTATCTATCAAGGTGTAATCAGAGCCATTAATCAGGCCATCGTAGTTGAAGTCGCCGTTAGACCAGCCGGAGAGCGGGCTGTTAAATCCATTGTCGATTTTCGTGTAGTCACTGCCGTCCACGCGACCATCGAGGTTGGCGTCACCAAAAAGAGTGTTCTTGATGAGAGCATCCATTGCTACTGCCGTTCGACCGCTGAATGCGTTTTAGATAGCGTTGCCACTCCCGTCACTATTCGAGGAAATGCCTATAGCGGCAAGCCGGGTCGGATCACCTGCGGCAACGGAGCTATTTATGCCGGTACCACTCCAAGTTCCTCGGTTAAAACCGCTCTTTATCTGATTCGAAAGCACCGACACGTCGCCACCGTGAACGATAAGATCATTACTACCAAGGTCAAGTTGGCCCTGCCATGCGTCGGACGAACCGGCAAAAGTGAGCGAGGACAGGGTTAACGGGTGCCCCGTACCAAGCATCCGCACCGTTGCTCCTAAACTGACGGATAGGGCAGAGACGTCTTCCGTCGAATTAAGCCCAAAAGTTCCGGCGGAAACGGTTACGCTAAAACTGCTACCATCGGTGCCAATATTATCTAAAAGCGTAGGGCTTCCTCCGACAATCGTCAGAGTATCGCTGCCGCCGCTACCGACGAGATTAAAACCAGCAAAGCCAGTTGCGGATATAGAACTCGGGGCGGTAACCCCGCCCGAAAAATCGTATTGCATAGAGCTTGCATTGAAAGAAACAAGAAAGCTGTCGTTTCCTGTAGTTCCTTCAAGAGCAATTGACGTTGACAGCAACTGTCGACGTTCAAGAGGTTCCGACCTCACAACTCGGATGAAACGCGAACGTTGGCAGTTCTTGAACATTTTTCACTCCCCCTATCGAATGACTGGATGAAGAAAACCAAAATTAAACATTGCGACGCTAAATTTTGGGCGGCGGCGAGTGAAACGGTCAATGAGAAATCCGATTATTCTGCGAGGTATTCAGTGCAGGACAATAGTTCGAGCGGGGTGGACTTTAACTTCGATTTTGTACAGGCTGTGTCGCGCGGTGATCCAAAGCGTGTGCCCGTCTGCCCCGCCGAAGCAGAGATTGGCCGGCGATTCGGGAACCAGGATCCGACCGATCAATTTTCCCTCCGGCGCGAAAATCTGAATGCCATCGCCGGCGGAAGTCCATAACCGGCCGGCTTTGTCGATCCGCATGCCGTCGGGCACGCCTTTGTCGAGGGTGCAAAACACCCGGCCGTTGGTCGCGGTGTGGTCGGTGTTGATGTCGTACACGCGGACGTGCCGGGGCTTGCCGGAATCCGCGACGTACAGCCGTTTTTCATCGGGGTTAAAGCAAAGGCCGTTGGGCATGTCCATGTCGGTGACAACGGCCGACACCAGCTTGGTCGCCGGGTCGAGACGGTACACCCATTGATGATCGATCTCACGCTTCTGACCCTTGGGCACCCCGTATGGCGGGTCGGTGAACCAGACGCTGTCGTCGGACTTCACGACCACGTCGTTGGGCGAGTTGAACCGCTTGCCTTCGAATTTATCGACCAGCACCGTGATCGACCCGTTGGCTTCGGTCCGGGTCACACTGCGGATGCCCTGCTCGCAGGAGATCAACCGGCCCTGATTGTCGGTGGTGTTGCCGTTAGTCGCGTGACTGGGTTCGCGGAAGATCGTGACGCCGTCCGCGGGCGTGTATTTGTGAATGCGATCGAATGCGTTGTCACTGAACAGCAAATACCCGGCCGGCATCCAGACCGGGCCTTCGAGAAAATGCATCCCGCTCGCGACCTTTGTCACCGTCGCGTCGGCGTCAACGCACTTGCCGAACGCGTCGGCGTCGACCGCTACCAGCGACGGGTTTTCTGCCCTTGCGGCATTGCTCATTCCGACCAGAAGTAAGAGCCCGATCACGGCGGAAGATTTTCGCATTCACCGATCAGACATCGTCACGGCACCGACGTCAACGGATGCGCGACGGCGTCTGCGAGTCGAACCGTTGCCGCGGGGCCGTTCAAATTAACAGTGTGGGAAAGCACGTCGGCCCGGCCCATATGAATTAAACGGTCGACCAATTCGGCATGGGAACGGTCGTCGACGATCGTCCATTTACGGGTGTCGAGATAGGTTTCGTGATACCCGAGCCGTGCCTTGGGCAGCAGCACGAAATTGTTCGGCGTGCGAACTAACACCACAGCAGCCGACGCCAGCGTCCACCCCCCGACCAGCAGGATCAAGGTGAGTGACCGTATGAGTTGCTTCATCGGTTTTCCAATTGGTGAGTGGCGGGGTTACTCTTACCAGGGTGCGTGTTCTTCGGATTTTTTAACGTCCGGGTGTGCTTCGTCGTCGTGCTTGGTGTCGACGACCTCGGCTTCGATAAACCCGTTGGCCCGGTCTTCGGGTTCTTCCGAAGAGGGGAAATCCATGAACTTATCATGCAGCGTGGTTTTCGGTTCGTCCGACAACGCCTGGTCGATCAGTTCGGGGTGAACGATTTCGTCTTCAGTCCTGGCCGCGGCGGGGGAAAGCTCGTCGACGCCGGCGGCGGCAGTCAGTTCCCCGTTGCCATTTTCAGTTTCGTCCAAACCGTCGTCTTCATTGCCGAGATTTTCCGCCTCGGGGTCGTCGATCACTTCGTGTTCGACGGTCGAGATCAACTCGCCACGCGTGCCGCGTTTGGGCATCACCGGCAACACGCTGGTGTAGAAACCGACGGCGAACAGCCCCTGCTGCTGTTGGTACGGGAAGTTGATCAGTTCACAGAAATCCGCAATCACCGCCTGGGCCGACGGATCCACTCGCTCGGCGGATTGCACTGACAGCTGATGTTTGCGATCGACGAACCGCAGAATCTGTACGTACCGACCGGCGGATTCGGAATTGCTCCAGTTAGACCCGACTTGCTCGTAAACTTCGAAATGATCGCAACCGAGCCGCCGCAACGTTTGACGAAATCGCCGGATGATCCGGCTGTGCTCCGCACGCTTTTCCTTGGGGACAATATAACTGTTCGTCTGGAGAAGCATGCAGATTCCTGTTCGACGTTGCACTGTCGGTCAACTGACAACGTATTGTGCCACAAGCAACCGTGGTGTTCAAACCATCTTACGCCCCGGCCGGCCGGAAGTTTCAGCAGTATATCCTAACTCTGCGTCGGCTGAACCGAGTTTGTCGGCGACGGTCGAAAGTTACCGGACGCTGTCGTCCGCGACCGCGTTCGGGCTGTCGAGCTGGGCGGTTTTAACCGCCGGTTGAGCCGCCGCCTTACACACGTCACACACCTTAATAACGCCCCGGCTTCGGGAAACGAGGATGCTGCCCGGGAAGTGGACCCGGGGTGAAGACGCGACATCGGTCGCCATATTCACCAGCCGTTCGACCACGTCCCGGGTCAATTGATCGTGCGGGACACCCGCCCGGGCGAGCCATTTCGCGCCGGCGTGCCGGGCAAGGGGATCACACAGGCCTGCCAGTTTTTCCGCGGAAAAGGTGCCGGATAACTCGGGAGAATGTGCGTCGAGCCAGACCTTCAGTCGACCGCTTTGTTCGGCGATCCGCAACACGGTCTCGTGCATCTGCGGTTGCTCAGCAAGCCAGCGGCGCAATCGATTGCGGAGATATCTGTCGGACGCGTTGCTCTGATCCTCTCGCCAGGCCTGACCGCGCGAAATTAAAAAATCGCGTAATTTCTCGCTCCGCACTGCCAGCAGTGGCCGCAGGATTTGCAGTCCGTCGACCACCGACGCAGGCGACATGCCTTGCACGGCGCCCGGGCCGCTGCCGCGCAGGATCCGCTGCATCACTGTTTCAGTCCGGTCGTCGGCATGGTGGGCGAGAATCACGCCGTCCAAAGATTCGGCGGCTACTACCGACCGAAACAATTCGAACCTGGCCTTTCGAAACCGGGCCGCCACATTTTTTGGGAGATCCGTGCTCCGCGCCTCGACAACGTTCCGCTTTTCGACGCAAACCGGCATCCCCAGCGACCGGCAAAGATCAATGACGAACTCGGCATCGGCCGCGCTTTCCCCGTCGCGGGTTTCGTGATCGAGATGGATCACGTGCAAACTTGCGGAGGTGAATTCGCGGAGCAGGAGCAGCAGTGCGACGCTGTCCGCCCCGCCGCTGACGCCGACGCCCCATTTGCCCAACGGCACCGACGCGACGGCCGATCGCAGTGTGGTGATCGAAGTCTGCAACGGTCGGTCGTACATCGTTGTATGATGTTACACCGGAGAAACCTCGATGCGTTATCCCCACCGCAGGACCAAGCCGAACCGCTCGCCGCTAGCGCGAGAGGTCGCCCTTATGATTTTGCTGTCGACCGCCGTCTGCGTCGCCGCCCCGCCGACCACTGATCGGGCGATGGACTCGATCCTTGGATTTTCTAAAAAGCCGACGACTGCTCCCGCCGCGACCGAACCGGCGGTCGGCGCAAACCCGTTAAAAAATCAGGACGAGCCGGAAGAAGCACGCCCGGGGACGATCACACTGAGCGACGGAAAGACGGTAAAGGGAAAGATCGCCACCACGGCCGAGAAACCGATCCGGGTCTGGGTGGAAGCTCAGAAAGATTACACCGACGTTCCGATCGCGATGGTCGAGAAAGCCGAGGCATCGGTCGTTTGGGAGCGGCAGGAAAAGGAATGGAATTTCAAAGAATCCGGCAGCGATATCAAGGTCTACAGCGGTCGAAGCTATCCCGCGCGTGAGACCAGCTACAAGCTGACACTGACCGACGGGACGGTTGTCGAAGGCGGCATCGTCGCCCCGCTTTACGTCACCGACGATGACGGAAAAACCAAGACCTATGTGTTATACAAACGCGACAAGGGCGAGATCGGCCAAACCCTGACCGACCGCCCGTATGTAAAATCGGTGACGTTCACCAAGTAACAAGCTTCAGGCGGGGTTGCTTCAGCAACCCTGTGGTGCGAATCGACCCTTCCAAGAGCCGTTAATGCTGAATCCCACCCGAACGATCACAGAACTGAAGGAACTTCGCGAACTGACCGGAAACGCCGACGGCGCCCAGCGCGTCGCGTTCACCCCCACTTGGGCGGCGGCCCGGCGGTGGCTGCGCGGCAAACTCTCAACGCTACCCGTCGAGGTTCATCAGGACGCGGCTGGTAACCTCTGGGCCACCCTCAAGGGTGAATCGCCCAGAGAACTGCTGATCGGCGGGCATATCGACTCGGTCCCCGACGGCGGGTGGCTCGACGGCTGTTTGAACGTGGTCGCGGGCCTCGAAGTGCTTCGGAGGTTTGCCGAGACCGGCACCCCGCCGGTGACGATTCGTCTTGTCGACTGGGCCGACGAAGAAGGCGCGAGGTTCGGACGAAGCCTGTTCGGATCCAGCGCGGCTTCGGGGTCACTGGTTCCGGATGAAGTTCGACATCTCACCGACAAAGACGGGATCAAAATTGCCGACGCGCTGAAGCTGGAAGGCATCGATCTGGACAAGGCGCCCGAGGCGCACAACGAATTAGCAAATGCGGCCGCGTATTTGGAACTGCACATCGAGCAAGGCCCGGTACTCGAAAGTCTGAATCTGCCAATGGGGGTTGTGCTCGGGACGTTCGGCGTGGAACGACACGCAATCCATTTCACGGGTCAAGCCGCTCATTCCGGTTCGACGCCGATGAATAAACGTCGCGACGCCTTAGCCGGCGTTTCGAGATTGCAACTGGCGATTCGCGAGATTGCCGACCGGCACAAAGGCGTTTGCACTGTCGGCCGGGTAACGACCCGCCCGGGCATCGTGACCGCCGTCGTCGGTGAAGCTGAAATGACGCTAGACCAACGACACCTGGACGCGCCCACCTTGGCATCGATGTATGAAGAAGCTGTCCAACTCAGCAAAAAAATTGCGGCGGAAGAAAAGATCGACGTTCGCTGGGAGCTGATCTGGTCGATCCAGCCGTTCCCGTTCCACCCACACCTGATCGAGCTGGGCGACGAAGCGATCTGCGAGATCTGCAAAACATCCTATCGACTACCGAGCGGACCCCTGCACGACGCCGCCGAGGTCTGCCGGGCCGGCGTTCCGACGGTGATGCTATTTGTGCAAAGCCTTAAAGGCATTTCGCACAACAAGATCGAAGACACGCGGGAAGCCCACTTGGAAATGTCAGTCGCCACATTGGACCGTCTGGCGGATAAGACGGTTGCGTGGATTACAACCGGTTGATGGATCGTGCGTCGCTGAGCGAACTTCGAAACCAGTGAGTAAGTAGTCCAGTCCTGGCAGGTGATTGACGGACGCGCGGCGAAGCTGCTAGAGATCCAGAAGATACCTAGCTGGGTGAAAAGCGTGTCCAAAAAAGAACCCCGATCGTTTTGCAACGACCGGGGTTCAGTTTAATGCTGGCAGTGACCTACTTTCCCGCTGACGCAGTATCATCGGCTCTGCAGGCTTGACGACCGTGTTCGGAATGGGAACGGGTATGACCCTGCAGATATAGCCACCAACAAAGGTTCGATGACCCGGTTAAGGGTCACCGAACCGTGTTCGGTTGCTCTATTGAGCGCACTCTTGCGAGTGCTTTTGTGATGGTGAGGTTCAGGGCTAAACAAGCCCAAATTCAATTCATTATCGAAACAAGGGATCAAATATGGACATGCAAGCCCACTCCGCGATTACCGAGCGACTTTTTGGAGTCGAACGATGATCGATAAAAGTGGTCAAGCAATCGACCGTTAGTACCGGTAACCTAAAAACATTTCTGTTTGTACAGCTCCGGCCTATCAACCGAGTGGTCTACTCGGGGTCTCTCGGGAGCAAGCTCCCATGGATTCATAATCTTGGCATAGGCTTCACGCTTAGATGCTTTCAGCGTTTATCCGTTCCCGACATGGCTACCCAGCGATGCCGCTAGCGCGACAACTGGTACACCAGGGGTCAGTCCTTCCAAATCCTCTCGTACTATGGAAGAGGTGCCGTCAAGAATCCTACGCCCACAGCAGATAGGGACCGACCTGGCTCACGCCGGTCTGAACCCAGCTCGCGTACCGCTTTAATTGGCGAACAGCCAAACCCTTGGGACCGCCTTCAGCCCCAGGATGCGATGGGCCGACATCGAGGTGCCAAACCGCCTCGCCGCTATGGACGCTCGGAGGCGATCAGCCTGTTATCCCCAGCGTACCTTTTATCCGTTGAGCTATGGCCCTTCCACACGGGACCACAGGATCACTAAGACCGACTTTCATCTCTGCTCGTGCTGTAGCACTCGCAGTCAAGCAAGCTTCTACCTTTGCGCTCGACGAACGATTGCCAACCGTTCTGAGCTTGCCTTTGCACTCCTCCGTTACTCTTTTGGAGGAGACCGCCCCAGTCAAACTAACCGCCTAGCACGGTTCTCTGCCCAGATTCATGGGATCAGAGTGAGATGACGAATGTAAACAGGGTGGTATTTCACATTGCGGCTCCCTGCTGGCCGGAACCAGCAGATCAACGCCTCCCACCTATTCTACGCAGTCCTCACCCGGCATCAGTACCAGGTTATAGTAAAGGTGCATGGGGTCTTTCCGTCTTGCTGCGGGTAGACGGTATCTTCACCGCCACTTCAATTTCACCGAGTCTGCGGTCGAGACAGCGCCCAAGTCGTTACGCCGTTCATGCGCGTCGGAACTTACCCGACAAGGAACTTCGCTACCTTAGGACCGTCATAGTTACGGCCGCCGTTTACAGGGGCTTCGGTTGCAAGCTTCAGATCGAAATCTTGACCTGCTTCCTTAACCTTCCTGCACCGAGCAGGCGTCACTCTGTATACATCCTCTTGCGAGTTAGCACAGAGCTGTGTTTTTGATAAACAGTCGCCCGGGCCACTTACTGTGCCCTCTCCTAAAAGGAGGAGGGACCACTTATCCCGAAGTTACGTGGTTATTTTGCCTAGTTCCTTAACCGCAGTTCTCTCGAGCGCCTTAGGATATTCTCCTCATCTACCTGTGTCAGTTTTAGTACGGTCAACTGTATCGTCACCTCTGCACTTTTCTCGGACCTTTCTCCACAGACTTCGGCAACAAAACGGCCTCGATCTTGCGAAACCTCCACGTCTGATCGGAGGATCTGCCTTGAAAGGACACATGCAGAGGTTCAACCTTTACAGCCGGTGCAGGAATATTAACCTGCTGTGCATCGATTACGCCTTTCGGCCTCATCTTAGCTTCCGACTAACCCTGGGCGGATTTACCTTCCCCAGGAACCCTTAGATTTTCGGCGTGCAGGATTTTCACCTGCATTATCGTTACTCATACCGGCATTCTCACTTGCACACGCTCCACCACTTCTCACGATATGGCTTCGACGCGGAGTGCAACGCTCTTCTACCGCTTGATAAATCAAGCCCGTTGCTTCGGTATATAGCTTATTCCCGATCATTTACGGCGCTACTCTGCTCGACCAGTAAGCTATTACGCACTTTTTAAATGGTGGCTGCTTCTAAGCCAACATCCTGGCTGTCACCGCAGAATAACTTCCTACCGAACTAAGCTATATTTAGGGACCTTAGCAGACGATCAGGGTTGTTTCCCTTTTGACCGCGAAGATTATCCCTCGCGGACTCACTCCCCAGATAATTGTCGTGGTATTCGGAGTTTGGTAGGAGCGTGTAGGCGGGTAGCCCCACGTCTCCTTTCAGTAGCTCTACCCCCACGACATAGTGGCTGGAGGCTGCCCCTAAAGGCATTTCGAAGAGAACCAGATATCTCCCCGTTTGATTAGACTTTCACTCCTCCCCACAGCTCATGCCATAACTTTTCAACGTTAACGGCTTCGGTCCTTCTGTTCCTTTTACGGAACATTCAACCTGGCCATGGGTAGATCACGGGGTTTCGGGCCGTAAGCCTGCAACTTAACGCCCATTTTAGACTCGCTTTCGCTACGGCTCCAGTGCTTGACACCTTAGCCTTGCTGCAGACATACACTCGCCGGTCCATTATGCAAAAGGTACGCCGTCACACATTGCCCTTGCGGGCCATAGTGCTCCGACCGCTTGTAAGTACATGGTTTCAGGTGCTTTTAACTCAGCTAATAGCTGTGCTTTTCATCATTCAATCGCCCTACTAGTTCACTATCGGTCATCGAGTAGTATTTAGCCTTGGCCGGTGGGCCGGCCAGCTTCGCACGGAGTTCCACGAGCTCCGTGCTACTCTGGAGAGCACATATTAACGGGGACCTAGTCATTTCGCGTACGGGCCTTTCACCCTCTATGGGACAGTATTCCTAAAGACTTCCGCTATGACCGGTTTTGTAACCCCTCAGTGCTTCCGCAACCCCGGGACGAATCCCGGTTTGGGCTATGTTCGCTTTCGCTCGCCGCTACTTACGAAATCAATGTCTTTTTCTTTTCCTCCAGGTACTTAGATGTTTCAGTTCCCTGGGTTCGCTCTATCTGGCCTATACATTCAGCCAGAAGTTATTGGGAGTAACCCCAATACGGTTTCCCGATTCAGACATCTCCGGATCAACACTTGTTTGCCAGTTCCCCGGAGCTTTTCGCAGGCTACCACGTCTTTCGTCGCCTCTCGATGCCAAGACATCCACCATGTACCCTTAGTAGCTTGACCACATTTATCGATCACCGTCGCGACTGATCGGCCCGTGACTAAGTCGGTCACGAATCCTATCCTCGGCCTAAACGCGGTTTGTTTTCCCACGGGAAGACTCTGGAACCAGGGAGGAACTAACTCCCGGCTCAGTCATCACCGGGCAGGTGATAACAGCTGTTGGCATCACACGGCTAACACCCCATGCTTCTGCGATCGTTCGCTTCGCAAAACCTTCTGTCTTTCGGACAGGGATTTCACTGACTCCCGACTGCTCCACATTGTGCTAACCCCATGAACCCAACATGACGCGATAACGGATCATGTTCGCCAAAAAGGTGCTCGGCGTGTTCGTCGGACGGAATCGGGTGTGGGGATCACACCCTCGACCCCGGTGAGTTGAGCACATGGCTCACTGAAGGCTCACCCTGATCGGCATGGTTACATGCTTGAGACGAACATCGCGGAGTTGTTCAGGTTTCTTGAAAACCTTGAACCTCATCATTCACTTGTCAAAGAGCAATCTCGTTTTCGATTCGATCTTGCCGGCTTTCGGCCGACTCGACTTCATCTCGACGAAACTCCGCCGAACGCGGATCAGGTATTTCTCGAAAGAACTAACTGATCCAATTTCGGCCGACCAAACTCCCGGATAACCTTTTCGTTATCATCTTCAGGTTGCGTCACCGGCTCGCCGCCGATGACTCTTTTCAGGGGGTCAACAGCGAACTACGTCGGTGGGAATAAAGCTGACTGATTTAGCAATCTGCTCGTCCTTAGCGGCTTCGTTTCAGTTTTTCTTTTCGGCTCGCAGTTCTTTACTGCGGGTCGAGTACTATACTTTCGTTTCTTTTCGCGTCAAGCCCTTTTCGACTTTTTTATTCGCGTCGGATTGAGTCGTTGTTTCGCGTCTCAAACCGTCTTCACTTTTCGGCGTCGTTCGCGTTGGCGAGCGGTCAACCGATTTGTGAGGCGGGAATATACGGTTCGTGTTTTTCTTTGCAAGGCCTAAACGTCCGGATTTTTTCTGATTGATCGTAACCCTATGATCTGCAGAACTTTTACGATTTCTGACTTCGGCGCGAGAGGCTTTCGAGAGGAATGAAGTGCGTCGATCCTTTCACTGCATTCTCTGCTCCCGGCTGCTCCCGGAGCACACCAGCGCATCCCTTCGCACAGCAACTACCAATCTTCGAGCTCTTCCCGCGCAACGACTGGATCAGCTGGTACCCCAAATAGCCCATGCACGCGAGGACTGAAAAAATCACAGCAATGTTTTGCGTGAAATGACTCATGACGTTCTTCGTATTGCACTGCCATCGCTTCCGATGACGTTCAGATCGTATGCACGCAAAAAGCGAGATCCGAGTTGAAAAACCGCTAGACAGACCACATGCGCCTGCCCGTTCATGTACAGAATCATGAAGACCGGCCACGCCCAGCCGCCGGTTTCTCTTCGCACGATCGCGACGGTAGTCATAGATCAACTGGCGAGGCAAAAATTGAGCGGCAGAACGGCAATTCTGGGGTCCAGTTAACGTGCGAAGCATTTTCGGCTGGCACTCTTATCTCACCATCGAAACGGGTTGATTTGGCCGGTCAGGATGCGGCATCAATTTCTGCCCCGCGCAATCAGCGAGCAGGTCGAGTTTTTCCAAAACGGTTTGACCAATCAACACCTCCGTTCCCAAAACCAAGGCCTCTTCCAATGTCTCGCGAGTGAGGCATTCGAAAAAAACACCTTCGGTAAGCCCGACGGATTCGCTTCTGTCGTCCGCATACCTGGCAATCGTTTGACGCCGAATTTCGAGCCCCAGTTGCTGAACGATGTGCAGTGGAAGGACAGACCGCACTGCCCCTGTGTCGACCACTCCAACCACGGTGATCTTGCGAAGATGCCCGGGCGGCATGTGACCTCGGCGGATCAACGCCTCGTCGGTCGCGTTCGTCAACGTAACTGGAACACGGATTTCACCCATAGACAGATTCTATCCGATTTGAGCTTGAAAAATGAGCGTGCCGAGCTGAAAACCGCTAGACAGACCACATACGCCAGCCCGTTCATGTACAGAATCATGAAGACCGGCCACGCCCAGCCGCAAGTTTTTCTCCTGACGATCGCAACGGTGCTCATGCAATGCATGGCGAGCACGAACCAGATCAGCAGGCTGACGGCCACCAGGGGTGTCCAGACGGGCGTGCCGCCAACTTCCTTCTCGCTTTCGCCGGTCGCGTGTCGAATGCTTTCGGTGCTGACAGATGCGTCGCGGACCGCCAATGCGGCTATCAGGGTCACACGCAGTTCGACTCTCACGTTGCCTTTACCAGTGTGGCAACCGCCACCGACACTTCAGGCCGGGCCAGCGTTGAAACAGTCTCGGATTCGCTGAAAACACGCTGGGACTCGTATCGAAAGCCCAATGGGGCCGATGGATCGGCGATCGGATCGCGGTACACCTCGATCTGGCGGGCCCGCATGTTGAGTATCCAGTAATCCGGCACTTGAGCCGAGGCGTGATCGAAAGCCATTTCTCGATCTTCCTCGATCGAACTGTCACTAATCTCAATGACGAGCAGGGCTTGGTTGGGGTGCGGGAGTCGGGCCATCTGCTCGTGGGTAACCACCGCGGCGTCCGGTTCAGGCTCCGACTCATCGGGGCACTCGAACGGCAATTGGATTCGAACGCGATATTCAGGGCGGAACGTGTCGCTTAACCAATCAGCGACATTCGAAACACCAAAACAGTGCAGCGCACCCATTGCCGGCATTTCGAGAAGCTCCCCTCGATACAGAAAAATCCGCCCCTTCAGTACGCCGCGGTCGACCAACTCGTTGTATTCTCGCTTGGTCCATCGCTTGCGAGTTCGCACCGCAGGTTTTTCAGCCAGCAAAGTCATACACCGACGGTATCATAAACCCATGTACGATCCCAGTTGAAAAACCGCCAGACAGACGACGTACGCCAGCCCGTTCATGTACAGAATCATGAAGACCGGCCACGCCCAACCGCCGGTCTCTCTTCTGACGATCGCGACGGTGCTCATGCACTGCATGGCGAGCACGAACCAGATCAGCAGGCTGACGGCCACCAGGGGTGTCCAGACGGGCGTGCCGTCGGCGTAGCGGTCTGCCCGCATGGCTGCGGCCAGGGGGCGGGTCCCGCCGTCCTCGTCGACCTTGTCGCCGGTGGCGTTGATGATGCTTTCGGTGCTGACGAACACCTCGCGGGCCGCGAACGCGGCCACCAGGCCGACCCCCATCTTCCAGTTGTAGCCCAACGGCCGAATGGCAGGCTCGATCGCGTGGCCGAACCGGCCGGCGAAGCTGTATTCGGATTGGGCGGCGGCGGCGGCGTTGTCTGCCAATCCATCGATTGTGTCGTTGGCGTCTTTGACATGATTTGCCCTCAGGGCATCCAACTTCTGCGGAGTGTCTAGGACGTCGTTGGCAGCAGCCGCCTTTGCAAATTCACCAAGCTTATAACCTTCAGAGGCTTTTTCATCGCCGGTCACCTTGTGCGCAGAGATGAGATCATGGCCCATTTTTTCACCCGCGACGTCCTTTGTCACGTATGTGTGAATGAGCCAATTCGTTTTCCATGAGCCATCCGCGCCACCGGGCAATCGCGGATAATACGCCAGCGCCCACAGAATCACGCTCAGCGCCAGGATCGTCGTCCCCGCCTTAGTAACAAACTGCTTCGAATTGCTCCAGACTTGCCGGGCGACGATGCTCGCCTGCGGCCACTTGTACGTCGGCATTTCCAGAATGAAGCTGCTCGGCATCCCCTTCAAAAACGTCCGCTTGAAAAACAGGGCCGTGACGACCGCCGCGACGATGCCCAGCACGTAGCAGGACAGCATGATCCCCGCCTGTCGGACCGGTCCCAAGCTGTCGAAAAACGTGCCGATCAGCAGGGTGTAAACGGGCAACCGCGCGCTGCAGCTCATGAAAGGGGCGACGAGGATGGTCGCCAGGCGGTCTTTGCGGTTTTCGATGGTGCGGGTCGCCATGATGCCGGGGATCGCACAGGCGAAGCTGCTAAGCAGCGGGATGAAGCTTTTGCCGTGGAGGCCGACCTTGCTGAGCAGCCGGTCCATCAAAAACGCTGCCCGGGCGAGATAGCCGCTGTCTTCCAGAATCGCGAGGAAGAAAAACAGCAGCGCGATTTGTGGCAGGAAGACCAGCACGGTGCCGACCCCGCCGAAGATACCGTCGTGGATCAGGTCTTTCAGCGGGCCGTCGGTCATGTGCCGGGTGACGAAATCACCGACCCAGGTGATGCCCGTTTGCATGGCGTTCATGATCGGCTGGGCGAGCCAGAAGATGCTGACGAACAGCGTCGCCATCACGCCGGCGAAGATGACCAGACCCCACACTTTGTGGATCAGGATGCGGTCCAATTTATCGGTAAAATGCACTTTCGGCGGGGTTCGATACTCGAGCATCGGCCCGCCGCCCGAGGTCACCACCGGCGCCAGTGACGTGCTGCGTGACAGATCCCCGATGGCGGCGCAAGCGGGCACTAGCGACCCGGCCGCGATCTCGTCGATCCATTGATAATGGGCTTCAATGTCGACCTGCATCGGATCGATGCCGAGGCCCTTCAGTCGGTCTGTCGCGTCTTTCACCAGGGCCGCGACGGGGTCCTTCCGGCAGATTTCGGACAAATCGGTAAAGGTGTCGCCGATCAGCAATCGCTCGGCAATCGACCGCTTTTCCGGTCCCCTCTCCCGGTAATCCGGGAGAGGGTTAGGGTGATTTTGAATTTCAAACGACGTTTTACGTTCTAAATCACCCTCACCCCCGCCCTCTCCCGGGGAACCAGGAGAGGGAGAAAGATGGTCAGCCAGCGAAGAAATTTCCGCCTTCATCGCGGCCGGCAGCGGCCACTCTGGCATCTTCGCGACCCTTGCTTCCCGAATCGCCTCTTTCAACGGCGAAATACCCTGATGCTTGTTCCCGACCAGCGGAATCACCGGCACACCCAGTTGTTC
The DNA here is from genome assembly GCA_965247815.1 of Tepidisphaeraceae bacterium. GTDB lineage: Bacteria > Planctomycetota > Phycisphaerae > Tepidisphaerales > Tepidisphaeraceae > CBDAQA01. Next base: position 161,390 of record CBDFHW010000022.1, on the reverse strand, counting down.
GCTTAACCTTTCGGGCGACAGATTGATCCCCCGCCGCTGGGCAATGTCCATCATGTTGAGCGCGATGACCATCGGCCGGCCCAGCTCGATCATCTGGCTGACCAGATACAGATTCCGCTGCAGGTTGCTGGCATCCACCACCACGATCACCGCGTCCGGCACGGGTGTGTCTTTTCGCAGTCCCCGCAGCACTTCCATCGCGACCACCTCGTCGGGCGATCGGCTGATCAGGCTGTACGTGCCGGGCAGGTCGATGATGTTGATCTTGGTGCCGTCTTCGAGCCAGCACCGGCCGGTCTTTTTCTCGACGGTGACACCCGGATAGTTCGCGACCTTCTGGCGAAGGCCAGTTAATCCGTTAAAAATGGTGGTTTTCCCACTGTTGGGGTTCCCGGCAAGGGCGATGGTATGAATCCTGAGCGAAGGCGCAGCCGAAGTCGAAGGATCTAGCCCGGAAGGAGAAGAATCGTTTTCCACACAGTGGCTCATGGAACGCGAGCTGACTTTAATTTTGATCGCCCCCACGACTTCGAGCGGCTCTTTTCAAGCTCGCCTGAATCCTTCGACTCAGACTGCGCCTTCGCTCAGGATTTGTACGTAACTCGCCTGATCGCTTCGCAGCGAGAGGTGGTAACCCCGCAGCCGAAATTCGATCGGATCGCCCATCGGTGCCCGACGGATGACCTCGACGTTCGCGCCATTGCAGAAGCCCATTTCGAGCAACCGGCGACGGACGTCCGGCTCACCCGACACGGACACAACCCGGCCACAACTGCCGACCGTGAGCTGGTTTAGCCCGCAAATCTTGGTACACTTCGCGGGATCACAACCGGGGATATCGCATTGCTTCTGCATGAGCCATCTCCTGGGACGAGGGACTATATCGGCATTGAGACTGAGTTTCAATGGCCGAGCGTCTAATACTACCGCGACAAATTCTCAGTCCAGAAATGTCCTGAATTGATACAGTAAGGTGATGGTCAAAGCTTGGTCAGATCAGTCGCTCCTTGACCGGATGGTTTCCGCCGTTGTACGTGTACGAAATCGCCTCACCCGATCGACCGTTGCGCTGGAAGCAGCTTGCGTCCCGTACGCAGTCGTTGGCGATCAGGCAGTCATAGCGTGGGCGGCAACGGTCGACCCCACGGCAGTTCGAGACACGCCAAATGTGGACATCCTGCTCCGTCGTACCGACTTGGACGCCGCGGAACGGGCGCTCGCCGCCGACGGATTTAAGAAACACGAGTCTTCCGATGCGACGTACTTGCTTGACAAAACAGGCACGGGCCCACGCGACGCGGTTCGCATCTATTTTGCAAATGAGAAAGTCAGGCCGGATGACGAAAGTCCGGCTCCCGACGTTACGGATTCCGTCAGACTCAGCGACATTCGAGTGATTTCGCTAGTGTCCGTCGCTCGAATGACGCTGATTTCGAATCGCATCAACGACAACGTGAACCTACGCGATTTGATTGATGTCGGCCTCATCGACGCATCCTGGCCGGCGCGTTTCGCGACCGAACTCGCGGCACGGTTGCAGCTTTTGGTCGACACGCCCGAAGGCTAAAGTCTAAAACTGCTTCAAAAATCGCACGTCGTTTTCGACGAACATGCGAATGTCTTCGATCGCGTATTTCCGCATCGCGATGCGTTCGATGCCGAAGCCGAACGCCCAGCCGCTGTATTCCTCGGGGTCGATGTTGACGGCTTTGAACACGTTCGGGTGGACCATCCCGCAGCCACCGAGTTCGATCCACTTGCCGCGGTCCTCGAACCAGACGTCGATCTCGGCCGACGGCTCGGTGAACGGAAAAAAGCTGGGGCGGAACCGCACCTTCGTTTCCTGACCGAAATATGCCTTCACGAACTGCAGGATCGTGCTTTTCAGGTCGACCATGGTCACGCCTTTGTCGACCACGAGCGCTTCCAGTTGATGAAACTGAAAAAGATGTGTCTGGTCGACCGTGTCCGGGCGGTACACCTTGCCGGGGATCACCACCCGGATCGGCGGTTTTTGCGTTTCCATCACCCGGATCTGGACCGTGCTGGTCTGCGTCCGCAGCAGCCGGGGGTTCGATTCATTCCCACCGCCATCAAGGTAGAAATTGTCCAGCGTGTCCCGCGCCGGGTGATGTTTGGGAATATTCAGCGCGACGAAATTGTGAAATTCGTCTTCCACTTCGGGCCCCGCCGCGACCGCAAAACCCATCCGCCCGAACAGCTCGGTCAGTTCGTCGATCACCTTCATGATGATGTGGCGATTACCGACCACCACCCGTTGCCCCGGTTCGGTGACGTCGATCGCGTCCCGGCTCACCGGTTGGCTTCCCCCCAGCCCCGCCTGTTTCTGCTCGAACGCGGCGGTGATCTGCTCCTTTGTCGCGTTCACCTTCTGCCCGAGCGCGGGCTTTTCTTCTTTCGGCGCCGTGCCGAGCAGTTTCATCAGGTCTTTGACCGACCCCTTGGTGCCCAGAAATTTAATTCGGAATGCTTCGAGGTCCGCCGCCGTGTTGACGGCCGTGAGTTCCGCCAGCGCCTGCTGGACCAATGATTGAATCTGCTCGCTCGCATCCGCCATGACACTCCTGCTGTGATCGTGTAGCATTCTTACGGCCCACGCGGGCGTTTCACAACACCGCACGCCGCGATTCAACTCCGCAGGAAATGTATGGACCTGTCAAAACTGCCAAAGCTGTCGGACACCGCCAGGCACACTCCCGACCCGGCAACGGCTCCGTCGACCGGCACGCCCGCAGTCGATCCAGTTGGTTCGACGCCCCGACCGCAACCGGTGATTCCGGCTGTTTATCGCAATGACGCAATCGGCATCGCCGAGACTTGGCTAAGTATCGGTGTCGGCGCATTCGTGCTGCTTTACTGGCCACGATTTCTGCAGTGGGCTTCGTCTCGAGTGTTCCACACTTTTTTCAACGAGTTTAAGGACAACGACACGGGCGCGGTCGTCCCATACCAGACCGTACCTGACTTTTGGAGCGATCTGGGCCCGACGCTGCTCGGCATTGTCCTGGTAGTCGACGGGCTTCTGCTGTTCAGTCGAAAACCGGCATTGGTGCTATGCGCGTTGGTTCTCACCGTCATCTCGACGGCCTACAACCTTTTCTATGTTATCTGGAGCTTTCCAACCTTCGGACTCGCGCCGGTCTCATTCCTGGCGGTTATCTTTGGTGGTTTTATTCTTGCAACGCAATGGATGGCATTTCGGTCGTTGCGCCGATGACTTCGCTCGCGGGTGCCGCTGCACTTTCCGAGACGCACTCGAACACCCGAAATAATTTTTACTGTCAGTTTATTCAAGACTTGCGCGCAAAAACCCCGCCCGACACTTCACACTTCGGTCCTATCTAATATGGGAGTGTGCTTCGCGACCAACGACTCACCGGGACCGTGCCGCACGCCAGCCGATCATCAGCTTGCTCAGCAGAGACAGTGATACGCGCTCACGCAGGACGCGTTCGGGTTGGACGGCGACTTTCTTCAGAAGCCGGTGGTAGATCTGCGTCATCGCCACCAGCGTGGGGCGACTGTCGCGCTGGATCCGCTGCTCGAGCGGTGCGCTCTTGGCGTAATAATCTTCGGCCCGGGCGATCTCGAACCGCATCAGCTCGTTGAACGCCTGCCCGCCCCGGGTGCCGCGGAGGTCTTCCTCGGTCACGTTCATTACAGCCAGGTCTTCAAGCGGTAGATACGTTCGCCCGCGGGCGGCGTCCTCGCGGAGGTCTCTGAGAATATTGGTCAGTTGAAAAGCCACCCCGCGGTCGATCGCCAGTTTTTCGGTCTCGGCGCCGCCGACAAATCCCCAGATGTAAATGCTGGCCAAGCCGACCACCCCGGCCACGCGATAGCAATACGTGTGCAGTTGATCGAACGTCTCGAACGGTTCGGGTTCCAGGTCCTGCCGTTGCCCGGCAATCACGTCATCGAACAGGTGACGCGGGACGTTGTAGGCCCGGACCATCTCGGCGAACGCGGGCCACAGGTCGCGGCCGGCGTCGGCGATGCGTCCGAGCGTCGGCGGGTCAGTGTGGTCCCCACCGCCGCCGACGAATACCGAATGCGTCTGCTCCCGCCACGCTTCCAGCTCGTCGATTCGTTGCGAGAGGCTTCGACCGTCTTCCTCGTCGGCGATGTCGTCCACGAGCCGCATGTACGCGTAAAGGGTGAACATGGCCGACCGCTTGGGCTCGGGTAGCAGCTTCAGGCCGTAATAGAAATTCTTCGCCTGCGTCCGCGTGACGTGCTCGCAGAACTCGCGCGACCGGGCCAGTCCGGTTCCGGGCAGGGTTTCGGTGGTGAGCACGCTCAAACCTGCCCCCTGTCGTCGGCGGCAGGCCCGTCGTCGACCGTCCCGGCCGGGTCACCTTGAAGTTTTTGCCGTAATTTTCCGACCATTGCGCGAAATACCAACCCGCCTTTTTGCCACTTGGACAGCGACGGCCGCGCCGTCAGCGTGTCGTAATTTTGCCTGCGAATCGCATGCAGGATCGCCTTCCCGCCCTGCCCGAACAACGCGATCTGCGGCCGAACACTTTCATCCAGCATCGGCAGCAGCGCGTCGCCCTGGTCCAGCAACGACTGCGCGCGGTCCACTTCGAATTCGATACACCGACGGTAGTTGTCGTCGCAGGTCCCGGCCCGCAGTTGCGCTTCGGTCACGCCGAACCGGGCCATCGTCTCTGCCGGGAGATAAACGCGGTCCCGTTCGGTCAGGTCGCCCAGCACGTCCTGCCAGAAATTCGCGAGCTGCAACGCCGTGCAGGTGCAATCGGAAAGCTGCTGCCGGGCCTGGTCGCGGTAACCACAGACATATAGAACAAGCCTGCCGACCGGGTCCGCACTTCGTCGGCAGTAGTCACGAAGCTGGTCGTACGTCTGATATCGGTCGACTCGCTGGTCCTGCTCGAATGCGTCGATCAAATCCAGGAAAGGCTGGATCGGGATGTCGTGGGCCCGAACGGTCGCCTCGAGCGCGGAGAACGCAATCGCGTCAGGCTTGCCATCGAACATCGCCTGCGTCGATCGGCGAAACGCCGCAAGCAGCCTCAGCGACTGCTCCCGGTCGGCCACTTCATCGCTCAGGTCGTCGGCGATCCGGCAGAACGCATAAATATTGCAGAAGTCCTGTCGATACGCCCGCGGCAACAAAGCGGACACGACAGAGAAATTTTCGTAATGAGAGTGTGCCAGCTTCCATGTAAACGCCTGCGCAGTCTCGGCGTCTGTAGGAGCGGCGAAGGCCATTCGGACGGTCTCGGGCCACGCGTGGGATGCCCCGCCGACAGCGTCCGCGGTGCCAATGGACTTCGAATCAGCCGCGGCTGGATAGACCGCCACGTCGCTGGTTGTCAGAATCTGTTCCATCAACAACCGCCTGCCGGCAGAGAATTTACAGCCACCGCGAACGACCCCTGCCGTCCGCCCGGCCCTGAGGCTTTTTCAGGTCCCTGATATCCGGGACCGGCGAAAAACCACTGGCTTGCTCGGATTGATACTACAATTGGCCCGTCGCAGACGCAACGCGGTTCCCGCCCCGCGTCAACCGGCAACCCGCTGAGAGTTGCCGCGCGATCGTGTGCCGACGTGTCAGGTTTCAGAAATAACAACCCGTTGCCCGCCGATTCACACGGGCCCGGCTGCAGCGGTATGATCGGTGAGTCATGAGCACTCAGACGATTTCTACCAACTCGTTCGCAGACTCGACCCCGGCGGTCAGCCGGCCCGGGCTGTTCCGCCCCGCGCTCTCCCTGTGCCAACGCGAACTGGTTCGGTTCCTCAGGCAACGCACCCGCATCATCGGCTCGCTGGCAACGCCGGTCATGTTCTGGCTCTTCATCGGGCTCGGCATGCAGCACAGCTTTAACGGCGCCGGCCTCACGCGCGGCGGCGGGTTCATCGAATATTTCTTCGCCGGCACGATCCTCATGATCCTGCTGTTCACCGCGATCTTCTCGACCATCTCGATCATCGAAGACCGGCGGGAAGGATTTTTGCAATCGGTGCTCGTCGCCCCGGTCCCCCGCATGGCGATCGTCCTGGGCAAAGTGCTCGGCGGAACCGTGCTCGCGTTCGGGCAGGGATTTCTATTCCTGCTCCTCGCGCCGACGACCGGCATCCACTTCACGCTGCTCGGATTCTTCGGCGCGCTTCTGATGATGCTCGTAATGTCCTTTTCCTTAACCGCCCTGGGTTTCTGCATCGCCTGGCGGATGAGCTCCACACAGGGCTTCCACGCGATCATGAATCTGTTCCTGATGCCGATGTGGTTCCTGTCCGGCGCGTTGTTCCCCGCGTCCGGGGCGGCCGGCGTGATCCGCTGGGTCATGCTCGCCAACCCCCTGACCTACGGCCTGGACGGGCTCCGGCAATGTCTTTACCGCGGTGACCCGAACGTCATCAGCCAATCACCCGGGTTCCTGACCTGCCTAGCGATCAGCGTACTGATGGCCGGCGGGTTGTTCGGCCTGGCCAGCGGGATCGCCCGCAAGCGCATCTCCGCCGACCTTCTGTAGTCTTTGCCATTGGTTAAAACAGTGACGACAACGAGCACCGTGCTGATGAAACAGAAGACCATGATGATCGCCGCGTGGGTCGCCGCCGGGCTGACCATCGGCGCCGTCTCCGCCGGCGCGTGGTATTTCCGGCAGCGCGACGGCACACCCCCCGCCGCCCACACCTATGCCGACACCGAAGATGCCGCCACCCGGCTCCGCCCGATGTTCGACGCCCCCGCATTCACACTGACCGACCAGGACGGGAAATCATTCAGCAGCGAACAGCTCCGCGGCAAAGTCTGGGTCGCCGATTTCGTCTTCACGACCTGCCCGAGCATGTGCCCGCTGATGACCCGGCAGTTCGCCGATTTTCAGAACGCGACGCCGGGTTCACCGGTGCAGATGGTGTCGTTCTCGGTCGACCCGGAACACGACACCCCCCGGGTATTGAAGCAGTACGCCGATCAAAATCGGGCAGACCTGTCGCGCTGGCATTTTCTGACCGGTGACAAAGAAGGCATATGGAAAGTGTCTGTCGGAATGAAACTCGCCGTCGGGCCCGGGGACGCCGAGCACCAGGTCATGCACAGCAGCCATTTCCTCCTGGTCGACCGCGGCGGAAAAGTTCGCGGTGTGTACGATTACAAGGACGCCGGTTACATGAAAAAGTTAATCGCCGACGCCCAATCGCTCACCGAGGCGAAAGATTGAGGTATTCAAGACTTTCAAACAGCGAAAGCATCCGTGGCACGGGCGTCCCGCCCGTGTGCTCGCCGTCACGGCGGTTTTTATTCGAAGCTCGCTCCAATTTATCGCCACAACGAGACACGCGGGCGACAACGAGTCACCGGCTTGCCGACGATCGCAAAAGCCGTAACGCCGAAATTTTCACCCCGGGCAACCGATGACGACGACCGATCAATCCATTCAATCACAGATACAGGTCCCCGCGTTCCGGTCGATCAGCAACCGTCAGGCTTTCGCAGCCATTCTCGTGCTTAGCGCGGTCGTCTTCGCGTTCCTGTTCTGGCTCGTCTACATCAAACAGGCGGCGGGGTACCACTCGCAGATCATCTCCGCCCTGCCGGCCGTCAACGCCGGGTTTAATTCCCTCAGCACGATCTTCCTAATCGGCGGGCTGACCGCGATCCTGAGACGCCGTTATCGCCTGCACATGCAGCTGATGCTGTCGGCACTGGCCAGCTCGGCATTGTTCTTCGTCTGCTACGTCATCTACCACAACGCACACGGCGATACGCGGTTTCCGCACGTCTCCATCAGGCCGGTCTATTTGGCAATCCTGATCTCCCACATTGTCCTGTCGGCCGTCGCGGTACCTTTAATTCTGAGCAGTTTCTACCTGTCGCTGTCGGGCCGATACGCTCTGCACAAACTCGTTTCGCGGTTCACGTTTCCCATCTGGTTATACGTTTCGATCACCGGCGTTGTCGTGTTCGCCATGCTGAAGATTTATGTCGGATGAGCCGAAAATGAACAATCGATCGCTCCACGCTTTTTCTGTTCTGTTCATTTCGGGAATGATCCTGTTCGCACGCCCTTCAATTACCTCGGCTTGCCCGATGTGTAAGGACTCGGTGACGACCGACGCGCCCGCGGGCTCGCAAACCGCCGAAGCCGCCACGCTCGGTTTCAACAACAGCATCTACGCCATGCTCGCCGGGCTCGCCGGTGTCGCGGGGTTCACCGGTGTGACGCTCTATAAAGCGGCAGCAAAGAACCCCGAGCCGTGACGTTCCCGTTCCGGCGATAATTGCCATTTCAGATTCTGCCTTATATTTCGCCGCATGAAGACTCTCCACAAGGCCGTGATTCCCGCCGCCGGTTTCGGCACGCGCATGCTCCCCGCCGCCAAGTCGTTGCCCAAAGAGTTGCTCCCGGTGTTGGACCGCCCGACGATCCAGTACGTCGTGCAGGAAGCCGCCGACGCCGGCATCGACGACGTTCTGCTGATCACCTCGGCACAGAAGCGCGCGCTGCTGAATCATTTCGAGCCCAACATCGTTCTGCACGACCGGCTCGTCGCGTCCGGGAAAGCGTCACTGCTCGAATCGATCGACAAACTGATCGCGAAAGTGAAAGTGCACCCGGTCACGCAGGCCGAGCCGCGCGGGCTCGGCGACGCCGTCGCACAGGCCCGCGGTCACGTCGGTGACGAAGCCTTCCTGTGCCTGCTCGGTGACACGATCTTCAGCGGCGGTGACCAGGGCGCGTCGTCGCAACTGCTCGCCGCGTACCGCGAGTTCGGAACATCGGTCATCGGGTTGGAGGAAGTCCCGGCGGAAAAGGTCGGCCGGTACGGCATCGTGGGCGGAACGAGCGTCCGCGACGGCGTCATCCGCATCGATCGGCTGGTGGAAAAACCGTCGGTCGAGAATGCGCCGAGCCGGCTCGCGATCGCCGCGCGGTACGTGCTCACGCCCGGCATCTTCGCCTGCATTGACGACGTGAAGCCCGGTAAAGGCGGGGAGATTCAGCTCACCGACGCACTGCAGATGCTCGCCGGTCGCGAGCCGATGCACGGCGTCGTGCTCAACAGCAAACGTCACGACATCGGAAATCCACTCGATTGGTTGAAGACCAACATCGCGTTCGCCGCCGCGGACGAAACGATCTGGAAACAACTCACGCCGATGCTCAATGAACTGCTCGCGCGCTGAGCCCGCGAGACCGACGCGAAAAAATTTCGCCCGCGGCGCGACTGTTTTTCAATCACTTCAGTGTTGACGATTTTAATTGATCGGATATCTTCGTCCTCGACAGTTCAAGACTGCATCGCGGATCGAAAGTGGTGGCTCCCCTTCGATCCGCTTTTTTTATTCCTCCCTTTTAATCAGACTGACGCACGGGCGAACACGATCACTGATCGGCAACGACCTGCACGATCGCCGACTTTGCGTCCGCGGTCGGAGTGCCCGGTTTGGCGTCGTCGGCGAGCAACTTTTTCAGCGCCGCGAGCGGGACGCCGGGCACCTCGGCCGGGTCACTGTCACGTGAGCCCATCTCGACGCCGACCACTAACCCGTCCTGCAGAACCGGTCCGCCCGGCAACCGGGGTGGGGATTGAAACCGGATCGACCAGCCGTTCGCCGACGGCGCCGACGCCGAGCACGGCATCATCTGCGGCACAGGGTTGAACAGGCTCACGTTCGGAAATCCCCACGCCCGCACGCCCCCGTTGGTCATTGCCGGCGCGACCGCCAGGCAAGGCATTCGCGCGCCGGAGACGCGGAGCAATGCCAACCCGACCGATTGATCCGTGCGGATGACTTCGGCCCGCAGCGTCGTCCCGGTGCTGGTTTCGACATGAATGTCGGACGCCTCCGCGACCGCCTCGCTGGCCGTTACCAACAGGTCCGGCGCGACCGCGAACGCCACCGCGTAGCGGGTCAGATGCCGGATCGATGTCGGCGATTTTTGCGGCGGAGCTGCGTCGTCCGGCGGTGTCGCAGTGTTGTTGGTCGGCGGCTTCGCGGGACCGTCAGTCCGGTGCCCCGGCGTGACCTGCAAGCCGGCGGTCGTGCCAGTGACCGTGGTGCCGCTGCTTGTTGTTCCGCCGTTCGTCACGCCACCGGCCGACGCGACCTCGGTCGGGGCGGCCGGCACACTCGCGGTCGCCGGGTCGGGGAAAAACTCGACGCCGTCGGTCGCGATCTCCGGCGGGAAATTCGGTTTCGGCGTCTTCGCCAGTTCTTCATTCCGCTGGTCGAGAATCGTCTGCGCGTCGGTCTGCTCGCCCGTCAACTGATTGATCTTCACCTGCAGCTGCTGCGCCTTGGCGGCTCGGGCGTTGATCGGCCCGCCGATGAATCCGATGTTCGACAGCTCGCCTTTCAACGAAGCGATCTGAACTTCGAACGCCTGCACCTTCGTCGCCGCGTCGTCGGTCTTCGCCTGGGCGGTGTTGCGGGCCTTGAACTTGCTGTCCACCTCGGCCACGTCCAGCCATTCGATGCCCCACCGCTTTTGACCCGGTCGGGCTTTCTCCAGCTCCGCGTTCAATCTGGTGTACAACTTCGCCGCGTCCTGAAACAGGCTCCCCCGCTTCGCGGACGGCTCGACCTGGTTCATGACCGTCCCCAGCGCGTTCAGCATCGGTTCGTCCACCGGCGTCGGGTGGCTGTCATAATACGTCTTGATGTACTTCACCGCCCGCATCGGGTTGTGCGACGTCAGCAACGAAGCGGCGATCGCCACGGTCATCGACCGGTCGAGCTTCGGCGACCGTGCCGCGGCGACTTCTAGAGGTTTCGCCGCTTTCATCGGTTTGTTTAATCGAAGGTACGCAAACCCGAGCCCCCGCCCGGCGATGAGATTGGTCGGGTCGACCAGCAACGCGTCGGCGAACGAATCGCGGGCGTCGGTGAACGCGCCGTCAGCGAATGCCGTCTCGCCCTGGACGAGCAGTGCATTGATCGTCCGCGGATCGGTCTTGCCGTGACTCACGGGGCTTCCGGGCGCGGCAGCCGATGGTGAAATTGATGGTGGCGCTTCTTCTTCGGGCATCGTCGGCAACGATTCCGAATGGTCCATCAGGATGCGTTTGACGTCGGCCGCCGCCACCTCGATCGCGGCTCCCGTGGCGGGTCGGACGCTGTACCCCGTCGACGTTCTCGCGACTTTCCCGATCAGGATTTGCCCGGTCGTGGTGACCAGCGTGTCACCCGGCGCGGTCGCGGTCGAGATCGCGAGCAGAGCGACGGCTGTCAAAACCCGTCGGCGGTTTTTTCGATCGCAGTTCATGTTGGACCCCGCAGACCTCTCGAAACAACTTAGAGCCTGAAAGATTGAGTTGGTTCGATTCGATTGTGGGCAGAAGTCGAGTCGGTCGCAAGTCGGATCAGCACCCGCCCTGTAGGCCGAAAGGCTTACGCAAAGTCGAATGCTTCCAAACTTCCCGCCGGGTTATCGATCCATTTCGTGGTCGGTGTACTGCCTGCTTCGCGCCGGCGAATAATTTTCCGACGACCAGGACGCCCACCCGCAGAAGCCGAAGAACAGCGCGCCCGCCGCCCCGATCCATCGGTCTTTGGTCGCCTGCGCGGTGAACGCCATGAAGATTCCACCGAGGACGAAAATCAGACACCCGACGATCTCGAGGACTCGATACACCCTGCGAAACGGAGCCCGTTTTTCTGTCCTGGCGTACCACAACTGCGCCTTCGGGACCGTCAGTTGCAACAGAGCCAGAATCTCGGGCAGCGGTTTCTCCGGCCCGTCGGGAAGCGACGCGAAAGTCTCGTTCACCACGTGCAGCCAAATCAGATGCTTCGCGCCGTACCTTCCGGTCAACGGCAGAACGACGACCCCGGGTGACGCAAATTTCAGCTCGTAAGAAGTCGCGGCGTACAACGGAAGATCCAGAACCACGTGCTCGCCCGGCAAGTTGACCACCCGCGTCGTCTCCCAAGGCGCTGCCCGGTCGTCCGGCTCGGAAATCATGTCCACCCGAAACGTGCCGTCCGGCGATTGCACGCTCGTCTGCGTGATCCCGCGCTCGAACACCAGCGCGTTCGGCACTCGCAGCCGTTGCACGATCAGGTCCCGGCGATCCGCCGCCCACGCCGGCACCTTCGCCGCCCAAAGCTCCGCCGCCGGCACAGTAATCTGCGGCGGCTCCACCAGCGACGGGCAATCAAACTCGATCCGCCGTTCCGCAGTTTCCTCGTACACGATCAGATCGTGCCACGCGCGAAGAATGCTGTGGTCGTTTGCCATAGTCGCACCCGCATTGAGCAATAAAAGCTGTCGGCGGAAAGTATCTCAATCCATTCAGCAGATTTCGGCAAGGCGAGGTCCGGTCCCTTCTCCCGGTACTCCGGGAGAAGGTTAGGATGAGGGTGATTTAGAGTTTCGAACGACGATTCCGAGCCGAAATCTTCTTAACGACGGATCGGGCAAGGAAGAATCGTTAAATGAATCGGCCCGATTTTCGGATTGGTCCGACCATCAGTCCAGATAAAACAATGCGAAATTTGCGTCTGAACGAACGGTCTGCAAGCGGGCCGGCTAAGCGGCACGTGCCGTCATTGCACCATCAAGGCGAACCCGCGATACGACCGCCGCAGCCCGCGTCCGCGTTGCCAAACACTGCCCGCCCGTTTAGCGGCTGTCCCGCAGGGACGCATGCTTGCCCGGCGAACCGCGGCCCTGCGGGACCGCCGCTAAACGGGGTACCCCGGGCCTTCAACGTCGGGCCCGCCCGAAAACTTTCGCCCTCCCCTTCTTTGCAAACAACCCCCCGGCGTATACGATTGCGGACTTTCGCAGGACAAAGGCGTCCTGCATCCGTATCCAACGCTGGCGTCGTCGGTTGCTTCTGGCACCGTCGCTTGCAGCATAGACCCGCATTTTACAGCACTTTAATGCTGCCCCACTGAGGTTGCCATGGCGAAGAAGCAAACGAGCGAAGAGACCAACACCGATCTGACCACCAGCGAAGCGGGCGGCACTGCCGTCGCCGAACTGGACGAAAGCTATCAGTACGCCATCAAGGTGGAAGACGCCGGCCCGGCTACCAAAAAGGTGTCGGTCGAGATCCCGCAGGAAAAGATCCAGGAAGAGCTCGGCAAGCAGCTGAAAGACCTGCGTCGCGAGGCGGCCGTCCCGGGCTTCCGCGTCGGGCACGCCCCGGCCAAACTGATCGAGAAAAAGTTCGGTAACGAAATCAAAGAACAGGTCCGTCGGGCGCTGATCAGCGAGAGCTACCAACAGGCCGTCGAGAAGAACAACCTGCAAGTGCTGGGCGACCCCGAGTTCGACGCGTCGGCCAACATCGGTCTGCCGGCCGAGGGACCGCTGAACTACGCGTTCGAAGTCGAGACCCAGCCGGAGATCGTGCTGCCGAACCTGACCGGCATCGCGGTCAAGAAGCCCAAGATCGAAGTGAAAGACGAGAACGTCGAACAGGCGATGAGCAACCTGCGCGAGCAGCAGGGAACGCTGGTGCCGGTCGAGGACCGCGGCATCGAAGCCAAGGATTATCTGTCGGCCGACGTGCACCTGAAGGTCGACGGCAACGTCGTCGCCCATCAGCACGACGCCCAGCTGGTCGCCCGCCCCGCCCGCATCGGCGGGATCGAAGTCGCCGACTTCGACAAGCAGGTCGAAGGCGCCAAGGCCGGCGAGACCCGTTCGTTCAACGTCAAGGGTCCGGAAAATCACCCGAACGAAGCCGTCCGCGGGAAAGACGTCCAGATGGAAGTGACCATCAAGGACATCAAGCACCTGGAGCTGGCCGAGATCACGCCGGAGTTCCTGGAAGACCTGGGCTTCGAAAACGAGCAGGAGATTCGCGACGCGCTGCGGGAGCAGATGGTCGAGCGGATCGACTACGACATCGCCCAGGCCCAGCGGGAACAGGTCAGCAAGTACCTTCTGGAAAACACCACGCTGGAACTGCCGACCAAGATGTCGGCCAAGCAGGTGGACCGGGTCGTTCAGCGTCGCGCGATCGACATGCTGACCCGCGGCGTGCCGCAGGACCAGGTGATGGCGCAGCTCGACCAGATCCGTTACGGCGCGGCCGAAGAGGCCGGCCGGGAACTAAAGCTGTTCTTCATCCTGCAGAAGATCGCCGGCGATCAGAAGACCGACGTGAACGAAGAGGAATTGAACGGCCGGATCGCCCTGCTGGCCGTCCAGAAGGGCGAACGCCCCGAGAAGGTCAAACAGGAAATGAGCAAAGACGGCTCGCTGTCCAGCCTGTACATCCAGATGCGCGAACAGAAGGCGCTGGACGAAATTCTCAAGTCGGCCCAGGTGGAAGAGGTCGAAGTGGTCCCGCCGACGCCGACCGCCTGAGATTTCGAAAAATTCGAATGACGAAATTCGAATGACGAATCAATGACGAAGCCCGAATGACGAATGTCGCCGCCGAGACATTCGGACCCGAAAATTTGCGTTGGGTCACAACGCATTTGTTTCGTCATTCGGACTTCGTCATTCGTCATTGATTCGTCCAAAAACGCTGCCTGATCGTGGCACGGGCATCTTGCCCGTGTTTTCCGAGCGGAGCGATCTGCGGCCAAAAACTGGAAAGGCGGCACACGGGCGGGACGCCCGTGCCACGGCCGACGCTGCAGGTTTCGTACCGGCCTTGTTCGAATTTCGTCATTCGTCAGTGTAAGCACCCCATGAGCACCAAGATTCAAGCCCCCCGCGGTACTGCCGACACGCTTCCTGCCGAAGTGTGGCGGTGGCACGCGGTGGAAAAAATCTCCCGCGAAGTGGCCGAGCTGTACGACTTTGCCGAGATCCGCACGCCCATCTTCGAACACACCGAGCTGTTCCACCGCGGCGTGGGCGAGACCAGCGACATCGTCAGCAAGGAAACCTACACATTCGACGACCGCGGCGGGCGCTCGCTGACGCTGCGCCCCGAAGGCACGGCCGGCGTGGTGCGGGCGATGATCGAACACAGCGTGCTCGCCGACCAGGGCGCGCGGGCCAAGGTGTTCTATCTCGGGCCGAACTTTCGGTACGAACGACCGCAGAAGGGCAGGTACACGCAGCACCACCAGTTCGGGGCCGAGGCGTTCGGTGTGGCCGACCCCGAGCAGGACGTCGAATGCATCCTGCTGCAGACTGATTTATACCGCCGGTGCGGCGTGAAGGAACTGGAACTGAAGGTCAACAGCCTCGGTGATCGTGACAGCAAAGAGCGGTACCGCGACGCGCTAATCGCGTTCCTGACGCCGCTCGCGGCGAAGCTCGGCGAAGAGTCACAGCGTCGGCTGGCTACAAATCCGCTCCGCATTCTCGACAGCAAAGACCCCCGGGACCAGGAGATCTGCAAGGACGCGCCCCCCGCCGTCGAGTCGTTATCGGAAAAAAGCCGGGCACACTTCGACCGGGTGAAGCAGTTGCTCGAGGGGTCGCACGTGCCGTTCCGGGTCGACCCGACATTGGTGCGCGGGTTCGACTATTACACCGAGACGTTGTGGGAAGTGACCGCCGGCGGGCTCGGGTCGCAGAACGCGATCGGCGGCGGCGGGCGTTACGACAACCTGGTCGAACAGCTCGGCGGCCGGCCGACGCCGGGCGTCGGGTTCGGCAGCGGGTTGGAGCGGTTGCTGATCGCGCTCGAATCACAGGGCGTGCAATTGCCCGACCACCGCAAGCCGCTGGTCTGGATCGTGACGCAATCAGATGCAGCTAAATCCACCGCCTGGAACCTGCTGGCGACGCTCCGCGCAGCCGGCGTGAAAGCGGACACCGACGTCAGCGGCCGGAGTTTGAAAAGTCAGTTCAAACTGGCCGACCGTGAGAAAGCCCGGTGGTGCGTCGTCATCGGCGACGCGGAGCTGGAAAACAAAACGGTCGCCTTGAAGGACATGAAAACGTCGCAACAGGAATCGGTCGCGATGTCGGAACTGCCGGGCAAACTGCGGCAGGCGACGCTGGCGGCGTGGTCCACGCTCGACGTGAAATGACGTTTAGCGGCGGCCCGGAGGGCCGGGCGTTGGACCGCTGCTCCTCGAAGAAAGCCCGGCCCTCCGGGCCACCTAATCATTTTCAAATCGATGTCGTTTACCACCGGCCAACTCCGCAAACTCGATCGCCAGCACGTCTGGCACCCGTTTACGCAGCACAAGTTGTGGAACGCCGACGACGAATCGCTCGTCATCACCGATGCCGACGGGATGTACCTGATCGACAGCGACGGGAACCGTTATCTCGACGGCGTCAGCAGCCTGTGGTGCAACGTGCACGGCCACCGCGTGCCGGAGATCGACGCGGCCGTGCGTCGCCAGCTCGACCGCGTCGCCCATTCGACCATGCTGGGGCTCGCCAGCGAACCGGCGATTCTGCTGGCCGAGCAGTTGATGAAGATAGTCCCGCGGAATCTGAAGAAAATCTTTTACAGCGACAGCGGCGCGACCGCGACCGAGGTCGCCTTTAAGATGGCGGCGCAGTACTGGCACAACCTGGGCCGGGACGAGAAGAACGAATTTGTCGGTCTCACCGAGGCCTACCACGGCGACACGTTCGGCGCGATGTCTGTCGGGCGGACCGAGACGTTTCACAAGCCGTATTTTCCGCTGCTGTTTAAAACGCATTTCGCGCCCACGCCGTTCGTGTACCACAGCGACATTCCCGGCGACCCGATCGGCGTGAAGGACCGACGTCTTGCGGCGCTTGAACAAATCCTCGCAGGGAACGGCACGCGGATCGCCGCGGTCTGTATCGAACCGATCGTGCAGGGCGCCGGCGGGATCATCGTGCAGCCGGACGGGTTTTTGAAAGCCGTTCGCGCGTTGTGCGATCATTACGACGTGCTGATGATTGCCGATGAAGTCGCGGTGGGCTTCGGCCGAACCGGGCGAATGTTCGCCTGCGAACACGAGTCGGTCGAGCCTGATTTGATGTGCGTCGCCAAGGGAATCACCGGCGGATACCTGCCGCTCGCGGCCACGTTCGCGACGCAGAAAATCTACGACGGCTTTCTCGGCGACCCGTCCGAGGGCAAGACTTTTTATCACGGCCACACCTACACCGGAAACCCGCTCGCCTGCGCGGCAGCGCTTGCGTCGCTGGACCTTTTCGAACGCAACGATCTGATCCATCAAGTGCAGACAAAAGCATCGCGACTGTCGGAAATGCTGGATCCATTGCGAAGCCTAAAACACGTCGGTGACGTCCGGCAAAAAGGGTTCATGGTCGGAATCGAACTGGTGGCTGACAAGGAGACCCGCACGGCTTTCGATCCGCAGCGACGCGTCGGCGCAGCAGTCTGTAGACGGTTACGAAGTCACGGCATCATCCTTCGACCGCTCGGCGACGTGGTCGTGATGATGCCGCCGTTGGCGATGGACACCGATCACCTCTCGCGCATCGTAAACGCCGTTGCCGCAGAAGCAGACGGTTTGCGACGCTGATCCAATCGTTGGCCGTGCGTGGGGAGCCTGATATACTTTATGTCGCAATGATTCAGCTCGCTGACCCCATCACCGTTTCGGTTTTGCGAAGCGTGTTAACCGGCATCGTTCAGGTGTCAGCCGATCTGACCGACCGGATGCACGCCTTACTCGAGCGGAATACCGACGGTATCTTGAACGCCGTTGAAAGATCCGAACTCGAGACACTCGTCCGAATCGCTCAGTTCGGGCAGGTTGTTTCTATGGCGCTTGTTCCACAGGACGCTGCTTGAGCGTTTCGGCGATTCCCAGACAGCTTCGGACTTTTGTTTTCCAACGGGATAAAGAATTCTGTCAATACTGTCGCTTGTCGCAGATCGGACACGCAGCGACGTTTCATATCAATCACGTCATGCCTCGGAGCAAAGGCGGCGTGACCGACGTTTCGAATCTGGTCTTGCAGCGCCCGTACTGCAGCTCGCATAAATCGGTCATTGTCGAGACACCAGACCCAGAGACGGGCGAGATGATCAACATTTTTCACCCGATTCGACAATCGTGGCATTCGCATTCCGCCGTTGATGTGACCGGGAGATGTCATGGGCTTTCCGCTACCGGCCGGGGGACGATCGTTTCCGTGCATGTCAATGACGGCTTGCCGATAGTCGCGAGACAGCTGCGGATTTAACTCGGGCTCTTGGTCGTCACGGGGCAATAAATATGGAAATGCTTCGGCCAATTTCAATCCCCGGCCTCTTCATCACCGGCACCGATACCGGCGTGGGCAAGACGTTGATCGCGGCGGCGATCGCGCGGTGGTTCCGGCAGGCCGGCAACCGCGTGGCAGTCTGCAAGATCGCCGCCACCGGTTGCGAGCGGCGGCGTGAGGGGTTGGTCTCGGAGGACGCCGAGTATCTGGCCTACTGGGCGGACGCTTCGTTCGCGCTGGACGTGATCTGCCCGCAGCGGTGGGCCGAACCGTTGGCCCCGGCGGTGGCGGCCGAGCGTTCTGGTGATCCGCTCGATTGGTCGCTTTTGCAATCATCGCTCCACACGATGCAGGCCGGCAGCGACGTGATGATCGTCGAAGGCGTCGGCGGGCTGATGGTGCCTATGGACCCCAAGCACACCGTGCTGGACGTGGCCAAATGGCTCGGCCTCGCAACCGTGGTGGTGGCCCGACCGGGGCTGGGGACGATCAACCACACGTTGCTCACGGTCAATGCCCTGCGCGGCGCGGGTGTGAAGGTGGCCGGCGTGGTGATCAACCGGTACCCGTCCGACAGCCCGGAGACTGCGGAGGAGACCAACCCGCGGGCGATCGAAAAGTGGGGCAAGGTGCCGGTGCTTTGTCTAAGCCCGGAAGAGGCGTTCGAACCCCCGAACATGCCGGGCGGTGTGTGGGCGGCGATCGAATCGGTCGACTGGGCGCAGCTGATGAAATAAGGCTGCAAACCCGCCTGCATCGGCGTGCTATTTCGATGCCGTTTGTCTTTTTTCGTCCGTCTTGTCAGACCGACCTTTTCCTGTATTTTTCGTACTTCACCCCGGGCGTAGGGAAGTCGGTGAGAATCCGACGCGGACGCGCCGCTGTAAGGGAATTGTTTTCGTCGATCACTCTGCCACTGCCGGTTTTACACCGGTGGGAAGGCGATCGACGAGGTCCCGAGCCAGAAGACCGGCCTGTGGGTGCCTGAGCCGAGCGCACGTGCGTTCGGCCGATCGGATTCGTCCTCGCGACACGGGACGGCCGGGTCAAGCACTGCATTCGCATCCGGCGGCGGAACTTTTTCCGCGCTCATACGCCGGTCGTTTCCCCGCTTCACCCCTGGGCCTCTCCCGGCACGAAATCGCTCGTGCGTCGCGGGGTCGTGGTTTTCTAAATGGTGCCGCGCGAATCGGCACCCGGAGTTTGCTCATGCGTAAGTTCGGTTCGACCCTGGCGTTCGCCGGGGCAGGTCTTTTATTGGGCTCACCGGTCGTCTTTGGTGGTGTGACGGCCGTTTCGGTCGACGAGTATACGGCCGGGGATTTCACCAATTTCTCCAGCGAAGTCGGTTACACGAACACGTCGGCCGCGCTGGGCACGCTGCAGGGCGACACCGGGTTCGGCGCGCTCACGCCGTTCAACCCGGCGTTTTCGAAAAACCAGATCATCGCCGTCGGCGAAGGCGGGCAGTTGACGCTGCATCTGGGCCAACCGCTGACAACCGCGGGCGGACCGAATCTTGGCGTCTTCTCGAACAACGGCATCCAGGACGCGTCCGGGAATGGCAGTGGTAAAGCCGGCGCCCCGGCCGTGACGTTCAACGACCCCGACCACCCCGAGGCAATTGTTTCTGTGAGCCAGAACGGTCTTAGCTTCGTCACATTAAACAACGGCAACCCGATCCTGTTCGCCAACCCCGGGAACTATTATCTGGATCAGACGATTGTCGATTATTCCGAGCCGCTCGGGGCGGTGGTTGCCGACCAGTTCAAGCCGTTTACCGGAACGCTGTCGAGTTTTGACGGTGAAACATTCGCGCAGATCAAGACCACGCTGAACGGGTCGGCCGGTGGAACCTGGCTGGATCTGTCCGGCACCGGGCTGACGACCGTCAGCGACGTCCGGTTCACCGTGCCGGCGAATGCGGGTTACAGCTTCGTGGTCGATTCGGTTTCGGCCGTGCCCGAACCGGTGCTCGGGTTGCCGCTGCTTGCCTGCAGTTTGTTTATGCGTCGTAACCGGAAACGCTGATGCCCCGCACCCGACGGTGTGAACTTCGACTTCGTTCAACGGCATATGCCGTTGCAGCGCGCGTTGCCTTCACGCTCGTCGAGCTGCTGGTGGTGATTGGTATTATCGCACTGCTGATTGGCCTTTTGCTCCCGACGCTCTCCCGCGCTCGGGAGCAGGCCAAGGCGGTGAAGTGTCTGAGCAACCTGCACCAGTTGGGGTTGGCCGCGTTCGGAGTCGCCGCCGACAACCACGGTTCGTTCCCCCAGGCGCAAACCGGCGGGAAGGTCTACTGGGATTTCGACGAGTCTGATTCGGCGAACATCAAACCCGGGCTCTTATGGCAGGGCCGAACCAACACGGCCGTCCAGCAATGCCCCAGCTACGACGGCACCGCGCTCGGCACGAACGACCCGTATACCGGTTACAACTACAACACCAGTTACATCGGCGGTGGCGTTGGCGAGACGACGCCGATCGGAAACCCGCACGAGTCGCCCGCGAAACTTGGCAGTATCAAACGATCGACCGATGTCGCGATGTTCGGCGACGCGATGTCGACCGGGGGGACCAACAAATACATGCGTGCCCCACTGCTGATGTCCCGGACTGACATCGGCGACAGCGTCGGCGGCGCGACCCGGCTTTCCGGCACGCAGGGGTACCGCCACCTGGGTCGGACCAACGTTTGTTTCTGTGACGGCCACGCCGCGTCGGTGTTGGCGAGATTCGTCCTTGCCGGGAAAAGTGACCGGGGCGCGATCACCTACAGTGCGGCGACGGCGACCGCGGGTACCGGTTTTTTATCGGCAGACAATTCGGCTTACGACGGTGGTCGGTAGAGCCGAGAAGCAAACCCGCCGGCGCCTGCGAAACAGTAACTCGAAGCTCAACGCCAGCCCGAACGATGAAGGTTCGGGCACTGCAGACGTCGTGCCGAGCGTCGTCGTACCGAGCGAAGCTGTGCTGAAGGCAAACCCGCTGACGCCGGTCGTCAGGCTGCCGCTCTGAGTGTTGAACGCGCTGTCGATCAGGGTGTAATCCGACCCGTCAATGTGCCCGTCGTAGTTAAAATCGCCGTTGATCCAGCCGGTCAGCGGAGTGCCGAACGCCGCATCGATCCTGGTGTAATCGGACCCGTCGACCTGCCCGTCGAGGTTGGCATCCCCGAAATAAGTGTACTTGACGAGCACGTCATTCAACGGCGTGTCCTGCCCGTCGAACAGGCCGAGCGTTCCGCTGGTGCCGTATATCTGATGGCCCGCGCCGTCGTTATTCTGGATCACGCCGAGCGTGGTCAGGTGGGTCGGATTGTTCGCCGCGGCCGACGACGTGATGCCCTGGCCAGAAAAAGTTCCCTGATTGAAGCCGGCCTTGATCTGATTGGTAATTGTGCCGAGGTTGCCCGCGGGGACGTCCAAGTCGTTGCTGGTAAGATCAAGTTTCCCGGTCCAGGCGTCGGTCGCTCCGGCGAGGGTAAGCCCGCCAGTGGTCGTCAAAAGTTGCCGGGCCGTGTGCACCGACGGCAGCGCGACGGTGACGGTTCCGCCGGACTTGATATTGACCGCAGGGGCGACGTTCGTGGCGAGCACGCCCGCGCCAGGATTGGCGGCGAAGGTCAGCGTGGCGGCGTTGTTGACGTTGATCGTGCCGGTGGTGATCGACCCGGTCGACGCGAGCGTGAGCACGCCGCCGTTGATGGTCGTGTTGCCGAATGTGTTCGCGGCCGTCAGCGTCAGCGCCCCGCCGCCGGTCTTGGTCAAGCCGCCCGTGCCGGTGATCGCGCGTGTGACCGTGAGCCCCGTGCCGGCTGAGGTGTTGACGGTGACACCATTGGCCAGCGCGACCGGTGCGTTGATGGTGTGATTCCCGGCGGTCACTGCGATCAGCGGCGTGGCCGTGCCGGACGAATTTCCCGTGTCGTCGATCGTCAGAGTTCCGGCGACCCCCGAAGGCACCGTGCCCTGCGCGACCGTGTACGAATTCGCGTTGGCAAAAGTCAGTTGCCCGACCGTGCGGTTTCCGTCGAGCGTGATCGTTGACGACGTGGTCACGCCCGGCGACGCGAGCAGGTTCACCTGCGCGGCCTGACCGTTCGGCACCGAATTCGTCCAGTTCGAGGCCGTCCCCCAGGACGCCCCGCCGTTCGCGTTCCACTGGCTGGCGAACGAACCTGCCAAGGAGTAGGAGAATGCCGCCGGCGTCGACCCACCGCTGCTGTCGGTAATAATAAACGCATACGTCCCGGCCGGCAGCGTGCTGGTGGAGTAAAGGTACTGCACGTTGTCGCCGGTCGTGCTGCTGGCCAGGCCGGTCGAGCTGAGCACGGTTCCCAGCGTGTAGTGTCCGCCAGAGAACGTCACGGGATAGACGTTCAGCGCAAGATTCGAAATCGTCTGCGAGCGGGTGTCGATCGTGGTCGCGGTGTGCGTGACGTCGATGTCCCAATTCAGCGACGCGGTGATACCGGTGATCGTGTTGGCGGATTGAAACAGCACCGCGTCTTTGGTGCCCGGGCTGAACGTGCCGTACGCCCAGCCTTTCTGGTTCGCGCTCGGGGTCCCGGTGATGGTGTTCGAGGTCACGGCCGGCAACAATTTTTCGCCCGCCTGCAGGATCGACAAGCTGTTGTCGTAATTAGTCAGCCCGGCGCCGTGAATCAGGTCCAGGTTGTTGGTGGTCTGCCGGGTATACCCGGACTTGCCGGCACCAGCCATCAGGAGGCTGCGGATCGTCGGCCCGTGCAGCGCGTCGGGCGTCAGCGAGGTGGTTCCGGGTCCGAAAGCGTTGCCGTACAGCGACGCGGCATACCCCGAAACCACTGCCGCGGCGAACGACGCATCCCCCCCGCCGAACAGGTCGGCGTGCGGTTTGCCCGGGCTCCCGGTCGGGCTGAACGTCTGCTGCCCGCTGACGGCCAGCGAGTTGTAACTCGACCAGACCAGGTCCTGGTACGCGGACCCGCCGAGGTTGGAAACCGCCCCGGCGACGAACGTGACGTCCGCCTTTTTGATCATGTAATCAATACGGCGTTGGACGTCCAAATCGGTGTCTGCGGTCAGCGTAACGCCGCCCGAGACGCCGCCGACGAACGTGCCGACATAACTGTTGTTGACGACCTTCGCGCCGCCGTCGAACGTGCCGGGTAACGACGTGCTGTTGCCGGTGTTCACCTGAGCGTTGGTCGTCCCCCCCAGGAAGTTGTCCGCGGCAAGGCAATAAATGTCGGTGACGTATTGGTAGCCGACCGATCCGTTGCCGTACATCAGACTGCCGACCGCGCCGGCGTGCCCGGAGCTGGTCGTGGTCGTGTCGGTCGACGGGACGGCATGGAAGGTCTGATTCGGGTACGCGTTGCCTAACTGGCCGGGGAGCACCAGTAACGTAGGGTTGCCGTTAAAGGGGACAGGCGCGTAGCGGGTCGGGGCATTCGGATCGTCCCCGCCGTCGACCTCGTAGGCTTCGATTTGCTCGACCGGGACCGAGGCGTGTGCCGTCAACGGGAATAGCAACACGGCCGCCGTGGTGGCCTTAAGGCGATTTTTCAAATGACTCCTCCGGGGTCATTCAAAGTCTATCCTGTGCCCGACCACAGGCAAACGAATCCCGCGGAATATTGCAATCAGTTTGTCGGTCGTAACGCCTGTGCCGGCGGTGAAGGCGCTCGCGACACGTGCCCGTACTAGGAAACGGCGCGGGGGCGGAAGACGTTATTTTTTCTGCACCGCGTCGATCGCAGTTTTGAGTTCCAGGTAAAGGTCACGGTACGCGTCCCGGAGCTTGTCGGTCGCGGCCTGACGCACGGCCCGGTCGTCGTCGCAGCCGGTCACGCGAATGTCATTCCCGTAGATCAGGCCCCAGCGGACGGCGCGGGTCGGCAGGTAGCTGGCGACCTTGGTGTAAACCCCGGTGCCCAGGATCACGCAGGGGACGATCGGGGCTCCGGTCAGTTGCGCCAGGCGAACGACGCCGGGTTTGAAGGGCCCGCCGTTGATCACCGACGTGGCCTCGGTGCGGATGCCGGCTTCGGGAAACATCGCGACCGCCCTGCCGCGTCGCAGGCGTGCCGCCAGCGCGTGCGCCGCCCCGGGGTCTGCCTTGCCGCGGTCGACGAACGTGCAGTTCATCGATCTGAAGAACGACGCGACGACCGGTTTTTTCAGGAACTCGGTGATGCTCAAAAAATCAAGATTCCGCGGCGTGATGCCGATCAGCCCCGCCACGTCGAACGGACTCAAATGATTAGGCGCGAGAATGAATGGACCCGATCGCCGCACGCGTTCGATGTGCAACACCACCGGACGGGAACTGACCCAGAGAATCGGATATCCGATCGCGCGAATCAGTTGGTAGGAGAATTCGCTCATGGTTTGACCGACGGCCGGACTCAACACTGTTTAGCGGTCGCCCCGAAGAGGCACGGTCGACGTTGTCCACGAGAAGTGCGCCCTTTCGGGGCAGCCGCTAAACAGGTGATCGAGATAAGGAAAACGTCATGGAAACGCGCTGTCCTCCAATTGAAACTGTGCCAGTAACTGCCGATACAATGCGCCGTAACTTTCCTGCAACTGTCGGCCCAGGATCTGCCGGGCGAGCTTTTTGTTTTCGACCTCGGCCGGCGGGAACAGTGGATCACCAAAGGCGATCCACAATCGCGCCCGGCGGAACGGCAGCCACGGACCTATCGCCTGCAGCACGTGGCTTCCCAGGATCACGCACGGCACAATCGGCCGGCCGGTCCGACAGGCGATCAGGCACGCGCCGAGCCGGATCGGCCCGCCCCGACAGACCGACAGCTTTCCCTTGGCCACACCGCCTTCGGGCGCGATCGCGACCACCCGGCCCAGATTGATGCGCGCGACCGCGGTGCGAATCGCGCTCACCGATATCCCCTGCCGGCGGACGGGAAACGCGCCGAACCGATTCAAAAACCACGTCATCCAGCCGAACTGATAAAACTCGATGCGGGTCATCCAGTCGACCGGACGGGACGAATAGATTCCCAGCAAAAACGGCTCGAGATGACTCAGATGCGTACAAGCGATCTGGTACCCGCCAGGCGCTTCGATCGCCTTGCGGTTGATCACTTTGGTCCGAAAGGTCAGAAACCAGATCACTCGACCCGCGGCCCAGCAGACCCATCGGACCAGGCGTGAAAACGGCGTCACGTATATTCCGACGTTGACAGGGTTGGGGGGCAGCAGCGACATCGGTGTGACCGCGGCCGTGTCGGGGACGACCGGCTTCGACGCGGCCGCATCGGTGGCTGGGGTCATCGCGGCTCCGGCGTCAGGTCAGGGCTGTCGCTGAACATCCGGAGAAACGAGTTGAGCCCGACGAACGAAAGCAGCGCGAGCACGATCCCGAGCACGAATCCGCCGAGCACCCATTCAATGATCGCCGGCAGCAGAATATCACCGGCCGAATGATGGCGAAAATCGTAACTGTCCAACGTGGGGAGCGACCCGTGCAGCATCACGTGCCCGACCGCGATCGCCCCGGCGATCAGCACCGGTCCGATCGGCGGGATCGACACGTTCGCGCCGGCGACGACCGACACGGGATTTAATTTAAACCGCTTGGCGACGAACAACCCGACCAGCGTCTGCACGCCGTACAACGGAAGCGTGGCGATGAAAACACCCGCGGCAAAACCGGCGGCGA
Source organism: Tepidisphaeraceae bacterium (assembly GCA_965247815.1). Taxonomy (GTDB): domain Bacteria; phylum Planctomycetota; class Phycisphaerae; order Tepidisphaerales; family Tepidisphaeraceae; genus CBDAQA01. Next base: position 135,621 of record CBDFHW010000022.1, on the reverse strand, counting down.
ACCGGGTGTGGCCCTTGTGTTCCCCGCGAACCTGTCGCCAGGCGGACATCGGGTTGATCCAGCTTAAAAACTGGCGCGGCAGCGAGTGGGCCGGAGCGGACCACGCGGGCCGGGCTCCCCGATGCACCGGGTTCATCGCGGTCAGGATCAACCGCCCGTGCATGCGTAGTGCCCGCAGCGAATCAAGCACCGGCTTGAAATGGCTGACCCGTTGTCCGGTCGAAAAATACCGGCACGCGACCGGCACCTCGGTGATCGGCGTCCCGGCCCAACGCAGCCGGGTAATGATCTCGGTTTCGAAGCCGTAATGCCCGGACTGGCAGCGTACCTGATTCACGGTCTTCAACGGATAGATCCGAAGCCCGCACTGGCTGTCCGCGACAGTTGTTCCGGATTCGAACCGCACGAGTGCGTTGGAAAACCACCGCCCGAACCGGCTCCTCGCCGGGTAATCCGCCGCGGCCGAATCTCGCACGCCGAGCACCAGCGCAGCGGGGTTCACTTGTGAGCTTGCCAGCAATTGAGGGACGTCCGAAGCATCGAGTTGCCCGTCGGTGTCCAGACTGATCGCGTGCGTGAAGCACAACTTTTCCGCGTGCCGAAAGGCGGTCTGCAGCGCCGCCGCTTTGCCGCGATTGCGGTCATGGGTAAGCACCGTTCGGCCGACAGAATCGGCGTCGATCCAGTCGCCAAGAAGCGTCGGCGTCTGGTCCGTCGACCCGTCGTCGACGACGACCACCGGCAAGCCGAGCTGTTCGAGATCCGCCAGCATATGTCCGAGCGTTGCAGCGTTGTTATAGGTAGGGGCAACCACAACGGGCCGTACCACCGGCAATGCTGCCGACGGGAGGTCGGGCCGGGGCGTGCGAGCCGGTTGGCGTTCACCGGTGCCGGAATCAGCAGGCATGTAAAGGAGACTCATCGGTGATCGCACTGTCGGGCTGTCACAACTCGGCACTCGCCGCCAGCGGCAATTCTACTCGGCGGGCCGAGTTTGACCATATGAAATGAGCTTGCCTTGACCGCCGTCTCAACAATGATCTTGGCAAGAGTGGGGTATTGTGAGCTACAGGCAAACCAGATGAGGTGTGGAGCTTGGCGTTCCAAGCATTCATGCGTCGTATTCTCTCACCAGCGAGATGTTGAATGGATAGCGACGAGAATTCAACGATCAGGGATACTGAGGAAGCAAAGTGGGCGGCGTCGCAGCGGCTTCGGGTTGTCGATTATCTGTCTGCTGAGCGATGCGCGCACGGCGGGGTATCGCTCGAACCGCGATGGTTCCTCGCGCCTTACATCGCCATCTGGGCGGTCAGATCGAATCTCGACTCCGGTCGCATTGGGTGGTGGGCGATTTCCGGCGACGTGCCAACTGATTACATCACCTGTACGCACGAACGGGATGACGCCGACGTGCTGCTATCATTCGCGAATGTTTGGAAGTCCGCAGCGGGATTTATGGCAAAGGGTGAGTGGGCTCCGAATTTTCAGATCGGTCCGCCGGGAAGACAAAAGGAGTTCGCCACCATCCTCTTAAGCCGAGCGGAATTCCTTGAGGACTATGCCAATGACATGAAGGCAACCGGAACAAACGATAGTTAGCTCTCGCGGCTCAGCCTACGCGGAATGGTGCGATTGTCATCCGGCGACCGCCTTGTGAGGTTTTGGTCCGATCACTAAGCTTACCGCCCGATCACCCGAGACCACACGTGAGATGGTTCGGGCACGAATTAACCATCCCACGGAGGAATACATGGGCCTGCTCGACGGAAAAACCGGACTGATTCTGAACATTGCCAACGACCGCTCGATCGCGACGCACATTGCCAACAATTGCATCAAGCAGGGCGCCAAGTGCGGGTTCGGTTTTCTGCCGATGGACAACATCGAAAAATCCAAGCGCCGGGTCAGCAAGGCGATGGAAGAAAACGGGTTCGCCAACGAATGGCTTCACCCGTGCGACGTCGGCAGCGACGAATCGATCGCCGCGTTCTTCGACGGCGCCAAACAGCAGTTCGGCAAGATCGATTTCCTCGTGCACTGCCTGGCGTTCGCCAACCGGGATTACTTGAAAAAAGACGAAGGTAATTTCCTCTCGACCACCCGCGACGTGTTCAAGCAGGCGGTCGACATCAGCGCGTACAGCCTGATCGCGTTGACCCGGGCGGCGGCCCCGCTCATGACCGACGGCGGGTCGGTCATCGCGCTGACCTATCTCGGCGCGACGCAGGTCATCCCCGGTTACAACATCATGGGCGTCGCCAAGGCGGCGCTGGAAAGCTCGGCCCGGTATTTGGCGTTCGACCTGGGGAACAAAAACATCCGCGTGAACACGATCTCAGCCGGCGCACTGGCGACGCTGAGCAGCAAGGCCGTCGGCGGGATCGACGAGATGTTCGAGCACACCAAGCGCAAAGCGCCGCTGCACCGCAACATCGACGCCGACGAAGTCGGCAAGACCGCCGTGTATCTGCTCAGCGACCTGTCCAGCGGCGTCACCGGCGAAAACATCTTCGTCGACTGCGGGTTTAATGTAGTCGGGCTTTAAGGGAAAAGTCAGAATGATGAATGATGAATGCAGAGAAGTGCATTGCCGGCGTTTTCTTTCTTCGTTCTGCATTCATCATTCATCGTTTATCATTTCCCCCTAACTGACTTTCAGTTTTTTACCGCCTAGCATGACTCGTCGTGAGGCAATGTGCCCACGTTTTCTATTCCCCGCTCGGAGCGTTTCGCCTCAGCGAGAAGGAGCATGTCATGCGGTCTTTTTCTGTTTCATGTTGCGGTCCCCGTTCGCGTCGCCGGCCCGAGGGCTTTGAGCCTCAGGGGCACGGATGGGGTAGTTTTTTCATGGGCCGGGGGCGTGGTGAAGGCCACGGCCCGGGCCACGGTGAAGGGTTCGACGGCGGGGGCGGCGGGTTCGGCGTCCGCAGGCCGTTGCGGTTCCTGGCGTACAAGCTGGATCTCGACGACAAGCAGATCGCGGAGCTGGCGCGGTTGCTCGACGAGGTGAAAACCGAGCGGGCGCAGGCCGAGGTGGACGACCGGCGAACGCTGGCCGAGTTCGCCGACGCGGTCGCCGGTGAAGCGTTCGACGCCGCCAAGGCTTCCACCGGCGGCGACCGCCGAGTGCAAACCGCCCAGCGGTTGCGCGACGCCGTGATCCGGTGTATCCAACAGCTGCACGCCATCCTGAATACCGACCAGCGGGCCAAGCTGGCGTATCTCATCCGCACCGGCGTTCTGGCCGTCTAGCAGTTTTAACCGACGGGCATCCTTACCGGGATGCCCGTCGTTTTTCCGCTCGTCCTTTCAGTCAATATCGCCGTCATGTTTGCGACGGACTATCGTCTCCGGGCACAATCAGCCTATGTCAGCAGTCGAGACCGCAGCCGTCGCCCCCTTGGTTCGCCACGGCCAGATCGAAGTCGACACGTTTTGCACGCGTTGTTACTACAACCTTCACGGGCAGACGGTGACGCTCGATGACCGCCTTGGGTTCCCGATCTGTCGGTGCCCCGAATGTGGCCAGTTTCATCCCGCTGGTGTGGGTGTGTCGGCCAGTTCGATCTGGACCCGGCGGTTCGCGACCGCGCTGCTGATCAGTTGGTCCGTGTTCGTCATCGTTACGACGCTTGCGATCTTGTTGGCGATCGGCGGGACGGCCGCTTCCAGCGTCGGCGTTTACGAATCCGGAACGTACGTGAAAGTCGCCAACCCGGGCCCGCGGAACTTTGGTCGTTCGAACCGCAGCAACGAAGAATGGGTCTACACGCTCCGGCCGGTGCTCGGCAGCGACGCCGAGGTCGACCCGCCGGCGAGCACGATCCTGTTCATCTCTTCCATCTCGCTCGGGCTCGGGTTCGTTCTCGGATGGCTGTGCGTGACATTCCTCTGGCACTGGCCGGGGCGTCGCTATTACCTGTGTCTGCTGTTACCGATCATCCCCGCCGGGCTGCTGATGATGGTGTACCGCAACAGCAATGAGTACCGGCTCATCCTTGGTGAATGCCTCGGCCGCGTCGGGTGCCAGGCCGCGCTCGCGTCACTTGGAATCGCGATCGGCGTTGTCGTCGGCCGCGCCATCTCTCGAACGCTTGCTCGGGTAATCATCCCTCCCAAACCCCGGCAGGCGATCGCGTTTCTGTGGAAGGTCGACAACAAACCACTGCCGGCCGACATGCTCGCGGCTCATTCATAAATCGTTCAGACTTCGTCGATCCCGGGTGTCGCGTCAGGTGCTTCGTTCATCCGTTCTTTCGCCCGCATGGCCTTGCGTTTCGCGGGTGACGCCGCTTCTTTCGACTCGTTGACGGCCGCCTCGAATTCTTCGGTCGTAACGAGCCCGGCCTCGCGCAAAAATCGGCTCGGAATGCTCGGCTTATATCGAGCGGTTTTGCTCCGCGCGAATACGTCCTGCCGCGACTCGCACCACGTCACCCGCAGCAATTTTTTCGCCCGGGTGAAACCGACGTAACAAAGCCGGCGTTCTTCCTCGAGCCCCTTCTCGCCGCGGTCCTTGACCGCCTTTTCGTGCGGCAGGATGCCGTGCTCGACGCCGATCATGTAGACCACGTCGAACTCCAACCCCTTGGACGCGTGCAGCGACATGAGCCGCACCGCGTTGTCATCACGGTTCGAATCACTTTCGGTGTACAGCGAAATGCTCTGCAGATAATCCGCGATGCTCGCCCGTCGGTTGTTCTGCGAAAATGCGGCAATGCTGTTGGTCAACTCCGTCAGGTTCCGCTGCCGGGCTTCGTACTCGCCTTTCTCGTCGTATTTTTCTTTTAACCACTGGTCGTATTTGGTTCGTTCGAGAAGCTCGATCGCGATCTCGGCAACCGTTTTGTCCGACAGGTCGAAACAGAAAATGCCCAGCGCCTCGTCGCACGCCCGCCGGGCCGCGTCGCTTAACGGCCGGTCGTTTTCGTCCCGAACCTCCTCGGCCCGGGCGAGCGTCGAGATCAGATCCATTCCGAAGCGCTCGGCGTGTGATTCGAGCCGGCCGATCAGCGCATCCCCCATCCCCCGCGCCGGTTTGTTGGCCATGCGTGCGAAGCTGATCCCGTCCTTGGGGTTGCACAAAAACCGCAACATCGACAAGACGTCTTTGACTTCCATCCGGTCGTAATAGCTGCCGCTGCCGACCACGAGATACGGAATCTGCCGCTTCGCCAGCGATTGTTCGATCAATCGGCTCATGTCGTTCGTGCGATAAAAAATCGCCATGTCACGAGGTTGCGTGCCCGACCGCATCAGCGTTTCGATGTTCATCGCCACCACGTCTGCCTCGTCCTCGGGCTTGGGCAGCTTCACGCATTTCACCGGCTCGCCCGACTTGTTCACCGTGCTGAATTCCACCGCGATTCGGTTGCTGGAATGCTTGATCAACCGGTCGGCCACGCCGACCACTTCGGGTGTCGACCGGTAATTCACGCCGAGCTTCACCACCTTGCACGTACCGGTCTTCGCCTCGCCGCGCTGGATGAACCGGGGGATGCCGTCCGGGCTCGCGCCGCGCCATTCGTAGATGCTCTGGTCCCCGTCACCGACCGCCAGCACGTTGTCTTCGTCGCCGGCCAGCAGCTCGACGATTTCGTTCTGGGCCCGGTTTGTGTCCTGAAATTCGTCGACCTGGATGAACCGGAATTTGCGCTGCAACCGGTCGCGGACGTCGGGCGCTTCCCGCAGCAGCCGGACGGTCTCGGACAACAGCCCGCTGAAATCGCACTGATTTTTGCCCCGCAGCACGTCGACGTATTTCCGCAGCACCGAAGCCTCGCCGCCGATCGCGCGATCGGCGGCGGCGTTGTCCAGTTCCTCGTCCCCGCCGAGGTTTTCCCGCCAGTCGTTGACCAGCATCGCCATCCCCCGGGCCTGCGGCTTGGTCGGTTCCATCCCACGCTTGCGGGCGATCTGCATCAGCAGATCGATCTGATCATTCGAATCGCAGACGGTCATCTTTTCGCTGTATCCCAGAGGCCCGCCCATCCGGCGGAGGATGATGCCGCACAGCCCGTGGAAGTTGCTGATGAACACCTTGGCCGCGACCTGCCCGTGTACGCCGGAGATGCGTTCCCGCATTTCGTCCCGGGCTTTGTTGGTGAAGGTCAGGCAGAGAATATTCCCCGCCGGCACGCCCCGGCGAATCAGTCGGCCCGTCCGCTCGGTCAGCGTCTTGGTCTTCCCCGACCCCGGCCCCGCGAGTGTGAGGATCCGCCCGCTGACGTGGTTCGCGACCTCTTCCTGTTGCGGGTTCAACTGCATGAAGAAAAACTACCGATCGACGCAAACTCAAAACTCGTTCCACCCAGACGCCGGTTCTGAGGTACCCCGAAGGGCCGGGCTTCTCGACTCGAATATCCGATTCTTCGGCGTACCTCAGAAACGACGTCGTATACAAAAATAAATCGCGCACTCCGTTCTCATCGCCCCGCGCCACGGTCCTCCGCGATCAGCGCCGCCGCGAAGCTCGGATTCGTCGCCATCCCGTCGACGTGGGCGGCAACGTCTTCGGCGCTAAGCCACAATACCTTGGCCACCTCCCGCGGGTCGGGGTTCAACTCGCAATGGTCCCAGTCCGCGATCCACCCCCACAGCGTTAATTCGGTGGTCGGTGACGTCCAGTTCCAGACGCACTTTACGGGCCGGACCGCGATCCCCACTTCTTCGGACATCTCGCGAACCACGGCCGCTTCCGGCGTTTCCCCCAGTTCGATCGCTCCACCGGGGAAACAGACCTTTAACGGCGCGGCGACGATCGCGCTGCGGCGGATACATAACCAGCACCCGTCCGCCCGCCGGCAGGCGACGACGACTCCGTGAACTCGACCATCTGATTGACGCGGGCGTGACATAGTCGGGCCATTGTAGCAGACCCGGCTCGGGCGTCTCGCCCGCAATCACAGCTTCAAAAGATTACAATCCCGGCGGAGGTGCCGCGTGCTACACTATTCCCGCATGCTCGTGCTCCACCTTCTGCTTGAAGCGATGTACATCCTTTGCCCGGCCCTGATGCTGGGCCGGGCGATCGTGATCAAATGGCAATCCGGCAGAACGCTTCCGCTGCGAAAGTTTCGGCTCACTTCCCTGGCCGGGGTGGCGACCGGTGTGTTGGTCTGCGTGGCGTTTGCCATCAGCGTGCACGGCCGACTGCAGTTGTCACAGGTCCTGCTCGCCGGATATTTCGCAACGTCATTGATGTTCGTGCTGCAGGGCCTCGACCGATTTTGCTGGTACCTGTTCAAGTCGATGTTCCGCCTTCGGCCGATTCCGCTGCCGAGTTTCTGGTATAACTTTCGTGCCGGTTCTGCGGTCATTTGCCGGGGGCTGGTGATCTGCTGCGTCGGCATCCCTTACGTGCTGGCGACGATGATGACCTACCGCCCGCGGGCGGCTTCGCTTGACGACCCGCAGACGCTTTACCACTGGAAGTTCGAGCACGTCGGCTTCGCCGCCACCGACGGGACCCGCATCGCCGGGTGGTGGATCCCGTCCCCGTACGGGGAATCGCCCGCGACGGTTCTTCTCTGCCCCGGCGCCGACAAAGCGGCACAGCTTTCGCTCGTGAAACGGCTCGTTCCCGCGGGGTACAATGTGCTGGTCTTCGACTTCCGCGCCACCGGCGACAGTGCCGGGCAGCTCTGCTCGTTCGGGGATCTCGAACGCCGCGACGTGCTGGGCGCGGTCCGATGGCTTCGGTCGAATCATCGGGCGGCGTGTCGCAAGGTCGCGGGGATTGGTGTCAGCACCGGCGGCGCCGCCCTGCTCGCCGCCGCCGCTGATGCTTCACCCGAAGGTCAGAACATCGACGCCGTCGCCGTCTACGAAACCTACGACCGCCTTGATCACGTCGTCGACGAACTCAGCGATCAGTTCGTCCCCGCTCCATTATCCTGGTTCGTCCGGCACCTCGGCCTGCCGTTGGCGGGCGTGCAGGTGGGGTCAAACCTGCAGGCCTTTTCACCGGCCGAGCAGATCAAGGCGGTCTGGCCCAGGCCGGTGCTGATTATCCACGGCATCGACGACGAACTGGTCCCGTTCGAGCGGGGCCAGTCGCTGTTCGACGCGGCACTGGAACCGAAGCAGAACTTCTGGATCAAGCGGTCGAACTTCGACGGCAGCATCCAAAGCGACGCCGCCTCGAAGCTGGTCAAGGAATATTTCGACAACGCCCGCCGAATGATCTGACGATCAGTTGATTGAATTATCGGACCCGCACAATCGTCAGATTCTGCCGAACACGCGGCGGTCGCCGTGCCGATGACTTTAATACTATGGACATCACCACCGCCGCCGGCGCGACCGCATTCCAACAGGCGAAGCTGGCTAATCAAGTACAGACGACCGTCGCGGCCAAGACACTGGATGCCGCGCGTCAGGAAGGAGCATCGGCGTTGAAGCTGTTGCAGTCGGCGAGCCTCGGGTTGTCGGCCGGGAATTCGAATCCGGGCAATCTTGATGTGACCGGCTGAGACAGCAACCCCGTTGAGCGGCGGTCCAGAGGACCGGGCTGCGAACGGCGACTTGTGTTTCTCCCGCGAAAAGCCGGGCCCTCCGGGCCGCCGCCGAGCATCAAATCTTTCAATTGACAAAAAACCGGCAGGACTCCCGTCAAGGAACCCTGCCGGTCAGTATTGTGTCGCGGCCGAACGTAAGCCGAATTCTGTTCCGGTCGACCGACCGAAGTTGGTCGACCGGGGCGGCCATTTCTCTGTGGCGTGAATTGCTCCACGCCTCGGGCTCGCTTCTTGCGAAGCTCGCGCCTGCGACCTACCCGCGGATAGTTTCGACGCGGCAAGCCGCGTCGAAGATTTCGCCCCGGGCCGGGGCTGTCCGCATATTTGGTCTTGCTGCCGGTGGGGTTTGCCATGCCGGCGATGTCACCACCGCCGCGGTGCGCTCTTACCGCACCATTTCACCCTTGCTGCTGGGGGAAGTTGCTGGTTGATAGTTGGTAGTTGTTCGTGAAGAAGCACCGATCTTCTTCACTAACAACTACCAACTATCAACTAACAACTTCCCCCAAAGCGGTTTCTTTCTGTTGCACTTTCCGTCGGATTCGCGGGCCGTCTCTTTCGAGCCGGACCGCTTCTCCGCCTTGACGTTATCAAGCACCGTTGCCCTGCGCAGTTCGGACTTTCCTCACCACGGGTCGCCCCGCAGCGCGGTCGCCTCATCAGCCGCAACCAAAACAGTGTACACGCTCGGAGTCAAAGATCACCCCCGGGTTCGACAAACGCGAATCCGACCGGCGGTGGTCGCTTCAGCGACCCCGTCTGCGAATCGCACCCCGTGATTTCTTTAACACTACTCACAGGATTGCTGAAGCAACCCCGCCGGCGGACTAATCTTCGCCGATTCTTTTCGGGCGCGCGTTATCGTTACACGTGTCGCTGGTCTATAATCCGCGCCATGCCCGAACTCCGGGAGCAGTTGCAAAATCTCTTCGGCCTCGACGAGTTCCGGCCCCGGCAGCGGGAGGTGATCGAAGAGGTCCTGCGGGCACGCGACGTCATGTGCGTCATGCCCACGGGCGCGGGAAAAAGCCTCTGTTATCAGCTGCCCGCCGCCATGCTCGGCGGGCTTACTGTCGTCGTCTCCCCGTTGATCTCGCTGATGGAAGACCAGGTCCAGCAGCTGACTGAATCGGGCATCCCGGCGATGCTTCTGAACAGCTCGCTGAACCCGTCGCAACAACGCGAGGTGATCGCCCGGCTGCACGACGGGTTCACCGGGCTGCTGTATCTCGCGCCGGAAAGATGCTTCGCCGGCAACTTTCAGTCGACCCTCGAACAGCTCCGGCCCAAGCTGCTCGCGATCGACGAGGCGCATTGCATCAGCCAATGGGGTCATGATTTCCGCCCCGAGTATGCCCGGCTCGGCGAGGTCAGACGACGGCTCGGTGAGCCCCCCACCATCGCGCTCACGGCGACCGCGACCGAAGACGTCCGCGGCGACATCATCCACCGCCTGGGGCTCGTCGACCCGACCATTGTTATCACCGGATTCGACCGGCCGAACCTGGCGTATGAATCCCGGCGCGTGACCAAGAAGGACGAAAAGCACCACGAATTGATCTCGCTGTGGCAGAAAGAGCCCGGCACCGGCATCGTCTATTGCGCGACCCGCAAGGCGGTCGACGAAGTGGTCCCGCTGCTGAGTGCGAAGCTGAAAGGCAGGCCCGTCTTCGCCTACCACGGCGGGATGGACGCCGCGGCCCGCACCGCCAGTCAGGAGCGTTTCATGGAAACGCCCGCGGCGATCGCCGTCGCGACCAACGCCTTCGGCATGGGGATCAACAAACCCGACATTCGCCTCGTCGTCCACTACAACGTGCCCGGCGCGCTCGAGGCGTATTACCAGGAAGCCGGTCGCGCGGGTCGCGACGGGCTTCCCGCGCGGTGCGTGATGCTGTTCAGCTATCAAGACAAATACACGCAGGATTTTTTCATCGAGAAAATCGGCCAGGACCAGACCGAGACCGATTACGACGTGATCGAGGAACTGAAATCTCACGCGCGAAAAAAGCTCGACGTGATCATCCGGTACGCTTCGAATTTTTATTGCCGGCGTCGGGCGATCCTCGATTATTTCCAGGACGACGCCGAGATCCACGGCTGCAACTGCGACGTGTGCCGCCGCGCCAACGGCGGCGAGATGGTCGCCGTCCCGGGCGTGGTCATCAGCGACGAAACGACGTTGATTATCCGCAAACTGCTGTCGGCGATCGCCCGGTTGAAAGGCAAGTTCGGCGTTGGCATGGTGGCCGACGTGCTCGCGGGGATCGAGACCGAACGGCTGATGAAGTCCGGGTTCAACACGCTGACCGTCTTCGGCCTGCTGAAGACGCACAACACCAAGCAATTGGTGTCGATGCTGCACCGGTTGATCGAGTCCGGGCTGGCCCGTCAGCGGGCGATCGCCAACGTTGATTACGGCCGGGTGGTCGAACTGACTATCGCGGGGCTTGCCGTGATGAAAGGCGACGTCCCCCCGCCGTCGTCATTAGTGGACATCGCGCCGGTGGACCGACCACGTTCCCGCGCGTCGCGCGAGTTCATGCCCGCCGCCGGCCGTCGTGAAAAACGGCAGACCGACCCCGACGAATTTCAGGAAGACCCCGAGTCGCGGGCCCGGTTCGAAAAGCTGCGCGCCAAGCGTCTCGAACTCGCCCGCGGAAAAGACCTGCCGCCGTACGTCATCTGTCACGACAGCGTGCTGCGGGAAATAGCGATGTCGGCCCCGTCAGACTTGGACGCGCTTCAGAAAGTAAAAGGCATGGGCCCGTTCAAAGTACAGGCGTATGGACAAGCACTGCTGGACGCGGTCCGGGAATGATCTCTCTCTTCGTGCCATCGTTTGAACCTACCTGACACCGGCCGGCCGCGGCTCGAAATCGATCGAATCGTCCTGCGTCAACCAGCCGTCATACATCTGGTCCTTCCCGTCCTCCGTAAAACGAATTGAAAAATGTGTCGGATCAGTCGGATCAGCCGATCCGGCGAACGCTTGCATCCGCGTACTGTCGCCACCGATGAGTCGTCTCCCCGTCGTCAGACGTAACGGTCCGAGTTCGACTGCACGATGGGACAACGTTCCGACTGAGTAAACGGAGGCGGTGACGTCAAACCCAGAAGCATTGAATCTGATCGGTACTAGGTCCATCACGACAAGACGCGACTGTCCCTGCGGATTTTTTAACTCGTGAAGGAAAACGGTCCCGTTCGACAGGGGCCCATTCGAGTGTATCAAGCGGCAAAACTTCCCCCATGCTTCGGGCACCACGCTCGTCTTGGACTGAGAATCATAAACGACCTGCCCGGCCGGCGGTTGATACGTCATACATTGACGCTGCCAGTAGATCATCCGGGCATTTCGCCAGATCATCGGAAGGAAAATCGAGTTGAGCAAAACCGACGCGACAATCGCAAGACCGATCCACGAGCGAACCGACAGCCGCCGTCGAAGCAGCGGGGTCCGCTGGGCGTAGTCGAGTTCCTTTCGGGTCATCTTAATCCTTCGCAGCAGCGACGTTCGAGCTGGTTACGAATTCGACTGTATTCCCGACCCGCAGTCCAAGTCTCTGCGCGGCGCTTCCGTCGCGGACGGCGATCTCGAGCAGTTCGCTGCTGCCGATCAGCACCAGCGGTTCACCGACATTGACGTCGCCGTAGGTTCGCCGCAGCGTGCCGACGGTGTTGCCGTTGACCTGCCAGGCCCCCGACGTGCGGGGCACCAACTCCGCCGGGATGTTCGTCGTCGCGTTGCCGAAGTGATCGATGTGAATCACCACACCGGCGTGTCCCACCGTTGCCGGATGCAGGTCCAGCAGCACCGGCCGGTCACATACGCGGCCGAAGGTCGAAGGCTCGACACCGCCTGCGAGTTGCCCCGCGACCGGAGCCATCACGTCCCGCCCGTGGAACGTGCTGCTCAGCGTCGCCGGCCGCCAGTCGATCGTGGTCGCGCGTTTTGCGACGCCGCACCGCCAGGCCCAGGTGATCAAGCCGTTGTCCGGGCAAACCACGCGTGAGCCGTCGATCTCCGCGATCAGCAACCCGCGGTCAGTCCCCACGCCCGGGTCGACCACGGCCAGGTGTACTGTGCCCGGCGGGAAGCTGGCGATCGCAGGTTCGAGTGTGAACGAACCGGCGACAATGTCGTGCCGGCCGATCTCGTGGGTAACATCGATCAGCCGAACGTCGCCGCAATGTTTTAGCACCGCCGCCTTCATCGCCGCCACGTAATGGTCCGCCGTGCCGAAATCGCTGGTGAACGTAACGATCGGGGAGATCATGGCACTGCTTGTTTCTTTGCCGGCGATAAAAGCCCCTGCGCTTTCATCCAGTCGAGACACCGAGTGGTCCAGATCGAAACCTTCGAGTCATTCCCGCCCAGCCCGAAGCCGTGTTCACCGGTTTCGAGTTCGAGCAATTCGCAAGGAATTTTGTGTCGCTTGAGCGCCTCGGCGAACAGCTGGCTGTTTTTCACTGGCACGACCGTGTCAGGTTTGGAATGCACGATGAACGCCGGGGGCGTGTCGTCGGTGACCTGCGATTCGTTCGAATACAGGTTCAATAATTTCTGCGGCGGGTGATCGCCGAGCAGCACGTGCCGCGATCCCGGGTGGGTGATCTTGTCCCGCATCGAGATCACGGGATAAATCAGCAGCATGAAATCGGGCCGGCAACTTTGATGGTTCACCGGGTCGGTCGCGCCGGGGATGTAGGGGTCGAAATGGGTGCCAACGGTCGACGCGACGTGCCCCCCGGCAGAAAAGCCCATGATGCCGATGCGACGCCAGTCGATCCCCCAGGCCTTGCTGTGAAAGCGGAGCAGTCGGATCGCGCGTTGGCCGTCGAGCATGGGGATCGGTTGCCCGTACGGATTGATTCGATACCGGAGCACGAACGCGGCGATGCCGTGGTCGGCCAGCCATTTCGCCGGTGCAGCGCCTTCGTAGTCGGTCATCAGATCCGTGTACCCCCCGCCGGGGCAGACGACGACCGCGCAGCCGTTGGCCTTGTCCGGGTCGGGGAGATAGGAGGTCAGCGTCGGCACATCGGCCGGGGTGTCACCGGTCGCCCGCGGGGCCCGGTCCGTCCAAAGTCGAATCACCTGCCCGGTGGTCGGCCGGGGCGTCTTGTCATCGGCGTTTGCAATCATCGTGCTCCACAGCATCATCAGGCAACCGGCAAAGGCGTAACGCATCGCACGTAAGCGTATCTGACCTCGAACCGTTTCGCGATCCGCGTTCTTGCATCGCCCGGAGCGCCGGGCCGTCCCCGGCCCGGCGCTCCGGGTGTTTTGTGAACGCACAGCCCCCTCCGGGCGGAGGACCGCCCGGCACTGCGAATGTCGCAAGCGACGCGTGATGCGGTTATCGTGTCGTGAATGGGTTCCGCGTTCCATCTGCACAACGCCCGACCAAACCCGGCGTTATTGTCGCTGGTGTTGCCGGTCTACAACGAAGCCGAAATGCTGCCGGTCCTGCGGCAGCAGTTGACCAGCTTCGTCGCGACCTTGCCCTGCCCGGTCGAACTGATCTTTGTTAACGACGGCAGTGTCGACGATTCGTTACTGCAGCTGTTGGACTGGTCCCGGGAAGACGCGCGTGTGCGGGTGCTCGGGCTTGCTCGAAATTTCGGGCACCAGGTGGCAGTCACCGCCGGTCTGGATTCCGCGCGCGGGGACGCCGTGGTGGTCATGGACGCCGACCTGCAGGACCCGCTCGAAGTCATTCGACTGATGCTGAGCGAGTACCGCGCCGGGTTCGACGTGGTCTACGGGCAACGCATCCAGCGTCACGGCGAGACGTTCTTCAAACGCTTGTCCGCCTGGGTGTTTTACAGGTTGATGCAGCGGTTCGTGCACGAGGACCTGCCGATCGACGCCGGTGATTTTCGGCTGATCTCCAAGCCGTGTCTGGACGCCGTGCGGAGCATGCGTGAAACGCACCGATTTTTGCGGGGAATGGTCGCCTGGGTCGGTTTTTCACAAACGGCCGTCCGGTTCGAACGCCCCGGTCGCGTCGCCGGTGAAACTAAATACCCACTGAGCCGAATGCTGCATTTCGCCTGGACGGCGGCGTTGTCGTTTTCGCCCGCCCCGCTCCGTGTCAGCTTCGCGTTCGGCGTGCTGGTGTCTGCGCTGGGCATGGCGATCGGGTGTTATGCCGTCGTGCGAAAACTCCTGGGCCTGCCGGTCGAGCCGGGATGGACGTCGCTGCTGATCGTCGTCTGCCTGATCGGCGCGGGAATCCTGCTGAGCATCGGCGTGCTCGGGGAATACATCGCCCGGATCTTCGAAGAAGTGAAGGACCGCCCGCTGTATGTGGTCAGCATTTCTGCGAACATCAAGCCCCCGGACGCCCTCGCGGCCGGCATCGTCACGGCCGACGCGGACGTGTCCGACGTCCGGGCCGACGAACTGTTGTCCGTCTGAGCCATTCGCTTCGTTTTCTTGTAGAGGAACCAAGTTGAGCGCAACCGTCGATCCCCCGTCAGAGCAAGGCGTCCATCAGAAGGAAGCCGACTTTCACGACCAGTGGGCCGCGAGCACGCCGCTGGACAAAATCTCGGTCCGCGAGGCGTTCGAAGCGCCGACCGCGCCGGAAAACCGGTTCATCCTGAAAAAGATGGGCGACCTGACCGGTAAACGCGTGCTCGACGTCGGCACCGGGCTAGGCGAGTCGGCGGTCTATTTCGCGCTCAAGGGGGCCAAGGTTACCGCGACCGACCTGTCCCCGCAGATGGTCGAAACTGCCGTCCGACTCGGGAAACACCACGGCGTCGAGATCGAAGGAATCGTCACCGCGGGTGAAACGCTGAACGTCCCGCCCGGTTCGTTCGACTTCGTTTACATCGCCAATACGATTCATCACGTGACGAACAAGTCCACGCTGTTCGAGCAGGTCCGCAAGGCGCTCAAGCCCGGCGGAACTTTTTTCTCCTGGGACCCGCTCGCCTACAACCCCGTCATCGAAGCCTACCGAAAGATGGCGACCGAAGTGCGGACCGAAGACGAAGCGCCGTTGACGTTCGAAGACGTAAAGCTGGCCGGCCGTTTCTTTGCCGACGTCGGGCACCGCGAGTTTCAGATCGCGACGCTCGCGATCTTCCTGAAATATTACTTCATCGACCGGGTGCACCCGAATCAGGATCGATACTGGAAACGAATTCTCCGTGAGACGCCCCGGTCGTTGTGGTGGTGGCAACCGCTTCGGTTGGCGGACGGCCTGCTGACGCGCCTGCCATTGGTCCGGCGGTTGGCCTGGAACATGGTGATGTGGGGGACGCGGGAGTGACCGGCCGGCGGAATCCGTTTTTACATCACGTCACGAATCGCCTGCCGGCCGCGGCGATCCCCCTTCCGGCCTTGCCGCGATTTTGCATACTCTGCCGGCAACCGGTGTCGCGTCGACGACCGAGCTGCGCTTTGAACTGATGACCATGACCGGCACCGCGTCTCATATCTCGTCGCAGGATCTCTTGGCGGAATCCACGGCCGCGCATTCGGTTCCGACCGTACTGGACGTTCCCCGTCCGACGAACCGAATCGACTTTGTTTTCAAGCATCTCGCGGTCTGTGCATTCGTCTTCGCGGTCGCGTGGCTGGCGCATTTTTCGCAATCCCGGAACATGGGGTTCTACAGCGACGACATGACGTTTGCCGTGCCGCCATTGACCTGGCAGCTTCACGACGTCGCCCGCTGGATCAACACGCAGATTCGAATCTACCCCGAACCGCAGGGCCGGCCGCTCGGGTTTCTGCTCGGACTCATCATTCCATATTTCGGTTACCAACTCGGCGGCGTGCCGGGCATGTTCGTGCTCGGCTGGATCATCCTGTCGGTTAACACGCTGCTGTTTTACTACCTGCTTCGGCGGTGTCTGCGCCCCCCGCTGCCGCTCTTCGGGGCGATGTTTTTCCTGCTCTTCCCGGCCGACACGACCCGGCCGTTTCTATGCCACGCGCACGTGCTGCAGCCGTCGCTGATGTTCCTGCTGGTCGCCGGGCATTTTTATCTCAACGGCCGGTGGTGGCGTCGCGCATTGTCGTACGTCGTGATCGCCGCTTGCCTGGTGACGTACGAAACCGCGCTGCTGCCGTTCCTGGCCGTCCCGTTGCTGGAAAGGGCGCGAGACCGGCGGTGGCTGATTCGGTTCGGGCTACACGGCGTGATCGTCGGCGCGATCGTCGTCGCGGTCTACGTCACCCGCATGCACGGCGGGGAATACCGGGCCGTCGAAGCGAGCGCAAGCAAATTTAAAACCGTCGGCGAAATCGTCGCCGGCTCGATCATCGGACCGGTCGCCGTCGCCAAGGCGTGCGTGCAGCGTGCGTTCCAAGGGGCACGCGATCTGTTCCTTCGACCGGCCGAACTGATCGGATTCATTGCCGCACTGGGCGTGTTCGTCCTGTCGTTCGGGTTGGGGTATCGCCGGGCCCGTGTAAGTGACGATGCGTCGCGCGTATTACTGAGCATAGACGTGCGACGCGCCGCCCGGTTCGGGGCGGCCGCGATGCTGGTTTCGTACTTGTTCTGTTTTACGCACTTCCCACCGTGGTGTACCGAGGGTCAGGAAACATCCGTGCATCTCGCGGCCACGATCGGCGCCTGCACGCTGCTCGCCGCCGGCGCGGGGAACGTTTACCTGCTCAGACCGAGACAGGCCCTGCTCCGCCGCTGCTGGCCTGCCGTCTCATTGTTTTTGATTGCGTTGTATTTCACATTGATCTTTTCGTCGTCGCTCGACGTGCAGAAAGCCTACGTCTCCCTGTGGCGGCAAAAGCAGCAGTTCTGGACGCAGGTGCTCGACCTTTGCCCCGACATTCGCGAAGGAACCATGGTCGTGTGTGACGGGCAACTGGCCCAGCCGGTGATCGACCATCACGCGATCTGGTTCATGCCGCCCAACTGCTGGTCGGACAGCCTGGTGCTGCGGTACAGCTATCAGATGCCCGGCGCCTGGAAAGTGATCCCGCAGGTCTCGGCGTTCCCGGCCGAGGTGACCGGTCACGGGTGGCGCACCTGGCTGACCCGGGACAAGGCCGGGCGGGTGGTGTGGAAGGAAGAACCGTACGGCCGAAAGAAAGGCGACCCGCTGATGGAATCGAACACAATCCTGCTCCACGTCACACCGGACGGCCGGGTCACGCGATCACAGCACACGGTGGATATAGAAGGCCTGCCGTTTCGATTGAACGACGTCGTCCCCCGGCGACCGTCGGAGCTGCCGACGCTTCCGCTATATTCTATCCTGACCAATGGCCCCGCCGGGCCGGCCCGGTCCCATTAGTCTTCTCTGTTGAATTCAGGGGGTTGTCCAGGCTTCGCGCACGACGCGGATGATCTTATGAAAATCTCCATTCTCGGTCCGATCAGTCTGGCGCAACCCGTCATCGATTGTTGCCTGTCACGACAGCTTCAAGTCTTTTCCGTCGATCAAGCGCCCGCGGTGCTCGGTTCGGACGTCGTCGTCGTCCTGTCCGATCCCGAGCCGTTGATCACTGAGTTGGCAGCGTCGTCGCCAGACGCGATTGTGCTGGTCGCTTCGAACAGGCTCGAACAAGCGACGCTGAGAACGATCGAGATGTCGGGCCTTTCGCCGGACCGCGTGATGGGAATCGGCACCGTGGCCGAGAGTCGGACGTTCAGAGAACTGATCGCCGCCCGGCTCACGATCGCGGTCGAGCACGTGCAGGCGTTTGTTGCAGGGAAACGCGGAACCGATGTCACACCCCTCTGGAGCGCGGCAACCGTAGCCGGCATTCCCCTTCACCAATGGGCGGTCGCCCGGCATGGGAAACTGAGCATCCGCGACCGGATTGAAATCCTGCAGACAGTCCGCGCGTTGGGCGCCACCACAGTAATTCCGTCGGCGGTGGCCGAGATTCTGCAGGCAATCGTGCTCGATCAGAGCCGGATTTTGCCGGTGACCGTTCGGCTGCATGATTACAACGGAATCAGTGGAAGCTGCCTGGCGGTCCCGTGCATCGTCAATCGCCGGGGCGTCGATGCGGTGCTCCCGTATCCGATGAATGATGCTGAAAAGGCGGGGCTAAAGGCGGTCGCGACGTAATCTCTGGTTCAGATTGAGGTGCCGGTTGGGTTGGCTGCAACGCTCGTTTTGTTCCCGGTATCGGAGCACAGCCGCGGTGCGTATTCCCCGATTCGCCTTGACCTCTGTATGCTCGTCGGGCTGATGAGTATTAACCTTCGCCGGTTGAGTGTCAGCAGTACGGCCATGACGGCCCCAGGCGGCCGCTTCCGCGTCCTGATCACCCGGTTCATGTCCCGGCTGGGGTTCGGCGACGAAGCGTTTCTGTTATTGATGGCGGTGCTCATCGGCACGATCGGCGGCGCGGCCGCGGTAGGGTTTCACGAACTGATCAACCTGCTGCGCGATCTGATGTACCGCCGGCCCGGCGAGCAGTTTCTCTACGGCCGGGGGACGTTCCTGCTCGTGGTGTTCCCGACCGTCGGGGGTCTCGCGGTCGGGCTGATCAGCCGGTACGTCTTCCGCACCCGCGAGGGACACGGCATTGTCGACGTCGTCGAATCTGTCGTGCGGACCAGCGGGTTCCAACGCCCGGCAACCGCGATCGAAAAAATTCTGACCAGCGCATTGACAATCGGCAGCGGCGGGAGCGCCGGCGCCGAAGGCCCGATCGTGCAGATCGGCGCGGCGATCGCTTCGGGCGTGGGACAACTGTTCCGCGTGGCCCGGGCGCAGATGCCGATCCTCACCGGGTGCGGGTGCGCCGCCGGCATCAGCGCGATCTTCAATGCCCCGTTCGGCGGCGTCCTGTTTACGCTCGAAGTGATCCTGCAGGACTTTTCGATCCGCTCCTTCACGCCCGTCGTGCTCGCCAGCGTGATCGCGCAGGTCACCACTCAGGAAGTGTTTCAGCTGACCAATCACTCGCACGAGTACGGCGCGATCTTCGCCATGCCCGCCAACGAAGTGGTCCGGCACACGCTGCTCAGCTGGGAACAGGTCGGGAACTTCATGCTGCTCGGCATGGCCTGCGGCATGGTCGGCGTCGCGTTCACCCGGTCGATGTCACGCGTCGAACACTGGTTCGGCCAAACCCGCATCCCCCGACCGGTGCGGCCCGCGGTCGGGGGCGCGATCATCGGCTTCTGCGGCGTCGTCTACATCCTGATCTTCAGCTCGCTCATGACGCACAAGCCGTTCGCGTACCACGATTACCCCATGCCGGCTTTTTACGGAGACGGGTACGGCGTCATCCAGCAGATGCTCAAGCCCGAGTTTTACACGTCCATGTCGGGCAACATGGTCATCCTTCTGCTGTCTTTATGCGTGCTGAAAGTCGTCGCCACCTGCGTCACGCTGGGCAGCGGCGGCAGCGGTGGTGTGATCGCGCCCACCGTCTTCATCGGCGCGACCCTGGGCGCGATCATCGGGCACCTGCTTCAGCAGACACATTGGTTCATCGGGCTGCAGCCAGAGCTGTATTCGCTGGTCGCGATGGGCGCGGTGCTGGCTGCCGTGGTGCACGCGCCGATGGCGAGCATCCTAATCTGCTTCGAATTGACCCAGGACTACAAGGTAATGCTGCCGGCCATGCTGGCGTGCATTATCGCCGTCGCGGTGGCCCGGCTGATTTATCCCGATTCGATCTACACCGCCACGCTCCGCAGCCGGGGCGTCCGCATCGGTACCGCGGGGGACTTTTCACTGCTGCGTCAGCTCACCGTCGAACAGGTCTCGATGGACCCGGTGTCGGTCGTTCACGATTCGGACCCGATCCAGCATTTGCTGGACCTGAGCGCGATGACAAGCACGTACGACTTCGTCGTTTCCGACGCACAAGGCCGATACGAAGGGATGGTCCTCGCGGCAGAGATGAACCCGGTATTAATGGACCGCGACGCGGTGCCGGTGCTCGTGGTCGGCGACGTCATGCGGGTCGACATCCCACCGGTGCGGACGACCGACGACCTGGCGGCCGTGTTCGACGCGTTCAGCCGGTACGACGTCAGCCACCTGCCGGTCTGCGTCCCGCAGAACGCCGAGCACGTGATCGGTTTGATCAGCCGCTCGGCACTCATTCGCAAATACCAGCAGGCGATGAAGGGGAGCAGTTAGACCCGCCTGTAGCCCGCGCCACCGCCGCGTTACACTGAATCTAATGACTGAACCTTTGAACGTGATCTTTGCTGGCAGTGGCGCGTTCGGCGCGCCGACGCTGCGGGCGCTGCTCGAAGCCGGGCACCGGGTGGTGAAGGTATATACGCAGCCGGACCGACCGGCCGGGCGGGGAAAGAAACTGACGCCGACACCGATCGCCGAGCTGGCAACGACCCTGTCGCTCGATGTCGCCCGGACAGGCGACATCAATGCCGAGACTCTTCCCGCGGCCGACGTCATGGTCGTGATCGCGTTCGGGCAGAAGATTAGCGACGCCGTTGTGAACCACCCGCGGCTGGGAAGCGTCAATCTGCACGCGTCGATTTTGCCAAAATATCGCGGCGCGGCACCGATCAACTGGGCCATGCTCGCGGGCGAGAAAACGACCGGTAACTCGATCATCCGTCTGGCAAATAAGATGGACGCCGGGGCGGTGTTGGCGCAGTCCGAGCTGGTCATCGGTGACACTGAAACCGCCGGTGAATTGCACGACAGGCTGTCGGCGGACGGTGCGCCGCTGGTGCTCCGGGTGTTGCACGAACTGGCGAACGGCACCGCGATCGAAATGGCGCAAAACCATGACGCTGCAACGATCGCACCGAAGCTGTCCCGGCAAACCGCGATGATCGAGTGGTCCCAGTCGGCGTTCGACATCGCCCGGCGGATCAACGGTCTATCCCCCTGGCCGGGGTGTCGGGTACGGCTGGTCGACGGGGAAACCGAAGTCGCGAAGCTGACGCTCGTGCGAGCGCGACCCGTCCACGACAGTCGATCTGGTTCGCCTGGCGAGGTGCTCGGGGACCAATCCGTCGCAACGGGAAACGGGCAGGCGGTCGACATTCTCGAAGTCCAACCCGAAGGCAAACGGCCGATGTCGCTGGACAATTTTCGTAATGGCAAACCCTGGCGGACCGGCATGCGGTTGGAATCAATCGGCTGATCGTCACTCTGCGTAAGGTGGCCGTATGAAGCTCACCCTTTCCACATTGGCCTGCCCGAATTGGGATCTGAATCAGATCATCCAGTCGGCGGCTGCGAACAAAATCTCGGGGATCGACTTTCGCGGAATCGGCGCGGAACTGGACATCACGCGACTCCCGGCGTTCGGCGAGGAGTTACCTTCAACGCTCGAAGCGTTGCGCAAGCACGGCCTCGAGATGCCGTGCCTGAACACATCGGTCACGCTGGTCACGCCGATGCCCGCGGCGTGGGACAAGATGCTCGCCGAGTTGCAGCGGTACGCCCAGTTGGCAGGTCGAACGGGAACGAAATATCTTCGACTTTTCGGCGGCGCGTCCCCGGCAGGCCTCACCCACGACGAAGCACTGCAACTCGCCCAACGGCACCTGCGGCAGGCGGTCAAGATCTGCAAACCCAGCGGCTGCATGCCGCTGCTCGAAACGCACGATGACTGGTCCACCAGCGGGCAGGTGCTCGAACTGATCCACGAGTTCGACCCCGCCGACGTCGGCGTGCTGTGGGACCTGGAACACCCCTGGCGTCAGGGCGAACCCCCCGCCGACACCGCCGCCACGTTGCGGCGATGGATCCGCCACGTCCACATCAAAGACACGATCCGCGAGAACGGCAACGCCCGCCCGGTCCTGCTGGGCGACGGCGAGCTGCCGCTGACGCAATGCCTGCAAGCGCTCGCCGACATCGGCTACGACGGCGGGGTCGCCCTGGAAACCGAAAAACGCTGGCACCCCGAAGGCCCCGACCCCGAGCAAAGCGTGCCGCAGTTCGCGGCGTTCATGGCGAAGCATCCAGGGCAGAATCATATGAATGTAACTCTTTTGCTTTAGTTATTGGCAATGGAGTATCGACCTTGATCTGAGTGCATGGCGCGGGTTGGCGGCAAGATGTTGGAGCCAAATGATTTTGCCTTGTCGAAGCATCGCAGCACGCAGTCGAGTAATTGACACCGGCAAGACAAGCGGGCACGCTCAGGAAGTCCGACTGCGGACGCTAGGTGCGGCGTCGGTCAGGTTGATGGATAGCTATGCAGCGGCAGCACTCCGGCAAGCCACGATTAACTGCTGAGAGGAACGAAAGGGGACGAGAGGAACGAAAGGGGACGTAGCTCTTTTTCAGCAATATCGTAAAAAAAGCCAAAAGAGCTACGTCCCCTTTTGTTCGTCCTCGTCCCCTTTTGTTCGTCCTTATCGCTTATGCCCGTCGATGCGTACAACTTCATTCTCGCCTGGCGATGGACTCAGCCGGCTCACAGCGTCCTTCCGTCGGACGTGATGGCCCAAATCACACCGATCGAACTGATTCCCGAGATGGACGCTCAGGCCCACACTATTGATGTGCGCACGATCCACACAGATTGTGCGGCCGCCGACGTGAATCTATGGCTGCGGACGCTGCCCGTTCGCGAGAACGAGTGTGTCATAGTCCAGTGGTCTAAAACGACGGCGATTCGAACACTGTGGCACATCTTCGCCCGATATTGGGACGACTTCTGTTATCCCAGTTCAGACGATGTTGCAGTCTTTTCGCCGTCAGACGACTGGCTCTTGAGGTACGATCATTCTGAAAAGTTCGAGTGGAGTCGCCGGCAGCGTGTATAATCCGCCGGAATACTATTAAGGTGGAGGGCTAAAAGAAAGGTGTAACTTACCCGCTTCGGTGAGCGCCTCCTTATGCACGTTTACTTGGCAAAACGATGGATGTCAGGCTTAATTCTAGATGTTACATTTCGAGCTTCTCGGAAGAGCTGGGACGATTTCAGGTAGTATTGCCTTATGAACGAACTGATCATTCCTCCGAGTGCGGCGTCTGATCCGAAGGCTGTTGAGATGGCGCGTGTCTGGCACGCGGAGGGCAAACAACACGTTTCATTGAACGCGCCGGCCTGGAAAGATTCGGCGGCGTGGGGGCTGCTGCTTGTCGACATCGCTAAGCATGTCGCCGACGCATACGTCCAAGCCGAGGGCCGTGACAGGCAGGAAGTGCTGGCCCGTATAAAGGCCGGATTCGACGCGGAGTGGAAGAAGGCAACTGACAAACCGAAGGGCGGATTCTTCCGACGCTGACTTTAAAATCCATCGACGGCAATGATGACGTGCCGTAGCTGGGCTTGGCCGCGTTGACTCTGTTTGTGCCGGTTACTACATTTCCCGCCATGGTTTTACGGGCGTCGGCGCGGTGGGCAATCTTGTGCGTGTTGCTGGCCGGCGGGTGCGAATCGGAGCACTTCGCGCCGGCGACGGCGGCGCCGGTGGACTGGTTCGCGGCCACGCAGGTGCGGATTCATCCGATCTTTACGCAGGTCGCCGACTGGACGCATTCGGGCAAGCCGGACGGGATCGAAGCGCAGCTGGAATTCACCGATCAATTCAACGACCCGACGAAAGCGTCCGGGCACGTGTTGTTCGAGCTGTTTGATTATCGCCGGGACACGCCCGAACCGCGGGGCAAGCGGATCGCGTACTGGGTGGGTTCGCTGGCGAGCCTGGACGAGCAGCGGGCGAGGTGGAACACGACGCTGCGGACGTACCGATTTCAGTTGGTCGAGGGGTCGATTCAGGCCGATAAGGCTTATGTTCTGAACGCGACGTTCGAACAATCGGCTGGCGGTCGGTTCCCGGTCAGCAGTATCATTCTGCCGGCCCGTCTTCCCGAATCGAAAAATCGTAAAAGCGGGTCACTGGAACAGGAGCTCAATGGCCGAGTCGGCACCCCAACCACGGACAGCACCCAGCCCTGACGCGGCGGCGCGGTTGCTGCGGATGGAACCGGTGCGAACCCTGCTCCGGCGGGTGGGCGAAGAGCTCGGGGATGCCTTCGATCCGTCGAAACCGATTCGCGTGAGCCGGGCACCGGGCCGGCTGGACGTGATGGGAGGGATTGCGGACTACACCGGTTCACTGGTGGCCGAGGCCACATTGGACCGCGCTGCAGCGGTCGCGTTGCAGGCCCGGCCGGACCGGCAGGTTCAGATCTTCTCGTTTAATCTGTTCGACGACGGGTTGCCGTTCACGTTCGGCATTCCGCTGGACGCGCTGGCGACGGTTCCCCTAGACACGCTGCGGTTGGAATTTGCGGAGTCGGGCCGCCGTTGGGCGGCTTACATGACCGGGTGCCTGTTCCTGCTGCACGAAAAAAAGCTGCTGAACCTGCTCGACCCGGCCCACCGGGGCATGAATCTCTCGCTGTACAGCACGATCCCCCTGGGGGCGGGAGTCAGTTCGTCGGCGGCGGTCGAAGTGGCGACCATGATTAACCTGATGGACCATTTCGGCATCCGGGACCGGATCGATCCGATGGAACTGTCGTCGATGTGCCAGGAAGTGGAAAACCGGATCGTCGGCGCCCCGTGCGGGATCATGGACCAGGTGAGTGCGTGTTACGGGGAGGCCGGTTCGTTGATGCGGTTGTTATGTCAGCCACACCAGATCCAGCCGGCGTTGAGCCTTCCACCGGGCACGCGGATGATCGGAATAAACAGCAACGTCCGCCATAGCGTGGGGGGCGGTGGGTACGGCCGGACGCGGTGCGCGGCGTTCATGGGACACAAAATTATCCTGCACCGGATGCGTGTGATGGGCACCAGCGCGGGGCGGGACTTGGTGGCGGATCCGATGAACGGGTATCTGGCGAATCTGGACCCGGATCAATACAAGTCGCTGTTCCGAGAGCATTTACCGGTCGAGATCAGCGGGGAAGCTTTCTTGAACCGGTACGGTCCGACGGTCGATACGGCGACGACGATCGTCCCGATGAACGTCTACCGCGTTCAACAGGCGACGGACCATCACGTGCTGGAAGCCCGGCGGGTGCTGCGGTTCGTGGAATTTCTGGGCAAGGCGTCGACCGCGACCGGCCTACAACGGAAGGGTTTTCTGGATAAGGCAGGGCATCTGATGTACGCCTCTCACTTGTCGTACACGAACGACGCGCTTCTGGGGGCGGCCGAGTGCGATCGGCTGGTTAAGCTGGTGCGGGAACGCGAATCGGCGGGTCTGTACGGGGCAAAAATCACCGGCGGTGGGAGCGGGGGAACGGTCGGAATTCTGGCCGAGCAGACGGCCGGCGTCGATGCTGCCATCGGCGAGATCATGGCGATCTACGAACGCGAAACAGGGAAAACACCCGAAGCGTTTGTAGGGACCAGCCCCGGGGCATGGCACGTCGGCACGGCCGTTGTGAACAATTAAACCGCGATCCATATTTGTCTGTGAAGGCGACGGGTTCGGGGCTTGATTGCCGCGACTTGCTACGATTGAAAATGCTATAACCTCATAATTATCAATCACTTTCAGCCATATTTTAAGGTTGCCCTGCCGCCGCTTAATGAACCTTGCCGCTGTGGCGGCCGTATCTCTGGTCGGTCTTTGACGACTTGACAGGCTCGAAAGAACTCGGTCAAACTCTTTTGTGATTCTGTGGCGGACGGTCGGGTTCGGGCTTCCGATAATCCGAATGAGGTCAAGGTTTTGGAAAAGTCGGCCGATACGCGGGCTGTGGACGCATACATTAGTATATAGGGTCCTGCACGGACATTGCCGAAAAGGAATGGCGCAACATGGCCAAGAAGAAAACCGGTAAGACGTTGGTCATTGTCGAGTCGCCTGCCAAGGCGAAGACGATCAATAAATATTTGGGTGACGACTACGTCGTCCGTGCCAGCATGGGGCACGTCCGTGATCTGCCGAAAAAGGGCATCGGCGTTGACCTGAAGACGTTCGTGCCTGAGTACGTCGTGATCGAAGAACGCGGCAAGGGCAAGGTCGTCAGCGAGCTGAAAAGGCTGGCCAAGGACAGCGAAGACATCTACCTGGCAACCGACTTGGACCGCGAAGGCGAGGCGATCGCCTGGCATTTGAAAGAGGCGCTGGGCATCCCGGACAGTCGGGTCAAGCGGGTGATCTTTAATGCCATTACCAAGAGCGAGATTCAAAAGGCATTTGCCAAACCGCAATCGATCGATATCGACCGGGTGAACGCCCAGCAGGCGCGTCGAATTCTCGACAGGATCGTGGGTTACGAGATCAGCCCGCTGCTTTGGCGGAAGGTCGCCAAGGGGTTGTCGGCCGGTCGGGTGCAGTCGGTGACCGTGCGGCTGGTGGTGGAACGCGAGCGCGAGATCGAGGCATTCGTCCCCAGCGAGTATTGGACGATCGGCGGGATCTTCACCGCGGCTGTGAAAACGGCCAGTGACCTGACGAAGCAGTGGACCGAGTTCGTCACCGGCGGGGAGCGGACCAAGACCGATCGGGAAAAATGGCTCGCCGATCACGACGCGTTCACGGCCGAGTTGGTCGAAATCGGCGGGAAAAAGTTCGAACCCGATAACAAGGCCGAGGCCCGCAAGGTGGCCGAGCTGCTCGGGTTGGTCATCGACAAAGCTGACACCACCGAAGACAGTGAAGCCAAAGGTCCGGCCAAGTTTCAGACCAAGCTGGCCGGGCACTTGGGGCAGTTGCCGGCGTTTGTGGTCCGGTCGGTCGAGAAGAAGCGGACGACAAGTCGCCCCCCCGCTCCGTTCATTACCAGCACGCTGCAACAGGCGGGCAGCAGCCGACTTGGCTTCGGGGCCCAGCGGACGATGCGGATCGCCCAGACGTTGTATGAAGGCGGGCACATCACCTACATGCGTACCGACTCGACGAACCTGTCGGGCGACGCGCTGAACATGGCTCGCGGTTACATCGGCAAGGAGTTCGGGGCCCGGTACGTCCCGGACAAGCCGAACTTCTATTCGTCCAGCAACAAGAACGCGCAGGAAGCCCACGAGGCGATCCGGCCGACCGATGTCACGGTGAGCCCCCGCGACGCCACGGCAAAGCTCGGGTCTGACGAAAGCAAGCTGTACCAGCTGATCTGGAATCGGTTCGTCGCCTGTCAGATGCCCCCGGCCGAGTTCGACCAGACGACCGCAACATTGGTCGCGCCGACCAGGGGTGGGGATGCCGTGTTCCGGGCTTCGGGTCGCAAGCTGGTGTTCGACGGATTTATGCGAGTAGCCGGGATTAGCAGTGACGACCAGTTGCTGCCCGCGCTGGTCGAGGGAAACCCGGTCGCGCCGATCGAGTTGTCGCCGTTGCAGCACTTCACGCAGCCCCCGCCGCGCTACACCGAGGCGTCGCTTGTCAAGACTCTGGAACAGCTGGGCATCGGTCGGCCGAGCACGTACGCGGCCATCATCCAGACGATCCAGGATCGTGAATACGTCGAACAGATGGACCGCCGATTCCACGCCACGCAACTGGGCAGCGTGGTCACCGACAAATTAATCCAGGCGTTCCCCGAGGTGATGAACGTGAAGTTCACCGCCGGGATGGAGCTGAAGCTGGACCAGGTCGAAGAACACACGCTCGACTGGGTGAAGCTGCTGCAGGATTTCTACGGGCCGTTCCATGCAGTGGTGGACGGCGCGTTGGAAAAGATCGAGCACGCCGGCGGCGCGGTCAGCCCGTACCTGTGCCTGAAGTGCGGGAAACCGATGGTTTACCGCATCAGCAAAAACGGGTTCTTCCTGAGTTGCACCGGGTACCCCGAATGCGACGGCACCCAGCCGGTCGACAAGCAGGGCAAGCCGACCATTCGCGAAGTCAGCCAGCACAAGTGCCCCACCTGCGGCCGCGAGATGATTAAGCGGAAGGGCCGGTTCGGTGAATTCCTCGGCTGCTCGGGGTACTCGGTCAAAAACGAAAAAGGCGAGCCGAGCTGCAACGTGATCATCAACCTGGACAAGGCCGGGAATCCGCAACCGCCGAAGATCAAGATCAACACGACGATCGCGTGCGAGAAGTGCGGCAGCAACATGGTGCTCCGCGGCGGCGCGAAGCGCGGGCCGTGGCTCGGATGTTCGAAGTATCCGACCTGCCGGGCGACCAAAACGGTCGCGAAGCTGACCGGTGCGGACCTTAAGCAGGCCGAGGCGCTCATTCCGCTATTGAATGAAGAATCGGCCAAGTCGCGGGACATGGTGTCGAAGATCCTCGGCGACAACCCGGCCGCGGCCGGCGTCGTGAAGCCGTCGTCGATCGCCACCGACATCGACTGCGAAGACTGCGGAAAACCGATGACCATCCGCAACAGCCGCCGCGGTTATTTCCTGGGCTGCAGTGGATACCCCAAGTGCAAAAACACCGGCGACGTCCCGGCAAATTTGATCGAACAGTTGGGATTGAACAACGACGGCGACAAGAAGCCGTCGGCCAACGGCAAAGCGGACGTCCCGCACGAAGACGAGGGCGATGCGGATTTGACGATGGATTGAGCAGAAAGATATGATCCGCCGGCGGTGATCGCTTCAGCGACCCCGTCTTTTATTACGATGAGTAATCCCGGAGCCGATCATGGAAATCGCGATCAGTGAGGCTGACGAAAAGTTCATCAACCAACAGGTGAGCGCAGGCCACTTTCCGGATCCACGCACGGTCATATCCCGAGCGCTTGAAGCATTGCGTGAAACACGCATACCCAATACCTCGGACTCGGATGCGCTTCGTAAAGCAATCGCGGCGGGAATCGACGATCTGGACAACGGACGATCTGACGTCTGGGACGCGGATCAGATTAAGGCCGAAGGGCGGCGGCTGCTCGCCGCTCGAAAAGCGAAATGACTCGCCGTGTCATCCGATCATGCAACGCGCGCCGCGACATCGAGCAGATCTGGCAGTATACAGCGGCAGATAATGTTAAAGCGGCCGATGAGTTGATCGATTAGTTCGATTACGCGCTTCAGCTGTTGCTGGAACATCCCTTGGCCGGTCCCGAGCGTCGCGACTTACTCGCCGGGCTGCGGAGCTATCCGGTGAGCTCGTATGTTGTTTTCTACCGCCCCACGGAGGACGGTATCGACATCGTTCACATCGCTCATGGCGCTCGGGACCATAAAACGCAATTTACCGATGAATCTTAACAGTGATGCATGATTCAAGGATCAACTTTCGCCTGCTGAACGAAGACATGGTTTCAAAGGCTATCGCAATAGCGATCGGTCGCAGGATCCGGCTTTACTACCAATACCGCACGAGTTGCCATCAGAATTCGGTGCGGCAACTCGGGGTTTTTCGTCGGCAGTGGGTAACGTAAGGTTGACCATTTCCTTTTGTGAAACTGGAGTTGATAGTGCGGTCGACGCGTGAATACGTCGGTCATAATTTTTATGCCGACTGAGCTGATGGATTGTGCAGGCCAGCTTCGGGTTCGCATCTTGCCACCAGCCGGCCACATGATTGTTACCTGTTGCGGCTCGACGGTTAGCACCTTCGAAGCGTGCCCGAAGCGTCGAAAATTTTGAATCTCCCTGGTAATCAGGAAGGGGAAAATCAGAGCTGAGACCAAGCAAACCAAAATATTCCCCCACCCTGCATCGTGCGCGAGCACTGTAAGTTCACCACTCCCCACCTTGGGCAAGGCATATATGACCGCGCACATCAAGATCACCGGCTGCGCAACCCACAGCAGCATTCCGGCTAAACTCACCGAAAAGTACCATGTCGGCGGAGCAGGGAAAATCACTCGAACCATCTCCGGCGTTTCAATCAGTTGGAGGTGGTCCGCAGAGGCAGCGTGCAGCGCGTAGTCGAGGGCAGCAGGTGGTTGGTCGTCCACGCCGACGAGCTTATCACGAATCGCCGCTAAAGTTTTTGGAACGGCTCAACGCGAACGAAGGTGACCGCGTAACTTATTTCAGCATCGCCGCCGCGCGTTCAATCACGGCGGCGATCTCCACCATCTCCGGCTCGGCGGACGTTCGCTTTTTCAGCTCGACCTTGCCTTCTTTTAACCCGCGGTCGCCGATTGTGATTCGTACCGGGATGCCGATCAGGTCGGCGTCTGCGAACTTCGAGCCGGCGCGGGCGTCGCGGTCGTCCAGCAGCGTGTCGATGCCGGCGGCGTTCAACTGTTCATACAGTTTGTCGGCGGCGGTTTTCACCTCGCCTTCGTATTTGATCGGCGTGACCACCACGCTGTACGGCGCGATCGACGTCGGCCAGATGATTCCTTTATCATCGTGCAGACTTTCCACCGCGGCGATCAGGATTCGGCCGACGCCGATGCCGTAGCACCCCATGATGAGCGGGTGCTGCTGGTGTTTTTCATCGATAAAGTTCGCCCCCAGCGCGGTCGAGTATTTCGTGCCGAGCTTGAACACGTGCCCGATCTCGATGCCCTTGGACGCCTGCAGTTTCCCGCCGTCGTTTTTCGGGGACGGGTCGCCGGCCATCGCGTTGCGGATGTCGACGATCGCGGTCTTCTTCGGGTCAGCCAGTTGGTCCCCGCACTCGCGGAACCAATTGAAATGCTTGTAGTGGTAATCCGTTTCGTTCGCGCCGGTGGCCCAGAACCCGCCCTGGGCGGCGTCGGGGTCGACGAGCAACACCGCGTGCTTGTTCTTGATTGCGGCATCGGGGGCTATGAATCCAATAACCCAGTTCGCCCGCACCTCGGGGTCGTCGACCATCGTCAATTCGTGGATGTCGAATTTCTCAGCGGCGGCCTTTTTCAGCTTCGATTCGTTGACCTCGTGGTCCCCGCGGACGACCGCCACCACCCACCTGGCGTTAACCCCCGCCTCGGTGGTCGGCGCGGCCGCGTCGGTTCTGAAGACCAGTGTCTTCAGCAGGTTTTTGGTCTTCACCTTCATGAACTTGCCGGCCTCTTCGCAGCCGGGCAAACCGGGCGTGTGCACCTTTTCCAGCGCGCCGGTCGGGTCCCCACCGAAGGTCGCGGGACGATCGCCGATCTCCGCCTTCTCGACGTTCGCGGCGTAGTTCCCCTTGTCGCTGGTGACCAGCGTGTCTTCACCGGCGGCGCAGGCGGCCATGAACTCGTGGCTCGCGCTCCCGCCGATCGGACCGCTCTCGGCTTCGACCACCACGAACGGAATTCCGCATCGCGTGAAGATCCGTTGGTAGGCCGCGTAAAACTGGTCGTAAATTTTGTTCAGGCTTTCCAGGTCGGCATGAAAGCTGTACGCGTCTTTCATGAGAAACTCGCGGACGCGGAGCAGGCCGAACCGCGGCCGGTACTCGTCGCGGAATTTTGTCTGAATCTGATACAGACTGATGGGCAACTGTTTGTACGAACTCACGTATGCGGAGATCAGTTCAGTCACCACTTCTTCGTGGGTCGGGCCGAGCACGTTGAGCCGACCGTGGCGGTCTTTGAACTTCATCAGGTTGTCGCCGTACGTCAGGTCCCGGCCGGTCTTCTGCCACAATTCTGCGGGTTGCAGCGCGGGTAGCGATACCTCCGCAGCGCCGATGCGGTCCATTTCTTCGCGGACGATCTGCGACGCCTTGCGCAGGCTGCGATAACCCAGCGGCAGAAAATCATACGCCCCGGCGGTCAGCTGCCGGATCAGCCCCGCGCGGACCATCAGCTGATGACTGATGATCTGTGCGTCGGCGGGCGTTTCCTTCTGGGTCGGGATCAGGGTTTGTGTCCAGCGCATTTCAATATCCGGGTAAAGTTGATCCGGGAAGGTAATGGGTTTTGCAATCAGGTCAATGCGGACGGGCCGTCGGTCGACCAGGGGCTTATTACCAGAGCGGTTTCCGCGCTTCGGTCACGAATTGGTGCAGCCGGGATTCGCTGAGCAGGAGCAGTCCGAATTGATTCGACGGACAGAGCGTGTTTCTCGCCGAGCCAACGCCGGCCGATTCCACAGTTGTATTGAACTTGGTAAACGGCTCGGTCGGATGCGCGGCACTATACAGCGAAAGCGTCGCGCTATTAAAAATGAAAGTGCCATGGTCGCTGACAGCGATCGGTCCGAATACCGCGGCACGGTTGACGACTTGCGGCGCCGCTCGGTCGAGCCCGCAGCAGAGCAACTCGGCTGCCGGATCGCGACCGGCCCGCGGCGGTCGGGGTTGGTAGATTGTCCCGTCGCAGACGTCGGTACCGACCAGCGATCGCTCGGTCGTGACGACGGTTCCGATGCCGTCGACAGTCCGATCTGACAGTGGGAAACGTAATCACACGCCAGCCGTTACCGCCCGTGAAGCCGATGGCTGCCACGGGCTGCGGGATCTGTCTGGCCGGCGTCAACCGGGCGGAAGTTCGCGGAAGAAACGCCAGCCGGGGGTCAAAGCGATCGGTACCGGGTGCGAGCGACGAAAGCTTTTCTTCGTGCATCACGATGCACCGTGGACGGTTTTCTTCCGCCCCCGTCTCGCGACCGCACGAGAAGAGCGCGATGTACGAACGGATTGCTCCCATCGATCCGATTGCGACCGCCGCACACACGCGGCCCGGCGCGATCGCGGTGCCGGCGAACGCGGTAATTTTTTCGTCCGGCAGGCCGTCGTTGCAATCGATCGTTCGCTTCTCGCCCGTCGCAGGGTCAATGATCACGATTTGATTCCCCTTTGGCCCGACGGTCCAGATAAACTGGCCGTCGAAAATCGGTGTCGCGCCGGCGACGTTCCTGCAGAGTGTTTTTATCTTTCCGGACCGGGGGATGACGTACACGACGGGATCGGATGCCTCGTCAACACGACCCCAGGCGAGGTCGAGCGCTTCACCCGCCGCGGCATACCCGGCAACGGAACTCAAACCAATGTCCAAAGGCACAAGCCGGACGGACGTCGCGTTGGTGCTCGGCATCGGCGACGGCCTTTCGTCCGGTGAAGCCGGCGACTGCTGCAGCTCGATGGTCTGCCGAATCCTGGCGATCACCGCGCGCGAAGTCGGATTCCCCGTACGCCCGAGTGCTGTCATTGCCTCGGTCATTTCCACCGACTGCACCCCCGCGGGCATCCTTCGTGAACGCCATTGCGGCGAAAGGAACGTCCGGCGGGCGCTGCGTGAGAAGCGCGAGTTGTGTCGCCAGCGAATACCGTTCGCTTGCGGGCGAGATCCCGCCCCACCGGAGTGACGACGCGTACCGGATCGTGTCGTCGTCAACGCCGTGCGACCGCTTCACGGCCGCCACGCGAATCATCATTTCGGCGAACTCCTTCGGCGGACACGTTTCGCGGTAGCCGGCAATCAGCGTGTGACAGGGACCGAGGTAATCCAGTCGCAACGAGGCCATGTACGATTCGAGGTGTGCTAAGCCAGTGGTTCGACGCAAAGCAATCCCCGCAAGCGTCGACGAATCTGGCTCGCCGGCTTTCGGTGCGAACGCGATATTGCCTGTGGATCGGTTCTGCTCCAAAGCACAAAGCTGCTGCAGGCAAAACGCCGCATCGCGATGCGCGTCCGGGGTGTCGCAGAGCAGCAGGCTGGCTTCGCAGAGCGATTCGCCCCGCGAAAAATCCGACACGTAGATCGACTCTACGGCCCGGTCGTATAGCTGCCGGGCATCTTTCTGCGGATCCGGTCGCGTCTGCTTTTGGTTCAACGATTTCCCGACGACCTTTTCGGTCAGCCCGAGCAGAGCGTTGGTCAACTTCGCCGGCGTGACGTGGTCGAGCGACGCACTGGAGATCAAGTCTTCGCCGCGTTTGAAGGTCAACCGGACACTGACCACGCGCTGGCCGTCGATCCGATCGTTCTTGTAATTGCCCAGGAGAAGAAACGGCATCGGCCGGTCGAGCGTCGCGCGACCGGTGATTGCCGATTCGCGGGCGATCGCCCGCGCCTCGGCCAATTCGACGACGACGACCCCCCGCCGTTGCAAAAGGGTTTGCTCGATCAGCGGGGCGTAACCGCTGCCGTCGCCCGCGAATTTGCGAGTCAGGTCGTCACACGCGAATTCGGGCACCGCAACCACGGCGGAGATTCCATCCCGCAGCTTGCCAATCGCGGCGGCTAAGTTCGATTGAATAACGCCGGCGTCCGCTTCGGCGTCGGTGGTCAGCGGAAGCGGTTTCACCAGAAGTCTGACCCCGCTCCGGGTGTCGAACACCACCATCTCCAGGTGGCGGGTCGGTTCGGTTTTATCGCGGAGCAGCAGCAGCAGATCGGCACCGGCGAGTCTGCCGAGCTGAACCCGGGGCGTCGTCGCGTCCGCCCCGAAGCAGACCGAGAGTTGCTGTTCGTTGATCAGGGCCGAGAGCTGTCGGCGGTCTATCCATTGCAGGTCGGCAGGGGCAGTCGTCTCGAGCAGCGATCCGATCTTGTCGGCGGTCGAATGGTCCGGCGCGAGCACCGCGACGCGGGTCGCGGCGGCGGCGACGAACGACGCGCGGGCGAGCAGACAAAGAAGGATAACCGTGACGCGGTGCACGGGAACAAAGTATACGGACCCCGTCGAAGGGAACGAGGGATACGTGGGGCCGAAATCCGGCGGATTGTACTAAATTGGCATTCCGGGTGGTCGTGATATCGTGCCTGTAGCGATGCGGCTCACGGTTTTGCTGCCGGGAGCGTGTTGGCGAGATGCCGTAATAGTTTCACGCCGAGCAGGCGGGCCGATTTTTGAATCGCCAGCTTCCCGGCCAAGTGTTCGGAAAGGTCCACGGCTCGGTTGTTGTCGCGGTCGGCGAGCATAATCTTTTTGTCGGGAAGTCGGGTCAAAGTGAGTTCGAGACGATCGGTACAACTGATCAAGGTGCCGATGTGTGCGGCCGGCTCGCTGAATGCTTCGCCGGTGACCAGCAGTTGCACTCCCGCCCTGGCCAGTTCGTCGTTGGTGCCCTCGACGACGGTGAAGCCGCAGTCGGTAAGCATCATTTTGAGTTCGGTTTCGGCAGCGGGATCGACGTGTGCCGCGGGAACGTCGGTCAGATGACGTTCGGTTATTCGAATGGCGACCTTGGGCAATTGCCTGCTCGCGAGCGCGGTTTTTAACCCCGGCAACGGGTCGACGATCAGGTCGTCCTGCGCGACAAGGGTCGGGCCCGCGCTGACCAGTCGGGACGCCAGCTTCTGCGAGAGTTGAACGATGAGCGGGTCGATCCCGGCTGGAACTTCGCCTTTAACCAGGATGCCTTCGACAAGACTGGTTTCGGTCCCGATGAGCTTTGCGGTGATGAAAAGCTGCTTGTCGATGACGAACACTTTTCCGGAAACGAGCAACCGGGCGCCAACGAGCCGACCGATTTTAGTCGCTTGATTCGCGTCGACCAATCCGGTCAAAGAAAGTTCGTGCTCCTGTAGCACGCGGGTGAGCGACGAGCGATCGACGAGGGTATAGGCATTTTCCCCGCCGAGCGTGGCAGTGAGCACTTCGCTGATCTGCGTGCCGAGGTCCGGTGTTCCGGGGGTCTCGGTGGAAAAATCCAGCACCGCGACGGTGAGCTTATTCGAAGGTCGCGTTGCGGGCGCCGACGCCGGGGGCGCCGCGTCGGCGTGTCGGTGCGCTGCCGCGGGGAGCAGGGTTGAGGTCAATGCGGCGAGCACGAACCATTTTAGCATTGGATGTCGCGCGTCGTTTTTCACCGTGAATCTCCGGCGGGTGTCAGCACTCGCGGGATGCGCGGCTCGGTCACTGGCGCAAAAAAAACGTACCGGCCGGCGTCAGCGACGGCTTGGTCAGGGGCTGAAAGAAAGTCCAGTGCGTTGCCCATTAAAATCTGGGCTCGCGGGTCAGTCTTCCATCCGCCGAGCCTCAACTGACAGAATACAATACGTCCCCGTCCCGTACGTTGGTCGGCAAAAAACGAGTTTCCCGATGCCGAGTCATCGGTCCGTGGTGACGACGCGGGCCAGCCCGCGATTTGCTCGATCTGACGAGCCGGGAGGCTTTGAATGGCAATGATGTTGTCCGGCAGATCAGAAGCCAGGCTTGCGAGATCGTCGGCGCTGAGATGATCTAGAATGGGGTGATCGGCTCGCCAGGTGGGACGTTCCGGTTTGGGACGAAGGATTGCCTGCGTCAGACGGTCTGGTGTCGATTGTTCGAGCACGAGCACGCCGGTCCCGCGTTTCGCCAACGCCACTAACGCGCAGTTCAGCAGCGGCGAAGCACTCAGTCGGTCTCGGCCGACGAGCACCACGTCCGGAGACTGCGATTGCAGCTCGGACACATCATCGACCCGTGAAAATGGCACTCCCGCGGCGACGAACAGAGTGGGCAGCCCGGTCGGGGCGTCGACCACCACAAGATTTTTTCCGGCCAATCGAGCGGACCAACCGTTGGTCAGATCGGCCGGGAACGCCTGGACGACAACGGTGCCGGTTGTGAGTTCCTGCCTGCCGTCGACGGTAACTAATCGGTAACGAAGTTCGAGCGTCGTCCGGACGCGAACATGCGGGCAAGTAATTTTAAACTCGGTCGGTCGTTGCCCGGCCAGTATTTCGACCGAGCCGTGTCCGAGTTCGACCGACGCGATCGACAGGGTCCACACCAGACTCGCGCGGGGCATCTGATCGGGAGCGGCCCATCGGACGGACGTGACGCCGTCGGTGCCGGCGATCCAATAACCGCAATTCGACAGTGTCAGAAAAATGATAGAGGACACATGCAAATGGTCAGCCCTTAAGCGTGCTGCGGTGATCGCAGCGACGCGCGTTTATTTCACGTCCTGTGGAAGCGCGGTGCGGAGGAAAGAACCGCGCAGCTGGTACAGGCCCGCAAGAGTTTGGAGATCGCCGGAGACGGTCTGACCGCTCGGTTGGAGATCGAGGGTCGTGGACAGGATCGCGATCGGGCGATCGACGCCCGGGGTTTTTACCTCCGCGAGCAATTCGATTTTCGAATTGTCTCCGGTCGTGGTGCCCACGCGATAATGAATGGTTTGATTTGACGGCAACCGTACCGACAGGTCCGCGGATTGGCCCGAAACGACGACCAGGTCGACGACCGAGACGACGGTCGGGCCCTGCCGCATCATCAACCGGAGCACGTCCACCAGAGGCGCGGCCTGGACCGGACGGTTCGAAAGACCCAGTTCCTGGCTCGTTTCGGTATTGGCCGAGTCCGACACCAGCACCCATCGGGCTTTTCCATCGTATTCTTCGGACATTTTTACGAACGCCTTCGTGGCGGTCAGCACTTCGGATTGCTTCAGCATCTCGGGCGAAATGGGTTTGATTGCTCCCTGACCAGCCTGTTCGCGACGAGAGAGCAAGTTTTGTCCGCACCAGAACGCCAGCGTGATGGCCGCGAGGCAAGCGGTTATCCCGACGAGCCCGCGGCTCCAGTTCATTATGGTCGGCCGTCGTTGTTGATTCGGCACGCCGAGGTCCAAATTCTGAAGCAGTCGGCGGTCCAACGCGGCCCACCCGCCGGCGGGTTCGATCGGGGGGGAATTCTCACGGAATGGGGCGGCAATCCGGGCAGCAAATTCGAGCCGGGCTTTGCAGACTTGGCAGGAATCGACGTGCGAGAGCGTTTCGCTCAAATTGCGTCGGGCAGTCGCATTTTCGGCGACGTCGGTCAATGCCAGAACAGTTTCGATGCATTCCTCGCAGCTCATAAATCAGTCCTTCGGCTCGAATTTCCAATCAACGAGCAGCAACCTTAATCGATCGATTGCGCGGGTCAGTCTTTTGGAAACCTCGCCCTCGCTGCAGCCGACGATTTCCGCGGTGATCCCACCATTCAAACCGTGTAGAAGCTTCAGGACGACGACTGTACGCTCGGATTCGGGTAAGGATTCGAGTGCGAGCACGATAGAATCGCGGCGGTCCACGTCCCCTGCAGGATCAGTCGACGAAGCGATCTCGGACGATTCCGAACCCCTGATTTCCAGCTCAATGGACCCTTTGAGAGCCGGGTCACCCCGACGCCTCCGCACAATCTGCAAGCTTTCATTCACCACGGCCGTAGCCAGCCAGGCGGTGATCGCTTCAGGCGACTGGAGCTTTCGCCGTGACTTCCAAGCGTTTAGAAAAGCCTGCTGGCAGGCGTCTTCTGCAGCCCCCCCATCCCGCAGAATACGCACCGCTAGCTTGAAGAACAGACGGGAATGAGACCGCACCCGGGCATCGAACAAAGCCGCCCACATCGTGTCGGTCATTTCCCTCAACGTCTGTCGCTACGCTTTCTGGTAATCTCTTCAGTCATGGGATGCGAACCGGCGTTCAGTATTTCCAAAATTCCGAATTATATTCATCGCCAGTGTCGACGGAGCCAGTTTCGCTCGACCCGTCAGTTTATGCCAGCGACGTAATCTTCCGCCGAGTCAGGATTTGTATCTAAACGGCACAGCCTTTCGGCTGGCCTTGGCTGCTGGACACATCGCAAGTTGTTATCATCGTGACATGTCGAATGAGACGGTTCCCCTGTCTCTCTTCCAGACCGGTCGGGGGTTGTGCCCCGACTGCGGCGCGCCGTTGTCGCTGCCGGGGGACAGCCCGGTCACTCGGTGCACTTATTGCGGCGGGACGGCCGCCGTTGCGAGACGGCTCCGGACACTCGAGCCAGTGCTTGATGCTAAATTCATCACGGCCGACGCGCCGCCGGACACCGCCCGCCTGCAGCGGCCGTCGCACTTGGTGCCGGGGGTGTCCCAGGACGAATCGCATTGCCCGGGGTGCGGATGTGAGCTGCTCGTCGGCACGCCGCAGGCGATCTTTAAATGCCCGCAATGCGGGACGGTCTGCAAAATCGAGCGACGCCTGTTGCGTAGCCCGGTTGCCGACGCCGACTTGATTGAACTTGAAGAGAACGCCGGACCGACCGACCAAAAACAGTTCGACGCGACCGAGGCGGCGGTCCTGCGAACCGAGAGCAGCATCGACTTGTCTGATCGGGTGCGAGCCGCCCAGGAGCTGGGAGAGTTCTGGGCGCACGCGAACGCCCGGGCGGCCCGGTTGCTTCCCCGGGTCTTCGCGGTGCTGAATTCGAGTGAGCCCGCGGTCGAACTCCCATTAGCCGAGATGGTCGGAAAACTGCTTTGCAGTCACGACCCGGTGCTTAGCAACGCGGTGCTCCGGGCGGCCGAGAAAGTCGTGTTCGACCCCGCAGGCTCTCGGGCCCTGCTGTTTCAACTGGGACTCGGAAGCGGGGTCGGTTTGAAGCTGTTGCTGGACGTCGCGGATCATGCAGGGCAGCGCGGGTCTACCGAGTATGCCTGTGCCGCGCTCTGGGCCGTCAACTGCATGTTCGAACGCAATTACGCCGACCGGATGCGGCTGGCTGAGGTCGTGCTCTATCGGCTGCTTTACCTTCGGGGGCCGGTGCAGGCGTGGGCGTTGCAACTGGTGCAAGGCCAGCTCGGTCTGGGGTGTCGGTTTCCGACGACGACCCTGCTGCATTTCATCGATGATTGCGCGGTCGAGCGACCGGAGCTCGTTCCGCACCTTGAAAAATGTTTCTACGACAGGCCCGCCGAAGACTCGGCCGAATGGGTCGAACGATTCGACCGGATCGACACGCTGTATAGCGACGCCGCGCAGTCGGCCGCGATCCAACATCTGTACGCCCCGCCCGGGGACGTATCCGAAAAGACCTTTTCGAGTGCGCTAGACCGACTGCTGACGCTGGCCGAGCGGCCGGGGCTTTTCGAAGCCGTCGAAACCGCCGTCGCGGCGATGATCGACGACAACGCCTGTCAGCACGAAAGCGTCCACGCCATGATTCGCAGGCATGGCGACCGGCTTGCCAGGGGCATCCGCGCAGCGTACCTGCGTCAGTTTCCAAAATCGCCCGAGCTATCCCCTGTGCCGGATGATTACGGCAGGCGTGCAAGCCCGCCGCCGACACCGTTCGATTTGCAGTTAGCGCAGTGGAGTCGGGCTTGGGACGGCGGGATCAGACACGCGGTCGCGGATCTTCAGAACCGTCGGGCAATCGAGCGAAAATCGGCCGAGATATCTGGGCGATTTTTGCGTCCGGCGCGAAATCATGTCGGCTGAGCTCGATACGATGGCGCGATCTTTGCGGGAGTCTCGCCGGAAGCGAAACCCTTTTTCAGAGGAGTCTCATATGTCGAATTGTATTAAACGCGGCTGTCGAGCGGTGCTGCTGGCAGTCGTGTGCGTCGCCGGTGCCAATGCCCTTGGCGGGTGTGCGGATCACGACCGAGACCATACGCGGAACGACGACAACAATCGATATTCCGACCATCGTAATATGGATCACAACGATTACAACGATCGGCGATAACTCCAACTTCATGCAGGGCATGGTCCATCAGACCATGCCCTGCGGCTTTTTTCATAGACTATACTTCGCGAGGAATTTTATTTCTGCTCACAGAGTTGGTGGCAATGTGGCAAGGATAATCATCCTTACTTCACTTCCGCCGAGTCGGCGACCATGTGGTAGTACACCGTCGCCTTCGCGCCGACTTTAAGCTCGCCCTCCACTTTTAACTTGTCGGTCTTCCCGATCTCCCATTTTTCATCGTCTTTCTGAATCACAACCGTCTTATCGGTAAGCTCGATGACCTTTCCGGTCACCTGATACTTTTTAGAATCCGCCTTTGCGGCCAACATCAACGGAACGGCGACCAACGCACCTAGAATTATCGTGTTTCGGGTTCGGCTGAGCATCAATGTCTCCTGAGAGCTAAAGGGTATTGCAAACGCAAACCACACGCGTGATTAGATAGTAAACAGGTCGCTGTCACCACGCGGCGTTCGCGTCAACGATTCTTCCTATTTCATCAGCGCCATTCGGATCAGTCCAGAAAAAAACCGTCGCGGATTCCGCGACGGTTTACACGCATTCAAAAACGCTACGAACATCCCATCGAGTTCCCGCAGTTCAGGCACTTGTAGCAGGTGCCGGACCGGACAGTGATAGATCCGCAGACATCACACGCGGGGGCGTCGGATTGCATCTCGGTGCCCTGCTGGCTGAGCGGGTCGACGACGACCTGGAGCCGGAGGGCGGAGTTGCCGGCTTCGGATTTACTTTCGTCGTCGGTGTAAGCGTATGGGTGCTCGGCGGTCGGGTCGATGCGGGGGCCGTGTCCGCTGAACTTACTCGAACGGCCTTCGGTGCCG
The DNA here is from genome assembly GCA_965247815.1 of Tepidisphaeraceae bacterium. Taxonomy (GTDB): domain Bacteria; phylum Planctomycetota; class Phycisphaerae; order Tepidisphaerales; family Tepidisphaeraceae; genus CBDAQA01. Next base: position 94,201 of record CBDFHW010000022.1, on the reverse strand, counting down.
GTCGGCTCGGATGATTCATTCTTCGTCGTCGGGGGCGTCACCGGTTTTTTTTGGGGACGCTGCGGCGCGTTGGCCGCCCGGTAACCGGGGATGAATTCCATCGCCAACCAGCGGAAGATGTAATCCACGAGACTTTTGGCGAGCGGGATTTCGGGGTTGCGGGTCATGCCGCTGGGTTCGAACCGGACGTGTTCGAACTTGCGGACCAGCGACTCGACCGGCACGCCGTACTGCAGGCTGACCGAGACCAGCGTGGCGATGGAATCCATCAGCCCGCCGATCGTGCTGCCTTCCTTAGCCATGGTGATGAAGACTTCACCCGGCTGTCCGTCGTGGTACAGGCCGGCGGTGATGTAGCCCTCGTGACCGGCGACGTCGAACTTGTGCGTGATGGCGTTTCGGGTGTCGGGGAGTCTTCTGCGCAGCGGCCTTTCGACGATCCGCTCGATGATCTTTTCGATCACTTTCACGTGGGTCGGTTCCAAGTTGTCCGAACTTGTCGGGGAGAACAGGGCGGCCGCCCCGCCGGTGGCCAAGGTGCTTACCTCTTCCTGGGCGGCTTTAACGTTCTCGGCGTCGTCCTCTTCCAACTCGTCTACGTCTTTGTCGCTCTTTACGTTCAGGGGCTGGCTTAGCTTGCTGCCGTCTCGGTAGAGCGCGTTGCTCTTGAGCCCTAGTTCCCAGCTCAGCTGATAGCTCTGCTTGATCTCTTCGACGGTGGCTTCGTTCGGGAGGTTGATCGTTTTGCTGATCGCCCCGGTGATGAACGGCTGGGCGGCGGCCATCATGCGGATGTGACCGTCGGGGTGGATGTACCGCGTGCCGTGCCGGCCGCATTTGTTCGCGCAGTCGAAGACGCTGTAATGCTCCTGCTTCAGGTGCGGTGAACCTTCGATGGTGCCGCGACCGCAGATGACGTCGTTGGCGGCGTCTACTTGCCTGCGGGTGTACCCGAGACGTTTCAACAGGCTGAAAGACTTCGTCTGCCATTCGGATTCGGGAATGCTGAGCCGTTTCATCACGTCCGCGCCCAGCGACCAGCCGCTGAAGGCGAAGCCGATCTCGAACTGGCCCGGCAGACTGTCTTCGATCTTCTGCAGGTCGTCGTTGGTCAGACCTTTTTCTTTGAGCGTCGTCCAATTGACGTGCGGCGCATCGTGCAGCGTGAGCGTGCCGAGGCAGTACCGGAGAATGTCGTGAATCTGGTCGGGGGTGTAACCGAGGTTGACCAGTGCCGGCCGGACCGACTGGTTGGCGATTTTGAAATACCCACCGCCGGACAGTTTCTTGAACTTTACCAATGCGAAGTCGGGCTCGACGCCGGTCGTGTCGCAGTCCATGAGCAGGCCGATCGTGCCGGTCGGCGCAATGACGGTCGTCTGGGCGTTGCGGTACCCGTGCGCTTCGCCGAGCACCAGCGCCCGGTCCCAGCATTCCTGAGCGGCCTTGAGCAGCCGGTTGGACGACAGCGGTTCGGCGTCGCTGAACTCGCGGAAGTCGATCCCGACCGGATGAATGTCGAGATTTTCGTAACCGCCCAGCGTGGTCGCGCCCGGTGAGTTTTTATCGACGTTGTATGCGGCCCGGCGGTGATTGCGGATCACGCGGAGCATGTGCTGCTTGTTCTCGGCAAAGCCGGGGAACGCGCCGAGTTCTTTGGCCATCTCGGCGCTGGTCGAATAGCTTTCACCGGTCATGATCGACGACAGCGCGGCGCAGATGGCCCGGCCCCGTTCACTGTCGTAGGCAATCCCCGCCTGCATAAGCATCGCGCCGAGGTTGGCGTATCCGAGGCCCAACGTGCGGAACTTGTACGACAGCTCGGCGATTTCTTCAGACGGGAAGCTGGCCATCAGGACCGAAATTTCCAGCACGATGGTCCAGATTCGGCAGCCGTGTCGGAAGGCCTCGATGTCGAACGTGCGGGTCTCGGAATCGAAGAACGTCAGCACGTTTAGCGACGCCAGGTTGCAGGCGGTGTCGTCGAGGAACATGTATTCCGAGCAGTTGTGCACGGTGATTCCGCCGGCGACGAACGAGCTGGTCTCCGGTTCGGTCAGGTCGAATACTTGCTGCTTGCCGAGCGGGGTCAGGCCGGCGAAGCGGTCGAAGTTGCCGTCGCCTTCGGGGCGGGCGATCGACATGGAGATGAGCGTCGACAGTCGTTCGAGCTTTCGACCCGGGACGAGGCCGACGTATTTACCAAAAGAGCGGAGGCTGCCGGGATCGATACGCAAGCCGTGGCGCGGTTCATTTGCGTATCCGCGAGATTCGAGACCGTCGCGCGAAGGCGGGGTTGTGTTCGCCTGCGGGTCCGACAGTGCTCCGCTCTCGACGGCTCCGCCGTCGTTGTTTTGACTCGTAAGAGCCGACTGAACGCCGAACCCGAGCAGGATCAACTGCACGTCCTGCAACAGGCCCAGGCTGGCGTTTCGGAGTTGGAGTGTGTTGGCGATGAACAGCCCGTCGGCGGTGAACAGGCCGCGGAGCAGGTGCTTCTGTGCTGCAAGACCGGCGGTGAACGCTTCGTCGCTGAGCCTGCAGTGCCCGGCGTCGGACTTAAGGAACGCGTTCATCCGGCTCATCAATCGGCGGTGCGTAACGGGCGCAGTGAGGGTAGGGGCCGAACCCTCACCGCGGTCCATTACGGCAGTATCGGTGTTGTGATTCCGGTCGTCGTCGGAGTACGACCCGTCCCCCCAGGTGCCGGCGACGTACTGTGCGAAGTCTTCCGACGCGTTGGTTTGCGAAAGGCATGCGTCCAGCTTCAGCGCGCACGGGTCGCCGTTGGCCTGGGACAGGAACATGCCGAGCAATTGGAAGAACCGCGCGTCCTGCGGTTCGCCGATTTCGTGAACGGCGGCGGGCTTGCTCGGCAGGCGGACTTCGTCTTCGGTGCTCAGTTCGCAGGCGGGAACCCAGCCGCGGGTGCGGGTCCAGACCTTGTGGTCGCCGGTCAGTTTCAGGGCGTATCCGCCTTCGGTGCGGAGCTCGAATATGTCACGGGTTCCGGTGGGGAACGAGCCTTCGGTGACGTGGATTTCCTGCCCGTGCAGGTTGGTGATCACGCGGGCGGGCAGGTGGATCATCTGGTCGATCCGCCGCCAGATCCCGCCGGGGGTCAACACGCGGGTGTCACCGGTGACGCAGGGGTTGGACGCGTTGATGCGACCGCTCGCGGGGCAGGTGTGCCATTGGTTGATCGTGTCGTCGTACTGCACACCGGGGTCGGCGCATCGCCAGGCGGCGAAGGCGATCTCGTCCCAGAGTTCCCGGGCCTTGAGCGTCTTGGAGGGCTTACTATTGATGCGGTTGATCAGCTTCCAGTCGCCGTCTTCTTCGACCGCTTTGAAAAAGCTGTTGGGGATGCGGACCGAGTTGTTCGAGTTCTGGCCCGAGACGGTGTAGTACGCTTCGCCGTTGAAATCGTAATCGAGTTTTAGGCCGAGCTTTTTCGCCAGCTCCTGCTGGTCCCCGGCGATGTGCTTGATGCCCTCGGCCAGGCAGGCGACCTTTAGCTCTTCGCGCACTTTCCAGTTGATGAATTGCTCGACATCGGGGTGATCAAGGTCCAGGCAGACCATCTTGGCGGCGCGGCGGGTGGTCCCGCCGGACTTGATCGCGCCGGCGGCGCGGTCACCGATTTTCAGGAAGCTCATAAGGCCGGACGATTTTCCACCGCCACTGAGCGCTTCGTTTTCACCGCGCACGCGGGAGAAATTGCTGCCGGTTCCCGAGCCGTACTTGAACAGCCGCGCCTCCCGAGTCCACAGATCCATGATGCCACCCGGGTTCACCAGGTCGTCCGATACCGACTGAATGAAACAGTTGTGGATGATGACATGGTTAGACAGGAACTGCCCGGATTCGGTCTGAATGTCATAGACCGTGTGCATGCCGAGCGGTTCGATCCGGCGGACCCGCACCGGGCGGAGCCGGCGGATCATGACTCCTTCGGTCGACGGCAACACTTCTGCCACGGCTTCGGGCCCGAAACTAGCGGCGAGCGGGCTGGTCGACAGGGCGCGTTCCGCTTCGCGGTCGCGGACCGATTGCAGCAGTTCCATGCCCCGGTCAAGCGAATCAAGCCGAACCCACCGGCCGGTAGTGCTGTCAGCGATCAAGGCGTAGACGAGATGGTCCCCGGTCGCTTCGACCGTCGCCCCCCCGTCGAGCATGACGCGGAAGACGAGCTGTTCGCCGTTTTCTTTGACGGCCGTCACGCGGGTGATGCCGTTGCCTTCGTCGGTGCCGTCGAAGACTTCCAGGCCGATCATTTTTTCGGTCACGATCTTGCCGATCGGAATCGGGCCCGACGGCGTCGAGACCGGCGCACGGAACGGCTGACAGGCGTGCGGTTGGGGGTGGCTGTACGCGTCCTTGCTCTTGAGCAATTGGCCGGTCTTGGGGTCGCAGTAAAAATGCCCCTGTGCGGGGCCGGTGATGTCGTACGCCCAGTTCAAACCGGTGTTGAACCACTGCGGGCTGTTCGGGGCGCACATCTGATTGAGCAGCATGTGCGAGAGTTCGTCGTAAAGTGCCTGCGCGTCTTCGGTGGTGTCGAAATAGCCGTGCGTCTCGCCCCAGTGACGCCAGCAGCCGGCCAGGCGGTTGATTACCTGTTTGACGGACTTCTCCGGGCCTTTGACGACATTTCCCTGCGGGTCACGTTTGGGATTCCCGTCGCTGTCGAGCTGCGGTACCCCGGCCTTGCGGAAGTACTTACTGACCATGATATCTGTCGCGAGCTGGCTCCAGGACCGCGGAATCTCCGCGTCGTTCATCTCGAACACGACCGAGCCGTCCGGATTCGAGATCCGGCTCGTTCGCTTCTCGTAGTCGACAGTGGAAAACACATCCTGATTGGGCTTGGTAAATCGACGGGAAATCTTCATGGTGCGTCCTTCCTTATTCGAACAGACCAGTACACGCTGGCGGTATCCTTACCCCAGGCAACGGTGCGAGAACCGAACATTATCCTAACAAACAAATGTGTGCCGACAAAGTCGCGAACGCAACAATCGGTTGCGTGAGAACTCGCTCAGTTGTCGGGCAAAATTACGGCTTCGCCGGTTCCGTGGTCGGCGACGACGGCACGTACTGGATCTTGTACATGTGCGTCGAATCGAGGCCTTGCGTGACGTTCTTCAGGTCGGCCATCGTCATCGATTTGCCGGCGTCCTGTGAGACGACGTTGGTCTTCACGACGACCTTGCTGGTGTCTTTGTCGACGATGTAAAGCAAACCCGGCTGATCAGGAACCTTAAACGCCACCTGCGAGAATGAGCCTTCGCTCAGGGTCTGCGCGCCGGCGGGGATCATCTCCATTGACGGAGCGGGCGACGACGGCGGCGGCATCACGGGATAGGCCGGGGGCGGTGAACTCGGTTGGCACGCGACCACCGACACGCCGAGCATCGATCCGGCGACGATGGTTTGAACGGCCGATGTGAAATTTGACTTGAACATGGACTGACTCCTTGAGATTGGTTCTTTTGTTTTGTTGAACTTGCGATCGCGACTAATCGACCCGCGGCAGCGTAAGGCCGGGCTGGTCCTGATATTTTCCGCCCTTGTCGGCGTAGCTCACCGCACAGACCCGCTCGCCTTTCAGGAAGATCAACTGGGCGATGCCTTCGTTGGCGTAAATCTTGGCCGGCAACGGCGTCGTGTTGGAGATTTCGAGCGTGATCTTGCCCCGCCATTCCGGTTCGATCGGCGTCACATTTACAATGATGCCGCACCGCGCATACGTGCTTTTTCCGACGCAGATGGCCAAATATCCCCGCGGCATGGAAACGATCTCGACCGTTTCGCACAACGCAAAACTGTTCGGGGGGATCAACACATAGTCCCGGCCGGTTTCGTCGGTGTCGACTGTTACAAACGATCGGTCACTGAACTTCTTCGGGTCGATAATTTCCGAGTTCACGTTGGTGAAAATCTTAAACACCGGCCCGACCCGCAGGTCGTAGCCATAACTCGAAACGCCGTAGCTGACCTTGCCCGGGCGCTTGATGTTTTCTTCGAACGGCTCGATCCCAATGAGCTCACGAATTTGACTGTCGCAAAGAATGCCCATGATCGAGATTCCCTAAAAAAACACCAGCTCGAACCGCAATTAGCAATCGAAATGCCCGAGACGGCGACCTTGACGGATATCGGCCGAATCACGCAGATTTATCTACTCGTAGCATGACCCGGCGGAATATACACTACATCTAGTGTGATTCAACACAGCAATTCTGTTTTGGCGCACCCACGTCAGTAGTCGTTTACCGACGAAGGGTTAAGCTACAGCCTCCCCTGTGGCTTAAAGAATTCCGCCGACCCTCGACCCAACTTATCCACAACTCGTGCGCGTTCGTCGAGGTGGACAATCGGCTTCAGATGCCCATGATTTTGTTATGGCGCTCTGTACTTCGGCTGTCGTTCGGGTCCCGCAATATGTCTGACTTGCCCGTCAAACTTGCCGTTCTTGTCAGCGGTTCCGGCACGACCCTGCAAAACTTCTTGGATGAGATTGCCGCGGGCCTGTTGCGTGCGGAGATCGCGGTCGTCATCGGATCCAAAAATGGCCTGCGGGGGATCGAGCGGGCGAGCGAGGCCGGCCTGCCTTTCCAAGTAATTGATCGAAAAAAGTTCGCCGACGCCAAAGCATTCAGTTTGGAAGTCTTTCGATGCGTCGAGGCAGCGAACGTCGATCTGGTTTGTCTCGCGGGCTGGCTCTGCCTGCTCGACATCCCGGACCAATACGCCGGCCGAATCATGAACATCCACCCCGCGCTGCTGCCGAGTTTCGGCGGGCCCGGCATGTTCGGCCAGAGGGTGCACCAGGCGGTGCTCGATCACGGTTGCAAGGTCAGCGGGTGCACGGTGCATTTCGTCGATCACGAGTATGACAATGGGCCGATCATTTTGCAGCGAACCTGCGACGTTTTAGAGAACGACACGGCAAGCACGCTGGCGGCGCGAGTGTTCGACCAGGAGAAACTGGCTTACCCCGAGGCGATCGGTCTATTTCAGCAACGCCGGCTGCAGATCGACGGGCGTCGGGTCCGAATCAGGGAATGAGCACGCGCTATCGACGTCGGCAGAGGCGAGGTGAAACTCCCAAGGCTGAGGCGGGCTTACGGTTTTAAATGCCTGCGGAACAGGAACACGTACGCGATCACCGCCAGCGCATTAATCAGAGTCACGACACCGATCTTGCCGAGGATCTCGCGGAGTTGGTCCGGCCAGGGGTCCAGCGGGGAACTGATCCAAACGAGCGGCTTAAGGAACAAAGGCAGGCTGCGTCGCCGTTCTGCGGAAACTCCCAAATCGATCAAAGACGGCAGAGATTGCGTTTCGTTCGTCGGCTCGGAGTGCAGCGCGACGCGTTCGGCATCCGCGGTATTCAGCACCTCGTCGAGGTCGACGCTTTCAGCGGAAGACGGAATTGCAACTTCTGCCGCGCTCTCGACCGGTGGCTGACTGACCGCGGCAGCGCGCTCGGGCTCGGGCGAGCCGTTGTCGGACTCGGCCAGCAGACGGTCGATTTCGTCGCCGGCAAGTTTCGAAAGCAAGTCATCGGCGCTGACCGGGTCAGCGCCGCCGGGACTGTCCAGCGGATCGGGCAAGTCCACCACGGCCTGGCCCATGTCGACTCCCTTCAATCGCGAATCCCATCACTCCAACCGCGCCGGCACTCACCGGAACGGCGGGACTCACAAACAAGTGTCTCCGACGCCCTTATCGGACTGGATCAGGCGAACATTAACTGACAAACCGGCGAATCACAATAAAAACCACTGAAAAACGCCCCAAGCGCGGATATTTTCGCCCGCAGACGCCCGATTCGGCTTAGCGCCCCTGCCGAGACTTCTTCGCCGTACGCAGGAACCTGGCCATCAGCAGGTCGTGCGTGTCCGATGCCGGGCGGCTGTCCGGCGTCGAACGCCTGACCCAGTTGCCGTCGGGCTCCAGCTCCCAGGCGTGGCCTCGGTCGTTCAGCATCGTGTCGAGAATTTCCTTGATCCGCTCCCGCAACTGCGGGTCCTCGACCGGCGTGACTGCTTCGATCCGGTAGTCCAGATTGCGGTACATCCAGTCTGCCGAACCGATGTAATATTCTTCCGCGCCGTTGTTCTGGAACCAGAAGATCCGCGAGTGTTCAAGGAACCGGCCGAGAATGCTGTAGACGTGGATGTTCTCCGAAAGGCCCGGCACCTTGGGCCGCAGGCAGCAGAACCCGCGGACGATCAGCTCGATCTGCACCCCGGCGATGGACGCCTCATACAGCGCCATGATGATCTTCGGATCCTGCAGCGCGTTCATCTTGGCGATGATCCGCGCCGGCCGGCCGGCCTTGGCGTGCTCGATCTCCCGGCGGATCTTGCTGACGAACCGGTCCCGCATGTTCACCGGCGCGACCAATAGTTTTCGGTAGTCTCGCTTCAGCGAACGGCCCGTCAGGAAATGAAACAGGTCGATCACGTCGTCGGTGATGCCGGTGTTGCTCGTGAACAGTCCGAGATCGGTGTACAGCGTTGCCGTCTTGCTGTTGTAATTTCCCGTACCGATGTGGCAGTACGTCCGGAGGCCTTCGGGCTCCTCCCGGACGACCATCGCCAGCTTGGTGTGGGTCTTCAGTCCGACAAGCCCGTACACGACGTGCACGCCGGCCTTTTCCAAACGGGCGGCCAGTTCGAGATTCCGCTGCTCGTCGAACCTTGCTTTGATCTCGACCAGCACCGCGACCTGCTTGCCCGCTTCCGCTGCGTGAATCAGCGCCGGTACGAACGCCGAATCACTGCTCGTGCGGTACAGCGTCATCTTGATCGCGAGCACGCGCGGGTCGTGGACGGCCTGCGAAATGAATTTCTCCACCGTGGCGTTGAAAGATTCGTACGGGTGGTGCACCAGCACGTCCCCGGAACGAATCACCTCGAAAAAATCGACGTCGTCCCCGGCCAACCGGTTGGGAACCTGCGACACCCAGGGTTTGAATTTCAGTTGCGGCAGGTCCAGGTTCGCCAGCGCGAAAAGGTCGTCCATGTCGATCGGACCGTCGCAGGCGTACACCTCCTGAGATGCGACTTCCAGACCGCTGACGATGAAGTCCCGCATCACCTGGGACATGCCGGAAGGCAATTCCAGCCGGACCACCTTGGCGAGCCGACGCAGCCGCAATTCCAGTTCGACCATTTCGAGCAGATCGTCGGCGTCGTCGGCATCCATCTCGATGTCGGCGTTCCGCGTAACCCGGAACATCGCCCATTCCAACACCTTCATCCCCGGAAACAGCAACGCGAGATTCCCAGCAATCACCTGCTCCAGCGGGACAAAACTCAACCGGGTCGTCAGCGGCACCCAACGCGGGAGATTCTCCGGCACCTTGATCCGAATCCAGGACGGCTCGGCCCGGCCCGGGTGCTCGAGCATCACGCCGAGCGATTTGCTCAGATTGGAAATGAACGGAAACGGATGCCCCGGGTCGACCGACAACGGCGTCAGGATCGGGAAGACGTGGCGGAGAAAATATTCGTCCGCCGAAACCTTGTCGGCCTCGCTCAGCCGGGCGTAGTTGTAAATCGTCACCCCTTCGACGGCCAAAGCGGGTTCCAGGTCTTCCTGCCAGCACCGCGCGTGCTCCTGAAGCATCGGGAACACACGTTGCCGGATCGCGTCGAGCTGCTCCTGAACCGTCATCCCGTCGAGGGAAAGGTCGGTGACATTGCCTTCACGCTGCCGCTGGAGACCTCCGACCCGCTTCATGAAAAATTCGTCGAGATTGGTCGAGAAAATCGCCAGGAACTTCACCCGTTCCAGCAGCGGAAACGAGCGGTCCTGCGCGAGCTCCAGCACCCGGCGATTGAAGTCGAGCCAGCTCAATTCCCGGTTCAAAAAGTTCGCCCGCCCCGACCCCGCCGGTGGCGCGTGCGGGGCGATCAGCAGGTGTTCCGCGTTCGACGATTCGATCAAGCTCTCGGACATAATCTGATTCTACCGAAAAAGTCCCGACACCCTTGGTCCGGCCGATCGGCCGGGCCGGCGTCTCTCACCCGCTGGCCGACATCACCCGCGTTTTCAGACTCATGAAATCACAACTGACCGTCTATTCGACGCCGATCTTCGCGAACCAGCCCGGCCGGAGGTATCGCAGCACGAGCGGTAACAGCAGCACGACATTTAACGCCCCGACGACGGCCGCGAACTTCCAGTTGTGCCAGAAATCGTACCCCGCGCCGACCCCGACGTAGATCGCCGCCGCGGGAATATTCCCGATCAGCGTGCCGAGCGCCACGTCCAGGTACGACACCTTGCTCAGCCCCAGCGCGTAGTTGCAGAGACCGAACGGGAGCATGTGCATCAGCCGGATCGTCATCACGACCAGGAAGCCGTTGTGCCCCATCAGTTCGTCCATCGACCGGAGTTTTTCCATCCGCGACTCGACCCGCTGATGGAACCAGTCTGCCGCGAGCCAGCGAACCAGCAACACCGACAGGGTCGCGCTGACGGTCGACCCGATCAGGCTCAGCCCGCAGCCGTAATACAATCCGAAACCGACACCGCCGAGCAACTGCAGCCACCAGATCGGCAACGCCAAAAGACCCAGAAAGATATAAACGGCGACGAAGACGACCGGTGCCAGCAGCCAGTGCCTGCGGACGAACTGATGGCTCTGCCGGGAAAGTGTTTCGGTGTGCGACCACACCCGCGAGCCCAGCTCGGTCCCGAATAAAAACCAGATCGCCGCCCCCATCAGTGCTACCCAGATCGCAACGGTCAGATATTTCAACCACGCCCGCGACGGAGTTGGTTTGATCGAAGAGATTTTCGGCTCGTCCGCCTGCATTGGGTTCAGCTTACACGCACCCGCGGCTAAAAAGATTCAGGTCGCATCACCGGTTCGCGTACATCATGTTCCGCATGGCGGACCAGTACGTCGAGAAAAGATAGAATGCCGCGACGACGACTTCGCCCGCCAACACGTAAAGATACCCGACCGCGGATTCGAGCCAGACCGGCCGGAAAGCGATCAGCAATTGATAGCCAGCCACGGTCAGCAGTGCGATCGCGGCCACCGGAAAATAATGCGCCGCGTGGAAATACATCGCTCGAAGCACCACGGGATACGGCAAGCGGTAACCCCGATAAGTGCCTTCAAGCGTCGTAAGCTTCGCTGCGAGCCGGGTCGTCAGATCGAGCGCGAAATAAGCACCGACCGTAAGCACGACAGCCATTTCAAGGTAGACACCGGTCTTCCCTCCTAGAAAGTCCGGCGGTGTGATCATCTGCACGCGGAACGAATACCACGTCCAGTGCGTGGCCGCGGTCAGTCCGAACAACGCCGCCGCCATCCACCAGTGAATTTTTGCAAACGCTCGCGCCGATTGAATCGACCCCCGGGTGGTGAAGGTCCGATAAAATGTCGAAGGGCTGACGATGACCGCGCCGGAGGTTCGGAAGAACCCCGCGGCGGTGCCCGGCGTACCGTTCGAATCGGCGTCCCAAGCGGGAGAAGTGCGGCCGTCGGCGCGGCTTTCGGAAATGCTGGCCCCGCACTCGGGGCACCGGCCGTCGTCCGGTAAACCGTTCAGGACGTAGCCACAGGACTCGCACAAAAGATCGGTCGCGTCGGGAACCCTCGGGACGACTCTTGCCATAAAAGGATGATATACTTACTCGCGGCAGGAGAACACGAATTCCGGACCCACCCGGGACGAGGAGCAGAACATGAAGCCAATGATCTTGATGCTGGCAGCATCGCTTCTGGCCAGTTGTGATCAGCAGACCACTTCGACTGCGCCCACGACCGCGCCGGCAGTCGCCGAAGCGAATCATAAAGATCCGGAAAAGCTTGCCGTCTATCCCCCGCCACAATACCCCGCTCGCCCCCCGGCAATGATGACTCTCAACGGACGGGACATTCCATTCCCGGCCGCGAAACTGGCCGTGATTGGAAAATCCACCGGCGGACTTTCCGTCCGGCTTTGCAGCGACGATCCGCCGACGTCCATCGACCCGGGTTATTCGGGCAACAGTTTCGTCTTTGACATGACGCTGCCGATCGACAACGCGAGTTCGCTTCCGCTGGCGATGTGGGACTACAAGGCCCGCGGCAATGAACTTCCCGACGAAGCGACCGGCATCTACCTGCACGGGTATCACGAGCAGCTACACCCCGCGGACGTGCACGTGACGTTCCAAAAAGACGGCGAGCAACTGCTCGCCTTCGTCAACGGGACGTTTCTCCACTTCGATACGCAAAGCCCGATCGCCCCGCCGGAACGGGTGCAGGTCAGCACCTGCCTGCGGGCAGTCGTCGCCGAGCGTTAGTCGGCACTGATTCATGATCTCTTTTAATGTCGCACCTTCCACAGCTTGGGGGGGCAGACGCTTACGGTCGCACGTCACAACTATTCAAGCTTTTATCACGCTGAGGCGCAGAGGCGCGGAGAAGACGGACAACGAAAACGAGCGCGTCTGATTCTCGGCTGTGTCGGTGCACTGCGATCGAATTGAACAGGCGACGGCTCCGGAAACGAGTAAGATTCCGAGCCGCTCTTCTCCGCGCCTCGGCGTCTTGTATGTTTCAAAAAGTGTCAAAAGACGGTTCAATCCTGCATGTTGCTGACGAGGTTTGCAAGCCTCGTCGGCGGCGGCGGTCGGCAGATCGGTGGCGTCTTGATGATCTACAGAATCTCGTCGCTGAGCGTGATCGCCGACCGCCTTGTGATCTTAACCCGAACAGCCGGTTGATCGCATCGAGTTCCTCTCGGTGCAGTTCGAATCCGCAAGGCAGGGCAGCCACCATGCAGAACCACGCGTCTGATGTTTCGTCCCGTCCGGTCGTTGGCATTGATGTGTCCAAGCTCGCCTTGGAAGTGTTCATCGACCGCACCCTCGCCGGCCAGCCGCCGGTGCGTTTTTCGCCGGCCAACACTCAGCAGGAGATCGAAACGCTTCTGCTGACGCTCCAGGAGCACAACGTCCGCCTAGTGGTGATCGAAGCCACGGGCCGCTATCACCGCCGGCTCGCCGCCGCACTCCTGGCCGGTGGCGTGCCGGTCAAGGTGCTCCACCCGCAGCGGGCCCGCGATTTTGCCAGGTCCATCGGCAAGATCGAAAAAACCGATCGCATCGATGCCCCGGTGCTCGCTCATTATGCACGCAGCATCGACCCGGCTCCGGACCATCCTTCGGACCCGAAGCAAGTCGAACTGGCCGACCTGGTCTCGCGTCGACGGGCTCTGGTTCAGCACCGCATCGCTGAAACCAATCGCTCTTACGAGCAGGTGCCCAAACTCGCCGGGCGGCAATCCAAATCCATGCTCCGCCTCATCGAGCGGCAGATCGAAGAACTCGACTCCGCCATTGCCAAAGCCATCGAGTCCAATGACGACTGGCAGAACAAAAGCCGCCTCATCGACTCGGTCCCGGGCATCGGACCCGACTCGGCCAACCAGCTCGTCGCGACCCTTCCCGAACTGGGACGACTCAACCGCCGGCAGATCGCCAAGCTGATCGGCGTCGCTCCGCTGGCGAACGATTCAGGCCCTTTCAAAGGCAAACGCAGCATCAAGGGAGGTCGCTGCGACATCCGCAATCTCTTCTACATGCTGGCTCATAATGCCGTGCTCTACTGCCCTCGCTTCGAGACCTTTTTCCGCCACCTCCGTGCCCAGGGAAAACCCCACAAGCTGGCCATGACGGCCTGCATGCGAAAGCTCGTCGTGACCCTCAACCAAATGATTAAGACCAATACCGCCTGGCTGCAAAAGCCCTCTCCGGAGACCGCATGAAACGACGGTCCGAAACAACTTCGCGATCCAGAAAAACCCCTGCCCCGGCGGCGGAGCGAAATGAGGCGGGGTGTGGGGCAGAGCCCCAAGAAAAATCCTTGACTTCAGACACAGCCGCTCTGCGGTGAGCAAACCACAGAGTGGTTCACTTCAACAGAAACGTCACGAGCAACTGCGAGCAGAAGACCGGGATGAGCATCGCCATCGGGTAGACCGCCGCGTACGCCACCGCGGGGGAACTCGAACCGGTCGTCTCATTGGCGAACAACAACGTCGGCGAGCTGGTCATGGCGCCGGAGATCAACCCGCTCAGCGTGACGAAGTTCATCTTCAGCACCACCCGTGCGAACAGGCCGACCAGGAACATCGGAACCGTGGTGATCACGATCCCCCATCCGACCAGCGGCAACCCCCCGCCGACGAGCTTTTGCAGAAACTGATCGCCCGACTGAAACCCGACGCAGGCCAGAAACACCGCCATGCCGAAATCACGAAGGATCTGGTTCGCCGCCGCCGGCATGTACCAGACGACCGAGCCGACATTCCCCAGCCGGGACAGTGCGATCGCCACGATCATCGGCCCGCCCGCGAGGCCGATTTTTACACTGCTTCCTAGCCCCGGGACGAACAACGGGATGCTCCCGAAGATCACCCCGAGCCAGATTCCCAGAAAGATCGGGATGAGCTGTGTTTGATTCAACGCGTCGGCCGAGTTCCCCAGCTCGGCTTCGACGGCTTTGATTCCTTCCTCGGGTCCGACCGTCATGACCGTGTCGCCGAAGTGCAGCGTCAGCCCCGCCCTGACCGGCAGTTCGACAGCTGCCCGCTGTACACGACCGACGCTGACGCCATATCGATTGATCAGGTCCAACTCGCGGAGCGATTTTCCGAGCACGCCGGAATTGGTAACCACCAGTTCCGCCCGCATGACCCCGCCGCCGAGTTCCGCGAGGTTGAGCGCGCTGACGGTGCCCATTAATGCGATCAAATGGTCGACCGATTTTTGCGTCCCGACCGCCCGGTACACGTCCCCGATTGCCACAATGGTTGCGGCGGTCGGCACGCTCTGGGTGGTCCCGCGCAGCATGCGCGTCAGCGTGACGCCGTGTGATTGAAGAAACCGATGATCCCGTAACGAAATTCCCGCCACGGCCGGGTTGGTCACCTCGATGTCGACCACCGCCATCGGCGGTCGTCGCACTTGTTCGCACGCCGCCAGCTGCTGCAGTTCGTCACGGATATTCACGCGGAACAAAACACGAAATGCGATCACCAGCGAAATGGGCCCGGCCAACCCGAACGGGTACGCGACCGAATACGCCAGGTCGGTCGCCTTCACCAGCGCGTCTTCGTTCGCTAGGTGGTGCAGTTTCGCCGCGGAATGAATCGCTTCTTCACCCGCCGCCAGCGCCGGCGACGTGGCAAACCCGCCGGTGTAAAGCCCGGACGCCATCTCCCGCGGCAGGTGCGCGAACTTGACGACAAGCACAGTGGTCAACGCCCCCAGCACGACGACGGTCACGGCCAGCACGTTTAACCGCAGGCCTTCGGCTTTCAGAGACGCGAAAAATCCGGGGCCCATCTGCAGCCCGAGCGCGTAAACGAACAGCACCAACGCGAAGTCGCGAAGAAATGCCAGCACCCCCGCGTCAATGGTTAACCCGACCTGCGCCGACAGCAGCGAAGAAAACAGAACCGCCGCCACGCCAAGCCGCACGCCGCGAATTCTCACGTTTCCGAAAGCGATCCCGATCGCCACGGCGAGCGACAACGTCGCCAACCCCTGCGGAACAGACCCGGCCGGCAGCATCTCAGCAAGAATTCCAGAATGGATCATAAAACCCAGAAAACGTCGTCGCCCGGCAAAGGCCGCTCGCGACAGCCCGCATTAATCAGAAACTTTTCGTCGCCGGCGATCGCTTGGTCGCCCGCGTCGAAGCTATATACTCCTCATCGGCATGTCCGGACACAGCTTCTTCGAATTTCGGGAAAAGCTTACACCGCCGCGTGCGCCGCGCGCCGCACCGGCGGCACCGGACCCGGCGTCATCGCTCACTGTCTCGCAGGTGACGAAATTAATCGACAAAGCCGTCCGCGGTGGTACGCCGGCGAGCCTGAACGTCCGCGGGCAGGTCAGCAATTTCAAACACAACCAGTCCAGCGGGCACGCCTACTTCACGTTAAAGGATGCGGACGCGTGCATCAGTTGCGTCATGTTCCGCGGTGAATTCGAACGCGTGAAATTCCGCCCCGAGGACGGCGTCGAGCTGCTCGCGACCGGCAACGTCCGGGTCTTCGCCGCTCAGGGTAAATACCAACTCTACGTCAGCGCCCTTCAACCGCTCGGGCAAGGGGCGCTCGAACTCGCGTTTCAGCAACTCCGCGCCAAGCTCGAAGCCGAAGGGCTTTTCTCAGCCGATCGCAAACGCAAGCTACCAAGATACCCGTCGCGGATCCTGCTGATCACCAGCCGTGAAACAGCTGCGTTGCAGGACATACTGAAAGTCCTTCGGCGTTACCCGTCGATTTCACTGGTGCTCGCGCACGTCCCGGTGCAGGGCGAGGGGTGCGGCCGACAGATCGCCGCCGCGGTCACGTTCGTCAACAAGTATCGGAGCAGCATCGGCAATCCCGACCTTATTCTGCTGGGCCGCGGCGGCGGTTCACTGGAAGACCTGTGGGGGTTCAACGACGAGCAGTTAGCGCGCGCTATTTACGCGTCCGACATCCCGGTCGTCACCGGCATCGGTCACGAGGTCGATACGTCGATCGCCGATCTGGTCGCGGACCACCACGCCCACACCCCCACCGAGGCCGCGTCGGTGGCGACGAGTCACTGGCAGAAAATTCACGAGCTGCTGCCGTCGATCCAGAATCGTTTGCAGCGGGAAATCCTCGGCGCCGTTCAGAACGCCCGACACCGGCTGAACGCCGTCACGCAGCACGAAATCTTTCGCCGGCCTACCGACCGACTCGACGACCTTCGGGTCATTCTCGACGACCGCCAGCAGTCGCTTCAACTCGCGGCACACAGTCGACTTCGGGGGTACCAACAACGCCTGCTGTCACTCAACGACCGCCTGCAACGCCAGACCCCCGCCGCACAGCTGACGCGGGCGACGGCCACGTTGCATCAATCACAACAGAGGCTGCTCGCGGCGGTGCAGCTGGGTCTCCGGCGACGACGCGAGGCGCTTGAGACCAAAGCCGCGAAGTTGGCCGAGCACCACCCGAGGGCGTTGCTCAAACTTCAGGACTCGAAGCTGACGGGCATCCAGGACCGCCTGCGACGCGCGGGCCGGGTCGACCTTCAACAACGGTCGACGCGGGTATCGGCGCTTGCCGTTCACCTAGAAGCATTAAGCCCGCAGCGTGTGCTCGAGCGCGGGTACACCGTGACGCGGTTTAAAAAAGGCGGGACGATCGTGCGGGACGCCGCCGAGCTCAAGGACCGTGACCGGATCATCACTCGCTTCCATGACGGCGAGACCGAATCAATCGTCCAAGACCCGAACCAGCCCAAGCTGTTCGAATAAATCCGACGCCACTGTTGCCCGGTACGAGGCGGCGCGTCGGCTTACGAGTGTCACGCCCGGGTCGCCGCCGCGTACAACGACATGCCGTTGACGACGAACATCTTCTTCACTGCAAATCCTTCCCCTGCCAGTGCCGCCCGGAGCCGCGCCATTGTAAAATGATTGATGTGCCCGCAGCGGTACCGGTGGTACACGCTCCCGCGGACGTAACCCTGCCACAGGCAGTTCACGTTGAACAATATAAAGAACGGACCGAGGAAAAAATCGTAAGGGACCGTAATCAAAAACGTGCCGTCCGGTTTCAGCGCCCGTCGAACCTCCGCGATCGTCTGCTCTAAATTCAACAGGTGCTCGAGCGTCTCGGACATGATCACGATGTCGAACGAATGGTCGGCCAGGCCGGTCCGGGTCAGGTCGTCGGTGATCCGGTAATCCGACAGGCGATTGTGCTGCCTGGCCCAGCGGAGCATGTTCTCATTCACATCGACGCCGGTGACGGGGTAGCCATTCACGTTCCACCAGCAGTTCCCGCACCCCAGGTCGGCGACGGCCATCCCCGGCTTGTAATACTGGTCCACGAATTTCGTCAGCTTCTGATACCGCGAGCGGTGGAACCACGCGCGAAACCAATTCACTTTAGTCGAGTCGGTCTGGTCGTCGTAAAACGTTTCGCCCATCGCTTCGTATTCGACCATCGCCAGCGTCGCCGAGCTGAATGTCGAGATGCGGTTCACGACCCCGTTCAAAATCGCCAGGATAAACAGCGAGATTAAGACCGCCGGCACGATCGCCGGCGACACGAAATGAAGAACGATCCAGAGCAACCCGCTGGCAAGCCCGGCGATGAGCACGTACAGCAGAAGCTGCAGCGGTAGCGGCGTGCGCAGCCTGATTTCCTGGTTCACGTAAACGACGTGGTAATAAACGTGATGAAATAATTCGTTGGTGATCGTTCCGACGAAGAACGCGATCCAAGCCGTCAACCCGGCCCCGACCAGCAGCAGAGTGACGAGCAGATTCAAGCCCGACCCGATGATCCCGCCCATCAGGTACACGTAAATCGCGGGGTACCGAAGCCGGTGCGGAAGAACAGCGCCGGTGGTCGGTTCGTGAGTGATTGCGGGAGAACTGGCCATCGCCGCAGTTTATCAGATGTTCGATTTAAACGCCGATACCGAACGACGCGCGTCAGCCCGACATTCGCCGGTCCCTATTACGGCCGACGTTCGGTCGGGATCGCATCTACTGGCTTTTCCTGCTCGACGAACCGTCGAACCTTTTCCGCGATCACGGCGGTCATTGCTTCGGGGTCGCGGAAGTAATGCGGCGTCCAGATCCGGTGCAGGTCCCACCCCTGGTCGCGCAGCATCCCGGTGCGGAAGATGTCCCATTCGACCGGATCGTCCGCGGCCGGAAATCGGCAGCCGTCGCAGAGAACACCGATCGTGACGTCGCGGGGACGCTGCGGATGATGCACCGCGATGTCGACACAGAAGCCTTCGTTGCCCCAGGGAACGTCCGACCCTAGCCCGCGACCCCCGGCAAGCGCCGCCGCCAACTGGTTGGCGAATACCGAAGGCGTCTTACTCGCCTTCACATTCAACAAACCGGCCGGAACAAATTCGGCTGCCGACGGCGCCTCCGCCCGTGACGCGCGCTCCGCGTCGGCGTTCGCATAAGCGGCGGTCAGCAGCTCCGCATATCTGAGATACGCGAACAGCAGCCACGCACCGGTGGCAACCTGGCCTTCGGGAACGGCCGGCAACGAGCGGTACGACTCGACCGGAATCGAGGTCACCAGATGCACTTCATTTCTCGCCCGGGTGACCAGCACGTTCAACCGGCGCCCCCCGCCGGCCATCCCGAGCGGACCAAACCGGCGAAAGAACTTTCCGTCGGCGCCGGGCCCGTACGTCGTGCTGATGATGATGTCGTCGCGCTCGTCCCCCTGTACGTTTTCGAGATTTTTGACGAACAAACCTTCGAACGACCCGGCACCCTTTCGCGAGCGAGCGGCACTCAAACGCTTCGCGAAATCGGCATCTTCGCTCGCCCGATCGTCCAGCTTCTCGACGATCAGATCCCGCTGCGGCAGGTTCAGGCAGGCGATGCCGATCGAAGGCGGTGTCGCCCGTTTCAACAGGTCTCGGACGATCCCCACCACACGGTCGGCCTCGGCTTCGTTGCGGCGTTTGTCGTAAATGCCGTCGACGCGATACAGCGTCAAAGGCGAGAACTTCGACCGGTTCGCCGGATGACCCGGGATCGCCTGCAGCCGTGACGCGTAAAAATTCCGATTGCTGAACTCGATCAGGTCGGCATTTCGCGACCGGTAGTGGACGTCCAGATAGCACTGCTGAATCGCCAGATTTAATGCCGCCGCGAGAAGGTCTTCGATCTCGCCCTGCTGCGACTCGAACAATTCCTGCTCGGTCTCGGGTTCGTCTTCCTGGCTCTGGACGACGCCGGACTCGAAGAACCGCGTGGGGGGCAGCTGATTCGGATCCCCGGCAATGACGACGCGGTGCCCGCGAATAAGAACGGGCAGCGCCTCTTCCAATCGGCACTGGGACGCCTCGTCGAAAATGACGACGTCGAACATTGCCTTGCGCGGGAAGATCTGGGCGACCGTTTCGGGACTGGCCATCCAGACCGGGCAGAGGTCGAACAGCGGGTCACCGCCTTCGATCGTTTCACCGATCGCGATGACCTGACGCAGACGCTTCGCGCGTTCACCCCGCATCAGCAGGCGTTGCCGTAAAGCCGAACCGAGCCCGTTTAGCTTGGTCCCGGTCAAGGCAAGAAGGCGGTATTTCTGTTTGGAAACCCATCGATGGGCGACCACCTCGCGGACCAGCATTTTTTTTTGCGAGTCCAGTTCGCGGAATCGCTCGAACGCCGATTCGACGCGATGCGCGTCGATCTCGTGGAGCTTGGAGTCGACGCGTAATCGCCGGGTAATTTCACCGGCAGTAATCGATCGGCTCAAGGTCGTCATCGCCGCGGTCGGGTCGACGAGCTGGCCCAGGACCTCGTCCACCGCCGGGCCGAGCGACGCCGGCACCGACGCCCGTCCGGACCGGACCCGAAGCACGCCTTCGAGCGTTTCGAGTTGCTCGCGAAGATGCTCGACCGTTTCTTCGGCGAGCTTCCCACGCCGCAGGTCCGCATCGAGCTCGGCCAGCCATTCGGCAGCAAACAAATCGCTTTCGGATAATTCATCCTGCAATCCCACAACGGCCTCGGCCCGCGCGGCAGACTTACGCAAGCCGTCGATGAACACCCGCGTGCGCTCCTCGTCTTCCAAGGCTTCGACCGCAGTGTCGATTAGACCGGCCGACGCAGGAGCCTCGTAGATTCTCAGCACGAGCTCGGACCAGTCGGCGACGGTGGAGAAAAACTGCTCGATCTCGTGGTCGGGCGGTATGGTGAGGATGCCGGTCGCTGGCAGCGTCCCCAGCTCGACCTCACGAAGCCCCGCAAGTGCCAGCCGCGGGATTAATCCCGCCAAATGTTTGTGGACCCGCTCGGCGTTGCCCGGCGTCAGCGGGAGCCGGTACGCGGCGAGCACCGCGGTGGCCGCGGACTTTTCCTTGAACTTGAAAAAGCCGGTCCACCCCGACGCGACGGCAAGATACGTCTGCAACTCGAACGCCTGCTGCCGGATCAGGTCCAACGCCAACGGCGGGGACACCATCAGCTCGGCGTCGAGCTGCGTCGCCTTCATCGCAGCGATCGACGCCTCGGCCTTTTTGACGCGCGCTAGCGCCTCGCGATGGTCGGCGGCCGTCTTCGCTTTCAAGTCAGTCAGTTTCAACGGACGGGCGGCGGGCAGTAATTCGTCGAGACGGTTCGAAAGGGTCGTTCGTGCGGTCGCCTGTTCGGTAATCGCTGCCTTGTCGTTGAACGACGGGACGTCGGTGTCTGCCGCGGCGTCCGCCTTGCCCGCGGCAACCACAATCCGGTCCATTCGCTTTCGCACGTCGGACATGGGTCGAGCAAGGAAGTCGGTGAGATTCACGCCGGCACATTCCGCCCACGGATTGATAGAGAATTTCACCGTCGCGGCCCGACGAAGCAGATCCATCAGCGACGCGCGTTGCGACTCGAACTCGGTCACTGCCACATTCTGCGTGAGCGCGTCGTCGAATTTGACCGAAGGATCGGCCGGCGTGGACATCCATTGACCCATCAATTCGTGGAACGACGGCCCGCCGTCTGCGGGCTTGTCCATCAGCGAGACGTGAAACCCGGTCAGCTCGTCGTGCAGCTTCTGAAGCTCGGCGTCGACCGATGCGAGCGACGCCTCGGCGCGGGGGTGCGTTTTCGCGTCGGGCAAGTCGTCGAGTTGCTGGCGGATCGCCCGGTAAAGGTCCCGCTGGTCACGCTGCGGGTCGTGCACGATTCCGCAGAAGCTGCCGAGCCCCATGTGTTCCAGGCGGTCGGCGACCACGTCCAGCGCCGTCCGCTTGTCACACACGAGCAACACCCGCTGCCCCCGTGACAAATGATCGGCAACGATGTTGGTGATGGTCTGGCTTTTCCCCGTCCCCGGCGGGCCGTGCACGACCAGCGCGGCCGACTCGCGGGCGAGCGCGACGGCCTTCGCCTGACAGGGGTCCGCGGCGGCGGCCAACCGTTCGGTGGCCTGCGGTCGCAGCGACGACTGAGTTGCCACGACGGTTAACGGCGACTGCGTCGCTGCGACCGCGTCGAAATCGATGCCGGTCGTCAAAAAGCTCCGGATCGGTCCGGCGAAGTCGGCCCCGGCGGATGACTCGGCAATCATCGCTTTGGTGTCGCGGACCAATCCCTGATGTGCGGTCGGGAACAGGCCGAGCACCGCGGAAGGCAAAATCGAAGACTGTTCGTCGTCTTCGTCCCCGCGCGGCGTCGCCTGCAGCGACAGGCTTGTCGGAATTTCCTGCAACGGCGGTTTTTCTGCCGCGCTCGGTGTCGGCATTGCCTCAACCGACGCGGTGCTCTGCTCGGCAGGTGCGGCCGTGCCGGTCCCCGGCGGTGCTTCTGCTTCGGTCGACAGAGATGCGGTTTGGTCGTGATCGTCTTTACTGATTGGTACGGCTTTAAACAGTTCCGGGACTTCGACGCCCGCCGCGGCGGCGACGCGCTCAACGAGCTGCGTGATTTCGCGCCAGGGGTCGGTGCCCGGCTCGTCTTCGAACAACTCCGCGCCGATTGCTTTTCCGGTCTGCTGCTCGAGCCATGACAGCAGCGCGGGGTTCGCGCGCACTCGATCCGCGCCTCCGCTGTGGCAGGCGATTTCAACGCCGGGCGAGGCCCCGCCCTTGAGCGTCAGCGTGACCGGGATAAACGCGATCGGGGCGAGAATCCGCTTCGTTCCCGGCCGCGACGCCCCGCCGCCGAAAGTTCCCGGCGGTAACGACAACAGCGGAAAACCGATGCTCAACGCGTGCACACCTGTATCGTTCTCATAAGTTCGGGCGTCGTCGGCGATCACACGTAGCTTGTTTAAGATCGCTGCCTGTTCGGTCCAGGCTTTTTCGCCGGGCGATTTTTCGGCGTCGTCGGCTGATTCTTCGGGGGATGGTTTGGCCCGGCTCAGCTTGCGGGGAAGTTTCACCCGGGCGACCGCTTTCCCGCACCGTTCGGCCCCCAGCACGTCGCGAAACAGATCCTCGACCCGGGTATCCTGCAGGCGGGCCAGTTGCGTAAGGTCTACGCGTTGCCGGCTCTTGTGGGGCCGACAGTTCATGTTGGGCCCGCTCATCAGCCCGGCGAGCAGGCGGTCGAGCATCTTGGATAAAACCCGGCTCCCAGCGGTTGCCATCAGCGTACTCCGTTCAGTCGTCCTCGGCCGATCAGGTCACGGCGTAGCCGTGCGGGGCGGTGTCGAGTCGTCGTTTTGACAATCCGATCTGGAACGACAACCAGCCGAAACTCGCCAGCGCGATCGCGAGCGCGGCCCAGTTGTAATCTTTCTTCAGCAGCGTGTCGTACATCCCGTGCAGGCACATCGGCACGATGACAGTAATCAGCGTTTGCCAGATCCATTCGAGCGCGCTCAGACTGCCGCGAAATTGATCCTGCCGGCGATAGACACTGATGCCGACGGCGGCGGCCCAGATGCCGTGCAGTCCGACGCAACTGATAAATCGGACGAGGTAAATCTGTCCACCGAGCAGGCCGTTATAGGAATCGTGCGAATAGGTGATGCCTTCGGAGACGCCGAAACCGACACCGGAAACCAGTCCCCAGCTCATTGCCGACCGCCAGCTGACGAATCCGTCTGTCCGTGCCTTGAAGATTACGGGGATCGCTTTGCAGGCTTCCTCACAGAACCCGACACCGGCCGTGAAACCGAGCGCGCTGAGCAGGACGTTGTAATCCCCGAGCGCCATCCGGTAGCTCAGTCCGATGAGCCAGACGATGTCGAGCAGAAGCGTGAGGATCCCGGATCCGTGAAACAAAGGAATGTGAAAAGCCGTCCACTGCAGTCCGAGCAGGAGCAAAATGCCGAGCGTTCCGGTGAACAACCCGACCAGCAAAAGATGCCAGACCTTGGTGTGTCCCGGCGGAAACAAAAGCAGGATGAGGCCGAAGAACACCGCGCCGCTTAAAACGGCACATCCCCAATGGGCCCGGGTGTCGTAGGGTAGCAGCGCGCCGATGATTTTGTGTTCGGGAATTGCCGCGAACAATTCCTCCTTCTGCAAGGGATGTGACTCGTCGTCGTCGAGCTTGGATTGAATCTCGGGGTGGGCTTCGATGGTCTGTTCGAGCCGGGCGGCGACGCTTTCGGGCTTCTCGGAAATGAAGGTCGCCCAGACCAATGGGAGCAGCGTCACCAGAAGCAGCAGATACCGGTACGGTCGATTGGTCGATCCGGAAGGGATCGGGATGACCGGCCTCGGTGGTCGGGCAAAGCCGGCCATCTTTCGGGCCTCGCGCGCCTGACGAGCAACGGCCGCCGTTCGCACCGCCGTGATCTCGTAGGGCTCTTCCCGGATGTCGTAGGTAGATTCGTCGGCCGGGGGCGGCGCGACGTCTGAGCGATCGATGCCGATCGGCGCGGCGGCGCTTCGGGCGACCGGCTCGCGTTCGTGCTCCGGCTCGGGCTCCGAACCGGGCACCGTAAATACGGTCCCGCAGGCAGGGCATCGTCCCCGCTTCCCGACAGCATCGTCCGGCAGGCGTAGCGACCTTCCACACTCACATTGCACTTTCAATGCCATTGATGTCCCCGACAAAAATAGATCATTTCACGGCTGACGATGATCGTATCACAGCCGGGCCCGCGCTTCGCGTGGCCGGGCATTCGGTGGTCGACTCGGTCAGGACACAGCGCAATCATCAATTTTGCAGTTTGTCCGCAGTCGCCTTAACTTGATTCGCATGAGCGATCTGCTGCTTACGCCAGTCCGAAACCCGTTCAAGGCGACGGTCTCTCCGCCGGGGTCTAAAAGTCTGACCAATCGTGCGCTGGTGCTGGCAGCACTGTCGCTTCAGCAGTGCACGCTGACGAATGTGTTGTTCGCCGACGACACCCGTGTGATGCTCGACGGCCTTTCAAAGCTCGGCTTCGAGTTGAAGATCGACGAAGCAAACCAGACGGTCGTCGTGCACGGATTAGGCGGCGCGATCCCTGCAAAGCATGCCGAGCTGTTTTGCGGCAACAGCGGGACGACGATTCGGTTCTTGGCCGCGCTCTGCTCGCTGGGTCACGGGGAATTTATTCTGGACGGTGTCCCGCGGATGCGGGAACGCCCGATCGGAGAACTGGTCGACGTCCTGCGGAACCTGGGCACGCGGGCCGAGTACGTCAGCCGGGAAGGGTTTCCGCCGGTGAAACTGCTCGCGGATGGATTGCCCGGCGGGATTGTGAAATATGGGTCGGCCGCGTCTTCGCAGTTTCTCTCTGCCGTCCTGATGGCAAGCCCGTACGCCCGTCATGAAGTCCGGGTCGACCTGGAAGGCGAGCAGACCAGTTGGCCTTACGTCTGGATGACGATGCAGCTGATGCACGAGTTCGGCGTGACGCCGGAACTCGCCCGCGACCCGTCGACCGGTCAACCCAGGCAGATCTCGGTCCCGCCCGAGCCGTACACCGCGGCGCGATACCACATTGAACCCGACGCCAGCAACGCGGCGTATTTTCTCGCGGCGGCAGCGCTCCTGCCGGGGTCGAGCGTCACCGTGCCGGGACTCGGAAAATCCAGCCTTCAGGGTGACGTAGGCTTCGCCGACGTGCTGCGGAAGATGGGGGCGAGCGTGTCCGTCGAAAGGCAGTCGATCACCGTAAACGGGACCGGCGATCTTCAGGGCATCGACGTCGATCTGCTGGGAATGCCCGACCAGGCGCAGACGCTGGGCGTCGTCGCGTTGTTCGCAAAAGGCGCGACCACCATCCGCGGGCTGCACACTTTGAAGCTCAAGGAAACCGACCGGTTGCTCGCGTTATCCACCGAACTTCGCAAGTTCGGCGCGGAGGTAACGGTCGAGAACGGCGACACGCTGAATATAAATCCGCCGGCCGAACCGCGACCGGCCACCGTGGCGACGTATGATGACCATCGCATGGCGATGAGCTTCGCGTTGGCCGGGACCCGGATCGAAGGGGTCACCATCCAGGACGTCGAATGCGTGAATAAAACGTATCCGGATTATTTCCGCGACCTCGCCAAGCTGTCGTCGGTGGGTTGAATTGCCACCGATTCGATCCGTCGGTCGGTGCCATTGAGATGAATCGAAGTGGAAGGAAAAACGAAACACATACTGCTGCTAAGGCACGGTCAAACCGACGCGAACGCGTCTGGAACCCTGCAGGGTCATCAACCGACGCCGCTGAACCTGACCGGCGTGCGGCAGGCAAATCTGCTCGCCGCCCGGTTGGCGGCGATGTCCCCGCCGATCGATGTCATTGTCAGTTCGGACTTGGCCCGTGCGACACAGACCGCCGGGCCGATCGCGTCGGCTTGCGGGCTGGGGGTGACGACCGATTCGGCATGGCGTGAAAGGTACTTCGGCCTGCTCGAAGGAAAACCGGTCGGGGACAAGGCGCTTTGGGAAGCCGCGTCCGGAGAAATCGACCCGCCGGGCGCGGAGCCGACGGCGGAGATGCACGACCGAATACGCACCGCGGTGCTCGATCTGCCCAGAAAATATCGGGACCGGGAAACGATCGCAGTCGTGACCCACGGCGGACCGATCCGTGCGATTCTGAAAATGCTCGATAACGGAAAGCTGGACGCCGCCCGCGGTCCCCGCCCGCTGGACATCCCGCGGATCGCCAACTGCGCGATCCTGTTACTTCTGGCCCGGACTTACCGCGACGGCGTGCGGTGGCGGCTGGGGTCGGTGAACGACACGGCACACCTTTGTGACCTTCGGACCGATTTCGACGGCGCTTAAATCGACCGTTCAAATTCCCCGGCTTCGCATCGTCTTTATCGAAACTTAAGTGTTTTCCGTACGACAATGCACTTTTCGAACGGCTGTAGACATTGTAAGGTTATATCATGGCTGGAATATCAAGAAGCAGATGGCGTAAGGCGTGGCTCGATGGCGTGGTCGTCGGTGCGACCGGCAGAGGCCAATGCCAGTTGACCGCACCGAAGTTAATTGCGACGTTCCAACGGGGCGTGGCGTTCGGCAAGACGAACGTCGACTCGGTCTACGTCCGCACCGCGCTGGCGCAGAAAAAACCGCCTAAGCCGATTCGGCCGCCCGCGCCGCCGAAGCGGTCGTTCCGCTCGACCCGCTACGGGCCGATGCGGTAACACTCAGCAACCAGCAAATTGGTTTCTAAAACAATCACAGACGGCTTGTCGCAACAACGACAGGCCGTCTTTTTTTCATCTGCGATTTTGCTTCGTCATTATAACGCGCGACGGGATACGTAGCCGAACGGCTTAACGTCCGCGGGCCGATCGTCGCATGGCACTACGCTTTCGTAAGCGGCCGGCTCACGATGCTTCGTCTTTCATCAGACAAACTGCTCCGCGGTAATGAGACGGAACGCGACTGTCGACTGCTTCCCGTTAAAAGCCGTCTTTCACCGGTCGCAGCACACTAGAGCAGTACACTGAGCGCGGATTCGGCAAACGCGACCCGCAGTTCCTGCAGGTCAATCGCAGACAGTTTCGGTAACCCCGGCGGGAGCTTTTTTACTCGCTTCAGAAAATACTCGAATGCGGCGAGAAACAGCCCGGGTTGCAGTTCAAGCTCTGCGCCGAGCGTTTCCGGAACTTTCGCGTCCAGAATATAAACCCCCTCTTCGGTGACTTCGACCAGTTCCCCGGCCCAGCGGAGCACGATCTCTATGGCTGTTTTTTTTGGGAACCGTTGCGTGACCAGGGCGAGCAGCTCGGCGCGGCCGGGCGCGTTCATCAGCCCGGCCAGGAAGAATCGGTGTTCGGGATCGATCACCGTCCCGCGCATGGCTTTGATCGCGTTGCGGCGGGCGTCTTCTTTCAATGTCGCCGGGACACCGGCTGCGAGCGCGCCGTGTTTTTTCTGAAAAATTCTAAGCACTTCCTCCCAACCGCCGAGGTGCTGCAACGTTTCCATGCAGTGGTGAAGCGTGGAGAACCCCCGCTCGAAATCGAGATCAGAAATCATCTCGGTGACCAGGTCGAGGTAGCCGTCGTCGTCGGCCTCGGCCTCGGCCAGCACGTCGAGCAGTTGCTTGCGACGCATCATCAGCTTGTCGCTGAAGTGCGGATCGATCGCAAGGTGCGGCGCGAGGTAGTTAAACTGCGGGCCCGTGCCCGGGTCGTGCTGCGTCCGCACGACCACCGTCACGGACGGCGAATCCAGATGAAACAGCGAGTGGATCGTCTCCCGTCCCGACACGATCTCCACGCTTCGCCCCGCTGCCAGGAGTTCCATTTTCTTCAAGCGAATGTTTCCGGTTCGCAGGTAAGGCGTAATCGATACCGGCTTTTCGAAATCGTAATGAGCGTGGATGCTCGACCCGTGCATGACGTGAAATGCGCCGGAGAATTCGTGCTGATGAATCGCGGTCGTTCCGTCCATCCAGAAAAGCAGTTGGATGTAGAACCGCGGGTGGTTGAAGACGACAATTTCGGGCTCGCCGAAATCGGAATCGGTCTGGGCCGGTTGGTCCTCGGCCAGCAGGAAATCTCTTATCAATGCGGACAGGTCCACTCGCTTGGCCGGTGGTCTTTCGTCCAACGCCTTTTTCGCGATTGCGGGAAAGCTGGCGAGCGAAAAATTTTCGCTCTTCCAACGTTTCAAAACAGTGTTGCCGAGCTCATTGAAGAAAGTCTGCATCACCGCACTCTACCATACCGACGCCGGGCGATGGTGAGCGCGATACTTTCCGAGCGAATGTTCCAAGTTAAGGATTTAAGAGGATCGAACGGAATGAATCTGGCTTCGACAATCAAACGAGCAGCTTGCTCGGCGAGAGAAGACCGGCTGATATTTTCGTGTGCATGACGACTCACGCTCGGTGGCAATTGAGATGCCCGATCTTAAACACCCACGGGCTCGGGCTGCACGGTCCGAGCCGGCTTGTCGGATCGATTATATTGCCGGGGCGAGCAACCCATGGTCCGCTTGAAAGCAGTGCTGAACGCGCTCTCGGATTCGTACCCCAGCGATCGGGCGATTTCGGAAATCGAGTTCTTAGCCTTGAGTAATTTGTTCCCGGCCAGAAGCATGCGCCAGCGGGTCAGGTAGTCCATTGCCGGTGTGCCAACGGTCGCTTTAAATTGCAGTGCAAAACTAGACCGTGACATGCCGACGCGATCGGCTAATTCCTGAAGTGTCCACCGATAAGCCGGGGCGTCGTGCAACGCAGCGATAGCCGCTCCCATTTGCGGGTCGGCCAGTGCGAACAGCCAGCCGACACCGCCACGGCCTCCCTCGGCCATATGCAGCCGGAGGGCTTGAACCAGCATCATGTGCGCCAGGTGCTGTGCGACCAGAAATCCGCCGGGTCGGGGCTCGCGAAGTTCTTCCATCATCCGTTCCACCGACCAACGCAGAGTCGCCTTGTCGGATTCTCTTCGGATATGCACGATCGGCGGTAGCATTCCGAGGAAGATGTCCGCGTGTCGGCTGCTCAGCGCGAAATACCCACCGACGCCGAAACAATCGCCACCGCCGTTGATCGAACGGATCGCGCCGTTGAGAGGCGTCCGAAAAAGTGAGTGGGCGTCGATCGGCGTCAGCGACAAACTGCTCGCAAGGCTGAAAGCCAATCCCCGCGGTAATAAGAAACAGTCACCCGCTTCGAGCCGGACCGGTTCGCGGATGCCGTCGACCGAAAGCCAGCACCGCCCGCTGACCAGCGAGTAGCACTTGATGCCATTGTGCGCAGCAAATTTCACCGACCAGTCACCGCCCATGTCGAAACCGCCGGCTTGATAATTCTGTGGCCGGAGAAGGGACAGGACGTCTGAAAGCGGATCCATAAAACCTCGGACGATCGCGAAGACAATACGGACTTTGCAGCATGGATTAGTCGTTCTGCAAGCACCTATCCTACGCCGGTTCACCAAACAGGAGCTTCTACTATGCGAATTTTTCTTACCGGCGCGACCGGATTCATTGGATCAGCCGTCATTTCCGAACTGCTCGGCGGCGGCCATCAGGTGCTCGGACTAACTCGGTCGGACGCCGGCGCACGAATGCTGGCCGCGGCTGGCATCGAAGTGCACCGCGGCGATCTCGACGACCTTGAAAGTCTGCGCCGCGGGGCGGCCATGTCGGACGCGGTCATCCATTGCGGCTTCGATCACGACTTCTCGAAATTCGTAGCCAGCTGCGAAGCCGACCAAAAGATCATCGAAGCAATGGGCTCGGTGTTGGTAGGCTCCGATCGGCCATTGGTCATTACGTCGGGAACGGGCATGGGCGGCGGGACGGTCGGTCGACCCGCGACGGAGGATGTCTTCGACCAGCATCATCCGAATCCCAGAAAGCTTTCAGAATTAGCCGGCCAAGCCCTGTCCGACCGCGGTGTGAATGTTTCCGTGGTCCGGCTGCCCCAGGTGCATAACCCGGTAAAACAGGGCCTGATCACACCTTTCGTCGAATTGACCCGCGCGAAAGGCGTCTGCGCTTACGTCGGTGACGGGATGAACCGCTGGCCGGCGGCCCACGTGACGGATGTCGCCCGGCTCTACAAGCTGGTCGTCGAGCGGAAGGAACCGGGGAGCCGGTATCACGCGGTCGCCGAGGAAGGGATTCCGGTCCGGTCCATCGCGGAAGTCGTGGGCCGAGGGTTACGGGTTCCCGTGGTGAGCCTGTCCCCCGAAGAAGCGCCCGCGCACTTCGGCTGGCTCGGCATGTTTGCCGGCCTCGACCTCCCCGCGTCGAGCAAGCTCACACGCGCGAAGCTCGATTGGAATCCGACCGGTCCGGGTCTGATCGCAGATCTCGAGCAGATGAAATACTGATTCCTGTATTGCAGGAATCGATCGGCCATCGTCGCGACGAAACCCGAACAATTTAACGGCATGACACGCGGTACCAGATATGGACCACCGCTGATGGCGTGAATTTTCCTACATCGGAGGACGGTAACTTGAAACGAGGGGGGATCTCTTGCCTAAAAAGTGGAGCCAGCCGGACCAGGAGAACTCTCAACCGCGTTTCCGATCAAATCCATCGCTTCCCAGCCACATTTGCCACTTGGTTTGCTTGAAGGAGTAAAAGCTTAAACGTGTGGTTGCACACTCACGCGGCCGCGGGTTCTTCATGTTGAGGCAGGCAGACGGCTTCAACCCGGCCAGTGAGCAGCCGACTTGCGAGTTCCGTCCTGTGACGACGACAGCAGATCCTCGATCAGTCGGGTGAGGCGGACGGCGTGGTCGAAGTCGGGCGCGGTGTTGGTCCCTCGCGCGATGTCATGTCGCAGGCTCGCGTACAGTCCGGAGACATTTTCGGCAGCGTCGGGCATACCCCCTGTATCGCCCTCGTCGACAGGCTGGGGTCTGCCGTCAATCAAAAGACGCAAGCGGCCGGACTGAAACCCGCGCGGTGCGCCGCCCTCCAGCACAAGATTTCCTTTCTCGCCGGTTACTTCCAGGCGAAACGCGCTGTGCTCGGACGGCCGTCCACCGGCCACCTCGGCCGAAAGAGAAATGCCGCTGCCGATCCTTCCTTGAAGAAGCAGGTGATCGAACGTTGTACGGGCTCGTTGGAGCCTGTCTTTGCCGACAGCGATATTGGGATACTGCCGACTGGCGAGCGCGGTCGCGTCAATGAACGGGCCTAGCAGAAAAATGGCCAGGTCGAGTGTATGGGCACCTTGGATGGCCACCAGGTTGGCACCATTTTCGGGCACTTCCAAGTACATGTACGGGTCGGGCACGTCCGGCCCGAAGCCGGCGGTACTGGAGTAGACACGCGCACTTAGAATCCTCCCCAGCCTGCCAGAAGCGATCAGCTCGCGTGCCTGCCTTGCCGCAGGGTTCGCCCGAGTTTGCAGGCCGATGACTGTGTGTACGCCGCTCGCCCGTGCAGCGGTCACCATCTGCTGGGCCTCGGCGACATTGCGACCGAGCGGCCATTCGCAATAGACATGCTTGCCTGCCGCCAGGGCGGCTAAGACCAGGTCGCGGTGTTGAGGAACGCGCACTGCAACGGTCACGATGTCAACGTCGGGATCGCGAATGAGGTCAGCGCCGCTGGCATACGCAGCTTTTGCGCCACACGCCTTGGCCGCAGCGTCAGCCGTGGCTTGATTACTGCTCGCCACAGCCACCAATTCATAACCCGGAAGCTTCCGCAGGGCCGGAACGTGCGATTCCGTCGCCCATCCGCCTGTCGCTCCGACGATTCCGACACGAAGGGACTCTCTCATTGTGTAAACACTGCCTGTTCTTTTCCGACGCGCCAGCACTGAGGCATTATCCAGCGGGCGAAATAGATCGCGTTTTGAGCCGCGCGCCGGCCGTCATCATGATACCCAAGGCGCATGTTACGAGCCGATTCATTTAAAAGGAGCGCAAACACTTATTTTTGCCGACTCGCCTGCCTTGCTTCTCGTGTAAGCGGAGGCAGGAGTGGTTTGACACGCTGGTCGCGGACTTTGGCTTCAACGTCGTCGAACCAGTGACGCATCGTCGGCCGAGGCGGGGTGCGAGGGCAGGCGCCCGGTGGATATCTGCCGAACCCCAATCCGGCCGACCGGCCTACAATGGGATTTGAGGAGCAACGAAAATGACAAATAAGACATTGGCTGGCAAAGTGGCGTTGATCACTGGCGGCTCTCGTGGGATCGGAGCGGCAATCGCCAAGCGCCTGGCCGCCGACGGAGCCGACGTCGCCATCACCTATTCGAAAGGTCGTGAACCCGCCGAGGCACTGGTGAAATCAATAACCGAGGCCGGCGGCAAAGCGCTCGCAATCCGGGCCGACGCCGCAGACGCAGACGCGGTCATTCGGAGTGTTGAGGAGACCGTCTCAACGCTCGGCCGACTCGACGTGCTCGTGAACAACGCGGGCATCGCGACCCCTGGTGCCGCCGCAGACATGCCACTGGAGGAGTTCGACCGAATGTTCGCGATCAACGTCCGCGGCTTGTTCGTAGCCACGCAGGCCGCCCTTAAACACCTGACCGACGGCGGTCGGATCATCAACATCGGCAGCAACGTCGGCGACCGCGCGGGGTTCCCCGGTATCTCCTCATATGCCGCTACTAAAGGCGCGGTGCGAATGTTCACTCAGGGCGTCGCCCGCGAGGTTGCCGAGCGCGGCATCACGGTCAACACGGTCGCGCCCGGCCCGACAGACACCGACATGAACCCGGCTAACGGCGGCTTTGCTGAGATGCTTACGGCGATGATCCCACGCAAGCGTTACGGGACGGTCGATGAAGTGGCAGCATTGGTCGCGTTCGTCGCCAGTCCGGAAGCGAGCTTCGTTAATGGCACGACGTTGCTCGTGGACGGAGGACTTAACGCCTGACATTGGCGCGAAATAAATTTCTACGCCTGCGGGCTGCGACCGCCACCGAGATCGAGCCGACGATGCCTGCCGTGTTGAGATCTGTTCGACTCATGCACGAAATTCAAAGTCCGCTGGCTGCCGCTCGAGTCGCTAAGATTGGTTGCGAAGATGGTCAGGTGATTGAAATGCCTTGGATTCTAAAAAAATTACAATCCCAACACCTGCTAGCCCCACGACTTGGCGTGTAGTTCAATCGATGGATTGGAGCCAGCGGGATGCCAATAGAACTCCCAACCGCGTTTTTGACTCAGTTTCGAGTCTTTAATGCCAACATGGCGCAACACTTGGCGTCGGCGGATTACCTTTCCACTTAACTCCTTTTCCGGCTGAGTCTGGCGACCATCGTGTTCAGAGAAGCAGGCTCGACCGGCTTGGCGACATAATGTCGAAACCCCGCCACCACCGCGTTCATCCGATCCTCGGCACGAGCGTACGGTATCAGCGCAACCGACGGGGTGTCGCCGCCCCAATCTCGCCGCAGCGCCCTGGCTCGTCGCATGAGTGCGAAGCCGTCCTCCACAAACCTGCCAATGCAGGACACCAACACGTCAGACCTGTGCGCTATCGAATTGACTTACATCGCTAATGTATGTCGGCAACGTCCGTAGCTGTTAATAGAGCATTTACCCGCCGTCTGCCGCGTATTTGAGGCAACCGCCTTACGACTGCCACCAGTTTTCGACGGGCACCACTCGGAACGCATTCGTCGCACAGTGCACGCTGCCAGACGAATTGTGATAGACGCGGGCGTCGGTGACGACGACGGTGGTATAGCCCCCGGCTTTGAAAACCCCAGTCGCATAATCTTGGAACAGGTCGCTGGCCTGGGACCTGTTCCACTTGACGACCGGCCCGAACGCTCGGCCGGTGATCACTGTACCCCCGTCCACGAGCGAATTGACGTGGTCTTCGCTATACGGCGTCATAGGCGGATTCGACGTGTCGGACGCTACCGGTGTCGCTGAGAAAAGCACCGGCATCTTCAACAGGGTAGCGCCCGGCTGGGTCTCGAACATGAACGCGTCGCCGGCCTTGGCCGTTCCGGACCAGTAATTTGTCAGGATGAATGCCTTGGCGTCGGCGAAGACTTCGTCGCGGGTCGTCTTCCCGGCGAACCATTTCGACCAAGCCGAGGTGCCATCACGGTAACGAAGCCGGTATTCGGTCGCGCTCGTGAACTGCACCGCGAATTCACGGACTGCCTTGCCGAGGAGGCTCGTCATGACGCCGCCGCGGGCGAGCGTGAGCGTGCTGCCCCCCGCCGTCCGAACAGGCGAAGTAACTTCTTCGGTCAGACCTAACGCGTTTTTCAGAACGGTGACGACGCCGCGTAGGCTCGTGTTGCGTTGCGCGTATTCGAGGTTCTGCAGTCGAAGCCGGGCGTCGGCCAGAAGCGCACTCGCCTTGATACCGTTTACGGTAGTCGGATCGTACTCGTTGCCATTCATGCCGGCGTGCAGGCGGACGTTCGCGTCTATCTGGTTCGCCCATACTAGCAGTGCCCACGCCAGATCGGTGTCGGCGACAATCACCTTGCCGCCCGGCGTCATCTGCACGACCTCGTCGACGTGGTTGACCGCCAGCCAATTCAATGGTAGATCGACGGCCTTGTTGACGCCCTGCGCGGCGAAGAAGTCTTTCAACCCCGTCGGCATGTTGCTCATGAGCAGGACACCGCGGACCTTGCTGCCCGGCTTGGCAACGCTCTCGATGTCGCCGCCGTAACCGCTGCTCGAATCGTTCGACAAACCACTGACGTCTAGACTGACGCCTACACCGGCCGCGAGCAGTGTCCCGCGGATCAGCGACCGCATATTTGAGGTGGTGCTAAAGAAATAGTCGCGGGCTCGCGGCAGTTCCAGTACGACCGGCATGCTGCCGTACGGGGCCTTTACGTACCCGATTTCATACCCGTCCTGTTGCCACAGGTCGCCTGAGTGGCTCGTCACAAGCTTATTGCCGAAAACCCCCTTGAGCGTCTTTTGCACGGCCGAGTTGTCCAGACCGTAGCGCGTGAGATCGTCCACGATCGCTCGCGTCACGCGTTGCCGGTTGTCGCCGAGCACGAAGGGTGCGACTTTCAGTTCGACGGCGTCGGTATTGACCAGCGTCGGCGCGGGCGGTGGCCCGTCGGTGCCGATCGGGGCGTAATACAGCGTGGCGACCAGGCGGACGTTCGCGCCGGGCGTGATTCCCTCGACGCCGAAAAAAAACGCGCCCCGGCCGACGATGTCACCAATGGAGAACTCGTTCGCGGCGCTTGGGTTGGCACAGAAGACGATCGCGTCGCCCTGGCCAGGGCCGATGACCGCCACGTCACCTGCCTGTGGCAACGTGTCGACGCCACTCTGCCGGGTGGGCATAAACACGCGGACGCGGTCAGTCGCGGCGGCAGTTTTGAACCACGCCGGGTCGGTCTTCGGCCGCTCGAGCCTGACGACAAGCCGCCATTCGTACGACGCGTCGGTGTTCAACTTGGCCAACCGCACACGCGCGATGTCCGCGAGGTCGGCGGTGTTGTCGATGACGTTGTTCGGCGGAACGGGCCTTCCGTTGAAATTGCCGCCGGTCCAGTTGTCGGGGGCGTTCGTGGTCGTATTGTTCTTATTAAAGTTCGGGAGCACGATCGCGCCGGCCGATCCGGGACCGACGAAGTTGTAGCCATCCTTCCGGGCCTCGTCCCGGGCGTCGATCACGCCGTTCCGGTCTGTGTCCGCACTCAGGTCGGCAACAATGCCCGGCTGGGCCGCAAGCATCACACGGCGTTCGAGAGTTTCAATAGTCATAACTAGACAATGGACGCCGCGCATGGCCTAAGCTTACCCCATAAATCGGTTTCAAGACGACTAACGCAACCAAAACTGGACGGCCGGTCGGCGTAGTTGATGGCTCAAGCTCTCAAGTTGTCCGCAAACACGTGCCTGAATTCAGGCGCAATGCTTCACTGGCCACGTCTATCGTGCGAAACCGAGCAAATTGAACGCCACAAATCCTTGTAAGGTCGCTCGGTTGATCGAGGCGACGGACTCAAACTCCATTGGCTGTCTCGCGTGGCGAATGCTTTTCGGCTTATGAAAGCCAAGCACTTAATGTTCTGTAAATTACTGCAAACCAATGTAAAATAAAGTTATCGGTCTTAACATGGCACTTGGTGTGCTGCTCTTATCAAGTAAGAGGGCCAGCGGGACGCCAACAGAACTATTGTGGCAGGGCATCGCAATTTGCCGCAAACACTGCACGCGAATTTTAAAAACATCTGGATGAAATAAAGACTCCAACATTTTTAGCGACTCGGCTGAAAGAATAGGACGTTTGTGGACGAACGGTCCACAAAGTGGAAGATCTCCGGAGATCGAATGGCTAGAAATAATTTACTATCGACCACGATGAAATATAGCGTGGATTTTCCCAAATGGCTTTAAATCTGCAGTCCATCGGCGAGCAATGGGCTTCCCCACTAAGCACGGGCGCGGCAGAGGGCAGAGTAGAATCTGTCTGAAGGAGTGTCCATGGCACGAAGAAAGTACACGCGGGAGTTCAAGATTTCAGCAGTCAAGCTGGTCAATCAACAGGGGTATTCAGTGGTTGACGCGGCCAAGAGCCTGGGCGTCGATCCCAACAGCGTTCGGGGGTGGGTCGGCAAGTTTGGAGCCGAGGCCGGCTTGGCGCCGACTGGCGACGGAGCGATGGCGGCAGAGCTGCGGCGGCTGCGCAAGGAGAACGCCCGGCTTTTGATGGAGCGCGAGATTTTAAAAAAAGCAGCTCAGTTCTTCGCAATGGAGCAGCTGTGAAGTTTGCCTTCATCGAAGAACACCTCCGTGACTTTCCGGTTGAGGTTTCGTGCCAGGTGCTGGATGTCAGCCGCTCGGGTTACTACGACTGGATCAACCGGCCTGCGAGCGAGCGGTACAAACGCCGGGAGGAACTGACGGCCAAGGTCAGAACCGCCGCCGTGGAAGGGCGCGGCGTCTACGGCAGCCCGCGGATCTATAAAGCCCTGGTGGCCCGGGGCGAAAGCGTGTGTGAAAACACGGTGGCAAAAGTGATGAAAGCGGCCGGAATCCGGGCGAAACAAAAGAAAAAATTCGTGCCGACCACCACCGACAGCGACCACCCCAACCCGGTGGCCGGCAACGTGCTGGACCGGCAGTTCGCCGCCGAACTCCCGAACCAGAAATGGGCGGTGGACATCACTTACATTCCGACCGACCAGGGATGGATGTACCTGGCGGGGGTGATTGATTTGTGCAGCCGGATGATCGTCGGCTGGTCGATGGCGGATCACATGCAAACCGATCTGGTGAGTGATGCGCTGCAGATGGCGATCGCGCGAAGAAGCCCCGAGAAAGGCCTGCTGCACCACAGCGACCGCGGCGTTCAATACGCGAGTGATAATTACCAGCAGCTGCTGGAATCGCATGAAATGAACCAGAGCATGAGCGGCAAGGGAGACTGCTGGGACAACGCCGTAATGGAAAGCTTCTGGTCCACGCTCAAGACCGAGTTGGTGCATCACCAGAAGTTCGCCACACATGACCAGGCCCGGGCGTCGATCTTTGAGTACATCGAGGTGTTTTATAATCGCAGACGTCTGCACAGTTCGTTAGGCTATGTCAGCCCCGAGATGTTCGAGGCGAGCCTGAATTAACCCCTCCGCAGCGCCCGCGCTTGGTGGGGAAGCCCACAACGGCTTTTACTCGGCATTGTTGGGAAACGCCTCATTTTTATATTGCGCCGGTGCGGCACTGAAAGTAAGTTTTGCGGTTCCGGGTGAAAGCGTTTTACTCGCAAGCTCAGCGAGAAATTTCGCAGGGTCGTCAACGGGAAGGCCGATCTCAATTTCAAGGGGCTTACTGCTTCGGTAATATTGAGTCTCACCTAATTTACAATGGAAGAAATTGCAGTGATCGGGAAGCGCAAATAAGGACGTTCCCATGTAGCAGGAAAAGAAATCACAGTTGGCGACGTGACTCCATTCGCTGCTGATGTATCGTTGCGAGTCCTCGTTAGGGCCAGTTTTGCCCGTGCGGTCCGAAAATTTTGACCCAACAAAAGAACAATGATTCCACTTAATCCCTGTATCAAAAAACTTGAGCGATTTAAAATCCCCGTCGATTACGAGGCAATCCGTCAGCTCAAGTTTGGCACTTGGCCCATCGTTCCAATGATACGCTCCGTCCTTGGTGAAAACGCATTTTTCAAAGATTACATATCGAGCTTTTATGTTGCCTGTATACTCGCAGCCTACATGTACATTTCGAAGAATAATGGGACTATTTCGTTCACCAATTAATTCCAAGGTTCCGTTTTGCGTGAGCAATGTTCCGCCTTCAATGCAGACGCTTGGGGAGGGTTTGAGATGTGCTGCAAGCCATTTGCCTCCGTGATTGTTGCCACACCATCCAATATCAACGGTGCCCTTAAGTGCGTAGCCACCTTTAACTGCAGGAAGCACAACATCGCCATCTAGTGGCGTTTTAATCATGGGATACGCAATACGGCCCTTGGGTGGTTTTGCATCCAAAAGGCCAATCATTTCGTTAAACAGGGTCAGGCGTTGTTTCATCCGAATTTCGGCGAGTGCATTTTCCTGACCATTGCCGATGCTGCCTACCTCGGCAAAACGCTTATCGATTTTAATTCGTTGCAGTGGGCTAAGTTTTCCTTCGCAACGGGAGTAATAAGCCAGAGCGTGCTTCCTGATCTTCGCCTGCACTGCGGCTTGTTGTTTAGCAGCGACGGCCCACCACGAGTCGCCGAGTTTTGTCAGCACGTCAATGTCAGCCGTGTCTTTGGCGGCAATCTCTTCGCTGGCCAGCTTCTTCAAGTCTGCATCGGATCCTATTGACAACATCGGCAAACCGATATCCCACTTTTCCAGAAAAAAGCACTGAAATGCACCTACCGCCTGATTTGCAGCGGCATCATCTGGGACGGTTTCGAGTTTTTCAATTTGTAACGCGATGCGTTCCTGGGCCTTGATGAGTAGTTCCAAGTCCTGCTGACGTTTTTGCACGATGGCCATTAACGCCGGATCAGCAGCCGAAGGGGGACGCAAAAGGTTGCACAATTTATTGGCAGTTACATAATCTTCCGACGCAACACACCCGTCAATCAATTCAAGCCCTGAAAGTACGTTGTCAATCGTGTTCGAAGCGGTGTCTGCTTTTAGGGGCATGTTCAAAGCGGCTTTAATTTTCATTTGCAGCGGCGCAACGGCGTATATCTTCGCCGTTTCGTCCGCGGCGGAAATGACCAGTCGCAAACTTGCCGCTTCGCGAGCGGCATTGACGGCACCAAATAAGAGAGTGTATTGGTCCGAAGGATTGTCCGACGCTTTGCCTGCCTCTTGCAATAAGATTGCGGCAAGATTTCGCCTGGCCGGAAGAGTCTTGTCCGCTAGTTGCTGCGTGAAAGCTTCCTTAAGTAACTTGCTCGAACGTTCCAAATCTGCTTTGCTTGGAATGCTACGCATACCCCCGGTAGGAACGGTCGGAGTGGAGATAGGTTTAGATACTGGGCCGGATGTATTGGGCTTTGTGGCCTCTACCGGTTTTTCGGCTTCTTTTGGGGCTACGATATCCACCGGCGTTACCCGAGTGCCCGTTTCCGGCAAACTGTTAGATGGATCTGCGGGTTTGGTTGCAGATGGAGGGTCGTCGAAATCAAAGATATTTCTCGCAGATGCGTGAGTAGTAATGCAGATTAAAGCAGCGGCCAGTAGGCGTTGAGAAAACAGCGAAACCGCGCGACCCAGTTTGGTAGAAAGAGCGTTTTTCATTGTCCTCAGCACCTTACTAATGAATTTGGGGGCATTGGTCTTAGACAATTTAGCCATGCTGGATTATAGAGGTGCGTTTTCTTGGTCGCAAACTCAAGCTACCGAGACCAGCAGCAATGTCCTGGTTCGATCGCCGTTGTTGCGTTTCTAAGTTGAATTCACCCTCATCGGTTTGGCAAGATTCTCGCAAGCAAGACCCCACTTATCAACAAAAAACCCGCCTGTTACGGCGGGTCTAAGTGGAGCCAGCGGGACACCAATAGAACTTGTATCGTCGTTTTTGAGCGAATTCAACCGATTTTCGCCCAAAATGGCAGCCAATGTATCGTCCATGTGCGTCGTTGCGCGTACTGCGATTGTACTCGGATGAAATTTAGAGGCGAAGCTCTTCACAATTCAGGCGCTGGTTGCCTAACCTGTCCGCCCCGCCAGACTCGCGATCGCCGCCGTCAGATCGTGCAGATCGACGGGCTTGGGAATGTGGACCTGAAAGCCCGAGAGCACCGCCTCGCGTGCGTCGTCCTTGTGGGCGAAGCCGGATAGCGCGATGGCTGGAAGGTCGCGCGCGTGGTGCCCGCGCCGGCGAACCTCGCGGATCAGGTCGTACCCGTCCTGATCGGGCATGCCAAGATCGCTGACCAGCACATCCACGACAGGTTCCCCGTTGGTTTTGGCCAGCACTGCAAGCGCGTCGGCGGCGCTGCCCGCCATCACAACGCCCGCGCCGACGCCTTCGAGCACTCTCAAAAGCATTCGCCGGGCGTCGGATTCATCATCCACCACCAGCACACGCAAGCCGTCCAACCTCACCGGCGGCGGACTCGACTTTTTGGAGGATGCGCCATCGCTGCCAGGAGCATCCGATCCGTTATCAGGTTTATTGACATGCACCGCCTTGACGGGCAGCCGGACGGTGAATGTTGCGCCGCGACTTTCGCCCGCGCTGTGCGCCTCAATGGTTCCGCCGTGCATTTCGACCAGATGTTTGACGATGGAAAGTCCGAGCCCAAGCCCGCCGAACTTTCGCCGCGTGCCGCCATCAGCCTGGCGGAAGCGGTCGAAGATGTAGGGCAAAAAATCCGGGCTGATACCCTGCCCGTTATCACTCACCGTAAGCAGGAAGTCGGACCCGTCGCTTCCGGACGTTACGCGGACGGTTCCACCCCTGGGCGTGAACTTGATCGAATTGGAAACCAGGTTCCAAACGACTTGTTGCATGCGAGTGGCATCGCAGAATGCGCGGCTGTCCAATGGGTCGAGTTGGACATCGAGCGTGATGTCGCGCGCGGTCGCAGCCGGACGCACCGCATCGATGCCGCCGTTAATGGCGCTTCGTAGATCGCAGTCGCAGATGTCCAGGCGCAGCTTGCCGCTCACGATGCGCGACACGTCCAACACGTCCTCGATCAGTTGTACCTGCGCCTTGGTATTGCGCTCGATCACGTCCAGTCCCTCTGCAAGGTCCGCTGCATCGCAACCGTCGGCGCGAAGGATGCCCATCCACCCTACGATGGCGTTGAGCGGCGTGCGTATCTCGTGGCTGAGAGTGGCCAGGAACATATCCTTGGCTCGGTTGGCGGTTTCGGCTTCCTCCTTGGCTTCACGCAGCTCGGCCGCGGTGCGGTTGGCTTGCTCGGTCATTTCGTGCTGCCGAACTGAGGAGACCAGCAGGGCCTCATTCATCTTGCCCATCTCCCGGGCTCGCTGCGCCTTCTCGGCGAGCGCTGCCTGGCGGTCTCGATCGACCGCTTCGGAGAAACTGCGCACAGCCTCTGCGAGCGATTGATCGATGGACTCATTAAAGCGGGTCAGGTCGTCCAGGTCAGGCAGATCGCAGTCCGTTGCGCTTTTTCGCCAAAGGCGAATGACGCTGGCGCGCAGCGCGCGGTACTCGGCGACCACCGCCCACAGTTCGAAACCCGAGCTGACCCTGCCGGACCCGTGCTGCTCGGAGGCGTTGTTGATCCGAACGCTCTCCGCACCGTCGCCGCCGTCTCCCTTTGATTTGTCAGACTGTTGCGCTGCGGTTTGAGCGGAGATCATGTCCTGCGCCGTGGCGCGGAGGATGTCTTCAGTGTGGTCGCGGAGCGTGGCCGGGTCGTTGACTTCATCAATTAGCGCACGAGGCCAGATGCTGCGGGCGAAGACCTCCCACTCCGCGAGAATGGGTTCGACGTTCGCGAGGATGAAATCGGAAAGACACAGGAGGGATCTCTTTCGCTGCTACATATTCTGTGCGTACTCCTCACCCGAGGAGTGCAATACGGACGCTGCTAAACATCCTAAT
Source organism: Tepidisphaeraceae bacterium (assembly GCA_965247815.1). GTDB lineage: Bacteria > Planctomycetota > Phycisphaerae > Tepidisphaerales > Tepidisphaeraceae > CBDAQA01. The sequence goes on along the minus strand of CBDFHW010000022.1, from coordinate 51,841 downwards.
TGCTTGTCGGTAATAAAGCAGCGCCCATTCCTGCTGTGTGTGGGAGGAATAGCAGGACGCGAGGCAGGAAACACGTTGGCGGTACCCTCCACCCTGCGACAAGCGCGCCTGAACGGATGGGAGGATAGATCATCGGGCCCTGCGCTTGGCCGGTTTGGCGGACGGTTTCTTCACTGGTTTCTTCGCGGGTTTCTTCCTTGGTTTCTTCTTGCCGCGGTCGATTCGCGGCTCGGGTTCGTTCTGGTCAGACTCCGACGACCACGGTCCGGGTACACTGGTCATCAGGCCCCGATAGCCGCGCATCGGCTTGCCCATGACGATGCCGTCGGGCGTGATGCGGTACTCGCACATGTCAACGCTGTGCTCGCTACGGCGCATCTTGATGACCAACATCATCTTGCGAAGCTGGCCATTGATCGAGACGTAACGGAACCGCAGGATGTCATCGGCAAGGAACGAGACGGTGAAGTTGCTCAGGCTCATCGAAGTGAAGCTCTCTTCGATCTCGACGGTGCTGATGATCGTCACGCCCATGCGCGTCAGTGCCCCGATCATCCGGTAAAGCGATTCGCGGAAATCGGTGCGGAAGCCCGGCGCCAGCGCCAACTCGAAACCCACCAGCGAGTCGATCACCAGCCGTTTGCAGCCGATCTCCTTCACCGCATTGACCACCTCATGCACCGTCTCGTCCACGGAGAGGTCCAGCGGCCGCAGATACAGGATCTTGAGCGCGCCGGATTTCTGGGGCGCATCGAAGTCAATGCCAAATTTGGCAGCCCGCTCGATGTACTCATCGGGCAACTCTTCAAACATGGCCACGATCCCCGGCTCGCCCTGGCGCAGGCCCTCGGCGATGAACTGCTGGCCAAGCACCGTCTTGCCCGCGCCGGACGGCCCGGCGACGAGGAGGCTGTCGCCTTCGGGGCTGCCGCCGCCCATGATCGCGTCGAGCTCCAGAATGCCCGTGGAGAGGCGCCGCCGGCCCTTGACGTGCTTTGTCCTTTCCGTGAGTCCGAACGTCCGCGGGAAGCACTGCAGCCCGCCGTTGGTGATGCGGAAGGTGTGCAGGCCGGGGACGGATTCCTGCCCGCGTATCTTCATGACCTGCATCTTGCGCACGATCGAGTTGCGGTCGACGGTCTGGTAGAGCCAGAACAAACCATCGGCGACGGTGAAGACCGGGTTGTCGCGCAACTCGCCTTCGACGTATTCGCCGATGAGGAACGTGGTGGCCTGCCAGCTCGTCAAGTGAAGGGCGAGTCGCTGGACGAAGCCCTGCAGTTCCATTTCGCTGGTGACTCCGGAAGCCGACTGGGACTGGGCCTTACGGACCACGGTGCGGAACGAATCGACCACGACGATCTTTGCGTTGATGGCTTCGACTTCCTTGATAATCTCATCGAGAACGGCGCTGAGGTCTTGTTCCAAGACGAACTTGCTGAGGTTGACGAACTTGATCGCGCCATCCATCTTGGCGTGATTGAAGAAAGTGTACTGCTGCTGGTAGCGAAGCATCTTGATGGCCGGCTCGCCCAGCACGGTGAAGTAGATCGCCGGCGTTTCTGGGGTGGCGTTGGCGAACATAATCTGGTGCGCCAGCGTGGTCTTCCCACAGCCGGGCGCGCCGGCGATAATATTGAAGGAATATTCCGGCAGTCCGCCGCCGCCTTTGCCGCCGACGATTTCGTCGAGGCCCGGCACGCCGGAGGGTATTTGGCGAATCTTCACCGGGTCCTGTCGATGATCCGGTCCTGGAGGGGTATTCTTGTGCTGTTTGCTCATAAATCCTCGAGTTTCCTAATACTACCCTTCCAGTGATGCGTCGGGCCAAGCCTCCCGCACCAGTCGCAAGGTGAGCGGTTCGCCGATAAACGTAACGAGCAGCCCCAGCAGATGAGCGATGAGCGCGACGGGCCCGTCCGCACCGCCGTTGGTCTTGTCAACGGCGAGCGCTTCGATTCCTTCCAAGGCACAGTCCGGCTTCAATTTGACAGTTTGCATCGCGGGGACTTCCGCCCGCGCCAACGCCAAGGCACGGCGTAAGAGCGCGGTGAATCCTTCCTCGCCCGCGAATTGCGTGAGGGAAACTTGCAGCTTCTCACAGACGCGCACCGCTTCATGCACCTGCGGTTCCACATCGCTGTTGCGTGCAGCTTCCAGAGCCAGCAGTCGCTGAGCCAGGTTTCGTGGGGATGTTGACGGCGAATCCATGATCTGGGAAGTGTAATGTATGCATCGGCTCTCTGACCAGCGACGCCGTGGTTGAAATCACGATCCCGAATTGATGGCCGAGACGGTCAGCAGCAATGGAGTGTGACGATTCTTGAGCAATTCCAGTGCTAAACGGAGAGCAAAAGGCCCGTCTGCTACAACGCCGAGCGATTGGTCGGTGAAATGGTGGAAGCGTGCGAGATCACTCGAATTGCGCCGGGCGGGATCGGGCGCAGTCTCGCTTAAATGAGAACAGCGTCAACTCCGCTCCCGCCTCAATGTCTTGTCCACTGGTGAGTTGCAACGTCTGCCCGCCAGCCTGTGAATTTAACGGCGAGTGTGGTCTAGTGCCACGTTGCTATTCTTTGGCCGCGGTAGAATGATTGATTTTCCACTAAAAAATTGGAGCCAGCGGGACACCAATAGAACTAGCAACCGCGTTTTTGAACGAATCTCGTTACTTGACCGCCAAAATGGCAGAATTATGATGGCGACCTAAGTCAATGCTGACAACTTTGCTATGGGCGCCCTGACAACTACTCATTTAGCTCGGCCTCGGACAACGCTCGGTCGATGTTCTGCATCGCGGTCTTTCGAATCATCTCGTAGAGCGCGTGCCGGCGGGAACCCGCGGCACAGATCTTGAGCATTTCATTCGAGCGGTCGCGAAGCTCGATGTCCTGCGGGAAGGGTTGGCCGGCCGTTCCGCTCCGCTCACCGTAAGCCGCACTTGCGTACAGGTCATCACGCACCGACTCAAAGCAGGTCGAGCTTGCGTTGCAGGCGACTGTCGATTTGCTAGTATGACACGCATGACCGACACCGACGTGGTTTACAAAGACCCGCTGAAGATACGCGAAAGGTCGGGATACGATCCAAGACATTTGCTATGGGCCTCCAGGACACTGGGCGTTGTTGGGACGTTAGCAAATATGGCATTGTTTGCGTTTTTTGCGGGCGCATGGCGTTACGTCGTGCCGGAGTCCGTAGCGCCGAAGCTCACAGACACCTTTGTCTTTTGGAACCTCGTGATTGCTTTTTGCATTTTCGTAGTAATTCAGTCCGTCGTAAACATTGGCTCGATGCTATTACGCTGGTGTATAGAGCTCGAGCTAAATACCCGATCACCAAGCGCCGAATGAGTCGGATGCCGACCTCAGGGACCCGGGGGCATACTCACGTATCCAAGCGAGTTTGATTGTTAGTTTTGAGTGCGTTAACCGACGGATCGGCGAGAGTTTGATCGATTAATAAACCCAACTATTGACTCTCGTCGTTTGGCGTTCGAACCTCCGGGGTCGAGTGTCCGACGTGCGGCGCTTCTTTCTAAGAGGCTTGGTCGAGGGCGAATTACCTCAACTTGCGAGCCGACCGCTCGAAAGAGAGGGGACTCGGTTGGAGCCAGTTAGGCATTAAATGACAGCGAGCAACCTGGAGGAGCGAATGTAGACGCTGTTACCGGGGTTGAGCCTGACTCGCACATTTGGGAAAGGACTTAAGGGCCAACAGCCGAGCAGTCCATTTTCTTGGCCCAAATCGCAAAAAATTGGAGCCGACCGGCCAACTTTTTAGCGATTCCACGTTTTTGGCGCGAAATCGCAGTGGAGCCAGCGGGACACCAATAGAACTTTTTCTCGCCGCGATCCGCGAAATTGAATCAAAAACGCTGGTCGGCCTTGCTGCGCTCATGGTCGTCAAATTTGAGCGAAGTTGTGACCGACATCTGCTGGCACTTGTGACGCTGGTCGTGGCTTCACTCTAGCGGCCCGATGCGCCGAACAAAGTGGGACCGCGCTTGTGTCGCCAATATCCGCATTTTTGCGGCGTCCTCTGCCCTACCAGCTACAGCGTGTACCATCGCTGGTTTGGATATACATCTTACTTCCAAGGCCCCATCTTGAGGTTAGGTTTTGTTAGATGCCCTTTCCACTCAGCTCTATTGAGGGGTCAGAAGAAACCCATGGGGCTGGCCGCCAATCAGACCCCAGCCGGCAATCTGACCGGCGTTGTTGATGCCGTGGGCTTCGCGAAGCACCCACCCGCTGTTGGCGGGGATACGGGTGTTCAGATCGATCATCTGCGGATTCGTGCCGACATCGACAAAAATCGCCCGTTGATTGCCGTTGAGGTTGCCGCTGGTCGTGTCAATAATTCCTGAAGTTCCAACGACCTGTCCTGCGGAATTGATAGCATCGGCTTCGCTAAAAGTGTCGCCAGTAAGCGTGCCCAGATTGGTATTTGGGTCGCTCACCTTGCCATGGGCTGTTGTGCGGAAGGCATGTTGTAATGTAGTGGACGAACCAGTTGTTGAGGTTGATGCGCTGCCCGCCACCTGTCCGGCACCGTTAATTGCCAAGGCAAAGCTCTCGCTTCCGCCGTTGGGGAAGAGCCCAAGGTCATCCGCGAGACTGATCGCGGGATGCGGATCGGCAGGATTCGCAGAATTCGCACCAGTGCGGAAGGCATGCCGGTTGCCATTGCCGCCAAGGCCGGGAGCAGTAGCGGAATACCCGGCGATCTTTCCGGATGCATTGATGCAGAGAGCGTAACTATTCGGACCACCGAGCGAGCCGAGGTCCGTCGCGGTCGTCAGATCACCGTTTGCCGTGGTGCAAAATGCTCGCGTGATTCCGGGGACCGTAACGGTCGGAGTGGCAGGGTTGAGAAAATCCGCGGTGCCGACGACCTGCCCGGAGGCGTTGATACCCATTCCGTTACTGTCTACGCAATTGCCGAGCGTCGTCGTGTTTAACACTCCCAAACCTGGCCCTTGCTGCAGCACGCCGTTTGGCTTCGTTCGAAATGCTTGTTCCACCACGGGTGAGGCAGGCAGAATCGAAGAGGTGCCGACGACTTGCCCAGCGTCGTTAATACTAAATCCGTCACTGGTACTCCCGGCATTTAGATTGCCGAGCGTACCCAGATCTGAAGTCGGGTTAATTGCCTGATGGGGCTGTGTGCGAAATGCGTGACCTGCCGTGAGGCTAAAAGCGACCCCGCTCGTGCCCACGACCTGCCCGGATGCGTTAATAACCTGATGGCCCATCGCTGGGGCAATAGGCCCCAGGTCGCAGATTGCGTATTTCTCGCAATTTTTAGAATTCTTGTCTGTCAATGAACGTGCAGACGTCTCGTTCGACAACGGGCCGCTGCCGCAGCCGGAGGCGAATAGGGCGGCAGAAATACCGACCGCAAGGCCCAATGCACGGAAATCATGCAAAGTAGTCATCTGTTGTTCCTTATGTTGTGCCGTTAAAGACTCGAAGTGCGAACTTCCCACCCGACGGCATTGGGGTGCAACCCCTCAATGCACTGATGCCGAACCACAACACCTTGATACCAGAGCGGATGCTACGCTCAATTGAAGTGCGCTGTCAATGGCAATCCAGACGGGTGTAGGCAAGATCGAATATCACGGCTGGCGTTCAAATCTTACCGTAACGGCACGGCTAACTATAATTCCACCGGAGGGCGTAAAAAAGGCAAATCAAACGAGCCGAACCTTCTCCAGCGCCCCGCGCCGGCAAGCCGTCCTCTGTACCCGACACCCGCGTCGTTTATTGCGGCGATATTCGATCCTGCCTGCGTGAAACTGATCTACGTCGATCCGCCTTTCAACTCGATCACCGTTGCGCAGGTCTTCCGGGGCGGGACGAAGGAAAGCGAGCCTTCGAGTGCCGGCACGTCAGCATGCACGCTTACATCGACTACGTGCGTCCCTGTTGCGTGCACTCGCCCCCGTCCTCACGAAAACCGGCATCTTCTACTACCACCGCGACTGGCACGCATCGCATCACAAGGGGCTAATCCGTAGGCAGAGTTCAATTCCCGCTGGTTGCCGCGCCCAAGTGCTTATGTTTTAGATCAGATGTAGATAGCGATTGAACTGCGGCGTGATGCTACAAGCACCTAACGCAGTGAAAGTTACAATTAAGAATTGCATTCCCGGTTCAATAAACCGAATTGAATGGAGCCACGGGGATTCGAACCCCGAATTCAACCATGCCATGGTCGCGTGATCCCATTTCACTATGGCCCCGTGCGCCGATCGCGGGCGGGCCCGCGGTCGGTTTGGGAGGTAAAACTGTACAGGACGCCGCCGGAGTGTCAAGCGGTGCCCGCTCGGAAAGCAAGCCGTTCAAAGCGCTTTGAGCAAAACTTTGACCACCCGCGTCAACCCGCTCTTGGCGTTGCCTACGAACTGCTGGAACAGCTTGTTGGTCACCGTCATGAACTCTTCCATATGACTCAGGCGCAGGCGTGTGATCTGGATCATCTCCTGCTTGGACGCGGTCTTGCCGAGCGTCGACTCGTCGAGCATCTGCTGACATTGCTTGATCGTCTCGAGCACCGGGTCCATCTCTCGACGCTTTCGCTCGGCGGCGATGATGCTGAACATCTCCCAGACGTCGTTCAGGCTTTCGAAGTATTCGCGGCGTTCGCCACGCTTGTGCATGCGGCGGATGATGCCCCAGTCGCAGAGCGCACGCAGGCTCATGCTCGCGTTGCCGCGGCTGATGTTCAGGCGTTCCATCACGTCGTCGGTGCATAGGGGGACGCCGCAGATGTACAGGAGGGCGTGGATCTCGGCCATCGTGCGGTTGATGCCCCAGGTCTGACCCATTTCACCCCACCGGCGGATGAACAGATCCTGCACCGTACGCAACTGTTGATTGATCGGGGATTTCGTCGCGGTCTCCCGGACCGTCTCGGCGCGTACGGCCTCGGAGTTTTCGAGAACCAAACTATTGTTACTGCCAGCCATGTTGTGCTTCCTTTCAGAGTGTTTTGAAACATTATGGCGTGCGAAAGTCTCAGAACAATGTTTCACACAACTTGAAAGGATTGAAACCAGATGACGGAGGGCAGAGGTCGGCGGGGTCTTTGCGGACTCAGCACCGGCAGAGTTCGCGGTAGAACGTTTCGTATTGCCGGCTCAATGGGTCGACGGCGAGATTCGCGAACACCCACTCGCGGCCGCGGGCGCTTCTAACCTTTCGGTCGTCCGGGTCGTCGAGCAATTTGGTCGCCGCGGCGGCGAACGCCTCGGCGGTTCTGTCGGCGATCATCCCCCCCGCGGCCTGCACCTCGGCCCAGATGTCGGTGCCGGTCGTGGTCAGCACCGGTGTCCCGCAGGCTAACGCTTCTGTGAGCACGAGTCCGAAGTTTTCCTGCGCGGTCGGTAAGACGAAAACGTCGGCCGACTGATAGACCGAGATCTTGGTCTCGCCGGTGACAAGGCCCAGGAAATAGACGCGGTCGCGCAGCGAAAGCTCGGCGACCAGATCGTACATTTGCTGCGCGTAAATGGGGTCACCCGTGCCGGCGATCATCAGGACAAAGTTCGTGCCCGCGTCGCGCATAAGGGCGGCGGCGCGGATCAATATGTCGACGCCCTTTTTTTCGTGCAGTCGGCTGAGGAACAGCAGCTTGCGATCCGTCCGGCGGGCGACGGGCAGCAGTTTCAGCGCGGCGTCAGGGCCCGGCAGCGTATTAAACGGCGTCAGGTCCGTCAGATAAGGCAGCACGATTGTCTGGTTATCGAACCACTTTTTCGCCTGCGACAGTTCTCCTTCGGCGGTGCAGTGGATTCGCGCGGCCTGGTCGAGAAATTTGCGACCCGCCAAAGCCATAAACGCTTTTTTCTTCCACGGCCGTTGCCGCATCGACCAGTCGTCGAGCATCCCGTGGGCGGTGACGACGTAAGCGACCCCGCACTCGCGGGCGAGGCGGGCTATCCGCCGGTTGCCCGGTAACCACGGCCCATGGAGGTGCAGCACGTCGGTCCGTTTTAACAGGTCCCGAATCATTCGAACCGACTTGCGAGCCATGAATTTTAACGGCGTCGCGAGCGGCTTGATCACATACGCCCGGGGCAGATGGTCCGAGTCCTTCAGCCACTCGCGGGGAACGTCGTTCCCCCGGCACGTGATCAGCGAAATGCGATGCCCGCGATCGGCAAAGACGGTGCACCAGTCGAGGACCGCGCGAACGACACCGCCGTCTTCGAGGCGTATTTCGGGCAGGTAGTGAAGAATTCGAAGGGGCGCGGGCTCGTGCCCGGGCAACTGCGTGCGGGACAGGTTCGTAGCCGGACTTGTCGTCACCGTGTTCGGCGTATCCTCGATTGCGTTCATCAGAGTCACAGGCCTCGCAAAACAGCCTATGTTCACCAAGGCGTCGGTGCAGTCACCAATCCAGATATGCCGGCATCAAGCGATTCGGCCCGTCACTGCAGCTTACCCTGCTGATACACCAAATGCATTAAAGCACGGAGGCATTTTCGAACGGAAAACCCGACGCACCAGCACCCCAATTTACCAGTGCTTCGACTGGAGCCCGAAGACTACCGGACGCTTAACGCGAAGAAAACGGCGTAGAAGATGGTAACCTGCGGCCCCGATGGCAACTCAACCGCGTATACCGACTTTTCGCAATCCGCTTGTTTCGGTCGGCCCCGACCCGTGGATGCAATATCACGAAGGGTTTTACTACCTCTGCGTCACAACCGGTCGAAATATTCGAGTACGAAAAGCGGCACACATCGGGCATCTGCATGAAGCGGAAAATGAACTCGTCTGGTCGGACACAACGCCGACAAGGTCGAAGCAAGTCTGGGCGGCCGAATTCCACTTCCTGGACGGGCCGAACGGGCGCCGGTGGTACCTGTATTACACCGCCTCGGACGGGGTCGACGACCACCACCGGATTTATGTTCTGGAAGCCGACCAGCCGGGCGGTACCCCCATGGGGCCTTATCATTACAAGGGGCAGCCCCGGACGGATCCGGACGACAGACTTTATGGCATCGACCCCAGCGTGTTCGTAACCTCGGCCGGACGCCAGTACTTGCTGTGGGCGGGCCATCCGGGGCACGTGCTGTTTATTCAGCAACTGGAAAATCCTTGGACGACGACCGGCAAGCGGACACTGATTCCCGCGAGCGGTTTCGGCTGCGATCAGATCCGCGAAGGACCGTGCGCGATGTCCCGGGACGGGAAAATCTTCCTGCTTTATTCGGCCTGCGACACGGGGTTCCCCGACTACAAGCTGGGGATGCTGATCGCGAACGAAACCGACGATTTGCTCGACCCGAAAGCCTGGGTCCAGCACCCGACGCCGGTCTTCGCCCGCTGCGACCGGCACGGCGTCTACGGCCCGGGGCACCACGGGATTTTTAAATCCCCCGACGGCACCGAAGACTGGATTGTCTACCACGCAAAAACGGTGAGCAAATACACCTACGCGGGGCGATCACCGCGGGCGCAAAAGTTTTCATGGAAAGACGGTCTGCCCGTTTTCGGAGAGCCGATCGCACTCGATCAGGACATCGAAGTCCCCTCAGGCGATCTAACCTGATTGAAATGATCTCAGCGTGTAACCGGATTGCGTACGTACACGTTTGCCCCGGTGCCACACTTCACCAGAGTCCAACCCTCGTGGATTTCAGCGGTGGGCGGCACGCCAGTTTCAATAATTGATCCGATATTAACTGGCACCGATTCGAACGGATGTTCACCGGCGAGATCGACAATTTCCGGCGGACGTCCGCGGCGTTCACCGATCAAGACCCACAGCGGGTATTCCCAAGCGTCCGCGCCGGCGATCAGGCCCGTCGGCCCGGCAATCCCCGCCGCGAGGTCCGACGCACGCCGGTACGCCTGGAAAAGTTCCGGTCGGTTGTAAAAATATTGGCTGTCACGGTCTTTTACGAAGATGTTGTTTTTGCCCAGCAGAGGGTGAGACGGATTAAACAAAATCGGCGAGATCGCGATCAGAATAAAACCCACTGCTGTGAATAGCATCACGCGCTGAATCAGAAAACGCTCGAAGAAGTATCCGAACGGCGCTGCTGCCAGCAGAAAAATTGGCAAGTGGAGTCGCGCGTGAAACGGTCGCCATTTCAACAGACCGCAGAATAGGCCCCATGTCCCCAGTGCTACGGCCAGCATTTTGATTGCGGTGCTCGCAGCACATAGACGCATTCGCCAGTTCATTGCGACGCACGCGTATGCAATCAGTCCGCATATGATCAGTAACGCGATCAGGTGAACCGGATTGCCAGTCAGATCTTCGTCGTTGTGCGGCGGTCGCAGCGCGAAGTGGCTTCCGGGCAGCGTGGTCCTCGGGTCGTCGGGGTCGGCACCGATCAACCGTTGCACACCGTTTAGCATCTGTACGAGTCGATGGTTCAAATCTCGCGACGGTGTTGCGGCATGAAGGGCGGCGTTGCGAATGAAGTTTGCGGTCCACAACGCCGGGGACATCGCCCGAACCCGGTACTCCGACTCGCCCGGCGGTGTGAGCGGTGAGCCGAACCGATCCGAATTACGAATCCAATGCCCGGCGTTGAGCCCTGCAATGATCATCGCGACGATCGTGACGGACCAAACGCCCTGCCGGGGTCGGCTCATCTGCGACATAACGAACCAGAACATCATCGGCGCGGCGATGACGTATGCCGTCCCCTTGGTGAGCACGGCCAGCCCCACCGCTGCCCCGATGAAAATCGACACCAGCAGCCGGTTGCGAAACGGAAGACTTTTCTGGCGAGCAAGAAGAACAATCCCATTTGCCCCGCAAAGGAGCCAGAATCCGAGAACAAGATTATTTTGTGTGCTGACTGCCTGCAGGATCGCCGTCGGCAAAGTGATCGCAAAAACAAACGCCAGTGTTTGGCCCGCGGCACCGGCACCGAGTCGGGCGGCGAGTGCGACCGCAGCGACTGCGCTACCGCCGAACGCGACCCACTGCGGGAAAAAGGCGAACCGATCCGAGCCGCATAGCAACTGAAGATGCAGGATTGCGTACTCGGCCCACGGCGGTTGAAAAAGCTGTGGTAAACAGTTGGTCGGATAGTCGGCAACGGAACGATTCTGCGCCCAGTGCATCACCCGCGGCAGATGATACGTCATCGAATCCCAGTTCGAGGGTGCCGAAAACAGTCCGGTGATGCCGAGGGTGCAAAAGATTAGACTGCCGACAATGATCGAACCCCGCGAGATCGTCGGGCCACTTCGACCCCTTCCCAGCAACTGCGGTTGAAGCCGCCGCCGCGTCCACCAGAATATCGCGGTTAACGCAGCTCCCAGCAGCCAGGCCACGAGCAATGGTCCACGAGCCAGGCTGTGAGACAGGCTCAAGACTTCGGTGACGAAGGCGAGGTAGCTTCCGAAGACGACTGCCGACGCCATCATCGAATCGCACTGCGACCAGCCCGTGTTTCTGCCGATTCGGTAAAGCAGTCCGAGGCAAAGCAGGAGCGAAATGGTCGCCATCTTTCATGCAGATTATGAGAACTACAGACGGCGGACAACTCATCGGCCGCCGTGTCGGTCAACGATCGGAGGTTGAAAATTTGGCTACGCAGCCCAGCTCAAGATCGCTGACTGTGCAGCACCAGCGGGTTCTCAAAGGGCACAATTACGCGCGGATGGGGCGGCGGCGCCCTCCGCCGGTGAGCTGCTCGCGGTGACACGGACGACTTTGCTTTTATGACGGGCTTGTTTGGATTTCAATGCCGGACCGGCTCGCGATGGATGCCCAGGAAGTGCCCTATTACCGACAGCCAGAACGCCCCCTCGTCGTTCGGATTCACGGTCTTCCCGCCAATGATTAGACCGGCCATCTCATCGGTGCTGTTTTCGCCGAGTAAGACTCGTCGCGGAGGGGTGTTCGGGTTTCGCGGATTGTCGGCGGTATTGTCCCAGGTAAACTCCGCGGTGATGACCGTCTGGCGAGGCAATATAAAAGGCCTTTCGTAAACGTAAGTGTCCTGCCAGCTAAAATCCCAATCGCTGATTTTCAGCAACTCGCACCGCTTACCGTCCGGCAAGTCAGCCCAGACGTGGACCTGCTTACCAAGCATGTGCATGTGAGCCCAGATGTCACGGACCTGCACCTCAACCGGAAGCGTATACGTATCGGTCCGGGTGTATGATTTTACGCCCGGAGGAATGTCGATGTCCTCCGTGCCCATCAATGCAACAACCGGATTCCGAAGCGGTTTTTTCGGGGTGAAATAAAGACCGATCTGAGGCTGATCCGTTTCCGGCTTGCCCGTCGGATGGTAGTGCATCTGCAGGACGACGTCCGTTGCCGCCGGAAGCGTGATGCCGACCTCAGAGACATTTTCCCGCGTGACGATTCCCGGGGCATAACCGGGAAGAAACCCGCGTGGGATAAATCCCGGCCCGCCGAACCTGCTGTAGAAAGTTCCGCCCTGCTTTTGTGCCAGTCGTCGAGCGGTTCCGCTGCCGTCGAGCATGGGCACCCCGTGATGGGCGACCCGTCGATTGCTTGGCAGCACCTGCACCGCACGCAGGTAACCGTCCTGCTTCAGATTCAGCGGCAGGACGAAGTGGACATAAACGTCGGGTCCTTCGGCCGGAATTTTGAAAGGCGCGGCGACCTTTAGAACCATGTCGGGCTTTCCAAGAGTCCAACCGTCGGGGAATTTTGGCGGCGCCGGCAAATCACGCATGTCTCCAGTCGCCATGCCGGATTTGACCCACGAGCCGATCATCGCGACCTGCTCGGCGCTCAATCGTCGTTCGTATTTGAAGTGTCCGAAACCCTCGTCCGGTTTCCATGGCGGCATCAGACGCGCCTCGACCACTGTTGCGATTTGTTCCGCGTGCTTGCGAACGTCCAAGTAAGTCACCAGCGAAAAGGGCCCCACCTCGCCCGGGCGGTGGCAACTGACGCAGTTGGCGTAAATCAACGGTGCGATGTCGCCGGCGAACGTCGGGGTACCCCGCCGATCAGTCGTTTTAGAAGTCTCGGATGCCTGAGTCAACGCTCCCGCAAATACCGCAGCGGCCGCGATGATCTGTCCTGCAACTACCAGTGGCACCTTGGCTCGCACCATGATTCTCCTTACGCACGCTCCAGACGCAGTTCGCGATGGTCTGCCGGATCGTTGACGAGTAATACGCAAGTGCCTGACCGTCCGTGACAGCGTCTGATGACAAACAAAGACCGGAAAGTAAATCCGTGGGTGCTCTCCCGGCGGCCCTCTGACCCCGCGGCGACTCAACGCGAAATACATCAGCCGTAAAATGACGGACCAATACATGTTCCACTGACGCCAAGTAATCAAGCATCTTGCCTCATGCATTTCTTAGCTCTGCTCCGCTGGTACACTGCCAGACATGCCCACTCCCACCACCGACCGTCTGAGACCCGTCGCCATCACGGAAGAATCGCATTCCAGCTTCTGGCAAAACGCCCATCTGTATTTCGATCGCGTCTACCAGACGATGAATCTCGACCCGGTCTGGCGCACGGTTTTATCGTCGCCGAAACGCGTGCTCACCGTTTCCTGCCCGGTCCGGATGGACGACGGCAAAATACAAGTCTTTACCGGCTATCGCGCCCAGCACAACAATGCGAGGGGCCCGTTTAAAGGTGGGATTCGTTACGACAGTTCGGTGAACCGCGACGAAGTGATGGCGCTGGCGATGCTGCAGACCTGGAAAAATGCGCTGGTCGACCTGCCCTTCGGCGGGGCCAAGGGCGGGGTCGTCTGTGAACCTAAAAAACTTTCGACGGGTGAAAAGGAACGCCTCACTCGCCGGTACACGATGGAGATCATGCCCATCATCGGCCCCCAGCACGACATCCCCGCCCCGGACGCTGGTACCGACGGTCAAGTCATGTCCTGGGTTCTCGACACTTACAGCACGATGGTCGGTTACCAGGCGCTCGGGGTGGTCACTGGAAAACCAATCGCGCTCGGCGGGAGTGTCGGTCGCGAGGAAGCGACCGGTCGCGGGGTGATGAATATCCTCCGGAAGTTTCTCGCGACGCAGAACAAGTCGCTGGAAAACGTCCGCGTCGCCCTCCAGGGTTTCGGGAACGTAGGCTTCCACGCCGCCCGGTTGCTCGACGACCGCGGGGCGACGGTGATTGCGATCAGCGAGAAAAACGGCGGCATCTACAGCGACAAGGGAATCGACATCAACGCCGCCGGCGCGTACTACAAGGAGAACGGCACGCTGGCCGATTTCCCGGGCACCGAAGCGATGACCAACGAAGAACTGCTGACCGCCGACTGCGACGTGCTGGTGCCGGCGGCCATGGAAAACACGCTGGACGCTGCGGTCGCCCCGCACGTGACGGCCCGCATCGTGGTCGAAGCCGCTAACGGCCCCACCACCCCCGCCGCCGACGAAATTCTCCGCGACAACGGCATCACCGTCCTGCCCGACATTCTCGCCAACGCCGGCGGCGTCACCGTCAGCTATTTCGAATGGGTGCAGGGCCTGGACAACTTTTTCTGGGACAAAAAACGAGTCGAAGACGAACTGCAGAAGACGATGGAGAAAGCCTTCGACGCGGTGAACGCCAAGGCCGACGAAGCCGACTGCGACTACCGCACTGCGGCATACACTATCGCCGTCGGCCGCGTCGCCGAATCGTGTCGGCTTAAGGGGTTATTTCCGTGATAGACTGCGTTACGCCGTGAAACACGGTCTATCAGGATTGCAGCGATCGGGACGCTTAATGTCAGTCGAAATTTAAATACCTGTGCGAGTTGTGGTTTGATATATTAGGGCGAATGCCGAGACAGCCCGACATTCTCGATCGCATCATCGAACCCAAGCAAGGTGGGTTTTCTAAGGAACATGCACTTTACGTCTTGTCGCTCGATTTTTCGGCCGACGAGCATAGTCGCTACGCAGAGCTCGCGGCCAAAGCGCAAGAGGGTCATCTTACTGTAGAGGACCAAGCCGAACTCGACGATTTTCTTACGGTGAACGCAATGCTCGCCGTTCTTCAGTCGAAGGCCCGCATCTCGCTCAGCGAACACAGCACTGCGGCATGAGTTCGAGATGAATTGTGCGACGGAACAGGAAACTCGCGCCCGGGCTTACCATCGTTGCGAATATTGTTGCTTGCCTGAGCAATTCACTCGGCTCAAGTTTTTTTTAGATCATATTCTGGCTAGGCAACACGGCGGCGGTGACGGGTTAGACAACCTCGCCCTTGCTTGCGGGTTTTGTAACCGGCATAAGGGCCCGAACATCGCCTGAATTGATCCACAAACCAGGCAGATGTCACGTCTGTACAATCCACGCTCCGACGTTTGGCTAGAACATTTCCGCTGGCAGGGACCGTTCGTCCGAGGCCTAACGCCTGAGGGGCGAGCAACGCTTACCGTGCTTGCGATCAACAGCCGCCAACAGATCTCGGTGCGTAAGGCTTTGATCGATGAAGGCGTGTTTTGACTGCAGTCATTTTTAGCAGTCGAGTTGGTTTTGCGACCCCGCCTTCAATGAAATTCATTGCGAAACCGCCACCGATTGGCATATCCGCCCCACTCCGCAAGAGTGGTATAATTCACTTATGCTTTTTTCCAGCCGTCGGAACCTCTTCGTGTCGCTCGTTACCTCCACGGCGTTGCTCACAACGATATCTCGCGGAGCGACCGCCGGAACTGATATCGTTGTAACGCGGGAACCGGCGACCGCCCCGACAACGGTTCCGTCCACGCGACCGGCCCCGGTCAACATCCTGACCGGCGATCTCGTGCTGTTCGGCCCGGGCACCATCAAGACGACTCGGACCACGACTGGTCCGGATATGACCCTGTCGGTTCACGTCGAGAACACGACGCAGTCTCCGATCGGACCCCTCGCGTTCCGCGGACTGACCGCGACCTTTTCCGAAACACCGACCGGCACCCTGCACTCGCGCGGCGACGTTCACGACGCGGGAACCGTGATCTATTATCCGTCTCTCATGAACCCCGTCGGGTGCGTGACGGCGCACGACCACCGCACCGGCATCTCAATTTATTCGCCGTCTGAAGTCGGGCGTCAGTCGCTGTTCAATGGCTGCTTCGTCAAGGACGGAATTCTGGGTAACCCGCTGGTGATCGAGTTCTACACGACGCGGGTCTTAACGCCGGGCGAATCGTGTGACGTTTCCCTTGTCGTTCGCCAGACGACGGACCTGACGCCGGCCGGCTTGCTGAGCGGTTACAGAGCAACGTTGGTCCCTACGGCATTCACCCCCGACACACGGCCCGCCGTGCAGTGCATCGCCGGGTCGGTCGACCTCGTCTCCGCGTCAAATCCGAACGGTTATTCGAGAAATCGGAACTTCAGTTCCTCAAGAGCCATTACCGCCTACTGCAACGGCCTGGGCCGGCGATTGAAGGCGATAAACTGTCAGTCAGTCATTTTCTGGCAACTTCAAGGCGGCAAGCAGCTCAAGTCCGACGGTGTTTACGCGTCTAAGTTCGACGAATTCCCCGACGCCATTAAAGCCAAGATTCCCGAGCTAATCGCAGGTCTAAAAGGTTACGGCGTTCACGCCGGTCTCTGCGCTTCCGGATACGGCGTCGACGTGAAAGACCCGGCTTCGGTAAAAGCGTACGTCGACCGCTACACAAACGCCGTGTCGATGGGATTCGACGGCGGGTTCTACATCGACACCTTCGGGGGGGACTACGCGTCTACCGTTTTAGTCAAAAAAATTCGTGAAGCGATCGGCCCCAAGATCCAACTCTGGACCGAAGAAGGTTCCGGCGAAATCGCAATTTATGCCGGTCGCTACTGCGAACTGTCAAAGGGAAGCCTGAGTTGGACTTCCCCCGAACAGTTTGCCGACTTCAAATATCTTTTCCCCGACTCGCCGTGGCTCTGCGTGAACCGCACACCCGGGCCGTTGTGGGCCGGCCTCGTGCCGCTGTATCAGGATGCCGGCGTTCCTTTGCACTAGGCTCGGGCGCTTGCCTCGGAGATTAATCATTCCCGCGCGATGCCTCTGCCCGCGTTTGCTTACGAACTTCTTGCGACCTTATCTTTTATTGCTAATATTTCCTGCGTCGCGTCCGAGTGGGCAGATTAATTCAATTTACGTAGCTCGAAATCGCTCGATCGATTGATGAGTCGCGAGCTCGATTCGGCGGTTTCACTCGCTCAGTTGCCGAAGCATTAGGGCGCTCCGTTCACCGTTCACACTTCAACAACCAGGGAGAGCCATGCCGGATAGTCGCAAAGCAATTCGTGATCGTCGAACCAACCGCCCCGCACGGCCCCGCGGTGCAGCAATCGCTCGGGCGATTTTCAGACTGGAATCCCTCGAACGTCGCTTGCTGATGGTGTCGGGCCCGGAGACACCGTTCAAAGGCGTTCCGTTCGCCGTCGGCCAGACGATCGAAGCCGAAGATTACAATAATGGCGGCGAGGGCATCGCTTACCATGATCTGGACACCTCCAACCGCGGCGGACAATACCGCACGGGCGAGGGCGTCGACGTCGAGGCGGGGTCGGCAGCATCGAACGGCTTCTTCGTCGGTTTCGGTCAGGCCGGTGAATGGACCGACTACACGGTCAAGATCGCCACCGCGGGAAACTACGACATTGCATTTCAAATTCGCGGGCCGGTCGGAAATTCCGTCGCCGGTGCCGGCGCGACCTTTCACGCCGAAGTTGCCGGCGTTCACAAGACCGGCGAGTTAACGATAACCAGCACCGCCACTTCATTCGGCACGATTACGGCGAAAAATGTCTCGCTCGCAGCCGGCACTTACGTCATGCGAATCGTGCTCGACACCAACGCGACCGGCAACAAATACGCGGCGAACCTCGATTCGTTCAAGATCACTCCGGTCCCCATTACCCTGCCCGCGGTCTCCGTCGCTGCTACCGACGCCTCGGCAACCGAGGCTGGTGATACCGGCACCTTCACCGTGACGCGAACCGGCCCCACCGCCGCGGCCCTGACCGTCGGTTACGCAACTACCGGCACGGCAACCACCGGCACCGACTACGCGGCGTTGACCGGGGGCCTGATTATCCCCGCCGGCAAGGCATCGGCGACCATCACCGTGACGCCGAAGGCGGATGCTGTCGCAGAATCAGCAGAGACGGTTCTGCTCACCCTGAAGTCGGCGAGCGCGTACACATTGCTTGCCGGAAAAACGGCGGGCACGATCACCATCGCCGACCGCCCGCTCGTGAGCATCACCGCCACCGACGCCTCGGCCAGCGAGACCGGCGACACCGGAACGTTCACCGTGTCCCGTTCCGGCGCGACCTCGTCGGCTTTGACCGTTGGCCTTTCGGTTTCCGGGACCGCCACCAACGGCACCGACGACAATACCCTGCCGGGCAGCGTCGTCATCCCGGCCGGAAAGTCGTCAGTGACGATCGTCGTCACATCAAAGTCTGATGTCCTGACCGAAAGCGCTGAAACCGTGATCGCCTCGCTGTCGTCCAACGCGGCCTACGCCGTCGATACCGCCAGGCCGAAGGCGACCGTCACGATCGCCGACGTGCCGGTGACCACAAAGCCGACCGTCTCCATCGTCGCCACCGACGCTTCGGCCAGCGAGTCCGGTGACACCGGCACCTTCACCATCTCGCGAACCGGTTCCACGTCCGCGGCACTGACCGTCGGGCTCACCGTCTCAGGGACCGCGACCAATGGCACAGATTACACCTCGATCACCAGCACCGTGACGATTCCCGCCGGCCAGGCGACCGCGAAGGTTGTCGTCAATCCGAAGACGGATACCGTCGTCGAGTCGACCGAGTCCGTGATCGTGAAGCTGTCGTCGGGCCCGTACACCATCGACGGTGCGAAAGCATCCGCAACGGTGTCGATCGCCGATGTCCAACTCACCGGCGGGCCCGTTGTCACCTCGATCAGCGGCCCCGGGACCGTCTTCTCGGTCTGGACGTTGACCGGCAAATTCGCCGTCGGCGTGACTACAGTCGTCCGTGTTTTTGATTCCAACGGTTTCAGCGTCGACCTGACACCCAATTCGGTTACCGCGACGCAGATCACGGTCACCGTCCCGCCGTACGTGAATCTGAAAACCGGCCGACTCGCCTCGGGCCCGCTGAAGGTGCTGGTCACCCAACCGCAGGTGCCCAAATCGTTGCTTCCGACCGTGGCCAATCCCGCGGCGACGCCGATCGTTCCTTCTAATATCACGACGGTTACGCTCGCCCCACTGCAATCGTTGCCGACCAATCGCCCGGCCGGGACGATCTATCTGCTCTACCTGAAGGCGATGCGCGACAGCGCCATCCAGACGTTGGCTTATATCCAGTCGAACAACATCGACACGCCGACGTTAAAGAAATCGGTCACCGACGAACTCGGCGCGATCAATCAACAGGTCGCGGCAGTCGAGCAGGGAATCCCGACCGGCAGCGTCAGCTTCACCGGCGCGACCGGCAAGGTCACGCTCAATGCGGGCAACCTTGCCGATGCCGACGCGCTCTTGGTGCAGATCGCCCGGCAACAGGCCGCGACGCTTAACGGCGTTGATTCCGCAGAGGTGTTTGTCAACGCGGCGACGAATCCGAACATTTCACAGGCCACCATCGGAGCGGCGGCCAAAACCGACGTTCGGTCCAGCTACGCGCAGGACGTCACAGACGGGGCTGCGTTCGGAAAGACCATGGGGACGTGGGTGACGACCGGGCTCGCCGTCGCCGGGCTGATCGTCGCCGCGCCGGAGATCGCCGTTGCCGCAGCAGCCATTGGCGTCGCCACTGTCGTCACCGATTTCTACGCCGCCGGAGCGCTCAGCTATTCGTCGATCTACGAACAGGATCCGATCGAACGAAACCGTGAACAGCGTGCCGCGAGCAACTTCTTCACCGCCGGCGTTGTCGACGCCGTGAAGCAGACCGCCGGGAATCTGATCGGCAAACCGTACAGCAAGATGCTCGACCTGCTCGGGCTCGACAGCGGAATCGCCGCCGCGGACGCGGACGCGATTCCTAAGCTATCCATCGTCGCCGAGCAGCCACACACCGTTGAGTCGGCCGGGAACCAAGGGCTCATTGTTGTCAATGTTCTGAAAGGCACCGCGACAGGCTTCAAGGTCGCATGGACGATCTCGGGCTCGGCCGACAATGCCGTTGATTATCAAAAGCTGCCGACGACCGAGACGTTTCTGTCCGTCGACGGATCGCGGCTCGAACTCCCGATCGTCGCGATTTCCGACGAGAACGACAAGGAAGGCATCGAGACCGCGACGCTGACGCTGATCAACAAGCCGACCGACCCGTATCTCGTGCTCGGCGACGCGTCGGCGACGGTGCAGATTGCCGACCGGCCGACGTTCAGCATTTCCGCCTCGCCGGCCGAGGTTCCCAAGGGCGGGGTCGCAACGTTCACCGTCACCCGCAACGTCACCGCCGGGACCCCGGCATGGGGTTCGGTGAAAGTCGAGTACACCCAGCCGGGGTCGGCCAAGCTCGGCGTCGATTACATCTCGTCGTCGGCCGTTCCGTTAATCGGAAATGTGTCGTTCGCCGACGGCGAAAGAACAAAAACACTTGGCGCGCAGGTATTGAGCACGCCGTCTTCGCCGACTGAAAAACAAATCGTGCTGCAGCTGACCAACTCGCTCCGCACGCGATACCTGGTTTCAGGTTCGACTTCGGGCACGGTCAAGATCATCGACCGGCCGATCGTTTCGATCACCGCGAGTGACAACTCCGCCCGCGAGGGTGGAACGATCACCTCGACCGGCACGTTCGACCCGCAGGTGGGCACATACAAAGTCTCAATCACTTCGGCACTGAAGAACCCGCTGGTGGTGAAGCTGGCGATCGATACGACTGGCACGGACACCGCCGTCGCCGCCGACCTTGTCGGCAGCCTCCCCGCTTCGGTGACAATTCCGGCCGGCCAGACATCCGTAACATTTGACGTCTCGGCCAAGGCCGACACGCTGCTCGAACCGTTGGAACATCTGACCGTGAAGATCGTTCCCGACACGACAAACTATTCGATTTCGACATCGGCCCCTTCCGCGGTGGTCGACATCATCGACAACGTGAACGGTCGAGTCACCGGGCACTGGGTCGGCTCGATCAACCTGCAGACGCCGTTCAACGGCCTCGACGGCACGTACCCGGGGAATACGACGATCAAGATCAACGGTCAGATGGACCTTCAGTTAACCGCGCTCGACCTGTTCACGACCGGAGGCTTCGCCGCCGGCGGCATCAGCGGGATCGTCAATTCACTTACGGGCTTCTCTGCCCCCAATTCGACGGACGGAGCTACCACGTACAAGAACTACAAATTGAACCTGCAACCCGCGCCGTTAGACAATGCGGGGACATTCGGGTTGAACCAGAATGATCTGAAGCCGATTAAACCTGCCGACGCATTCGACGCGTACATGCAGTTCGGCGTTGCCGCCGACCGGTACGACAACGGCGTATTCATCGACGGCGGACTGCGCACAACGCAGCAGGTCAAATGTCACGTCGTCATCGTCGGCGACAAGCTGACCGGCACGTTCTCCGCCAACGGCGCGACCGGCACCTTCACCTTAAACCGACAGGCGTGAATTCGAATCTTGAAAGCTCGGCGGGCGGGATCGTCACCCGCCGGCGATGGCGCCGATGATGTAAAACGGCTCGGTCCCGTCCGCGATCGCCGCCGGCAAAGCCGCGTCCGGCGAGTCGTGCGACACGTCTTCCTCGCAGGCAAAAAATCTGACCAGCGGCCGACGCCTGAGTGTACCGTGCTCTCGAATCGTGCCGGCCAGCGCGGGGTATCTTGTTTCCAGTGCGTCGAGGATCGACGCCTGTGACACCGGTCCGATGACGTCGACAATGACCTCGCGGTCGACGCCGGCGAGCGTGCGAAGATGTGCGGGCAGGACGATCCGTATCATGACAACGTTTGCACCTCGACCGAGACGACCGCCGGCAGGTCTCGGACAATGGGGGCCCAGGTGTTTCCTGCATCAGGCGACGCGTACACCTGCCCGCCGGTGGTTCCAAAATAGACGCCGCACTCGTCCAGCGAATCGACAGCCATCGCGTCGCGAAGCACGTTTACGTAGCAGTCGTTTTGCGGCAGGCCGTTGGTCAGCGGTTCCCAGTCGTTCCCGCCGGTCTTGCTCCGGTAGACCCGCAGCTTGCCTTCCGGGGGGTAATGCTCGGAATCGCTTTTGATCGGAACGACGTAAACGGTTTCCGGCTCGTGGGCGTGCACGTCGATCGGAAAACCGAAATCGCTCGGTAAATTGCCGCTGATTTTATGCCAGTTGTCACCGGCGTCATTGCTCCGCATTACGTCCCAGTGTTTCTGCATGAACAGCGTGTCCGGCCTGTCTCGGTGCATCGCGATTCTGTGCACGCAATGCCCCACCTCCGCGGCCGGGTCGGGGATATGGTTCGACCGCAGCCCGCGGTTGATCGGCTTCCAGGTGACGCCCGCGTCGTCGGTGCGGAACGCGCCGGCGGCGGAAATGGCGATAAAGATCCGGTCCGCATTTTTCGGGTCGAGCAAAATGGTGTGCAGGCACATTCCGCCGGCGCCGGGTTGCCACCGCGGGCCCGACCCGTGCCCCCGCAGGCCGGAAAGCTCCGACCAGCTTTTCCCGCCGTCGGTCGATTTGAACAAAGCCGCGTCTTCCGCCCCGGCATAGACCGTGTCCGGATCGGTCATCGAAGGTTCCAGGTGCCAGACCCGTTTGAACTCCCACGGATGCGCTGTGCCGTCGTACCACTGGTGCGTGCCGGGGATGCCGTCGTAGGTGAACTTGTTGTCGACCGGGGTCCAGTTCTTTCCGCCGTCATCGGACCTCTGGATTTGCTGCCCGAACCAGCCGCTGGATTGCGAAGCATAGATTCGGTTCGGATCGACCGGCGACCCTTTCAGGTGATAAATCTCCCAGCCACCAAAGTGCGGCCCGGACACGTCCCAATTTTTTCGTTTGCCGTCAGCGTTCAGCACAAACGCCCCTTTTCGCGTCCCCACCAACACTCGAACCCGTCCCATGGTCGCTCCCGGTTTCTACCCAAAGATCCCGATTCAGATGGAGCAGAATTAATATTCTGCGACCCGGATTGCAAGGGGCGCACGCTTGTGCAGTCAAAACATCGAGCCCGCCTAGTTCAAAACCCCTTTAGCGAACGCGAAACGCTGTATAAGAGCTTCAAAACTACCTAGCTTGCCCGAAATCGAATTTTCGCCGTGCGTTGTCGCATATCGAACAAGGATTGAATCACAACTTGTTTTCCAACATAACCCTGCGTACAGGATAGTTCCAAGAATCGTTCTCCGGTCGGTTTGGATTGCCATACCGACGATTCGCGATGACCCAATAATGTCGCCACGGTTCTTTTAATCGTTTGGGTGGGCCTTTGCACCGCCTATTTACCGATACAAAAAGATGCGATCACTTCCGTCACGGCACATCGATTCGATTCGTAACATCCGACTGAACACACTGCTCGCCGTCGCGTGGGCGGCGGCCTTCTCTGCTTCTACTCAGGCGGCTACGCCTGAGCCGGCTTTCCAACCGACCGAGGCCGATCAAGCCGCGTTGAAGCAGGCCATCGAAACCGGACGGCGTAATGACCTTGTCACGGCACAGTCGCAGCTGAACGACCTTGTCGTCGCCCACCCGGCCTGGGCGGAAGCCAAGCTGTGGCGGGGCCGAGTACGAATCGCAGTTAAAGACTTCAACGGAGCGGTCGACGATCTGACCGCAGTCGTGGAAGCGAAACCGACCGACGCCCAAGCGTTGCTGAACCTCGCCGCCGCTCAAGCCCAGAGTGCCGACCCGGCATCTTGTTTTGCGACGCTCGACAAGTTGTTGGTCGCTCACCCCGACGACGGTGACGCGGCGATCTTTCGGATCGAGCAGTTCATTACGCAAAATCGCCCCGAAGACGCCGCCCACGCCGCGAAACAACTGCTGTCTAAAGTAACCGGCACAGTTAGACCGGCATTTCTGGCGCGGGTCGTTCCGTTGCAACAATTAGCCGGGGATTACGCCGGGGCGGATGCCGGCGCGACCGAGCTGTTGAAGATCGTGCAGAACGCCCAGTTGTATGCCGCCCGCGCCGACTCCCGGCGGGGACTGAAAAGATACGACGACGCGAAAGCCGACCTGCAGGCCGGTCTCACCGCTAACGGGGGCCGGCCCGACGTGTCACTGCTTTTCGTCTCTTCACAGATCATGTTCGACACCGGTGATTTCTCGTCGGCCATCGTTCAACTCGCCGACGTGCTGGAATTCACCCCGGCTGATCCGAAGGCAGAATCGGCGATGGCCCGCGCGGTCGTCGCGCGGCACGAAGCAGCCCGAGCCAAATCAGGCGATCTGGTCCCGCCGCTCAGCACAGACACGGTCAACAGCATGGCGTCGGCCTGGGAGTTCCGGGCCATCCTTGGGAACGAAGAAGTGAAGCGGTCGAAGCGGCAGGCCGTTCGTCAATGGAGCGCGGGTGACTTCTCGCCGGCCAGAGCCGTGTGCGATAAAGCGATCGCGCTGTACCCCGACGCGCAGCTGTATCGATTGGCTGCGATGAGCACGGTCCTGATCGATCTGGCTCAGCCGGCAGACGCGCCGGCGACGTCGGCTCCGAGTCAGCTGCGTCGCGCCGCCGAGCAATTTCAGATCGCAGCCGGACTGTACGCAGTCGCGCAGGCGCGGGACCCGGGGTCGACCGAATCGATCACAGAACCGCCGGGCGGGAATCTCGGCTGGGCGGAGTTCGCTTTGCGCCGCGCCGACGGAAAACCATCCGACGAAGACGCGGCACTCGTGCGGGGCTACGAAGCGCAACTGCACGGAGACTACCTGACGGCGGTTCGTGCCTATTCGGCATCCGACAAATCGCTGCTCTATAACCCCAGCGGGCCGGCGTATACGCTGCGTGCGACGATCCTTGATGACACCGAAAGACTGCAACTGGTTGTTAACGCGTTGGGGACTGAGATCCAGAAGTCCATCGAGTCGAAGAATCTTTCTGCCGCAGAAACGCTCACGAAGGAAATGCAACACCTTCGCAACGCCAGCCCACCCGAAGTGTCGGCGTTCGCCGCGAGAATCGCGCGGGCGCAGGGCGACCGCACAAAGGCCGATGCGGCAAGGGCGGCGTCATCGACCGCCGATCGGCTTTGTCCCGAGGCACACCTGATGGACGGCGAGGACCTCGAAGCGGCCGGCAAGATTGACGAAGCAATGCTCGAATATAACTTCGCCGCCAACGGACAACGCGAGGCGTTGGAGCACGACGCCCCCGGTGTTGGTCGCGCGATCGCCGCCAGAGACCGCCTCGAAGCCGGGTATACGGTGGCCAAACTCCGTGAGCTGTACGCCGCCCGGGCGGACGCAGCGTTAACAGCCGAGCAGTCCGCGACGGCGTTCGTGCTTACTTCTCGATTAAAATACGGATTCGAGCCCACCCCCGCGAACGTTTTCGGCGCGTGCGGCACGTCAGCCTCACAGCTCGGCCTGTATCGCGCCTCGGCGGCTGATCTTCAGCAGGCATTGCAACTCGATCCCAAGGGGCCCTGGTGGGAACGGCTGGCCGACAGTCGACTGCGGATCGGTGAAACGGAAAAGGCGATCGCCGCATTAGGGCAGGCCATCGACTTGCAACCGACGGCGAGCCTGCATCTGCAGCGTGCCAGAGCGTCTTACGAAGCGGATGATCTAGCAAGCGCGGCCGACGATCTCCGGGCGTGTATCAAATTGGGAGTCAACGGCGCGGAGATCTCGCTGCTGCTTGCCGAATGCGTCGAAGGTAAAAACCCGAAAGAAGCGGCTGCGTTGGAGCAGGAGGTATTGAAGATGCCGGTCGACACGCATCAGTACCTTCCACCGCCTTATGCAGAAATGGCGAAAGCGCGACTCTATCTACTGTCGCGGACTGCGACGGAAAAACACTGACCGGCGATGGATCCTCCGGGGATTACGGTTCAATCGTCCTTAAACTTCTCCAATGCCGCCCTGAAAACGATGAATTTGACGGTGTAACGTCGTTTTCCCGAGACAACTCCGCACCGGGCACGTCCTTTGCTTTGATCTTTAACAGATAACTTAAACCAGGAGATCAGATGCTCGAGTCAGCTTTACTTGCAGTCGGTACCGGTTGGTCGCTCGGCGGAGCGGGATTGTACATGTTAAGTGGCGGCGGAATCATTGGCGCGATCGTGATCTTTTTCGTGCTGCGAATGATCGGTGGAAGCAAGTAGTCAATCAGCCAGCATTCTGCGGATTTAGGCCGGTGGCAATTTGTTCTCGCCATCGGCCTTTTTTTTGCGCTGATTTTAGGATCTTTCGTTCAAGCGGCACGTTTAAAGCGCGGGGCGGCTTTAAAGGACTTGGCGTACGTAAGGATTGTCACGCGCTTCATCCGAGAGCAGACTCGGCCGCCCGTGGCCGGCCAGTAGTTGAGTTTCACTGGGCAACCGCATGACCCGTCGCAGTGAGGCCTGCAGATCCGGGACGCTGCAATCGGGAAAGTCGGTTCTGCCCACCGCGTTCATCAAGATCAAGTCCCCGCCGATTAAAACTTTTTCGGACGGGATATAGAACGCGACATGCCCCGGTGAATGCCCCGGGGTTTCCATCACGTGCACCTCGGCCGAGCCGATCCGCAGGATCTGCCCGCCAGTCAGATACGCGTCCGCATTTCGCGGTCGCGTCACGAACGGAACGGGATACATGCTGTTCGGGTTCTGCAGCTTTTTTTCGTCGGCGGCGTGAATCAACACTTTCGCTTCGGGGTAAGCCGCGGAAACCACAGCGTGGTCGGCGATGTGGTCGATATGTCCGTGCGTCAGCCAGAGCCCGATGACATCCCAGCCGTTCTCTTTCGCGATCTTGATCAGCGGCGCGAGCGTGTCGTTCGGCGCGTCGAAGACGACCGCCTGCTTCGAAACGTCGTCGCCGACGAGATACGCGTTGGTCTGAAAAACGCCGCCGGTGTTGCTTACGATTTTCAGTCGGGGCGCGAAAGCTTTGGCCGAGTCGGTTGCCGAATCAGGTTGCGGTGAAAGCTCAGGATTCATAATTGCCTTGCGAAGATTTTACTGCCGCGTTCGCGCACCGGATCAGCGTCTGCATGTTCCCGATCGTATCGGCCTCGGTGATCCAGGGCGGAACGCCGTCGAGCACCGAAGCGGCGAACGCGTCGGCTTCGATTCCGTATAACTCGCCGTCGGCTCGCACACGAACGACTTCTCGCTGCGACCCGATCACCTTGCCCGCTCCGTCCATCTTCGGCGGCGTCCCGCGGGCGATGACGAATGTCGACTCGGGCGCGGGCGGTTTCCACGGGACCGGAATTTCAATGTACCCTTCGGTGCCGTTGAGCGTCGCGGTGTTGTCCGCCTGGGCGGACATCCCGCAGGCGAATGTGGCAAGAATTCCTCCGGGGAATTGAAGCACGCCCGCAAACAGGTCGTCGACGCCGGTCTCGTGACTGTGAGAAAATGCCGACACCGTGGTCGGCTCGGCGCCCGCGAACAACCTCGAAAAATTGACGCAGTAACACCCGACGTCCATCAGGCAACCCCCCGCCATCGCGGGGTCGAACCTGACGTTTCCCGCGATCTTGGTAGTGCGATAACAGAAGCTGGTTCGGATAAATTTAAGCTGACCGATCGCGCCGCCTTCGACGGCCCTCTGCACCGCTATGGTCAGCGGGTGACTGCGATACATGAACGCCTCGATCACCAGGCGACCGCACTGCCTGGCGACGTCGAACATCTCTTCGGCCTCGGCGACCGTGACCGCGAAAGGCTTTTCACAAAGCACGTGTTTGCCCGCCCGGAGTGCCGCGATCGTCCAGCGGTGGTGCAGCGAGTTCGGCAGCGAGTTATAGACCGCGTCGATGTTCGGGTCGCTCAACAGCGCTTCGTACGAACCGCGAGCGCGAGGAATCTTGTGGGTTTGCGCGAACGCGGCGGCCGACGGATCGGTCCGCGAACCGACCGCGGCGAGCACACTTCGTCGCGCGGCGGCAACGCCGGTGGCAAACTGCCGGGCGATATTGCCCGTGCCCAGAATTCCCCAGCGAAGTCGATCCGTCATAGTCTCTCCGACCGCATTCAACGCCGGAGCAGGCTTGCTGGCAAGTCCGACCCCGCATTTTTCGTCGACGGCAGCTGCCGGGGTTTTGTCCCTCATCCGGGGTGGTGGGATTTTATTCGTCCGCCGTTAAACTCCCGGCATGAGCACCGACGCGACCATCGCCATCGACAAAAAGCCGTTCGAGACCGAAATGCACGACGTCATGGGCGGGAGCGGGCGTTGGGAAATTAAGGTTCATGACCACGGGCTAGTCGCGTTGCTGGACGTGATGCCCCGTCTGGCGCCGGTGGGGAAAACCGCCGACTTCGCGATCGTGCAGGCCGCCCGGGTGAGTTACGGCGAAGGCACCCGGAAAGTGAACGAAGACCGGGGCTTGATCCGCTACTTGGCCCGGCACCGGCACAGCACCCCGTTCGAGATGGTCGAGTTCAAGTTTCATCACGTGATGCCGATCTTCATCGCCCGGCAGTGGATCCGGCACCGCACCGCCAACGTGAACGAATACAGTGCCCGCTACTCAGTAGTCCGGGACCGGTTTTACCGCCCGTCGATCGACAACGTCCGCAAGCAGAGCAACAGCAACCGCCAGGGCGGTGAAGAGCCGATCGACGCCCTGACGGCCCAGCAGTTCCTGACTCACCTGGATCTGGTGGAATCACAATATAAAGAATACGAAGCGCTGATGGCCAAGGGAGTCAGCCGCGAACTCGCGAGAATCACGTTGCCGGTCAGCGTCTACACCGAGTGGTACTGGAAGTGCGACCTGCACAATATTTTTCATTTTCTGTCGCTGCGGATGGACGCACACGCACAGCAGGAGATCCGGGAGTATGCGAACGCGATGTTCGAACTGATCCGCCCTATCGTCCCGATCGCGGCCGAAGCATTTACCGACTATCAACTCGGGGCGCTGCACCTGACGCGGCTCGAAATCGAAGCCGTGCGAACGGGCCAGCCGCTTGCAAGTGACAATAAACGGGAAAATGACGAGTGGGAGTCGAAGAAGAAGCAGCTGGGACTTTGAAGCTCCGCCGCCGCGATTGATGGATGAAGATCGCGCATCGTTGCGCGTCGAATCCGGGTTCAGCGATAGGCAAACCCTCTCGGCTTTCGGTGCCCACGAAAAAAGAACTCGAAAGAAGCCGAAGATGGAAAACCAATCTTTACCTGCTGCGACCGACTCCTGGCGCGTTTTTCGAATCATGTCCGAGTTCGTCGAGGGGTTCGAATCGCTGGCGAACGTCGGACCGGCAGTGTCGATCTTCGGGAGCGCCCGCACTCTGCGGAACGATCCGTTTTATCTCGCGGCGGAGAAAACCGGACGACTGCTCGCAAAGGCGAAGCTTGCAGTGATCACCGGCGGCGGGCCCGGCATCATGGAAGCGGGCAATAAAGGCGCGTTCGAGGCCGGCGGCACAAGCATCGGCTGCAATATCGCATTGCCGAACGAGCAGAACGCGAATCCATACACGCAAATTTCCCTGGATTTTCATTATTTTTACGCGCGAAAAGTGATGTTCGTGAAATACGCGTCGGCGTTCATCTGCTTCCCCGGCGGGTTCGGTACGCTGGACGAATTTTTCGAAACACTGACATTGACCCAAACCCTGAAGATCGAACCGATGCCGGTGATTTTGTTCGGCAGTGGATACTGGACGGGGCTTCTCGACTGGATGAAAGCCGAGCTGTTCCCGAGCTACATCAGCGAGCACGACACGGATATTTTTCGGATCGTTGATACGCCGGAACTAGCGGTCAAACTGGTCAAGCAGGGAATCAAGAAGCCGTGGTGGCAACCGGCCGACCCGAAACTGCAGCAGCTCACCTGCAAGCCCGGCGGACCGACATCTCCGATGACCGACACCTGCATGGGCGATACCGGCGAAGGCACCCGCTACGGCCAGCGGCCCCGACACCGGTCGCGCGGTTGAAGTCGGCTGGAAATTAATCTGCGATCAACTCGCCACCATCAGCCGGACCGCGTCTTCAAAATTTCTGGCGAACCGGGCTTCATCGGTGAGCACCGATGCAAGGAGCTTTGACCGAAGCTCAGCCCGCAGCATCGCCAAATCATCTGGCCGCCGCGCCCACTCGGTAGCAAGCCGAACGTATTCTGGTTCACTTGCCGCGACCCACTGATCGGCCATGCCGAGGTTCGCCGTGATGCTGACCCCGACCCGGCTGACCGCCGAGGGCCCCGCAAGCGTGACGACCGGAACCCCCATCCAAAGGCAGTTGCACGTCGTGGTGTGTCCGGCATACGGAAATGCGTCCAGCCCGACGTCGACACGGTCGTGCAGTTTAAGGAACGCTTCGAACCCTGTCGTCTGCGGAAATTCGATCCGGTCCATAGACACTTCGTGACAAACGATTGTCGCGATTATTCTTTTCTGTGCGTCCGGCGGCACACCAGCGATCAGCAACCGCGCGCCCGGCGTTGCCTTTAAAATGTCAGACCAGAGCTTGCCGATCGCGGGCGTGATTTTCGTCACATTGTTAAACGACCCGAACGTGACCCGGCCGCTGTCGATCATGGGCAGCGGTGAAACTGGAATCTCAAGTTCCGGCGGTCGATAGACAAAAAATGCGTCCGGCAGGCGGACCAGCTTTTCGGTGTAGTACGGCTCGACCCCGGGCGGATCTGCCCACGCATCGGTAATCCGATAATCGACGGCGGCAAGCCCAGTCGTGTTCGGATACCCGAGCCAGGTCGCTTGAACCGGTGCCGGTTTCCGCGCCAGCACCAGCAGGCGGTTGTCGGATGTGTGCCCGGCCAGATCGATCAGAATATCAATTTCATCCTGACGAATTTGCTCGGCGACCTCGGCGTCGGATTGGCCGGTTGTATCGCGCCAAAGGTCGGCGGATGATTTAAAGCGATCTGTTACCGCGTCGGGACGGGACACGTCGGCGTAGCAGACGATCGTGAACTGCGTGCGATCGTGACGTTCCAAAAGCGGCTCGAAAAAGATAGCGACCGGATGGCTTCTGAAATCAGGGGAGATGTAACCGATTCGCATCGGCACACCCGCCGCACGATGCCGCTTGAGAATCGGATGGGTTGGGAAGACTGCCGCGGCATGCAGACGATTAAATTCCAGACTTTCGTTCAACACCGCGGGCGGCAGATGACCCCGCGTGTAGTTCATCAGCATCGTGAGCGTGCTGTGCACTTTCGAGTCGGTCGGGTTGAGCGCCATCGCCTGCCGGAGCGTGCTCTCGATCTGCTCGTGGTCGCCGAGCCGGCCATAACAGAGAACAAGATTGATGCACGGGTTTGTGTCAGCAGGGTCGAGCCGCAGCGCGGTCTGAAACTGCGCCGCCGCGTCGGCAAACCGGTCGCGTAGATATAGCGTCAACCCGATTCCGTTGTACGCGTCCGCCAGTGAAGCGTCGCAGCGAACCGCATTGCGGTAGCTCGTTTCGGCCGCCGCATAATCGTTCAGCTGCCTGAGCGCGTCGCCGAGGTTGCGGTGTGCGACGGCGTAGTCCGGCTTCAATTTCAGCGCCCTCAGATAGGCCGGGACGGCATCAGCAAATCGCTTTAATCGGTCGAGCGTCACCCCAAGATTGTTGAATGCGATCGCGGGGCTCGAACACCCGAGCGTGATCGATTTGTTTAACGCATCGACAGCGTTTTCGTACCGCGCATCGGCGGCGAGCAACTCTGCGAGCCGGAAGTAACCGTCCGCCCAGTTCGGCCGAATCGAAAGCGCCTTGAGCTGCCATTCGATCGCACGGTCGAACCAGCCCAACGCCGCCGTCGAGCTGACCAGCGGGACGAACCACTCGACCGGCGGGTTTGCGGTGGCGACCGCGTGTTCGAGACTCGGGATCGCTTCCTGAAGTCGTCCCGATTGCATCCGCACGACGCCCAGCAGATGCACGGCAAAAAGATTGCTTGGATCGACACCCACGATACGAAGGTAAATCGCTTCCCCCTCACTCAGCCGACGGGCCTGGTGCAGTTGCATAGCACGTTTGAGCAGGTCGTTGGAATCCAAGTCAGAGCCGTCCGATCCTCTACATTCCAACTGACATACGCCGTCGACGAGTCATTTGTGTTTCGGCCCGTGGGTCTGCGACGGGTCTGCGGTCGATTCGGCATACACGGGAATCCGAACCGTAAACGTGGTCCCCTCGCCCTGCGTGCTTTTCACGGCAATCGTGCCGTCGTGCTCTTCGACGATCTTTTTTGCCACCGCAAGCCCCAGGCCGGTGCCGCGATTGCCCTTGGTCGAGTGGAACAATTCGAACATGTGTTTCATCATGCTCGGCGGCACGCCGACACCGTTGTCGACCACTTCGATCACCAATTCGTTCGGCACTTCGAGGTATTTGCAGACGACCCGGATCAACCCCTTTTGCGGTTCGACCGCGTCGAGCGCGTTGCTTAACAAGTTCAGCATGACCTGGTGCATGCCGTCGGGGTCCATTGGCACCGGGGGGACGTCGCGGTCGCAGTCGCTGATGGCCATCACGCCTTTCTCGTTCGCGCCGGCGGCCACGAGTTCCAGGCATTCTTCTATGAGCCGACGCGGGTTCATCTGCTCCATCCGCGGCTCACGGGGCCGGCTGTAAGCGAGCAGGTTCATGGTCAGATTAAAAATCTTGTCCAGATTGCGATCAACGATCCGCCAGCCTTTGCCGGCCTGCACCAGGTTGCTGGACTTAAATCCCATCTCGACCACGTCCGCCCCGCCACGCAGCGCCTGCAGAATATTTTTAATGCTGTGCGAAAGGGCCGCGGTCGTTTCCCCTACCGCCGCGAGACGCTCGGCCTGCAGGCCCTGCTGGTACAGCTTCGTGTTCTGGATCGCCATCCCGGCCTGCAACCCGATCGTGGTCAGCAGTCGCAGTTGGTCCGGCGCGTAGGTGTAATTTTTGACCGAGCTGTCGATGTAGATGATTCCGATGATTTCCTCACCGGTCTTTTCCGTCAGCTTGCGGGCCTTGATCGGCACGCAGAGCGCCGACCGAATGCCCATGTTGTGGACGCTTTTGCCTTTGCTGAACCGCTGGTCGGTCATGGCGTTGCTCGAGAGCACGCCTTCCCCGTGGGTCATGACGTAATTGATGATCGTCCGCGAGGCGTGAATCTTCGGCTGCGGTGATGTCGGCGTCGGCGTGGTCAGCGGCCCTGCCGGTTTCTGTCGAACACCCCC
Organism: Tepidisphaeraceae bacterium; assembly: GCA_965247815.1. GTDB lineage: Bacteria > Planctomycetota > Phycisphaerae > Tepidisphaerales > Tepidisphaeraceae > CBDAQA01. The sequence goes on along the minus strand of CBDFHW010000022.1, from coordinate 18,634 downwards.
GCGTAGTCCGGGGCCCGTCATCGGCGCGTCCTCGTCACGGGTCCGGACGACCTTAGGCACCAGTTCGCCGCTGCGTTCGTCGATCAGCATGATGATGCCGCGGTCGGCCCGCACGTGCTCGAACACCAGGTCCATTACCACTTCCAGTACGTGGTCGACGTCGAAGCTGCTGCCGAGCGCCGCCCCCAGCTGGTAGAGAATCTTCAGGTTCGCCATCGCGGCGACGGCCGGCTCGGGGACCGCGAGCACCATTGAGTCCTCGTTGGAAACGACCGTGTGCATGATCGCGCTGTCCATGCCCATTTCTTCGCCGCTGAGCGTGACGTTTCCGCCGCTCGATCGGCTGACGCCCGGCTGGGCACCGAAGACCAGCAGCGACCGCCCTACGCGGATCTGATCTCCGAGTTTGAGCGCCCGACGGTTGTCGACGCGGGCGCCGTTGACGTACGAACCGTTTACGCTGCCGAGGTCTTTCAGCACCCACTCGCCTTCGAGCGGGACCAACTCGGCATGCCGGCGACTTACGGTCTGGTCCGTCAATGGAATCTGCCGGCTATCGCGGCCGAGTAGCGCCGACGCGTCCGGCAGTTCGAACCGTCGACCCTTGTCGGGCCCTTGCAATACAAGAAGGGTGAGCACAAGGAGAGTTTACCGCCAGCAGTGAGGACTCGAAAGCAGATCGCGGGTGGGATCTGCTCGCATCCAAGGACGCCAATTCTGAGGTACCCCGAAGGGCCAGTGGTCAAAACGTCCCAGCCCTTCGGCGTACCTTCGGCGTCTTGAATTGCTGTCATTCACTTCCGGTTGGGGAGATCATCGCTCAAAGGTATCTCACCCCGGAGCAGCTTCCCGGCCATCCCGGCGAGCCAGAGGTAATGGTCGCTGGGCAGACCTTCCAGCGTCACGAACGGACTCGGCCCTGCCGGCGGGTTGTTGGTGATTTTGAAAATCGCGGTGCCCTCGTAAATCTCGTCGAACATTGCCTGATAAATCATGGTCGCACCGGCTGATTTCGCGGCGGCGTATTGCGCCCATTGGAATCGGCCCTTGAGCCGTGGGATTTGGTCGAGCGGCGTAACGAATACAAGCCCCGACGCGGAACGACGCGGAGCCGGCCCGGTCGTGGGATCACGATGCATGTTGTGCCAGCTGAACCCCGAGAAAACGACCGGCAGATAATCCTTGCCGTGGGCCTGACACCACTCGATGTCCGGCTTCCAGTGCTGCGCTGCATGACGTTGTGCGCCTTCGGGTGAGCTGTACCGTCCGACGGTCCAGGGGCTAATGACGTCAGCCTTCTCGACCGCGTCCATCAGTCTGAAGTCGGCGGCGGCATCCCCGGTTTTAGAACGCCAGCCGGTCGGGACGCCGAGCATGACCGTATTGTTTCCGTAGTCGGGGTCGTCTTTCAGAAAGTCGATAAATCGCCGACTGTCGGCCAGCGTGTACGACCGGCGGTCGCCAAACCCGATGCCCCACACGGCAACAACCGGGCGACCCCGGTGCCGGAGGTAGGCTTTGTCGTGTTCGTCGTGACCAAGCCGCATTTGATCGACCAGCGTTTTGTAGTCTTCGATGACCTGATCGACCCCCGCGGCCCCCTGCATGCCCGACAGGTCGTACATCAAGGCATACACCCGACCGGTCTGGTTCGCGGCAGCCCGGCAGTTGTCGAGCACGACGTTGCAATGCGCGAGCCCGGGCGGGTGCTGTGTTTCGTTGACGAATCGTTGGACGAAAACGCCGTCGATGCCGTATTGCCGCATCCATTCGAAATGACGCAGCACCGTCTTACGGTTAGCCGAGCTGAACACAGACGCGACGGTGCCGTCTGAGAAACGGAACGGTGTCGGGAATTTTTCGTCCGCCCCGAGCTCGGACACGTCGGGCCAAAGGTCGATGCGGCAGGAGCCGGGCTCGAACTTGCCGAAGTATTGGTAGTGCGACCAGCCTTTATTGCTGCCGTCGGTGGGTGTGGTGAACCAGCCCTGGTAACCGCACATGATTTTGCCGGCAAGCGTTTCGCGGTCGACACCCGCGACGCTGTCACCAGTATACGGACGCAGGTCGGCGTGCACTGTGGAGTTCGTGACACACAGCAACGCGGAGAAAAACAAGACTGCTCGGCGAATTTCGTGCAGCATGCTGGTGTCGCATTCAACGGCCGGTTCAGCCCTTCATGCCGGTGACGGTAACACCTTCAATGAAGTACCGCTGGAAGGCGAAGAAGATGACGATGACCGGAACGGTCATGAGCATGTTGCCGGCCATGATCAGCGCGAAATCCGCGCCGGCCTGGTTGTCGACTTTCAGTCCGAACAGCCCAAGACTCAGCGGGAATTTCGACTGGTCGCGGAGCAGAATCAGCGGCTGCATGAATTCATTCCACGCGCCCATGAAGACCATGATCGCGATGGCGGCCAGCGTCGGTTTGACCAGCGGCAGGATGATGTACCACCAGGTTTGAATCGCGTTGAGCCCGTCGATGCGGGCGGCCTCTTCGAGTTCCTTCGGGATCGTCTTCATGTTCTGGGTCATGAGGAAGATGAAGAACGCGCTGCCGAACCAGGCGGGGACCCAGAGCGGGTTGAGCGTGTTGTACCACCCCAGCGATTTCCAGATGACGAACGAGGGGATCATCGTCACCTGGCTGGGCAGCATCATGGTGCTGAGCAGGAGCCCGAAGGCGAGACTTTTCCCGGGCCAATTTAAGCGGGCGAAGGAGTACGCGACGAACGCGCTGCTGAACAGAGCGCCCATCATCTGCAGGCCGACCAGCAGAGCGCTGTTGCCGATGTAGGTCCAGAAAGGCACCGAGCGGAACGCGCGTTGGTAGTTCCGCTGAACTTTTCCGAAGATCGCGCGCGGTGTGCTGCTGGGGTGGACGATGAGCACCAGCTTGGCGTTGTTACCGGTCAGGGCCGGGTAGGGAACGCCGGCATAGTTTAACGGGACAAAGGTTTTCGGCTGGTACGTCGTGTCGTCGAAGGTCGGCGGTTGAAAAATGATGCTGCCCGCGCGGTATTGGGCGATATACGTCGTGAGCCCGCTGACCCAGGTGCTGGTGCCGACCGTGAAGACCGCATCGATTCGGTGCCAGCTGTCGTCGTTGTTCATCGCGACCATCACCTTGTGCAGTTGCTTGAGGTCGGCCGGGAATGGGAACGAAGTGCTGAGCACGATCGGAGCGTCGCTCGACGAATTGAAATGATATTTGAGAATCGCGTCGTCGTTCCCCCGCACGAGCTGGGCGTTGCCGGAGTCGACGTGCCAATGCTTGATGCAGTCCTGGCCGTCGAAGATTTTATAGATCTTCGCGTCCAACGTGCGAATCTGCAGTCCTTTCAATGACAACCGCCCGAGCTGATCTTCCAGCGCGGCGGCGAGTACGTCTGGGGTTAGCAGCAATTCGTAGTCGGCTTTGAGTTGCGGCGTCGGTTGCGTCCAGGTGCTTTCTTTCAGCTTTTCGATCGAGTCGGCGATCAGCCTGATGGCTGCGGAGTCGCGGAGACCGTCGGCGCTGACGAACTGTCCGCCGAGCGGGAGCGGCATCACGTCCAGCTTGAGGCGCGTCCACTGGTGCAACTGCGGTAGCAGTTCTTTCCACTGCGCCGGGGTGAGCGATATCGGTCGGGCGGGTTCGGCGTCCGGGCGGACCACCGGTGAATCGGCTCGGAAGACCGGGACGGCCGGGAAGAGATCGGTGCCGGTTGCTTCCTCGTCGGTCTTTAGGCTCATTCCCAGCATCCACAGGAATGGGAACAGGAAGATCGCGACGCCGGTGAGCAACACGAGGTGGGCCCACCCCCGGGCGGCGAAGTACCGGCCCAGCCGGGGCCAGAGCGCCTGTCGCGAGGCGATGGTTTCCAGTCGTGGATCAGGTGCGGTCATAGTGCACCCACTTTTTGCTCAGATACAACTGCACCAGCGTGAGCGCGAGCACGATCACGAACAGCACCCAGGCCAGCGCGCTGGCGTCGCCCATGCTGAAATACTGGAACGCGGTTTTGAAAAGGTAATAGGCGTAGAACAGCGTCGCGTTGTCGGGCCCGCCGGAGGTCATGATGAACGCCTCGCCGAAGATCTGCATCGTCCCGATGACGCCCATGATGGCGTTGAACAGGATGTACGGGCTGAGCATCGGCAGCGTCACGTGCAGGAACTGTTTCCACTTGCTCGCGCCGTCGACGGTCGCGGCTTCATAAAGCTGGGTCGGGATCGACTGCAGGCCGGCCAGCCAGATGATCATCCCCCCGCCCGCGCCCCAGAGCCCCATCAGAATAATCGAAGGCTTGGCCCAGTTCGGGTCGGTCAACCAGGTGGGGGCGGTGAATTGGAACGGGCCGTTCTCGAAATGGTGCAGGTGGTTGATCAGTGCCGCGATCCACTGCATGGGCAGCGTCTCGTAGAACCAGCGGAGCCCGATGTCGACGAGCCCGAACGACGGGTTCAGCAGATAAAGCCAGAGCATCGCCGATGCGACCAGCGGCACAATGGTCGGCATATAAAAAGCGGTACGGTAAGCACCGATGCCGCGAATCGGGCGGTTCAACAGCATCGCGATCCCGAGGCTCAGCGCCATCCCCAGCGGGATGCGGAGCATCATAAAAACGGTGTTGTAAAGGCTTTTGTAAAACAACCCGTCGTGCAGCAGGTGCGAGTAGTTCGACACGCCGACGTATCGGGCAGGGGAGAGCACGTCGTAGCGGGTGAAGCTGAGTACGATGCTGAACAGAATCGGGCCGGCGGTGAGTCCGATCATGCCGATGATCCAGGGACTCAGGAACATCAAAGCCGCGCCGGTTTCACGCGGCGAGTAGGCGTGCGAGCGACGGTGCCTGCGGAATGCGACGTACATTGCGGTGAACAATCCGACGATGATCGCGGCATATCCGACGAAGTAGATTCCCCACCGCACTTCGTGGGCCGGTGCCGGGAGCACGATCTGGTCGAGCGCCCGCTGGGCGTCCACCTGCGAGTCGATCAGGCACTGACGCATCTCCTGATTTTTGTCGGCGATCTCCGCGTGGTGGTGATACACGGCGGCGCTATAGGCGTCGATGTGCTTGTTCCACAACAGCTGCCCGATCGGTGACGGGGGACGGATCAGCGTGTTCGGCAGCATCTCCTGAATGACCTTGTACGCCTGCTTAAACCGAGGGGGCACCTCGGGGTTGTTCGTGACCGTGTCGGCGATGCGTTGCTCGTAAAATTTACGGTTCGACCAGGGGTGCGGCAGATAAAGCTTGCCTTCGCTTTCCAGCGACTCTTTATTCCCGTTTTGCAGGAACTCGTACGCACGCTTGCTGGTGAGGTACTGAATAAGTTTGAACGCGCCCTCTTTCTGAGTGGCGGTTGCGGGAATGACCAGCGAGTAACCCCCGGCCCAGGTGATCGGCGGGACGTCCTGCCGATCGTCGGGCATTGGCGCGGGGGTGATGATGAAATCCATGTCGCGCTTCCACTGCGCGATCGTGTCGAGGCCCCAGTCGCCGTCGATTTTGAGCGACACGAGGCCTTTGACGAACGGGTCGAGCGCCCCGGCCTGAAAGCTTTGCTGAAACCCGTCGACATTTTTCGCCCCGCCGACGTCGTCGTAGATGTCGGTCATGAACCGGAGCGCTTTGACGACCGGTTCGGACGCGAGGGTGACTGTTTTCCCGTCCGGGGTCAGCAGGTTTCCCCCGGCCTGGAACGCATACATGTAGAGCCAGGAGTTCCCGAAGTTCGGGGCGAATCCCAGTCGGACGATCGTTCCGTCTGAAAGGGTGCGCGTCAGCGCTTTCGCGGCGGCCCGGAGTTCGGACCAGGTCTGCGGCGGTCTGGCCTCGCCCTTCGAGTTCACCATCCCGGCCTGCGTCAGCTGATTGGCGTTGCTGTACAAGAGCCGGATGTCGATCCCGGTCGGGACGCCGAACAACCCCGCATGGTCGTTAGTGCCGGGCTTACGGTAGCGCGCTTCGTCCAGCGTAAATTTGTAATATTCGGCGAGGTTGATGCGGTCGGGGTCGTCGGTCTTTTGGGCCGCGATATAAGGATCGAGATCAGTCAGCGCGGCCCGGCTGGCCCATTCGCCGATCGCGAACCGGTCGAACAGCACGACGTCCGGGGGCACGCCGCCGGCGACGGACGACAGCAATCGCTGGGCGTCACCGGTGATGTCCGGCGACACTGACGTGCTCGCGACGACTTTGTACTGGGGGTTTTCCTGCTCGAACTGATGAATCGCGAGATAGATGTCGGTGCCGAGCAGACCGGCGTTCCAGAAGACGACCTCTTGTCGGCCGTCGGATGATTCGCGGCGGGTGCTTTGCCAGGTCCACAAGATGACCCCTAGCACCAACACCGCACCGAGCACCACGGCAGACCACAGCGGTATCTGACCGCGGTGTCGACGACGGAGCTTATAGGAACTGGAGATCAACGGATTGGTTCGTCAGCGAAAAAACTTCAACGGGTGAAAATATAGTCTGGTCGTGCCTCCGCGTTCAACAGGATACCGCAGGTCGTCGGAAAATTCTCAATGCGTCGCGGCATACGTCAGCACGTTTGCCATCAGGCGGGTCGCGCTGTCGGGAGCGTACCCGACGATCCCGCCGACCTGTTGTCCGACGAGCCCCGTCACCAGATCTTCCGGACTGTAGACGACGGCGACCCGATTCTCACGTTCGATGCCACGCAGGCAAGGCGTGCGCAGGTTCTTCATGGCCGCGCGCGCCGAATGACGGTATTCGACTTCAGTGACCACCGCACCGCTGCGATAAATCGGGGACGACAACGGCAAGACCGCGGGCTCGTGCCCCCCGGTGTCGGGGAACAGTTTGGCAAGCTCGGCTTCGGCATTGGTCTTGAAAAGCCCGGTGCCCCCGGCGACGTCGACGACCAGAGTCCCGCCCTGATCAACGTAGGTTTTGAGTTCAGCCCGTTCCGCGTCGTTCAAAGTAATTGATCCGGCGACGCTCAACTCGGCTGCCTGGTATGTGTTGTTCAGCTTTCCCTGTCCGAGTTCGACCGGTTGGGCATCAAGGTCGATGCGCCTTTCGTTGTGCATCACGTTCGACAGCCGACGCCAACCGCCCGGCTCGGGGTCCCAGTTGCCGTTGTATTTCAGCCTCGCAAGCTTGACGGTGCGGTCGGCCTTCACGTCGACCCGGCGCGACACCAGATAGGTCAGGCCCTTCTGCCGAAGCCCCTGCTGGTCCTCGGCATACAGAAGAACATTGATCATCAACTGACCGAATATATCCTGCTTAATGCTCGGAAACGCCTGAGTTTGCCAGGTTCGCGCCGGGTCACCCGACGGCAACAGAAGCATCAGGACACGCGAGCCGTTGTCCAAACCTTCCACGACAGGTTTTGTTTTCCACCGGCTCCGCTGGAAGTTCTGTGCCGTGTAAATCGAATGGTTTTCCGGCAAAGGCCCGAAGAACCGGTCGCGGAACATGGCCTGCCCTAATTTGTGAAAACCCTCGGTGAACGAAGCAGACCCGCAGTCGGCGTGACCGACGACGAGCCCGCCCTCCTCGATGAACGCCTTCAGCTTGTCCTGATCGGCCGGCGACAGTTTCGGGGCCGCGTTCCCGGACATGTACAGGATCGGCGCATCGTGCAGGTCGTTCGCCCCCTGGCGGAGATTCACAATTTCCCAGCTCTGCGGGGCTTCGATCTGCTTGCTGATCATTCGAGTCAGGTTCGCGACGTCGCGTGGCCGCTGGTTCCACGGCGCGGGTGTCGATTTATTATTATTGCTGACGTCGTACTGCAGTTTGTTCATCATCACCGGGGCACGCCCGCGGCTCAGAAACAGCAGCCCGAAGCTGGTCTCGGGAACGTTGTTCCAGTTGTCCCTGAGATCGGTCCAGAACCCCTGCGGGTCCTGCCGGTGAAAAAGCGCATCGGCCCCCCACTCGAACCAGTTCGTCGTGCCAATATATTTGAACCCGCTCGCGAGCCCGACCCGGCTCAGGCCGAACAGCGTGTAGTAAAACCGGTCCGGTTTGATCTCGTTGAAATGTGCCCCCAGGTATTTCATCCCGGCCGCGATCGAACCGTCGTCAACATTGCCGGCGCACTGCGGCGCCATGCTGGTGTAGTCCTGGGTGATAAACAGCGTCGCGACCCCCGCGGCGGTCATCGACATGGTCGGCTGCGAGTTGAAAATTTTCGGGTCGGGGTTAACGGTCGTGTCGTAGCACCACCCGCCGTCGCGCATCTGCTGGAGCCGCCAGTGCTCTTCGAAAAGCCGCCATGCGTTGCCCGGGACCTCCGCGCCCGCCTGGCTTAGGGACCAGAGCCCGAGCACTGCGAATTGGCTGACACTCTTGTCCGACTGGTCTTTGGGCGTCTCGGTGCCGTAACCGAAGAAACCGATCGAATTACCTTTGGTGCAACCGGCTTTTAAGAGCAGATCGCGGTCGTTTCGTATGGCCGTTCGCACCGAGTCGTCTGGCGGGACCATCGTCCAGACCTGGGCCCGCAGCGAGATGGCATACACGCCGCGGAGGTCGGCCTTCTTCAGCCAGTCGATCGCTGGTTTCAGCTTTTCGCCCCGGGGGTCCTCCCCGGCCGACAGCAGCGCATAGGTGGCAATTGCCGTCATCCCACCGAACTGTAGATTGGAGACCGAAAAAGGCAGCGGGTCGGTGTTGGGCTTTGGCAGCAGTTCCCAGTTGTCCTTCTTTTGCTGTTTGTAAAGCCACGCCTTTGCCCGATCGATCGAGCTCTGAATCTCGGCCGGGGTTGCCGCGACAGTGGTGCGCGGCAGCCCGGGGAGTATCAACCCCGTAATCAGCAGAAATCTGACGCCCCGCTGTCTTAAGTGCCGAATTGCTAAGAGCATGCAGTCTCCGCCTCGATCAATTGAGCGTTCACACGTCGGGCCCGAAATTTTTACCGGCGACTTGCCGACGTATGAAAACCGGCAGCACAGTCAAATCGGTTACGGCATCGACACACGCAACAGAACTCGCACGGTAATCACGTCCGGTTTGTCACTCGGCCGCCGTATCTAGCGTATAGACCAGACTCTTCAGCGGCAACAGTATTTACATTCGCAAAACGAGCGCTAGGAATGGGCAAACAAAAAGTGCCGCAGTCCTCTCGGGTACTGCGGCACTCAGGGAAGGAGATTTGTGGCAGCAGGACTGTCAACCTGCATGTCACGATTAATACGGCTCTAGCAAACACCAGTTCAAAAAAAGTTTGACTTCAGTCAAAACCGCCTGCGGGGTCAGCGGGTTCCCTCGCTTGCCCGGATTCGATGATCGCCGGTCCACTCGGGCAATGAGCGAGCAGAGGACATGAATGACATTTCGGCTTTCGGGCCTGGCAGATTTCCCGGCCGTGAAAAATCAACAAATGAGACCAAAGCGTCCAGTCCGCTTGGGGAACCAATGGGATCAGGTCCCGCTCGATCTTGACCGCATCAGTGTGACGAGTGAGCCCGAGCCGCAGGCTCAAGCGGGTGACGTGGGTGTCGACCGTGACCCCTTCATTTTGACCAAACGCATTACCCAGCACGACATTTGCCGTTTTCCTGCCGACTCCCGCGAGCAATATCAGCTGTCCCATCGTTCTTGGAACCTCACCGCCGTGCTGGTCCAGCAGCGACTGCGCCATCGCCTTGATGCTCTTTGCCTTATTTCGATAGAAGCCGGTCGACTGGATGTCCTTCTCCAGTTTTTCCTGCGGGACCTTCGCGAGGTCCGCCGCCGAGCGATATTTTTTGAACAGCGACTTGGTGACAATGTTCACCCGCACGTCCGTGCACTGTGCCGATAAAATGGTCGCGGTCAGCAACTGCAGCGGGGTTTCGAAATCGAGGCTGCATTTTGCGTGCGGGTAAGCTTTTTTAAGGATCGGCAAGACGACCGCGACCCGGTCCTTCCGACTCTGAATCGTCTTACTCGAGGCTCGCGGCATGGACCGGTTCCCGGTTGCGGACTACTTGGACGACTTGGTCGCCAGATTAAAATCCGACGGGGGTCTGGTGATCGTCGAACTGAACAAAATCATGCCCAGCAGCAACGCTACGACGACCGACAACAGTGTAAGGCTGAGCCGTTGCCCCTGATCGAATCGATCTTTGGCAGGATTGGCGATCTCGGGCTCGTCGGCGTGTTCGATATACTCGTTCCGGCTCGCCTGGATCTTCGGCCAGACCAGTTGCCAGTCGAAGTAAACGACCGCAGTTGCCGCGATGAACAACACCGACCGCACAATCGCTGTCCCGACATTTCCGCTGGTGACGTCGATCACGAACGGCTGAATGATCAGCGTTAAAAGCAGCATCCCCGCACAGATCAGTTCGACCGCTAGAAGCCGGTGCGTCAGGTTCACTACGATCGAACCGGCGAGCAACGTGCTGTGCTGACCTTCCAAATTGACGCTGAGCACGTCGGTTAAAATGGGATTGCTTTCACGGACGGTCTTAAAAATCACCGGGGCGGCCAGCGCGATGAACAACACGCAGCCGAACCAGGTCGACAACGCGAGCCAATAACCGAGTTGGACCAACTGAAATGCCATCAGTATCCGAGCGTAGACCGGGGGGTCGGAAAGTCAAATTCACGGCAGCAGTGGGCCTATCTATCCGGTTTATCGTTCCGCGGGCGTAGTCGGTGACGGTGATTCGGCCGTGGGCGGCGGGGACTTAAACTTCAACCCTATCGCGCCGAGAATAATCAGGCTCAGGCAGGCCAATCGGAAAGCATCGCGCGGGTCCTTGAACAAAACCATGCCGAGCACGGCCGTGCCCGTCGCCCCGAGACCGGTCCAGACCGCATACGCAGTTCCGATCGGAATCCCCTTATTGGTCGCCACCCCCATCAGCCAAAAGCTCAGCGTCATCAGCGCCAGCGTCAACGCCATCGCCCAGACGTGCACTTTGAAGCCGTGCGTATATTTAAAGCCCAGCGGCCAGACCATCTCGCAACACCCGGCCAACAACAGATAGAACCACGCCATGTTTCACTTGCCAATTTTTTTCAAAAACGCTGCTTCATCGAGAACCGGGATGCCGAGTTCCTTCGCCTTGTCCAATTTGCTTCCCGCGGAATCGCCGGCGATCAAAAACGAGGTCTTCTTGCTCACGCTGCCGCTCGCCTTCCCGCCGAGTTTCACAATCATTTCCTCGACGTCCTTCCGTTCCAAGGTCGGCAAGGTACCCGTAATCACGACGGTTTGCCCGGCGAGGACGAGTTCCCCGGTGCCCTGGGGTTTTTCCATCTTCGGGTCGATGCCGATCGCCTTCAGCTCCGCGACGACGTGCTTGCCCGCCGGGTTGTGAAAAAAATCGTGGACGCTTTTCGCCGTCACATCGCCGATCTCGTGGACGGCCGACAGTTCTTCGACCGTCGCGGCGAACAGCGCGTCCAGCGAACCGAAATGACTCGCCAGCACGTGCGACCCGCGGCCACCGACGTGATGAATCCCCAGCCCGGCGAGCAACCGGTCCAGAGGTTTGTTCTTGCTGCCGACAATATTTTCGACCACTTTCTTCGCGGTCTTCTCCCCGACCGTACGCTTGCTAATCTTTTCCTCCTGCACGATGTCCGAAGTTAACGCGGCCACGTCCTCGACCTTCAACCGGTAAAGATCCGCGAAGTTGGTCACCAGCTTCTGGTCGACCAACTGATCGACGAGCTTGTCGCCGATCCCTTCGATGTCCATCTGGCTTCGACCGCAGAACCACCGCAATCGTTCTTTCACCTGGGCCGGACATTCCGGGTTCGGGCAATACACGTCGATCCCGAAATCGAGCACCTCCAGCTTCTGCGCGCAGACCGGGCATGCGTCGGGCACCTTCGCTTTCTTCACCTTATGCCGGGTGTAAAAGTCGCCACAGGCGGTATTCACGCAGCGGTACGCGACAGTCTCCTCGGGCAAATCCTCGTACTCGGCCTTGGTCTTACACACCGGGCAGTGCGTCGGCGCTTTCACCGGCTTGGCACCGGCCGGCCGTTTCTCTTTCACCACCTCGACCACGTACGGGATCACTTCCCCGGCCCGCTCCACGACGACAGTATCACCCAGATGCACGCCGAGCCTTTGAATCTGATCGATGTTGTGCAGCGACACGTGCGTCACAGTCACCCCACCGATAAACACAGGTTCGAGGTCCGCGACCGGCGTCAGGCTCCCGCCCTTTCCCACCTGCCAGCGGACGTCTTTCACTGCCGTCGGTTGCTGCTCGGTTTCGTACTTGTAAGCCATCACCCAACGCGGTGCTTTACTCGTCGTTCCCAGCTTGTCCCGCGCCGCGAACGCGTCGACTTTCATCACCATGCCGTCGGTCATGTACGGCAGTTTCGGTCGCAGCTTTTCGAACTCATGGATATATTTGAGCGCATCGTCGATCGTGTCGACCCGCTTCACTTCGGTCGGCAGGGACAGCCCCCACTCGCGGAGCAGTCGCGTCCACTCCCAGTAATTGTCGACCGGCATTCCGGCGACCTCGCCTACGCCGTGGGCCAGAAACCGCAGCCGCCGCTTGGCGACGATCTTCGGGTCCAGCCGCCGCAGCGTGCCCGCCGCCAGGTTGCGGGGATTCGCATACGCCTCGTCCCCGTCGTCGACGAGTTCCTTGTTCACCCGCTGGAAGTCGTCGTTGTTCATGTAAACCTCGCCACGGACTTCGACGACCTTCGGCGGTGGGACGCTGACGCCTTGCGTTTTCAGCCGCAGCGGAATCGAGCGCATCGTCCGTGCGTTCACCGTGATGTCGTCACCCGTGTTCCCACGCCCCCGCGTGGCGGCGAGCACCAGCGTCCCGTCTTCGTACCGAAGACTGACCGACGCCCCGTCGATCTTCGGCTCCAGCACGTAGACCGGTGCGTCCGTTCCCAGGACCTTCCGAACCCGTTCGTCGAACGCGCGGACCTCGGCCTCGGTATAGGTGTTGTCGATGCTCATCATCGGCACCGAGTGCGTCACCGACTTTAGAGCCGATTGAACCTCCCCGCCGACCCGCTGTGTCGGGGAATCAGACGTTAAAAGCTCCGGGTGCGCTTTCTCCAGGTCGATTAGTTCTTGCATCAGTTTGTCGTATTCTCGGTCGCTGATTAACGGCCGGGCGTCCACGTAGTACAGTTGATTATGATGCTCGAGCTCCTTGCGGAGTTGCCCTGCCCGCTGCTTAACGCTTGTGCCCATGGGTCGCATTCTAGTCGAACCACGCGACGAGGTAACCCCGATACCGCAACCGGTCGGCTTACGTTTTTTTGGCAAAGCATGCTTGCAGTTCTAACGTTGGCGACCGTCTCCCACGCCCAGGTTACGAGCGGCGTATTCCCGACAACTGCCCCGTCAAACGCAATGTCAAATGCCTTCGAGCCGGGGAAGATCTGGTCAGATACCGCGGGCGCTCCCATCAACGCCCACGGCGGCGGGTTCCTCTTTCACAACGGCACTTATTTCTGGTTCGGCGAGCACAAGACCCGCGGAAGAAACCGCATCGGGGTCGGCTGCTATTCTTCGAAAGATCTGTATCACTGGAAGAACGAGGGGCTGTCGCTCATCACTGTCGCCGGTCGCGACGGCGACTTGATCGACGGCTGCGTGATCGAACGGCCGAAGGTGATCTACAACGCGAATAACCGCAACTTCGTCATGTGGTTTCACCTGGAACTGCGGGGGCAGGGGTACGGCGCCGCCCGCGCGGCGGTCGCCGTCAGCGACACGGCCGTCGGTCCGTACCGTTACCTGAAATCGTTCAGGCCCAACGCGGGCGTCTGGCCCCTCAATTTTTCCGACGTGCAGCGGAACTGGGTCGGCAATGAAGATTCTCCCGACGGATACGTCCGACGCGATTTCCGGGGTGGTCAGATGTCGCGCGACATGACTTTGTTCGTCGACACCGACAGGTCCGCCTACCAGATCTATTCGTCCGAGGAAAATGCGACCCTGCAGATCTCCAAGCTCAGCGACGATTACACGACACCGAGCGGGCAATACGTCCGCGTGCTGGTCGGTCAGGCTAACGAAGCCCCGGCGATGTTCCGCCGCGGCGGGCTGTATTACCTGATGACCTCGGGAACCACCGGCTGGAAGCCGAACGCGGCTCGACTTGCCGTATCCAAATCCATCAGCGGGCCTTGGAAATCAATCGGCAACCCGTGCGTCGGGGACGACGCCGGTCTGACCTTCCATTCGCAGGCGGCGTCCATCCTGCCGGTCGCGGGAAAACCGGATGCATTTGTTTACGTTGGTGATCGGTGGATCGCCCGCAACCTGCCCGACAGCCGGTACATTTATCTGCCGATCCATTTCGACGGCGAAAAGATGTCAATCCAGTGGGCCGACAAATGGGACCTGTCCGTGTTCGATCATCGATGACAAAGGGATTCTTACGCGGTCATCGAATCTGTCGGATCGCTTCGAACAGTCCAATCCCCACCGCGGTCGACAGGTTCAGGCACCGCTCGCCCACAACCTGCGGGATGCGGACACAGTGATCGGCGTGATTTCGCAGCAGTGACTCGGGCAGCCCGGCCGTTTCGCTGCCGAACACAAGACAATCGCCGTCACTGAACCGCGCGTCCCACAGCGATCGATCGGCTTTGCTGGTGAACATCCACAGCCGGCTGCCGTCCATGTGACGGAGAAATGATTCGATGTCGTCGTGAACGGTCACCTGCAGCCGCTGCCAGTAATCCATTCCGCTCCGCTTCAGGTTTTTATCCGACAATACAAACCCCATCGGCCGGACCAGGTGCAGGGCAGTGCCGGTCGCGACGCACAACTGGCCGATGTTCCCGGTGTTGGGCGCGATCTGCGGTTGCAGCAGCGCGACGCAGAGCCGGTGCGGTGAAAGTTGAATCGACATGCCATCCGTCGGATGTCCGTGAACGAAATCACCGGTTCGCCGGCATCGCCGGGACCGTCGCCGCCGGTCCCGTCGCCGGGTTCGTGCCAGCCGTGCTGCTGGTATATCGGCTGTTGCTCCCGCCGTACGCGCCGGGGTCCGTGCTCTTGTGCACGTCCTCGCAGGCGACCGCTCTTTCGTGGTGCGGGTAGTAGCTGAACGGGGCGTCTTCGCAACCGACGAATACTGCCGAGGCACCGATCGACAACGTGAACTGCATCAGCCGGGTGTACATAAACGATCCTTGCTAAGATTCTCTGCTGCGAAATCGCGATGCCAAGTGTAGCCTCTGCCGTCGCCCACAGGAAAGCCGGGATATGGAATCGAAAAATAAACTGCTGCCGGTGATCGCCTCGTTCAAGATCATCAAGGCGTTGATGCTGTTCACGGTCGCGTTCGGATTTCATCACCTCCGCAACAGCGACGTCGAAGAAACGATCACCCAATGGGTCCACGTCATTCGCATCGACCCCGACAGCAAATACGCTCACTCGGCCATCTCCACCGTGACCGGCATCCCCCCCGCGAAATTGCACGCGCTGGGCATCGGCACATTCATCTACGGCCTGCTGTTCATCACCGAAGGCGTCGGGCTCATGATGGGCCTTCGCTGGGCCGAATACCTCACCGTCGTCAGCACCCTGGGATTTCTGCCGCTGGAGATCTACGAACTGGTCGAAAAACCGGGTCATAAAGACGTCAAGGCGATCATTCTCGTGATGAACATCCTGATCGCGATCTATCTGATCTGGAATCTAAGAAGACCCCGGTCCAAAGCAGCACCGGCCTAGCGCCTGCCCTGATTCACTCACCGGCTATTACTGTCAAGGTTTCCCCGTTAGTGGCTGTGCCGTAGGGACGCATTTCGACCGGTGAATACCACCCCTTAAAAAACCCACTTACAAAACATTTTGCACAGCGTTATCTGAATCGTGTGTGCAGTCCACATTTTTTAAAACCGTCCAAAGCACCGTCATCGCCGCAAACAGCAGGCACCAGCAAGGCCCGCCGTGGCGTAGCCATTCGATCGTGGCATTGTGTTCACCGATCCGCGTGCGACGCCCGGGCGGAAGCACGAATCCCAACACCAGCACCACGCACCCGACGAGCAACGGAACTCGATTCACACCCGGCCGGGAAAAGATCAGCAGCGAACTGGCAGCCGTCGTCAGCAACAACGCGTCGAACAGATGCCGAGTATTGGTCTGCGGACTGAACGCCAGGATCGCCGACAGCAACACCACCCACTCCGCGGCCGTGACGGCCGACCGGACGTCGGTATTTTCGATCGTGAGAAACATCGGCACCCCCCGCCGCCGGTACATCCACCACGACACCGACACCGCACCGACCGCCACCCCACCGGCGGCGGCAAAGCCGTAACCCGCCCGTCCGGTCGAGCGGGCCAGCGCGCTTGTGATGGAACAGCTCAACGAATCGGTGACGCCGTGAATCTCCGCCGCCGGCGAGTTCGTCGACCAGGTCCGCACCGGTGCCGAGCCGTTGGACTCAGAAAGCCCCGCCATTTGAACCAGCCCGCCAGTCGCCGTCCGCCAATGGTGAAGATTGGCGGTCCATCCGCTGCTCACTGCCGGCAACACGGCGAATGCGATTGAAGCAACAACAAGCGACCCGGCAGCAGCCCACCGACGTCGGACCAGCAAATACGGCAGGAACAACAGCGGCAGATACTTGATGTTCACCGCAAGCCCGAGCACGCCCCCGGCCCATACCGGCCGGCGGTCGAGCCCACCGCAAGCCCAGCACGAACAGCAGCAGCATGAACACGTCGGTCTGCCACATCTGCCATTCACTTTTGACCTTGTCGACATTCATCAAAAGCGCGAGCAGCATCACCAGCACGACCGCCGATTTTGATCGTGAACCGGCGAACCTCCGAAGGAACTCATCGGCCGCGAGTGCCACGGCAACCAACGTCACCGCCACATTCACCAGCAACATGACCGCCGCGGCACGGTCACGCCCGAGAAGCGTCAACGGCTGGAACAGGAATGCGATCAGCGGCGGATAAATGTAACCCTGCGTCCACGCCGCGTACGGGTCCTGGCGGTGCGCCACCGCGTCGGCGGCATAATAGAAATGCTCGAAATCGCCCGTGTTTCGACCGCTCACACGGTGAACGTCGTTGATCACCAACACAAGGCAGACGACGCCGATCGCGATCGCGCCGATCAGAACGACCCACCGCGCAATGATCCCGGTCGGCTCTTTCCATCGCATCGCGTCAGTGCCCATGTGTCCCGAGTCGTCAGTGACGCGAACCTGTCGTCCGTTCGGACGTGCAAGTTGATCGATCAACGCCCGGCCGCCGCCTTACCCACGCCGATTATTCATCGGCCCATTCACCGCTGAAGACCTCGGTCGCGGGACCTGTCATGTAGATGTTGTTGTCGCTTTCCCGCCATTCCAGCGACAGGTCGCCGCCGGGCAAGTGTGCCAGCACCTCGCGTCCGGTGCGAGCCGTCAGCACGCCGGCGACGGCGACGGCACACGCGCCCGTCCCACATGCCAGCGTAACCCCGCTGCCCCGTTCCCAGGTCCGCATGATCACTTCTCCCGGCGAAACGACCTGCACGAAATGTACATTAATCCGGCGGGGAAACGCCTTGTGATTTTCGATCATCGGGCCGACGCGTGGCAAATCGATGGCCGCCACGTCAGCGACGAAGATCACCGCATGAGGGTTGCCGACCGAAACGAATGTCGCTTCGACCGCGTCGTTACCCTGCATCAGCGCAAGCCTGTATTCGTGCTCACCCCCGCCCCGGACCAGCATCTCCCGATCGACCGGCACGTCCGGCAGACTCAAGATCGGCTCGCCCATGTTGACCGTCACCCGCCGGACCTTTCCCGCTTCAGTGTGAAGCTGCAGCGAGAGCACCCCCCGGCCAGTCTCGACCTTCATCGGATTGGACCGCGTCAGCCCGTGGTCGAAGGAATACTTCGCCACGCACCGGACGCCGTTCCCGCACATCTCCGCCTCGCTGCCGTCGGCATTGAACATCCGCATCCGCACGTCCGCCCGGTTAGACGGAACGATCATGATCAACCCGTCGCTGCCGATCCCGAAATGCCGGTCCGCCACCCGCTTGGCCGTCTCGACAGGATCAGCGATGGTCTCGGTAAACCCGTTGACGTAAACATAGTCGTTGCCCGTGCCGTGCATCTTCGTAAACTTCATGCCCGAAGTATAAGCCCGCGCGGCGAACGGCCCAAGAGTCGCAAGAAATCGATCGCCTCATTCGATCACGTCGGCCACAGCGCGGATGAGGACCTGATCGACCGGTGTTGTAAGACGACGGCACCCCGGCCGGTGAGAAGTGG
This sequence comes from Tepidisphaeraceae bacterium, assembly GCA_965247815.1. Classification (GTDB taxonomy): domain Bacteria; phylum Planctomycetota; class Phycisphaerae; order Tepidisphaerales; family Tepidisphaeraceae; genus CBDAQA01. The sequence continues at coordinate 426 of CBDFHW010000022.1, read as the reverse complement.
CCCCTGTCCGACCGCAACGGCACCTCCGCGATTGAGACCGGTAGATAACGCCAAAAAAAAGCGTCAGGCTCTGGCCGCAATGCAGGAGCAAATCGGAACCGTAGAATGTAATTCGAGCCGTCCCGATGGAACGGCCCGTCCCATTTAGAATTCCCGTCCCCTTAGACTCGCCCAGCTTTTGTGACCTGTCACGATCATCCAGACGAAAATTCCAAGAAACGCTCCATTTATGATCAGGCCAATCAAACCGGGTATTAATCGTCCCTGCATTAATATTGTTGCAACAAGCCCGGTTACAAATCCCATTACTATTAATGGCAGACCAAGGATTAGAAAACAAAATCCGAACGGTAACAATACAACGAAAAACAACGATGTCCGGCCGATCCACGTGCCTGCACAGTTTCCTGGGGGAGCTTTCGTATA
>CBDFHW010000021.1:0-3587 GCA_965247815.1 Tepidisphaeraceae bacterium | reverse complement strand
GCTTCGACGATCTCCACGCCGGCGCTGTTCAAGCGTTGCTGCACTTCGGCCTTCAACCGCGTGGCCACTTCGTCGATGTGGCCACGCAACGAATGTTCGCCGTCGTGGGCGTCGTAACTGTAATGGCTCGCCAGGTTCCGCAACGCCGATTCGGATTGGATGTGGACGAAATCCTCGACCTTGTCGACCTGGAACACCGCTTCGGCGGTGTTGACGATCCGCCACACGATGACGGCCGCGATCTCGATCGGCGTGCCGTCCTTGTCGTTCACCTTGCTGGGCATCCGCCGGGTTTGAGCAGCCTCGGTCACATTGCCGGTCGCGTCTTTCCGCTCCGGGGTTTTGTTCTGGCCGGTCTCGAACGTCTGGATCCGCACTGAAACGCGTTTGGCCCGGAAAAACGGGTTGCCGTAATAAAAACCTTGTTCCTTCAATGTTCCTATGTATCGACCGAATAACTGCACAACCCGATTTTCGTTCGGGTTGACCACGATGAACCCGAAGAGCGAGACCAACCAAACCATCGCGGCAAGGATAGACGATATCGCGATGGCGATTTGCATGGTTTTGTTGTCCTGCGCCCCAATCAGCAACGAGGCCAACACAGTGATGTACGCCAGCGGCGCAACAAGTGTTAGGGAAACCAGCATTTTGGTCCCGGACATCAGACGGAGTTCTTTCTCGTTCATCGTATCTCCTAGTGATATTGAAGTGATATCACTTCGATATTATAATGGGTTTTTCGACCGGCAGAGTTGAATATTTCAAGAATTCGGCTGAAAAGTTCCGTATACTGTCCGCCGGTTCATTAACTTCCTTGGGAGAATTTCGATGGCCAAGTCGCGTTTGATTATCACCACGGGCAACGAAGTGGACGGCCGCAATATCGAGGAATACCTCGGTATCGTGCGCGGCATCGTCGTTCGGGCGACCAGCATCTCGCAAGGCATCCGCGGGGCGTTCAAGAGCATCATTGGCGGCAACGTCGCCGCGTACGAAGAAGTGTGCGAAGCGGCCCGGAAGGACGCGTTCGTGCGGATGGCCAAACAGGCCGACGAGATCGGCGCCGACGCGATCATCGGCATGCGCTACGACGCCACGGAATTCAGCCAAAACACGACCGAAGTGCTGGCCTACGGCACCGCGGTGACCTTGAAACACTAAACCGCCCTGCGGGCCGACGCACGCCGCGCCGACCCGCTTTCGCGTTTTACAACCGCTTGTTCTTGTTGGCCAAAGCGATTTGGTAGTCCGCCTGCGTGATGGCGTTATCGCCGTTCAGGTCCATGTTCAACGGACTGAAGTAGCGCAACCCGATCGCGGCTTTGATTTGCGCGACCTCCGCCGCCGACACAATGCCATCGCCGTTCAAATCGCCGGGCAACACGCCAAAACGGTGGACGCGGTCGATGCCGATCAAATTGTTGCCGGTCAAATCCTTCACGCCGTTCGCGGTGGTCCCGTCCAGTTTGAATTGAACGCTGTCGATGCCGATCGGAGCGGCCAACGTCCACGTCGCGACGAATGTGGTCGCGTTGTAGCTGAAGTTGGACGCCGAAACGTAATCAACGGTCCGCCCCAACAGTTGCAGGTCGGTTTTTTGCACGTCGACGTTTTCGCTGAACCGCACTTCGAATTTCCGGATGTTCGACCAAGCGAAGATCGGTATCCCCGCGTTCAGCGATTGGTACTTGGCCGCGCTGTAATACATGCGGACGTCCAACACTTTGGGCGCGGTGATGTCCGTAACGGTGATCGCCACCGTGGCGGTCGCGGTGGCGCCGGCCAAATCGCGGACCACGTAGGTCAAGGTTTCCACCCCCGCGGTGTTGACTCGCGGCGTGTATGTGAAAGTCAGGGGCCCCGTCAACGCGATGGTCCCTCGGACGGCACCCGTCACGGAGAGGATCGACAACGCATCGGTGAAGGGGTTGGGGTTGCCTTCGTCGATATCGGAAACGAACGGATCGAGATTCACCGCGATCGGCGTTTGGTCGTTGGTGGCCAAGCCGGTGAGGTTGCCCGCGACCGGGATATCGTTGACGGAATTCACTGTGACGGTGAACGTGGTATCGGTGGAACCGCCGTCCAAGTCGGTCGCCCGCACCACGATGGTCGCGGCGCCGAATTTGTTGGCCGCATAGGTCAGCGACAATGTGTTGCCTATCAAACCCGCCGTGACCAAGCTGGCGTTGCCGTTCGATACCAGCGTGTAAACGAGTTGGCTGTCGGTGTCCTGCGCGTCGTTGTAAACGGCGTTAAGGTCGAACGAATTGGGGGCCGCGTCTTCGTTGACGGTGAAATTCGCGATTCCTGTCGAACCGGGGTTGGTGTTGTCGCCGCGGATTTGGGCGATGGCGATTTCCCCGTTCAATCCCAGCGTGTGGTTGCCAACGACGTTGATCTTGCCGTTGGCTTGGACGAAAATGTCCTCGACGTTGATGCCGACGTTGGCCTGGGTGAAGCGACCGGTCATTTTGCCGTCGCCGTCGAACGTGGTATCCAGCGCGCCGGCGGTGGTTAAACGAATCACGCCGAACACCGAGTTCCCGACTTCCCCCGCCGCCACGATTTTGCCATCGGCTTGCAGGGCGATGGTTTCCAGAATATCGCCCGCCGTACCCATGTCGACTTGAATGATCCCCGAATTCGCCGTGCCGAATCCGGTATCGGTCGAGCCGTTCGCGTTCAGCCGGGCGACCGCGAAATTCGCCGGGTTCGCGTTTGAATCGTGTCCCGCGAGCAGGATTTTCCCGTCGGGCTGGATCGCGGCGCTCCAGATGTATCCGAAGGTGTTGCTGAACGGCGGGTCGGCCACGCCATTCGTCCCAAAGGTGGTGTCCAGCGATCCACTGGCGTTGAACCGCATCACGCGGTCGTTGAACGCGACGATCATTTTGTTGTTCGGCAGCACAAAGAAACCGGCGTCGTCCAGAAACGAGATGTTTTCCGGTGAAATGAATTGGCCGTCGATGTTGAAACTTGCGTCGAATTGTCCGTTGGCCAAATGGCGGGTAAAGCCGTATTGGTTGTTGGAATTTTTGCCGAAGGTCACGATTTTCCCATCGCCCCGGACCGCGAAATAGTTGGCACTGATAATCCCGGTGCTGGCAAAGCCGGTGCCGTTGAACGACGCGTCGGGGCTGCCGTTGGATAGGTATCGAACCAGGTATTTGTCTTGGGAAATCCCCAGGATTTTCCCATCGGGCAGTTGAATGGATTGGATCAACCCGTTGAACGGAAAGCCGGGCACCGCATGGACCGTCGCGCCGTTGTCGCCGAATCCGGCATCGGGTTGGCCGAAGCGGTCAAACGCCACGAGGGCATTGGAATAACCCGTGTATCCGGTTGCGATCACACGTCCGTCGGCGGTGGCGAAGACATTGCGGGCCCGGTCGTCCTGGGGCGTTTGCAGGATGCGGTCGTTGGTGGCAACGATGCCGTCGTTTCCGAACGCCGTGTCCAAAGCACCCGTGGAATCGAATTGGAAGACCGCGAAATCGCCGTTGCGTTTCGAAGTGTCGCCCGCAACGACGATCTTGGTGCCGGAGACCGCGATGCCGGTGCCGTTTTCATTGCTGCCGAGG
>CBDFHW010000020.1:0-124827 GCA_965247815.1 Tepidisphaeraceae bacterium | reverse complement strand
AAAATAGGCGACGGGTCAATGACAATAGAGCGAAAAAAGATCGCTCCGGCTACCATCCACGCTATCGACAGCCAGGCCAAAACTTGAAGATACCGGGCGACGAAGCGGCCGGTGTCGAACTCTTTCCGCGGAGCATATTCGAGTATCGTGACAGGCATATCGGACGACGCTCCGGAGCGGGCCGAAATCTACCGGCCCTTTCAAGTTGTGCCGGGGCTAATCCTGCGGGTTCGGCTTAAGGTCGATAGGTGAGCCAGACGGCGCCGGACGGGAGCGGTTTCGCGTCGACCCGTTTTAATTTTTGGCGTTTGCTTAGATGACTGAACAGCGGTTTACCGCCGCCGAGGGCGACGGGTTCCAGGACGAGGTGGTATTCGTCGACGAGGCCGAGTTCGATCAGCGCGCCGGCGAACTTGGAGCCGCCGAAGACGAGCAGGTTTTTTCCCTCTTCCTGTTTAAGTCGGGGGATGTCCTGGGCGGCATCGCGCATAATCTCGAAGTTGTGACCTTCCACCTGTTGCAGCGATCGCGAGAAGACGATGTGCCGGGTCGTGTCGGCCCAGCGGGCGTACTGCACTTCGTTCGTCGGGTGCTCGGCCGGGTCGGCTAGGACCTCGCTCCAGTGTTTCGCATATCCGGAATACATCCCGCGTCCGACCAGTACTGTGCCCACGTTGGGGAACAGCTGGAACATCTGCTGCCAGACCGCATCGTCAGAGCTGATCCAGTCGGCCGTACCGTCGGGGGCTTCCAAGAAGCCGTCGAGACTGACCGCTGTCTTTAAAATCAGTTGTCCCATCGAGCACCGATGAATAGCAAAAAATCGCCCGACCGTCTGCCAGGAAATAAATGCCAGTGCAGGGCCGGTGACGCGGCGTCTCAGCAGGCCTTAGGTTGGGCAACAGCGACGCCGTAGGCGTTACCTTTTTTCCGACGACCTTGCTGGCAAACGTCGCCAGCTGCCCCAGAGTCGATCGGCTTCGGGCATTTGGATCCGCATCAGGCCGGCCGAGGGGGAGAAGGTCATTTCGCCGAACACGATCCGGCCCTGGTGTCGGTAGAGATCGACACGGACGAAAGGGAAGTCTCTGGACAAGGTTGCCGCGATCTCGAGGATGCGATCGAGGTCGGGAAATCGCTGCAGGGGCGGGCTGCACCGCGGCTTGTCGGTCAGGCCGAAATCTACCGGGTTCCATTCGGTATCGAAAAAGTCGTGCCGAACGTCGCCCCGGCGGTCGGTGCTGATTCCGACGACGCGGGGCGTTCCGTTGAAACAGTATACTTTCACGTCCGGCACGCTTTTGCCCGGGTGGGCGGGGTCGACCATCATCGCCTCGGCGATGATCTTGGATTTCAGCGACCGGTACTGCCATTCGCGAGATCGGTGGTAATAGTTCTGTCCCTGCCAACGGCTCAGCTTCGCCTTGGCGTCCTGGAAATCGAGCGTCGACTTGTCGTAACAGATAATGTTCCAAGCGCAGCCGGCAGTGGCTTTCAGCACGAACTGGTTGGGCAGCGATTCGAAGGGAATCTGCTCGGGGTTGTCCCACACGCCCAACAGATCGGGGAGCACTTCCGGCCCGACCCGGCGGGCGACGTAGTCGCGGGCGAGCCATTTATCGACCAAGGGCGGGATCGCCGGATCGCGGTAGTACAGGTTTAACCAGAGGAGCTTTTCGAGAAATCCCTCCGGCTGGTCGAGATCGGGCAGCCGTCCGGTAATAGCGTGATATTGGCCGACGAGCCAGCGACGATCGTCCTCGGCCTCCCCGAGCCAGACCTTTCGGCCCTTGCAAAAGCACCGCTGCGCGAAGCTGACACCGGTGTGAAATGTTCCTGTCACACAGCAACCATCGGAAAATAGGGCAGGGCACTTTCGAAAGTGGGGGCAATCACCCCAACGTTTTCGGCTCCGCTGTTGACAAGCTTACCCACCTTGAAATTTGTGGGCTTGAAAAACAAGTCAGAACAAACGCTAAATTTCACTAATTAAATAGTGCCAGTTAAAATGCGACAGGGTGACGAATTTCATGCTAACTACGAACTCGCTTTTTTCGATTAGGCCATCCTTTTTTGGTCAGAATCGGACTGCAAACAAACTTTGCACAAAGTGTTATTTGTAGAGTCTCTCTCGGTTAATCCGCTAGACGCAATCATTTCGCCCGCGCTAGTTTTTCAGTCACATCTTTCAGGAGAAGGTTCATGCGCAACAAGTTCCTCGCACCGGTTTTGGCCGGTCTGTCGGTCGTCGCTCTCGCGGCGGTTTCCAATGCATCGATCATCAATTATTCGGTCGCCCTCTCGGGCCCGAACGAATCACCTGCCAACGCGTCGCCGGGCGTCGGCTCAGGCACGGTCGCTTACGATACGACTCTTCACACACTGGCATTGAGCCTTTCATTCAGCGGCCTGACAGGAACGACGACGGCGTCGCACATCCACGCGGCGACGGCGGTTGCCGACACGGGTACGGCCGGCGTCGCGACGACCACCCCGACCTTCGCGGGCTTCCCGCTCGGCGTCACCAGCGGTACCTACACCAACACGCTCGATCTGACGTTGGCCAGCAGCTACAACCCGGCATACGTCACCGCCAACGGCGGGACCACGGCATCGGCCGAGCTGGCGCTGATCAGCGCGCTCAACACTGACAAGGCCTACTGGAACGTTCACACCAGTACGTTCCCCGGTGGTGAAATCCGCGGTTTCGTTACGGCAGTTCCAGAACCAACCTCGTTCGCTGCGGTCGGACTCGGCGGTCTGGCGCTGGTGCGTCGCCGCACGCGCCGGGCCTGATCGACCGGGCAGGTTCGAATCGCAGTCGACGCGGCATCCCGGCCGGGGCGGCTAGATGCCGCGTCGCCTTGTGATTGATGCCGGGGGTTCGTGCCGGCTTCCCGCACCGAGTGTTCGATCAGACAGTTTGTCTTCCGGAGGAGAGAATGCGGAAGTTGTTCCTGACAATATGCGTGTTAGCCGCTATCGGCCTTCGAGCGGCATCCGCGAGCGGCCACGAGTTTTCATACTCGGCCAGCCTAAGCGGCGGGGCAGAAGTCCCGGCCAACACGTCACCCGCTTCGGGCACCGTGCTGGTGACCACCGATCTAGACATCGCCACGGTGCGAATCGAGACGACTTTTTCCGGATTGTCCGGACCGGTCATCGGGGCGCAGATTCACGGCCAAACTGCGACCCCGGGCGCGGGCGTTGCCGACGTTGCGTTGGTCGACCCACTGCCCGGCTTCGTATTCGGGACCCCCTCCGGCACCTACGACGGGACGGTCGACCTGACCGAGGCGTCGGGATACACGCCGGCATTTATCGCGACAAGCGGCGGCACGGTAAGCGACGCCGAGAACGCCGTGTTTTTCGGGCTCGACGAGGGGCGAATGTATTTCGAACTCGATACGGCCGCCTTTCCCAACGGCGAGATTCGTGGGTTTCTCAATCTGGTGCCTGTGCCCGAACCGACGAGCGTTGGACTGGTGTTTCCGATAGCAGCAGTGTTATTGCGACGCCGGCGAAAAGCCCGGCAACGCTGTCGATTCTGAAGACCAAAAATAGTGAGACGCTGAGAGTTTTTTACGTCCAGTAGAGCTGTCGGCCGTGCGGAAAGCGGGCTGCCAGCTCGCGCTCGAACCAACGTTTCAACTCGCCCATCGTGTCGGGACGGGTAAACGTACTTTGTGCCGCCGAACTTATTCCGTTTGGCCGAGCGGGTGGACTCATCCAGGTCGAGCTTGGTCTTCGGGTACCAGTTGAGCAGGATGTTTTTACTCCCCGGCGTAAACCTGTGCGTGATCAATTCGAATGTCAAATCCAGGTCGGCGACGCCGGCAAGGCTCTGTTCTGTCGCGTCGAGCAACTGGCCGTAGTGACTTTTCCAATCGGGGATCGGCATGATCGGTGCAATTACGAGGCCGATCGGATAGCCGGCATCGGCGAGCTTGCGAAGCGCTGTCAACCGGGCAGCGACCGGCGGCACACCGGCTTCGAACTGGCGGGCCACCGGCTCGGCGTTCACGCTCGCCCGGCACCGCGTGTGACGATTGTGTTCCAGCTGCAGGAGCGGGTCGACATCGGCGAACTTGCTCACCCACCGTAACCGCGCGTTGGGCCGGGTGCCAAAATGTTCGATGCACCGGGTCAGTCCGCCGGTCAGATGATCCAGGCCCAGCGGGTCGGTGTAGCAACTGACTTCGAAAGTCGAGCAGCCGTCGTCGCTGCTCGGCGTGATGCTCGAGCCGGCCTTGCCGTTGGTGAGCCCTTCGTAGTTCACCAGATTATTTAAAATATCAGGCAGGTTCGCATAGGCCCGTACGACCGGTGGTCCGGCGAGTGAACCGGCAAGGTAGCAATACTGGCAGTGTGCCGGACACCCCTGCGCGAGATGAAACTGCCAGTCGGCTGACGGCGGAATGGGCGACAGCTTTAGTTGCCCCGGCGGGGCGTTCACCACCGCGAGCGTGCTCTTGGCGATTCGGTACGTCTCGCGGTCGTCTTTCCCCCGGGACGTGGTAATCCGGTCGGTGGGCAGCAGCGTAATCGGCAGCCCGAGCCGCGACAGCCGCTCGTGCATCGCCCGTCCGAACGGCTGCGCGTAGGCAGACGGTGTGAATAGCACACGCTTCGGCACCCAGGGCTTAAACGGACGTGCGGTTACGGCAGCTTCCGGGGACGCTTTTGCACCCAGCACCGGCAGTGATAACGGAGAGTCTATGGACGCGACCTGCATGCCTTTGCGAATGCAACCGACGCACCACGATGGATCCCGGCGCGGGATTTGAAACCGGCCGGAGCTGAACCCCGGTCCGAGAACGCTAAAAAAAGCGGGCCGTCGATCGGTCGACGGCCCGCGGGAAAAACTGCTCGGATTTTTGCGCTCGCTGAAATAAAAAAAGCACGGCAAAACGCCGTGCTTTTATTTGTTTCCGTCCATCATTTTGCCGCCCATTTCACCCATCTTGTGTTCCATGTCGCCCATCTTGTGACCCATCCCGCCCATATGGTCGGGCATGGTCGCCATCATTGTGGCGTGGTGCATGACCATTTTCATGCTCATCGGGTCGGCCATGATCTCGGCCTGCATTTTCTTCATTTGTTCGGGGTCCTCGGCCATTTTCATCGCTTCTTCGTGGGCCTTTTTCACGTTCGGGTCGTTCATCGTGTCCATCGCGGACTGCTTGAACTCGGGATCCATAGCCATCGACTTGACCATGTGCTCCATGACCATGGCCTTGGCCATGTTCATTTTCATCGTCTCGGCCTGCTGCGGGTCGGCGGCCATTTCCTTCATCTTGGACATGTGGTCCATACACATCTTCTTGTCGTCGGCGGACATCGGCATCGCCATCATCTTGCCGTCGGCCATCTTCATGTCGTCGGCGCGGGCGCTGAACGTACACAATGTGCCGACCCCCAACGCGAGCGATGCGGCCATTACGATCCCACGGCGGACCAACTTCGATTGAACCTGTGTCATGACGGACTCCTTTAGGAAGTGCAACGTCGCGAAAAGTCCTTGCGGGAATCGACTACGCAGCCGTTACCCGAATGAACCACCTCCAACGTTTGCTCCTATAACCGTAGGAGAGGCTAGTTCTATTCCTGAATAGTGAGAACGGACCAATTGGACCTAAGCGGAAATCTGATGCCGACTGATGAGAAAACTCGGGTCCCGGGCCCGAAAAGGCTCTTTGTCCGCTCCGACCAGCGGGAGATTTTGTTTCAGGTCCTGTATCACGTCGTCGATAGAAAAATATGGCACATCCTCAGAACCGTCCGGAAATCCTGATCGTTCACGCCCGCGGCCGCTGGAGCGGATTACCGCGGTTGCCGAAACTGTGTCAGACCGCCGGTGCCCGCGTCACCATCTTCGCCCCCGAAGGCACCGGACTGTGGCGCGCGAGTTATGTCGACCACCGAATCGCGGCACCGAAGACCGAAGGGGCTTTCTCCGACGCCTTGCGTGCTCATCTGAAAACCGACGGCAACAAATACGCCTGGGTGCTGGTCGGCGACGAAAATGCAGTCGTCGAACTCTCCAGTCAGCAGGATGTCAGCTGGCTGACCGGATGGTTCCCGGTGAGCCCGACCCCGCAAGCGTTGGACTGCATCACCAGCAAGGCCGCTTTCACCGTGGCGGCGGTCGACGCGGGTGTGCCGATGCCCGAATCATACATTTGCACGACGCTGACGCAGGCCGAGCAGGCGGCTGGGGAGATCGGATTTCCGGTCATGTTAAAAGCCGCAAAAGGGTTCGCAGGCAACGGCGTACGGAGCGCGAAGTCGGTGATCGAGCTAGCCCGCGAGTTCACCGCGTTACAGGAACGCGTGCCTGTCGTGGTTCAAAAATTCGAGGTGGGTCGCGTCGGTTCGACGCAGGTGATGTTCGACCACGGCCGGCTCGCCTGTTGGGCGTCGTCTTACAAGCTGGCGGTCTTCCCCGAGCCTTACGGCCCCAGCAGCGCCCGCGAGTTGATGGTCCACCCGTCCATGGAAGCGACACTCCGGAAGATCGGCAAAGTCACTGGCTTCCACGGCCTTTGCGGCGTCGACTGGCTGCACCGCGCCAGCGACGGCGCATTGCTCGTGCTCGAATTTAATCCGCGTCCCGCGCCGGTCGTTCACCTGGGACACCTCAGCGGTGCCGATTTCTCGCTGGCGATACGCGACATGCTGGCCGGCACACTTGCGACCCGGCCCCCGGTCGAGAAGGGCCCGCGAAAAATCCTCCTGTTCCCACAGCACCTCACACGATGCATCGAGGGCCGGTACTGGCGTGACATGCTCGCCTGGCTGCCGGGCAGTTCGTACAAGGACGTGCCGTGGGACCAGCCAAAATTGCTCGTTCACCAATCGATCATGCTGTTGGGACGGTTACGGAACGTCGCCACTTATCAATTATCCCGGGTGTGGAAGCGAAACCCGACACCTCCAAAGGTTGCTGGTGTCCTTCAGCCGGCCGAGCGGCAACAAAAACAGCGCGCTGCCTGATCCGAGGGACCGACTGATTCGGTTTCTTCTTACATAACGCCCAAGGCCAGTCGAACCGAGAAAACGGTGTCGGACACCATTTTATAACAACTGTTACGTAAGCTCATTTTCAAACGAAATTTATAAAAACGGTGTCCGACACCGTTTTTATAATCCTAACGCCCAACGCCAAGTCAAACCGAGAAAACGCCGTCGACTGAGAAAACGGTGTCGGACACCCATCAATAACAACTGTTACGTAAGCTCATTGTTAAAAAGAATTTATAAAAACGGTGTCCGACACCGTTTTTTTATCCGTGGACAAAAAAAGACCCGGGTGCACGTCGTGCACACGGGTCGCGTTGTTCCGTTTCTGTGTGTCGGTCTTCCACCGACTGTGTCGCGCGTGCGGCACCGAGGGCAGCCTATTTCGGAACCGAACCGAGAAGCGTTTTTGCCCGGTCGGGCTGTGACGAATTCGGCCCGGCCGTCACCGAAGAGGATGTTCATTCCGTCACTGCGGTGGGTTCCGGTTTTCTCGTAAAGCACCACCGAATTCGAGTCCGGATTCTGGTCCGACGGCTGCACGTAGACATATGACAGGTGCGTCGCGTTAGACAGGTCGGCCGGCGTCGAGGGGGCAGTTTCGCCGCCGCCGGGGCAGACGAAGACCGAATTTGGCAATCGTTCGTGTTGCCACAGCGTGGCCAGGTCCGGCGGGTAGTGCTGCTGGTTTTCCTGCTGATAAAGCAGCATCGCCAGCCCGATCTGGTGCATGTTCGGAAGCGCACCGGGCGCGATTTGCGACCTCCCGAGCGCGGCTCAGCGACGGCAATAAAATCGAGCCGAGCAGCAGCAAAAACGGAACAGTGATCAACGCGATGCCGCCGAGCGCGGTGCCCGCGATTGCAAGACCTTTGCCGCGGACGTTCGGCTGACTCGTTGCCTTGATGCCGAGGATGCCCATTACCAGTGCGGCGATCGGTGTCACCGGCCACAGGCAGAAGACCAGCCCGCAAATCAGGCTGCCGACCGCCAGCCCGCTTGTGATCGGGACCGCCGGGCCGGGGGTGGATGCGCCAGCAAATCCCACAGCCGGCGGCACCGGCGGGGCGGTGCCCGCCGCGACCGCTTGGAACTGTTGTTGGCACTTAGCGCAGGTGAAGGTACGGCCGAGCGTGTCGGGCTCGACCTGGTAACGCGCGCCGCACGAAGGGCAGATCACATCCGATTTTTCCGCCATGCTAAATGCTCCGGGCTAACCGTCGCCCCAGTATAAGGCTGAAGCTTCAGTTCGACCAAGAATCAGCGCGAGCGGATCTCAGTACCGGCAGCCCGGACACTTAGCCGCGGGCATTGCACCCGGAGCGTCGCTTCAACAGCCCGGCGCTCAGTAGAATCGCGCCGGCGATCGACGCCGGTTCCGGCACGCTCGCGGCGGTGTTGGTGACTGTGTAATTATCGAATACCGCCGACCCGGTCTGGGCAAACAGTTCGGCATCGGTTCCGATGGCGGACAAGTCCGCGTCGGAAAAGGCCGTTACGCCCGCGCTGTCGAACCCGGTCACGACCTGCTTCAGGTCGCCGTTGACGTAAACGTTGGCGGTGTGATCCGTGAAGTTCATCGACAGTGAGTAATGGTTCCACTGGCCCAGCGCGACCGTGCTGTCGGCGGTCGTGTTATTGAACCCGCCCAGAAAACGCGGGGTCCCCGAACAGAACCTCGCCGGTGGTCGCGTCGACACCCGGCCGCGGCGATCAGGTTCACGTTCGGGTCGTACGCCCTCGATCCCGAAGAACGGCCCGGTCGAAACCCCGGCGCTGTTGTTCCTGGCGACGTTCATGTCCCAACTGACCGTGACGACGCTCTGCGAGGTCGTCGGCGTCGTGACACCGACCGCGGGCCAGTACCGTTTGTCGCCGCCAAAAACCGCCGCGGTGTTGCGGACGACTGTGACGCCCTGCGAGCCGCTGACCCCACCGTTGCCGGTGACCGACGCAGTCCCGGCGATCGAGTCGCCGCCGCTCTCGATCCACAGCGAACTGTCCTGATCGTCCAGGGTCCCGACCGAAAACTTCGGCGACTTCGAACCCGACGCTGTCGTAAACATTAGACGCCGCCAGCAACGGCTGCACCCCGCCCGCGAGCACACCCACCGACACCACCCGACCTAAACCTTTGATCCGCATCGCCGTCTCCCGACTTAACCAATTGCCTGCTGCATCAATTCAGAACCCGACGCGACCGACGCTTTACAATCTGGAATAAAGGGATCCCAGCGGGGTCAAAGTGCCGTCGTCGTTAAACAGCGCGCCTTGGCCCAGGACCGCGTCGCCCGTTCCGGCCGAGAACCACGAATACCGCTGCACGAACGACATCGCGTTAAGCTGCGGGATCACCGCCTGCATAAAGCTGGTCGCGTTGGCGACCGAAACGCCGTGGTTGCCGGACCAATCGGCGGGGGCGAACTCGGTGATCCAGACCGGTTTGTTGTACATCGTGTGAACGCGGTTGACGTAGTTGATGAAACCCGCCGGGTCGTTCCCCCCGTACCAGTGAATCGCGACCGCATCGACGCGGTAACCCCTGGCCGACGCCTGTGACATGAAGTCCTGCATCCAGCCGTTAGTGGCATCGACGGCGGCGGGGCTGATAAGCGGAACCCCGGCATTCTGCATCATGCCCCAGGCTTCGATCGCGCCGGCGACGCTGAGATTGGCCTGGCTGCTGCTGTCGGGTTCGTTGAACCCGAGCAGATCCTTCACGCCGCTGCCTTTGATGCTGTTCATCCAGTTGGCGAAACCGTTGTTCGGGTTGCCGTAATAGCCCCACACCATCGGGTCGTACTCGGCGCCTGTATTGATCGAGCCGTTGGAACCCCAGTCATAACCCCAGGCGTTGTGAATCGCGCCTGATTCACCGAGCCAACCGGCGAGCCCTTTCTTCGGGCTCGGCAGGACCTGAAGCGTGCCCGGGTCTTTCAACGCGAAAACCTGATTGTTCCCGCCGTAATAGCCGTAAATGTTGGCCACCGACCCCGCGGTGGCGTTGTTGCCGTTGGCCATATCCAAGGTCTGCAACGAGTTCTCGCCGTTTTTCGGCACGATCCGATAGTACCCACCGCCCACGGGCAGGAAGATCCATCGTTGGGCCGCGTTGTTGTTGTCGGTGTACGTGTTGACCAGCGTCCCGTTGGTCGTGACGCCGTTGGTCAGATCGAGCATCTGCAGCGAGTTTTCGCCCGAATAGGCGTAGATCTTGAACGTGCCGTCACCTTGGGCCTCGACGCGCCACTGCTGGTTGCTGGTCGAATTCGCGGTCCACAACTGCACGGTCGTGCCGTTGCCGTTGCCAAACCCGGCGACGTCAAGGCTCATCCCGGTCTGTCCGCGGGTGGCGATCCGGTAAATGGCAGTCGTCGGCTGCGTGCTTACCTGTACGTTATCGAACGCGCCGGTGGTCGAAGTGTTCAGCGTGTGGCTCGACGCAACAAGCCCGACGGTGGCCGAAGACGGGATGCCCACGGTAACCGCGGTCCCCAGCTGGCTCCAGTTCGTTCCGTCCTTGGACCAGAAACCGGTGAAGCTGTTTCCGATGCGGACCATCTTCATCCACGTCGCGGCGAACGCCCCCAGCGACGTCGAACCGACTTCCGTCGCTGCCGCGCCGCTGGTGCCGCGCTGCAGCATCTGCACGACGCCGGCCGGCGTCTCGACCATGTAGATGTCCTGCGAGTTTGCGGCGTTGCTGGTGCGGAACATGATCCCGCCCTTGGCCCACGGGTCGGTGTTGCCCAGGCCGGTCACTCTCGCTTCGAGGATTCCATCACCGGCGAGCGTCGTCGACGCGAAGTTGAACTGGTCGGCGGTGTTCCAGATGTCAGACCCCGTGCCGGTGACCGAGTAAGTCGTGCCGTTGAAAGCGTAATGACCCGGCAGTGACGGCGACCCGACGTCCGAGTCGGCGGTCAAAATGCCTGCCGCGGTGATCGTCACCGGGACGACCGCCTTCACGCCCGCGGCGGTCACCTGAATCGCGCTCGTGCCGGTCGCGGTGGCCGGTGCCTTGAAGACGCCGGACGAATTGATCGTCCCACCCGCGCCCCCCGGTCACCACCGACCATGTGAACGCCGGCGCGACAGCCATCGCCTTGCCATTCTGGTCGAAGGCGGTCGCGGTATATTTGAATGAAGTATTGTCGGCGAGTGACATCGACGCCGGCGACAACGTGATTCGGGTCGTCACCAACTTCGGGGGCGGCACATACCCGCGGGTCACGGGCGGCACAGGCGCGGCCGGCAGGGGAATCGTGACCGACATCAACCGACGGCTTTCTAATTGGTCAATCGCTTGCGACCACCGTTGTCGGCGGCTAACTTTTGTACGGGTAGACGTTCCAACCGACTTGGATAATTGACGCATTGAATGAACCTTCCTGTGACCGGAAAAGGAATGTCGTCGGTGCTGCCGACGTTGGAACAAATTTACCGTCAACTTGTCGAAACGCCACAGAAATATGCAGACGCTTCGAACACCGCTGCGGAAACCGTTCCGATAAATACGAGCCAAGCCTGGGCCCGGTTCGACTAGCCGAAAAGGCGCACAGGGTTTGCCGGTGCGTGCGTTAAATGTCAACGACAGATGGAAGCCGTACGTTAAAATACTTAGCAGGCCCGAGAACGATGGCACATTCGGATCGATTCGAACACGAACCACGGCTCCGGTGATGATGTAAATTTTGGTTTTTTATGAACCATGTCGTCAATCTAGCTGCCTACAAGTTTGCCCAGATTAACAATCTGGTTGAACTGCGTGACGAACTCTCGCTGCTCGCCGCGGCACAGAAGCTACGCGGCACCATCCTGCTCAGCTCTGAAGGCCTGAACGCGTTCGTCGCCGGTTCGCGAACGGGGGTGGACGCGCTGATCCGCCGGTTCCGCCAGGTTCCGGGTCTGGAAAGCATGCCGATCAAGGAGAGCTTCAGCGACGAAGTTCCGTTCAATAAAATGTGGGTGAAGATCAAGCGGGAGATTATCGCCTTCGGTGTTCCCGGAATCGACCCCCGGCGGTACGCGTCCAAACGCCTCGCCGCCACCGAACTTAAGCGCTGGCTCGACGAAGGGCGGCCCGTGACGCTGCTCGACACCCGCAACCGATTCGAAGTCGTGACCGGCACGTTCGAAAACGCAGTAGAGATTGGTGTAGACGATTTCCGCGACTTCCCGTCCGCGGTCGAAAAGCTGCCCCCGTATCTGAAGGGTCAGCCCGTCGTCACTTTCTGCACCGGGGGGATCCGTTGCGAGAAAGCCGCACCGTATCTCGAACAGGCCGGGTTCACCGACGTGTACCAGCTGGACGGCGGGATCCTGAAATATTTCGAAGACTGCGGCGGGGCCCATTACAACGGGCACTGCTTTGTGTTTGATAAACGGGTCGCATTGAATACCTCGCTCGCCGAAGGGGACCTGCGGCAATGCTTCGTCTGCCTGGCGATCCTGACTCCGACCGACCGGCAATCACCGGCAAACTTCGAAGGCGTCGCGTGCCCGCACTGTTTCGAAACACCGGCCGAGAAATTTGCGAAACTGCTGCCCTCGCGTCAGCAGGCACTGATGAAGGCATGCACGCCGTTGCCCGGCAGTGTTCCCTACGACAACGTCCGGCCGATCAGCGTGCCCTTGCGGTGCGACGGGTTCGAACTTCTCGACTTTCTGGACGCGATGCGGACCCATTTGTCCCGCCCGCATTGGGAGCAAGCCGCCGCGGAAGGGCGTTTGGAGTGTCGAGGCGGGCAGATCCGACCGGGCCGAATCATGCGAGCCGGTGAACGGCTGCTGCATAAATTGCCGGCGACGGTCGAACCGGACGTTGCAACCGACATACGCATTTTGCACGAGGACGAGGCGATCGTCGTCGTTCACAAACCCGCGCCGCTGCCGATGCACCCGTGCGGGAGGTTCAACCGAAACTCGCTGTCGTACCTGCTCGACGAGGTTTACCACCCGATCAAATTGAAACCCGCGCACCGGCTCGACGCCGACACGTCGGGCGTCGTCGTCTTTTGCAAAACCCGCGAGTTCTCGCGCGACGTGCAGTGTCAGTTCCTGACCGGTGCTGTGAAAAAAACGTACCTGGCAAAGGTGCAAGGGCATCCGGCGGCGGGCGCGTTCGAATGTAACGCGCCGATCAGCCGAGTGCCGGGAGATGCCGGTGCCCGGCGACCCGCGGCCGGCGGAGCTCCCGCGAGCACTGCGTTCCGCGTGCTCGCACGGTTCGGCGACCGCACGGCTTTGCTGCACGTCACACCGGCCACCGGGCGCACCAACCAGATCCGGGCGCACCTCTGGGAGATGAACCTGCCGATCGTCGGCGACCCGATCTATCTTCCCGACCGACGGCTGGGAAGCACGCAGTCCCTGTCGATCACCGACCCGCCGCTGTGTTTGCACGCTATTGAAATCGAATTCGAACATCCGATCTCTAAACAGTCTGTACGGTACACGTCCCCGGAGCCGCCCTGGGCCCAACGCCCCGCGGAACGATGAACGCCCGAGCCGTCGGCCCGATCGATCGAGACCCCGCTCGGAGGTTTACGCCATCCGCTTCCATCGCCGCCATTGCATCGCCCAGATCGTGAGCACGGTGCCGAGGTCGCAGGCGATGTGGAAGTTCCGCACCGGCTCGTAGCTCGGCGGCAGCAGCGTCTGTTCGATTCCCTTCCCCGACGCCAGCAACTCCGCCTGCACGTCCATCGGCGCTGATAACGCGTGATAGTTGTGAATCGCGTCCAGCGTGGCGAAACGGTTCAACGTCACGTCGTGGATTGCGTCGAGGTTTTTATACGCGAACGCCAGGAAAAGAATGCTCACGAGCACGCCGGCCACGACGTCGGGATCGCGGCGGAGCGAACTGACCGCGAGCAGCCCGCCGATCACGACAACGTATAATGTCCAGTAGTTCTGCAGCGCGTTAGAGCGTTCGAAATAGAGCGAGATCAATTCAGCGTATCGCATGCCTCGGTCCCTGGTGTGAGAAGTGGATCAGTCCGGTACTATAACGCCCGATCGAGCCGCGCGAAACCGGCCGACGACGCCTGCCCTCTGAGGGTCCCCGATTGTCCGACGCCTATCAACCGACCGCCCGACGCCCGATCGCGGAAATGTTCCGCCGCACCGCGCGGTGGTGTGTGCGGCTTTGTGTGAAACACGAAATCCATCCGGACGCCGTTTCGTACGCGTCGCTGGTCGCGTCGGCGTTCGCCGGGCTCTGTTTCCTGTTCGCCGGTCGTTACCACCGGTTGCTGTTGATCGGGCCGTTGCTGTGTTACCTCAGGCTCTGGTGCAACATGCTGGACGGGATGGTTGCCGTCGCCTCGGGTAAGGCCAGCCGGCGGGGGGAAATTCTCAACGACCTGCCCGACCGTTTCTCCGACGTGATCGTCTTCGCCGCCGTCGCCGAAAGCGGGCTCTGTCATCCAACCCTGGGATACTGGACCGCGATCGCGGCAGTTCTGACCGCATACGTAGGCATCCTCTCACAGGCGGTCGGCGCGCCCCGGCAGTTTTCCGGATGGATGTCCAAGCCCTGGCGAATGGTGGCGCTGGGCGTCGGTTCGTGGGCGACCTTCGTCGTTCTTCACGACCGTAGTCCCGCTACACGACCGTTCGGACTTTCACCGCTGGACGTGAGTTTACTGGTCATCGTTTCAGGATGCGTGCAAACTATCGTGATTCGCCTGCGTCAAACACTCGGCGATCTGTCGAATGCGAACAACGACCCGACGCACGCTCGGAATTTGCCTTGACGGGAACGAGCAGCATACTATGCTCTCTGATATGTTTGCTAACGCTAACTTAATCGCCGGCAGGTTGACCGGCTGGCAGCGGGGTACCATCACTGCCAGCACCCCTCGGACGCGGTCGTTTTCGGCGCACTGCCGGAATGTGCTGGCGATCGGTCTTCGCACCTACCTTGCGGCGTACCACCGGCTGGAGATCGTCGGCCGCGATCATCTTCCCGCGGCGGGGCCGTTCGTCATGATTTCGAATCACGCGAGCCATCTGGACGCCGTCTGCCTGCGGGCGGCGTTGTCCCGGTCGCGGTTGCCGGACGCGTTTACCGCTGTCGCGGAGGATTATTTCTCCGCCAACCCGTTCCGGGCCGCGTCGGCGAGCCTGCTGGCCAACGCGGTCCCGCTGTCTCGGCAGCTTCACGTACGGCAGGGGCTCCGGCAATGCCGCTCGGTGCTGACCGCCGACCAGAGCGTCCTCATTTTCTTTCCCGAGGGAACCCGTTCGCGCGACGGACAGCTGGGCGCGTTCCGCCCGGGAATCGGGGCGTTGCTAGCCGGGTCGAATTGGCCCGTCGTGCCGTGTGCAATTATTGGATCCTTCCAGGCCTGGCCGAAGGGAAACCGATTCGCACAGCCGAGGCAGATTCGGGTGATCGTGGGTTCCCCGCGGCAGTACGACCAGCGGCCGCGAAGCCGACTATCCCAGCATGCGATCGCCAACGACCTCCGATCGGCCGTGGAGGCGTTGCTGTGCAAGTGACCGAAAAACATTTTCAAACCTGGGACGGAACCAGAATCTTTTACCGGGCGTGGACGCCCGCCGCACCCGTGAAGCACACGGTCATTTTGTTCCACCGCGGGCACGAGCACTCGGGCCGGTGGGAACAGTTTGTACAGTCACTAGCGATGCCCGAGACGGCGGTGTTCGCATGGGACCAGCGGGGGCACGGCAAATCCGACGGCGACCGCGGTCGCGCGCCCGACCTTGCCGCCGTCGTCCGCGACGCCGAGCATTTCTCCCGCCATCTCACGGCGACCCACGGCGTACGAATGTCTGACACGGCTGTGATAGCGTCCAGCCTCGGCGCGGTGGTCGCGACGGCGTGGGTACACGACTACGCGCCGCCCGTCCGCGCGCTCGTGCTCGCGGCGGCAGCGTTCGAAGTCAAACTGTACGTCCCGCTGGCGATCCCGTTTTTGCGATTGAAGGAAAAAGCGCTGCCCGGCGGGAAGGTCAAAAGCTTCGTCAAATCGTCGATGATCACGGCTGTCCCGGCCGAGCAGTCGGCTTACGATCGCGATCCGCTGATCTTCAAAGAAATCGCGGTCAACCTGCTGCTCGACCTGCACGACGCCGGGCGTCGACTGGTCGATGACGCCGGCGCGATCACGACGCCGACGCTTCTGCTCGTCGCCGGCCGCGACTGGGTCGTCCGACAGACTCCGCAGTTCGAGTTCTTTCGCAGGCTCGGGTCGAGCGTCAAGCAACTCGAATTTTATGAAGCGGGTCGACACGCGCTGTTTCACGACGTGGCCGCGGCGGACATAACCCTGCGGATCCGAGCGTTCCTGAAGAACTGCTTCGCCGACCAGCCACCGACGCAAAGCAATCGCGCCGACCTCGGCGGCGCCTCGCGGGTCGAGTACGACCTGCTGCGAACGCCTTCCTCATTATTGTGGAAGGCGATGCGGCAATGGGTTCGGCTCGGGGGACTTTTTTCGAGCGGCATCCGCCTCGGGCTGAAGACGGGCTTTGATTCCGGGCAGAGCCTGGACTACGTCTACGCGAATCAGGCGGCAGGACTATCGCCGGTCGGAAAGCTGGTCGACCGGGCATACCTCGACGCGATCGGGTGGCGCGGCATTCGCATCCGCCGGACACACCTGCAGGAACTGTTGACCGACGCGCTCACGCTCGCCGCCGCGGAGCACCTGCCCCTGCACGTGCTCGACGTCGCCGCGGGCCCGGGGCGATATCTTCTCGAAGTCGTCCGGCAGTGGCAGGGTGAAAAACCAACCGTCGAACTGCGC
The DNA here is from genome assembly GCA_965247815.1 of Tepidisphaeraceae bacterium. Taxonomy (GTDB): domain Bacteria; phylum Planctomycetota; class Phycisphaerae; order Tepidisphaerales; family Tepidisphaeraceae; genus CBDAQA01. The sequence goes on along the minus strand of CBDFHW010000020.1, from coordinate 108,028 downwards.
GACTATAAGCCGGCAAATCTCGAAGCCGCTGCGGCGCTGGCGAAATCGCTCGGCGTCGGCGGGGTCACGTTCACGGCCGCGGACGCGTTCGACCGCGCGAGCTTTTCGGCGCTGGCATCCAAGCCGTCTGTTGTTGTCGTCTCCGGTCTTTACGAACTGTTCCCCGATAATGAGGTGGTATCGGAATCGCTCGCCGGCATCGCCGACGCGGTCGGGGATCGTGGGTACTTAGTTTACACCTGCCAGCCGTGGCACCCGCAGGTGGAGTTCATCGCCCGGACGCTGAACAACCGCGAGGGCCGGCCGTGGGTCATGCGGCGGCGCAGCCAGGCGGAGATGGACGCGCTCGTGCGTCAGGCGGGGTTCGAAAAAATCGAGCAGCGGATCGACCGCTGGGGGATCTTCACCGTGTCGCTCGCCCGACGGGTCGGGTCGTGACTTGGTTCTCAAAGCGTGCGTTGGTGTCGGTCCTGCTATCGCTATTTTTTCTCATCGCGTACGGGTCGAGCGAGGCCGTCGCCGGTCACCGGGTCGGCGTGCCGTCGGTTTACTTCGATTGGGAGCGGGGCGTTCCATTCGTCGCGCTGATGATCGTCCCGTACATGTCGATCGACTTGTTTTTCGTCACCGCGCCGTTGCTGCTGAAGACCGACCGGCAGTTGCGGGTCTACGCGACGCGGATCGTCACCGCCATCGGCATCGCGAGCGCGGTTTTTCTGTTGTATCCACTGCGGTTCGCCTTCACCCGCCCGGCGGTCGCGGGGCCGCTCGGGGTCATCTTCGATCAGTTTCGCCGGGCCGACCTTCCGTTTAATCAGTTGCCGTCGCTCCACGTCGCGCTCCTGATCCTGGTCGGTGACGTTTTTTTAACACGGTTTCGTGGACTGTCGCGGACGATGCTGCTCGGTTGGTTCACCCTGATCGCGGCGTCGCCGTGGCTCGTGTACCAACACCATCTGGTGGATCTGCTCGCGGGAATGGTGCTCGGCCTGGCCTGTGTTCGCCTGATCCCGGACGCGCCGCGGCCCCCGTTCGAACGAAACGTCCGCGTCGGCGCGTATTACTTTGCAGCGGGCATTCTGGCTTTGCTGGTCTGTCTGTCTTTCGGCGCACGGGCGTGGCCGCTCTGGTGGCCGTTGGTTTCACTGCTGCTCGTGGCGGCGGCGTACTGGTTTGTCGGGCCGTCAATTTACGGCAAAACCGACGGCCAATTGCCTTGGTCGACGCGGCTGCTTTTCGCCCCGACGCTGCTCGGGCAACACCTGTCGCACCGTTGGTACGCCCGTCAATGCAGGCCATTTGACGCGATCCACGAACGACTCTGGATCGGGCGGCAGCTTTCGCGGAAGCAAGCCGTCGACGCGCGCGTCGCAGGCGTCGGCGCGGTGGTCGATCTTACGGGCGAGTTCGACAGACCGGCCGCGTTCGTAGGGTTGCCGTATCTGCAATTGCCGACGCTGGATCTGACGGCCCCGACGCAAAGCCAGATTCGCGAGGCCGTGGAATTTATTCAAAAACACGAGCGCACGGCGATCGTTTACGTCCACTGCAAGGTGGGATATTCCCGCACCGCCGTGATCGCCGCCGCGTACCTGATTCGCACGGGTCGCACTGATACTCCCGATCGCGCGATTGGTCTGGTCCGCGGGGTCAGACCGACGCTGATCGTCCGCCCCGAAGCCCGCGAGGCGATTGAACGATTCTGGGCCCTGTCGCCCATTTCCGGCCGCTTCCCGAAAACCACGACCTAGCGACGCCCGCTCGTCGTCAACCGATCGCGAACGGAAGGTTCCCGATGACGGTCGTCGTCGCACCCTGAATCGAAAGATTCAAGATCGGCAGGTACGCCCCGGACGGCGCCCCTGCCGGGGCGATAAACACGAACCGTACGCGCCGACTTTTCCCGGCGGCGATCTTGATTTTGGTCTGCGATGAAACGGACGGCACGGCCGTCGACGCGGTAACGCCGTCGACCGAGAACCCCAGCGTGCCGACGATCGCGCCGGCGGCGATTTCATTGCCCGTGTTGGTCACCGTCGCGAAGACCGCAAAAGATTTGCCGGCGGTGACCGTCGTCGGTTTCACTGAAACTCCTCCAGCAGTGATCGCGACGAACGGCGGCGCGACCTGCACCGTGCTCGGGGTGGCGGTGACCTGAGTGACGCCGTTGGGGTTCGTCACCTCGGCCAGGATGTGGTACGCGCCTGGCGCCAGCGACGCCGGGATCAATTTCAACCGGAATGAAACCGCGGCCCGGCTGTTGTTGCGGAGCGAGAGGTGTCGCTTGGTCGTCGTCAAAAAGACCTGATCGCCGTCCAGCGTTGGGGCGGTGTTGAGGTAATAGTTGACCGTGAAAATGCCGGTCGAGGTGCTGCCGCCGTTGGTGATCACGATCGAAGCGGTCGCCTGTAGTTTCACGCCGGCGATCGCCGCCGCGGGCAGCACCAATTTTGTGAAGGCTGCCGTCGCGACCGCGCTGGCGACGGTCGCGAAGGCCGGTGAGGACGTGCTGGCGGTAAAGGTCGAATCGCCGTCGTAGGTCGCGTGAAACGCGTGTGCCCCGAGCGACAGGCCGCTTGCGGTAAAGGTGAACGTGCCGTCGGTCGCGAGCGGGGCGTCGCCGAGCTTCAGTGTTCCGTCGAAGACCGAAACGGTTCCGGTCGCGGTCTGACCGGCGGTGGACGATACGGCGACGGCGCCGCTAACTACGACCGGCGTTCCCAACTGGGCGGGGCTCGGCAAAACGCCGGTGATCGTGGTGGTCGACGAGTTTGGCGTGACGACGACGGCCGGCGTGACCGCCAATGTCACGTTAGTCGAATGACTGACGGAATACGTCGCGTCGCCGTTGTAGGTGGCGCCAATCACGTTCTGGCCTTCGGCCAGGATCGTCGTGGTAAACGTAAATGATCCGTCGCCCGCGACGGAGACCGTGCCGAGAGCGGTTGAATTGCTCGACAGCGTTACGGTGCCGGTGAGCGTCGGCCCACCGGCGGTGACCGATGCGACTGTGCCGGCCAATGTTACTGCCGTCCCCGCGGACGCGGGGTTTGGCGTGACCGTTGCCAGCGTGGTCACGGTGGAGGTCAACACAACAACCGGCTGGGTGACCGTCTCGACGACGACCGCGGAAGTGCTCGGGTTGTAGACGGTGTCGCCGCTGTAAACAGCTGTGAGGTTATCCGAGCCGACCGGCAGGGTGGTGGTCGAGAGCGCCGCGATGCCGTCGGTGGCGAGCGGCGCGGTGCCGATCAATGAGCCGTTTTGATAAAACGTGACGGTACCGGTCGGAGTCTGACCTGTCCCATTCGCGGGGGCGACGACCGCGGTCAGAGCGACAGACGCACCAGCGACGGCGGACAAAGGGGTCGACGTGAGTGTCGTCACGGACGCGACCGCGGGAACGGCCTGCGTGATATTCACTGCCGAAAGTCCGGTGATATTAACCGTTGATCCGGAAACACCCAGCACGTTGCCGTTGGGCGTTTCGACCAGGGTCTGCCCGGCGATGCCTGCCGCGGGAGACCAGGCGGCCAGCTCGACGCCTGTTTCATTGAATTCGCCTATCACGCCGTTGAACGTCGATGCGAATACCTTTGATGTTCCGGGGAACGTGGCGAGGCCGTTGACCGAGCCGCCGCCGTCGAAGGTCCAGTTCGTCTGGTTCCCGGTGCTGAGGAGCGTCACCTCGACGCCGTCACCGCCTCCGTCACCGAAATAAGCATGACCGGCGGTGGTGTCGACGGCGAAGTCGGTCGAATTCGCGCCGGTGGGGCCGGGGATATTCGCCAGCTGCACGGGGCTTCCCGTCCCGCTGATGTCGAACGCACGCAGCGATCCGTCGTTCCCCGACAGACCGCGGGCCCGGCTGTACAAACGAGTGCCGGCCGGGTTGGCGTGGATGATGCCGTTGTAGTCATCGGCGACCGTGTAAAGGGTCGCGCCGGTCTGCGCGTTAAAACCGGTAATGGATCCGGTGTCGCCGATGATCCGGTCGTTCGCGCCGGCCACCATCTGCCCGACCCCGACGCCCACGTTCAGCGTTATCAGAAGGGTCATTTGCGGCAGCGAAAAGACTTCGATCTGGAACGCGCCGGATTCGGACGCGAAAAGCCGGCTGTCGTCGACCGACACAGCAAGCCCGGTGACGTTGGCCGCCGGGGTGGTGACGCCGACGGTCGTTCCGGTAGCGGTGCTGACAGCCAAAATGTGGCCGTGCGTCTGATCGGCAATATACGCGACGTTCCGAACGGGGTCGGCGGTTTGCGCGACAATGGTTCCGCCCAGATCCTGCTGCGACCCGGTCAACGTCGGGACCGAGAAAAGCGTTCGGGGCTCGAGTGTTTCGACCGGGGTCGCCACTGAACCGAATTCGAATGTGGAATTGATCGCAAGCCGCTGTGGTTTTTTCATAACTCGTCCGCCGGGGAGATTTGCGTGACCGTAAAAAAAGTGGACCGGTCGCCGGGCGGCGAGCTTAGTCGATTTTCTTGTTTTTGAAACACAGGCAGTACAGGAACCACGTTGTCACATTTGTGGCGGCGCACCGCGACAAAGCTGACCCCGGGCGTGTTTCTGATTACTGCGAATCGTGATGCAAAGCTGCAAAGCGGGTGTAAGAGTACACAGTCAAAACGACGTCAACGCCGTTTATTTAAGAGCACCGATAACGAGTTGCTTAAATCGTTATACGTCGATCGACCAGACGATTCGCGTCGGCGGTGACGATCGGGCGGGGTGCCATTGGAACGTATTTCGCACGTCGGCTGTCAGATTCAGCTGGTCGACGACCGTCATCCCGCGGGTCAAATCGCTGCGGCATTCGACCATCACCGAATGCGAACTGGCACCGGTTACGATTGCAGGCTCGAGTGCGACCGCCATCGCGACCGGGTCCGGGAGCGAGATGCCGATCTCACCGGTCTGGACCTGGTAGCCGGCCGCGGCGGCAGTGTTCGAGCGGATCGCGAAGTCGGCGACGGGGTTTGCGATCGATCGGATCTGCGTGATCTCGGATTCGTTCAACACAGCGGCGTCACGCGACAGATGCCAGCCGACCAACTCGATGTTCATGCCCGACCGCAGCACGACCTCGGCGGCCTCGGGGTCGCACCAGATGTTGTACTCGGCCGCCGGCGTCACGTTCCCGACGCAGCAGGGGTTGCCGCCCATGATCACGCACCTGTGAATCCGGTCGACCAAGGTCGGGTCGCGCATCAACGCGACTGCAATATTCGTCAGGGGACCGAGCGTGACGAGTGTCAGCCCGGAATGTTTGTTCGACAGATTCAGAATGGCATCGACCGCGTGCGCAGGTTCGGCTTTCCGCCGGGCCGGTGCGAAACCAAGATCGCTGAGGCCGTCTTTCCCGTGAAACCAATTCGCGTCGATCGGCGGGCGAAGCATGGGCCGGGTACACCCGGCATAAACCGGGACATCGGATCCGAGCAACTCGGTCACGAATAACGCGTTTTGTGCAGCCTGCTGCGCCGAGACGTTGCCGGCGACAGTCGTGATCCCTCGGACGGCGACGTCGGGTTTCCGCAGCGCCATGATCAACGCCACCGCGTCGTCCGAAGCGGTGTCGGTGTCGATCAGGAAATCGGTCGGGAATTTTCCGGCGGGCGTGGAGTTCACGGCCGAATGATAGTGAAGCAAGGCGACGATGGCAGTACGCTGCGTTCGTAGCGATAGCGGTGGTTTGACTCGGGCAGATAGCCTGTCACTTTTTTGAAAGAGACTGAATGCCGATTTTTTTACTCGCCGGGCTGACGGGGATCGTGACCGGGATGCGAACCATGCTGGGCATCACAGCATTGAGCTGGGCCGCGAGAATGGGCTGGCTGCACCTGCATGACACTAAGCTGGCGTTCCTCGGCTACGCGGCGACACCCTGGGTGCTGTCGCTGATGGCGGTCGGTGAACTGGTCGGCGACAAGCTACCGATGACACCCAGCCGGAAGATGCCGTTCCCGTTTGCCGCGCGGGTCATCATGGGCGGGGTCGCCGGAACGGTGATCGGGGTGCACGGCGGGACAGTCGTGACCGGGCTAGTCGCGGGCGTGATTGGAAGCGTCGTTGGTACGCTGAGCGGCGCGAAGTTTCGAGGGATGCTGGCGAAGGCGTTCAAAAAGGATTTTCCCGCGGCATGTCTTGAGGACCTGATTGCCATCGGGCTGGTATCGACGGTCGTAAACTTTCTGCGATAGCGTCGACGCAATCCATGATTCCCTGGTGGATTTCGACTGCTTGGTTTTCCCGCTGTGACAAGGGCTGCAGATTTGTATGGAAATCACCTTGTCGATTGTTTAACTTGTACATCTTGAGGCCCGACGCCGCGGGCCGTTTCTGATTCCGCTAGACCTTCAGTTGTTCCCCGCTCGGGTTCTAGTTCGGCGAATCCTCTTTGGTTTCCGGGTCGCGACTTGGCGGTAATTTCCATCGCACGCCCGTAGGTTCGGCGGCGTACTGCTCTGAGTAACGGCGCGCGTCCGGGACCGACGCGGTGCCCTCAGTATTTTGGAGTTTGAATGAGTTCGACATCGAGTGGGGCGGCTGTGCGTCGTCGATCGGCCGCCCGCCGTCCACGTTTTTTGAAGACCGCCTTCACCGGCGGTGGGTTTTTTGTTTGCACTTGCTGGGCCGGCGGGGCGTTGGCGAGCACGGTTCGGGTCGTGACTTACAACATGCAGGGGGATGTCAGCACGCCGTCCCCGAGCGGGGTCATCCCGGGAGTTGCGACAATACTCGAAGGAATCGGCCAGCAGAAATACATCGGCGATCATCTGCTTCAGTTGCCGGACGTGATCGCGCTGCAGGAAACGACCAGTAACAGCACGAGCGTGGTGCCGTTGGTGTCGAGCCTGAACACGTTCTACGGTTCGACGATTTTTGGGTCGAGTGCCTATCAGGCGACCACGTCGGACGGGGTGACCGTCGGCGGGGGGCCGAACGCATTGATCTACAACCAGCAGACGTTGAATCTGATGGCGTCGGTCGGTGTGGGCACCCCGATGAGCGCGACCAACGGCATGTACCGACAGGTCGTCCGCTACGAACTGCAACCGATCGCCGACAAGGGGACGAATGTCGGCGCGTTTTATGTTTACGACAGCCATTACAAGTCGGGTGCGGGAAACAGCCTGTCGTCGGGCGTGGCAAATTCCACGCTTCGCAACGGCGAAGCCAAAATCATTCGCAACGACGAAGCGGTGAATCTGCCGGCCGGCGCGTCGGTGTTGTACGTCGGGGATTACAACGGCGACGGCAGTGCCGAGCCGGCATACCAGACAATGACCGCGGCGGCGTCGCCGGGCGGAATCGTGCAGGGCGCGGGCATCGATCCGCTCAATCCGACCAACGACTACACCCAGGATTGGACGACGGCGGCGTACAAATCGATCATGACCGACTCGGTCGCGACACTGAACTATCGCGACGACCTGCAGCTGATGACGTCCAACGTCTATAACGGCACCCCGGGCAGCTTGAGCTACGTCGGCAATTCATACCACGTGTTCGGAAATAACGGCACGACCGCCAAGGGCGCGGCGGCGAACCTGCCGACCAATACATCGATCAATGACATCAACGGGAATGGCACGCTTACCTCGACGCAGGTGCTTGCGGCAATGAACAAATCGACCGGCAGCGACCACATGGCCGTGGTTGCGGACTACACGATCACGACCTCGGTGAATGGCATCTGGCTCGGCGGAACCGGCAACTGGAGCACCGCCTCGGGGTGGAGCAACGGCGTTATCCCGAACTACACCACGCTGGAGGTGAAAATCGATAACGGCAATGCCGTCGCGTCGGTGGTGACGCTCGACCAGGACGCTAGCATTGCCAATCTGGTGGTGGATACGAACGATAAGCTAATCATCGCTGCGGGCCACCTTTTAACTTTGAGCGGGCCGGCAGCGAGCCAGTTAAATGGCGTTGTTACGAGTGCGGGCACGATCAGGACGAAGACCACAACGAACTCCGGCACGTTCAGTTCCACGGGCATATTGGTGGCGGGTGGAAATTTTACGAACAGCGGTACGGCAGTGTTCGGCGGGAGTCAGAGCTGGGCCGGGACGACGTTAACAAACACGGCGGGGACGGCGACGTTCACGACCAACGCCGGCGCGGGGGTCGCCGCGCCACCGCTAATCGACGTGACGGGCGGGAGCGTGACCTTCGCATCGGGACAGCTGCTCACCAGCCTGACGCTTGCCGAAGGCGGACTGGTGACCGTGTCGCAGCAGGCGAACCACGCGAATCATGTTTTGATTACAACGGGGCAATTGGTCTTCGGCGGCGGGACCAACGCGTGGCAGGGCCGGCTCGATTCGACCAGCAACGATTTGGACGTGAAGCACGGGTCGCTGACCGACCTGACCAATCAGGTCCAACAAGGTTTTAACATTGCCGGCGGCGGAAACTGGAACGGGTCCGGCGGTATCATCACCAGTTCGGCGGGAACCGCCGGCGGGCTGACCGCGCTCGGTGTCATTCAAAACAGCGTCGACGGCACTCCGACCGGGCAACCTCTGTATGGCAGCGCGACCGCGCTAGGCCCGTTCGACGGTGCATACCCCGTCGCGACCGATGTGCTGATAAAGTACACCTACTACGGCGACGCGAATCTCGACGGTCAGGTAGACGGATCGGACTACACTAGAATCGATAGCGCATTCGGCGGCACGGCGACGGGGTGGTTTAACGGCGATTTCAATTACGACGGAAAAATCGACGGCTCGGACTACACATTGATCGACAACGCGTTCAATACGCAGGGGAACAATCTGTCGACGTCGGCCGTAGTTTCTCCGTCAACTAACCTTGAGCCAAGCCCGGCGTCTGGGTCGACAACCGCTGTGCCGGAACCCACAGGACTGGCCAGCTTTGCGTTAGCTGCAAACGTGCTGCTCGCAAAACGGCGTCGAAGCAAGTATCTTGAAACTCTCTGATGGTCGATTTGGTTTTACAAAGTCGCCGACGCTTCCGTGCTTGATGATTTGCAACCATACGTAATATTTCGTAGACCAGCATACAATTAAATCCCTATTCGAAAGAATCGGGCGACATTTCGACCTACGAGGTCGCATTCGATTACCCGCGTTGCTTGATGGCTTTTGGAAGACGATCAAAGATTCGAGCGACCTGAGTGTCGAGCACACCCATGGCTCACGACTCGCACATTTCAGCTCCACAGCGCATTTTCGTCGTGGATGACGACCTCGCCATCCGCCGGCTGCTGCAGCAGCACCTCGAATCCGCCGGGTACGCGGTGGTCAGTTTTAGATCGGCCGAAGAATTTCTCGACGCCGTTGGACCGCACTCGCGGGGTTGTGTGCTTCTGGACATCGACCTACCGGGTATTAAGGGGACACAGGTGCAGTCACTGTTGGCCGAACGGAAGATCAAGTTACCGGTGATCTTCATCTCCGCGGCCGCCGACGTCCCAACCACTGCTGCGGTCATGAAACGCGGCGCAGTCGACGTCATGCTCAAGCCTTTCGTGCCCGAAGAGGTTATTCGGTCGGTCGAGGCTGCACTGCAGCTTTGCTCGAAACAGCAACAGGCGTCCAACGAGGCCGACGATTACGCCAGGCTTGTTCAGTTACTGACCCCCCGGGAACGCGAGGTGGCCGAGCTCGTCGTCCAAGGCCTGCCGAACAAGCTGATGGCACGTTCGCTGGGCATCAGCGATCGAACGATCGAAATCCATAAGGCCCGTGTTCTCAAAAAGATGCGATGCGAAAGCATTGCCCAACTCGTTCGCCTCTGGGTCTCAGCCGGCAGATAAATTCAGGTTCGGCTCTCCGACACCCGGAAATAAATATTTAAAAATTTTGCCGTATAAGGATAACTCCTAATTTGTTCCTGCTGCAATTTGCGTATACTACGCCTTGTCGACGAGGTATCCTCGAATGGGTCCCCCCCTCCCATTCACCCTCGTCGGCTTTTTTTTCGTCCTCTCCGAACGCCAAAATTTTGTCGAGTCGCAACACGTTTTAAATCCTGATTAAACTTTTATCAGGGCAGATGCCGCGTCGTTGCCGCTGGCCAGTGCGCCCGCGACGGTGCCGCTGAATCCTGCATGCGTTGCCTCGCCGGCGAATGCCAAGGTCTGTTCGATCGGTCGAGACAGAACATCGACGGGTGATGTTTTTCCTGCCGTATCGTCGACCGCCGTATAGGCATACGCGCCTCGCGAAAACGGGTCGGACTGCCAGTCGGCTACGTGCCAGCCGATGACCAGTTTGTCGAGCGATCGTCGTGAAACCCCGAGCAGACCTGCGATCGTTTTTGAAGCAATCGAAAGAACGCGCCGTTTAGGTTTGTGCGACAGCGCGACTGCCGCCGGGCCACCGGCCCAGCCGGTCAGAATCGGAGATCTGAACGGCAACGCCGTCCACCACGTGGGGATCGGTGCGGCCGGCGCGTGCAGGAAAGAGAGATCGCGCCACGGCCCTTTTTCCCAGAACCGTTCACGGAATCGAAAGACGACTTTTACGACCGCACCCATGCGCAGCTGATCGATCGCGGCTTTGGTGTCTGCCGGAAGCGGGGGGTCGAAACGGATCGCACCTTTGCTCCCCGGCGGCGAGCGCAGGACGCCGATCGGAAGCGTGATGATTATTTTGCCGGCGTGATACCGGATGCCTTGCGTCGTCTCGACAGAGACGCGGCCCTTCGACCACTGAACGTTCCGGACGACGGTTTCGAGCCGAACCGCCTCGGTCGGCAAGTGGGCTCGCAGGTGATCGAGAATCGCGATGTACGGACCGTCGATTCGAAAAGGGGTGTCGCCGTCGATTTTGTCGCTGCTGGTCTGCGCAGCTGCCAGCGATCGAATACTGACCTCGGTCGCGTACGCGGCGTCGTAGCCTTCGACGAAAGCAGTCGCCATCCGCCGCGCCGACGGCGGAATGTCCCTGCAATCTTTTTTCAGGAAATCCGCGAACGCCCGATCCGGGCCCCTCGCTTTTTGCAGCCGACCCATGACGGTTTCGACGTGCTCCCAGTTCGGGTCCTGCTTGACCGGCCGGCCGCGTCGTGAAGACCAATGCTGCGCGACCCCGTCGTAGACCCGGAGTCCCGCGTCGCTCGCCAGATTCCAGGTGACCGCCGGCCGGCCGTGGATGAATTCCGCGCCAAGTTCGACCGCCGCGGGCCAATCATCGGACCGGATCGAATGGACGCGCCCCCCGATGCGGTCGCGTGCTTCGAGGATCAACGCTGAACGCCCGCCCCGGTGAAGGGCCACCGCCGCGGCAAGCCCTGCCGCCCCGGCGCCAATGATTAAAACGTCGACATTCGGGTGCTGCTCTGCCATGGCCGACAGTACGCGCGTGCCCGGCATCTACGAACGCGCCCTGGGATCGATCGGCCGGTACCGTCGGTATCCGCGTAACGGCACCGCGATCGACCAGCGAAAAACCTTATCGCTTTTATAAGCTTCCATTTCCGTCGGTCGGTCGATTACAAAAAGCCGATGACGACCGGTTCCGGTCGTCGAAACTTTTCTCTCGCAAGGAGCCTCACATGCGTAGTGTATTCCGAGTCTTGCTGGGCGTAGGCATCGCGGCTGTCATCATTGGTTGTAAGAGCAACGGGATGTAGGACGATGATCCGAACGGATCACAACCCGGGGTCGGACTCCTCAGACAGCAGCGGGTCCGGCCCCGGTATTTCAGTTCCCTGGCGCGGGATCGAGCAAGGCGGGCTCGATGCCCGGATGCCCTTTTTTCACCCACCACTTATTCCACGCCTGCTTATCTGTTTTGAAGTCATCGCCAGCCATTCGGGACAAAGCCGCCCGCGCCCAGAACCGGGTGTTTTGATTGCCGTGATCCACGAGACTCACGAGCAGCGGGACCGCGTCTGGTGATTCCTGCCGCGCGAGCGCGGCGATCGCCATCCACTTGGGGCGGCAATCGTAGTCTTCCCCGTCCCGGTGATACCCTGCTACCTTCAGCAATCCCGGCACGAGCCTGGTGTCTTTTAAAGCGCTCGCCTGGGCGAGCGCGCTGCACAGATGCCGGCCGTACTCGGCGTCCTCGAACAACTTCACCAGATACTGAATTCTCGTTTCTTTGTCCGCGGGCTTCAGACTCGCGTACGCATTTTCCTTGAGCCAGAGCCCGTCGCGGCCGAACGATCGAGCCGTGTGCAGAATGAATTCCTGAATCTCGGGGTGGGCCTTGCCGTACGACCGTGTGACCTCGGCTTTAACGGCGTCCATGTCCGACTGCGGATCGGCCCGGACCACGGACGCCGCAATAAACAAAACGAAGACGAAAAAACCGAACGTAAAGCGGCTCATTGGATTCTACTTTCGTAGTTGCTGCGGTCCGTTGCCTGACTCGAAGCGATTCTGGCCGGGCGACCGTGAACTTATCCGTTGCGGTCGGAATTGCCGACAAATCGCGCCATCAGTTCGTCCCGACCGCTGACACCGAAATGTTTATAAAGCGCTTGGATGTGATCGCGGATGGTCCATACGCTGGCATCAAGCGCGATCGCGATCGCCTTCGGGTTTTCTCCGCTCAGCAATCGATCCAAGACCTGGTTCAACCGGGCCGACAGTTGGGGCTCGGAATGCCCGCGGAGCACGAGGTGACCCTGCTCGGCCAGGCGGCGAATCTCCTGGATCGCCAGCCTTGCGAGGCGACACTCTGGCTCATTAATCTTTTTGCCGCCCGCGCCGCGATGCAGTGAAAAACCGACGAGCGTCCCGTTGTCGGGCCCGGATCGGTATCCGCAGACGATGCCGTCAACAAGTTCCATCTTTTTCATTAACGCGACGCAATCGGCGAACCGAACGTGGCTGGCCGCGTCGGGCAGAAAATCGGCCCGGGTGAGCACCATTTCCGAGTCTGCGTTGTGAATCGTGTAATACGCGATTGGATCATCCAGCACCGAGTGAGTGACCGCGAACTCGGCCATGTAGCTGAGAAAGATCGGCGGAGAAGTGGACGTGATGACCTGATGGATCAGCTTTACATCTCGGCCGGGCAACCAGCCATCCGCCACGCAAAGCCAGCCGATGGAAGCGTCGAAAATCTTCGCCAGACCGTCGATCAGAACCTGACGTTGCTGCACCGGGTTGGCGCGCAATGCGGCCACATCCGCAAGATGCCGCATCAGATCTAACACATCGGATGAGTCGAAATGCAAAGCCACCCCGATATATGAACCGGCTTAACTATCCAAATTAAACAGGAATTTGCAATCGGTTTTTTCGGAGTGTGACTACTTTATCGAGTGCGATGCGCCCGTGATCTCACTTTGAAAGCAGTCGCCCCAGCGCGGCTTGGAATTCCTGCTCGGTGAGAATGCCCTGGTCCCTGAGCGTGATGAGCTTCTCGTACTCTTTTCCACCGGGCGGACGTTTGCGGTCGGCCGGTTTGCTTTCGTCGAGCCGCACCGTCGGACGTGACGGTCGCTCTTCCGTGGCGGGGATCGCTTTGACCGGCACCAGTTTAGTTTTGATCTGCGGCGGTGGGGGGGGCGTCGACGACGGCGGGGGCTCGCCGCGCTGCTGCCGGTCGTACGCGCCACGCATCAGATTCTTCAGCACCATCAGACAGGTTTCGGGTTCCAAGAACGTGGGCGGCATGCGGACGTAAACCGTCTTTTCGTCGATCACGCGGACGCTGCCCGGTGCACCCTGCAGCGCGAGCTGCGCCTTGCTCGCGTCCCGCACGGTCATCACCACGTCGGGTTCTTTCTTGATCACGCTTTCGATGCCGAACAACGCCGACAGCAATCGCAGTTCGGTCAACGCGAACAGGATGATCGCTTGCCGGGGCGGCTCGCCGAACGCGTCTCTCACGTCCTGCTCGACGCCGGCCAGCATCTCCATGCTGCTGCACCGCGTGAGCCGGCGATAGACGTCCATGCGCTGCCGGTCCCCCGGGATAAACTGCTTGGGGACGTACGCGCTGATGCCGATGTCGACGTGGCTTTCTGGCTTGAACTCCTTCGGCTTGTTCTGCATCCCCTTGACCGCTTCCTCCAGAAGCTGGCAGTACATCTCGTAACCGACCGACGCGATGTGCCCGGACTGCTCGGCGCCCAGGATATTTCCCGCGCCTCGGATTTCCAGGTCGCGCATCGCGATCTTGAACCCCGCGCCCAGGTGCGAATATTCCTCGATGGCTTTCAAACGTTTGGCCGCGACCGGTGTCACCGGGCGGTCGGGGGGCAGCAGCAGATAACAGTACGCGCGGTGCTTCCACCGCCCGACCCGGCCGCGCAACTGGTGCAGTTCGCTGAGGCCGAACCGGTCGGCGTTGTTGATGATGATCGTGTTGGCATTGGGGATGTCGAGCCCGGATTCGATGATCGTCGTACAGACCAGGATGTCGGCCTCGTGGCGGATGAACCGCATCATCGCGTCTTCCATCTCGCCGTCGGCCATCTGGCCGTGCCCGATCAGGATTCGCGCGTCGGGCACCAGTTGTTGAATTTCGTCCGCCATCTCCTGAATGTTGTTGACCCGGTTGTGAACGAAATAGACCTGCCCTTCGCGCTGCAACTCGCGCAGGATCGCGAGCTTCACCCGTTGCCGGTCGAAAGGCATCACTTCGGTGACGATGCTCCGGCGGTCCTGCGGCGCGGTGGTCAGCGAACTGATGTCCCGGAGCCCGACCATCGACATGTGCAGCGTCCGCGGGATCGGCGTGGCCGACATCGTCAGCACGTCGACGGTCTTGCGCATCTGCTTCAACCGCTCCTTGTGCGTCACACCGAACCGCTGCTCTTCGTCGATGACGACGAGCCCCAGGTCGGCGAACTTTACGTCCTTGCTGATGATGCGGTGCGTGCCGATCAGCAGATCGATTTCCCCGGCGGCCAGCGCCTTCAGCGTCGTCTTCTGTTCCTTCAGCGAACGCACCCGGCTGATCGTGTCGACCACGAACGGGTAGGTCGCCATCCGGGCCTTGAACGAACGGTAATGCTGCTCGGAAAGCACCGTCGTCGGCACGAGCACGGCCACCTGTTTGCCGTATTCCATGGCCTTGAACGCGGCCCGCATGGCCATTTCGGTTTTGCCGTAACCGACGTCGCCGCACAGCAACCGATCCATCGGCCGGGTCTTCTGCATGTCCTGCTTGATGTCCTCAGCGGCCGTCACCTGGTCTACAGTCGGCTCGTACGGGAACTCGGCTTCGAACTCCCGTTGCCATTCGGTGTCGGGCGGGTAGGGCGTGCCTTGCTCGGCGTCGCGGGCGGCCTGAACTTCCAGCAGTTCGGCGGCCATGTCCATGACGGCTTCGCCGACCTTGGCCTTCTGCTTCTCCCACGACCCGCTGCCCAACCGCGACAGCGTCGGGTGGCCTTGAAACCCGCCGACGTATTTCTGGATCAAATTAATCCGCGCCGCCGGCACGTGCAGCGTCGCGTTCTCGGCAAACCGCAACGTGAGATATTCTTCGACCTTGCCGTCCTTGGTGATCTGGTGCATCCCCATGAACCGGGCGATGCCGTGCGCGACGTGCACCACGTAGTCGCCGGTCTTGAGGTCCAGGAAACTGTCGACCGGCCGCGACGCGATCACCTTGTTGGTGCGTCGCCGTTGTTCGTACCGGTGGAAGATTTCGTGATGGCCCAGAAGTGCGATGGGCTTTTCGGTCTTCGCTGGCCGGGGCTCGCCATCGTCCTGCGACGCTGCTTCGGGCGACCAGACGAACCCGCGGTGCAGATAACCGACCGCCATTTCGACCCGCGACTTCAGCCCCGGCTGTTCGCCGTCCATCAGCTCGGCGAACCGAGACGACTCTCCGTCGTTCTCGCAGAACACCACCACGTCGTGCGTCAGTGAAAGTTCGTTCAGCTCCGCGATCGCTTTCTTCGCAACGGTCTCGAACTTCTGCAGCGACTGCACCGGCAGCTTCACGTGCGGCACGGCCTTGCCGGCGATGAAGCTCGGCATCGTGGTCGTGCCCTGGTCGAACTGGCTCAGCTCGATCCGTGAAAACGTCCCGGCGTTCTTCAACACCGCGCTCAGCGGATAGATCCCCTTCACCTCGGGCAATCGATCCAGATAACTTTTCGCCTGCTCGGCGATCTCCAGCGGGGCCCAGAGCGCGACAATCGTTTCGGGTTTCAGGTAGCTGAACAGATGCGTCGTCTCGCTGGTGTCGAGATTGCCCTTCAGGTCGACGATCTGCACTGACGGGATGTCGGATTTGGATCCGAGCGAATCGAGGTCGAACACCTTGACTGATTCGACCTGATCGCCGAAGAAATCGATTCGCACCGGCAAACCGACCTGGTCACCGCTCTGTTCGTGCTCGCCGGGCAGATAAACATCGATGATCCCCCCTCGGACCGCGAAGTCGCCGGGCACTTCGACTTGTTCCAGGCGGTTGTAGCCGTGGTTGGACAGCCAGACGATCAATTTCTCCGGCTCCAGATCCTGACCGGTTTTGATCGTGCGGATCACATGCTGCAGGGCCGATCGGGCGGGCACCGATTGCATCAGCGCGTGAATCGGCGAAACAAGCAGGTCCGACTGCCCGCCGTTGGCATAACGGGCGATCAGCTGCAGGCGGTTAGAAACCTGCTCTTCGCTCATTCGGCCGAGCGTGGCGGTGAGTTCCAGGGCAGGGAGCACCTCCGGCCGCTTCCCGCCGAACAATTCTAAGTCGTCGGCCAGATCGTCCGCTTCGTCGAGATGCCCGCAGATTAGAAGAATGGGCCGTCGCAGTTCACGCGAGACGGCGGAAAGCGTCGCGGCGACGCTGCTGCCCCAGAGGCCGGAGACGCTCGCGGCCGACTGTGCCGAGACCGTCTGCGCGAGACGTTGCAACGGTAGCGCAGCAAGAAGCCGCCCGACGGCCTTTGCGGGAGCAGTGTTCATCTTGCTGCGATAATAGTTCTCCGACCCGGCAGGGTAAAGTGACCCCGGAGTTCATCGTCTCGGACGAAAGCGGCATGCGTGCCAAGGGCAAGCCTGTTGAAAAACGACGACGAATTTCGCATTTTTTGGCATTTAGTGCACCATCCTGACTCGAATATGCGAGCGGCGAGGCGTACAATGCCCGCAGCCGAGCGAGGATTAATCTTGGGTTTTGTTGTTTCCGAAGTTCAACCGACACCGAACCCAAACGCGATGAAGTTTGTGCTGGACCGGGCGATTTCCGACCAGCCGGTCAGCTTTTTAAATGCCGCGTCCGGAAGCTCTAACCCCTTGGCGGTTCAATTGTTCGCCGTGCCCGGGATTGTGAGCCTGTTGTTTTTGGGCGATTTTGTGACGATTAACAAGAGTGCCGAGGCGCGTTGGGCCGATATCAAGAAAGCCGTCCGGACAATTTTGTCCGCTGCATGAATCCCAAAAAAATGAATAAGCTGGCAAAACCTTAATTGTGAAGCCGGCGTAGTATTTTTCACGATTCTCTTCCCTCCTTACCCGGTAGGTCTCACCCACGCCTACCGGGTTTTTTGCGTAAATACGCAATTGACAACAACTTACGAACGACCCAAAAGTGCTGTTTTGGGTTTGGTATCCAACTCGGTATCCAACTGATTCGAAAAGTGCCAGTATGATTGCCCGTCATGAAGAGCACCGAGTTCAAGAAACTGACTGTCGATTTTGAGCACTTCAAACGGGGCGGGCTTCCCGACCTTGGCAATCTGTTGACCGTGGCAGGGACTACGAGCATCACCGCCGTTGTGACCAACATGATGGCCGACACCGTTGGTAGCACCATCACCGTGCCAGTCAGTGGGAGCGTGTTCGACACGCTCCAGTTGAACGCATGGACCACAGACGCAATTGGATACAATCTTTCAATCTCGCTTGTGGGTTCAAACTTCCCCGCATCACTCACCACTTATCAGGTGGTCGTCACGATCAATCCAGTAGCCGGCAGCCCGTCCAAACTGGTTTGGCAACTACAGACGGACGATGTCCTCTAACCGGAGACCGATGAATTTAGCAATCACGAATGACCTCGCACACCGCACACACTCGGTGGTGTCATACGAGATCGACCCCACGACGCACGACACAACGTATCATCTTACGAAAGACGTTGCGGGTGCGCCGCACCAGGCAAGCGTACACGTGTCGGCAGTGCAACACGCCACCGAGAACACCGACGCCATCGTCAACGACGTGACTCGACGTGCTGCTCAACTCTTCGCTGATGCACGAGCACGTGCCAACACCAGTGCCAAGCCCGCATCATTCAAGCCGTTGCCGATCACCTCAGAAGAGGTGACGACATGAGGAAGGGGAGCCAACGCCGGCCAATGGCCATAACATCAGAGCAGTATGCGACCAACTGGGAACGAGCATTTGTAAAGGCGAAGCCGGAAATCAAGCCACGTGCCAAAGCACGAAAAAAGGGGAAGTAAATCGAATCTTAATATTAGATTCGGGATGGAATGCCGGGTAAGCCCCACGGGTAAGCTAAATCCCCCGGACCTCGCCGGGACGCATGCCAATCGACCGTTTTCCACGTTTTAAGCCCAGTTTTCAGACCCTAACCAGCTTACGTGTGAAACAGGTACCGGTTATCTGCGAACATCCTACGCTCTACCACTCTTGCGTCAGACTTCTCAACACATGCCAAGCATCGGTATTCCAGTTCGTGAAGGTGTTCGAGCACATACGTCCGCTTACTTGAATTGTTACGGGTGCCAACTCCCAGTGGTTTTGGCAGAAGGCTAGACATCCGAGATGCACAATTCGCACCGATGCCGACGAGCACCAATTCATTTGTGGCCACGTTTTTGATTTCGTAGACGCCGGCTCCGAATGGCGCATTGAGAAAACTTCCCTTGCGTGGGTCGGGGAAGGGTGACCACGAAGACCACACCCAAGGCGTTGCAGGTGATGACATCCGATCGATCGTACTGAAAGCGATGCAAACAGACGAATGGTCCGAAGAGCTTCGACCGCTTGATGCCGACACGATTCACGAGCTTGAGACTGACGACTTGAAGCCGCTGGCGGGGTTCGAACACGCCGATGAATACGACGCCGGTGTCTATGGCATGGCCGTCAACCTAGACGCCGCCGTCAGGGTGTTCCATCCCGCTGATGTCAGCACCGTGGACGCAACCGCCGCCACGTCGATGGCCAACGCAATCAGGACGCTGCCAGCCGCCACCGAGGCCGTACACATGTGGATCGGGGCGCAGCACAGCATGGGACACGTGCTACCCGCCATCCTGCAACTGGCAGCACCAGCGATGATCGAACAGGTACACATCGCCACGTTGACGTTCTCCAAAACGAACGCCGAAGAGTGGGCAGGTATGATTGACGCCAGACAGGTGACTGCCATGTCTATCGTGGTCAGCCAGTATTTTGAGAAGACATCACCGCACCTCTTTGACCCCGCAGCCGCTTTGCTCCGTCCCCGAGGTGTACGACTGTCAACCAGCCGTTGCCACGCCAAGCTGTTGTGTGTGCGATTGTCGGACGGCCGCACCATCACGGCCGAAGGGAGCGCAAACACGAGATCAGCAAAGACGCTGGAGAACGTAACCCTCTTCGGTTCGCCCCAGGTCTACCAGTTCCACCGGCAGCAACTTGACCGGATTGCAGGACTTCACGCCGCTCGGATCGAACGACAAAAGAATGAAGACGAAACAAAGGGCAACGAATCCGATCACGCCGACGAAGGGCAGACCATCAGCACCGAAACAACTCACGGGTGAATCGCTCGCCGAGTGGGATCGGGTGTGTGATGAACTCGACCAAATGGGTGTACTGACAACCAGCGACCGCAGTGTAATCGCCCTATACGTCAAAGCATGGTCACGATGGATGCAGGCCGAAGAGAAGATTGACCAGTCAGGCCCGATCGTCGCCGCACCGAAGACCAAAACGCCCATGCACAACCCATGGGTGACCATCAGCAACAACAGCCATGCCCAGGCCGTCAAACTTCTAGGTGAACTCGGTTTGACGCCACGTTCCCGCAGCATCATCAGCAAGAACGCCGCAATGGCCGGCAGTGCCGACGACCAGCCGGCCGACGACTTTTCAGACCTCGACTAAACAACACCGGGGGGTGTCACATTCCTTCAGCAGTTTGTTCACATCCGACATGCGCCACCATCATCCCGCAGCGGGGATGTTGCCCAGCCCACGCCGACAAGGCCAAGGCGAAGCAGGCCGATTACGATGACCGTGGTGCCGCCGCCCGCAATGGTGTCGGCAACCATCAACCAGCCGGAGCCGGGTGCAGCGACCACGAACGTGACGCCGTTTGCCGGTGCGACACAGGTACACGTTCAGACTCCGACAATTCCCGCAATCACACAGACGCCACCGACCCAGCAACGGGGTGGACAACTGGCAGCGGCACCCACAGTGCAACCTCTTCCGCCTACGCCTGCCGTGCCGGGTGTTGCCCAGGCAACTCACGCCGTTGCCGATGCAAGCGCACGGGCAAACGCCGAACAGCTTATGCAGGCAAATCAGTGGCTCAACAGGATCGAGCTAAACACTCGTGGAAAGGGCGGGACCGCATCGACCGTAGTCAGCATTTAAGGGGACGTAATGGGTACACCATCGACAAACATCACCGGAGCAACGTGTTTACACATCGCTCTGCAAAACCATCTCTCAGTGGCCAACATCGAGGAATTCGGGGTGAACACAGCCACGGAGTTTTTCGTCATCAAGTGGTCAGGTGATGCGACAACCAATGACTGCCGGGGTTGCACGGACGGCACAGTTTCAGTTCCCGGTTACAGATCATCGCATCCGTATTTTTCATCATTGGAGGCGACTCGCATCGAGATTCGACCCGTCGAGAACAACAGCCGCCGCATCTTTCAAATGCGAGTCGAATACTCGGACGACGAAACGACGCCAGCCAATCCGCTTGATACAGCCCCGGACATTCAGTGGGACATCGGAGAGGACGGACAGGTGCCATACTTTTTGGACTTCGATCCGGCCGTTACCGGGGGAAAGCCGTGTGTGAACAAGGCCGGAGAGCGTTTTGCCGATTTTCTACAACGATACAGCGGGACCGTGACGGCCACGTTTAGTGTCAACATCCCATTGACTGGGAGTTACACCGGCACTGGACCGGCTCGCCCGTCGTGGGACCCGGCCACGGTCATCACCTATTGCACGCCGACACCGGCCGTCAATTCCGATGCCTTTACCTTCGACGGCAAGAGCATCGCCATTGGCACTGCACGGGCAAAGGGTTGTTCGTGCGGATCGGTACAGATTCAGAACGGGGTGAAATACCGAGTTAAGAAGTGGTCACTTGCGTTCAAGTCGTCGTGGAATGACGTGGTGGATAACCGAGGATTCAACGAAACGGCAACCGTTGCAGGCAAAACAGTGTTGAAAGAGATCATCAAGGGGACGCCGCCCGTGAAGCCTGAAAGCCCATGGCCGCTCAAGGCAGACGGCACCGCCTACCCGAATGTGACCGACGTGCCGCCGCAGATCACATTCAAACCGTATCCGCAGAAAGTGTTCAGCAGTTTGGGGTTCATCTAATGGCAGACACACCGAACAACGGCGTGATGTTTGACAACGCCAGTGCTGCCGCCATTGCCCAGGTCGTGCGGACTGCACGCCGCCAGCAGGGGACACGTGATCCACGCAGCCCGACCAAGTTTGCCGACGTCGCACCGTTTTATGCGCAGCTAACGGGTGTCAGCGGTGGCAGTTACTCGTGGAAAAAGATGGACGTCATCACCGGAGTGCTAACCGCCTCCGATCCAGTTGTTGAGGACACGACATTTTCGGCCAAAGAGATCAATGGTCGTGGTGCGACGGTCGGTGACAACGTGGAGTTGCATTTTGCGGGATACGACGACGGTGGAGAGGCCGCTTATCTGTTTGCGACCGGTGGCACACCTAAAGGTCAGTACGAGGGGCAAATCTTCGGTGACGTGACGACATTGCAGACCGGGTTTTTCTTCCCGAGTGCTACACCGATGGTGTAAGGGGACAACGTGGGGACATGGACGGGGTGGCCAGTTGCTGCCGGGCAAAACATTCGTGATTGGTCGTGGTTCATCCAGCCGTGGATGCAGATGCGGTTGCGCCACTTGGCCGTGATCGGTGGCAGTGACTTCAGCATCTACCCACGACCCTCAGTCAAATGGGACACAGGCACAATCGTCAGCATCACCGAGAGCAGTGGCGGGACCACCTATCTCGTGGATTGCGGGTTGGTCCGGTGGGGAACCGACACCGGTTGCACCTCGCAGCGGTGGGTTGGTTATTCGTGCGACATATGCAATCTCGCTTACATCCCAGCATCGTATGACATCGTGCCAGAGCCGGACCTCGACGACCCGTTGCAGACGGTGCGAGGCCCGATCATCGGTCAGACGTTCACGCCCGATTCCACTGGTTTGGGACCAGGGACGCTTACCATCGATGCCAGGCAGATAAAAAACGCCATCACGGCCGGTTTCCTGCCGTCGCTGGCCACACTCGTGGGCAAGTCATTTACGTTCTTCAAACACGATTCAGGGTTGAGCAGCACGGAGAGGTTGCCGCACAAACCTGCCGATCCGAGAGCGTGGAAGGGGACGGTATCCATTGGCGGGTTTAACAGTGACACCGGTGTCGGTTATCTGGAGCAGTACCTCCCCGACGAAGACACCAACCCCAGCCCGGATGGCGGGTTGGTTGGCTCTTTCGCTTGGCAAACGAACCAGTGGGTTGGCTTCGACTGTTTGACGTTCGATGCCGATGGTTTTCTGCACCGCATTGCCATCACCAGCAACACGGCGAACCGACTTCGGTTTGGTGACACGTCATCGAGCAGTTCGAGCAGCAGCAGTTCGAGCAGTTCCAGTTCACAATCGGTGGCAAATACTTCGAGCAGTTCCAGCAACAGCAGTTCGAGCAGTGGCGGAACGTCATCGAGCAGCAGCAATTCGAGCAGTTCCAGTTCATCCGGTGACGGATTGCAGCTTGTAGGACCATATTTAATTGTTGAGGCAGGCAATTCAGGTATGCCCGGTCGGTTCGTGCAACCCATTTGGTCGTGGTACTCAGGTGTGCCCGTCAGCTATTGGACACACGACCCACGGGATGATGGCATCAGCAGCACCAATTTGCTGGCCAGCTTCGCACCGATTTCCGAGGGTGACCCGTGCATCGGTGGTGGTGAGTGCGTATCGGCCGACATCACGACGGGTGATATAGACGCTCAGGTACCGATTGATTCGATTTGTGATGCCGCCCGTGCTGGTGATTTCCTCGCTCCGCACTTCTGGATGTCGTGGAGAGCGTTGCAGGTGGACATTCTCAACTTGTCCACAGCGTACGCCGATCCGACTCGCCTGCCGTGGAACTACACGATACCGACCTTTTTGCTGGGTCTCGGTCATGGCAACGCCTACACGTCAACGGTCGGATACATCGACGGATCAAACGCCACGGTGGCCAGCGGACCCACGGGAGCCGGTTTCTATTACCCTCGCTCGGTGACCTACACCGTTGCCGACAGTGACGGCAACTACGTCAACACGCAGAACGGGACGTTGACGACCCCGACGAACCTGCACGGCACCTTCACGAGTGACCAAGACGGCCGAGCGGTTGTGATCGGACTCGGTTTAGTCAGATACAAGCCTCGCCGCTTCCACTACATGTTTGCTAAGACGTGCATTGTCCCATCGTTCAACACGACGGGTTCGGGTGTGGTCTATCCGCCTGCCGTGGAGACTGACATCGACGGCAATTTGATTGACTTCACTGGCAGTTGGTCGAAGCGTGGAGCGTCAACCACCTATTGCGAGTACGACGACAGTGGTTTCGCATTCAGCACGCCAGAGACGTTTGTAGACGGTGATTTGGTTCGGTACGTGGGAGACGGGGACAACGGACCCGGTATCCAGCCAGCCAGTACGACCAATTCGACCTCTCCGTTGCTGCCATACTTCAATCACTTCTATCGTGGCAATCTCAGCGGACGCAATCAGGGGCACCGAGATGCCAGCCGTGTCGGCATGGCCACTGAGGGCACAAAACACAGCCTTACAGACGTCACCAAAGATTGGTGGACCGATGGCATCAACGATGGCGTTGCGGTCGTGCAGGGTGGCATTGCGACGGGTGGCAGTGCCACCACGTTGACCGACTCCACGAAGGACACCACCGACACCACGTTGCCGTGGTTGTTCTGGTTTCGTCCGACTCGATTTGTGGGGTTCGATGCCGGTGGTCCCTTTACCGAATTCATCTTAGAAATTTGCAAGAGTGGTTGTTCGTGGGGCAGTGGACCATCGACACGGCCCACGGGGACCGAGGACGGCAACAGCAGCAGTTCCAGTTCGTCCAGTTCTTCGAGCAGTTCCAGTTCATCGGGCAGCGCATCGCACGAGCCGGAGATTCACCGGGTGCCGATTCTCGATTGTGTAGTGGGATCGTCGGGTGTGACGTTCACGTTTGCTGCCGTAGACGGGTTGACGATTGCTGCCGGAGACAGTTGGCGGATTCGTGAGCCGTCATATGAGGTGAACAAGTGGCAGGGACGAGGTGTGACGTTGGCCAGCCCCCAGGGCGACACCTACACGACCACGATCACACACAGTGATGACACAACGATTTGGTTCGGGGACTTAGTTGCGATTGATGCCAGCAGTTCAGCCACGAGCGTTGATGTCGTCGTGGGTGCCGGTTGGTCTTACATGATCGACGAACCGCACACGGGTGGCGTCTGGCGGTGGGACGCCGAGATCGGGACATGGACGGTGCCAACGGGTGCAGACTCGGTTCGGCCGGGTGTGACTACGCCGGTTAAGTTTTTGCTCGACCAGACGGCGAACACGGAGACGTTTGTTAAGGACTTCGGTTATCTACACAAGTGGGACGCATGGACGCAGAGGTTTTTCGACGAGATTTACGCCACGATTAACCTCTTGGCCGCTACGCACGGGACAACGAATTGGTCCAACAAATCGTGTGCGACGTGTGACGCCGAGTTGTCGCTTAGGAGTGGTGGAAGCCCACGAGAGAACGTGTGGGACTACG
The DNA here is from genome assembly GCA_965247815.1 of Tepidisphaeraceae bacterium. GTDB lineage: Bacteria > Planctomycetota > Phycisphaerae > Tepidisphaerales > Tepidisphaeraceae > CBDAQA01. Next base: position 83,046 of record CBDFHW010000020.1, on the reverse strand, counting down.
AGACCGCACTCGGTGATGCACAGGGAGCATGGGAGGCGGGTGCGGATGTCGGAGACAGCCCCGGCAGTGCCGACTACGGTGGTGGTGCCCCGTACGGTATCGCCAACAGTGGCACAAGTGACCACGGACTTAATCCCGACACGGGACTAGTGCAAGAGTTTTACGCCATCAGTTTGACGTCACAGTATGCGTACCCGTACGCCACGGTATCGCCGGTCATTCCTTCGACAGTGAACTTCTACGCCTACACCAAGGGCATATCCGACACCAAAGATGACCCCGATCAGGGTAGCTACGTGTGTGTGTCGGATTGTTCTAACAGTGGCACGACGACGTACCTGAGTGACAGCGAGTTGTTTACGGGGGTGCCGGAGTCGCTTGTTTACTGGGATTGGTCGCTTGTGACGACGGGAACGGTGGGAACGGACGGGGTTGCGTATGGTGGAAAGGTTGGTGGGGTTGCTCCCGTTGCGGTGCCGCTTGGAGGCCCGACGTATGGCCAGCACGAGCCGAGTGACGGCCTGTGTGTGGGTTGTTCGGGGACCTTGACGAGTGGTTACCGGGTGACGGAGGCGACTGCGTTGATTGTGTGGGACTTCGATAGTGCGTATCCGCCAGGTGGTTCAACAATGCAGTTGACCAAGCTGATGTCACCGAGGTTGACCGGGAAACCGTGTGCGAGATGTCGACGCAAAGTGGGGTGATGTTTGCTTATAAGAGCGGATGTGTGCAAAAAGATCGGCAAGGTGGTGACCAACGCAGGGGGAGAACGTCAGATCACCAGCAACTTGCTGAGGTCGAGAATATACACAAGCTACTATCGATGGCACCGTTGTAAAAGGTCGATAAGATCGCAACTTTAGGTCAACTGTCTCTAAGGCGACGATATTTTGACTTGAGCAGGTTGTGTTACCGGCGAAGGGACTGCAAGCCGTAAACTGATTCGCTCGCCATTTGAGAGTGTAACGTCCTTCACTTGAATCACTCCGACTTCGGTAGCTTCCGCAGTGTCCTTCGGTTCTGCGAATCCGCCATGCGCATCAGTCGCAAGCATAAATCCGGCAGTGCCGGTGACTCTTACCGATTTCTGATCGCCAAAGCTTGATGCGTCAATCAAGTGATTGTTTGAATCGACGAGATATCCAGCTTTGAGGTTCGGCGAGATTTCAGAACCCGAGCTAGGCTTGAAGAGGACAGCCGAGCATTCACGGCCATCAACATAGAGGGTTTGTTGGCTTAGTGTCCCAGACCACAAGCCCTCGCTTTGGGGATAACTCCAGCATCCTGCCAACGCTAGGGCGAGTGGATAGCCCAGCAACGAATAAACTGGTTCCTTAGGTATTTCCGATAAGCGTGATAACAGTGTTTTGCAAGTAGAACGGCATGATATCATGCTGCACCTGACTTCCTTTGAAGCGACCATAGATAGGGGTTCCAGTACCATCTACCTTGTATAATACATACAGGTTCAAGTTTGCAAACGCCGTGTTTACATTGATTGGAGTCGTGTTCTGTGCGTGGCTGTTTAACGCATCTCCGTGGATTAGCGCACTAAAGGCATTGCCGATCGTAAAGCTGGTATCTGCCCCAAGATTGACTCTACCGCCTGAATCAACAAATTGTTGCGTTGTCGCTGTTCCGCCCCTCAACTCGTAGTAGTTCGTAAAGTTTTGCACGTTTCCGAGTGGACCTTCCGTCGACTTTATCAAGCCGGACAATCCAAAGACAGCATGTAAAACGGGGTCGATTGTGACCAAAGCGGTAAGTGGTACAACAGCTTGCAGATTGAAGCCGCCAACGAAGGAGAAACTTGGATTCTTCGGCGTCCCAGTCATCGACCGGGTACCTTGGAGGTGCGGATTAGCAGTGCTCAGTAGTCGAGTCAAGTTAGTCGCTTCTACTGCGCCCCAACTGTACCCCAGAACAGAGATGTTCTTTGTAGCGATTTCTGTTGAGGTTATGACGTTGTCGCCGTTAGTATCAAGTGCGACCAGAAGGTCGTGCAATGCGGGGTCCATCTGCCAATCGAGATAGGGCACACCGATTCCGTTCGCATTCTTTGTCGAGTTAAGCGTTCCACCGAGTTTAGAAGATATCGCCGCAAGATGGATATTGCCGAAGCCCCCGAAGGGAATTTGGCCGGCACCATAAAATGAAACTAGCAATTTTGTACGTACATCGGGCGAAGACGAAGGTGCCGCCATGGGTCCGTTTGGATCAACCTGATTTCCATCCGCATCGATATAATACGAACGATCTGGCGGTGTCGAGTAATTCGGCGCATCCGTGTAGTCGGTAGACGTACTTGCTGGCATCATTGCTCCAACGGTGGCCGAAGGGATGGACTGGTTGCCGCTGGTGTTCACAGCCGTGATTTTGTAGTACCAAGTCAACGCCGGGTCGGTGTCAAAATAATCCGAGTAGCCGTTTGAAGCCACTGCGGAAGCGAGGAGAACATTCGAGTTCGGGATGAAGTGCGGATCGGTGCCAGCGTAGACGTTATATCCAGTAACATTAGAATCGGAACTAGGATTCCACTGGATATCTATTTCCCCAGTAATCGCTTGGACGATTGTCACTCCAGTCGGCTCTGGTGGCAGAGAAGGGCTGATCGGCGATAACGATGCTCCCTGCGTGTTAAACACGTTATCTATGAGCGTGTAGTCGCTTCCATTGACAAAACCGTCGTAGTTAAAGTCACCATTGATCCAACCGATTACGGTGGTGTTATACCCAGCGTCAATCCTAGTGTAGTCGCTGCCGTCGACTTGGCCATCAAGGTTAGCATCTCCGAAGTAAGCGTACTTAATTAATACGTCGCTGTTGGCGACCGTCTGAGATGCGAAAGATGAATAAATCGCCGTCCCTGTCGGCGATCCATTTACACTGTTTTGAATGACACCAACAGCAGTCAAATTCGTACTGTCATTTCCAGCGGCAGAACTGGTAATACCTTGACCGTCCCAGTATCCGCCAGCCAATGAGTTCAAGCCGCTTTTCGCTTGATTGGCAAGCATTGCGGCGTTGCCGTTATGTACAATTAAACTGTTGTTCGTGACATCAACTTGCCCCGTCCAATTGTCGGTTGATCCGGCGATTGTCAATGAGTTCGCAACTAGTGCCCTCGACCCGTTGGCGAGTACCCTAGCGACGGCTCCCGCATCGACGATGAGTGATGACAGATGCTCAGTTGAGAAGAAGTTCAATTCCGATCCAGTTTTGACTTCGACGCTCAAACCAGTGCCATCGGTACTCACATCGTTCAAAAGTGTAGGGCTGCCGCCGTCGATCGTTAGGGTATCCGCTCCCCCACTTCCCGCTACTGAGAAGCTGTTTAGGTCGCTTGCTGCAATCGCCGGTGGCGATGTTCCAGAGCCGGAAAACGAATAGGTCAGAGTGCTGGGATTGAACGTGACTACAAAATTGTCTGGCCCACTGGTGCCGACAAGTGCAATCGAGGTCGAGAAGAGTTGCCTAGCCTCAAGCGATTCAATGGATTGACGAACAACAGAACGACGACGCCGATTATTGCTGTGATACATGATCCCCCTTGTCGATTAGAAGCAAACCGCACTAGCTGTAGGAACGAATGACCCCGCTCGCCGTGCGAATCGTCAAACTTTACCCTGGCTGCCACAAACATCAACAGAAATCTAAATCTTATTGTGCTTTTACTCTGCGAGACATTTGAAGCCGTGAATCAGCCATGCCACTTGGGCGGTGCGGTGTTCTATTTACGCCAAGTGCTTCAACGATATACTGCAATGAGCGTGAGATACGATAGGTCAATGGACCAGCTTCGATGCGACCGCTGTTGGCAAGACTCATAACTCTATATATTGAGGGGAACCCGTGAAGTTGATCAAAGGTTGTCTCGGCATGATTGTCCTGTCGGTCATCGGATTTATCTGCATTGGAATTTTTGCCAGCAAGAACATGCCGAGCACGAGCACGAGCACGGCGACTCGGGTTGTTCCCGACAGACTTGGTTCGACGGCCGAGTACACGTCGGATACCAAGGAAACCGCCGAACTGACAAGCGTTCAAATCACATTCAGCAAGCTGCCGGATACAGAGGCTGAAGCGGCCAGCATCGTCAGGCAGGAGATGACGAAGGCCATTGCAAAGGACGGGAGCAAGGAGATTCTTGCGATGGCTTTCGACACCTCAGACAATGCGCTTGCGGAGGAGAAATACGGAGGACCGATCCGCTACAGCCCCAAAGACAAAACAATCAAAACGATGCGTGAGCAGGCAGGACTAAACAGTCAGACACAGAGCCGCAGTGACTATTCTGTCAAGATCGACGAAGAGGGAACTTATCCAGGAATCGTGCCTGCCCGGAGGTGGTTGACATTGTCTCTGGTGTTCTCTCAAGCACCGAGTGCCGAGAAGTTCAAAGCAGCCGCACGAACCGAGATTTCGAAGCTGAAGTCACGTCGGGTTGACATCGCAGCGTATGGGTTCGCCGGCGACAGTGGGAATTCAGCAACGTGGCAGCAAGTTAGATCAACCAGCGGTCACTACATGGTTGCAAACTTCACCGCTGTAGATGGTGCCACAGTCTTCAAATGATGGGTATCTCCGTTCGCCAATCTCACCGGCCCGATCACGTGCAGTCGGATCGTCCTGTCGTCCGCTTGGACCAGTCTCGAATTCTCGGTATCGTTCACGTATGGCATATTATGGAACCGCAGATTGCAGAGCACCCGGACGCAACTCACCACACTTAGACGATTTGTTGCAGGGCTAAAATACATCGTAGGTATCCAACTCACGTGCAGCTATCACAAGAATCCGCCCTAGCAGTTTGGTATCCAACTCGGTATCCAACTGGCCGATTTCGTGGTATCCAACGACCAATTCCAATAATGCTGAAACTCGCTCTTTTACCGGTGTTTGTTGAGATTCTGGGATGCCTGTCAAGCATAAAATTGCACCTCACCCACGCCTACCGGGTTTTTTATTGCGCAGAACAACGCCCGTCGCTGATCACTTTGTGTTGCGTTAGCTTTTTGAAACGAAAGCACTTGCGGACACAATGCGTGTGATCAGGGGCAGACCGTGACCTTTAGCACGCCGTCGGCTCTGTTGCCGAAGCGGTTGCACGCTTTGGCGATGTCCGGGAGCTGAAACGTGGGTGTAATACGCTTTCTATTTGATTGCCGCGCCGTTGACATTTCCGGCCGACGGGTGTTCACCCGCGGCTCCGTCTGGAATGGCGCGGGACCAATTAGAAACCAATTCCAGCCAATCCCCCGTGTCATGCGAGACCTTGATAGCCCCGCCCCGGGCAGGGCGGGGATCGACCGGTCAGGTGCGCAACTCCACGTTCGATCCGTGGCCTCCCGGCCTCGGCTGTTAACGGGTGTCTCCGAATGATTTCCGCGCAGTTCATCTGGAAACGCGTACGACACGATAAGTCGCCGAGCAGCGTCCCTGCTTATTGATTTCGTCCGGATCTGTCGCACGAATGCTGGCGAATTGTCTTCTCCGCGGCTCTGCGCCTCCGCGGTGAGCCATCTGTCTGGATTCACACCCGCGCGAGAATCAGACGGAAACCGTAAAATGCCATTGGCGCTGAATCGATGATTGGCATTCCCTGACCGAGAACCCTCGAAATCTTCCCGACGCAAACGCTTTACCCGGCACCTACAGCGGTCACGATGCAACGTCTGATCGAATTCGACCTGCCGCGGAAAACAAGCTCCCGGCCCGAAATACAAATGTGTAGCCGAAACGTAATCGAAACAGAGTCGATCGGCCGACGCCTTCACAGACAATTCGACAAGGCAGCGACCGCCCGAGTGACTCCGCGAAGCTCGGCCAAGCCCTTGAGCCGGCCGATTGCCGAGTAACCTGGATTGGTGATTTTACTCAGGTCGTCGAGCATCTGGTGGCCGTGGTCAGGTCGCATGGGAAGCTGGCTCGAAGTCTCACCGCCTGCCGCTCGGCGGCGTTGTTCGCGGACGATTTCCGCGATCACCGCCACCATGTCGACGTCGCCGTCCAGGTGAGAGGCTTCGTGAAAGCTTTCGGGGTCGGCCTCGCGGCGAGTCGAGCGAAGGTGCAGGAAGTGGACGCGTGGGCCGAACTCGCGAACCATGGCCGGAAGGTCGTTGTCGGCCCGTACGCCGAACGAACCGGTGCAAAACGTCAACCCGTTAGATGGATGATCTGTCTGAGCAAAGAGCCATCGCACGTCGTTGGCGGTGCTCAGCACGCGGGGCAATCCTAGCACCGGCCGGGGCGGGTCGTCGGGGTGAATGCAGAGCCGAATGTCGTGCTCGACGCACGTCTCGGTTACCGCAATGACAAACTCACGAAGATGGCTCCGCAATCCTTCGGCGCCAATCTGTTCGTACGGCCGAATCGCCTCGCGGAACATCTCCGGCGTGTAGCTTTCCTCCGCGCCGGGGAGCCCGGCAATCAGCGTTCGCGTCAGCTTCGAACGATCGGATACTGTCAGCCGATCGAACATCACTTTCGCCGCGTTGATCCGGGCCGGTGTGTAGTCGGCTTCGGCGCTGTCGCGTTTCAGAATGAAAAGATCGAATGCGGCGAATGCGGTTGCGTCGAACCGCAACGCCAGACTGCCGTCCGGCATGGGGAATGCCAGGTCGGTCCGCGTCCAGTCGATCACCGGCATGAAGTTATAGCAGACGGTTCGGATTCCACAGGCGGCCAAATTCGCGAGCGATTGGCGGTACGCGTCCAGATGCTCGCGATACTGGCCGGATCGGGTTTTGATGTCTTCCGAAACCGCAAGGCTTTCGACGACCAGCCACGGCAAGCCCGCGGCCAGCGTCTCCGCCTGCCGCTTCCGAATCTCGGCGACGCTCCAGACCGCACCGTTGGGGATGTGATGTAGCGCGCTAACCACGCCGGCCGCCCCGGCCTGTCGGACGTGCGCCAGCGGCACCGGATCATTCGGCCCGAACCATCGCCAGGTCTCGATCATGCCGTGACTCCGATTGTTCCGACCGGCGGCACTTTTATTTGCCGTGATACCCCTTCGGGTGTTTCTCGAACCAGTTCCACGCCGAGCGGATGATCGCCTCGGGGTCTTTATGCTTCGCTTCCCAGCCGAGCACTTTTTTCGCCCTGGACGCGTCGGCGTATAGCGCGATCGCGTCGCCGGCGCGGCGGGGGCCGAAGGTCACCGGCACTTTTTTGCCCGTCACTTTTTCGGCCGTCGCGATAATCTCTTTCACGCTGAAGCCCGCGCCGGTGCCCAGGTTGCAGATGATTTTTTTCTCGGTGTCGAGTTTTTCCATCGCCTTGATGTGGGCGTCGGCCAGGTCGTCGACGTGAATGTAATCGCGGACGTTGGTGCCGTCCTTGGTCGGGTAATCGGTGCCGAACACTGTGATGCCTGGGCGCACACCGAGGATTGCCTGAAGGATTACGGGGATCAGGTGCGTCTCGGGGTCGTGGTCTTCACCGAGCGTGCCGTCCATCGCGCACCCGCTGGCGTTAAAATACCGGAGCGCGGCAAACTTGAAATCCTTCCACCCGCCCGGCACGTCGTGCAGGACATTCTCGACCATCAGCTTGCTGCGGCCGTACGGGCTGACCGGCGCTTTCTTTTCGTCTTCGGTGATGGGGACTTTGTCCGGGTCGCCGTAGGTCGCGCAGGTGCTGGAGAAGACGAACCGCTCGACGCCCGCCTCCTGCATCGTCTGCAGCACGTTCACCGTGGTGGCGACGTTGTTCTGGTAGTACATCAACGGTTTGTCGACGCTTTCCCCGACGTACGCGTACGCCGCGAAGTGCATCACCGCTTCGATGTAATGCTCACGCAGCGTCTGCAGGAGCACCGAACGGTCGTTCAGGTCGGCGGCGATGAATGGCACTTCCAGGATCTCGGCCGCGGTCTTGTGGCCCCGCGAAAGGTTGTCGTAGATGACCGGTTCGTGCCCGGCCTCGATGAGCCGTTTGACCGTGTGTGATCCGATATATCCGGCCCCGCCGGCGACCAAAACCTTCATGAGCATCTCCTTATGATTCGACCGTTCGCGCGGGAGTATACAGAACTGGCCGGGGAAACCGAGAGGGCGCGGCGGGGTACCCACCGAGGTTCATTTTTAGCACAGACCGTATCGCACGAGCGCGGCGTGAACGCCGTGGTCGTTGTTACTCGGGGCGATCCAGTCGGCGACCTCTTTCACCACCGGTCTGGCGTTATCCATCGCTACTGCGACCCCTGCCAGTTGGAGCATCCCGACATCGTTCGGCGCGTCACCGATCGCCATCACCTGCGTGATCGGGACCTGATACTGATCGGCCACCCACTGAAGCGCCGTGGATTTTCCGATCCCCGGGCTGGTGATCTGCAGCAGGTCGTCGTCGGTTTGCAGGATCGTGACCTGCTCGCCGAACTGCCGGAACATCAGCGGTTCCAGTTCGCTGATCATTTTCGGATTGCCAAGGAACATCAGCTTGGTCACGTCCTGGTTCAGAAAAGTCACGACCGGCGCGATCACGTCGGGCTTAAACATCCGCCCGGTCTCGGTCGTGTGAGTCTGGTCGTCGCGGTCGGTAAACCAGCGATCCATGATCTCGCAGGTGACCAGCACGTCGTCGAACCAGTCGCGGGCGACGTTCACAATCTCGGCGGTCAACGCCCCGGGCAGGGGGCGATGGAAGACAGCCCTGCGGTTGGGTTCGTCCCAGATCAGCGCGCCGTTGTAATTGATCTGCAACGTGTCGAGCTTGAGCATTTTGTAAATGTGCCGAACACTACGCGGCGGCCGCGCCGACGCGATCACCACCCGCACGCCGCGCTCGGGCAACCCGCAGAGCGCCCCGGCGGTCTGCTCGCTGACCTGCTTGGAATCGTTCAATAAGGTGCCGTCGAGATCGATGGCAACGAGACGAATATCAACTTCACCCATGACGTGCGGATGTTACACACTGCGCGGTAGCACGGAACTCGCGTGAATCGAAATTATTTCGGTCAACAACGACCCCGTTGCGTTCAGAGGTCGGCACGGACACAACGTGCGGACCAACGTCCGCGAATCTTCAGCCGCTATCGACGCCGGTAATCGCTTGCTATGATTCAGCCATGCGTTACACGGCGATCTTTGAGGCTCAACCCGATGGCGGATACCACGCGTTTTGCCCCGCGCTGGTCGGGTGCCATTCCGAGGGCGACACGCTAGACGAAGCGATCGAAAACATTCGCGAGGCAATGACAGTCTACATCGAAAGCCTCACCGCGCACGGGGAGCCTCTACCCGTTGAAAATATTCTGATCAAGCCGTTTGACATCGCCGTACCCGCCTGATTATGACAAAGCCCTCCTCCATCCGCGCTCGGGAAGTCGTGCGCGTGGCTCAGTCGGTCGGCTTCGTGTTCGACCGACAACGCGGCAGTCACGCGCTTTATTACCGCGCGGCTGACAATCGCCGCGTGATCATCCCGATGCACGGTTCGGCAGATCTCAAACCCGGCACGCTCCGCGGGATTACAAGTGACATGGAGATGACCATCGAAGAGTTTACCGCCAGAATTTGAACGGTGATCGGTGTTCGGTTAGTGTGCTGACGAATGTGTACGGCAGAAACGCAGACAGCCCGGGAGGGCTCATGGCTACCGAACCGACCGTTACGTGCCCTAGTTGCCGAACTGAAATCAAATTGACCGAGTCGTTGGCCGCGCCGCTGATCGAGGTGACGCGTCGGCAGTATGAACAAAAATTATCACAGCAGACCGCGGAGTTTGCACGACGTGAGCAGGCCGTAAAGGCACGTGAAGCCGAGATCGCCCGTGACAAGGAATCGCTCGACGCGACGGTCGACGAAAAACTCAAAGTCGAACGGGTAAAGATCGCCGCCGATGTCGCCAAACGTGAGCAGGCGTTCAAGGACCGCGAAGCGGCGTTGATCAAGGAGAAGGAAACAGTAGACGCATCGGTCGCCGACAAGCTCAAGGAAGAACGCGCGAAAATCGCCGCCGACGAATCCAAAAAAGCCCGCCTCGCGCTCGGTAACGATCTCGATTTAAAAGTCAGAGAGCTGGCCGAACTGCAAGTCGTTCTCAAGCAGCGCGACGAAAAGCTGGTCGAAGCGCAAAAGGCCCAGGCCGAGTTGATTCGCAAGCAGCGGGAACTCGACGACGCCAAGCGGGAGATGGAACTTACGATCGAAACCCGCGTGCAGGATTCCCTGGTGAAGGTGCGTGAGGGGGCGAAGCGGGACGCCGAGCAGGAATTGTCGCTGAAGGTGATCGAGAAGGACCAGACCATTGACGCGATGAAAAAGCAGATCGAAGAACTTCGCCGAAAGTCCGAGCAGGGCTCGCAGCAACTGCAGGGCGAAGCGCTCGAACTGCAACTCGAAGCGTTGCTCACGGGTAAATTCGTTCACGACCTTGTCGAACCGGTTCCCAAGGGAGAGCACGGCGGGGACATCCTGCATCGCGTGATGACGCCGACGGGCTGCAACTGCGGCACCATTCTCTGGGAAACCAAGCGGGTTAAAAACTGGAGCGACGGCTGGTTGCCCAAGCTCCGCGGCGACCAGCGGGCGGCCAAGGCGGAGATCGCCGTCATCGTCAGCACCGTGCTCCCGCGCGACGTCGAAACCTTCGACCAGGTCGACGGCGTCTGGATCGTGCACCCCCGCTGCATCCTGCCCGTGGCCATGTCACTGCGGAACATGCTGATCGAGGTCGGCGCGGCCCGCCAGACCGGGGAAGGCCAGCAGACCAAAATGGAAATGGTCTATTTCTATCTCACCGGCCCGAAGTTTCGCCTACGGGTGCAGGCGATCGTCGAAGCCTTTTCCACCATGAGCGAAGACCTCATGAAAGAGAAAAAGAGCACGCTTAAACAGTGGTCCAAGCGTGAGGAACAGATCACCCGAGTGATGGAAGCGACGGTCGGCATGTACGGCGAACTTCAGGGCATTGCAGGCAAATCCGTGCAGGAGATCGAAGGCCTCGAACTGCCCGCGTTCGAAGCCAACTGATCATCTGTCTACCTTGTTCGCATGAGCTGGATACGGCCACTGCCCCGACTAAATTGAAAGCCTCCGTAGCAGGCTCTACAATATAAAGATGTCAAAGGGTCTCAAAATTCTTCTCGTCGACGACCACGACGATACGGCGAATATGATGAGGCTGCTTGTCGAACGGTGGGGTCACCACGTGGACACCGCCGGCAATGTGTCCGAGGCGGGGCGGTTGGCCGGCTTGGTTCCGTATGATGTTTTGATCTGCGATTATTCCCTCCCCGACGGTGACGGTTGCGATTTGCTTGCCGGTCTGCTGCAACACCGGCCGATCGTCGGCATTGCGGTCACCGGCAGGGCATTCCCCGAGGACATCGAGCGAAGCCTGTCGGCCGGTTATACGGCCCACCTCAGCAAACCGGTCGATCTCGAGAAACTTCGCAAAATTCTCGATTCCGTCGAGCCGCACTGAAGCCGGTCCGCCGCAATTGCTCGACGCCATCAAGCCTGTATCGGGCACACGCGCCAGTTCTATCCATGGTTCTCGATTCGATCAGACAGACGGCCCGTCCGCCGACGTCACCGCCATGATTGCAAAGCGGATGATCGGCAACGGCGTCGCCATCGCGGCTATCAATTCATTGCCCGTGTAGCCATTAGAGTTGTCGACGGGCTGAAGCCCGCCCCACGACTCTGAAGGCAAGCGAGACGAGCCGAGGGCAATTCTGATGCTGCTGGGATCGATCGCGGGATCAGGTGTGATGCGGCGCGGAGGGGTTGGTATATGATGCCCGCATGGGCGAACAGCGGAAGAATCTGCGGGACGCGTCTCGGCGGTATCACGACCGGGTGGCGCGGCAGTATGACTCGATCTACGACGACCCGTATTGGGAATTTCATGACGAGCTAACGTGGCGGATGATCAAACCGTGGATCCCGCGGGACGCGACGGCGGCGTGTGCGGACCTGGGGTGCGGGACCGGCAAGTGGGGACTGAAGCTGCTCAAGAGCGGGTTCGCGACGACGTTCGTGGACCACGCGGCGGCGATGGTCGAGCAGGTGCGGCCGAAACTCGAAGCGCTGGGCGCGAAGGGGAACAAGGGGACGCTGGTGGTCGCGGACATCGTCGAGATGCCGGCCGTGCCGAGCGACACGTTTCAACTCGTGCTCGCAATGGGCGACCCACTCTCGATCTGCACCGACGCGAAGCGGGCCTGCCGGGAGATGGCGCGGATCACCAAGGCCGGCGGGGTCGTGGTGGCGACCGCGGACAACAAGCTGGCGGCGATCGATCATTTCGTCGAGCGGGGGTCATTGGACGAGCTCGAATCGTTCGTTAAATCGGGCAAGACGAACTGGCTGACCGCCGACGAGCGAGAGCGGTTCGAGCTGACGACGTTCACACCGGCGTCGTTGCAAAGACTGTTCGACAACAACGGGTTCGAGACCGTGGACGTGGCGGGAAAAACGGTCATTCCGATCCGGCAAAACAAGCGGTTGCTGGAAAGCCCGAACGCGATCGAGCGATTGCTGGAAATCGAGAAAGAGCTGGGAAGAGACCCGGCGTCGGCGGGCCGGTGCGGGCACCTGCAGATCGTGGCGCGGCGACGGGCTTGATCAGCGCGAGTCACGGCGCGGTGGCGGGGTGATGGAAAGGTCGTTGATCACCGTTGTTACCACAGCCTGAATCGTGCTGTTGAACGACCGTCGTCGGCGCAAACTCGGTTAAAATCTTGACAAGACCGGGACGCGCAATAAGATTTCGTTCGACAACTAAATACGTTCTTATCGAGAGTGGTTGAGGGTTGGGCCCTTTGACGCCACAGCAACCGACAGGCGATTCGTCGCCGGGTCGGTGCTAACTCCCGCCCGAGAGGCAGTCGCGATTGAGCGACGCCTTCAATCGGGGAAGATAAGAAGACGCTTCACCGCAACCGCATGCCAAAGCCTCTTCTTATCGAAGAGGCTTTTTTTGTTTTGTGCATCGTCAGTTGCTGGTGGTCGGTTGTCGGTCGTGACAACAAGGCTCACATCAACCGGCGACAGGATTACCGACTACGGACCATGATTATGAGCTACGTCCTGGGATTAAAATGTAAAGAGTGTGGTCACCGCGTGCCGGTGTCGCCGGTGCACGTTTGTGAGCAGTGTTTCGGGCCGTACGAGGTCGAATACGATTACGCCAAGATGAAGGGGAAGGTCACCCGCGAGTCGATCGCGCGGGGGCCCAAGTCGCTGTGGCGGTACAAGGACTTGTTGCCGGTCGACAAACCGGTGACCGGGTTTCACTCCGGCTTTACACCGCTCAAGCGCGCCGACCGGCTGGCCAAGGAACTCGGTTGCCGGGAGCTGTATATCAAGGACGACTCGTGCAATTACCCCACGTATTCGTACAAAGAGCGGGTGGTTTCGGTCGCGATCAGCAAAGCGGTCGAGTTCGGATTCGACACGGTCGGGTGTGCGAGCACGGGCAATCTTGCTAACAGCGTCGCGGCTCACGCGGCTAACGTCGGCATCCGGTGCTTCGTGATGATCCCGCACGACCTGGAACAGGGAAAGGTGCTCGGCAGCCTGATCTTCGGGCCGACCATGGTCCGGATCCGCGGCAACTACGACGACGTGAACCGGCTCTGCACGGAGATCGCCGACAAGTACAACTGGGCGATCGTGAACGTGAATCTTCGGCCGTATTACACCGAAGGGGCCAAGACATTCGGCTTCGAAATCGCCGAGCAATTGGGCTGGGCGCTCCCGCAGCACACGGTCATCCCGACCGCCGGGGGCACGATCCTGCCGAAGGTTTATAAGGCGTACAAAGAGTTCATCGAGCTCGGGCTGGTCGAGGACAACAAGCCGAAGATCTATTCGGCCCAACCCGCCGGGTGCAACCCGGTGGTCACGGCGATCCACAAGGGCCAGGACATCATCGAACCGCAGAAGCCGCACACGATCGCCAAGAGCCTTGCGATCGGAAACCCGGCCGACGGGTACTACGCCTACCACGTCGTGAAAGACTCCAACGGCTGGGGTGAAAGCGCTACCGACCGCGAGATCGTCGATGCCATCAAGCTGCTTGCAAAAACCGAAGGCATCTGGACCGAACCCGCCGGCGGGACGACGCTCGCCGCGGCGATCAAGCTCATTCAGTCGGGCCGAATCCCCAAGGATGAAAGCATCGTCGTGAGCATTACAGGGAACGGTTTGAAAACACTGGAAGCGGTTCAGGAAGATTTGCCGTACCCGCTGGTCATTGACCCGAAACTGAGCGCGTTCGATGCGATGCTCGAGTCGGTCGCGCCGACCAAGCCGTCGGAAAAACCCGACGCATTGTCACTCGCACGGGCGTGACGTTATCTCAGGGCGTGCATCGTCAGTCACCGAGCGTTCGCATAGGATCCGCTACAACGCGGGTCGATTCGAAGTATGATCTCGATCATCTTGGAGAGGCAGAGTTCAAGTTATGTCCATCAAAGTCCGCATCCCGTCCCCCCTGCGCAGCTACACCAACGGCGTTGACGTCGTCGAGACCGAAGGGGCGACCGTCGGCGACGTTCTCAATGGTCTGAAGGAAAAAGCCAGCGGGATCGAGACCCGGTTATTCAAAACGCCGGGGCAGCTGAACCGGTTCGTGAATATCTATGTAAACGACGAAGACATCCGGTTCATGAGCAATCTGGACACGCCGGTCAAAGCCGGCGACGAGATCAGCATCGTCCCCGCCATCGCCGGCGGTTGACGCAAGGCCGCCCGCCCCCCCGAAACGGACGCGCGATTGTTAAAATTTGAATGCCCGTTTAGCGGCGGCCCGGAGGGCCGGGCTCTTTTCGCGAAACCCCGCAGACCCTGCTGCCTACAAAAAGGACCAACAACGGCACCGCTCATCCCGGGTAGAACTGTGACCGCAACAATCTTGCGCCGACGTGTGCTCACAAATGTCGCGGTTTGACAACAAAGTTTGGGGTCGCGATACTTTACGTGCTGTCTTTTTGCGCACCGCTTTGGCAAAAAGCTCCCGATCATTAGTCACCGCCCGAGGGATCTCCATGGCTAGCAAGCAGCGCACGACCAAACGTTTTCCCATCTACAACTTAGAGCTCATCGAACGCAGGCTCATGCTGAGCGCGGTCGTCGACCAGGCGACCAGTTTTCCCTCCACCTGGCACGCGAACCCGATCGGGATTACGAGCTTGCCGGTGAAATCACCCACGGGCCAGTTGATTCGCCCGAACGCACAGGGATCGGCGACGCCGGTCGGCATCATCTCGCCCGCGCAGATGGTGGGTGCCTACGCGCTCAATCAGATCAGTTTCAACGGCGGCGTGACTGGGAACGGGGCCGGTCAGACCATTGCGATCGTCGACGCCTATGACGACCCTAACGCATTGGCCGACCTGCGCGCCTTCGATGCCGCGTTCAACCTTCCTGATCCGCCTTCTTTCCAGAAACTGAATCAGCAGGGACAGCCGGCTCCTCTGCCCGGCGTCGACCCCGCGCCGCTCGGCAACACCTGGGAACTGGAAGAATCGCTGGACATCGAATGGGCACACGTCATCGCCCCCCAGGCCAATATCATTCTGGTGGAAGCCGACACGCCCAGCGACGACCTGTTCACCGCCGTCCGGGCAGCGGCGCGGGTTCCGGGCGTCAGCGTGGTTTCAATGAGCTGGTCGGGCAGCGAAACCGCTTCGGAGCTTAATCAGGACTCGACGTTTTTAACTCCTTTCAACCACACCGGGGTGTCGTTCGTCGCCGCAGCCGGTGACTCGGGTATTTACAGCCGCAGCAACCCGACCCTAGTCGACCCGCAATACCCGGCTACCTCGCCGAATGTCATTGCCGTCGGCGGTACCGCGCTTTTCACAACGGGTAATGCTTACGCGAGCGAAACCGGCTGGGGATTCGGCACCTTCAGCGGTGTGAACGGCGGGGGCGGCGGGGGCACCAGCAACTTCGAGAAAAAGCCCGATTACCAATCGTTCCTCGATACCTTGTCGGCGACCAACCGGACCTATCCGGACGTCGCCATGGAAAGCGATCCGGCCACCGGTGTCGCAGTTTTAGACTCGTACGACTTCGGTACACAAACACCCTGGACGGATTTCGCGGTCGGCGGCACCAGCCTGGCCACCCCGATGTTCTCCGCCGTTCTCGCGATCGTGAATCAAGGCCGCGTCGTCAACGGTCTTAGCACCATGGACGGCGCGACCCAGACTCTGCCCCGGCTTTATAATCTGCCGAACGCCGACTACCACGACATCACTACCGGTGACAACGGCGACCCCGCCAGCACCGGGTACGACCTGGTCACGGGCCGCGGCTCGCCCTTTGGTGAGCGACTTGTTGCAGACATGAGCTCGACCTACATCGGTTACCACGTCTTTGCCGATGTAAACGTCGACGGCGTTCAAAACCTCGGCGAAACCGGGATCTCCAACGTCACGATCCAGCTGAACTCGGCCGGCGTCGACGGCATCATCGGCACCGTCGACGACACCACGGTCAGGTCGACACTTTCCGACACCGACGGCCTGTACGAATTTACCAACGTCCCCGTCGGGACCTTCTACATCCACATGCAGCCACCCGCGGGATACAAGGTGACGCCGATCGGCGGCGGCAGGATCAGTTCCGGCAACAATGTCCTCGACCGCAACGGCAATTCCGGACTGTTCACAACGACGACCACCACTCAGAACCCGAACATCAACGGCGGCATGTACGTCGAGACGATTTCGATCGACGACGTGACCGTGTCACGGCCGCACAGCGGGCTCGCCGCGATGGTCTTCACCGTGACCATCACGCCGTTCAATCTGACCCAAATCAGCGTCCCATACACCACCGTCGACGGGACCGCGACGGTCGCGAACAACGACTACCAACCCGCCAGCGGAACGCTCGTGTTCCCGGCCGGCGTGACGACCGAAACCATCACCGTTCAGGCGGTCGGAAATCTGACGATCGAAAACGACGTGACGTACGACGTCGTCCTGACCGTTCCCCCGGACGTGTTCGGCGGCGGCAGCAAAACCACGGGGCGTCGGGACGATCCTGAACACGAACTTCCCCGCCGCGTCGGTCGGTGGTACCCCGTCGGTTTTGCGGTCCGACACCGTCGATCAGATCGTCTCGTTCTCGGTCAGTCTTTCGGCCCCCGCGCCGTTCTCGGTTTCGGTCCCGTACACCACCGCGGACAACACCGCCATCGATACGCTCGATTACATCGGCCAGACAGGAACACTCGTGTTCCCGGCCCACTCGGTCGGACCGCTGACCGTCCAGGTGACGATTCTCCCCGGCACCAACCGACAGCTGGATAAAACATTCTTCGTGAAGGTGCTGGGCTCTACCACCGCCACCGTAGGCACCCCCGCTCAGGCGGCCGGCACCATCCTGACCAACGCGCCGCCGGGCGTCAACGCCGACCCGGCCGAGGTGACCGAATCACCCACAGGAATCGCGTATCTGCCGTTCAACGTCGACGTGGAACCGTCGCTGACCGGTGTCGTAACGGTCGACTACACGACCTCCGACGGGACCGCCGTGGCCGGGAAAGATTACACCCCGCAGTCCGGCACAATCACCTTCGCACCGGGCCGTATTCAGCAAACGATTTATGTGCCGGTCTTCCAGCAGTTCATCACCGCCCAGGATAAAACGGTTACGTTTACCTTGAGCAACCCGAAAGGGAATATTCTTCTACTGAGCCCGGTCGTGACCGGGACCATTCATTACCTGTCGCTGGCCGCGTTGCCTTTCTCGGCTAAGACCAAGGCGACTTATACCGACGCGTCTGAATCAGAAGGTGACTGTTTCGATGGCCGGCATCGGCAGCGGGAACGTCGTGTTCCTCGGTTCGACGTCGAACCCTGACCAACGCATTTGAAATCCTGCTCGACGGCACTAACGCCGGGTCGCGGGTTTTTGTGAAAGTCGCCGGCCGTGACGGGCAGACGTCCGTTCCAGAATCTCGTCGCCACCGGATCGGTCGGCACGATCGACGCGGGAACGACAAACATTCTTTCGTCGGTCTCCATCCGCCGGCGGGCTCAGCTCACTGAAGCTCGGGTACGTGGCGGCGTCGGCGATCACCATCGGCGGGGCCACCTCCGGGCAGTCCGGTCGGCCTCACCTTCAACCGCGTGTTGAACAGCACGATCACCTCGGCGATCCCGATCTCATTCATCACCGCCGGGGCATATCTGAACACCACCGGCTCGCCGCTGAACATCACCGCCCCCCGCGTCGGAACGATAAAGGTCAAGGGCAATTTCGGCGGAACCATCGTGACCAACAGCATTCAGTCGCTGCAAGTCGGCGGGACCATCGATACCGGTTCAATCCTGGCGACCGGGAGCATCGGCACGGTGAGCGCGACCAGCATCATCAACAGCCAGTTCCTCGCCGGCGTGGTCGGCGGAGCACCCGCCGCCGCATCCGATTTCACGAACCGCAAGTCGCTGATCGGTCAGGTCAAGGTACACGGCGGATTGTTCGCCGACACGATTATCGCCGGCTGGAATGTGCGGGCCGTCTCGGTCGGTGCGGTCTCCGGAGCAACTTCGGGCGTCACCGCTAACCACGTCGGCGCGTTTAAGGCCGGAACCGGGTCGACCGGCGTGTCGGTCAAGGATCCGGTCGACCAGACTAGCGTCGCAGGGTTCAAGGTCGATCTGCTTTAGGACGGTTCGAGTTCAATCGTCACCGACGCCCGAGCCGCGGGTGAGCACCCGTCGGCCCCGGGCACGGATCACGCGGTGATGAGCCAGACAACGTTTTCGAACGCGAAAATCGGCGACACGCCACACGGAGTAGCGAAGGGCTACAGCCGGTTCATTTCTAATTAACCGTCGTCCGGCGAAGGATTACCGCGAGTGCGGCGCTGCCGGGAACCGGCGGTCGAATTCGTCCTGGGACAGCACAATCAGTTCCCCGCGCATCAGGTAGTGCTGGGCCCCGCACAGCTGGGCGCACGCCACCTCAAACGGCTGGGGCTTGTGAACCGTCACCTGCGTGATTCCCGCCGCTTTGAGCTTGTCGACCACACCCGCCGCGAACGACATCCCGTTGCGGATGACGGTTACCGGTTTTTTCTTCTTCACCGAATCGACATACCGCCAACCGGTCTTGTCCCGCACCGCGCCCGGAGTTTGATCGCCGATGTCGATCGTCAGATCGGCGTTCGCGGGGTCCGCAAGTCGTGCGGTCAGGTCGTCAAGGCTGACCAGCTCTCTGGAAGCGGCTTCGAGATCCGCCGTGGTCGCGGTAGGCGTGAACACGAACCGGCCCCGCATCCCCGGCACCGCGTACAACTGGGCGCGAAAGTTCGGCAGGAAAAAGTCGTGGATGACGTCTTTGCTTTCGAGCAGCACTTCGACCGGGCGGTCGACCGGCACGAAGATCGGTCGGCCCGGCGCGAACGACCAGTCGTCGTCCTTCCCGTCTGAGTCGGCGAAATCCTTGCCCAGCGGGTTCTCGGTATCGATGTACGTGTTGATCGCCTGCACTGCCTGCGTGACCGGCAGCATCGCAGGCCCGGTCACCCCGGCAAACCGCGTCGCTGTCCCGTCGGGCCCCGGCGGCCAGGCCGCGTCCGTTGGTTTGGGATAATGCAGATACCGGCCGAATTTTCCGTCAGGGCCAGGATAGATCACGTTCCACTTGAACTGCTGGCCGATGACCAGAATCTTCGACCGCGAAGGATTCGATAGATCGGCCGAGTCCCGAAAATTGTTCCACACCCGCCGGCTGCCCAGCGCCAGCCCCATCAGCACGATTGCCGGGAGCACGGTCCAGATAATTTCGATTTTCCCGCTGCCGTGAACGAACCGCGCCTTGGTCGTCTCGCCACGGAATCGGTACTTCAGCACGAAGAAGACCAGCAGCAGTTCGACGCCGACGAAGACCGCCATCGTGGTCCAGAAGAACCATTGAAACAGCGCATCGGTTTCCCGACCGTGCACGGCATAATTCGTCGGCAGCCACCAGTCTTTCCCGATCGCCAGCAGGCTCATATGCTTTACTCAGAATCGATTCACTCTCTGCGCCTCGGCGTCTCTGCGATGAAGAAACGACACCGATCGGATTAGCGTGCGCAAGCCGGACATTTCACCGCCGTCGCGACGGCCGTGCCGCTGGTGTCGACTGACCGGGCGGCTTTCTTGGAGGTGTCAGTGGCTTTAAATTTGAAATCGACCTCGGCTTTGCCGTCTTTCACGGTGATCTTCTGCTCCTGCGTGCCAAGTTTTTCCTGCCAAGCCTGCAGGGTGTAACTGCCGTCGGGCAGTCCCTTGATGTCGAACTTTCCGTCGTCGCCGGTGACCGCAAAATACGGGTGATCGAACACTGCGACCCACGCGCTCATCCAGGGATGCACGTCGCACTTCACGCGGAAGATCTCGGCCACCTTCGGCTGCGGGTCGATCTTCATCCCGTCGTTCGGCTTGGGCATGCCGATGTTAAATTTGTTCTCGGGGTTGCTCGCCGTGCTGTCGACGTTGTGCAGAAACGCGTCGCTGTTTTTTACCAGCAGCGTCTGCCCGACCATCATTGCCACCACGTGCGGCTCGTACACGCAGGCCTTCTGATCCAGCACCGCCGGCGTCTTCGACGCCTCGCCCGGCATTTCCTTGTCTTCGTCCTTCTTCAACGAGACGACGACATTTTTCAGCTCGTTATTCTCACTGACAACAACAGATTCTTCGGTCACCGGGTCGGGGTGCAACGCCGCACACTCCTTCACGGCAGACATGTCGATCACCTTCATCTCCGGTGCCGGGCCGTCCAGAGTGACCTTGCCCGTCACGTCCGCAAAGGTATGTCCAGTGAACCACAGGCCAATACTTGCGGTAAGCAAACCAACGTGAATCATCGAGTTCGTTCTCAAGACATCTCCATTCAAAAAGATCAGATCGGCCGGGCTAACGCTTTCAATAATATAGGGATGCAGTTCGCGAACAACCGATATACTTGATTGTAATATGACCGATAAAAATCCGTCGCCGCTCGAGTATGAAACACCCGAGCCGGAAAGTAAGGATCAGTTCACTGCCATGGCAGTAATCGTCGTCACCGCAATACTCGGATTATTTGTCGTCTTCGTACTTTTGCCGACGCTCAATAGGGCAAATTACGGCACCGTTTAAGGCAAGTGCTTTTCAAACCTGCATCAGATTGGTCTTGCCATTCTTCTTTACCAGAACGACCATAGCCAGACGTATCCAAATTCACTCGACGAACTGTTGCAAGAACAAATCACACCACCGGTATTTCTCTGCCCCGCGTCCAACGATACTCCATCCACTCAGGCGACGACCCAAGCAATCGCCGCGGACTGGCAGAAGCCGGGGCATCTTTCATACCTCTATCTCGGCAAAGGGTTGAACGACAAAACCGCAACGGCGAATACCGTCGTTCTATACGAACCGCTGAGCAATCACGCCAACCGCGGAATGAATGTGCTGTTCGGTGACGGCCACGCGAACTGGATCGATGCGAAGGTCGGGGCCAAATTATGTGCCGCGGTTGCGACCGGACGGCTGCCGATCACACTAAATGAAAACACCGGCGTCGTTGCGACCTCGCAACCAACAGCCGGCGGAAAATAATTCTCGTTACGCGGGAGCCGGTCGCTGGTAAAGTTCAATGCATGTCCAGCACGCAAACCCCCGCGTCGCCTTTGGATTACCAGTCTCCCTTTAATAAGCCGAGGCCGCGTGCGGGTGTCGGCACCTGGTTGTTCCGAATCGGGATCGGCTTCGTCGGTCTGATAGGGCTCGCCAGCGTCATCCTGCCGAGCTTGTGCAAAAGCCGCGAGCCGGCGTACAAAGCAAAGTGCGCGTCGAACCTCCATCAGATCGGGCTAGCGATTTCGCTTTATGCCAACGAAAATCACGGCCAGTACCCCGATTCGTTCGCGGCGCTTCTGAAGAACGAACAAATCACGGCCTCTGTGTTCACCTGCCCGTCGTCCAACGACGAGGCGGCGGGCGGGAACGACCAGGCAGAAATCCTCACCGACTTCGCAAAGCCGCACCACCAGTCTTATATCTACCTCGGCCGCGGGCTCACCATCGATACCGCGACTGCCGACACGATCCTCGCCTACGAACCACCGGAGAGTCACAGCGCCGAAGGCGGGAACATTCTTTACGGCGACGGCCACGCCGACTGGCTTCATGCGAAGGACGCCAAACTCCTAATCGACAAAGCGATCGCCGCCACACAACCGACGGTCACGAAGCTGCAGTCACCAGTTCCAGGAAAGTGACAAACGTTTGCCAGTCCAACCAACCCCCGCAGGCACGTGGTGTCGGATCTTGGTACAACACCAGCGATGGATTTTTTGGCGGACCAGGACCTCGACACGTTGCAGACCGCGCTCGCCGCCGTTGGGCACAAGCCGGTGCATGCGGGCAAATTGCTCCGGCAATTTTACGAGTTGAACGGCACAATAAACTGGTCCCGCCTGCCCGTCGGCGACCGCGTTCGCGAGTTCGTTCAAACGCAGTTTGGAATGCGTCGGTCGCAGATCAAGCAAAGGTCTGTCGCGTCCGACGGCACCATCAAACTGCTCATCAGCTTCGACGGCGGCGGGGCGGTCGAAAGCGTGCTGATGCTCAGTCACCGTCCGGACATCGCCGCCGGTTGCGTCTCGTCGCAGATCGGCTGCGCGATGGGCTGCGATTTCTGCGCGAGCACCCGCCGGGGCCTGGAGCGGAACCTCGAAGCCGGTGAAATCGTCGAGCAGTTTCTGCATCTGAAACAGCAGGCCGCGTCACTCGGACGCCGGCTGAAAACGCTGGTCTTCATGGGCATGGGCGAGCCGCTGCTGAACTTCGAAAACGTGACCGCGGCCATCCGCCGGATCGCCGACCCCGATCTCGGCGGCTTGGGGTGGCGGCAGGTCACCGTCTCCACCGTCGGTATCGTGCCGGGAATCGAGCGACTTCGCGAGCTCGATCTGAACGTTCACTTGGCGCTGTCCCTGCACGCGCCCGACGACGAAACCCGCACCCGGCTTGTGCCGAGCAATCGCCGGTACCCCGTCGCCGAAGTCATGGCCGCCGCCCGACGGTTCGAGGCCGCGACCGACCGCGTGCCGACGATCGAATACTGCATGCTCGCCGGGGTCAACGACTCCGACCAACAGGCTCATCTGCTGGCGGGGTTAATGAAAGATTTCCGTGCCCACGTGAATCTGATCCCGTACAACTCGATTGGTGCGGGCGTCACGGGCACCGTTTATCAACGCCCGTCGCGCGAGCGTCTGCTCGCGTTTCTCGACATTCTGCGCAGGGAAAAAGTCGTCGCCCACTTCCGCGACACCAAAGGCGACGACGTGAACGCCGCCTGCGGGCAACTGCGGGAGACCGAACTCACCATCGCGCACACATAGCCTGACCGGTCGAAACCCCATTTAACCCGGCGTGAACACACGCCGGGAACGCGTGCGCGTCACGAACCGTTTTCGAATCGCGGAGAACGGATCGCGTCCGAGACAGGATGATCATCTTCCAAGTCGCGTCGACCCGGCGTGTATTCACGCCGGGCTAAAATGGTGTCTATTCGTCCAATTGTCCGAACGGTAAATCTGCCACCATCGCCGCGGGGCGGACGTATTTCGACGCAGGCTCGATCGCCTTGCCCGAGTTGGACGAGTCCAGAAATCCCTGCATGAGATCGAGCACCGCAAACGCCTGCTCCCCGCTCGCGCGGTGTGGCCTGCCCGATCGCAATGCGACCCCCATGTCGGCAAGGCCGACACTTCTGCCGTACCCGGTCACGAATTGGTGAGGGACTTCGAACGGTTCGTTCTCGCCAAGCCTGCGTACCTTTACGGTCCCGTCGAACCCGTTCGGGTCCGGCACGTGCATCGCGCCGTGGGTGCCGTTGATCAGGATCGGGTGCGACCCGTCGTACCCGCCGTCAATAATGGCAAAGCTTTGGATGATCGTGCCGACCGCGCCGTTTTCGAATTCCATCAGACCGACGATGTGGTCTGGCGTCTCGACGCTGATTTTTTTGCCGTGCTTGGGCTGGCTCGTGATGGTCCGATCGGGGATCGCGATGCTCGCCATGCCGCTGACTCGTTTGACCGGACCGAACAGATTCAGCAACGCCGTTAGGTAGTAGGGGCCCATGTCGAACATCGGCCCGCCGCCTTGCTCGTAATAAAATTCCGGGGAGGGATGCCACGTCTCGTGTCCCCGGCATTGCATGTATGCGGTGAACGCGACGGGCCTGCCGATCACGCCGTCGTCGATCAGTCTGCGGGCCGTCTGAATGCCCGCGCCCATGAACGTGTCCGGCGCGCAGCCGACACGCAGATGCTTCGCCTTTGCCAGATCGATGACCTTCTGTCCCTCGGCCCGGTCGATGCCCAGCGGTTTTTCGCAATACGTGTGCTTCCCGGCTTCGAGGCATCGCAGCGCCACTGGTACGTGCGCCTTTGGAACGGTGAGGTTCAGCACGAGTTCGATCGCGGGGTCGTTGATCAATTCATCCACGCCGAGCGCCCGTGGCACGCCGAATTTTTCGGCCGCTGCCTTGGCGCGTTCCGGGTCCAAGTCGGCGCACGCGGCGATCTCCACAACCGGAAAGTTTTTCGCCATCCCTAGATATGCCGAGCTGATCGCCCCGCAACCGACGACACCGACTCTTACTTTTTCTGACATCGCGAATCCTTTAAGTCCGGGACAAGATTTCGACCGACGCAGAGGGTAATCAACACCGGCTGCCGATCACAACACGGCGTCGGCAATCGCAGGACTGTCGTGTTACACTTTATCTGATGGCCGATGCACGAACTAGAACGTACCTGCCGCCGGTGAGGATCGCGTGGTGCTCACCCGAGGTACACCCCGCCGACGCGGCGAAACTGCTCGTGGCCGGCACCGGGCAGTGCAGTCTGGTGAAACAGCCGCAATTAACGCTGACGCGAGTACTCGGGGAAATCCCGGGCATTTTGCTTGATTTCGGAATGGAGCTGTATGGCGGCGTGCGTATTACGGTCGGCAAAACGACCGACAATCGGCCGATGAATGTCCGCGTGCGGTTCGGAGAATCGTTCACCGAGGCGATGAGCATCCCGCACCAGGACCACGCAGTGCACGATCAAGTCGTCCCGCTGGCGTTTCTCGGCAGCACTGAGATCGGTAACACCGGGTTCCGATTCGTGCGCATCGATTTGATCGATGAAAACACGTTTGTTGACATCCAGTCGATCCACGCGATCAGCACGATGCGGACGCTGGAACAGCTCGGGTCTTTTCAGTGCAGTGACGAACGGCTGAATCGCATCTGGCAGACCGGCGCGCGAACGGTGCACCTGTGCATGCAGGACTATCTGTGGGACGGCATCAAGCGGGACAAGCTGGTTTGGATCGGCGACATGCATCCCGAGACACGCGTCATTTCAACCGTGTTTGGCGAGAACACCATCGTGCCCGAAAGCCTTGACTTTGCGCGAGACGAATTTCCAATTCCTGAATGGATGAACGGCATCTCGTCGTATTCGCTGTGGTGGATCATCATTCACCGCGACTGGTTCATGCACTACGGCAGGATCGAATACCTGAACGAGCAACGGTCGTACCTGCTCGCGCTGCTGAATCAGCTTCATGGCATGATCGGCCCCGACGGTCGCGAGAAACTGAACGGTCGAAGGTTCCTCGACTGGCCGACGTCGAGCGACCCGGTTGCCGTGCACGCCGGGTTGCACGGTTTGCTGGCGATCGGTTTCAAGGCCGGGGCGGAACTTTGCGATGCGCTGGGTGAACACAAGACCGCGGCCCGGTGCCGGGACGACGCGGTGCGACTCCGCCGGCCCGTGATGGCGGCGCCGGGATCGAAACAGGCGAACGCCATGCTGACCCTGTCGGGGTTGAACGACGCGGTTCGCACCAACCAGCTCGAGCTCGCGCGGGAACCGCTGGCCGGCGTTTCCACGTTTTACGGCTATTACATACTTCAGGCCCGCGCGATGGCGGGCGATTATGACGGCTGCCTTGACATGATCCGAACTTACTGGGGCGCGATGCTCGACCGCGGGGCGACGAGCTTCTGGGAGGATTTTAATCTGGCGTGGCTTTCGGGTTCCGGCCGGATCGACGAAGCCACGCCGGCGGGCACAAAGGACCTTCACGCGGACTACGGTGCGTACTGCTACAAAGGGCTTCGTCACAGCCTGTGCCACGGCTGGGCCGCCGGACCAACCGCCTGGCTCAGCGAGCACGTGCTGGGAATAACGCCTATAGCACCCGGGTTCAAAAAGGCTCGGATTAAGCCGCGACGTTTCGGTTTGGAATGGGCCCGGGGGACGTACCCTACACCAATGGGGCCGATCGGTGTCGAACTTAAACGCGCGGCCGATGGCACGCCCGAGACGGTCGTCACGTTCCCTGACGGAATCACGTCGGTCGACTGATTTCACCGACGCGGAACTGCTCGTACCATGTCGACGACGCAATCGCGGCGAGCTACATCAATCTTTAACGTCCGACCGGGGCATCTGCGCGCTGCACTGACATACGAACGGTTTTAATTGGTGGGGTCGGATCGTCGACGGGGTCAGAATCTCGATCGAGCAACCACAGCGCGCGCAGACGAATCGATCGCCGGCAACAGTGGCGCGCGGGCTCGGTTCGTCGATCGGTGACGGCTCGGCCGCCGCAACGCCCCGTGCCGGCGCGACGCCCGGCACCTCGGTCACATCGGCTTTGCGGTCCATGGCAAGATTCGCCAGTGTGTCGGCCATTTCGTTCTTATGACGAAGGTTGTGCTCGATGGTCGCTTTTTCGAACTGCACGATCAGCGCCCGGGCCTGGTCGTACATGATTTTCATGTCGGGATTTTTTACGCGGTATTCGCCGCGCATCTGCTTGATGATCAACTCGCTGTCGCCGCGAATGAGAACGCGTTTCGCGCCCAACTTCTTCGCCTCTTCCATGGCCGTGATAAGTGCCCGGTATTCCGCGACGTTGTTCGTCGCGCGTCCGATGAATCGTCCCAGCGTGATCAGCGGCGTGCCGTCCGCCGCTGCAACGACCACGCCGATCCCCGCCGGGCCCGGATTCCCCCGGCTTCCGCCGTCGAATTGCAGTGTCAAAGTCTCGTCCATCAGAATGTTTTTACGCTTTGCCGAAAAGAAATGAAACCCGCCGGGGCTCCAGCCAATGCAGGCACGGGCCCGCGGATGCGTCGTTTGGTTCGGCTAAGACTTCTATGAACTTCTCATTAGCAGGTTACGAATCGCCGAAGGCGCAGAGGTAGCAGACTGCTGCGAGCGGGGACAATAAAATCGACAGTCGAATGCGCGACACCAGATGCGACCTGCCCGGCAATTGTGGTGTGACGTCGTTGAAGTCGAAAGTGTCGGCCGCCGGTATGTCGACAGACGGTGGCTCTTTTCGGAGATATAGTGTTCCAATGCTCGTCGTCGCATGGTTCATTTTTCTCGCCGCCGCGGTGCTCGAAGTGGCCGGCGATGCGTTGGTGCGGCGGGGCCTTCGCACCGGCGGCATCGTCGTTGGCGTCGTCGGATTTCTATTGCTGGGCGTCTATGGCATCGTCGTGAACTCGGTCCGCTGGGACTTTTCCAAACTGCTCGGAGTGTACGTTGCCATCTTTGCAGTCGTAAGCGTGCTGGCCGGCAGGTTTGTTTTCGACGAACAGGTCCCGCGGTCTACCTGGCTGGGGCTCTGCATCATCGTGGTCGGGGGTATGGTAATTCAATTCGGCGGAAAAATCTGAGATCAAATCGAACGAATCATGTCGAGGGGACGCTGCTTCGGTCGGCGACGCGCTGTTTGACTTGCTCCAGAAGTGAAGTCCACAGCGGGGCGATGTCGCCGGTGGGGTGATTGCGTTCGAGAGTGAATCGCCGATTGATGGTGTGCCAGTGGTCCGCGGTCCACGTGCCGAGGTGCACGCCCCAGGTGGAGCTTTGCACGGAGACGACGCCGTCGTTGTCGCCTTCGGTGTTGCTGACGACGCGGTGCGAGTGCATCGCGAACGGCGGCATCTTGCCCCACGGCCTGCTGGCGCTCACGGAGTAATAATCGACCCCCGGAACGTCCGGCACTTCATCGTTGAACTGTCGGCAACGCTCGGTGGTGAGATCCACGAGGGCTCGGAAATCCAACCGTAGAAGATTGATCAACCGGGCGCCGCCCAGTTTGCGCCCGAGATTTTCGACGACCCAATCGGCGAACGGGCTGCCGCGGTGCGGCGTGGTGACGGTCACGACCGCCGACACGAACTCGGATAACCCGAGCTTTGCGACCGCGTACCGCGCGTCCAGTCCGCCCATTGAATGGGCCATCAGAATGACCTTCTGAGTCGAACGTCCTAATCTTTTCAGCATGAAGTCTTTGAGCTGACGGGCACGGTTCTCGACCGAACTCGAGGGATGCACCCGCGTGACAAGCACAGGATGTCCCATCCGAGAAATGGCGACATCGATGCGGGGGAAGTAGTGAAACTTTAGCGGCCCGTAGCTCAGGTCACCCAGACCGAACAATCCGTGGTGAAGTACGACGGGGACCATGCGGGGAGTATACGCTGAGGACGCCGACCATTCACCCGCGACCGCCGTCGACTTGCCGTGCGTGAAGAGCCCGGCCCTCTGGGCCGCCGCTAAACTGGTGTCGGATTTAGTGGTTCAGGACGACTTGGCCCGCGTCGGGTTGCAGCGACGCTTCGTGTATTTCTTTCGCGCAGCCGCTAGATAGCAGCACCAATGCGGTGACGAGCAACATCACTTTCATCTTAAGCTCCCGGAATGATTACGAGTTTTCGCCGATGGTCTCGACCGCTTCGTCGTTCGCCGCCGAGTCTTCGGATGCTGCTGTTTCTTCGACGTCGTTCTTCATCAATTCCCGCAGCAGAACGGTCGCGAATGCCCCGGCGGGGAGATTAAACGCGACCGTGATGTGCGAGCCGAACTCGTCGACACCTCCGGCGATCTCGATGTTTTCCGGTTTGATCCGCAGCGGGCGGCGGGCACCTTTGACGCGCATCTTTCCGCTCTGCTTGAAATCAGCAGGCGCGAGGTTGACGGCCGTCATGGCCTGCTGTTCGGTCAGCTCGGGTTGGCCATGCGGTGTTGTCATTCGGTATCCGACCAGAGGGCCGGTCGCGCTGATCTCGAATGCGTCGGCGCGAGCCTGCTCGGCTGCGGCTGATTCGACGTGGAAGCAGGCGCCGTTGTCGTGCTTGTAGGCAATGTCGCCGTCGAGCAGTTTATCGATTCCGGTGATCCTTTGCGCGAGAACGTCGTTGAATAATCGTGATTGCACGGCCGAGACCCAGATCCGGCGGATCTTCTCGTCGATCGCGTGGACCGCCGCGCTGGGGCGGTGGGTTTTCATTAACCGGGCAAGCACCCGGCGTTCCATGCCACCGCTGCGGGGCCAGAGCTTCATCGCCTCGGCATTGTCGCGGCGATCGAACGCCGTCCGCGCGGCAATGGTCTTTTGATCGTCGAGTGCCGGGTCGGGCGTCCCGAGCAACAGTCTCAGCACCGATTCGTTGTCGCCGCGGATCAGCGCGGCACCGAGCAGGTCGTTGTTGTTTCGTCGTCCGAAGCGCTGCTCGCCGAAAAAGTTCGGGACCCCGGTTTTCTGCAGCCGGTCGACGACGGGTTTCAGCTTGACGACGTCGGTCGCGTCGACGTCACGAATTTTGATCGCGAACCGATTCCCCTGCAGGTGTCCCAGACGGAGCTTATTGCCGTGCCGGGCCGCCCATTGGACGGTGATCCCGCTGGCGATGTTCGCTTCCATGACTGCTTCGGGCGTGGTGCCCTGGATCGAGAAAACCTGCCGGGTGATGGCGTGCGCGTCTTTCATCCCCGCGTACCCGATGTCGCGGGTCGAGACGTTCAGCGCATGACCGAGCCGGTGCATGGCTTCGAACGTGGTCAGCCCGACTTTCTGAATTTCACAGTAGACGTGTTCGCCTTCACCGCTCGGCTCGTAGAGGGGTATTTCCTGCACGAAAAAGTCTTCGGGGCGTTGCTTGATGTCTCCGCCGACACCGGGAAATTCTGGAGTAAGATAAGGAAGCATGTCGGGTCAGTGTATCGCAAACGCAGCCCGCGAAGAATATCACCGGGTCGTTATCTGCCTGTGACCGTTGAATTTGCCCGAAGTTTTTCGTTTCCAAATGGGTTAGCGGGAGCTACCAACACCCGCGAGGTGGGGCGTACGTCCGCTAAAAACGCGTCGGGCGGTTGTTGCCGAACCGAATAAACCTCCCGGGTTTCCCAGCCGATCTGAAAACCATGTTCCCGCTCACAGCATTATTAACACACGCGGAGTTGTCGAAGAAGAAGTTCAAGACCGAGTCGCTCGAAGCCCGCCGGGCTCCGCGGCGTACGCGGTACGGGAACCTGACGCTGTTCCCGATCGTGGAGCGCGCCGAGCCGACGTTCGAGGAATCGGCCGAGATCGACGAACCGCGAATCGGCGCCTCGATCAGTAATGTGTCCGAGACCGGTGTCGGTCTGATTCTGTCGGAGAATCTGCCGAGCGGTCTGGAATTCAACTGCCAATGGCCGGTCGGTGAATACGCGATCCCGCTCCGATTCGAAGTCGTGCACTCGCAGCCGATCTCGGCCGGAATGTACCGGACCGGCGCACGGTTGGTTGCCGGCGTGATGCCCGAAGAGCAGGTTCCGTCCGAGTTCGTCCGCCGCGAAGAACCGAAGGCAATCGACTACGAATTGACATTAACAACGCCAATGCAGCCGACTGTTATAGCAGCAGCCGCGCAGGAGATCGCGCCGACCGAATCACCGCTGAACCATGCGATGCAGTTGACCGAGTCCGCCCCGGTCGTCTTCAGCGGCGGTGTCCTGCAGTTCGAACCGTATAAACCTGAACGATCGATGAGCATCTCACCCGCGCCGGTGGGAACTTTCCGCGCGTCGCACGCGTTCGGTTTTGACAAGACCGAATGCATCAACGGTGTGACCACCTGCGGCTGGGACCGCGCGGTGCAAATCCGCCGGGACGGCGATCGGCTCTGGCTGTACATCCACACGCCGGGCAAGAAAAACGGCTGGGGAATTTTTGTCGACCCTGAGGTCTTCGAGTCCGCACTTCAACGGGTGCAGGATGCGGCCGATTCGCCTTTCATCTCGACCCTGGCCGCCTAGCAGCAGCATTCGGCGGCGAGCAAAAGCTTTGGAGCAATCGAATGACCTCACGCGAATGCGTGAGGTCATTCGTCTATTTGAATTGGACCATAAAATGCGGGACTGCCATCCGAGTCGGATCAAAGAAAGCCCTGTGCTGGTTTAGTCTCTCGGTCGGCTCCTGCGGGTGTGTTCGAGCGAAGTTGCCAATCCCGCCCCGAAACGTCACACTCAAACGCAGCGAGGAAGCGCGGCGGATGTCACATCAATCTCGATTTCTGCGGTTCGAACTTTTCAGCCGGTCGAGGGCCGTCGAATGATCGACCGCTACCGTCGCGAACTCGCTGTGGCCGGCGTCTACTTATGCCTGCTCGTCGTGCTGGCAGCGTTTCGGCCGGCATTCTTCCGCCACCAATTTATTGAAGGCTGGATCAAATCGACACCGGGCATCGTGCTGGCGGTCGGCATGACGCTGGTCATCTTGGCCCGACACATCGACATCTCGGTCGGCTCGCAATTTTCTATATGCGGGGTGTGTGCGGCGCTGATTGCTAAAACCGGGTTACCGATGCCCGCGGTCGCCTTGGCGACGATCGGCATCGGTGCTCTGCTGGGCGCGTTGAACGGGGCATTGGTCGCGTTGGCTGGGCTGCCGTCGATCGTGGTCACCCTTGCAACGATGGTGATCCTGCGCGAAGGACTCCGGTGGATTCGCGAAGGCGAAGCCGTCCGCGATCTGCCCGCCCACTTTCAATGGTTCGGATTGGCCCAGGCGGGGGGCGAAACCGTTTTGCTTCTTGCAGCCGGGGTAGTCTTTGTTTCATTCCTGATCGCTTCCCGATGGTTGGCGGCCGGTCGGGCCGTTTACGCGGTGGGGTCTGACGTCGAGGCGGCGCGGCTCGCGGGGCTCGAACCGCGTAGGATCGTCTTCGGCGTCTTCACCGTGATGGGCGCTTTAGCCGGTCTGTCCGCCCTGATGGCGGCGGTGCGAGACCCGCAGGTGGAATCCAACGCCGGTCAGGGGCTCGAACTGACGGCGATTGCTGCAGTGGTCGTGGGCGGCACCGCGATCGCCGGCGGGCGGGGCACCTTTGTCGGCACCTTCATCGGCGTCGCGCTGCTTGCAGTCATCAGCCCGGCCTTGATCTTCTTCGGAGTCCCGGCCCAGTGGGACCTCGCCATCCAGGGGGCAATCATTTTGGCGGCGGTAACCTCCGACGGACTGCTGCGAAAGGCCCGTCGATGACTGCCGTTGCGAATCAGCAATTGTCTGTCGCCCGGCAGAAGCCCCGGCGGAAGTCGGCCGTCTCCACACAGCAGATCATTCTCCTTCTGCTGGTCCTCGCAGAAGTGGCTGTCTTCGGGCTCATTGGTACCCATTTCTTCGGGTGGACGAATCTCTTCGAAGTGTCTCGTCTGACGGCGGAGCTCGGGCTGATCGCGCTCGCTTTAACCCCCGTGATCGTGACCGGCGGGATCGATCTGTCGGTCGGCTCGATGCTCGGGTTATCCGCGGTCGTTTTCGGCAAACTCTGGCGTGACGCCCATTTCCCGATCCCGGTTGCCCTCTTGGTCGCGATCGAACTTGGTGCCGCCGGCGGATTGTTGAACGCGTCGATTATCACCCGCATGAAGGTGCACCCGCTGATCGTAACGCTGGGCACATCCTCGCTGTTCCGGGGTGTCGCGACCGGCATCACCGGTGGCGCCGATAATTTCACGCATTTCCCGGACGCATTTCTGTTTATCGGCAACGGTCATTTTGGCCCCGTGCCGGTGCAGCTGCCGATTTTCCTATGCGTGGCCGTGGCCTTTTATCTGCTGTTGCACCGCACTGTGCTCGGTCGCGCGTGGTCCGCGATCGGGTTTTCACCGGAGGGCGCGTTCTACGCCGGCATTCCGGTCGACCGCCGGATCAGTCTCGCGTACGTCCTGTCGGGCGTCTGCGCGTCGGCGGCGGCGATCATTTACGTCGCGCGTGTCGGGCAGGCCAAGGCCGACGCCGGGACGGGCTACGAACTTTCTGCCATCACGGCGGTCGTGCTGGGCGGCACGAGCATCTTCGGTGGGCGGGGCAGCATCGTCGGAACGTTGCTCGGGCTGTTCGCCATTGCGATTCTGAAGAACGGACTTCGGCTGGCGGATCTCCCGCCCGAACTCGCGGACGTGCTGTCGGGGGTCATGCTCCTGGGCGCGATCGGACTCGACCGGCACTGGTCCAGAGCACCGGCCAAGACTAAACCTGGTTTTGACGACGAGGAATTGAATATGAGAAATTCGCAGCTGGCAGTCCTGTGCGTTGTGATCCTGACCGCGGCGGTCATCATCGTCGGCGGGAACTATGCACTGGTGAAAGGCCTCGCGAAAGAATTGACCGAGAGCCGTCCGGGGCAAAGCTCGACCGGCGCAAAAACCGAGATCGTGCCGAGTGGGCATAAGAAGGTCACGATCGGGTTGATGCCGAAGTTTAAAGGCGCGGCTTATTTCGTCGCGTGCCACAAGGGTGCCCAGGAAGCGGCCGACCAGCTCGGTGACACGCTGCTCTGGGACGGGCCGACCGACAGTGACCCGGCGAAGCAGAACGAAGTGGTCGAGACGTGGATCACCCGCGGCGTGAACGTGATCGCCGTGTCGGTCGACAACAAAGACGGGATCTCGACCGCGCTGCGTAAAGCGCGGGCGCACGGCATCAAAGTCGTCACCTGGGACGCCGACGCGGCCCCCGACGCCCGAGACTTTTTCGTCAACCAGGCGACCGCGCAGGGCATCGGCGAAACGCTCATGGATAACGCAGCCCGGGTCATGGGTGGAAAGGGAAAATTTGCGATCATCACGGCTTCGCTGACCGCGTCCAACCAGAACGAATGGATCAAGTACATCAAGCAGCGCCTGGCGGAGAAGTACCCGGACATCACGCTGGCCGACATCCGCCCGAGCGACGACATCAAAGCAAAAGCCAACGACGAATCGACAGCAATCATGAACTCCAACGCCGACGTCAAGTTGCTGATGGCGATCACTTCCGAGGCGGTGAAAGGCGCCGCCGACGCCGTGCAGCACTCGGGCCGAGCTGATGTAAAAGTCGTCGGCCTGGGGACGCCGAACGATAACAAGATGTACGTCCACGCCGGGGTCACCCCCGCGGTGGTGCTCTGGAACACAATGGATTTGGGGTATTTGACGGTGTTCGGATCCGACGCGGTCGCGAACGGCACGGTGAAGGCCGGCGACAAGTCGATCGACGCAGGTCGCCTGGGCAAGATGGAAATCCAGGGCGACAACATCATGCTCGGCACGCCGTTCACCTTTAACAAAGACAACATCGACGGCTTCGATTTCTAGTCTTACTCGGCGGGTGTGGCATGGCCGGGGCGGTCGCCAACGGCGGGCTGCGGGGCATTCGTAAGCTATGGGGGTCGGGCGTGCGATCTGCTAAAGTGTTTTTCTTATGTCGACTCTCTCTTACCGCACGGCCGGCGAATCGCACGGCAAAGCTCTGATTACTTTGGTCGAGGGAATGCCCGCAGGCGTGCCGATCGATTCGGTGTTTATCGACGGCGAACTGCGTCGCCGGCAGGGTGGGTACGGCCGCGGGGGGCGACAGAAGATCGAGACCGATCACGTGGATTTTTTGACCGGCGTGCGGTTGAAAAAGACGATCGCGTCGCCGGTGACGATGCTGATCCCGAACAAGGATTCACGGCTGGACGACCTGACGGCGACACCACCGCTGCACCGGCCCCGCCCGGGGCACGCCGACCTTGCCGGGTCGATCAAATGGCTGACGACGGATTGCCGGGAGACGCTCGAGCGCGCCAGCGCCCGCGAGACTGCCGCACGGGTGGCGGCGGGCGGGCTCGCGCGGTGCCTGCTCCGCGAGTTCGGCATAGAAGTTTTCGGGTTCGTCCGCACGGTCGGTGAGGCAACCGCTTCGGTGGAAGTCACTGCAGAAAACTGGCGCGAGCTGGCCGTCCGCCGAGATGCTTCGGAGGTTTATTGCCCGGACCCGGTCGCCGACGCGGCCATGCGGGAATTCATCAACCAGCAGAAGATGGCCAAGGACACGGCCGGCGGGGTGGTCGAAGCCCACGTGTTCGGCTGCCCGATCGGGCTGGGCAGTTGCATGACTTGGGACGGACGGCTCGACTCGCGGATCGCGGCGGCAGTCGTCGGAATTCAGGCATTTAAAGGTGTCGAGATCGGCCTGGGATTCGAAACCGCACGCCGGCCGGGATCGAAAGTACATGACGAAATTGCGTACGACGAGTCGACGCGAAATGGGCCGACCCTCGGGTTCGCCCGGGCGACGAACCACGCGGGAGGTCTTGAGGGCGGAATGACCAACGGCCAACCCGTAGTCGTACGGGGCGCGATGAAACCGATCAGCACGCTGGGCAAACCACTAAGCAGCATCGACCTGAACACCCGGCAACCCAGCGAAGCCGGCTGGGAGCGAAGTGACATCAGCGCGATCAGTGCGGCAAGCGTCGTGATGGAAGCTGTGATCGCGTTCGAGATCGCCAGAGCATTTCTTGAAAAATTCGGCGGCGACTCGCTGGCCGAGATTCGGATGAATTACGAAAACTTCTTAGGGGCCGCTCGATCCCTCCCGAACATCGCAACCCGGTGATCAGTGTGGTTCATCAGTCGCGGACGGGCCATTCTTCTACGCCAACACGCTTCACCCAGGCGTCATAGGCCTTGTGGAGTTCTTCGACCTTTTCAGGATGCTCGGCGGACAGATCGTGCATCTCTGTTCGGTCTGCCGGGATGTTATAAAGCTTCCACGGTTCGCGGTCTGCGGCTACGAGTTTCCAGTCACCAATTCGAACGGCCCGATTCCCCTCGTGTTCCCAACAGATGGGCCGGGGTCGCTCGGACGCGGCCGCCCCTTTGATGTACGGCAGCAGGCTGACACCTTCGGGTTGGCCGATCGCGTGGCCGTGAAACTCATTGGGGTATTTCGCGCCGGTGGCCTCCAAAATCGTCGGCATGAGATCGATGACCGAACCAACCTGGTCGTGTTCAATCTGACCGGTCCTCTGCACGACGCCCGGCCAACGGAAGATGCACGGGGCTGAGATCCCACCTTCTTCGGTGAAGTGCTTGAACCGCCGAAGAGGCGTGTTGGAGGCGTTAGCCCAGGCCGGACCATAGCTTTGATAGACCGTCTCGGGTCCTGGCATATCGGTCGAATGATTGCCTACTGCGATGTCCCGCCCGTCGCGCGTTTTCGAGGGAACATCGTACCAGCCCGCTCGAACGTTTTCCTGACAGGCACCGTTATCGGAGAGGAAAAT
Source organism: Tepidisphaeraceae bacterium (assembly GCA_965247815.1). Lineage (GTDB taxonomy): Bacteria > Planctomycetota > Phycisphaerae > Tepidisphaerales > Tepidisphaeraceae > CBDAQA01. Next base: position 46,648 of record CBDFHW010000020.1, on the reverse strand, counting down.
GACCAAGGTATTTTCGTCGAGTTTCTTGTCGGTCAGCTCGGTCATGATTCGTCCGACACCGCGATCCATTGTTTCCACCATTGCGGCATAAACTTCCATCCGGCGTGCCTGCCATTCCTTAGCCGGCGCTGTTTCCCACGGCCCAACTTTGCTGTCGCCATCATTCAACGACGACAGAAACGCCCGCGGCGACAGACCCCATTCCTTTTTGACTAAACCCATTTCGACCTGTCGGTCGAAGCGTGCCTGCCGAATCGCGTCCCAACCTTTGTCGTAAACGCCTCTGTAATGTTCGATGTCCCCTGCTCGGGCCTGCATCGGCCAATGCGGCGCGGTGTATGCAACATACATGAAAAACGGCTTTTGCGGTTCGGCCGTATATCCGTCGATCAACTGCACGGCGTGATCTGTAATGAAGTCGGTATAATAGAAGTCTTTTTTATCCGGCTTAACTGTTTGTTCGTTGTGTACCAAGCCGTACGGATCGAAATAATTTTCAACTCCGGGGATGGTTCCCCAGTGTTCCGCGAAGCCCCGGTTGCACGGCCAGTTTGTTTTCGTTGGGGAAATCGGATCGCCGGCTTGAAAATTTAGATTTTCCTTAGCCTGCTTGTTGGGCTGGCTTGCGACATTGAGATGCACCAGATGCCACTTCCCGACCATGCCCGTGTGATACCCATCATCCTTGAGCACCTCGGCAATCGTAGCGCATCGGTCGTTCAGCTCACCGTCATATGCCGGCTTATGATCGAGCTTCTGGTTCATCGCCCCGATACCGGCCTGGTGCGGGTAAAGGCCCGTCAAAAGTGAAGCCCGCGTCGGACAGCAGCGGGCCATATTGTAAAACTGCGAGACCCGAACGCCTTGGGTCGCGAGCTTGTCGATGTAAGGTGTATGGATCTCGCCGCCATAGCAACCGACGTCGGAGAAACCCAGGTCGTCGGCCAAGATTACAATCACATTGGGCCGGGCCACCGCCTGCGCCGGTACGCTGAGCGTGGTGACGACTATCACCGCGCAGAACGCTCTTCCCACCGCTGTCGCGACCGTGCTCAATTTCGAGTTCATCCGCTTCCTTCGTCAATGTTGCCGGGCATTATACATTCGGCAGGTGTGTATCACCGAGGTCAATTCGGAAGCGGCACAAGCACGTTCCGCCGGCTCAAGCCGGTCTTATTCTGAGACGTGTACGCGAGCGTACCCGCATGCCCGTCGACGTAAAGAAAGTTTGCCGCCTTATTCCCCAGATGTCTCCAGCGCACGTTGCCCCATTTCTTATCGGCGGTGTTCCCGTCCGGGCTGTCGACGTTAAGCCCGCCGTCGACCGACTGGCTGGTGTCAACGTTATTAGCAGCGGCGTACGAACTGAGCATGAATGTTGCCGGCGCTGCCCCGGAGTTCACGATCCGCTGATTGTCCAAGGCGAACCCGTCGGCGGACGCCGCGCCGTCGGTCAATTCTTGCGTGCCGTCCCAGATCAACACAACGTCGCTGGGGTTTGGGATTCGCGTCACCTTGTAAGACCGGCGTGGCGTGTTCGCGTAAGCTCCGTAGGCAGGAATGTTCGGATAATTCAACGATACATTGGGCATCAGCAACGGATGGCAGGAATATTCATTCGTCGGAGCCACGGCGAACGTGATCGCGTCTTTGCAGAGGAACACGCCGCGTCCTTTGTTGGAGAACTCTGTTCCGGCACTTTCAACGGTGCCATTTCCCTGCCCCATCGCCTGTGCGAGCAGCGAGCCCCAGGCGGTGTGCTGGCCATTCACGTCGGCGACGCCAACGCCCATCGTCGCGAAAGGAAAAGTCCCCTTCGACGAGTTCAGATACATCCCCATCGCTGTGCTGAGATTGTGCAGATTGGACAAGCAGGAAGTCTTGCTCGCCTGCCTGCGGGCGGCGTTGAGCGCGGGAAGAAGGATCGAGATTAGCAATGCGATAATACCAATAACAACTAATAGTTCGACGAGCGTAAAACCACGGGACCGCTTCATGTTGCCTCCAATAGGTGTGCGACAATGAACGGTCACTGTCACAACTGATACTACGATTCGAACCCGGCGAGGCTCGTAGAAAACTTGTTTTTTTTTGCGCGTGACCGTTAAAAAGCGATACGCACTGTGAACCCCGGCAGCGATGAATTAAATTAAGCATCAGCCCGGTCATTGGCGGAGTTGCAGCGATTCGTTCCACCCAAGAAAGCTTTGATTCATGACAGAATTTGGCAATTCGCAAGCCGAGGCCGCTGTCGAGGAACACCCGCTCCCGACGCCGCAGTTTCGGCACATCGCCCGGGTCGTGCTCGGATCCTTCACGCTCACGTTCATTGCGTCTCGCGTCATGGTCATTCTGATCATGGCTCGCAAAGTGCCGGACTTTTTTCTGCGCATGGGCGGCACCCACGTGCACCATCTGAATTACGGCATTTTCCTTCTGTCGATCTCCGGGGCGTATCTGCTGTTCCGCCGGCCGAGCGGTCGCAGCATGACGCGTGCGGCGATTTGCTATGCGATCGGGCTGGCACTGACCTTCGACGAGTTCGGAATGTGGTTACACCTCGGCGGCAGTTACTGGCAACGGGCCAGCTTCGACGCGGTGGTCGTGATCGCGTCGGTGCTGGGCCTGATCGCGTACGCGCCCAGCCCGAAGCGGTTTCGCAACGAGCACTGGGCCTGGACGGCGCTTATTTCGGTGTCGGTGCTCGCGTTCGTTCTCCTGCTCGGCATCTCGGTCAGCCGGTACGCGAACCGGCTCATGCCCCGCCTGCGTGACATCGAATCCGCAGGCCCGCGGTAGCTTTTGTGTGAAACCCGTACTGGCATCCTGATCGCGGTTTGGAGCAATATCGCCAGATCGATTTGCCGTTCGACGACGCCTGCATTTCGGCCCGCCGCGATTGACGATATGCTCCTGACTTACCCACTTGCGAAGGAACCCGAGCATGAGCAGCACATTGAACTGGGGAATCATCGGCACCGGCGCGATTGCCAAGACATTAGCCAACGCGCTGGCCAAAAGCCGGAATGGTAAGCTGCTCGCCGTGGCGAGCCGGGCGAAGGCGACCGCCGACGATTTCGGCAAGAGCTTCGGGCTCGATCCGGCCAAGTGCTACGGCTCTTACGAGTCGCTGTTGCAAGACCCGCAGGTGCAGGCCGTATACATCGCGGTCCCGCATCCACTTCACGCCGAGTGGGCCATCAAGGCCGCCGAGGCGGGCAAGCACCTGCTGGTCGAAAAGCCGATCGCGGTCAATCAATACCAAGCCCAGGCGATCGTTGAAGCCGCGGTGGCCAATGACGTTTTCCTGATGGAAGCGTTCATGTACCGGTGTCACCCGCAGACCCAGAAGCTCGTCGAACTCATCAAGGACAAAGTAATCGGCGACATCCAGGTGATTCACGCCACGTTCAGCTTTCAGGCGACGTTCAACCCGACCGGAAGGTTGTTCGCCAACGACCTGGCCGGCGGCGGGGTGCTCGACATCGGGTGTTACCCGGCTTCGATTTCGCGGCTCATCGCCGGTGCCGCGACGGGCAATGATTTCGCCGACGCGATTGAGGTCAAAGCCGTCGCACATCTCGAGTCCACCGGCGTCGACGGGTACACCTCGGCGGTGGTTCGATTCCCCGGCGACATCACGGCAGTGCTAAACGCGGGCGTCACCGTCAACCAGGAAAACGTAGTCCGCGTCTTCGGGACCACGGGCTGGATCTACCTGCCCAACCCGTGGGTCGCCGACCGCACGGGTGGGGACGCCGGGAAGATCATCGTGCACAAGCAGGGTGAAAAGCAGCCGTTGGAGATCGCGATCGCGGCGTCGGTCACGTCGTTTACCATGGAAGTCGACCAGTTCGGTGACAATGTCGCCGCCGGACGGCGTCAGGCAGTTGCGCCGGCGATGACCTGGGCGGATTCGCTGGGCAACATCAAACTGCTCGACGCGTGGCGGGCACAGATCGGGGTCGAATACAAGTTCGAGAAGCCCGCGACCTTCCCGAAAAACACCGTCGCCAACCGGCCGCTGAAAGTCAGCCCCAAGCGCTCGATGAAGTACGGGACCGTGCCGCACCTGGACAAAAGAATTTCCAGGCTGGTGATGGGGGTGGACAACCAGGTAACGATGCCGCACGCCGCGGCAATGTTCGACGCGTGGTACGAGGCGGGGGGCAATGCGTTCGACACGGCATACATTTATGCCGGCGGGGTGAACGAAAAGATGCTCGGCAACTGGGTGCAAAACCGCGGGGTTCGGAACGACGTCGTCGTGATTGCCAAGGGATGCCACACGCCGGACAACAACCCGCCGAGCATCGGTCGGCAGTTAATCGTCAGCTTGGAAAGGCTGCAATTCGACCACGCCGATCTTTACATGATGCACCGCGACAACCCCGACATCCCCGCGGGCGAATTCATCGACGCGCTGAACGAACAGGTGAAAGCCGGTCGGATCAAAGCGTTCGGCGGGAGCAACTGGGCGCTCGACCGCGTGCAAGCCGCGAACGAGTACGCGAAGTCGAAAGGCCTGCAGGGCTTTTCGATCGTGAGCAACAACTTCAGTTTGGCCCGCATGGTAGCGCCGGTCTGGGGCGGGTGCATCTCATCGTCGGACCCCGCGAGCCGGGCTTGGCTGACGCAGTCGCAGCTGGCGCTGTTCTGCTGGAGCAGTCAAGCGAGAGGGTTCTTCACCGAACGCGCCCACCGCGACCCGAAACTCAATGACGAGGAAATGAACCGGTGCTGGAACAGCGAGGACAACTGGCAACGCCGTGACCGGGTGCTGGAATTGGCGAAACAGAAAACCACGTTGCCGATCAATATCGCGCTGGCGTACGTGCTGCACCAGCCGTTCCCGACGTTCCCCCTGATCGGACCGCGAACGCTCGAAGAGCTGCGCACCAGCCTGCCCGGGGTCGGCATCGATCTCAGCGAGCGGGAGATCAAATGGCTCAATCTGGGAGCATAAATCGCGTCTGTTTTACGGGCACCGTTGCGCGATTAGACGGTCGATTCCCGCCCTTCCGGGCCGGCGCTATGAATGGGAGAGGTTTCGTGTCAAAGGCGTCGAGAGCAATTGGAATGCGTGCGACGCTTAGGCCTCGACGCGATGAGGAGCGTCTTCGGTGAGCCATAGGCGTTTGACGCGGGCGATGTCCGACCGTTCGATGAACTCAGACGATCTTCTTCTCACCGAAGTTTAAATTGGTCACTGTCTGGCCCGCGGCCAGAGATTGCGTAAAGTCCTGGATCGCGGTCGGTGCCGCGCCGCCGGTGCCCAGCGTTTTGGCCTGCGCGGCAGTAATCGCGCCGCCGAAGGTTCGAATGTGACGAACGACACCCGCGCCGTATTCGTGATTGGTCGCCAGGTCGTCGTCGAAGAACCAGGCGATGTTCGCTGCGGACGAGAAGACGGCAACGCTCGCGGTATCGACGAAGGTGAACTGCTGAATGCCGTTGACATAACCGACGACGGCTTTGGTCGACGCGTTTCGGGTCAGAATCACATCGACGAACGTGTTGGCCGCGACCACGCTCGAAGTACCGGCGACGCTGCCGAAAAAGCTGAGCTCGCCATTGAAAACGTATAGCCCGGTATCAACGGTGCGGTTCTTGAAGTCGATGATCTTGCGATAACCCGTCACGTCGCTGAGCTTGAACTGCAACTCGATCGAATAGTTGTCCGAGGAGATCGCGTTGCTCAGGCTCAAGCCCTTCGCGGCGGGAAACGCGTAACCCGACGACGACAACGTCCCGCCGGTGGAAACCAGCGAAGGACCGGCAAGGCCGTCGGTGAGTTTATTGGCAAGTGCGTAGTCGTGGGTCAGCACCGGGCCGGTGATTTTCGGCGACGTCAAGGCGAAACCGGTGTTGCGGACGATGCCGACGTTGTACGTGCCCGCCGCGAGGCCCGCGAAGTCGTAGCTGCCGTCGGCGAGCGTCTTCTGTGAGACCTCGCCCGAGTCGAGCTTGCCGTTGTGGTTTGTGTCCAGGAAAACGACGGCCGACGCGATCGCGGTTTCTCCGGAATCTTTAACGCCGTTCCCATTGGCATCGGTGTACGCGAAACCCTTCAGATGGGCCGGCGGCACCACCGGTTTCACGTTGCCGAAACTGATGCCCGTGACCGCCTGCGACGAACTCAATTTTACGAGATACTCGGAAGTACCGACCGCGTATCCGCCCGCCTTCACGGCCGACACTTCGGTCTGTGACAGGGCGTGGTCGAAGACCTGGAGGCGGTCGAGAAAACCGCTGGCGTATTCGTGGTTGGTATTCAGGTCGTCCTGCAGGAACCAGGCGGTGGCGTTCGAAGCGCTGAAGGTGGCAACACCGGCGGTGTCGGTGAACGAGAAGATCTTGACCCCGTTCGCGTAGGCGGTCACGAGCTTGGTCGAACTGCTGCGGGTGAGCACGACATCGACCGCTTTACCGGCTGTGAAGACCGCGGTGGAGTTCGTCGAACTCCCGAAAAACACCAGCGAGTTGTTCAACGCATATAGGCCTGCGTCCGAAGTGCGATTTTTAAAGTCGATCAGCTTCTGATACCCGCCGGGTGTTTTCAGCGTCAAGAGCATCTCGATGCTGTAGTTGTCGACGGGGACGCCTTTGCTCAGGCTTAACCCCTGCGTGGCCGCGAAGGTGTAACCGGTCGATGAGACCGATCCGCCGTTTTTCGACAGTGCCGGCCCGCCGTTGGCGTCGTTGAGGGTTCCGTTCAACTGATAGTTACGGATCGTGGGCACGCCAACAGTTCCGCCGGGCGTTTTAGTGGTTTGCTTCCATGACGAGGGCGCGACTTCGGCAACGATGTAGTTACCAGCACCAAGCCCGGTGAAGCTGTAGGCGCCGCTGGCAGTGGTGGTGGCAGTCTTCTCGCCTGCGTCCAGCTTCGCATTGTGATTACTATCAAGATAGACCGTCCAGGCGGACAGGCCTGATTCACCGGCGTCCTGTCTTCCGTTGGAATTGACGTCGTTGTAAAGAACGCCCGCAATCGACGCGCTGAATAACCGACGAGGTTCGAGCAACTGAACTAATGAAGGACCTGCAATGCGCTTTGATACCGGGACAAACATTTTTTTACTCAGGAGTTAGGAATACCTGCGATAAGACGTTCGAGAATTCTATTACAACACAGCAAGCTGTCAACAATTTATCTATATAAGAGGCATTCGGCTTTTGTTATCCAAAGAAAGGTACGACCGCCGTAACTTAGGGTGATTTTGACGGTATTGCAGAGCTAATTCGCCGGTCTTAGAAGCTACTTTTCCGGGCCTTAAGGATCTTATAGAGCGCTTTCATCGCTTACGTCTCGCATCGATCGCGGTGCCCGAACCAGCGAGCATTGGTCAGATCGTCCTTAGCGGGCTGGGTCTGCTGCGTCGCCGCCGCACTGCTCGAGCGATCCTCACAACATCGCTATGCATCACGAAAAAAAGGCGGCGGCACGATCGTGTCCCGCCACCTTTATTTTTTAATACGCTGCGAAACTATACGTCAGAGTGCCGCGCCCTGAGTATTGAAGGCGTTGTCGATCAAGGTGTAATCGGATCCGTCGATGAGGTTGTCGAAGTTGAAGTCGCCGTTTTGCCAGCCGGTGGTCGGGGTGCCGAACGCGGCGTCGATCAGGGTGTAGTCCGATCCGTCGACCACGCCGTCCAGATTCCCGTCACCGTAATAGGTGTATTTGAGGAGAATGTCGGTGGTCAATAGCCCGGTCTGGCTGTCGAAGTTCGCACCGGTCGAGTTCACTTCCGCCCCGATCGCAGAGATGTGTTTCGGGTCGGCGTTTGCGGCCGAGGAATCCATCCCCACGCCGTTCCAGTTGCCGCCGGCGAATCCACTTTTTAAAAAGCCAGTGATCGTCGAATAACCGATCGCGTTGTGAATGATGGCGTCGTTCGAATTCAGATCGAGCTTCCCGGCCGGGTCCAGCCCGAGCACATTCGCGATCAGCACGGTCTTGTCGGTTCGGAATCCGCTGTTCGAATTATTCATCAACAGCGAAGCGCCCGAGGCGATGTTCAGGGTCGAGAAATGATCCACCAGCAGCCCGCTTCCGGTCTGGCCCGACAGGTGGACGACGCCGGCGTTGACGACAAGAGAATCGAGTCCTGTTTTCGGATCGATGTTTACGGTTTCGGTATTCGAGAAGTTGATCGGGCTGCTTCCGAACAGCACCTGCGTGGCATTGGCGGTGAAGGAATATGTCGCGGCCGAGCCGATCACGTTCAGCGTGTCGGCAAGCGTCTGGGCTCCGCCGTCGAGCGTGATGCCGTTCGCCGGAACGGGGTTTCCGCCCGAGCTGTTTACGTTCAGCACGTCGTCCCCGGCCAGCAGCGATAGCGAAATAACCGAAGCGTTCAGCAGGGAGAACGGTGCGGTGAAGACCGAGGCGTTCGCCGTCAGCTGAAAGATGCCGCCAACTAATTGAACGGTGTACGTGTCGTTCCCGACCGTGCCGGTGTAGCTGATCGGGAAGTTTCCAAACGTGTACCCGGTAAGGTTAGCTCCGCTGGTGACGACGACCGTGTAGCCCGACCCCGCATTGGCCTGTACGAATCCGGTGGGGACGACTTCGCGGAGCGTGTAAGTGCCGACCGGCACATTGCTGAAGGTAAAGACACCGCCGGCGGTGGTCGTGACGCCGATATCACCGCCGTCGAAGGTGCTGTTGTTGTTCACGTCTAAATACGCGGTCTGCCCGACGAATCCGGTGTCGGTGCCGTTGACGACGCCGTCGGCGTTGTTGTCCTGAAAGAGCGTTCCGGTGATCGTGCCGGTAGCGGAGATGGAGAACGAGGCATACCGCGTCCCGTATCGCCCGTCTTCGGTCGGGTAGCTCCCGAGCACGGTCCCGCGGGTGATCGCGTATTGGTTAAAAGCCCAGAAGCTCGTGCCCGCCGGGTCGATGGACAGACCGCTGTAGTCGCCCCAGCGGTTTCGGTTCGCGGCACCGAATTTCCGGAAATAGTAGTCCGTACCGGCCGCAAAAACGACGGCGTTTTCCACCGTGCTCGCGGCGTCGGCGGTCGCGTGCACGGTGTAAGCGGCGCTGGGAAACGTGTTGGTCCCGGAGACCGAGAAATCGATCGCCATATTGCCGGCCGAGTCGACCGCTATCGACGGATAGAACGTCCAGTCGGCGGCGGCGACGTCTTCCCCGCCGACGTCGCCCTGATCCGACAGGGACAGAGACGCAAGATTAAGTGTACTAATTCTGTACCAGTGGGCCGTTTCCTGGCCGAAGTTGGTCGAGTCGTAAGCGGCGGTCGGGTTGATGTCGTTGACGGCCCAGAGCGTGTTGTTGCGCCAGACGGCGCTGAGCGTCCGCTGGTCTCCGCCGTCGAGCGTGTTCGCGGTTCCCTTTTCGGGGACCGCCGAGATGAACGCCGCGGTGGTGCCGTCGTGAACGTCACCGAGGCTGATATAGGTATTCACAAACGTGGGCGCGGCGACCGGATTATCGACCCGGATCACGCTGAGAAAGTCTGTCGCGCCGCTGGTTAAGCCTGAGCTGACCAGGAACGTACCGGTCGAACCGGGCGTCGTTCCGTACATGACGGCCGGCTGAAGCGTAAAGTTCTGCACCGCGCCCGACAGCGTTGAGGGGTCGTAGAAGATCGCCGAAGCGGGGGCCCCGCCGGCGTAAAAACCGGTTTTGTTGACGATTACCATCCGGGATCCCTCGAACGCGCCGGGCGTCGAGTCGCTCTGCATGGCGAACATGTTGCCGGTCACGTAAATGGCATTCGCGTCGACGGCAAACCCGGGATAGTCCAACCAGGTCGAGTGACCACTGATGACCAGATTGGAATTAATAGCGGTGTAAAACCACCCGCCGTTGGGGTCGCTGGTCTGCGAGACCGCGAGCAGCACGCGGGACACGTTCGATGCGGCAACGCCGGTGTCTACTTTCTCCAGCGTCACGACTACGAATCGGCTGTTGTAAGTGTCGTATAGAACCTTGGCATCGAAGGTTCCCGTGGTTGGGTTCAGCGGCGCGAAGAAGCTGCCGACGGCGGTCGAACTGTTCTTACCGAGCCGTTGAGTGTTCTGGAGAACGCCGGCTTTGGTGAACCATTGAATATCGGTATTGATGACATTGATCACATGGTTCGGGCCCGCGGCGGCGCTGTTGTCTGGCGGGACACTGTAGAAACCAGACGTGGACGCCTGCGTGTCGAAGTTCAGACCTTCGATCGTCGACGTCGTCCCGGGCGTTGTTGGCAAAATCGGGCCGGTGTACGCGATGGGATCGGCTTCCCTGTCGGCTGTCGCAAAGCTGGCGGCGTAAACCGGGTCGATGATGATCTTCGGGTGCTTTTTGTGCCGGCCCTGACCGTGATCCGTGCCGTGGTAGCCTGCGTTCTCTGACCGCCCGTTGGTGCCGTGCCGGGCGGCTCGGGCGAGTAAATCACCGGCAGGTTGTTGATGATGCAGGGCGGCGGTTGATGCCGCGGCCACCGACATCAACTGCCGGCGTTCCAGGCCTTCGACCCGAGCCTGCCGCGGCAACGAACGCGAAGACCGACGCGAACTGAGCAACTGTTTCATTATCCGTTTCTCCTGTTGCAAACCTGACGGCTGACGCAAGAACTGCGAGGACCGTCGAACCCTGAGACCCTTCGCCGTGCGATGTTAAACAGAACTGAAAAGGCAGCTACGGCAAGAAATAGTGTCGTCTTCCGATAAGCCCGCACGGCAAATCGACGGCATAATATCGCCGATCGTCGATATGCATAGCAAAATCGGATTAGTATCGGACGTTGCGTTCGATGAGATTCAGGACCCGTGCTCGGGGTCTGACCGATCGCCCGCCTTGCGGTGATTGTGAAGAATTGTACAATCTCGCCCCTCTGCCTTAGAAGGTATTGGTCGGTGCCCGGTTCGGCACCGCGCGGAACAATCGGTCGGCTCGGATCTGCCGAGCTTTTGAGGAAACTATGCCCGCCACCGGAAAAATCACCCAGGTCATCGGATCGACTTTCGATGCTGAATTCCCCGAAGATCAGCTCCCCAAGATTTACAACGCCATCCAGGTCGAAGTGAAGAGCTCCGGCTCGACGCAACGGCTGGTCGGTGAGGTTCAGCAACACCTTGGTGGTGGAAAGGTTCGCGCCGTCGCGCTCGGCTCGACCGACGGTCTGTGCCGCGGCGTCGATGTCGTCGACACCGGTTCGGCTGTCACCGTGCCCGTGGGCAAGGAAACCCTCGGCCGCGTCTTCAACCTGCTCGGCGAGCCGATCGACAACCGCGGCCCCGTTGTCACCGAAGGCCGCCGCCCGATTCACCGCGAACCTCCCGAGTTTTCCGAACTGTCACCCAAGGCCGAAGTCTTCGAGACCGGCATCAAGGTGATCGACCTGCTCACCCCGTTCCTTCGCGGTGGTAAGGCCGGTTTGTTCGGTGGGGCTGGTCTGGGCAAGACCGTCGTTATTCAGGAACTGATCGCCCGTATCGCCCAGCAGCACGGTGGTTACTCGGTTTTCGCCGGCGTCGGTGAACGCACTCGCGAAGGGACCGACCTCTGGCTCGAAATGCAGGAAGCCGAGATCGGCAAGACCGGCAAGCACGTCATCGACCAGACCGTTATGGTGTTCGGCCAGATGAACGAACCGCCCGGTGCCCGTCTCCGCGTTGCCCTGAGCGCCCTCACGATGGCCGAATATTTCCGCGACGAGTCCGGCGCAGACACGCTGCTGTTCATCGACAACATTTTCCGCTTCACCCAGGCCGGGTCCGAAGTGTCCGCACTCCTCGGGCGTATGCCCAGCGCCGTCGGTTACCAGCCCACGCTGGCCACCGAAATGGGTGAACTGCAGGAACGCATCACCAGCACCAAGTCGGGCGCGATCACCTCGGTGCAGGCCGTCTACGTGCCGGCCGACGATCCGACCGATCCGGCCCCGGCCAACGCGTTCCAGCATCTGGACGCCTTCATCTATCTGGAACGCAGCATCGCCAGCAAGGGCATTTATCCGGCCGTCGACCCGCTCGCGTCGGCGTCCCGCGCGCTCTCGGCCGACATCGTCGGTGAAGACCACGCCCGCATCGCCCGCAAGGTCCAGACGATGCTCCAGCGCTACCGCGATCTGCAGGACATTATCGCGATCTTGGGCGTCGACGAATTGAGCGAAGAAGACAAGCTGACCGTCAGCCGGGCCCGCAAGCTCGAACGATTCTTCAGCCAGCCGTTCATCGTCGCCGAGCAGTTCACCGGCAAGAAGGGCATCTACGTCAAGCTCGAAGACACCCTCAAGAGCTTCGCCGAGATCGTCGACGGCAAAGCCGACGACATCCCCGAAGGCGCCTTCCTCTACGTCGGCGGCATCGAAGACGTCCGAGCCCGGGCCAAAGAAATGTCCAAGTAAACGCCGATATCGAGCTCGAAAACTGACAAAGGCAGCCATCATCGGCTGCCTTTGTCTTTGCACGGACTCGACCAAATGCCGAAAAGCTTACCTATCTTGCCCGAAATCGATTTTTACGACGCAATTGTCGCATATCGAACTAGGATTGGAATATAAATCGATTTCAGAAATCATCTTATGATCGCTTCGCTCTCCAATCATGGTTCAGCTTAAATTGTCGAGAACTTTGGCAGCGGTCGACAGCTTTCGATAAAAATAACTCTTGACAGTCTACCGGAATTTAGGTCGACTCTGACGGTCAGGGCAGCGGGATAGCGCCGTCTTTCTCGGCCTTGGGGTTCTTTAGGGTAGGGTCTTAAGTGTACAAAACTCACTTTTTGCAAAATGCGGTTCGCGCCGCCGTGACGTCCCTTCTTTCCAATGCTTCGGGCCAATCCTCAGTCAGGCAGAGCCCGATCGAGCCGCTCGAACCGCGGCAGTATCTGACCACCAGCATCGGCTTTACCGACGACCCCGGGGTCAACAATTATTAAATCCGCCGCAGCGGTGATCAGGTTCAGGTGTTTCGTAATCAGCCTTTGACGTCGGCTCCCACGCAGCAGGTCCCGGTTTCAGACTTGGGCAATATCAGCATTGTTTATGGCAATTCCAACGACAACGTGACGGTGGACTATTCCGGCGGCGACCCGATCCACGGCGGCTTGGGTTACCTTTCCTATGGGACCGCGCCCGCGACGTCCCCGCACTTTCACGTCGTCGGGCTGGCCAACGCCACCTACCAGCTGGGTTTCAACTATCTGAACATTACAGCAGCGGGCACTACCGACCAGCTCGCCTTCGGCGGCCCCGGCTTCAGCTCTACGCAGTTCGACCTGCTCTCCGGCGGCGGCACCGACCTGCTCAAAGTCACCAGCGGCACCACTGTCGACTTCCAATCCGATTTGGGAGCCAGCAGGACGACCGTGAATCTCAACGTCAGTTCGGGATCGACCGTCGTCTTCGACTCGGCCGAGCACCTCAACACACTCAATATCAGTTCTGGGGCATCTGTTCGGGTAACGCCTACGGGCGGAATCGCGTTAAACGTCAATAGCCTTAGCGTCGCAGGCACGCTCGATCTGGCCAACAATGACCTCATCGTCCGGACCCCGACGACCGCCGCCATGACCACACTGCAACAGCAGGTCAGGGCTGGCGTCACTGCCGCCGCGTCGTCGTCGGGCGTCGGCACAACGCAGGGCCTGATCTACAGCAGCACGGCACGGGTTGATAACCTGACGTTGGGCGTCGCGCCGGCGTCGCAAGTGGGTCTAACCACTCTCGACGGACAGGCCGTTCCCTCCACAGCCTTAGTCGCGCGTTACACCGTCGGCGGCGACGCGACGTTAGACGGCCTCGTGGACGATTCGGACGTGACCGTCTTGTCGAACAACTTCGGGCGGCACCCGGGCGTCACGCCACCGCAGTGGTACAACGGCGATTTCAACTATGACGGGTACGTCAATATCATTGATTTAAATATCTTGGGTCCCAACTATAACACAGACCTGGGCGTGTCCCCCACCAACGTTACGGCCGGAACGCCGTTCACGCTGACATTGCCGACCAGCACCTCGGCCGGCACGCCGGTCCGGTGGGACATCAGTTGGGGCGACGGCACGTTCGATAGCTATGACTACGGGATCAATCCTGTCCACACGTACACCGCGGTCTTCGACGGCCCCGGCCTGATCCAGGCGACGGCTGTCACCAACACCGGCGACACCTCGGTCAACGCCGGCTTCGGTCAATACCACCTGCCCGCGATCCCGCTGAACATCAACTCGGCGGCCAGCGTCGTCCCGCTGTCGATCACCGCCGCCGCCGACGACGTGTTCGCAATCACCCGCGACACCAGCGGCCACACGATCATCACCCAGAACGGCAACATCATCGACACCGTGCTGACGGCGTCACTCCTGTCACTGAAGATCACCGGCGACACTCGCGGGACGTTGAACATCGACTACGCCAACGGCGACCCGCTGCCCGCCGCGGGAATGACCACCGACAGCCGATCGATCGTACTGACCGGCGGCAACGGAGCCGACTCGCTGATCACTACGTCCGGCACCGCCGTCTTCTCCAACAGCTCGATCACCGCATCCGAAGTCCGGCACCTGCCGACCGCGACGGTCGGCTTCCCCGACGCCGGTCCCGGTGACACGGTGATCGCGCTCGCCGGCGTCGTGCAGCTTGCCGGTCCGGCGGCCACCGCCCTGACCAGCCCCGCCGGAGCGAGCGTCTGGGTCTACATGAACGCCGAGGTGATTCTCACCGGCAGCCAGCATCTGTCGGCCCTGAACGTCCTGACCGGCGGAACCGCGCGGATGGCCGAGGACGGAACGGCCGTGCTGACCGTCGACAGCCTTCAGTTGGGATACAGTCAGGCCTACGTCACTGGCGGCGCGAAGGGCGGAATCCTCGACCTGACCGACAACGACCTGATTATTCACGACGGGGGCGGCAGCCAATGGGGCTACCTGCTGGCCGGCGGATACGCCTTCGGGAACTGGAACGGCGTCTCGTACTATTCGGGGTCGATCGTCAGCTCCACCGCCGCCGCCGACCCGGCACAGCTCGAGGCCCTGGGATATACTCAGATAGATACCGGCTATGGTACCGGCCAGCCGAGCAGAATCTTCGACGGCCGGCCGGTCTACTACGGCGATACCATAGTCAAATTCACCTACTACGGCGACGCCAATCTCGACGGCGTGGTGAACAACGACGACGCGATCATCCTCAGTAGCAACCACACCGGCTATGCCGACTGGAGCGGCGGCGACTTCGACTACGACGGGACCATCAGCACTAACGATTACGACTTGATGAACGCGAGCATGACCACACCGCTGGTGCCGGGATCGCTGACGCTGAATGAGTGGGATAGGTGGCCGACGCTGCCGACGGCCACCCCTGACGGCAAAGCGATTTCCAGCTGGTCGATCGACTGCGGCGACGGGGCCGGCCGCGTGCCGTTCGACCCGGCATCAACGTCCAACTACATCAGCGGCAACTTCACCGCAACGCTGACGCCCAAGGACGCCTTGGGCAATTACAACTATCACTACGGCAGGACGCACGTCGTGCTAGTTCCCTCCGCACCGACCAACCTGTCGGCCACCGAGTCGACCGCCGGCGAAGTCGACCTGACGTGGACGGACGACAGCATTGCGGCGACGAACTACGTCGTGACCGCAACACGGACGGGCGGCGGGAATCCGATCACACACACGTACAACAGCAGCACGTTCGCCGGGTCGTTCACCGGACTCTTAGCAGATGTCAATTACACGTTTACGGTAACGGCGGATAACGTGATCAGCGATACGGTCACGCTGTCGTCAACACCCGCGACGACTATCGCCGCTGCGGCAACAACCACGCTGGCCGCGACCGGCCCCACCTCGGTCGCAGAAGGCAGCACCGGCAGCACGCTCAACCTTTCCAGTGGGTCGTCGTCCAACATCACAGGCTGGACCGTACTCTGGATCGACCAAACCGGGGCGACAGTTCGAACCGACACGGTGTCAGGATCGAACGGAACGGACGGTTATCCCGCAACCACGAGCGCATTTTTGTTCGCGTTTGTGACTGCTCACGACACAGCCCAAGCGGCCTTGCATCTCCCCTTGTTCGAGGTAGACGTCATCCCCGCGTCGCCGTCAAACCTGACAACGGCCGCAATCTCATCGACTGAAGTCGATATTTCCTGGACGAATAACAGCGGAATCGTAAGCCAGTTCGCCATTCAGCGATCGATCAACGGCGGAACGTTTGAACCGATTGATGTGGTGAGTGCGGGAGCGTTAACGTATGCCGATACGAGCTTGAATCCGTTAGACTCAGCCCGATACGAGGTCGTCGCCGTCGGCGTGACGACAGCCGTGTCGTCCCCGTCGGCCGCGTCGGTGGTGATCGATACGCCGGCCGGCGTGCCGACCTTGAGTGTCGCCGCCGCTACGGATGGTACTTTCTCAGCCGCACTTACCTACAGCTATCAGGGCAACGACGCGGCCAACTTCGAGGTCGAGCGGCGGGACGTGACGGCTGGTGAAAACTTCGAATTCGTCCACGCATTGAGCTCACTCGCATACGGCGACAGCGCCACTGACGAGGTCACCCTTCCGAGGCTCGACCACACCTATCAGTTCCGCATGCGGGCGATCCATCGGGACGGGACTGCGTCGAAATACACGCCGGCACAGACCTTCAAGCTGCAACGGGCTTCGACTCCGAATTTCAACGTCTCTAGAGTTTACGACAGCTTCGATACCGCCCACCTGTTGGTGAGTTGGAAAGACGTTCCACTCGGCGGAGCCGTGGAGATTGAATTCACTTCGGACGCATACTTTGACGAAGGCTGGATCTTGTATCAGGCGGGTGGGTCGATCAACTCCGGCATCCCCGCGACCAGCGTCAGTTCGATGGGCAACGCGGAAGGGTACACCGGTTCAGTTCTCGACCCGGGAGTTCGGTTGAGTTCTGGAACGTATCACTACCGGATACGAACGATTACCGCCGATCAGCGGCCTTCGGAGTGGACCTCTGACCAGACCGGGTCACTGGGTTCGGGAAGTGCGCCGGGAGTTTCGACCGGCCACACCAGTACCGCCATCACCATGCACTGGACCGGATACGCCGACGCTGGAACGACCGAAAATTACGAGGTTTACCTCGCCGGCGCCGGGAAAAGCCTGCCGATCCCCGAGCCCCTGACCGTTTCATATCTTGGCAGCAACGGAAGCCAGGCCGTCATCGCGCCGCAGGACGCCCCTCGGTCGCAAGACCTGTCGCTCTATTTTATCGGCCTGACTCCGGGCACGACCTACCATTGCGTGCTGGTCGAATGGCTCGCGGGTGACACGGGCTACGGCTACGCCGGTTTCACGCAATTCAACGTCACGACCGACGCCGACACGCCAGTCACCCTCAAAGCACCACTGGACCTTGTTGCGACTTGGGACGCGACCGGAAATACTGCGGAGAACCACCATGCGTCACTGCATTGGAAAAACATGCCCAATAACGAGGGAAGCTTTCAGTTGCAGCGGTCCACAGATCAGTCGTTCTCGGATGCGAGCACGACGAATATCCCAATCGCGGCGGATAATCCTAAATACCAAGACAGCGAGCCCGATTATGATCATTTCTATTATTATAGGGTTCGCGCTGTCAATGGAACGCAGTATTCAGCTTGGAGCGATGCAACTTTGTCGCCGGGTCCCATTATCGTTATGTTCTTTGGTGCAGATGTGGTTGGCATGTTCCCAAACGGGGACCTTCCGGATAAGGTAACTGGACTTGCGACAGGAAATAGAGGAATGCAGCAAATTGAAGCGCATATTCAACAAAGAGGTTATCAAATTCATGAATTTGCTGCTGACAGGGTTGGCTCTGCCTTCGACTGGCTCCTCAGTCAGTTGGATACCAACGGCAACGGAAAGTATGACCCATCGGCAGCAACCAGTCCTGATATTCATCGACCTATAGAAATTTTTGGTCATAGTTGGGGGGGCATCTCTGTCTCATATCTGGCAAACGCCATTAAAGATCATGACCAATTTGAGGACAAAATCGTATACAGAGCAATAGCGATCGATCCCGTAGACCTTGGACGCTTTTTTAGCGATGGCCGCATTCATTCTAACGTCGATTTCTATACAGACCTCTATCAAAGAAACCCGGCGGGTGGAACCTCTATAGTTATCCCAATTATTGGCCTCCCTGTAGTGACTAACATTCGGGGTATACGCGTTGACGCAGACTCATTTTTTAGGCCGTTGTACGAAGATATTTTTTCAGAATCTACGCCAGTGCCCAAGGATATAGAAGTTAATCATTTTAAAATTGTCGCGGATGTTCAAAAATATGTGGAAAATGAGCTAGAGATGTAAATGATGCGAAATTTTTGGCATACATTCTCAGTGAGTTTGTTGCTTTTGCCGCTCTGCGTCTGTGGGGGGTGTACACGAACACTCAAATTTCGAATTGTGGACGGTGAGACGTCTTTACCAATTTCAAATCTAAATTTGATCATTGATGTCGAAAATGTCAACTTGCTTGAGTCTTCTCGTCGTGACCACCGCGAATTCATGTGCGCCGCGCCGAATGGGACCATTTCGATTTCAAACGTTCCGACAGGATCTTCAAAGCGAACTTGGATATTATTTCATAAAACTGGATACTTAGAGGCCGGCGCTATTTATCTTCCCTACTTTTTGGGCGGTGGAAATATTCAGTTAACTGCTCGGGTTCCCCTCGAAATTGATAGATCGCGGGAGATCTCGGTAAATAAAGACCTAGATGATCAAGAAGATATAATTAGGATTTTCCCAGCTAGGGATTACAAAGATGATTGGAAGATGCCCTATTGGTATTCGCGGGTACCAAATTTCATTCCGCCTCCGGTAAAAAAATCTTAATGGGACGGGGAAAATAAACCGGATCATTCCGGCTCTGTAGAAAACTCACGATATCGGTCTGGGCTTCCCCAATAAGCGCGGGCGCTGCGGAGGGCAGAGTAATATCTGTCCAAAGGAGCGTCCATGGCACGAAGAAAGTACACCCGGGAGTTCAAGATCTCCGCGGTGAAGCTGGTGAATGAGCAAGGGTATTCGGTCGTCGATGCGGCCAAAAGTTTGGGAGTGGACCGGCTTAGTCTCAACCCTCCGCTGTCGAGCGGTTTGGCTTTGGTCGAAGGAGGTCCGCATGATCCATTCCCGAGGAAAGTCCGTCATAGCGATGACCGGCGGGTCGCAATCTTACACTATTAATGGAGCATTGAGACTAAGCCGAGTGGGGAGTTCTAAACGGGACGGCTCTGAATTACCTCGCCGCGTCGTGTCGTCGTCGGTAGAAATTCGAAAGTGGTCGGGAGTCTCTGTCGATCCAGAACGAAGATTCCCGACACCTTCGAATCTTTCCGTCGCATTCGGCTTTTTTCTCTATGCTAGAAGTTAGCGGAAGATCACCGAGTGGCTCATACGCGGGAATCATACAGATGCCTCGGCCACAGCTACTTTGGCAAATGAATAATGCTGGCGAAAACATTCTCGGCTGCGGCTTCGACATCGGGACGCAGTGCCTGTAAATGCTCGTCTTCATCGTGGTTCCCGGTACGAATTCCTGAATTCGATGCGGCTTCCGACGGGCGATCTGATTACTCTTATCTGCGCGTCGGCGTTTCCACCAAAATCTTGGCAGCGGCGATCAAGCCTAAGGACACTTCTTCGCGCCGGGGAATTCGAATTTTGACTGCCTCGGATTCACGCTCGCGCTTCTCGACCGTAAGCGTGGCGCCGGGGATTAGTCCCTGGCGGTCGAGGAATTGCAGAAACTGCGGGTCCTGATCCAGCACGCGGGCGACCCGCTGGGGAATGCCCAGCGTGCAGTCGGCGAGGCTCATGCGGGCCGGTTCGTGCAGGTGTCCTTTGGCGCTGGGGATGGGGTCGCCGTGGGGGTCGACGGTGGGGTGGTTCAGCAGGGCGTCGATGCGTTCGAGCACGACATCGGACACCGCGTGCTCGAGTTGATCGGCTTCGTCGTGGACTTGAGACCAGTCCAGGCCGAGCACTTTGACCAGAAACAATTCGAGCAGCCGGTGTCGGCGGAGTACGTGGAGGGCGAGTTGTTCACCGCTGTGGGTGAGACGCACGCCGCCCCGGGGTTCGTATTCGACCAGCAACGAATCGGCGAGCGTTTTGACCATCGAGGTGGCGGTGCCGGGCACGACGTTCATCGCCGCCGCGAGGCGTCCCATCGGCACCATCTGCGTCGGGTCGCGCCGCTGCTCGAGGTACAGATTTTTAAGGTAGTTCTCGACTGTGCTGGTGGCCATCGCGGTCGCTCCCTTGACGAATCGAGCAGTATAGCTCGGACCGCCAATCAAACAGTTTTGATATATATACATCTAGACTTTGATTATTCAAAATAGTAAAATCGGGCAGTAGAAGGTTTATATTCATGCAGTTTGAGATTGAATCGTCGGCGGCGGAATTCGCTTCTGTCGGAAAGCCTGAAGATCCCCGCGGCGGATATGTGTCGCTCGAAGGCGTTCATAGCAGCGTCGCATTGCCCGGTTTTAACGCCGGTTTTTTCAAGCAGCTCCGCGCGTTCATCGGGCCGGCGATTTTAATCAGTGTCGGTTACATGGACCCGGGGAATTGGGGGACCGATCTGCAGGCGGGGGCGCAGTTCAAGTTCGACCTGCTCTGGATCGTCCTGCTCGCGAGCGTGATGGCCATTTTCATGCAGGTGGCGTCGGCCCGGCTCGGCGTGGCTACCGGCAAAGATCTGGCGCAATGCCTTCGTGACTGGTACCCCGCCTGGACGCGGTGGCCGAACTGGATCCTAGCCGAGTTTGCGATCGGTGCCTGCGACTTGGCCGAGGTGCTCGGCGCGGCGGTCGCGTTAAATCTGTTGTTTCACATTCCACTGTTGTGGGCCGTCATTATTACAGGTCTGGACGTGCTGCTCGTGCTGGGGCTGCAACGATTCGGTATGCGGTCGATCGAGGCGATCGTGCTCGCGCTGGTCGCGACCATCGGCGTTTGCTACTGCATCGAGATCTTCGTGCTGCCCCAGACCCGGCCGAATTTTTTGGAGATGGGGACCGCCTTGGTCCATCCGGGATTCCGCCACGGCGGGATGTTGTATGTCGCGATCGGGATCATCGGCGCGACCGTGATGCCGCACAATTTGTACCTTCATTCAGCGCTGGTCCAGACGCGGCAGTTCGGCCGCGACGACCGGTCGGTGCGGCGGGCGATTAAGTTCAACACGATCGACGCGACGGTCGCGCTGTCGATCGCGTTCCTCGTCAATGCGGCGATTCTGGTGCTGGCGGCGGTGCAATTTCACGGCAAAAGCGTCGCGATCGACGGCCATCTGATCCCGTTTAATAAGGACACGGATTGGATCCGCGTCGCGTACATGACACTCGCGCCGCTGCTCGGCACGACGCTGGCGAGCACCCTGTTCGGGGTCGCGCTTTTGGCCAGCGGTCAAAGCAGCACCATCACTGGAACGCTCGCCGGGCAGGTGGTGATGGAAGGGTTCATGCACTGGCGGTTGTCGCCGTGGTTGCGGAGGCTGATCACGCGCGCGGCTGCGATCGTGCCGGCCGCGGTAGTGATCGGCGTGCGGGGGGACGGGAGTGTCAACGACTTGCTGGTGCTCAGCCAGGTCGTGCTGGCGGTTCAACTGCCGTTCGCGATGATTCCATTGCTCCATTTCACGAGCAGCCGAAAATACGTCGGACAATGGCGTAACGGCTGGTTTTTGTTGATCGCCTCGTGGTCGAGCGCGATCGTCATTACCGTGATGGACGTGTACGGTTTACCCGACGCGCTTCGCACCGCCTGGGCGGTGGTTCGCGGCAGTTAAAAATCAACTCAATGCTCCCGGTCCGGTCGACCGCGGGTAAAGGTGGACTGGATGAAAGCGTTTCCAAGGCTGTCCCTGTTCTGTGTGCTCGTGTTGATCGTGTCGCCTAGCCTCCGGGGGTCCGACACGCCGCGGGGCTTTACGGTGACCGTGGTCGACGACCGGACGAACCGGGGCGTGCCGCTGATTCGACTCACCGCCGTCGATCAGACTTCGTATTTCACGGACAGTAACGGCATCGCGTTCGTCGACGATTCGATTCTGATCGGCCGGGAGGTGTTTCTGACCGTCACCGGTGACGGCTACGAATTCCAAGCCGACGGGATGGGGTACCACGGCACCGCGATCGAGCTGAAGCCCGGTGGAACGCGCACCTTAAAAATTCACCGGAAGAACATTGCCGAACGGTTGTATCGGCTGACCGGCGCCGGCATTTATCGCGATACGATCCTCGCGGGACAGAAATCGCCGATCGAACAACCGTTGATGAATGCCGACGTCGTCGGCCAGGATTCGTGCCAGGCGATTGTCTACAAAGGCAAGATCCGCTGGTTCTTCGGTGACACGGCATGGCTGAAGCACCCGCTGGGGCAATTCGGAACGTCGGGGGCAGTCTCGGACCTGCCCGGCCGGGGCGGGCTCGATCCGGCGGTGGGGGTGAACCTGAAGTATTTCGTCGGGGCGAACGGCTTCAGCCGGCGGATGCTGCCGCGGTACGACAAGGGCGCGGGCTGGCTCGATTCGTTGATTACACTGAAGGACGAATCCGGCCACGAACGGATGCTCGCCAAGGCCGACAACGTTCCCGGGCTCGGGAAACCGTTCAGCACATGGTGGCTGACCTACAACGACGAGAAGGACGTTTTCGAACCGCTCGCACGGGTGCCGGACGACGCCCCGCTGGGCCCGCGGGGGCAGGCATTTGTCGCCGCCGATCATGGGGCAAGTTACATCTATTTTCCGCTGCCGTTTCCGAATGTCCGCGTCGTCGCCGACTATCAAAAGCTGCAGAATCCGTCCGAGTACGAGGCATACACGTGCCTGAAACCGGGGGAGACGTTCGACGCCGCGCGTCGCAAAGACTGGGCGAACGTGCAACTCGACCGCGACCCCGACGGTAGACTGATCTGGGATTGGAAGAAGAACACTTCAGCGATCGACACCGGGCAACTCGTCGAGCTGATCAAGGCCGGGAAAATGAAAGTGGAGGACAGTCCGTTTACGCCGCGTGACGTCGAGACGAAACAGCAGATCGACCTGCACACCGGCAGCGTCTACTTCAATGCGTACCGAAAAAAATGGGTCATGATCGGGCAGCAGGCGTACGGAAAACCGTCACCGGGAGGCGAGATCTGGTTCAGTGAAGCCGACGAACCGTCCGGACCGTGGCGCTGGGCCCGACGTATTCTGACGCACGATCATTTTACTTTTTACAACCCGGTGCAGCACCCGTTCTTCGACCAGGACGGCGGACGGGTGATCTATTTCGAAGGGACGTATTCGATGACGTTTTCCGGCCGGGACGACGCGACACCGTTGTACGATTACAACCAGATCATGTACCGGCTCGACCTGTCCGACCCGCGGTTGAAATTGCCCGACTAGTCACCCCTCTGTTACGATCCGGTTCGGAAAAAGATGAGCACGGCCCCGACGGAGTAACAGTTGATTCACGGCAAAAAGTTGATCGTGGTGATGCCGGCATATAACGCCGAGTCCACGGTCGAAAAAACGTTCCGCGACATTCCCGAGGGGTTCGTCGACGAAGTGGTTCTGGTCGACGACGCAAGCCGGGACCAGACCGCGGACGTCGCCCGTCGGCTCGGGATGCACGTACTGCGTCACCCGAAAAACCGGGGCTACGGCGGTAACCAGAAAACCTGTTACCGCGAAGCGCTTCGACTCGGCGGGGACGTCGTCGTGATGCTCCACCCGGACTATCAGTATTCCCCCAAACTGGTCGTGGCGATGTCGTCGATGATCGCCAGCGGTCAGTACGATGTCGTGCTGGGGTCGCGGATTCTTTGCGGCTCAGCCCTGGCCGGTGGAATGCCGATCTACAAATACTTGATGAACCGGATCCTGACGCTCGTGCAGAATGTGCTCATGGGCGCGAAGGTTTCGGAGTATCACACGGGTTATCGGGCCTTCAGCGGCCGGGTCCTGCAGACGTTACCGCTGGAAGAAAACTCGGACGATTTCGTGTTCGACAACGAAATGCTCGCGCAGGCTTTTTACTTCGGGTTCAACGTCGGCGAGCTCTCCTGCCCCACGCGATACGAACCGGAGTCCAGCTCGATCTCATTGAGCCGGAGCATTAAGTACGGATTCGGGGTCATCGGCACCACCGTCCGGTATCGCCTTCAGAAATGGCGGCTGGGCCATTTCCCGATCTTCGACGATCGCGGCAAACGGCTCGCCGTTGAAGATCCGGCGGTATTAAACGCCCACCAATCGGCGGTCGACGCCGGGGTGGCGCCCGTTTGACAGTAGCCATTGCGAGGCAATCTCTGCTCGACCCCGACAACACTACTGCTAAGCCGTGCGTGGTCTGCGGCCGGCACGATCCGGTTCCGTGCTTCGACGGACTCGACGACTATTTAACTGGTGAGACGTTCGGCATCGACCGTTGCGGAGGGTGCGGGCTGATGGTCACCCGACCGCTGCCGGCGGCCGATCAGATCGCGCGATTTTACCCGCCCCGATATCGAGGCGACCGGCACGGTTTCACCGGCGCGATCCGAATCTGGCTCCGCTGCCGGGCCATCGAGGCCTGCTTCCCGGCGGGCTTCCGCGGCCGGTTGCTCGACGTCGGTTGTGGTGACGGCTCGTTCGCGACGTACATGCGGGCGCGCGGCTGGACGGTGGCCGCGACTGAAATCGATCAGCAGACCGTCGACCGGCTCCGCGGAATCGGGATCGATGCCAAGCAATCCGACGACGCGCAGCGCGACGGATTCGAGGAACCGTTCGACGCGATCACCTGCTGGCACGTGCTGGAGCACGTCGAGCACCCGATCGAAACCGCCGAATGGGTTAGAACGCAACTGAAAGAAAACGGCCTCTTCCAGGCCACGGTCCCCAACGCGAGCTGCCTGCAGGCGAAGCTGCTGGGTCGTCACTGGATCCATCTGGACGTGCCCCGACACCGCCATCACTTTTCCCCGAAAACGCTGCGATCATTACTCCGCCTTTCCCGGCTCGAACCAAAGCGGCAGGCAAATTTTGCGATCGAATACGATTGGTTCGGCGTTATTCAAAGCGTGCTGAATCTGGTATGCGATCAACCGAATGTTCTGTTCGATAAGCTGACGCACGCGCCCCTTGCGACGCGGGCGTCACTCCGCGACACGATCTTGACCTTCGCCCTTGCAGCCCCGCTCGCGGCGTTCAGTTTACCCCCCATGCTACTGGCCGCCGCACTCGGCGACGGCGGCACGCTGACGCTCACCTGCCGGCGATAGACCACCGGTGGTCGTCATCGATCCGCACTGGTTCGCGCACGTTTCGTGCAGCTCACCGCGGACGCGTCAAAGAAATCCAAAAGGACGCGATGTAAATCAAAACAGGTTTTCAGATTTCTTCGCTCGGCGTCTCCGAGTCTCCACCGTGAGCAACGCATTTGCCAGCTTCATCCCCGCAGCTGCT
This sequence comes from Tepidisphaeraceae bacterium, assembly GCA_965247815.1. Lineage (GTDB taxonomy): Bacteria > Planctomycetota > Phycisphaerae > Tepidisphaerales > Tepidisphaeraceae > CBDAQA01. Next base: position 21,197 of record CBDFHW010000020.1, on the reverse strand, counting down.
CGGCGATGATTTCGATCGGGTGTTTCGCTACTCGCCCGGTGCCGTCACGAATTTGATGCCGGCATGAGGTGCCGGGTGCTGCAATCCGGGTGCTTTCGGCCGAAGCGCGAACCGGGCCGAAGACCGATTGTTCGCCGATCTTCATCGACAGCTCGTAATGGTCGGCGGTGTACCCGAACGCGCCGGCCATTCCGCAGCAACCGCTTTGCATGAGCATTACGTCGTTGCCGCAGAATCTTTTGAGCGCGGCAGTTGTCCCGCCTTCACCCCAGATTGCTTTTTGATGGCAGTGCCCGTGCAGCAAAACCGATGACGCCCCGGTGGTCGCGCGTGCCGGCTGCGGGTGCAGGGGGTGGGCGTCCCAGAATCGTTCGATGAAGTCTTCGATGGAAAAGGATTTTTCGGCGACCCGCCGCCGTGCTTCGAGCGGTGTTTTCAGTTTCAGCTGCAGCCAGTCGTCGGTGACGGCGCTCAGGCAGGACGGCTCTGCGTACACGATCGCCGATAGTGCCGGGTCGGCTAATGCATCGATCAGCTGTGCAAGAGTGCGGTCGATGGTGGTTATCGCGTCGGCCAGCAGCCCGTTGGAAATCATCGCCCGCCCGCAGCAACCGACGGCCGGTAACACCACCTCGTATCCCAGCGATTCGAGAACCGAAACGGCCGCCCGGCCGACGTCCGGTTCGTTGTATGTTGTGAAACAGTCGGCAAAGAGCGCGACTTTTGTTTTCTTCGCGACGCGGGGCCGTCTGGCGAACCATCGATACAGCGACCCCGCAAAGGCGGGCAGTTCCCGTTGACCGGACAAGCCGAACGCTTTGTTTAAAATGCGTCGCACGATCCGGTTTCGTCCGGTCGCATTGGCCATTCCCGGGAAGATAGAACCCAGTTTGTTCAACGTTCGGACGTGGCCGAACACTTTTGCCTTCAGCGGTGGGGCGGTCGATCGGTACCGCTGGGCGGTGTATTCCGCTTTCAACCTGCTCAGGTCGACGTTGCTCGGGCATTCGCTTTTGCATGCCTTGCAGGACAAGCAGAGGTCGAGCGTTTCGATCGTTGCCGGGTCGTCCCATGGGGGGTTGGAACTATCGCCCGCCAGCTGTCCGGTGATGGCAAGCCGCAGCGCGTTCCCGCGGCCCCGGGTGCTGTGACGTTCGTCCAGCGTCGCCCGGTACGACGGGCACATCGTGCCGCCGCTGGTCTTTCGGCAGAAACCGGCGCCATTGCACATCTCGACCGCGCCGGAAAATCCGTGCTGGTCGTCGTAGTTGAAATACGTCTCGACCGCAGGCACGACGACTTCGCGTTCAACGGGTCTCACACGCAGCCGTTCTGTGATCGAGGCGACAGGCCCGGCGTTGACGATGTTGCCGGGGTTTAAAATTCCGTTCGGGTCGAACAGCTGTTTGACTTGGGCGAACGCGGTCATCAGCTCGGGGCCATAGAACCGTTCGAGCAGTGGACCGCGAATCCGCCCGTCGCCGTGTTCGCCGGACATGACACCACCGCAGTCGCGGGCAAGGTCGGCGACTTCGACGGCAATCGCACGCATCGCCGCACGGTCGGATGGATCGTGCACGTCGATCATCGGTCGAACGTGCAGCACCCCGACTGAAGCGTGCGCGTAATAGGCTGCCGACGTGCCATGGTTCGCGACGATTTTTTTAAACTCCGAAACGAACCGGGACAGGTTTTCGATCGGGATCGAATTGTCTTCGACGAACGTCTGCGGTTTACGGGTAGCAGAGATGCCGTGAAGCAGGGGTTCACCAGCCTTGCGCAGCGCCCAGGCAAAGGCCATCCGGCCGTCGGTGTAGCATGCAAACTGGTCGGGCTGCACTGTCGCGACCAGCGCGGATCGCAGCCGATCGAATCCCGCGTACACCTCGGGCAGTGTTGCCGCGGAGTATTCGACATAGAGCAGCGCCGCGGGCGGGTGGCCGTCGATCGAAGGCACGAGTTCGAGGTACCGACGACATTCGGCATTCCCGGCCGCGGCGTGCAGAACCACGTCGTCGAGCAGTTCGACGGCCGTCGGCGCGGTGGTAAGGATCGGCGTGACCGCTTCGATCGCCGCTTCGAGCGAGCCGAACGAAACCAGCACCAGGCCCCGGAAGGCGGGCACCGGGTGGAGCTTCAAGGTCGCGGATACCGTGACGCCGAGCGTCCCCTCGCTGCCGCAGACGAGTCCCGATAGATCCAGGTCGTCGATCGCGACGTGGCGGTCGAGCTGCTGAAGAACCAGATCCAGCCCGTACCCGGCATTGCGGCGGACCAGCTTGGGGAACCGCGCGAGGATCAGACCTGCGTGCCGCTGCACGATGCCGGCGACGCCGTCGGCGAGCCGCGCGGCGATCGCACACCGGCGTCCCGCACCGGGCCCGAGCCGGGTCCGCTCGCCTGTGCCCAGCACGACCTCGACCTCGGCAAGGTTCTCACTGGTCCGGCCGTATTGGATGGACCTGGCGCCGGCGGCGTTGTTGCCAATACACCCGCCGACACTCGCCTGCGCGATCGTCGCCGGGTCGACGGCGAAAAACAGTCCCGTGCGATTGGACGTCAGGTACTGATTCAGTTCGTCAATTGTGATGCCCGGCTCGACGACGCAGGTCCGGGTTTCGGTGTCGAGTGAGAGCACGCGGCGGTGACGGCCGGACACGTCCAGGACAACGGCGCGGTTCGTGCTCTGCCCGGCCAGGCTGGTCCCACCGCCGCGGGGCAGGACCGGAATTTTATGCTTCGAACAGAAGCCGATCAGTTTTGAGACGTGATCGAGACGGTCGGGCACGACCACCGCGAGCGGTTCGACCTGGTAGATCGACCCGTCGGTCGAGTGCAGCATCCGGGTATGTGAATCGACGCTAACCTGGCCTACTTCGAGGGCGGACAAAGACGCGCCGAGGGCGTTAAGATCCGCTTGAAGCGGCGGTGCCATCAAAGGCTGCTGCGGGAGTTGGATCCGTGCCGGGCGGTGCGCCTGCGATCGATCGGTCGTCCAAGACGGTTGGGACATTCGCGGACTATATCCGAACGGGCCGGTTTAGCCGAAACGTGTGTGTCGAAACGTGTGTTGAACTTTGACCGGCGATGCGAGACGATCCGATTCTATGGTTCGGGGTTGTCCGGAGATTGGATATGGCGCTCGCGTTACAGGTCTTGCTCGAAAAAGAATTGCCCGAACCGCAGGCGGTATACACAAAAACCGCGACCGGAAAAGCGCTCATCCGTGAAGCGGACCGGGTCGACTTCACTGCCCGGCGGAAAAACGTGCCGTCGCTCAGCTCGATGCTGTCGGAAAGTCAGTCGGCCTTGATCGCTCAGCTCGTCGCCGACGGGTTCGATCCTTCGAAGATGCGGCTGCCGCCCGAAATTTGGTACACCGCCGACGAAGGACTCGTATCGGTTCGCGCGATCTCGGATTACGTCAACGCGAATCTGAACGACTTCAAACAACCCAACCCGATTCTCCGCGACCTGAAGGCGATCGACGCGCTGCTCACGGCGGCGGGGGCGGCCGGCGTGCGGTTTCATTTCGTCAAGGCAGTGTTGTAAAAACTGCCGCTTCCCAAGTCACAAACGGGCCCTACAATCGCGCGCATGACCGAGCAGCGAGGCGACATCTGGACGATCCGTCGATTACTGGAATGGACGCCCGGTTTTTTCGAAAAGAAGAATGTCGACCAGCCCCGGTTGTCGGCCGAACTGCTGTTGTCCCACGTGCTGAACGTCGCGCGGATCAAGCTGTATACCGAATATGAACGGGCCGTCGGTCCGGCCCAGTTGAGGGTATTTCGCGATCTTGTCCGACGGGCGGGCGAGCAGGAACCGATCGCGTATCTCACCGGCAAGGGTCACTTTTTCAACCTGGAACTGGACGTGACCCGCGACACGTTGATCCCCCGCCCGGACACCGAAACGCTGGTCGAGAACGTCCTGCAGACGGTCCGCCATCAACCCGGCATGGAAGCGGCGCGTGTGCTGGATCTCTGCACGGGCAGCGGGTGTATCGCGCTCGCGATTGCCAAGCATTTGAAGTCGTCGACGGTGTTAGCCGTCGACATCAGCGACAAGGCCGTGGCGGTTGCACGAAAAAACGTCGAGCGTCTCGGACTCGGTGACCGTGTGACGGTCGAAGTCGGCGACCTTTTCGCGCCGCTCAAACAGGTCGTCGACGCCCGGCCATTCGACATGATCGTCGCAAACCCGCCATACATTGCCAGCGATCAAATGGCGGGGCTGGACAGAAGCGTCCGCGATTACGAACCACTGATTGCGCTGGACGGCGGCCCTGATGGGTTGGTGATCCATCGCCGAATTTTGGAAAAGGCCGCGGACCATCTCGTCCCAGGTGGGCGGATCTTTCTGGAAATCGCGTTCGATCAAGGCGAAGCAGCCCGACAACTCGCGGGCGCGTTTCCGGTTTTTAAAGAACCACGCGTTCTAAAAGACTACGGCGGCCGGGATCGCGTGCTGGCGTTGAAACTTCCTGCAATTTGATCTCGACGCCGGGGACCCTATCAATGTGACGCTCCAAGCCAATCGAAATAGCCGGGCAACTTTTGTCTCCAGCCAGGCGCGCCGTCATTCTACGCGAGGGCAATAATTGACAAACCGTTCTGGTTAGCTAGATTTTGCGAAATTCGTGATTGGTTGTTGGTGGGAGGTGTGCAGTTCGGACAGGCCCGTGCTGTAGAGGTGACCGATGCCATTCATTTCACTCTGCATGATCGCGAGAAACGAAGCGCCGGGCCTGAAGGCGGCGATCGAGTCGTGCGCCGGTGTAGTCGACGAAGTGATTGTCGTCGATACGGGGTCGACCGACGACACCGTGCAAGTGGGGGCCGGCCTCGGCGCCCGTGTGTTTCATCAGCCCTGGCAGGACAGTTTCTCGGCGGCGCGGAATTTCGGGCTCGATCAGGCGCGGGGCGATTGGCATCTCGTGCTCGACTGCGACGAAACGCTTCGGCCGGAATATAAAACGGTGTTGATGAATGCCTGTCGAAACAACGCGGCTGCCGCGTTCACGATCGACTGGGTTGTTCACACTTCGACGGGAAGCACTTCGACGCCGGTGTTACGCGTGGCGCGTGCCGACGCGGGGTTGCGACTTCGCGGCCGGGTCCATGAGAAGCTCGCCGGAACGCCGCCGAGGATGACGCATCTCGACGTGAAGATCGATCACTTCGGGTACCTGAAAAACAATCGTGAGGCGAAGGCTTCTCTTTACAATCGCCTGCTGCTGCTCGATCTGGCGGAGAACCCGGGCGACAATTACCTGCTGACCAATTTGTTGCACAATTACTGGGGTGCACAGAACCCGTCATGGAAGTCGTTCCTGCCGAAAGCGATCGCGACGCTGGACCGGGACCGCGAGCGACCGCCGCACGCACTGGTGGCCGTGCTGCTGGATATCGTGCTCCGTTTGGCGAAGCAAGACGAGCCTTCCGAGTTTTCGAAAGCTGACGCCGACGCGTTGGCCGAACGCTGGTTCCCCGGCTCGGTGGTCTTGGGGTCCTCGCGGGCCAGATGGCATGCGGAGAGCGGTAAAAACCACGCGGCCGTGCGAATCGCCGTGCGGGCGTTAGGCGGGTGGACTCACGGCACCGCACAGACAGACATTTCGTTCAACCCCGGGCCAATACTCGGAGACCTGAATCTGATCGCGGGTGTCGCACTGGCTCGACTGGGCCGGACGTTCGAGGGGATTCAATATCTCGAAGCGGCCCGCGCCTTCCCGACGGTCGTCGACAGCGCGGAAGCAAACCTGTCGATCCTGACAAGATCACCCATTTCAATAACGGATTCGAAAAATCTCGTGGCATTAGAAAAATGACTGAATGGAAAAAAGGGACAATATGATCAACAAAATGATGACGGCGGCGGTGGCGGCGGGCGTGGGTTTGGCCTCGGCACAGGAATTCGCATCGGCGTCCACTCTGACGACCGGCTCGTTCGCCGGATCGGTGGTCGACCAGAACAATGCCGCGCCCGGCGCGACGGCGACCCAACTGACGCTGGCGTCCAGCGCGTCCGGATACAACGGATACAACTACGACAGTTCCGGCAACATCATCGGAACGTATCCCGTCCTTTCGTCGTCGTCTTCGACATACACCGGCACCGTTTCGGCACTGACAAGATCCGTGATGGGCGTCTCGGGAAGTGGCAGCGGAAATTACACTTACTCTGTCAATTACGCGATCGGGACTCACTCCGGAACCTCTACCACACCGATCGCTTTCTCGGTCGGCAACGGAAATGCGGTGAATCTTGGCACTTCTGCGTCGGGCTACGGACAGGGGAGTTCGTCGTCGGCCTCGATCGTGGCGGCGATCGCCGATGCGCCGGTGCCGGTGATGATCGGCAGCTTTACCGGCGGGTGGACGCCGATCTCCGGCACCGTCGATCCGACCGTGCCGATTTCGTTTACGTACGGCGTCTCGTCGCTGTCGGTGTCGCGACCGAACGTGACGATCGGCACCGTCGGTTCGTTCGCCTCCCCTTACGCCGACCAGGTTAAAGTCTCGCAAGGCCTATTGTTGAACGGAAGCTCCGTCGGGTCGTACAGCGGATCTCTCGGGTGGGCTAACAATGAGTCGGCCGCTACGAAGACGATGTCGCTGGCGACGAACTCGAACTCGCTGGTGTTCAATTTCCTTTTACTGCACGGACAAACCGTCAGCTTAAGCCTGCAGAGTTCCCTGACCGCAACCGCGTTCGAAGCAACCGGCCCCGGGACGGCGTCGGCCGTTTCGCCGTTCGGCACAAACATCCTCACGCAAACGTTCAACGTAGGTGCCGGTCAGCTGACCTGGGGCGGTGCCCCGGCCGCAGGCGGTTCGTTGTGGGATAATAACGTCAGCCAGAATTGGACGATCAGCGGTAACGCGACCAACTTTCTGGCCGGTGATAAAGTTACCTTCAACGACACTAACAGCGGTCATTACGCCGTGAAGCTAAACACGGTCGTGCAACCGGGCTCCGTTCTTTTCAATAATAACACGGCGTACACCGTCAGCGGCACCGGCGGGATTGCCGGCGCGGGTGCTATTACAAAACTAGGCACCGGGGCGCTGACGATTTCAACGATCAACCCTTCTACCGGCCCTGTTGTGGTGAGTGCCGGGTCGCTGGTGCTGGCACCATCGGGGTCCCTGGCAACGTCGGACCTGACCGTGAACCTGGCTTCGGCTCAGATTTACGGCACGCTGAACGCCAATCCGAATGTCACAGTCTCGCAGGGAAAGATTACGTTCGCCGGCACTCCCAACTATCCGGGGCCGACGCCACTGACTTTGTCCAAGGTCACCCTTTCAAATGGTGGAAAATTCGCAGTGGTCGACCCGGGCGTTGGAAACCATGCGAACCGCACGGCGGTTGTTGTCGACCAGCTCAACATCAGCGGCGCTACCGGGGTCAACGGTTACGACGGCCAACTCGATCTCAATGGCAACGACCTGATCGTCCACAACGGCAACGTGTTTAATCTGACCAGCCAAGTCCAAAGCGGTTACAACGGCGGCACGTTCACCGGGACCGGCATCACGTCGTCGGCTGCTGCTTCGGCTGGCAACGTGACGCTCGGTGTCATTTCCAATGACGACGGCACGGGTAACGCGATTTACGGCAGCTTCGATAATCAACCCGCCGTCGCGAGCGACGTGTTTGTGAAATACGTGTACTTCGGAGATGCAAACGTCGACGGATTAGTTGACGGCTCGGACTACACCCGGATCGATGCCGGATTTAACCAGCCGGTATCCAACATTCCGCCTGGTTGGAAGAACGGTGATTTTAATTACGACAATCTCGTTGACGGCTCAGATTACACGCTGATCGATAATTCCTTTAACACCCAGGGTTCGAACCTGTCGGCGCCGACTGCGGTGATTGCCTCCGACGCCGTTCAGTTCGGCCAGTCCGCCGCAGTCCCCGAGCCGGGGGCGCTGTCGCTGATTGTCGTCGCAGGACTGCGGCTATTGCGGCGGCGAAGGGTCAAACTGGGCGTCTGATACGCTGGGCTGATTCGATCAGAGTTACGGAATCCCCTTCGAAAGGGCTCGTTCAAGGCTTGCCAACAGGGATGCAGTCCGGTACCTTGATTGGCCCGGTTCGCAGCCGGGCGGGCTTGGAATTGAAGTTAGAGAAGTCTTAAAGGTGATTTATGGCACATAAAAAAGGCGGCGGTTCTTCACGGAACGGCCGCGATAGCAATCCGCAGTACCGTGGCGTCAAGGCCTACGGCGGTCAAGTGGTCACGGCCGGTTCGATCATCGTTCGCCAGCGTGGAACGCAGTTTCACCCTGGCTTTAATGTCGGTGTCGGCGGGGATTACACGATTTTCGCCCTGATCGACGGCAAGGTCGAATTTCAGGGTCGCAAGATTCACGTCCGCGAGTTGGCCGAAGAGCCGGCAACCGCGACGGCCTAAGCGCCGGCGACGCGATTGAATCGATCTGAAACGTGATGACGTGAAACGTGACTGGGATTTAGTCCCGTCGCGTTTCACGTCTTCGCGTTTACATCTTTCACGTTGGTGGGCCCCACAACCGATGCACCTTGGTGAAGCAATGATTTGTAGGGAGGCCGGTGACCGCGGTGATAGTTGCAATTGCCTCGGCAAAGACCACATCGCCGCGAGCGCGGAAGCTGGTGCCGCTCGCAAGTGTTCTCACAGAAGTGTCACTTTCATTGCCTTCTTTAACTTCGCTTTCACGATCGTTCATGCAGGCTGTGTTCAGCGAGTTGTTGCCCCAAAATTATGCAGTTCAGAACATCTCGCTATTCCGGTTACAACCGAGTACGAGCGACGTCCACTGATGCCGGATCTTCGAAAGCTACCACGGCAACAGTCACGCTGGCTGAGGCTATCGACATCGGTTCTTGGCACGTTAACTAGGGGTCTGACGGTCGACCTTCAAATAGAGGTTGTGAATCCCACCACTAAGCCGGTAGGACTTTTGATTTTTGATTACGAACAGCCGGAACGACGGTTTGCGATATGGTTAATGAAGGACAGGGATCAAGTCGAATTGACAGGCTATGGTAAGCAAGTTCAGCCGCGGATGACGGATGGACCTTGGTGTAGCGGAGGTCCGACGGCGTTTATTGATAAGAGTAGACCTCACGCAATGCATGTCGACCTCACTAAGCTATTTGAATTGTCTAATGCTCAGCCGGGTGAATTCACGGTCGTGGTAAAAGACGGCTTGTTTTTCAATGGGACGGATAATTCACCAACAAGTCAAACCGGCACCAAAAACGCAACCACCTTCAAGGATGCGAACGGTGCGATTGTCGAACGCTGTTCGGATGAGTCACGTCAGTCTGACTCCTTTGGGGGATTTGGTGGCGCAATGACAGCTTTCGAAATTGGCAACTAAACCCTTGCCCCGCTCGCAGACATTTGTGACCTTTTTGAGAATGTTCGACCATGTTTATCGACGAAGCAATCATCCATGTTAAAGCCGGCGACGGGGGTCACGGGTGCGTGAGCTTTCGTCGCGAGAAATATATTCCCAAGGGCGGGCCCGATGGCGGGGACGGGGGGCACGGCGGGCACGTCGTGTTCATCGCGGATGGCGGTAAGGACACGCTGCTGGACTTCGCGGGGCGGCATCATTGGCATGCCGAGCGGGGCGAGGGCGGCATGGGCAAGAAGATGGCGGGTAAGGCGGGGGAAAATCTGGTGATTCCGGTCCCGCCGGGCACATTGATTTTCGACGCCGAGCACCACACGCTGCTGGCCGACCTTGATTCACTGGGCAAGAAGATCGTCATTTGCCGGGCCGGGCGGGGCGGGCGTGGGAACTGGCATTTTCGGTCGCCGACCAACCAGGTGCCGCGGTACGCCGAACCGGGTACTGAGGGGCAGGAGCGGACGCTCAAGCTCGAACTGAAACTGATCGCCGACGTGGGCTTGGTGGGCATGCCTAATGCGGGAAAGAGCACGCTGCTCCGCGCGGTGTCGGCGGCCCGGCCGAAGGTCGCGGACTATCCGTTTACCACGCTCGATCCGCATCTGGGGATTGTTGATCTGATTGGCGACAGGCGAATGGTGTTCGCCGATTTACCGGGACTGATCGAAGGGGCACAGGCCGGGGCGGGGCTTGGTCATTCGTTCCTTCGTCACATCGAGCGGACGAATCTGATCATTCATCTGCTGGACCTGTACCCATCGGACGGCTCGGACCCGGCAGAGAATTACCGGAAGATCCGCGGCGAGCTCGAATCGTTCAGCCGGACGCTGGCCGAGAAGCGGGAGATCATCGTCGCCAACAAGTTGGACTTGGCCACCGACGACGAAGCGATCGATCACCTGCGGGCGGAGTTGAAAGGGAAAGAGATTCTCGGCATCAGCGGGGTAAGCCGGCAGGGCGTCGACCCGCTTCTTGAGAAGGTCTGGAAGATCGTTATCGAGCTGCGTGTAGACCGTTCATTGACGCCGGTAGAACCGATCAGCTCGTAATACCAGTTGCACCCATCCTGGTTGTCCTCCCTTTAAACCTATCGGATTAATACGCCTTTAATGGCGGTGTTGAAGAAGCTAACGCTGTCACATGCAGCCTCACGCCATCTTGTCGCCAACCGCGTAATGAATTGTGTCAATTTGGTCTGATTGGTATTACATTTGACTTGTACCTTTTGTTCGGTATCATTTCGGTATGGTCGGCGACGAGGGCTGATCCATTTCAGGATTTGGTATGACAGCGGCAGAGGAACTCGCAGGCGATCGGCAGTTGTCCCCACGCGAACGCGTGCTGGTCGCGGTTCGTGAATGGGTGAGGTCGGGCGACGCGAAGGGGAAGGTCTTGCCCTCCGAACGGCTGCTCGCCGACCAACTCGATGTTTCCCGGGTGACGGTTAGAGCGGCTTTGAAGCAGCTTGTCGACGAAGGGGTGGTGCGACCCGCGTCGCAGGGCTCCCGGCGGCGGGTTGGTGCAGCGAACCGGCAGAAGCAGCGGGGACTGCTGCACCACACGATAGCGGTTTTAAGCGAATCGCGTCCGGTGGAGGACTCGGCCGCGCTATTAACCGGTTGGGACACGTACACGGTCCGCCATGCGGCGAAAACGTTCGAGCAGAGCGGGTATCACGTTCTGAATTTGAATGTGCGACGGTTGGCCGACGAAGGCCTTGACGATCTGTTGGATAATAAACCGGCCGGGTTGCTGGCGGCGCACGACGCGTGTGAATCGGTCACGGGTCAGGAAGTGATTGCCAGGTGCGCGAGCCGGGGCATCCCGATTATCGCCAGCCGAGACCTGCCGGCACTGGCCGCCTATGACCGGATCGAAGCCGATCACGAAAAAGGCAGTTACGAGATAACGAAGTGGCTCATCGGCCAAGGACGAAAGCGCATTCTACGGTTTTGGCGGTTTCCCGAGGACCACGAATGGCTCCGCCGACGGAACCTCGGTTACGACCGGGCGATGCGCGAGGCCGGGCTCGACCCGTTGCCGATTTTGCGGACCGTGCATCTGTCGACCGCCACCTCCGACCGCGATGAGTTCAACCACATGGTTCGCACGGTCGCAGGCTATCTGATCGAGCCGTTGACCGGCACCGACCGGGTGGACGCGATCATGACCGCGACCGACCCGCACGCGTTTCAAGTCGCGGCCGCGTGCCGTCTTTTCAATGTACAGCCGAATCAGAACGTTCTGATCGCCGGCTTCGATAACACCTGGCAGCACGAAATTTCTCGCGAATTCGAACCCGTCGGACCGATGATTACTGCCGACAAGCAGAATGCCGTGATCGGAGAATCGCTCGCGGGACTGCTTCTCGAACGCATTTCAGGCCAACTCAATACCGGCCCGCAGAAACGTCTGATCGAACCGCAGTTGATCGTCGTTGCAGATCAAATGACAGCCGCGTCGGAGCAAATTAATCGTCAGTCCGAAGCAGGTCGACGCCGCGGTGGAATCTCTGGAACTTAACAGGACCGAACGCGTGGCATGCTGCATGCTCTGTATTACAAAAATTAGAGAGGTCTCACCGGCCAAGGGTTAAATCGGTGGAACCGAAAGGAAACCACATGAGCGAATAATCAAGCTGCCACAACGCCGGAGGGAAGACTGGCGAAGTGGGTGGGACCGAAGCACATGCCGGCAAGACCGGCCCTCGCGATGTTTGCGGGTTCGGACAAAGACCGATCACCGGTTTCCACCGATAAGGTGAGACGAGGAGGCGTCCAATGCGACGCTGCACAGTTCCGTGTGTCTCAAAGTACGTTGCGGGTCGATCCGATCGTTCCGCAGTCGCGATCTGTTCTCTTACTCGAAAGCCTCGACAGCATCCGGCGGGTTTCACGCTGGTCGAACTGCTGGTTGTTGTCGGCATCATCTCGTTGCTGGTTTCGATGCTGTTGCCGTCTCTCGGTAAGGCACGAAAACAGGCGCAGCAGGTCGCCTGCATGGCGAATCTCAGACAAATCGGTCTGCTGTCTCAGGTCTACAGTAACGATAACGGCGGCTGGATCGTGGCCACGCGAAACACTGCCCAGTGGGGCGGTAACTGGCCGGTCTGGGACGACCTGCTTCGCAAGGGCGGAAACTACACGGCCGCGGACAAAACGTTTCTGTGTCCGGCGCAGACATATTACGACGGCACATCGGGCGCTGGGCCTTACCTGCGTTCGTATGCCGAGAACAGCAACCTCGCCGAACACCGCTGGGTCAAGTGGGCGTGGGTCCATAACCAGTCGTCGCTGGTGTTCATCACCGACAGCGGGTTGGGAACGTTCAATAACTACGGGTATGCCGTCATCAAAGGCGATTACCTGACCGGCGGGGCGTTCGCGCGGTACCGCATTATTTTCGGCATCTCACACAAGGGAACGCCGAACATTCTCTTCGGCGACGGGCACGTCGATGCCGGTCCGTCCAGTTACGCGGCCCTGACCGATCCGGCCATGTGGATGCCTCAGTTCTCGGGATTTGTCGACGATTCCACATTGATGGACGAACCGACCAATCCGTTCCCCTAAAGTAAATCATGCGTTGTACCTTTTGCGTTGCTGTCGTTGCCTGTCTTGTCTTGGCCGCCCTTGCGAAGGCCGATGTTTATCTAAGCCAGTCGGGTTCCGATCAGGCCGACGGTCGTACAGTTGCTTCAGCAGTCGCGTCCCTGGGCAAGGCGTCGGTTCTCGCCGGGAAACAGCTAAAGGCACGCGACTGCACGATTCACCTGGGGCCGGGAAGCTTTTCAGCGAAAGATTTCTCAATCGCTCCGGGAACCTTTCGCCTGACGATCACTGGCCGGCAACGGCTCCGCGGCAGGCGTGACGATGCGGCAACGTTGATTCACGGGCCGCTCGTCGTTTCCGGGCTCCCCGTCACGCTGTCGAATCTAACTTTGACCTCCCCGACCGGGCATGAAAAAAGCCCCGGTCAGCCCGAGATCGAAACGCTGCTCGACATTTCAGAGTCGCACGGTGTTAAGTTGTCGGCTTGCCTTTTCACCGGGGCGGCCGAGAAGGCCGTTCAGCTCCACAACTGCACCGATTGGCGGGTCGAAAACTGTATTTTCGTCGACGTCTATCGCTGCCTATTCATCACCGGCAGTCGATCGGGGCAGATCGTCAATAACACCATGGTGGACGAACGGCTCGGTCACGGCACGAATTCACTGAGCATCGGACGGGTCGAGCTGCGCGACGGTTGTAATCACGTTGCGATGTTAAACAACGCCTTCGCGCCCAGGGATCCCGACGGAAAAGTGTTGCTCATCGAAGGGTGCGGCGACGACTTTGACATTGATTACAACATCTGGCGCGGCGTCATCACGCACCAGACCGGCACCGAGCAGCAGAGCACCTGGCAGATGAATTTTCGCACGCTCGATGCGTGGCAGCGGTACACGGCGTCCAGCTGGAAAAAGCCCTGCGACGTTCATAGCCAGTCCGATTTTCTGAAATACGACGAGGGCGACGATCGCGTTCCTCGGCTGGTCGAATCCGCGATCGGCGAGTACTCGGGCGCGAGCCGGGGCGTCTCGAGATTCGAAAGTTGTGAAGCCCCAACGACCGACTTTTACGGGGCGAGCCGCACCGGGGGTGCAGGCACGGCGGATATCGGTGCGGTTGCATTGATGGCCGAGACTGACAGGTCGCCGGACGGGTCGGTATTCCAAATTAATTTTCCCACGGCCGGGCGCGCGAGCGTTGCCGTGTTTGACGCGACCGGTCGACAGATCCAAACTCTGACCACCGCTCGACTTTTTACGCCGGGAATACACAGATTCGCCTGGGACCGAAAAGATGCCGGGCAAAATCCTGTAGGCGAGAACGGGCCTTTCGAATACCGGGCCGTGCTCTCACCGGACGTTCCTTCGGCAATGGACATAGCCGGGCCGGGCTGTCGATGGCCCGCCGATCCGTCTGTCAGCGATCTGGCCAATAACCCACAGGAGAACGGCGAAGGGATGTGGTGTGATGCGGCCGGAAATCTGTACCGGGTTGCGCCGTACGATGAAGCCGGCTCGACGATTCTCAGCGTCGACCGGGCAGCCAAGTACCGCTGGCGAAACTGGATCCATGACGGAACGCTTGTCACAGGCGACGAGAACTTTATTTATGTCGTCGGTTGTGACAAACACCAGAAAGACACGGTCTCCGTCGAGCGATTTCCGTTGAATGGAACGGGCCCGAAAGAATGGGCACCTTTAACAGATGCCTTGCCGCTGGGGAAGTCGGCGGAGATCTCGCCCACGGGACTCGCGACGGCGCACGGGCAGCTTTATCTCAGCGACGGGCCGCACGACCGCGTACTGGTATTTTCGCTCGGATCGGGGACCGTCGAAAGATCCATTTCAGTGCTTCGCCCGGCGGGGCTCGCGGCACGTGACGACGGTACTCTTCTGGTCTGTTCACGACGTTCGGCCGAAATTCCTGGAAACGTATTCAAGCTCGCGACTGATGGTTCGCCGAAGGGCTCGGGGGAACCGTTGACGGCAGGTTCGTTCGATGATCCGGTCGATCTTGCTGTGGGCACCGGTAACACGCTGTTCGTTGCCGACGGCGGGTCCACTCAGCAGGTCTTGCAGATCGAATTGGCGCCCGTCGCGAAGATCGTGAATCGCTTCGGAGCCAAAGGGGGTTACGACGTCGACCCCGATCCGGTGGTCAGGCCGGACCGATTGATGCATTTGAATCATGTCGCCGTTTCCGGCGACTCGCTGTGGGTCGGCCAGAAAGAACCCGGGTACGCCCGGAACCGATTGGTTCGATACGACCTGGCGACCGGTAAAACCGATCCCGGCTTAGAAGTCCTCAGTCTCGAAGGTCAGAACGGGTCGTGCGCCGATCCGCTCGATCCGAGTCACCTCTATTCGGCCGATCTGTTCCGTTACTCGGTAGACCTGTCGACCGGGCAATGGGCGTGGGACCGCAACTATCACCAGGCGCGATGGTCGACCGTAAAGGACCAGGTCGGGTGCAGCACCGCGTCCTGTTTCTACGTCGAGGGTAAGCGATTCTTCGCGGCGACCATCTGCAACTCGCCGACCACGACGAGCCGAACGACGCTCGTGTACCGATTCGAAGGGGAACAGCTGATCCCGTGCACGGCCGTCGGCGGCCGGTACTTCGGACCGTCGTTTTCAGAGAAAGACGTCGTCGCCGATAAATCAGGGCAATGGGTCTGGGCGGATAAAAACGGCGACGGAAAACTGCAGGACGATGAAGTCACATTCGTCCTCGGCAAACAGAAAGACGGAATGCCGTTTTCTGACTGCACCTGGGGCACGTATATCGAACGCGACGGCACGATCGTCTGGCCCGGGGACAGCATGCACTACCTGCGTCCGGTCAGGCTGGACCCGACAGGGAAGATGCCGGTGTACGACTGGGCGAACGCTGTCACCATTAAGTATCAGGACTTTCCGGAGCGTGACGAGCGGTACGAAGGCCGGGTCGACACCGACGGAACCATTTACGACCTGTCGACGACCAAGCGCGATCGCATGCCGCCCGGCTATTGGGGCATGGGCACGGTGCTCACGAAGCTGAACGCTGAAGGCAAAAAGCAGTTCAGCGTGCCGGTGAACCTTGCCGCGAAAGGGATCGCCGTGGACGACAATTTTGTGTACGTCGGCGGGTGCTTCGGGCCTTCGATCAATCAGTACACCAAGGACGGGCTGCTGGTGAGGACGTTCAGCTTCGGGCACACCAGCGCTCAGGTGGGGTGGTTCGATTTTCCGACTCCTATCAACAGCGTGACGGATTCGAAATCCGGTGACTCGATTCTCACGGCCGAGGAGCAATGGTTCGGACGCGCGATGGTGTTTCGCGTGCCGGGTGCGGTACAGCGGTTTTCGGGAGAGATTCCCGTCCGGTGAAGAACATGGAAGACTTCCCGGGGCGGTTCGAGCTGGACAGTGTTTGCCAAAGTTGAGGTCGACATGATGCTGAAATTAATTCGCCGTCGCAGTTTGGTCGCGATGCTGGCGTTTGCCACCGCCGCCCACTTTGCCGCTGCACCGGCACGGTCGGCGGAAATCCGCGCGATCGTCGAAGCGATCCGCAAGGGGTCTGAATATCTCAAAGGCGTCCAGAAAGACGGGCACTGGGAAGTGGTGCCGAAACCGACCGGCGGTGAAGTGTTCGACGTCAAAGCCGGGCAGTTTTCCGGAAGAACAGCGCTCGCCAGCTGGGCGCTGCTTTCGGCGGGTGTCGACGAAAAAGATCCGTCAATCGCCCCGGCGATCAAATTTCTTCAAGCGAATCCGACGAATGGCGTTTATGCCCTGGGGATTCGCGGGCAAGTCTGGAGTTCGCTGTCACCCAGCCCGGCGGTCAAAGATGCGATGTCTAAAGACGCAGACCTTCTCCTGAAGGGCACGAAGACCTGGGACGAATCTTCGACCGGTTTTTACGGCTACACGATCAATGAGCCGGCCAAGGAAAATTATGACCACAGCGTCAGCCAGTTTGGAGTACTCGGAATGTGGGCGGCTGCGCAGTCGGGACTGAACGTTCCGCACCAGTATTGGCAAATGGCCGCTTTGTCATGGATGTCGCACCAGTACACCGACGGCACGTGGACCTACAAGTACGCATCCCCACAGCCGGGCGGGCACGATGTTTCGATGACCGCGGCGGGACTCGCGACGCTTCTGATCGTGCAGGACCAATTCGGGAATGTTGGTTCCCACGGGCAAGTCGAACTTAACGGATTACAGGGGTTCGGCAGCAAGGAAGTGGCGGCGGTCAACAACAAAAGGCTTCAGTCGCTTTGGCAGGTCAAAGCCCAGCAAGGCGAGCCGGTCACGTTCGCCATCGACACGGGCATGAAATGGCTCGGCGAAAATTTCGACCAGCTGAAGGGGACCAAGGACATGTACTACACGCTGTTCGGCATCAGCCGGGTCGGCGCGGCAAGCGGTCGCCGATTCTTCGGGTCTGTCGACTGGTACCAGCGCGGCGCGGACCTGATCCTGACCAATCAGCACCCGGACGGGTCGTTCAACGGCGGCGGTGACGGCGACGACGCTGTGCCCGACACGGCATTAGCGCTGCTGTTCCTGGAGCGCGGGCTCGCGCCGGTCATGATCAACAAGCTGCATTACGAGATGGCCGGCAAGGACGGGAAGCCGGCCGCGGAAGCGGCACACTGGAACGACCGGCCCCGCGACGCGAACAACGTCGCACGCTGGTTCGGTCACTCGGCCGAGAAATTCTTTAATTGGCAGGTCGTCGCGCTCGAAAACGGCACCGACGAGTTGCACGACTCCCCGATCCTTTACTTGAGCGGTGATCAACCGCTGAATTTTTCGGAATCAGACGAACAGAAGTTGCGTGAATTCGTCGAGCAGGGTGGATTAATTCTTGGCAATGCCGAGGAAGCAAAAGACGCGTTTTCCGCTTCGTTTCGCAAGCTCGGGACGAAACTTTTTCACCAGTACGAGTTCCGAGAATTGCCGGCGAATCACTCGATTTACACGGCGCAGCAGTTTCAACGTTCGCACTGGAAGACCAAGCCGGAAGTTTTGTCGCTGAGCAACGGCGTTCGCGAACTGATGATCCTGATTCCCCGCGCGGACCCGGCCAAGGCCTGGCAGGCGCAGCAGGTCGTCGAGCATGCGGAACTGCACCAGCTCGCGGCCGACATCTACCTTTACGTGTCGGACAAAAATAACCTGCGGTACCGTCAACCGTCATACATCGTCGCGCGCGACGCGGGCATTCCGGCAGGTAAACCGGTTTCGATCGCGCGGCTGTTTTACTCGGGAAATTGGGACCCCGAACCGGGCGGCTGGCGGCGTACCGCGGCGGTGCTGCACAATCAGGATCACGTCGAGCTGTCGGTCGAACCGGTCCAGATTTCGAGTTCGACCGGCGACACGAGCGCGCCCGCAAAATCGGCCGCGCGGTTGGCGATGGTGCGGATACCGGCCGACCACGCCGTGCGACCCGACGTCGCGCCGCCCGCGGTGTTATCGAATCAACCGCTGGCCCATCTCACCGGATCGGTCGCCTTTACGTTCAGTGCGAACCAGCGGGCCGCGCTGAAAAAATACGTTCAGGACGGCGGCACGCTGTTCATCGACGCCGCCGGGGGCACGAGCGCGTTCAAGGGCTCGGTCGACGCGGAGATGAACGAAATCTTCGGTCCCGACGCACAGCAACTTCGGGCTCCGCTCGACCTGACGAAATTCGCCGATACTGCGATCGTCAAAGAGCTGTCGTCGATCACAAAAGTCAGCTATCGCCGGGGCACCGAAACGCTCATCGGCAAGAGTGCCGGCCTGCGTCTTCACGGAATGACGGTCGCCGGTCGATTGGCCGTTATCTACAGCCCGGAAGACGTTTCGACAGGAATGGTCGGTCAACCCGTCGACGGCGTAATCGGCTACTCGCCCGAAACCGCGACGCAGATTGCGCAGGCGTTAGTTCGTGCGGTCGCGCCGAAGTAGGTCGCTCGCGGCCTTCGCGGATTGTCACTTCTATAAGAGCTCAGGCGTTGCTCCGTCACAACCCAGCCATAAATCACCTCTAACTTCGATTGTTCAATTTATGAATAACATTAAATTGACAACATAGCTCATTTTAGTAAAATGTTGTTTAGATGCTTGTTGAGTTCGTGCGAGCATCCGGACCTTGGCGTTTGTCAATGTCCGACCATATCTCGGGTGCCCGCGGAGGAACATCATGACGCAGATGCGAATGGGAAAATTGTGCGGTGGCGTGTTAGCCGGTCTGTCGATCACGGCGGCTTCGTCGGTTAAGGCGGCAACGGTTTACGACGCCGACACGGGGCTATTCAGTGTGCCATCGACATCACCCGGTTACGCGCAACAGGTCATTCTTCCGACCGGCCCCAGTTCCTACCTGCTCAACAGCTTTCCGAAGCTAGGCATCGAATGGAACAACATTGGCCTTGGCTCGCAATGGCTCAACCTCGACTTCTACAGTAATGCCGACACCAGCGGCACCTCGACCAACGCGTTCGGCCTGCCGGCGGTACTGCTCGACCACGAAGCAGCGCTGCTCACGCCGCAACCGACCGTCGGAGGTTTTAACTACAGCCTGTCGTTCGGCACACCGGTCAGCGTTCCTGACACCTTCACGCTCGTCGTAACCATGAACAACACGGCGAACACCGCGTACAGCGCCGCTATCGGCGGATTGTTCACCAGCGGCACGCTTGCCGCCGGGGCCGACCCCGGCTTCGTCTGGGTCGATTCGAATCTGAACAGCATTTTTACCGGTGCCGAACAAAGCACCGCGATCGGCGGGGGTTCACCTTCGCACGCACTGCTGGTGATCGACGCAACACCGGTCCCCGAGCCGACGTCCACCGCCGCACTGGCGTTGGCCGCGGCAGCTCTGGTGAAACGTCGTCGTCGAACGGCGTGATCAGATCACCTCTGCCTGGCACGCAGGCGCGAGAACCGGTTAGCGGCCGAGATCGCGCCCCAGAGCACGTAGGCCATCATCCCCAGCGCCATCGCGATCTGGTGCGCGACGGCCAGGAACAGCAGGCCGATCAAAACGACGATGAGTCTTCCAATCGACCTTCGCCCGCGCAGATAACGGTTCACCAGATGGGGATACCGGATGTGGCTGATCATCAGCAGTCCGGTCCCCAGAACCAACACGGGCAGGGTCAGCAGGCAGATCGTCGACAACGTTTGCAGAACGTGCAGCAGCGTCGGTGACGAGCCGGACGCGCGGAACGACTCGGCCCAGTAGGCGAGCCATTGCTGCATCAGGATCCAGGCCGCGACCGCGCCCCCGGCGGCGGGGCTGGGGAGCCCCAGGAAGCTGAAATGGTGCTGCTCGCCGTGTTCGTTGCTGACGTTAAATCGCGCAAGCCGTAACGTGGCGCAGCTCATGAAAATGGCCCCGGTGGCGAAAACCACCTTGGAGATAAACGTCGGGGCCTGCGTCAGTTCCTCGCCGTAGCTGTTCATCAACAGCAGCAGCGAGAGAAACGCCGGGGCGGTCCCGAAGCTGATCACATCTGCCAGGCTGTCGAGTTGGCCGCCGAAGTCGGTCGTGTGCCGGGCGAACCGCGCGAGCCGGCCGTCCAGCGCGTCGAACACCATTGCCAGAAAGATCAGATAAGCGCCGAGGGAATATTCGTGGTGGACGGCAACGTAGAGCGCCCCGAATCCGCAGATCGCGTTTCCGAGCGTCGCCATGCTGGGCAGAAAATAGACCGACCGAATGTAAGCCCGCCGGCTTCGCCGCCGCAGACGCAGTCTTCTGCGTTCGCGACGTTCCATGGGGTCCAGACGACGCGCGCCGTCGTTCGATGCATCGGTCATGCCGGGGTCTCCCGACCGATGAGCGGCTCCAGTTCGGGATCGGTTTTCACCGTCGCGGTGGTGTGAATCGGCTTGCCCAGGACGGCGATCACGTCGCTCGCTCCTTTGACGGTCTGACCGATCTTTACCTTGATCTCGGGCTCTAACCATGCCGCGAGTGTTACTTCGGTACGGCTCCCGAATTTGATCATGCCGATCCGCTCGCCACGCTTCACGACCTGCCCGATCTGAGTCGTCGAGACGATCCGCCGTGCGATCAGCCCGACGATCTGTTTCACCACCGCTACGGGCCTGTCCCCGTTTGGTTCGGCCAGCACGATGGTGTTCGATTCATTTTCGTCCGATGCTTCGTTGTGCCGCATCGCGTTGATGAATTTGCCTTTCTTATATTCAACGCTCAAAACGCGGCCGTCGCACGGGCT
>CBDFHW010000019.1:0-7269 GCA_965247815.1 Tepidisphaeraceae bacterium | reverse complement strand
GCGCGGCGCGGTGCCCGCGCGGGGCCAACGGGTGCGCCGGGGCCGCGGCGCGAGCGGACGAACCCGCCGAGTGTATCGCGTACAGGTGGTGGTAGACAGTCGGGGTAGAAGCGCCGCTTGGGGTGACTTCAACTGCCCGGTCGAACGTCACGTTTTCTTGTCTCGGTGCCGGTAGATGTTCGACATCACTGAGGCATACAGGAGTGAGCCCGGCGCAGTGTCGCGAATCAGACGCTCAGCGTCTGCGGTAAACCCCTTTTGGGCGTACATCTCCGCTTCGAGCAGGTCAAAGTAGCGGCGTTGCGGGGGTGGAGAGGCCGACTTGAACTGGTTCCACTCGTCACGGACATTCTGCCCCGCAAGCAGCAAGCCTTTTTCTCGAAGGTCGGCGAGCAACCGGATAGCCCGCACCCAGCGCCCGGCGACGCCGTCGCCTTCGCTTGGTTCGGGCTTCGCCAACACCGGACTCGCGTCTCGCGGAAAATCGACCACCCCCGGCATCACGCCTTGTCGATCCAGTCGTCTCGTCGATTTCTCGATCCGGGGCTCGACTTCGACGTCGAAAGGCTGGCAGTAGACCCAGTGTTTACTGACAATAACGCCGACTTTGACCTGCCATTTCCCTGGCGCATCAAAAACCCGGCGCTGACCATTTCCGGGGCCGGCAGGGTTTGAGAACTTTCGGCCGAACAACCCGACAAAGGTCTCGACACTTCGACCTGGGTGTAAGATCGGAAACAGTTCTTGGCTGCTGATGGCACACCCGGCGATAACTTCCCGCCATTCGCTTTGTGGTGGACGGACACAAACAACGATGTTTTGATAGTCCTCCCACAAAGGTAGACGCATGTCCTCGACGGCTTGACCGATGTTGGTGACTTTGACGTGAATCAAGACTGGAGCGTACAGACTGATGGCTTTGGCGTCCGCCGTAGCTTCGACACGAACCGCTGCCTGTGATACTGTATTCACAGCGAAGAAACAACTCAACGAAAAGTGGGTTAAACCAAGAATCATGATCTGCGCCTTTGTCTATGGCAGATATTGATATATAACGACCGGGTTGAATACGCTCGGCTCGGTTCGTGATGACAGCAGAATCGTCCTCCGAATGCAGAATTCATTTAGAGTTCTTTCACACGAGCAGACACCCAAGACCAATCTCGATTGAGCCGCGATCATTTTGCGCTGCCTACGGACTGTGAAAGCAGCACTGTTGTTATGCCATGGTTAAGGTTAGCAGCATCAAGACATCCGCATACCCGCATTGAACTGCCTGAGACAAATCCCCTGATAGTCACGGCACGACGACCAAGGGACGGTGCCCCCCAAATGTTTTGGGGCTGTCAACCCGAGCCGACCGGCCAAGAAACAACATTTCTGCCCGCGATGCGAGGTTGACAAGAGCCGAAGCTGCCCTCTCGTAACGACCGTCACGTGTTTTTGGCCACTCTAGCGGTTTTCGTCTCTGGGTATTGGGGCGGCCCACCACTGAAGTGGTGGGCTACATTGCCTTGGCGTCTGCGACGACGGCCCGAATCGCGTGTGTCCGGCCGTCGCCAGGGGCGACAAGATAGCGACAGCGCGCCAATTCAGTGGTTTTCCGCGTCGCCACACTCGGGTAAAGTTACTGTAGGTCGGCGTTGGCGGCTTTCACACGAATCGAGACCGGGGCGTTGCGGCTGACAACCGTGACTCCTCCGCGAGTCGGTTCGCGGTGACACCGGCCACGAACTATACAATTGACCAATACAGACAGGCGACGGTCATCGCTTCGCGTCTTTTGCTCGCTTCTCTTGCCGCGACTGAACTCGATAGCCCAATAGTTCGACGAGCAGACTGCCGGTCGGTATCTTCTCGAGGCGAACAGCCGCTGCGTCGATGTCGTCTTGATCCAACAACACATAAACGGCAGTTGTGTCCATCGTGTCTCGGTTGACGACAGATTGTCGTGCGCGTAACTGCTCCCACTCCAGCCAGCGCTGCCGGCGTGTTTCGGGCGTAACCGCCTCGTCGAAGTTCCGGGCGGCCAGTGTGATCTCGATTTGTGTCGCTGCCGTGGAACCGGCCAAGCGAGACTTCAGCCGCTCCAAGTGTTGTACCGTTGGTGGCGGCTTGTTGGGCTGATTGGCGTCGTGTGCGTAGAGGTTTCTGTATTCCGCGAGAGCCGCTTCCGAGTCCGGAGTGCGAGGCAGAACGTCTATCAAAATGGGTTGAGAGTACACTTCCCTACCGTTTACCTCAACCCAGCCACGAACCATCCATTTACCCGCAGTCCCGAACAGGTTTGATCCAGACGGGCCAGACTTGAACGGTAAGGCTTCAGGCCTTGGAAATAAGGTAGCGTAGGCTGTCACAGTCATGCCTGGATGTAAGTCGGGCATGCACAAACGGCTACCACAGTAGTTGCCGTTCCAAAATGACCGTTCGTGCCCATCAGGGCCGACGACGACAAACCCTACGTTTGCAAATAGGTAGTCGAGAGGCAGACGGATGTCTTGTGTAAACACAGAACGATTTCGCACAACCATGCGAAACCCGAGCGAGTCACCAATCCGAACTTGCGAAACTGCTGAATGCATTTCCACTGTTACGGGGACTTCAGGATTCAGCAGAAATAATCCAGCGAAAACAACATACCACACCACGATTTAGTCCTCGGTGTTAGCGAAAATAAAATCTGCACACCTTGTGGTGTAACAACTGACTCGCGTTTGTTACACCTTAAGAGAGGCTGGCATCACTGTCAGCCGGGGTTCTGTGGGGCTGGGATGCCAGGCCGAAGAACGCCGCGAATGATCTTGAGTTGGTCAGCGGTCAAGCCGATGTTCACACCGTTGAGCATCTCTGCGGTCACATGGATTGATTTTTTTCCCTCCGGCATCTTGTGATCAATGCTGAACGCATGTGTGACCTCATGATAAGCGACCCGCTGAAGCACCTCAGCAAGGCTGAACGCAGGGTTGATCGGGCACTCAGTTGTGTACGGCCAAGTTCCAGTGGCACCGTCCCACGAGTAAACTCCAACACTTCCGAGGCTCACGGCATCACGTGCGACTTCTGTGTAGACGACTGCGGTCGCGGGCGCAGCAGCAAGAGGAACATCTGGATCGTTCGGCGTTCCGTTACCAAAGAGCACGGACGGCATGGACATCTCTTCTCCGAGAACCCATGCTTCTGTAGTGTTGAATTTGTACGGTGCATTAGCCGGAGGATCGAGATCCCATCTCTCCCACCATTCGTACATCGAGACGACTTGTACCGTCCAGAAATCGTCTGTCGCGGGCACGTCTCGAGCCGCACCAGCAGCGTCGCGAGGCTCTTTGAGCGCACGTTTGAGGTCGTCGTAACCGTACATGTGAACCCACGGGACGGTTTTTTTGACGTTTAAGGCACCAATGTCCATGACCTCGATGTAGGCGGGACGGTACTGCTGACTAATGAGGTCGATCCCGACATCGCGCACCGGCCCGCCCGGATCGACATCCTTGCGAGGTTCGACCTGGTCGAAGACCTCGCCAACTGGCGGCGCGCCCATGTGGTCGCGCTCGAGGTACAGGTGCCGCCAGACAGTCAGCAGTTCAGACTCGACGGTCGCCGCAGGTCCATTCGGCACGGCTTTGTTGTCTGCCGTAAAGTATAAGCCCGCGTTCGCGCCGTCGTTCTGTTTGGCGAAAACCTCGTTCTCGAGGTTCAGCGTCGGGTCCACCGTGGCGAACGCCCGGTAGTTGTCCCCCGGTTGGTGGGTGACGGTCAAGGTTATCGTTGCGACCCCAGTGTTGTCTGTAACTGCAGTCCACTCGTGTTCATCCCTGAGGCCCGCACGATTTCCACGATTGTCCTCGGTCTGCGTCTCATCGTCGAGCAGGGGGTTATTGGACGAGGGGTCGTCCACATCACGCATCATGCCCCGGACAGTCACCCCGCCGATTGGCTGTGTCAACTGCACGCGAATCGTCACCTCGTCGCGTGTGCTCATGTCGGTCGGGAGGTTTTTTTCCGCGAACAGGCGTTTGCCACCGCCGGGGGTGCCGGCCGGCTGGTCGCTCAACGAGGCCGCACTGTCGCCCGATGCTTGGCTCCAAGTGACAGACTGGATGATAGGTCCAGGCCCCTTGAGCAGCCCGAAAGCGGTCGAATACACCGAAGTTTGCCCGAGCCCGCCGAAGACATCGACGATCGGGCACGGCGGAGTATTGAACCAGAAGTTCGCGGATTCGCCCGCAACGATGTTGTGGTAGCCGTCCGAGGTTTCGTCACTCTCCCCGTCCGTGTAGTACCCATCCCAGCTTATAGACCCACCGTGATAAGGCTGTGCTGAGGAGTAGTCGGAATACGTGCCGGGTCGCCAATAGACATCGCTCCCCATCTCGGTCACGTTGTCTACGGCTGTGTAGACCAACGAGAAGCCCATCCACATATCGAGGGCGTCGTAGATGTCGTGGCCCGGTGGCCAGCCGTAGCTCAGGTTATCGACTTTGTAGTTCCAGTGGAACTTGCTGTCGGCACCTTCGCCGACCTTCGTCACGGTTACGATGACCTGGGCGTCGCCGTCCGGGCCGGTGAGCAGGAACGTGTTCTCGTACACGACCCCGCCGGCCGGCGGGTCGTTGGTCGCCGCCACATTGAGTCCGCCGACGCCCTCGCCGAACGGCGAGAACGCACCCATGGGCCCGGTGACTGCCTGGCCGCTTGCATCCGAGAACACGCGCACTCGCGACCCGGCTGTCGCCACGATGTCCGCCTTGGCGTCGTCGTTTGCGAACGCCGTCGCCACCCGCACACCACCCGTCACTGCATCGAAGGCCGCGAACCGGCTCACGACCCGGCCGTTGACCCCGTCGTACACCGCGACTTCCGCGCCCTGACCGACGCCCGCGCCGACGACCAGGTCGGCCCGTCCGTCGCCCGTTACGTCCCCGGCGAGCGCGTCGGTGCTTACGTTGACGCCGCCACGCGACGCGGCATCGCCCGCGAAGAAGTCGCCCAGCGGGCCGTCGATCGGGATGCCGGACAGCGCATCGATCACCCGGATGCGTGGCCTGCCGCCGGGGCCGGCACCGATCACGATGTCCGCCTTGCCGTCGCCGGTGAAGTCTGCGACCGCGACCGACGCGCCGCGGAAGTCGTCGGCGAACGCGAAGAAGTCCGCCAAGACGCCGCCGGTCGCGCCGCTGAACACACGCACCCGCGGCCCGCCGCCCGTTCCGGCCGCGACGACGATGTCCGGCCGCTTGTCGCCGTCCACGTCGCCGGCCGCGATGCTGACCCCGCCCCGGAAATCCGGCTCGAACGCCCAGAAGTCCGCGAGCGGCCGACCCGACTTGCCGTCGAAAGTGCGGACGCGCGGGCCGCCGCCGACGCCCGCTCCAGCCGCCACGTCCGGGTAGCCGTCGCCGGTGAAGTCGGCCGTGCCGAGCCGCACGCCACCGGAAAACGACGGTTCGAAGGGAGTCGATTCGAACACTTTCGCCCCGGTTTCGGCATCGTAGCCACGGACTACCGGGGCGGTTCCGCCGTCCGGCGCGACGTACACCACCGGCAGCGGCAGCGGCCGACTCGGCACAACGCGGTCTTCCAGGCGGACGAGGCTCGGGCGGACGCGGCGGTTTTGGTCCGGTTTGTTGCTCGTGCGTGTTATGGGTGAAGATGCTCCGACTCGGCGTCGTTATGGGGTTCGTCTGACGGTGAATATTAAAGAGGCTGTAAGCGTGAGTCAACCCACGACGGGCCAGATTGGAGCGGTTTTCCGATGGAACATGCTACTTTCGTCGTTTCTTCACATCCTTTGCTGAGGTGACCGAGGTCGGTTTGCCGGTTGACGAGGCGTACCTGGAGTTGCGAAACGCGGACGTGCACGACCTGCGTGACACGGAGACGAACCGGGAGACGTACGTGGCGGAGTCGGTGGCGACGGGGGTGAAGCGGAACCGTAAGAAGGTGCTGGTGTCGCGGGCGGAGGTGGTGGCGATAGCGGCGCTGGACGACGTGACCGAGGTGTGACCGCCGGGCCGGCGCGGTTGGGCGTCGCCGCGCGGCGCGGTGCCTGCGCGGGGTCTGCTGGCGGTGCAAGGCGGGAGCGCGCAACTATACTCCCCGCGGGCAGGTTCGAGATTTCATCACCTCTCCCCTTGCGGGGGATGATTAGGGTGGGGGTGAGGCCGCAACCCGATGCATGAAAGCTGGTTACAGTGTGAACCCCCACCCTAACCCTCGCACCAGGTTGTTGTGCCAGACACCTTCCAGGTCCCGAGTCTGAGCGCCTGAGATTTCTGCCTCGATCATGACCAAGGCCAAGCTCTCGCCGCCCTGGAACCCGCCGTTCTGGTCTATCGCGCGTCGCAAGAGAATTGCGTAACGTCTCAACTCTGCATTCTCGCGGCGGACATCCAATTGGCCCAAGACTGCGGGCACTACGTTCCAGTCGGCCCCGCGAACACGGTCAAGGCCGGGTCCGCAGCCGCGCCGGCGGGCTTTGTCGAGACGCCGGCACGGGCGACCGGACAGCCGAGAGCTTCGGGGGTGCCCGCGCGGGCCAAACACTCGGCGGCCACGCGGCGGATCGTGTCGGGCGTGTTCTCGTCCGCGACGACCGGGCACAATTCTTTGGTCCGCGCGTCGCGGTCGCCGAGCGCCCGGTTCAAGCGTGCCCGCCATTGGACTCCGGCGGCCGGCAGCGGCAAAGTCGGCTCGAGAACTCTCTGTGAAGTGGCCTGGGGAGAAGGGGCGATTGCCAGCACCTGCACGGCGGTGCCGCGGCGTGCGAGAGCCAGTGCCGGGCGTGGGCGTTGTTCGACTCCAGGCCGTGGCACCCGGCGTCGATGCGGGCCAACGACGGCTTCAGGTGCCCGGCAGAGAGGCTCGACCAGCACTGCTACCACGACCACTGGCTCCAGAACCTCCTCGTCTCTGCCTCCCTCGCCGGGTACCGCCGTCGATCTCCTACACCCCAAAATCCGTGACGGTCAGGTGGTATCGATCCGTACGACCTCGGTCGGGAGTCGAGAGACGCGGACGGTGCATCGGTCGATGCTGGCACTCGAGGGCGTCCCAGAGGTCGGTGGCGGCTAGGCGGTCGAGCCAGTCGGCGAGGCGGTCGTCCTGGGCGTCGGTGAGGGTAATGGTCTTGCCCAGGAGTGCGCTCGGAGTGTGCCGTTGAGACTCGACCCAGGGCCGGAAGTGGTCGAGGCAATGGTCGCCTTGGGAGATGACGAAGCGGAGCCAAACGGCGAGTAGTTCGCCGGGCGCGATCAGACCTCGCCAAAGCAC
>CBDFHW010000018.1:0-61641 GCA_965247815.1 Tepidisphaeraceae bacterium | reverse complement strand
CTTGCGGCGGAACTCCCGGTGGGCCTCGGCCGGACCGGTGGCACGCGGACCGTGCTTGCGCCCGCCGTCCTTGTGCTCGGAGCCGCCGCCGGCGTTGGCCTTCTTGCGCTCCAGCGCCTCGCGGAACTTGCGCTTGGTCTCGTCTTCGGGTTCCTCGGCCATGCGCCCAAGACTAGCGTGTCAGCGCATGCCGGGTGGCATCCCGTAGAGGTGGGATACGGGCAACGTCATCAGCACCCGGCGATCGTCGACCATCGCCCGCCGGTAGTCGTCCCAGTCGGGATGCTCCTTTCCGGCGATGTTGCGGTACAACGCAATCAGACCCTCGACGGTGTCGTCGTCCACGGCCGCTGCAGGCGGGGTGAGGATCACGTCACCCTCGGCAACCGCATAGGACCAGCCGTCGTCGGAGCTGACGTGAACCGACGCGCGCGGATCACGACGCAGATTCCGCGTCTTGGCTCTCGGCTCGGTGATCGACACCGTGAGCGCCACCTCGCGGGCGTCGAAGTAGTAGGAGACGTTCGACAGCTGCGGGCGCCCGTCGCGTTTGAGGGTGGCGAGAACGCCCAGCGAATTGCCGGCGAGCAGGGCGAGCAGCTTGTCGTCGAACACGTCGCGGGTCATGCTTGCCAGCCTACGACCGCGCCGCGGGCCGTCGGTCGGAATCCCTACCATGAACGGATGAGCATGCCGGATCCCCCGTCGCTCCGCTCGCCCACCATCGACGGCACCGCACTCGACGGTGTCTCCGCGACGACGCTGTGGACGTTGCACAACCGCGGCACCGAGGCCAAGCGGTCCGACGGGGTCATCCGGGATCCGTGGGCGGTGGCGCTGCTCGACACGATCTCCTACGACTACCTCAAGTTCGGCAAGCCCAACCAGTCCCACGCCCTGCGCGCCGTCGCCTTCGACACCACGGCCCGCCGCTATCTGACGATGCATCCGGGTGCGTCGGTGGTGGCCCTCGCGGAGGGACTTCAGACCAGCTTCTGGCGCCTGGACCGCAGCGGCGTCCTGACTGAATCACACTGGTATTCCATCGATTTGGCACCCGTCATGGAACTCAGGGACCGGTTGCTGCCCAGCGACGACCGCATCGTCGCACTGGCTCGATCCGCGTTGGACCGCTCCTGGATGGACCGGGTCGACGCCACGAACGGGGTGTTCATCACCGCCGAGGGTCTGCTGATGTACCTGGAGCCGGAGGATGCACTGGGCCTCATCGCCGACTGCGCTGCGCGCTTCCCCGGCGGACAGCTGATGCTCGACTCGATCCCCGCCCTGGTTCAGCCGACGCACGCTGCGGGGTTTCAAGCTCTCCGAGCGCTACCTCGTGCCGCCGATGCCGTTCGGCCAGTCCCCAGACGACGCGCTGGCCCTGGCGGGCACCGTCGCGGGCGTGCGATGTGCGCGCGACGTCGCCCTGCCACCGGGTCGGGGGCTGTGGCGGCTGGGGTCGGCCGCGGCGATGAACCGCGTGGGGCCGCTGCGCCGCAACCGGCCCAGCATCACCCTCCTGGAGTTCGGATGACGCGCTACGTCGCGTTCCTGCGCGGGGTCAACGTCGGCGGAGTGAACCTCAAGATGGCCGACGTCGCCGTCGCCCTGACCGACGCGGGGTTCGCCGACGTGACGACCGTGCTCGCGAGCGGCAACGTGCTGCTGACGAGCACGGCCACGGTGAACACGGTCCGGGCGACGGCCGAGGCGGCCCTGCGGGGAGCGTTCGGGTACGACGCCTGGGTGCTGGCGTACCCGGTCGAAGCGGTGGCTGGGGTCTCGGCGGCGTTTCCGTTCCAACGCGAGGTGGACGGCCACCACTCCTACGTCACCTTCGTGACCGACGCCGACGTGCTCGACGAACTCGCCGCGCTGGCCCGTGACGCCGGGCCGGACGAGAAGATCGCGCGCGGGGACGGCGTCGTCTACTGGCAGGTGCCCAGGAGCGGCACGCTGGACACCACGATCGGCAAGACCATGGGCAAGAAGCGGTACAAGTCGTCGACCACCACGCGCAACCTGCGGACCATCGAGAAGGTTCTGGCCAAGTGAGTTCGGTACATTCGCTCTAGTGAGCTCACAACCCAAGGTCGACGTCGCCCTCACGGGTGTCTCCGAGACGGCATTGCTGACATTGCAGGTGCGGGCGCACGAAGCCCGCAGGCCCGACGGCATCATCGACGATCCGATGGCGATCCAGCTCGTCGATTCGATCGAGTTCGACTTCGCCAAGTTCGGCTACACCCGCCGCCAGGACATGGCGCTGCGGGCGCTGGCGTTCGACGACGCCACCCGCAAGTACCTGCGCGACCACCCCTCGGCGACGGTCGTGGCGCTCGCCGAGGGCCTACAGACCAGCTTCTACCGGATCGACGCCAGCGGCATGGGCAACGAGTTTCGTTGGCTCACAGTCGATTTGGCACCCGTCACGGCATTGCGCGAACGCCTTTTGCCGCCGTCGGACCGGGTGGAGGTCTGCGCCCAGTCGGCGCTGGACTTCAGCTGGATGGACCGGGTCGACCCCGACGGCGGAGTGTTCATCACCGCCGAGGGTCTGCTGATGTACCTGGAGCCGACCGACGCGATGGCGCTGATCACCGAATGCGCCCGTCGGTTCCCCGGCGCCGCGATGATGTTCGACCTGCCGCCGTCGTGGTTCGCCGGCCTCGCACGGCGCGGCATGCGGACGTCGATGCGTTACCGCATACCACCCATGCCGTTCAGCCTGTCCGCCGGCGAGGCAGCCAAGCTGGTCGACGTGGTGCCGGGCATTCGCGCCGTCCACGACGTGCCCTACCCCGCGGGCCGCGGTCGCGTACTCAACGCCATGATGTGGACGGCACAGCGGATTCCCCTGCTCGACCCGCTTCGGCCCGCCCTGACGTTGCTCGAATTCGGTTAGCCGAACGCCGCCTCGACGTAGTGCAGCGCGTCGGCCTTGTCGACGCCCAGGGCCCTCGCCGCGGCGACGAAGGTGTGGGCCGCCGTCGCCATCGCGGCATCGGCGGGATCGACCCTCGCGACGAACGTGCCGAACCTGCCGCGAGTCTCCAGCAGCCCCGCCGCCTCGAGCTCACGGTAGGCCCGCGCGACCGTGTTGACCGCCATGTCCAGCTGATGCGCCAACTCGCGCACGGTCGGCAACCTGGTGCCGGGCGCCAGCCTGCCGTCGCGAACGCCCCCAATGATCTGTGTTCGCAGTTGATCGAACAGCGGCCTACCCCCGCCCGAGTCGACGCGAACCCACTCCCCCAAATCGGTCACGCGCCCAGTATGACGAAAAACGGCTAGTTTGGTGGCGTGCAGGTGACGGTGCTCAGCGGGGCGGGCATGTCGGCGGAGAGCGGCGTCCCGACGTTCCGCGACGTCGAGACGGGGCTGTGGGCCAAGGTCGACCCCTACGAGATCTCCAGCTCCGACGGTTGGCGCCGGAATCCGGAGAAGGTCTGGGCCTGGTATTTGTGGCGCCACTACATGATGAAGTCCGTCGTGCCGAACGACGGCCACCGCGCGGTGGCCGCCTGGCATGACGGCGCCGAGGTGCATGTCGTCACGCAGAACGTCGACGATCTGCACGAGCGCGCAGGCAGCCGGGCCGTCTACCACCTTCACGGCAGTCTGTTCAGCTTCCGTTGTGACCGTTGCGGATTGGCGTACCACGGGCCATTGCCGGCGATGCCGGAACCCGTCGAGGCGGTCGAACCGCCGACCTGCGTGTGCGGGGGCCTGATCCGGCCGGACGTGGTGTGGTTCGGCGAACAACTTCCGAACGCGGCATGGGACCGCTCCGTAGAGGCGATCAGCCGGGCCGACGTGGCGATCGTGGTCGGCACCTCCGCGGTCGTCTACCCGGCGGCGGGTCTGCCCGAGATGGCACTCGCGGCCGGGATTCCCGTCATCGAGATCAACCCGGAGGAGACGCCGCTGTCCGAACGGGCGACGATCTCGCTGCGCGAGAACGCGGCGATCGCGCTGCCGAACCTGCTGCAGCGTCTGCCCGCCCTGCTCGGTTAGGCCGGCCGCACCGCCCGACCGATGGCGATGTCGGCGACCGGCAACGGCACCCAGGCGGGTAGCGACCGCTCGTGTCGCGCGTCGTCGACCTCGAAGCCCGAGGCGACGATCGACGCCTCGGTGTCCCGGTGGGTGTGGCAGTTGCCGAACAGTCGCGGCCAGACCGTCGCGTCGGCGACCCGCTGCAACCGGCCCCGCGGGCCTGCGCTCGCCACGTGTTCGAGGTAGTGCAGTTCGCCACCGGGTCGCAGGAGCGAGTAGAGCTGTCGCAGAACACCTTCGGGGTCATCGACCGAGCACAGCACCAGCGAGCAGACCACCGCGTCGAACGGTTCGTCGGAGCGGTAGTCCTCCACGGTGCCGGGGCTCACCGTGACGGGTACCGCGGCCGTGCCTGCGGCGCGCTGCGCGATGTCGGCGAGCCGCCGCTCGGGTTCGACCGCGACCACCTCGGTGACCGTCGACGGGTAGAACTCGAAGTTGGTCCCGGTCCCCGCGCCGACCTCGAGCACCCGACCCGACAGCCCGCTCAGATTCTCGCGGCGTAGGGCCACGATCGACTGGGGTTCATGGGTCGACATCCGCACCCAAAGCCGCGCGAAGAACGGGTTGTCCACGGTCCTGGTCTCAGCCATCGTTTCTCCCGTCATGGTGCCCGCCGCCTACGAGACCCTTGATCATCGTGACCGCTTCCTGCGGCGGCACGTCGAGTCCCATCGTGCCCGAGACGATCAGACCGCAGCATGCCGAACGCAGGACACGGTCGGCGAATGCCTCTACTTCGCCGAACGGCAGGTATGGCCGGGAGATCATGATCGCCGCCACCCCGTGCGAGACCGTCCACAGTTCGAGGGCCGCCATCGTCGCGTCGCCCCGCGGGAACACGCCCTCGTCCATCAGCGACTCGATGGTGGCTCGCATGTGCACGAACGCCGCGCTGTTCAGCGTGACGTCGACGTCGCTGCCCGGCCTGCCCTCCCCCATCGTGGCGATGCGGTACAGCTCCGGATTCTGCAGGGCGAACCGGACGTAGGCCAGGCCCTGAGCCCGAAGCCGGTCGATGGTCGACGGTTGATCACGCTCGACCTGCTGCATCACCTCGTCCAGCGCCTCGAAGTATCGGGCGCACACCGCATCCAGCAGCCCGTCCTTGTCGGCGAAGTGCAGGTAGATCGACGGCGGAGTGACGCCGACGCGTTGCGCGACCGAGCGGATGGAGACCTCCTTGGCGTGTCCGGTCTCCATCAGCAAATCCGTTGTGGCGTCGACGATCTCAGTGCGGAGCCGGTCACCCGAACCGCGCGCGGCGCGGCGCCGCTTGAGCGGACGCGCCGTCATCGTCGGGTGTTCGTCAGCGACGTGGTTCCGTGACTCGCACTTCTCGCCGACGGACCGTCGTCGGGTCCGGATTCGCTGATGCCGATCCGCTGATGTAGTCGGGCAAGCGGTGCCGGCGCCCACCAGTTCCAGCCACCCAGCACGTGCATGAAGGCGGGCACCAGGATCATCCGGACCAGGGTGGCGTCGACGAGCACCGCGAGGGTCAACCCGACGCCGAACATCCGCATGAACGACACCTGCGCGGCGATCAGCGCGGCGAACGAGATCGACATCACCAGGGCAGCGGCCGTGATGACCCGGCCGGTGTGCGCCAGACCGAGGGCCACGCTCTCGTCGTTGGCGGCCCGTTGCTCGGCACGGGTGGCACCCGCCGGTGGTCGCAGCTGCAACCAGAACTCACGGATCCTGGCGACCAGGAACACCTCGTAGTCCATCGACAGCCCGAAGGCGATGCAGAACAACAGCACGGGCATGTTCGCCACCAGCGTGCCGGTCGAGGTGGTGCCGAAGGCGCCGAGGTGACCCTCCTGGAACACC
This sequence comes from Tepidisphaeraceae bacterium, assembly GCA_965247815.1. Classification (GTDB taxonomy): domain Bacteria; phylum Planctomycetota; class Phycisphaerae; order Tepidisphaerales; family Tepidisphaeraceae; genus CBDAQA01. The sequence goes on along the minus strand of CBDFHW010000018.1, from coordinate 55,743 downwards.
CACACCAATGCGCCGAACGCCGCGGTCAACGACAGGACGTTCAGCACGACGGCCTTCAGCGGCAGGACGACGCTGCCGGTGAGCAGGAACAGCAGACCGAAGCTGATGACGGCGATCAGGCCGAGTACCCAGGGCAGTCGGGTGGTGATCGCGCTGACGCTGTCGCGGTTGATCTGCGCGATACCCCCGAACCGGACGTCACGACCGCCGGGTCCGGCCACGTCGTGCAGACCGTCGAGCTGGGTCTCGGATGCGGCGGAGAACAGCGGTGCGCTACTGCCGACGGTGAGCAGTGCACTCCCGTCGGCGATACCCGTCGCGGCCGACGGCGGCCCGACCGCCCGGCCCGCGACGAAGGTTCCCGTCGGGGCGGATACCGACGAGACGTCCGCTACGCGCGACAGGTCGGCGGCATACCGGCCGATGTCGTCGTCCGACAATCCCTTTGCGTCGGGCACCACGATCGACACGGCGGTTGCCGAATCATCGGCGTAGTCGTCGCGCAGCTGATCGCCCACCTGGTGGGCCGACGCCGACGCAGGCAGCACGCGCTCGTCGGGGAAGCCCCACTTGACGGCGAGGAACGGCGCGCCGAGCGCCAGCAGCAGCACCACCACGGCCAACCCGACCGGAACGGCCCGACGCATGATCGCCTTCGTCGAGCGGTACCAGAACAAGCGCTCGACGGGTTTCGGCGGCGGCGCCTGACGACCGGTCAGCCGCCGTAGCAACCGCCGCACGTCCAGACCGTCGAGCCGGTGGCCCAGCAGCCAGATCGCCGCGGGCGTGACGATCACCGCGGCGGCCGCGGCGAAACCCACCGTCGCGACGCCCGCGTACGCGAAGGACTTCAGGAAGTACATCGGGAAGAGCAGCATCGCGACCATCGACAGCGCCACCGTCGTCGCCGAGAACAGCACGGTGCGACCCGCGGTGGACATGGTCCGCGCCAGGGCCCGGTCACGTGGGACACCCTCCGCCAGCTCGTCGCGGTAGCGACTGATGATCAGGAGGGTGTAGTCGATCGCCAGCGCCAGACCCATCGCCGTGGACAGGTTGAGGGCGAAGATCGACACGTCGGTGTGGAACGTGATCAGCCGAAGCACCGCCATGGAGCCGACGATGGCCAGCCCGCCGACGATCATGGGCAGAGCCGCGGCGATCAGACCGCCGAACACCCAGACGAGGACGACGAAGCTCAATGGAATCGCGATCGACTCCATCAGGAGCAGATCCTTCTGGGTCTGCTCGTTGATCTGGGCGTAGACCATCGCCGTACCACCGGAGCGGACCGTGACGCCGTCCCGGTCCGCGACCAGCTCGTCGGACAGCGCCTTCGCATACTTCTGGGCGTCGTTCTCGCCACCGGTGATACCGGCGACGATCAGGCCCGACGTGCCATCCCGGCTGGTCAGCGCGACGGCCGCCTGCGGCGGCGCGGTCCATGCGGAGGTGACCTGGGCGACGTGCGGCGACTGCCGGAGTCCGGCGACGATGCCGGTGGCGACCGCGGTGGCGCTCGGGCTCCTGGCGCCGTCGGGGGCGGTGACGGTGATCAGCAGCTGCATGTCGCCCTGGTCGAACCGGTCGGTGAGCAAGCGGGTGGCCTGGGCGGATTCCGAGCCGGGGTCCTGGAACCCGCCTGCGGAGAGGCTCTTGGCCACCGGGATGCCGAACACCGCGGCAGCGACCATGACCAGCGCAGCGATCGCGAGGACGCGCCGTGGTGCGGCGATGGCCAGCCGAGCGATCCGATCCAGCATGCCTGACCTCCAGAGTATCGGCGGTAACTTATCAGCGATAACCCAAGGCCGTCAACGAACCCGCCACTCGGTGTTCACGATGGCCACGACCGAATCGTTCAGTGGCCGGACAACACTTAGGGTGATCGCCATGTCGACCACGGACACCGGTAGGCGGACGACGTCGGCCTCGTCCCCCCTGACCGATCTCGGACTCCTGGTGCTCAGGATCGCCGTGGCGGCCACGATGCTGCAGGCCGGCTTGATCAAGGCCTTGGACTTCTCCACCACCACGCAATTCATGGCGAGCGGCGGCTGGCGGATGCCGACGTTCGCCGCCTACCTCGTCACCGCCACCGAGATCGCCGGCGGCGGCGCCCTGCTGCTGGGGTTGCTGACCCCCTTGGCGGCGTGCGGGGTGATCGCGTCGATGATCTGCGCCTGGGCCGTCAACGTCTCCGGCGGCGCGTTCTGGTCACAGCCCTTCAACGTGCCGTTCCTGGTGGCGTTTGCCGCAACGGCGTTGCTGTTCACCGGCGCCGGGCGCCATTCGGTGGACGCGAAGGTGTTCGGCCGCCCGCGGTGGCCGGGGGCCGTCACGATCGGATTGTTCCTGGTGGCGGTGGCTGCGGCCGTTGCCACGTGGAGCTTCCTGAACGGCACCAACCCGCTGCACCTGAGCGCCGGGGCGGCGCCGAACCCTACTCAGAGGTAAGAATTGCCAGGGTTTTGCGAAACGTGACTCAAAGTTCTCTTAAGGGCGATGGTTACTGTCCAGTACATGTGGATCGACGACACCAGCGCAGATGTCATCAAGGTTGACTTCGAGGCCTTCTATCACGGGGACTTCCTCGTCGAGGGTGACTGCTCCGAGCAGTTCCCCGACCTCGCCCAAGCGGTCTGACCATACGCGGGTGCGACACCCGCGCATCTCGACCAGCTGAACGTCGACCTGCCCAAGGGCAGGTTCGTGGGGCTGTACTCACCCCACCGACCCGAAGCCGCCGACGGTTTACCGTCGGCGGCTTCGTCCGTCGAAGGACTAGGCCGAGATCGCCGCGCCGAGGCGCCCTGTGATCAGCTCCTCCGCTTCGCTCGTGATTCGCGAGATCAGCTCCGCGCAGGTGGGGATGTCGTCGATCAGACCCATGACGGTGCCCACGGTCCAGATGCCCGCATCAAGGTCGCCGTCGTCGAATACCCTCCGACCGCGTACCCCCGCCACCAGGTCCTTGACGTCTTCGAACTGACCACCGCCGGCGAGGATCTGCACCACCTCGCGGGAGACCACATTGGAAGCCACCCGCGCGGTGTTGTGCAGGCTACGGAAGATCAGCTCGGTGCCCCGCTCGTCGCCGGCCACGATGGCTTCCTTGACGTTCTGGTGGATGCACGACTCGACGGTGCACATGAAGCGGGTACCCATGTTGATGCCGTCGGCTCCCAGCGCCAGCGCCGCCACCAGACCACGGGCGTCGGCGAAGCCGCCGGACGCGATCATCGGGATCTCGATCTGCTTGGCGGCGGCCGGGATCAGCACCAGGCCGGGCACGTCATCCTCACCGGGGTGGCCGGCGCACTCGAAACCGTCGATGCTGATGCCGTCGACGCCCAGGCTCTGCGCCTTCACGCCGTGGCGGACCGAGGTGCACTTGTGCAGCACCTTGATGCCGTTGCCGTGAAACATCGGCAGATGCGGCGCCGGGTTGGAACCCGCGGTCTCGACGATCTTGACACCCGCGTCGACGATGACCTGGCGGTACTCGTCATACGGCGGCGGGTTGATGCTGGGCAGGATCGTCAGGTTCACCCCGAACGGCTTGTCGGTCAGCTCGCGCGTCTTGTCGATCTCGCGGGCCAGATCCGCCGGCGTCGGTTGGGTCAGCGCGGTGATGAAGCCGAGCCCACCCGCATTGGCAACGGCGGCAACCAGTTCCGCGCGGCCAACCCACTGCATGCCGCCCTGGGCGATGGGATGTTCGACACCGAAGACCTCGGTGAACTTCGTCGTGAGGGACATCAGCGAGGGGCCATCCGGATCGCCCCGTCCAGGCGGATCACCTCGCCGTTGAGCATCGGGTTCTCGACGATGTGCACGGCCAGCGCGCCATACTCGTCGGGGTCGCCGAGCCGGGCGGGGTGGGGCACCTGAGCACCGAGCGAGCGCTGCGCCTCCTCGGGCAGTGAACCCAGCAGCGGCGTCTTGAACAGACCGGGCGCGATCGTCACGACGCGAATCAAGCTGCGCGACAGGTCCCGTGCGATCGGCAGCGTCATGCCGACCACGCCACCCTTGGAGGCCGAGTAGGCCGCCTGCCCGATCTGGCCGTCGAAGGCCGCGACCGAGGCGGTGTTGATGATGACGCCGCGCTCTTCGCCGATCGGTTCGGTCCTGGCGATCCGCTCGGCCGCCAACCGCAGCACGTTGAAGGTGCCGATCAGGTTGACCTCGACGACCTTTCGAAAACCGGCGAGCGGGAAGGGGCCCTCCTTGCCGAGGGTCTTGATGGCGTTGCCGATCCCCGCGCAGTTGACGTTGATGCGGACCGGTCCGAGGGATTCCGCGACGTCGAGAGCCTTGGCGACGGACGCCTCATCGGTGACGTTGGCCTCCACGAACTTCGCCCGGTCGCCCAGTTCGGCGATGGCTTCGGCGCCCTTGAGGTCGATGACCACCACACTGGCGCCGGCGTCCAACAGGCGCTTGGTGGTGGCCAGGCCGAGGCCCGACGCGCCGCCCGTGACGACCGCTACGGAGTCTTTGATCTGCACTGATCGATTCCCTTCATCGCTTCAACCGACTGGTTGGTCGGACTATACCCAGTCGCGAAGCACGGCTTCCACGTCGACGCCGCTGACCCCGGGTGGCGTCGGCGTGGGCGGCACACTGCGCGAGAAGCGGGGCGCCGGGGCGGGCTCGAGGTTGTCGCCGTCGCGAAAGAACGTGTTCCGCTCGACGATGTGGGGCTCGGTCTCCACCTCCCCGAAGCTCAACACGGGGGTGACGCAGGCGTCGGTGCCGTTGAACACCTTGGCCCAGTGGTCGCGATCGTGGGCGGCGAACGCCGTGGTGAACACCGCGCGCAGTTCGTCGGCGCGCGCGGCGTCGTGCTGCCCGGGCAGATCGGCGGCGTCGAGCCCGAGCCCCTGCAGCAGCTGTGCGTAGAACTGCGGTTCGATGGCGCCGACGGCGACGTACTTGCCGTCGGACGTCTCGTAGGTGTCGTAGTAGGGCGCACCGGTGTCGAGCATGTTGACGCCCCGCTCGTCGGACCACATGCCGCTGGCGCGGAAGCTCCACATCATCTGCACGAGGACACTGGAGCCGTCGATCATCGCGGCGTCGACCACCTGCCCCTTGCCGGAGGTCTGTCGCTCCCACAGCGCCGACAGAATTCCGACGAGGAGGAACATCGACCCGCCGCCGAAGTCACCGGCGAGGTTCAACGGCGGCACCGGGCGCTCACCCTTGCGGCCGACGGCGTGCAACAGGCCGTTGAGGGAGATGTAGTTGATGTCGTGACCGGCCTGCTGCGACCGCGGGCCGGTTTGACCCCAGCCCGTCATGCGCCCGTAGACCAGTCGTTCGTTGACCTTTGCGCAGTCCTCCGGCCCCAGACCCAGACGCTCGGTCACGCCGGGACGGTAGCCCTCGATGAGGACGTCGGCGTTGGTGATCAGCCGCAACACCAGCTCGCGACCCTCGTCGCTCTTGAGGTCCGCGGCCACCGAGCGCCGGTTGCGCAGCATCGAGTCCCGCGTGCCGACGGGCACTGCGCCATTCTTGCCGGGGCGCTCGACGCGCACGACGTCGGCGCCGAGATCCCCGAGGATCATCGCCGCGTGCGGCCCTGGGCCGATACCGGCCAACTCGACGACTCTCAGTCCCTGCAGTGGTCCAGCCATCGTTGTTCGTCCTCCACCTCATCGACCCCAGTTGACCGCGACATAGCTTACTTGTATAACCAAGTCGACCGACCGCGGGCCCGAGCGCTCGCCCGAACCAGAGGCGGGCATGACCAACACCGAGTCCTACACCGGTATCGACGATCTCACCGTGTCCCTGCGCGACGGGGTGCTCGCGGTGACGCTGAACCGGCCCGACAGCCTGAACTCGCTGACGGCGTCGATGCTCGACACCCTCGCCGACACCCTCGAGCGGGCGGCCACCGACCCGGCGGTGCGGGTGGTGCGCCTCGGTGGTGCGGGTCGCGGCTTCAGCTCGGGCGCGGGCATCAGCGCGGAGGATCACGCCAACCCCGGCGCCCACGGCACGCCGGCGGACACGCTCGCCGCGGCGAATCGCGCCGTCGGCGCGATCGTCGCCCTGCCGAAGCCGGTCGTTTCGGTCGTGCAGGGCCCCGCGGCGGGGGTCGGCGTCTCACTCGCGATCGCCGCCGACATCATCCTGGCTTCCGAGAAGGCATATTTCCTGTTGGCATTCACGAAGATTGGGCTGATGCCCGACGGTGGGGCGTCAGCGCTCGTCGCCGCCTCCATCGGTCGCACCAGGGCCATGCGCATGGCACTGCTCGCCGAACGACTCTCGGCCGCTGACGCCTTGGCCGCAGGGTTGGTCAGCGCCGTGTACGCCGACGATGACCTCGAGGCCGGCGTGAACGCCGTGATCGACACGTTGCAGTCCGGCCCGGCGATCGCGCTCCGAAGGACCAAGCACGCGATCAACGCGGCGACGCTGACCGAGCTGGAGGGCGCCTTCGAGCTCGAGACCGAGGGCCAGCTGTCACTGCTGTCCTCACCCGACTTCCACGAGGGCACCACGGCGTTTCAACGACGCCGGCCGGCCGTGTTCACCGACGACTGACCGAATAATCGTTCGACGCGGAGGGGGGTCATCCGCCACCATCGTTTGGTGAGTACGCAATTCGACGTCGGACCCCCGGTGCAAGGCACCGGGGGCTGGCGCGTACTCGCCCCGTTCCGATTCCGCGAGTACCGCCTGCTGGTCGGCGCGCTGTCCCTGTCGATCTTCGCCGAGGGGATGTGGGCCGTCGTGATGGCGATGCAGGTGATCGCCCTCGACGACGATCCCGCGTCGTTGTCGTTGGTCGCGGCGTGCCTCGGTACGGGGTTGGTGGCGTTCGTCCTGGTCGGCGGAATCGCGGCCGACCGGTTCGATCAGCGCACCATCATCATCGCCGTCGAGTCCGTGAACGTCATCGTCGTGCTGACCGTGGCGATCACGAGTTCAGTTGGTCTGCTTCAGGTTTGGCACCTCGCCGTGGCAGCCGCGATCCTCGGCATCGCGGCGGCATTCTTCTTCCCCGCCTACAGCGCCATGCTCCCGCGGATCCTGCCCGCCGGCCAACTGCTCGCCGCGAACGGTGTCGAGGGCGTCGTGCGGCCGGTCTTCGAGCGGGCGGTCGGCCCGGCGACGGCCGGCGTCCTGATCGGCGCGACATTCCCCGCCGTCGGGGCATTCACGGTGACCGCCCTGTTCGCCGCCGGCCTGGCCCTGCTGGTGATCACCCGTCCAGCCAAAGACGCTGCGCTGCAGACTCATACGGAGCGCAACCATCCGTTGCGCGATATGCGCGAAGGGTTCCGCTTCATGGTGGCGACCCCGTGGCTGCTGTGGACGCTGCTGTTCGCCAGCGTCTTCGTGCTGGTGGTCCTCGGCCCGATCGAGGTACTGCTGCCGTTCATCGCGCAGCGCCGGTTCGCCGATGGCGCCCGCATCTACGGGTTCATCCTGGCGGCCTTCGGCATCGGCAGCGCGATCGGTGCGCTGGGCGTGTCGTCGGTCCGGCTGCCGCGGCGCTACCTGACGGTGATGATGGTGATGTGGGGTGCGGGTTCGTTGCCGCTCGCGGTCGTCGGCGCCACGTCGTCGTTCCCGGTGATGGCGGCGGCGACTTTCGTCGTCGGCGTGACGGACGGGGCGGGCAGCGTCATCTGGGGGACGCTTCTGCAACGGCGGGTACCGCGGGAACTGTTGGGCCGCGTATCGGGTCTGGACTTCTTCGTCTCGCTGGTGTTCATGCCGGTGTCGTTCGCGATCGCCGGTCCGCTGTCGAAGGTGGTGTCGATGGAGGCGATCTTTCTGGCCGCCGGCGTTGTCCCGGTCGGACTGGCCGCCGTCGCGATGCTCGCGGCGCGGATGCCCCGCGACGAGATCGCGAACCCGTTGCGCTAGTGGGCTAGACGCCGAAGATCGACGGCAGTGCGAGCACCATCACGAGGCCCCAGAAGAAGTGGGTCAGCATGGATGCGAGCACGCCACCGGTGATTCGGCGCTCGTAAGCGCACACGCCGCCAAGGATGAGGCCGGCGAAGCCCAGCATGGGGTTGCCTGCCGCGGACACGGCGAGGGCGTAGACGATCGTCGACACCACCTCGGGGTGGAATCTGCCCAGTGAGGAGTAGAGCGCGCCGCGGAAGAACATCTCCTCGGCGAGGCCGTTGACCACGGTGATCAGCGTGACCAACCACAGCGCACCATAGTTGGCGTAGTCGAGCACCTCGACGATGTAGTCGCGGACGGGACCGATCTCACGGGCCACCAGGCCGCCGACGATGAACACCCCGCCCAGCAGCACCCCGGTCGCCATACCGGTGATGACCGGCCGCCGTTGACGACCCCGGAACTCGACGTGTCCAATGTGCAGCGGTCCCGACAGCCGGGCCCCTCCCGCCCAAACTGCCGCGAGGGCGAGGGTCAGCACGTAGAACGACGTGCTGCCGGGCGTCCGGGTCAGCGAGATGCCCAGCAGTGTCGCGCCGATGACGAGCACGATGGCCACGATGATGCGCCGCGTGCGTACCAACGATGGCGATTCGTCGTATGGCGCTGCAGGAGTCGAGACGATCGCGCTGATTTGGGAGAACAGTCCGGTCACGGCATCCCCTTGGGCGCCAGACCGATCAGCGTGTCCAGGCCGGTTCGAACCCATCCGGCGACGGGGCCGGGCACGGCGCACAGCAGGCCGAGCGCGGGTTGGGCGACCGACGGCGTGACCATCGACGCAAGGTCGCGGATGCGCGTGACGTCACCACCGGCCCAGTCCGGGTCGGTATCGGCGAGATGGTGCGGATCGGCAAGTCGATCCACGGGCAACCGGCGACCACCGGACAGCGACAACGAGATCGCCTCGTCGATGCCCACCGGCCCGCCGGGCGGATCGGGGACCAGCCCGCGCAGTCCGTCATTCGACGCCGTCATCGGATAGTCAAGGGACTGAACGAGATCCGCCGCCAGGCCGTGTGGCACGGGTACGAACAACGCAGCCACCTGCGACACCAGTCCCATGTCCAAGTCGGGTACGGGCACACCGCCGCGCCACTTCCCCGACACCCGCGCATACGTCAGCAGCAGGTCGCCGTACGTCGTGGTCTCTGGCCCGCGAATGTCATAGGACCCGGGCGGCACGCGTTCCGCATCCGCCGCGGCGACCAGGTAGTAGAGGACGTCGCTGATCGAGATCGGGTCCAGCGGGTTGTTCGCCCACGGCGGCATCGGGATCAGCAGGAAACGGTCGCCCACCGCACGGAGCATCTCGAACGACGTCGAGCCCGCACCGATGATGATGGCGGCGCCCAACCACACGACCTCCGGCCCTCCCTCGATGCGCAACGCCTCGGCCACCTCGGCGCGCCCGGCCAGGTGCTCGGAGAGCTCGTCGGCGTCGGGCACGAAACCCCCGAGGTACACGATGCGCTTCACCCCCGCGTCCTTGGCGCCACGGGCGACATTGGCGGCGGCGGCATTGTCGGCGTCGCGGTACCCGGACTGCCCGATGCCGTGCACCAGGTAGTAGAGGACGTCGACGGGACCGGCGACGCCGAGCGCGCTGGCCACCGACTCCGGATCACCGGCGTCGAGTAGCACCGGCGTGACGTCGTCCAACCAGCCGAAGTCGCCGAGCCGCTCCGGGCTGCGGCTCGCGACGGTCACCTGATGCCCCTCGGCGAGGAGCGAGGCGACCAGTCGCGAACCGACATAGCCGGTCGCTCCCGTGACGAGTGTGCGCATGGGGTTCACCGTATGTACGTACCCGCGCGAATGCCATTCCATCGCGGTGCGGTGCACGTCACTCGGTCTTCCATCGGTCAGACACCCTGGAAGACCTTGCGGTAACCCGACGGCGACATGCCGACCCCCCGGCGGAGGTGGTGTCGCAGAGTGCCCGCCGAACCCAGGCCGGCGAGGCGAGCCACTTCGTCGACCGACAGGTCGCACGATTCCAGCAGTTCGCGGGCGTGGTCGACGCGCCGGTTCCGAATCCAGGTGCCGGGTGCCTGACCGGTGTCCTCACGGAACCGCCGGTTGAACGTGCGCGGGCTCATGTGGGCGTGGCGGGCCAACCGTTCGACGGACAGGTCCTCGGCCAGGTGGCGCAAGGCCCAGTCCCGCGTCGCGGCCGTGGATGCGTCGTCGGCGCCGGTCGGGTTGCGTTCGATGAACTGCGCCTGGCCGCCTTCCCGCCACGGCGGCACGACGCAGTGGCGCGCCACCGCATTCGCGACCTGAGTGCCGTGGTCGGAGCGGATGACGTGCAGGCACAGGTCGATGCCCGCCGCCAGGCCGGCCGACGTGAGCACGTCACCGTCGTCGACGAACAGCACGTTCTCGTCGAGCTGCACTCGGGGGTACAGCCGGCGGAGGGCTGAAGCGTACTTCCAGTGCGTCGTGGCGGGGCGGCCGTCGAGCAGGCCCGCGGCCGCCAGCACGAAGGCACCGGTGCAGATCGACAGCATGCGGGTGCCCGGCCGGATCCGGTCGAGGGCGGCCCGTGCGAGCGGAGACAACACCCCGTCGTGGTGCGCGGACGGAAAGCGCGTACCGGGAATGACGACGGTGTCGGCGCTGGCCAGGACGTCCGGGCCCGAGGCGGGCATCATCGCGTAACCGTGCGTCGTCGCCACGGGTTGGTCGTCGAGCCCGCAGACGACCACGTCGTAGAGCGGGTGGCCGTCGTTGGCCCGCGCGGCACCGAACAGCATCGGGGCGATCGTGGCGTCGAATCCCACGACGGGCGCGAACAGCAGCACGGCGATTCGGTGCGCGGAAGGCATGCCGCCATCTTGGCACATTCTTGACGATTGGTGGCATTCATGCCACTGGCGTCCACCGCCGCCGGGCCGCACAGTGATCGGGTGATGGTCAACGCCCGCGACGACACCCCCCGCCGGCCCCGCGTCCACTGGGCCTGGGTGGTCGCCGCCACCAGCTTCGTGGCGATCCTCGGCGCCGCCGGCTTCCGCTCGGTACCCGGCGTGATGATGAACCCGCTGCACCACGAGTTCGGCTGGTCGCACGGCACGGTCGGGTTGGCGATGTCGGTCAACATGACGCTCTTCGGCCTGACGGCCCCGTTCGCCGCGGCACTGATGGACCGCTTCGGCGTGCGGCCGGTGCTGAGTACCGCGCTGCTGCTGATCTCGGCTGGATCGGCGCTCTCGGTCACGATGACGAGCAGTTGGCAACTGATCCTGCTGTGGGGCGTCCTGGTCGGTATCGGAACGGGTTCCATTTCGATGGGTTTCGTCGCGACGATCGCCACCCGTTGGTTCGAGGAGCGACGGGGTCTGGTGACGGGTGTGCTCACGGCGGCCAGCGCGACGGGCCAGCTGATCTTCCTGCCGGTCATCGCCGCGGTCACCGAGCGCCATGGCTGGCGATGGGCCTCGCTGATCGTGGCGGCGGCCGCCCTGAGCGTCGTCCCGCTGGTGCTGCTGTTCATGCGCAACTATCCGCGCGACATGGGGCTCCTCGCCTACGGGGCGAGCGGAGCGACGGGGAATGAGACCGGGGCGAGCGAGGAAGTGCCCGCGGTGGTGCCCGCGGGGACGTTCCGGGCGGCGTTCGACGGGTTGCGAATCGGTCTGCGCGTCCCGGCGTTCTGGCTTCTGGCAGGCAGCTTCGCGATCTGCGGGATGACCACCAACGGCCTCATCGGCACCCACTTCATCCCCGCCGCGAACGACCACGGCATGCCGACGACCGTCGCGGCCGGGCTACTGGCGACGATCGGCATCCTCGACGTCCTGGGGACGATCTTCTCCGGCTGGCTGACCGACCGCGTGGATCCGCGGTTGCTGCTCGTCGTCTACTACACCGGCCGAGGCGTCTCGCTGCTGCTCCTGCCGTCCCTGCTCTCGCCGCAGGCCGCACCCAGCACGTGGGTGTTCGTCATCTTCTACGGTCTGGACTGGGTGGCGACCGTGCCGCCGACGATCGTCCTCTGCCGGCGCTACTTCGGCGCCCGCACGCCGGTGGTGTTCGGCTGGGTGTTCGCCTCGCATCAGCTCGGCGCGGCCGTCGCAGCGGCGGGCGCCGGGTGGTTGCGCGATCTGCAGGGCAACTACGACCTGGCGTTCTACCTGGCCTCGGGGTTGTGCGGGCTCGCCGCCCTACTGTGTCTGAGCGTCCCGAAATCGCAGGTCAGCGGCGCCCGATCGGAGCCTTCGACGGACCGCGACTTTGCCGATTCGTGATCTTTGCCCTTACGCTTTCCTCGGCGTCGCCGCGAGAGTCGGGCTCGACAGCGACGCGATCACACACGTTGAGGAGCCAAAAAGTGAAGACTCGCACCAGTCGAGCCATTGGAATGTCCGCTGCGATCGCCGCGATCGCGGTCTCGTTGCCGTTGGCGATCAACGCCCAGGCGGACCCCCCACCGACGACCACGGCAGAGGTCAAGCCGCTGCCGGACTGGCAGGGCAACTGCGATCCGGTACGCGCCGAGCTAGCGCCGAGTGGTGCCACCAAGGAGACCTTGGCCAAGCTGCCCGTCGGGCAGGTACTGGCCCAGATCCCGTCGCTGAGCACCTTCACCTCGGCGATCAACGGCGGACTGAACCCCGCAGTCAACGTGCTGCCGGTGCTGGAGAACGGGCCGTACGTGGTCTTCGCACCCAACAACGATGCGTTCGCCAAGCTGGATCCGGCTGCGGTCGAGGCTTTGAAGGCCGATCCGGCCGCGTTGACCAAGCTCGACTATTACCACGTGTTCCTCGGCCTGCTCGGACCTGGTGACGTGGCGGGTCAGCGGCCCACGCAGGAGGGCGCCGACATCAAGGTCACCGGCAAGGACGGCGACATCAAGGTCAACGACACCGCCAAGGTGATCTGCGGCGGCATCCAGGCGGCGAACGCCCGGATCTACATCCTCGACACGGTGCTGGACCCGAACTCACCGCCGGAGCCCGTCACCCCGACGACGTCGTTCAACGGCACGGGCAAGCCGGTCTCGCCGACCAGCACGACCACGACCACGGCCCCGGCCCCCGCCCCGGCCGGCTAGCCCCACCACATCAGCGATTTCGGCGCGCTGATCCGCGGTCATCGCGGGTCAGCGCGCCGAATTCGCTCTAGAGGCCGAGGTCGCGGCCGACGATCTCCTTCATGATCTCGGTCGTGCCGCCGTAGATCGTCTGGATGCGGACATCGACGTAGTCGCGCGCCACCTTGTATTCGTTCATGTAGCCGTAGCCGCCGTGCAGCTGCACGCAGTTGTCGACGACCCGCTTGGCCAGCTCGGTGCACCACCACTTGGCCTTGGACGCCTCGACCGCCGTCAGCTCGCCGTCCACGACCGCCCGAATGCAGCGGTCGACGTACTGTTCGGCGATCTCGAGCTCGGTGTCCATCTCGGCCATGACGAATCGGTTGTGCTGGAAGCTGCCGATTGGTTGCCCAAAGGCCTTGCGGTCCTTGACGTATCGAAGCGTGTCGTCGAACGTGGCGCGGGCGCCCGCGACGGCCGCGATCGCGATCGACAACCGCTCCGACGGCAGGTTCTGCATCAGGTGGTAGAAGCCCTTGCCCTCCTCGCCGAGGAGGTTGGCGTTCGGCACGCGGACGTTCTCGAAGTTCAGCTCCGCGGTGTCGGCGAAGTGCTGGCCCATCTTGTCCAGCTTGCGTCCGCGGGTGAAGCCCGGCATGTCGCGCTCGACGACGAGAAGGGAGAAACCCTTGTGTCCCGCGTCGGCATTGGTCCGCGCCACCACGACGACCAGGTCGGAGTTGATCCCCGCGGAGATGAACGTCTTGGAGCCGTTGAGGATCCAGTCGTCCCCGTCGCGGACCGCCGCGGTCTTGATCCCCGCGAGGTCGCTACCCGCACCGGGCTCGGTCATGGCGACCGCGCCGATCAATTCGCCGGTGATGTACCCGGGCAGCCACCGCGCCTGCTGCTCCTCGTTCGCCAGGTTGGCGAAGTACGGGCCGACGATGTCGTTCTGCAGGCTCAGGCCGGGCGAGGCGGCACCATACCTGGCGAACTCCTCCACGATCACGGCGTTGAACCGGAAGTCGTCGACGCCACCGCCGCCGAACCTCTCGGGCAGGTTGAACCCGATCAGCCCATACTTGCCCGCCGCGACGTAGGCGTCGCGGTCGACGATGCGGTCGCTCTCCCACCTCTCGGCGTACGGCGCGCATTCCTTCTCCAGGAACTGCCGTGCCGTCTTGCGCAGTTGGTCGTGCTCTGCTTCGAAGATCAGTCGCTTCATCATTGTTCTCCTGCCGTGCTTACTTGGCCTGCCATACGGGTTGTCGCTTCTCCGCGAACGCCAGCGGCCCTTCCTTGGCGTCCGCCGAGCGCAGTACCGCGCCCATCTCGCGCGTTGTCCTGGTCCACCCGGCTACGTCACCGGTGATGACGCCGTCGTCGATCCCGGCGGCCACGCGCTTGCTCGCCCACACCGCCAGCGGCGCGTTGACCGTGATCCGCTCGGCCAGGGCCAGAGCGGCGTCGACGACGGTGCCGTCGGGGACGACCTGGTTGGCCAGACCCCACTTCAGCGCGTCCGCAGCCGACATCGGTTCACCGGTGAACAGCATCTCCATGGCGACCTTGCGCGGTAGCTGGTCGACGATGCGGAACACCCCGCCCGCGGCCGCGATCAGTCCGCGCTTGACCTCCGGCAACCCGAACTTCGTACGCTCCTCGGCAATGACGAGGTCACTCGCCAACGCCAGTTCGCTACCGCCGCCAAGCGCGGTGCCGTTGACGGCGGCGATGGTCGGCTTGTCGATGACGTGCTGCACGTACCCCGCGAATCCCCATTCCCCGTGTTCGGGATGGTAGATGTTCTCCCGCCGTGAGATGGCCTTGAGATCGGCTCCCGCACAGAAGGATTGACCCGATCCGGTGATGACGACGGCGCGGACTTCTGGATCGTGTTGGGCTTCGTGCAGCGCGTTGCCGACGCCGATGCTGACGGCGGCGTTGACGGCGTTGCGCGCCTCGGGCCGGTTCAGCGTGATGAGCAGGACGTTGCCGCGCCGCTCGGTGAGAACGACGTCTTGGCTCACAGCAGCTCGAGGATGGTGGCGTTGGCCTGTCCGCCACCCTCACACATGGTCTGCAAGCCGTACTGAATTCCCTTGTCCCGCATGTGATACAGCATCGTGGTCATGATGCGTGCCCCGGATCCACCGAGCGGGTGCCCGAGCGCGATCGCGCCGCCGTTGGGGTTCAGCTTCTTCTCGTCGGCGCCGATGTCCTTGAGCCACGCCAGCGGCACGGGCGCGAACGCCTCGTTCACCTCGAACACGCCGATCTCGTCGATCGACAGACCCGAGCGCTTCAGCGCCTTCTGGGTCGCCGGGATCGGCGCGGTCAGCATGATGACCGGGTCGGCACCCGCCAACACCGCGGTGTGCACCCTGGCAAGTGGCTTGAGTCCCAACGACTTCGCCTTCTCCGCCGACATGAACAGCAGCGCGGCCGAGCCGTCCGAGATCTGGGACGCATTGCCGGCGTGGATGACGCCGTCTTCCTTGAACGCCGGCTTGATGGTCGCCATCTTCTCGACGGTGCCGCCACGGCGGATGCCCTCGTCCTTCAGCACCGGATTACCGTCCTGATCCTTGATCGCGACGATCTGGTCGTCGAACGCACCGGAATCCTGTGCAGCAGCAGCCTTTTCATGCGATCCAAGGGAGAACTGGTCGAGTGCGGTGCGGTCGAAACCCCACTGCTCGGCGATCATCTCGGCGCCGACGCCCTGGTTCGGGGTCTGGGTGTAGCGGGCGCGGAAGGCCTCCGGGTACGGGTGCCCGCCGTTGGCCAGCGAGGAGCCCATCGGGGTGCGTGACATCGACTCGACACCACCGGCGACGACGACGTCGTAGTGACCCGCCACGACACCCGCGGCCGCGAAGTGCACCGACTGCTGACTGGACCCGCACTGCCGGTCCACGGTCACGCCGGGCACGCTCTCGGGCCAACCGGCCGCCAGGACCGCGGTGCGGGCGATGTCGAGGGCCTGCTCGCCGGCCTGCATGACACAACCCCAGATGACGTCGTCGACGATCGCCGGATCGATACCCGTCCGCTCGACCAACCCGTTGAGCACCTGCGCCGACAGGTCTCCGGCGTGCACACCGGAAAGTCCGCCGTTGCGCTTGCCGACGGGCGATCGGACCGCCTCTACGATGACGGCTTCAGCCATGGAACATCTCCTTAAGGTGGTTGAATCGGCGCCGAGTGACCTCGGCAACCGGAGGCTCTCAACACCGAACGTAGAACAGCAGGTTTACTAGGTCAACCTACTGGTTGGTAGGCTGCCCCCCCGGCGCAACCGGTTCCATCGCGTCCACATGGTTTACTGAGTTGAACAACCGGCGGGAGCCGCCGGATCGATCGGGGAGAACCGTTGCCACGCACCACGCCCTTGGCGCCCATGATGGGGCCCGATGCCATCGCGCAGCGGGGCGGCACGGCGATCCGCTCACCGAAGACCGCCGAGCTGGTGGCGGGCACCCTGCGCCGCATGGTCGTCGACGGCCAACTGAAGGAAGGCGACTTCCTCCCCAACGAGGCCGAGCTGATGACCCACTTCGGCGTCAGTCGACCCACGCTGCGCGAAGCGGTCCGGGTGCTGGAATCCGAACGGCTGGTCGAGGTGCGGCGCGGTTCCCGCACGGGTGCCAGGGTCCGCGTACCTGGTCCGGAGATCGTCGCGCGGCCCGCGGGGCTGCTCCTGGAACTGTCCGGTGCGACGATCGCCGACGTCCTCGTCGCCCGGTCGGGCATCGAGCCGCTCGCCGTCCGGCTGCTCGCCGAGACGGCCACACCGGAGGCTCTCGACGAACTCGAGGCGATGCTCGCCGACGACGTCCCGGCGGGCTGGCAGTCGGGCCGACTGGCGGAGGCCACCGGTGAGTTCCACCGCCGGATGGTGGAGCTGTCGGGCAACGCCACGCTGACCATCATCGCCGGCATGCTGCACGAGATCACCGTGCGGCACACGGCGTTCGCGATCGAGCAGAACCGCGAGGTCTCCAAGGCTGACTACGACAAGCTGACGCGGTCCTACCGCCGACTGATGACGCTGCTGCGGGCGGGTGACGGCGCGGCCGCCGAGACGCACTGGCGCAAACACCTCGACACCGCGCGGGACCTCCTGCTGGAGGGTTTCGAGGACGTCAAGGTCCGCGACGTCATGCAGTAGCCCCGTTCGCCGACCAGGTGACGTGCACCGGTACGTCGTCGGCCCACGGCTGACGCGTGACCATGTCGGCGACGCGGACGAACCCGCGCTCGAACTCACCCGTCGCCGCGTCGACCAACCGGTACTCCTGCTGCTGTTTGTGGATGGGCTGCGCATCGAGCAGTACCACCCGCACCTCGCCGGGCTCGAAGTGACAGCGCTCCTGCATGGCGGCGATCAGCTGCTCGTTGTGCATGTGGCCGTCGCCGAAGTTCCATCCGATCGCGGTGCTGCACAGCCGCTCCCCCTCGGTCACGACGTAGTCGGCTTCGTCGCCACCGGCCATGGCGCGGTGCACCAGGGTGAACAGCGCCCGGCCGTGGGTGTTCATCGCCCGGAAGGCGTAACCCGAGTGCAGCATGACCAGCGCCTGCTCCGGGCTACCGTAGATCCGCTCCACCTGTGACTGCGGCATGCTCGCGATCGCGACCAGGCCGGCGTTGATCTTCGCCTCGGCCGAGGGTTTCATACACCACTGCGTGGTGTCCCAGTTGCCTGCGTAGTAGCGCATTCCGGGAAGGAAGGAAACCTTGCGCGGGAACAGGTTTCCGAAGGCGACGGTGCCCGCCAGGACGGCGAAGAGCACGATCGGCAGCGGGCTTGTGAGATCGCCGAGGCCGAGACCCGCGTGCCCGACGAACAGCGCCAGCACGCTGAACATCATGAACACGTTCCACTCCAGCGGAACCCCCATCGGGATCGCCGAGAGGATGCCGAAGTGGAAGACCAGCATCACGAACGCGGCGATCGCGGTCGGCCAGCCGCCGTGGGTGAAGAACAACACCAGCGGCACCAAACCCTCGACCGCCGTGCTGAAGTGCGCGACGACCCGTGACAGCCGACCCGGTCGCAGGTCGTCGGGGAACTTCTCGAAGAACGCCCGCTTCAAGGCCTTGGTGCGCACCAGCGGACTGTTCGACATCATCGTCGAGATCACGAACGGGAAGTGCTTGTTCAGCTTGGACGTGGCCGCGCCGATCCAGATGACCAGGCACACCAGCTTCGCGGCGATGATCATGTCGACCCCGCCGAACAGGAAGGCCACCGTGAACGAGGCGTACACCTCGCCGCGGGCGGCCAGGAAGATCACCTTGTCGCGCAGGCCCGCGACGGCGAGCAGGCCGAGGATCGTCCAGATCTGCCACATCGGCAGGATGCCGACCGTCGTGCCCAATGCGGCAATTCCTCCGGTGCCATCCGAGAAGAGGGCGACGACGAGTATCACCAGCAGGGCGGCGTAGAGCAGGACGTCCACCGGGGTGCGCGCACTGCCGCGGGTCAGCGGGATGCGGGTCGGCCACGGTGGCAGTCGGATGGTCCCCGGGCGCAGCCAGTACAGGATCGAGCCCATCGGCGGGAAGAAGCGGTTGTTCAGCGGGCCGAAGCCACACCCCAGGCCGATCACCTCGAAGAGCATCGTGAAGAGCACGACCTTCTGGAAGACGATCGGCTCGTCGTACCAGACGGCGACGTTGGTCAACCCGTCGATTCCCGTGGTGGAAAGCGCGAACAGCGCGCCGCCGAGGACGTACAGCAGGATCTTGACGACGTAGAAGAGGTGCAGCACCACCGGTGTGCCGAACCCGACCTCGGCCCAGTGACGGGTCAGCGGTCGGATCCTTTCGGCACGGCTGCCCTTGCTCCATTCGGCGAAGTCGACCATCGGCAACTCGGGCTTGAGGAATCCCATGCGGGCCAGACTAGAACGTGTTCTAGATCCGCCTGGTCACTTTCCCCCGCGCCGCTGCCCGCTAGGTCTGCACCGGCGGCCGGTAGAAGATCGCCAACTGACCGATACCGCCGGCCAACCCCAGCCCGACCGCGATCAGCAGGCCGTACCAGCCGTGCAGGTAGTCGTACACACCGCTGGTGTGGAACAGGGCGTAGTCCAGGCTGAGCGTGCCCGCTCCCGTCCCGGCGAGCGCGACGGCCGCCACCGCGAGCATCAGGTTGTACTCCCAGCCCTCCTTGACGATGAAGAAGCCGTTGTGGCGGTGCACCGTCCAGACCGCCACCAACATCAGCGCGACGAACCCCGCCGCGGGCACCGGCGTGAGCAGTCCGACCGCCAGCCCCAGACCGGCCGCCAGCTCGGTCGTCGCGGCGACGCGGGCGTGGAAGTTGCCGGGCTTCATGCCCATACCGTCGAACCAGCCGGCGGTCCCGGCGATGCCGCCCTTGCCGAAGAACTTGTTGTAGCCGTGCGCGGCCATCGTCAGGCCGAGCACCAGGCGCAGCACGAGCAACGCGAAATCGGTGGCAGTCACGCAACAGAATGTAGGCCATCTGTTAAGCCGGTGCCCAGCCCACACCGTCAGCTCCGCGGCAGCGCGACCTCCAGACGCGCGACGTAGTCGTCGATCCCGTCCGGCCCGCCCAGCGCCGACTCGGCGGCGTGCACACCGATGCTGATCGTCCGTTCCGGCGGTTTCGCCCGACAGTCGGCGCACCATTTCCGAAGCCAGCACGGTCAAATTCTGCGTTAGAAAAGTGCGCTCGAAAAACTTCGTCGCGTTTTGATATTCTTCCGGCGCGCGTCCGTCTCGGATGTGGTCGAGATGCACGGCAAATTCCGCCATATCCAGCGATTTGTTTTCGCGGATGTCTTCGCGCGGAGTAACGATTGTATACCAGGGCTTTAAACTCATAATTCCAACCTAAAATCCTAAACCTTTTTTCTTCGCCAGAATTCCGTCAACCCAGCGTTTTTCTTCGCTCGACTTCGGATACAAAGCCGACAGCGCGTTTGCCAATCGCCAGAAGCGTTCGTCCGAGCCAACGCCGTCGTCAACCAGAAAACGGCGCAACACTTCGCCACGTCCGGCGGCAAAGAAATCATCGCCTGGTGCAGACGGTCAAGCACGGTCGCGCCGCGTCTGGATTCGTCAGCCAGATGCCAGCCGCCCGCGCCCGATGCGAAAACTTCTTCTAACTCGCCGAACAGAGGACTGCTGCAATTTGCGTTTTCCGCTTCCGCGTATTTGAGCGACGGACGCGGTTTCTTCCGCAGCCGCGCCGAAAAGCTGGCGCGTGCGTTCTTTGACCGGAAGCAGACGCGCGGTTTCGCCTTTGACTTCGCAAATTTCCATTGTGTCGAGATTTACGCCCAAGCCTTGCGCGATTTTTCTGGCTGCGTCGTATTCCAGCACAAAGCCTTTAACTTTTTTGTTTGCCGGAAGTTTCCTCTTCGTCTTCGTCAATTTCGTTTTCCGCCTCGTCCGGGTTCAGCGCGTTGATAACGCGCGATTCGAGGTCGTTGCGGTCTTTGGCGGTCGAGAGCGTCCAGAGCCACATTGCCGTAATCCGCGCGTCGGGTTCAAAGCCGGAAGCGTCCGCGCCAGCGAAAATCATACTCAACGCTTCTTTGGCGACCGCCGCCCAAACGAGTTCGAGATAGTCGCGTAAAGGCACGATTTCACCGCTTGTTTTCTCGACTCTCTCGTAACGTGAGAAGATTTCGAGTGCCGGACCGAGACAGGCGAAAATCGCGTCCGCGCCGACGATTCCTTCCGATGCGAGACGCGGCAGCCATTCATTGATGCGGCGCGGCAACTCTAGCAAAACTTGCCCGTAATCACCGACGGATTTCGATGAACGCGGGCGGCAAACGATGTGAACAGAAGATTGTAGTGAAGCCGCCCCTTGTGCCTGCGTTCGATTTGACATTTCAGTGTCAATCGCCCAGGAAGAAGTAACTACCCAACGAGCATCAATTATCGCTGAAAGCATCGCTTCCCAGCCTGAAGTTGTTCCTTCGGCATAAACAATTACTCCAATACCATTTGCTTCGATTGATTCACGAGCTGTTTTCAAGGCTAAAGCCATATTCAGTTTAAAATACTCGTTATCTTTAGCTTTCCCGTCATTGGTTAATTGTGCGTTTGTGACTATCAGTTCGTTTCCCTTTTTTGTCAGGGGCGTTCCAAACAAATCTGGATGCACATTTTTCATCCCACGATTTAGCCATACATAAAAGAAATCTGATAAATCGGCGTAAGGAATAGCTGCAAAGTATGGAGGGTCGGTAAAAATTGCTGAAACAGATCCACTTGCGACGACCTGCTCCGTAGCTGACGACTGAACTACTGAACCTGATGAATTGATTTGGGAACAGGCTGCCATAAACTTAAAAATCCAATCCAACGAACTGTCCCAATCAGCAGAACCGCCCGAAAATGGATTAGCTTCGGCAAAATCCCAAACGACTTGCAAAGCCTGTTTTTGAAAAAGCACCTTTTATTGTCAACCGGCTTGAATCCCAACGCGAGACCGAAGTGTTCTGAGAAACGCTGCGATTTATTGCTAAGGCAAGTAGCGATTTAACAGCTTTTGCAAATGACGCATCAAGGTTTGCATCCTTCAAATCAAGATTGCCAAGAATTTGGTAAAACGTGCTAATCGCAAGAAGTTGTCGATAATTATATAAATCACCAAAATTCAAACACCCAATTCTGGTAACGGCACTTAATCCTCTTGTGTTTTTGTATGGACGAATAGGGTTGATTTCTTCGTTTGGAACAAGATTAGGATTTTGAAGAATTTTTTCTTTAATAACTTTTTCTGCATTTTGAAATGCGAAAAAATCTTCATCATTCGGAAGGCGAAATTCTCTCGAACCGTTTCTACTAATGTAAATGGAAACTAGCCTTGAGTGATTCGCTCCGCCTTTTTGACCAATTAACTGTTGCTTAACTCTGCCAGCTTTAGTTGTAAATCCGCAGAAAGGACAAAACCGCAGCACCACTTCGCACTGTTCCTTCTCCTATTTTCTGGTCATTCAAAGCTATTTCAAAATCAATCGTTTTAATAGATTTATCCAAAATTAAATTCAAATGATGGTTTTTTGAAAGTTTTAAAGTGCGAAGCAATGGCACAGATGCCCCACAACTTGGACCCTCGCATTGAACGGTTCGCGCCCAAAGATACGCAATCGGCTTTTCGTCGCCGATGGACGGGTAAAACTCGCCAAGTTCGATTTCAGCTAGTTTTTTAATCAATACTCCGTATTCGCGCACGGCATTCGCTAATCGCTCGCCGTATTTCGGAATGTATTCGAGAACGACTTTGTTGAGCAAAACCGCAACCGGATTTAAATCGGAAGCAAAAGCGTCCGCGCCGACGCGCAACGCTTCAAGCGGAATCGCTCCGCCTCCAGCAAACGGGTCAACGACGAGCGGCTTCGGAAGGTTTTCAATTTTGGATTTTAGATTTTCGATAGAAGAATCAATTTCGTATTCGGCGAATGCTTCCCGAAATTCGAGATTTTCCGTTAATGCGAGATGCGCGGCGTGCGTTAAAAACCGTGCCGCGTCGAGAAAATCGGCGTTCGTTGAATTATCCCAATTAGCGAAATCGGCGATAAAATCGAGCAGCATCGAGCGCAAAAATTCATCGTCGGCGAGCAATGACGGATCGCGTTTCGCCTGATTAAATCGCGTTAGACTTTCCGCGCCGAACATTTTCAATTTGTTTTGGGCGAGTTCGCGCATCGTCGCTCGCGCCAAGACGCGAAACTCCGCCGGGCAAAGCGGGTCGCACGGATCAAACCACAACGCGCCGCACAAAACAGCACGGCACGCCGCCAGCGGGCGACGCGCCCACCAAATATGCAAAGTTGAAATATGCCCGTGCCGGATGCTCTTTTCGCGCCGCGCGTGCGTAGAAATCCGGCGAATCGGCATATCAACTTCAATCAGTCTTTTGGCGTAAGTAGTTTCCATTAACTTTCGTTTTTATTTTCCGCGGATAAAATGTTTGCCGAATTGAGGCGGTATTGTTCGACTTTAACGACGGTTTGCCAGCCGAGACGAGCCGGATTTTTGTATCTTGTGCAATTCAGGCTTGTTGGCGCAATTATACACAACATATAGCCAATAATCATCCGTTAAAACGCTCGGCGGTTTTGTATTCATTACTCGATAGGCTAACCTCGCCGATTCCAGCGCGTCCTTTGACTTCGACAAACCGCACGTTGACCGAATTGCGCGGGTCGTCAGCCGCAAATTTCCTCAGAATCAAATCAAAACCGCGATTATCGCTCTCGACACTTTCCACGAGCCAGCCGTTTTCAATGGCTTCGGCGGTGGCAAAATCGACCGCTATGCGCTCGATTTCTTCGTCGCGCACCATTGGCGCAAAGTTCGGATTGGCGCGTTCCGGGTGCGGCAAAACCCAGCCGCTGCCGATGAAATGCACCACACCGATGCTGCATTGACGTTCGCGTTCTAAGTCGGCGGTGCGCGAGCGCAGACGCTCGTTTAGTTCGTCAAGACGGTCTTCGGCTTGCTTCATATTCGGCACCCACATCGCCGATTCTTCGCCGCGCTCTTTTTCTTCCATCAACTCGGAAAAGCGCAAATTTTGCCGGTGAATCAATTCGTTAAGACTAATTTCGAGATGAGTCAAAACCGTGTCGGTTTCTTTCTTTCGCTCGGCGGCGACTTCTCCTAAAACGCTGCTGAGTGATTTTTCGATAAGCTGGCGTTCCGTGTGATGTCTGTCCGGCAAATTTTCCAGTGTGGGCGCTGGCGTGCCTTTCGGCGACGGCACGAGGTCGAGAAAAAGCGTCGGCTGTTTCAAAAGTATTTCGCCGCTCGCATCTGTCTGCATCACGAACAGCCGTTTGTGCAAATCTCGACCGCAGCCGTCCCGCATCGTCCGCCGCGAAAACATCAAGGCGATACGGCGCAGAGGCGTTCAGATCATAGAAAACCGCGCCGCGCTGCAAATCCGTTTCGGTTTCGCGCTCGACTTTTTCCCTGACGACTTCAAAAAGCGGATGTCCGGGAGTAACCCATTCGTTGGTCTGGTCTTTGTCAAGAAGTTTTTGGCTGAAAACAATCTGTTTGTAATCGCCGCCGAGTTTGCCGAAACGCGGCTCAAGTTCCGCTCCCAAACCGGACAGATGGCGCGGCACTTTGCCCAGCCGGTAAACGTGCGAACCAGATCTAGTTTCGCGCGGAGTGATTCCGGTAAGCGGCGCAGCTTGCACGAAAAAATCTTCGATGACTTCCGGCACGAGCCTTCGTTCTTTCGCTTCCTCGGTTTTGCCGATAATCGCCGAAAGATTCAGCTCGCGTTTCGCCAAGCCTTCGAGCGCGGATTCGGTAATTCGCCGCACTTTTTCAACGTCAACGTCGGCGACTATGCGGTCTTGAATCGTCTTTTCGTCAATATTCCGGGCATACATTTCGCGGAACATTTTTTCGAGGCGATTCGACGGGAAAATCTCGCCGATAACGTCAAAAACGCTGTCGGACTCAAGTTCTTCACGAATCGCCAGCAATTTAGAGAATAGTTTGTCGAGAACTCTTCCCTCACGGGTGTTGGTCGAAACGAAGTTGTAAATCAAGCAGTCTTTTTGTTGCCCGTAACGGTGAATCCGTCCCATTCTTTGTTCGAGCCGGACGGGATTCCAGGGAATGTCGTAGTTAATCATAAACCAGCAGAATTGCAGGTTGATTCCCTCGCCAGCGGCTTCGGTCGCTACCATAATCTGGCAATCTTCTTTGAACTCGCGTTCTGCGTAAATGCGGCTGCCGGGCGTATCGCGGTCGCCGCTTTTCATCCCGCCATGAATCTGCGTCACGGACAAGCCCCAGTTTCTAAGTTTGGCGACCAGATAATCGAGTGTGTCTTTGTGTTCGGTGAAAATTAAGAGTTTCATTTTCGGGTCGGAGAAAACGCCCGCCTCGAAAATCGTTTCTTTGAGCTGAGCCAGTTTCGATTCGACTTCGCGTTCTTCGAGCATCCGCGCCCGGTCAATCAATCCGGTTAGACTTTGAATTTCGTCGCGCAAATTCTGCGGATTAACCGAAGCGACGACTTTTTCCAAATCCTCTAGAATCTGGTCTTGTTCGCTTTCGGTCAGTTCGTCGAAATCTTCCGGCAGTTTGTTGTTGATTTTTTCCTGCCTATAGGCTTCTGGGTCGTCCAGAATCTGCTGCCGCTTATCGCGCATTCTCTCCAATGAGCGGCGCACGGCGTAGGTGCTGGAAGCGAAACGGCGTTGGAGCATCGCCATCGTAAAACCGATTGCCCGCCCGCGCGCCGAATCGTCCTGCGAAGCCTTGATTGACTGGTCTTCGACGTAGCGCGTCAGCGCGTCGTAAAAATCATATTCTTCAGCGTTGATTTGAAAACTAATTGTTTGCACGTTCCGCTTGGTAAAGAGTTTTTTGACGATGCCGGTTTCCGGGTCGGGAAACGTGACGAGAGATTCTTTCGTGCGGCGCAGATAAAACGGGGCAGATTTGCGGCGCATCGCTTCTTCCAAACTTTTGACGTTGCCATAAACGTCCTTATCTAAAAGTTCCAAAAACAAACAGAAATTTTTCGGATCGCCCTTGTGCGGCGTAGCGGTCATCAGCAGAAAGTGGTCGGTCATTTTCGACAAATTTTCGCCGAGTTGATAAGCGAGCGTTTTCTTGTCCGAGCTATACGCGCTCATTTTGTGCGCCTCGTCAACGATGATTAAATCCCAATGACTGCGGAGCAGACTTTGTTTGGCATCATCAACCGTCGAAACCCACGAAACCGACGTGATGACTTGATTTTTATCCTGCCACGGATTTGAGCCGTAGTTTGCCCGCAGAACGTCACCGCGCACGATTTCAAAATTTTCGCGGAATTTGTCCTTCATCTCGCGTTGCCACTGAAAAGTCAGGTTGGCGGGCGTGACTATCAAAACTCTTTTGGCAAGACCGCGAATCTTCAGTTCTTTGAGCAACAAGCCAGCCATAATCGTTTTGCCAGCGCCCGGATCGTCGGCGAGCAGAAAACGGATGCAGGGCAGTTTCAGAAAATAGTCATAGACGGCTTCGAGTTGATGCGGCAACGGGTCAACGCGGGCAATCGAGAGCGCGAAATACGGGTCATATTCGTAAGCCAGACCCAAACGCAATGCTTCAACGCCAATACGAAAGCGGGCGGCATCGCCGTCAAACGCATTGTTTTCGACCGAAACTTCGAGCGATTTTAATTGTTCAAGACTAAAAACCGGTTCGTGGAATTGATTGGTTTTGAGACCTTTTCCGTAAATCTTGACCGCATCGCCCATCGGCACGGTGGTAATGACTTGCACCGGCTCGGGCAGAATATTTCCGCGAATAATCGTGTTCGGTTTTAGCTGTTCGATACTCATAATTTTATTTTCGTCCCGTTTGTCCAATTCTGTTTGCGGCTCAGTTTCCATCGGAAGTTCGCGCAGCTGAGGCTGCTCATCATTCTTTTTAAGCAACGGCGGTTCGACAAAGACGTTTTCAGCTTTTTTTCGATAAGCTCGGATTGCCGATTGTCTGGCTTTGGAAGTCTGAAACGCGCCGTCGGTCAATTCGTTGAACGCGCGATTCAAGCGGCGATGCTCGCTCACGGCTTCGTCGTTTTCCAGAAGGTAACGGTAAAGCGTGACTCGCCTTTCAACGCTCGTCTGGCCCGTAAAAAATTTCCGTCGCCGTTCGCTTTTGTCGAATCTGTCGCGCTCGGCGGTGGAAGAACGAAAGGCTAAGGGACTGTCGGACGCGGCAGCAGAAAGCGGCGCGTCAATATCGAATCGAGCGAATAGTTTTTCAAGCAGCGGCGCAATTTCCGTCCTTTTCAAATCGTTGCTTAAATCCCGCCAGATTTCCTCGCGCAGCAGATTCGTCAGCCGTTCGGTTTGCCGGGGAGTAAAAACGTCTTCCTGTTGCAGAATTGAATTTAAGCCTTTGATTATTCGCTCGGCGCGGTTTTCCCAATCAGCCGATTGTCCGTTTTCCTCGTCAGTTTTATTTCTCGCGCGACGCAATTCCTCGGCGAATTCAGTGAACGGTTTCAGCTCCGATGCAGCGATGATAGCAAACATTCTGTTCTCGGTTAATGTCGCATCGCCCAGCATTTCGCGCGTCGCGTAACCGAAAACGCTTGCTTCGGTCAACTCTGCATTAACGACGGCGAGAATGTAAAAATCGGAAAAAACGCCGACCATCAGCGGCATCGTCGGGACATACAAAGCCGTCTCCCGCGCTCTGGTCAGCGCGCGTACTTCAACCGACCAATCACGGCAGCGGAAATCGCAAATGTCGAGCAGTTCGACATACTTTGCGTCGGAAGAGCGTCCAGGTTCGGCGGTCAGATTGACGGCGCGTTGTAAATGTTCCTGGACGGCAAACCGGACGGCTTGCGAAACTAGCACTCTTTCTTTCGTCGCGTCTTTCGAGCAAAGGCGCGCGACCTCAGCGGCTTCGTGCAGCCACTGGCGTTCAATTCTGATTTTTTCGACTTCAGCCATATCTTTTGCTGCAAACTACAAAACTTATCAATCGCTTTTGCCCGACAAAGCCCATTCGACGACGCTCTCTCTGATTTTTCGCTCGCACTCGCGGTGCAGTTTAGCGCGTCTATCGTTGACGTTCTGCCGATTCGGTTTCGAGACTTCCGGGTAATTGTCGCTGATATGTTCGGCTAACACCTGATCAGTCGGACATTCCGGCTCGGCAAGCGTCAATTCGAGCGGGATTTGAGCGTAAGCGTCCGACAAATCCCAAAAGACGCGATGGTGAGCAATTGGACGATACCCGTGCTTGGATTTTCGGCGGTGCATTTCTTCCAGACAATCTTCGACTTCCGGCGTGAGATTTTCTCCGAGTTCTTTGAGCGCGAGAAACGAGAATTGATTTTCCGTTCCGGTGAGCGATTCGACCACTTCGCTCATTGCGACCAAGCGATGATCGAAACCCTCGCTCGAAACAGGCGGATTTTCAGATTCGCCCGTTTCGCTCAGGCACAAGTATTTTCCGCCGATCTGCTGCTTCTTTTGAAAATCGCGCCAGCTTTGATTGTAATCCCAATTCCAAACCAAACCGCCTTCATTAAATTCATACTCGAACGGAGTTTCTATATTTGCGGCGGTCGCTTCCAGCATTTGCGGCAATTCAATTTTCTCCCTGACGAGCGATTGCAAAACTCCCGCGACATAGTGGCCTTTTGTTTCATCGGAACGCTTGTAGCCTTCCCAGTTCGGAAATTGTTTGACGATTTCTTCGATTTTTAATTCCGGGAATTCGAGGCAAAATTTGATCAAATTAAAACTGCGTTCGATTTGATTCGTAATGCGGTCAAGCACATAATCCGTAAAATCTTCCTGCCTCGACTCCAATACTTCCCTTTCGCCCTCTGGCAACCCGAAAGCGAAATAACGAACTTTGTTCGGCAGAACGCCTTGATACGCCGCGCCGTCGGTCGGCGTTCTGGAAAAGCTGCGGAGCGACAAGGGCAAATCAACGCGCAGAATTTCGTTCGCTTGCGCTGCATCGCCTTCCGCCAATTTCCTGAAAATTTCGAGCCACAATGTCATCTTCAATCTCGTTTCGCTCACTCTATTTAAGCAGATAATCCCAATCCGGTCGCTGCTTCGCCGACTTTTTCAGCCGTTTTCAATTCTTTATTCGCATCGGCAAACGTCATCCGGCGGTAAATAGCTCGCGTCAGTTTGACATCGCGCAAACAGTAATCACGAATCTCTTGATGCCGTCCCTGCTCGAACAGTTCAAAAACTTTTGAACCGTTGACTCCATCGCTTTTGGAAGTCGGCAGAGAAAAAATTTGCGCCAAACGGTCGAGGCTGACTTTGGCACCAAATGCCCAACATTCCCACTCGCACATCAAATCGTAAATAGGCTGACTGCGGTATCGGGCGAACGATAAATTAACGCTCGGTTTAATTCCGTAACGACGAGAGCGTTTGAGAATAAACCGCAAATCAAAGTCGAAAATGTTGTGTCCGACAATGCGGTCACGCGCCGGATTGAAGCCGCGCATCAAATTCCAAAATTCCGTGAGCATCCGTGCTTCGTCAAGATCGAACCGTTCAGCCTCAGCGTTCCAGCCCAGAACACCTGCCATTGGGGAACCGCCCGATTGTTCATCGCTGTAGCCGATGCAAAGAATTCGTCCGAAGTCGCCGCTTAAAGCCGTTTTCAAAAGGTCATCCGTTTTGCCGTTAGTGTTTTGAACCTGCCCAAAAGCAGAGTCTTCAATCGGAAGCGTTTCTATATCAACTGTTACCGTTCTGCTGTTAATCATCTTTCCATTTTCCCCTCAAATCAAATTAGGTTTTTCGCCCGATACGCCTAATAGTGTGAATGAATTTTGCCAATGGTCATTTTCTAGCAAAAAAATCTGAAATTAATTTTAGATTTTTCGCCCTGAAGAATAATCAAAAAAATTTCATCTGGGAAATTGAAGTAAGGTTGAAGACAAATTTTGCCTCTTAGATTGTCGAATAAAAAACAATTCTGCGTCCGATAACAAAACTTAAATAAATCTCCACAAATTCCGTTCATTTTATTCAAGTTTGACAAAAACCAAATCCAAAATTAGCAGATGAAAGCGCAGTGGTGTGTAATACTGTTGTTTTTGAGAAGAAACTCCAGTCGATGCGCGCCGTTTTTATGTGGCTCCTGAGAGTTTTCGCCCCGCCTCGTTTGACGTTTTTCTGTGGCTCTTCACGAATTTTTTAGCCTCCGGATTTTCCTGTTGCTCGAAAAGCACATCGACGGCACCTTTCAAATTGCTCCGGGTTTTCTTCCAAGTACAGCTAATACAATCACTTACTGCACTCGATCAATTCACCCCGCAGCAACGGCAACTGAATTATTCCAAACTCGCCTTTTCAAGAATCCGAAGCCCGCCACAACATTCTTCCATTTCAGTCTTTTTCTTTATTTCCCGCTGGCAACGGCTTTTCGCCTTTCATCCCTTTTCTTGGTTTTTAGTCTTTCAACGGATACTGCCTGTACGCCATGAAAGCCTCCACCATTATCGGACGCATTTACAAATTTTCTTTGTCACGGTATGGCAATTACGATGAATCTTTCATTCACTATTCAGTACCAGCTCAGGCAAGTTTGCGGTAGGACTGTTTACGGTACAGATGACAGTGTATGATTCCATCTCGGCAGGCGAATAAGGCACGAGAAGATTCCGTAATTTTTCCGGGAAACGCCGTTCCGGGCGCAGGCGGCGGTCGAAAATTTTGAGAAAGAATTCGATAGCGAAGAATGAAATTAATCGAAAAAGAAGATTTCAAATTTTTGCACAAACAGTCTAAAGGTTTATTGATTTGCGTTCACGCCGAAAGCCAACTACGGGGATTTCACAGCACAATTATTTGCTGAATACTTTAATTCGGGCAAAGAAAATTTAATCGGTTTTTCCGTCACGCAAAATCAAAGACTGAAGATAAAAAAGCGGTCGGCAGGCTCATAAAAAACTTATGAGTTTAATCGTCAACGAAAAACGCCTGCCGGCGACTGTCAAACGACTTTTCAAAAATTCGGTTTCCGAAATTGTCGGAGAACTTCTGCAAAACGCTCAGCGCGCCGGAGCAAAGGAGATTCATTTTTATCTCGACAGCGAAGCGCAGACAATAACTGTGCGCGACGACGGTTCGGGCATCTCTCCTGATACGGCAGGATGGACGCGAATTTTGCGAATGGCTGATTCTTTTTACCCGGATGAAACAATCAAAGCGAATCAAAAACCGATGGGCGTGGGATTGCTGTCGCTGTTCGCGCTCGGCGGGGTGAAAAGCGTTTCCATCTCCTCGCGCGGCAAACGAGCGACCGTCGAAGCCAATCTGTTATGGGAGTCGGAAGATTACTGGGCGACGTGGACCGATTTGATCGCCGACACGCCCGAATTTATCAGCGGCTTTGAATTGACCGTCAAATACGAAGAACCGGAAGCGACATTTTCTTACAATCGGCTCGCGCATAAGCTTGAATATGCTCTGACGAAATTCGGCGACGGCGGCAGTTTCGCTCCCGCGCGTGGCTACCAGGACTTTCTTAAAATCTTTTTAGACGGGAAAATGGTTGACACAACGCTGCCCGCCGAGTGCATTCCCGAAGGCGATGATTTGCTTTACGACGGCTTTTACGAAAATAACCGTCTCCGTATCGCTCAAGCGGCAAATCCCTACCGCGCTTACGCCTTTGTGATTTGGTATGGGCAAATCATTAAACTCAATTCAGAAATTCCCTTTCTGCTCGAAGTTTCGTCTGGCAGTCCCGTCACGCCGCTCGCGCCGACGCGCACTTCACTAATTGATGACCGGAAACTTGAAAACTTGCGGCAGTTCGTCGAAGATGCAGTTTTCGCCACTCTCACCATTGATGGCGCAACGCGGAAAATAAAGCCCGCGTTTGTCAAGAAACTCTACGCGGCATATCCGGCGAGAGCAAAGAAGGAATTGTCCGTTTGTGTCGTCAGAGAAGTAAATCATCCGCCGGATCGAATTATCGAATCTTACGCCGACTACCGCGACTTGGGAACGGAAAAAGTTTTGTCTTATCGTGAAATCGAGAGCCGTGAGATCGAAATTTTCGTTTCGGGCGTGAGCGTCCTGACGAGCGTTTTGCAACAGATGCCGAATCACTTCGACTTCTATCAAAACTCACCGCCGTCGGCTGAGCCGATGCAGACAGCAACCAAAGAAACTTCAGCCGAAGAACAGTCGGTTGATGAGTGGACGGAAATCGGCGAAGGCGCGGAAAGTTTCGTCGCTAGCGTCGGCGGCACGATGCGCTTTCTTATTGCTGGCAACAGCGAAAAATTGCCGCTCAAAAAACTTCACTGGAAACCGGGCGCGGTCTTAAAATCAATCTTCGTCCGCGCGGGCGAATTTGCCGTCGTTTCGATGAGTTGCGATACGGTCGAATTGGATTTCCGGCGCGTCGAAAACCAAGTTTTCGTTTTTGAATACACGGGCAGTTTCGACATTGAAGAAGTCGAAGGCTTGTGCGTGGGACTTCCGATTGCAAGTGCAAGCGATTTGCTCGATGAAGCTATGGAATGGCTCAGCACTTTTGGCAAGGTTTCTTACAGCCCGAACGATGATTATGATTACGAGCCGCAGGAAGAAGATTTTGACAATTCGATTTCGCGTCTGATTCTGGATTTGCGCGGCGACGTTCTTTCGACCAACTGGAACTTCAACGAACTTCAAACGCTCGTTGGAAAAATCGTCGCTGAAGGCAGCGAAAACCAAAATCATATTAGTCCGCAAATTAAAGGCATTGAATTTTCGAGCAATGGCGGAAAAGAGGAAATAAAAATACTCGTGAAACTCAGCGACGAACGAGAAATACCAATCAAAGTCGCTTCGCATACGTTTTTCAACTTCTGATAATTCATTCAGTTCGCTAACTTCTTGAATTTTGCTACTCTAAAACCAGATTCAGCGAACCGGACGCTCACTTTTCAATTTTTATATTCTAAATCAAAACAAAATCTCAAGCATTATACATTATGCTTAATAAAAATCTTTCCCTCTAATTATTACCCCACACCAACTCAACAATTCACCGGTAGGTTTGACACGAACCTACCGGTAGGTTTGACACGAACCTACCGGTAGGTTTGACACGAACGAGAACGAAAAGGGTATGTTTATCCACAGCGTTTCGGTAGGTTTGACACGAACCGGTGGTAGGTTTGACACGAACCGGCAGCTTTTTCCGGTAGGTTTGACACGAACCGGTGGTAGGTTTGACACGAACCGGCAGCTTTTTCCGGTAGGTTTGACACGAACCTACTTCAAAATTTATGAGATTCAGTAGGTTTGACACGAAGCATTCAGTAGGTTTGACACGAACCTTATCACGCTTAAATCAGTGGAAAAGAAAGGGATACGGGTAAAATTTTACCCGTATCCCTTTCTTAACCTTTAACCCTTATAATCCTTCTTAATCCCGACTACCGCCATTTACCACCTTTTCGTTTTTGGACTGTAAAAAATTCGCCTTTTTGCTGTCACTCTCGAAATAGATCGAAGGCTGAAGCTCCAGCATTACATCGATCAACTTGTTAGTTTTAGGATCAACAACTTTATCGGTCACTGCATAGTTCAGCAAAACCTGCTTATCGATCAATTCCTGCAAAGATTTTTCAACTTCCCTTAAATTATCTCCGAGTGATTTCTGAGGTGTCAAGCCAAAATCTCTAATGATAGTCGAAAGATAAATTCGGTATTTGTTGGTAATAGAGGCTTGCTTATAATGATGTGCCATTCTTTTATGAAGAAGTCTTGCAACAACGGTTCGATACGACATCACCTGTTCATAATTATAGAGACGAAAGTGAAGACCCTTGATAGCTTCCGTCACCAGCGTCGAAAATACGACGTAGCTCTGCGTCTCATCCCCGTCACCGGACAGTCCGAGTGTTTCAATCGGACTGAAAATAACTGACGCTTTTCTTTCACCCGGATTTATAAGTTCAATTTTGGTCAAAGCCAGTATATTCAAAGACTCAACTACTTCGTAATAACTATAGCTGTGGTTATGTTGGGCTAGTTCTCGCCTAATCTGACCGATTGTAAAAGATACTCCCGGTTGACCGTCATAGAAGGCTCCCGATTCAATTGCAAGTTTTCTTAAAACCTCTTCAATAATTTCTTCCCTGCGTCCCAGATAGAAATACTTTGCCTCATTTGTGGATTCATTAATAACAATTCCGGCAGGATGAACTCTCAGCTTTCGCTTAATATCGCGACAGCTAAATTCCCGTACTAAAATCGGGAGAGTCCCGTTCTCATCTCGCTTTGCTTTGCCCCAAAAATATTTGGGCATAAAATCATATAATTCTATACTCTGAGAGTATTTCCGATATTTAGCCTGATCCGAAGAGGAAAGTTGCTCTTCAGAATCTTCAATGAACCGGAAAAGCAACATCTGCTTAGGTTTCGTTTCTTCAAGATGTTCAAATTTTTTTGTTGACTTTGGCACCTGCTCACCCCTTAGCAATCTGGTTTTAGATGATAAAGAAGCCAATTCTACCATATTTTTCATAGTCTTTGACCAAATTAATCAGTAATTTAAGTTTGGTAACCCAGTGGAAAACTTAAATACAAATTTAATACCAAAGTGCAGACATCAACACTAGATATCAAAAAATTGAACAAAAACTCTAACCAAAAAATCCTATTCAATACAATAAGTTCAAGCAATTCAATAAAAGATTTATCTTCACAGGTCAGATAGAAAACTTTCTTTTCAGACGTTTTAATTCGATTAGATGGCGTTTGTGAACTTTTGCTCTTTGTAGAAATTCCCTGCGCTTTTGCTGACTGCTTTCATGAGTTTTAATAAATTTTAAGGACACGGCTGCGGAAAAGCGAGCAGATTTTCCAATAAAATTTGTGAAGTCTGGTGCCGTAATAAAAGAATGATTGCTTTTGCCAAGCAAACGCCTTTCTATTCAGCTATTCTTAAAACGCTTCTTCAATTATGTCTTCAGCCTTTTCATTTTTTCCGAGGTCAATAAAGCGAGCGAGTAAAGTTTGAATATTTAATATTGTATCTTTCTTCCAACCGACTCCGGTTATTTTTCAATCCAACTTCTTTCATTACCTTCAACTACTCTCACTGTTTTTGCTGCATAAAAGCAAAAATCAACCGCCTTTGTTTTGTAAATTCCCTGCCGGTAATTTATACTTTTCCTCACTAAAAGAAATGTAAATCCTTTTAGTGTTATTGGGCGGAAAAGTCATTCGTATAACTGCGAATGACTTTTCTGTTTTTACGGTCAGCGGTCGAGCGGCAGTTGCCGCTCATCCTCTTTTCATCACTGCACACTAGCAGTGTGATCTTAACTTTCGGTTAAGCGGGACGGTTTCTCCGCTTCACAAGCCCCGGCAAATACGCTACTATTTCACCTTGATCGTTGATTTGCCGTGTCTTCCGTCTTCGCCAAGCCCGCCTCCCATAGTGTGTTTGCCGGATTTATCCAAACTGAAAACACGTCATTCCGGCGAAATCATTCCGAAATTAAAAATCCATTTCGACAAGGTTATTTAACAGACAAGGTATTTAAAATAAGGTTTAAGATTATGTTTTTCAAACACGTTATTTCGCGTCATTCCGCGCCGGCGGAACGAGCCAGGGTCTCTTTTTTCAAACAATCGGCTGCCGGACTGCTGTTCGTTTTACTGGTGGTGCAGCATCTGCTGATCGCATCACCGGCAGCGGCACAGACGGCATTACCGCCGACCGCCAAACCGCTGGTGTCGTCGAACGTCGTCATCAGCCAGGTTTACGGCGGCGCGGGCTGCGGCACGGCGAACTGCTCGACCTATAAAAACGACTACATCGAGCTGTTTAACCGCGGCACCTCTGCTGTGAGTCTAAACGGCTGGTCGGTGCAGTATGCCGCCGCCACCGGAACTTCCTGGCAGGTGACGAACTTAGCTAATGTTTCGCTGCTGCCCGGACAGTATTACCTGATCGCCGAGAGTTTCGGGACGAACGGCGTGAACGTGCTGCCGACTCCCGACACGACCGGCACTATCGCCATGAGCGCGACCGCCGCCAAAGTCGCTCTAGTTAATACGACCACCGCTCTGAGCGGACAGATTGCCAACGGAACCGGAGCGACGATAGTTGATTTCGTCGGTTACGGCGCGACGGCGAACGGTTTTGAAGGAACAGGTCCGGCTCCCGCTCCCGGCACGACTACCGCCGATTTGCGGGCGGGCGGCGGCTGCACGGAGAGCGACCAGAACGGCACTGATTTTGCAACCGGCGCACCCACCCCGCGCACTACAACTTCCCCCTCGAATCCCTGCGGCGGCGGCGGCTCTACCAATCCGTCCGGCACGGGAGCGGCTAATCCCGCTACGGTGGCTGCCGGAAGTATCACGCTGCTGACCGTCACCGTCACGCCCGGAACCGCTCCGGCAAGCACGGGCATCACGGTTGCAGCCAATTTGAGTTCAATCGGCGGAGCGGCGGCGCAAACCTTTTTCGATAACGGCATGAACGGCGATGCCACTCCGGGGGATAATATTTTCTCGTTTAATGCGGCGGTCACGGCTGGCACGCTCTCCGGAGCCAAAACGCTGCCCGCCACGATCTCCGACGCGCAGTCGCGCACGGGTTCGGCTTCCATCGCGCTGACCGTCACGTCGAGTTCGACACCGCCGTCCGCGACGGGCAGTGCCGCTCCCAATACGGTTGAGAAAGGAAGCGCGGTGCTGCTGAGCGTATCGGTCACACCGGGCGCGAATCCGGTCAGCACGGGTATCACCGTCACCGGTGATCTATCATCCATCGGCGGTTCGGCGACGCAGATGTTTTTCGATAACGGCACGAACGGCGATGTCACTCCGGGTGACAATATCTTTTCCTATACCGCGACGGTCGGAGCCGCCGCTGCCGCCGGAGCCAAGACTCTGCCGGTGACCGTTGCCGATGCCCAGTCGAGAACCGCGAATACGACGATTGCGCTGACGGTGACCGCCCAGCCGCCGACCGCCCAGCCGCTGCCGTTTTCGCAGAACTGGTCGAACACGAATCTGATTACCGCCGATAACGACTGGAGCAATGTTCCGGGGATCATCGGTTATCGCGGCGACGCTCTGACGGGTGCAACCGGCACCGACCCGCAGACGATTACGGCGGACGGCTCCGGCACTCCCGTCAACGTGACTGCCAACCAGACGAATCCCGACATTTTGACCAGCGGCGGCTTATATGAATTTGAACTCGGTAACCCGGTCGTCGGTTTTCAAGGCTCCGGGACGGCGAGTGCGCCGCATCTGGTGATAAACGTCAACACCACCGGGCAGAGCAATATTACCGTTTCCTATAACCTGCGCGACATTGACGGCTCGACCGACAACGCCGTCCAGCCGGTCGCTCTGCAATACCGCGTCGGCAATACGGGCGGCTACACCAACGTCCCGGCGGCATTTGTCGCTGATGCTGCCACCGGTCCGTCCGCCGCGACCCTGGTGACACCGGTCGCCGTCGCGCTTCCGGCAGCGGTTGATAACCAGCCGCTCGTCCAGTTGCGGATCATCACGACCAACGCCGTCGGCAACGATGAATTTATCGGGATTGACGATATTGTCGTCGGCAGCGGCGGAACTCTGCCGCTGTCGGCAGCGGGAGCGGCATCGCCGAACCAGGTGTCGAGCGGCGATTCGACCCTGCTGACGGTGACGGTCAACCCGGCGACGAATCCGACCAGCACGAATATTACCGCGACCGGTGATCTGACCGCTATCGGCGGCTCAGGCAGCCAGCCGTTCTATGACGACGGCACGAACGGCGACGACGTGGCGGGCGATAACATTTTCTCGTTTCTCGCCGATCTGCCGACCACCGCGGCGAGCGGAGCCAAAACTTTAAACATCAGCGTGGCGGACGCGCAGGCGCGCTCCGCTTCGGCGACTATTTCGCTGACGGTCATCGCCGCCGGCAACTCGCAGGAGCATCTGCTGCTCGGTAATCCGACGAATGCGACGACGGATGTCAATAATCCGTTTAATTATCTACTCTCGAAACCGCAGTATGCGGTCGGGTATCACCGTGACCGCGGCATCCCGAACTGGGTCTCGTGGCACCTCGATACGACGTGGATCGGGTCGGCGGGGCGGCAGAACGATTTCCGACCCGATCAATCGCTTCCGGCAGGCTGGTATCAGGTGCTGGCGACGGATTATTCGGGTTCGGGTTTCGACCGCGGACACCATACGCCGTCGGGGGATCGAACCCGCACGGTGCCGGACAACTCCGCCACTTTCTTTATGACCAATATGATGCCCCAGGCACCGGGCAACAATCAGGGACCGTGGGAAAAACTCGAATCCGACAGCCGCTCAATCGCCGGACAGAGCAACGAACTCTACATCGTCGCGGGTGGCACCGGCATTGGCGGTGTCGGCGATAACGGCGGAGTTACCACGACGATTGCCAATGGTCGCGTCACCGTCCCGTCAATGACGTGGAAGGTGATTGTCATCCTGCCGGTCGGCGACAACGATGTCTCGCGCGTGACGACGGCGACGCGCACGATTGCCGTGATAATGCCCAACAACACGG
Organism: Tepidisphaeraceae bacterium; assembly: GCA_965247815.1. Lineage (GTDB taxonomy): Bacteria > Planctomycetota > Phycisphaerae > Tepidisphaerales > Tepidisphaeraceae > CBDAQA01. Next base: position 17,672 of record CBDFHW010000018.1, on the reverse strand, counting down.
TCATTCGACCCGATAGCTGGCAGAAATACCTGGCGACGATTGACCAGGTGGAAAATCTAACCGGCTACGACTTTTTCTCGAACGTGCCGGTCGCTGTTCAGAACGTCATCGAAGCCAAACTCGATCCGGTCAGCCAAGCCGCCGCGCCGCAGACGGTGGCGGCGGGCAGCTATACGGATTTGGATTTGACTTCGACTCCGAACAAATCATTGACGGGCAACATTACCGTCACCGGCAATCTGAATCTGGGCGGAACGAATCTTTCAACCGGCAGTTTCTGCGTCACGCTCGGAGCGAATGCGGTGGTATCGCGGACATACGGCTACATTAATAACTGCATCGTCCGCCAGTTTACAACAGTCACTCCGACGAAACCGGAAATATCGAGTGGCATCGGTGATCAAAAGGATAAGCCGAACTCACCGAGCGCGGCGGTTGAGTATCCGGTCGGAACGGAAAACGGCTATTCACCGGTTTTCGCCGCCGTCACCGCGCTCGGACAAACGCCGTCGAGTCTCACCGTCAGGGCAGTGCAGGGGGCGCAGCCGAACGCGCCCGATCCGAACTTAGCCTTAAAAAGATATTGGATGCTGACGGAGAGCGGCGATTTAACGGCAAATCTGACGTTTAAGTATCTCGATCAGGACGTTCCAGTGGGAGTCAGCGAAAATAGCTTTACTCTGCAAAAATACGAAGGGGCGTTTACGACTGTTCCGGCAACCATTGATCCGGCGGCGAACACGGCAACGGCGAATAATATCAGCCAGTTCTCCGACTGGACGCTGCTGGCACCGGCAGGGACGACGGCGGCGGGGGCGAGTATCGGCGGGCGGATCGCCGACACCAAAGGACGGGCGATCCCGGCGGCAACCATCACGTTGACCGATGCAGCCGGGCATACTTTTACTGCGCGAACGAACGTCTTCGGTTATTACCGTTTCGCGGAGATTCCGGCGGGCGGCACCTATATCGCGGGCGTGCGGCATAAAAGCTACCGCTTTACGCCGCAGGTCATTAATTTAACCAATGATCTGGACGGAGTTGATTTTGTCGGCTTTCCCGGTAATTGATAAACAAACGAAAATTATCAAATTAAAGTCAGGGACGGTTAGCAGTCAACAGATCAAAAGCGGGACGGGCAATAGACATTTCCCATCCCGCTTTTGATTTGTCAAGCACATTAACCCTACCGCCGAAGGCAAAGACTGCGGTAATTGTTCGGCAAAGTCGAAAGTGCTGATAAATAAAATTTGAGTTTGGAAGGCTTCATTATTTTTTCTGCCGGTTTTGTGCCGACAGATATAATTTCAGTATCTCTTCGCGGCTGGCAATCGTCGGACTGCCCGCCGCCAAACTGCCGATGCCCTGCCGGTCGCGCATTTCAATCAGTTTTTTGACTGCCGAAATCAAATTTGCCGGCTCCAGCTTGAGATATGTCAGCGTGGTCAGAGCCGCCAGATCGCATTTGAGTTCGATCACCCGCGTCAGGCGGTCATCACCGGCGTTACGCGCCGCTTCGAGTGCTGCCGCGAAGTATAAATGCCCGACTTCGTGAGCGACGAGAGCGGTGATCTCGGCATCACTGAGCAGGTCTAACGCCGCCGTCGAGAAGGTGACAAACGTCTCCTTCCAGGTGAAAACAATCGGCACCGAATGGCTGAACACGACGGTCTGCGACTTTGCCGCCCGGTGAAAGCGAAAGACCGGTTCGGCGAGCCGTCTGAGCCGCTCCACGGCGGCACCGCTGTCAATCACATCGGATTTGACCGGGGCGTAAAAATTCGTTCGTAATTCTTCGATCTTTTTCCCGGTTAAATTATTCGGGTTGACGGCGGTGAGACTGCCGAAGTCGAAATCCGTGAAGGTTTCGGCGGCTTCACTCTGACCGGCAGACTCGGCGGCAGCCGGGAGCGGCGGCTTCGGCACATGTTGTCCGGCAGCCGTAATTGCCGGGATGATCAGAAGGAGCAGGACGAAAGATGTTTTCATACTGAAAATCAATTTAACATACCGGGATCAAAATAGTTTGAGAATTAAAAGCAGCATTATCCGCCATCCGGCTGACCAATCAGGATTACAGAATTCCGCTGCCTGACACTCTGCCAATTACAGTTCTTCTTTTTCTTTTATTTCAATGTTTGCCAGAGCCGCCCGCCCGCTGTCGTCGCCGCCAGCCGCCGCGTGTCCGTTATTTCAATCAACTGCCGCTCGCATAAATCGGTAATTGCCAGTTTGACCGTTTCCTCGTCGGGTTCGGCACCGGTTCCCAGCCGCCGGTCGATTATCCAGCCCGCCAGCCCGACCCGTTTGCTGCCGACCGCTGCCGCCAGTGCGCCGGGGCTGTAACGCGTCGGGAGTTCCGTGATGATGCCGAGCAGTGCCGCCGCTACTTCCGGCAGTTCGGTTAGTGAAAAAACTTCGGCAACGCTTGACGGCAGTTGGTCGCCAGCCCCTTCGGCAATGACCGGCACAGATTCAAACGGCAGCCGGTTCTGGACGGAATCAGCGGGCGGCTTCAACCGATACCCGCCGTCTAAGCGGCGGACGCTCTGATGCTCGTAAAGCAAAAGGGTCGCATATGGATCGAGGGCGGCGTAGTGCATCTGCCGCACACTGAGCGGTCTGAGGCTCCAGTCGCTGCCCTGCATTGATTTATCCAGGTGCAGCCCCAGATGAATTTCCGCCTGCGCTCTGAGCGAGTATTGGCGCTCTCCACTGCGGCGGGCGGCAGCCATCGTATCGAAAACGGGAGCGACCTTGAAATTGTAATGTCTGCCGAGCCGCACCGCATCGAACCCGGCGTTGTGCATAATCTTCGTGGCGGCGGCGAGTTCGAGCGGTGCGCGCAGCGGTTCCGGGTCAATGCCGGCGAACGTGTCAATGACGGCGACGCTGATCTTGCCGGCGGCGCGAAAAGCGATTTGCAGCAGGGCGACGCACTCCCGGTGCCGATTCCACCAGTCGGTCGTCTCGATGTCGAGAGCAAACGCCGGGAGCGTAACCAGCACATTACTGAAACGCTCCAGTTCGACGGCATTTTTAATAAATTTAAGGGTAAAATCAGGCTTCTGCATCAGGGATAATTGGGAACTGGTAGATTAATATAACTGTCCGTGCTCATTTTGAAATTTTGTTCAAGTAGCCCGGGTTATCCTTTAATCAGCAAATGAACTTAAAAAAACCGTTGTTAGCCCGGGCTTCTTTGCGAAAAATGTTTTTGCAATTTAAAACTACCAAAAATCTGGCTTCATATTTGCCCTGTCAGCACTTTTTTAGGCTGACCCATACAAAATATCATACTTTGATTTTGGATCATTTTAGGGAAAATCACCAAAACCTATAATTATTTTTTCAGCGCATACCGGATGGATTTTGAATGTTTGTCTTTTTTAACCGCGAGCCTTTGCACATAAATCTGCGTCGTTTTGATGTTGGAATGTCCGAGAGTCTCTTGTGTTTCCGCCATCGATTCCGAGTATTCGGAATTGATTTTGGCAAATGTCTGCCGCAGGCGATGAATGTGAAAATGAGAAATGCCGGCTTCGAGGGCGTAAATTTCCATCCGGCGGACAAATCCGTGCGAGGTCAAGCCTTTATTTTTGCTTGATTTTGCGTCTTTGTCGTGCCGCAGCCAGAGAGGATCGTCCGAGCCGAAAATATCAGTTCGGTTAGTCACCTCAAGATAAGCAAATAAAGCGTTTTTGGTGGTTTCATCGTCGAGTTCAAAGTTGAGGAAAAATCCGCCCTTAACTTTCGCTTTGATAAAAAATCTGCCGTCTTTGACCTCAATGCTGTTTCCGCGAAGACTTATAATCTCGGCGCGCCGTTTGCCGGTAGGGGAAGCGATGGCAATCGAACAGAAACCAACGATCTTTACTCGAAACTTCAGTAAAAATGTCTTGCTTTTTAAGCGGTAAAATTTGCGTGTGAAATTATTCTAGTTGGAAATGCTTTTTCTCGGACTCAAGTCTTAAATTCTGAAAAGCGGTCAATTCTTCATCCATAAAAATCGTCGTTTCAGCTTGCTCCTTTCGTTCGATGTATTCATTGTTTTTTATCCGACCGCGCATATTAGTTATTGGAATACCATACCCATTCAGATTTCTTTTAATTCTGTCTTTATGAACTCCTAATTTTCGTGCTATGGCTTTAACTGGTAATTTATCAGTTACATGCAGTTTTTCGAGTATATCCTTCGGGAAGTCTTTTCGATGGATCGCGGCTCGTGTTTTACCTGCTAAACTAGCGGACTTTTTAAGTTTGGTGGAGATAGTGTGCTTTCTAATCACATTAGCTTTCACTAACACCTGTCGCACTTGTGAGTAAGGGTATCCGACAGACTTAGCAACATCAGAAATAGATAAGTTATCTAAATACAATTTAATAATGCGTTTTGCGTCTGCATCTTCTACATTAAGTATTCGCCCGACTTCTTTTGCAAATACTTGAGCTGCATTTTCGCTATCTGAACCAATATAATTTTCGTAGGCTTTTTGTATTAGTTGTAATTTATTCATAAATTCCACTTAGGTGATCAATTTTTTATCCGTATAAATTGTTGCAGGGGTCAAGTGATTTTTGGAACAGAAAGCGACGCTCATCGCATAATAATTTGAGCAACATCTTATAAACTCAACTATTGCTTTGCTTTAGTAGCTTTTCCAAAACCCGTCTGGCATAGAGTGGTTTCACAGCATTTTTATTATACGGGCAGTTTTTTGCCGGATAAATGAACATTTTAAGCGATTCTTGACAAAATAATAGCCAAAACTCAGCGCATAATACTTATTATACCCGCAGCGTCGCTTTCTGTTCCAAAACTACCTCAACCCCAAATTGATCGTTTAGCCGCCGGATGATTACACGCATATTTTCATCGAATATCATTATCGAACGATTGACTATGGACACAAATTACTGCTCAATAGTGCCCGACTGTCCAAACCGTAACTAAAAGTAAACGAGTTGCCCACCGGAGTTAATACGGCTCGGCACAGCGGAAAACAGACGGCAGACAAGGAGGTCGGAGGCGGATTGTCGGCTGCGTCAAAGTGCCGATGCTTTGCTACCCTTTTGGATGCGCCGATACGGAGATACCCACATTATGAAACGGTTTTTGTCTATTTGCGCCCGCCGGGCGTATCAGATGACCAAACGAACTTGCACGAAACCGGCACCGTACCTCCCGACGGCGTGATTTTCAGCGGTGTCAGGTTGTTCTTCGTGAGCAGGCTGTTAAAGCCGGCTAAATCCATGCTGAACACCGTTTTCCACGCGTCAATTGTCGTCGTGAACTCCCGGCAGCCGGATTCCCACGTGTCCACCGCCGCTTTGGTGGGCGGCATATCAATGCCGTTTTGCGAGATCGGACCGAGTACCGTATTAAAAGTTCCGTTGAGCGCGGTAAACGGAAGCAGGCTTCCGGGTGCGCGGACACCGCCGCCGAATCCACCGCCGCGCCCTCCGCGGACGAGCACGCCGCCGAATGTTGCCAATTTGGTATCGAGTGCCGTCGCAGCCGCTGCGACATCTGCCGGCAATGAGCCGCTTTTCAACGCTGCTAATTGAGCGCGCAGCACCGATACTTCCTCGTTGGCGGCGTAGCTCTTTTTCATTCCCTCGACAGCCGCGAGCGCAAGTTTGTTCTGCAGCCGCAAACTCGCCATCATCTTCGCACTCTCGCCGATTCGCGGATCATTGTGGACAATGACTTTTTGGGTGTAAGTTGCACCGTCAACCAGAAGTTTGACGGTGAATGTTCCCGGCAATACGAGAGGTCCGTGCGGTCCGGGCGTAACCTGATCGGGGGCGGAGTTCATTTGGTTATTGATGTCCGGGTTGTATCCGGGCGGGTCGTCATAGCGGAGATTCCAGTTCGCCCGGTTGGTCCCGACATTTGTGGAGAGGGCGCGTTCTTCAGGCGACATCAACCAGTAATCAGGATACGGCGGACGTTCGGGAAGCGCGGGCTTGATGCTTGTAATAGTTCTAACCGGCTTCCCGTTTGAATCAAATATCTGCATCTTGATTTCGCCAGCCGGTTTTTTGCTCAGATGGTAATAAATGAGTGCGCCGAACGGCGGATTTTGCGAGTGCGGCAGTTCGGGGTTCATCGGCTGATCCCAATTTCCGTTCTCGCGCGAACGAATTGCGTCACCGGGTTTGAACAAATATGCCGGAGCCGCCGCAATCTGCTGAGCTTTCGCCGCCACTTCGCGCAGCGGACTCATATCGTCAAGCACCCAGAATCCCCGACCGTAGGTGCAAATCACCAGATCGTTCATATTATCGCCGGTGTGAAACACCATATCGCGGATCGAAGTACTCGGAAGGTTTTGCCGCAGCGACTGCCAGTGGTCGCCGTCGTCGAATGAAACATAGACCGTCGTTTCAGTGCCGGCAAAGAGTAATCCATTTTGTTTCGGGTCTTCACGGATGACGTGAACCTGACTTCCCGTCCGCTCATCGACCGGCAGTCCGCCGACAATGCGCGTCCAGGTTTTGCCGCCGTCGTGCGTGCGATAAATATAGTGTTCCTCCGGTGCCGGAATTGCATCTCCGCGTGCGGCATTGATATTTGCGACCGCGTAAGCCGTGTTGACATCGTTGTGTCCGGCTTCGACCGTGACAAAATTAGCGTTTGCCGGCAGATCCGTAAAGTTCGTCAGATTCTTCCAACTCTTGCCGCCGTCCATCGTATTGTAGATTTGTCCGTTGCTGCTGCCCGACCACACGACTCCCTTTTTGACGGTCGAGATCGAGAAATCGGAGATTGTTGCGCGAACTGCCGGTCGTCCGCTGACGGGCGGAGTTGTGACAGTCGGAATTGGTGCGGGCGCGACACCGCACGGCACCATCGGCTGACCTTTCGGGGTTGTCAGATCGGGACTGAACGACTTCCACGTTTCAGCTCCGTCGCGCGTCACGAGAATGCAGTTGTAGCCGGCATACATCGCCTTCGGCTCGAATGCCGTATCGAAACGTTTCCACAAATCGCGCCCTTCGGCATACAAATCCCGATCTGTTCCGAAGTTGGGCGCGACGTTGCCCCACTGTCCGGTTTCAATATCAATCTTGGTCATCCCGTTGCCCTGTCCGAGTCCGTAGCCGACACCGTAAATCGTTGTCGGTTTGAGCGGGTCAGGCACGGCAGTGCCGAATTCAGATGACTGCAACGGATACCAATCGAGATTAGTGATTTGTCCGAGGTCACTGCGGCTGCGCGTCATAACCGCGCCGGTGTCCTGCTGCGATCCCATCACCCAATACGGGTAACGAGTATCGGTAGCGACTTTATAAAGCTGTGCGATTGGAATTTGATAATAGCCGCTCCAGGTGTTCCCGTTGTCGAGCGTGACGGCAGGTCCCTGATCAAAGCCGAACAGCATCCGGTGTCCGTTCGTCTGGTCAATCCAAATATCGTGCGGGTCTTCACCGCCGGGCGCACCCTTATACACCTTAAAGGTTTTGCCGCCGTCGGTTGATTGAGAAACAAAGGTGCTGACCGTGTAGAGAATATCGGGATTTTGCGAATCGACCCACACGCCCGAACTGAATGCGCCTTGTCCGTTGCCGACGCGCGGATCGCCGACTGCCATATGCTGCCACGTCGCTCCCTGATCATCGGAGCGATAAAGTCCCGACGGACTTTCGGGTGGATTACCGATGACATAGACGCGCTGCCCGTCGGTGTGCATCGCAATCGCTGCGCTGATTCGTCCGGTATACGGCGGAAGCGTACTGATTTTTGTCCAGGTTTTGCCGGTGTCGGTTGATTTGTAAAGTGCCGTGCCGTTCGGTCCCTGCGGTGCGCCTCCGCCAAAACCGCCGAATCCTCCGCTTGATCCCTGCGATGTCGCGAACATCAAATTCGGCTTGTCAAACGCATATTCAAGATCGCGGGTGCCGTTCGCATTTTCCGGGCGCAGCGTGTTCTCCCAAGTTTTGCCGCCGTCGGTCGTCCGGTAAATGCCGCGCCCGTTGTGCCGGACATCTCCCTGAGTTGAAGCGACGACGACGTTCGGGTTCTTCGGGTCAACCGTGATCTTATTGATTTTGACCGTCTCCTCAAGACCGATATGCGTCCAAGTCCTGCCGGCATCAAGCGATTTATACATCCCGTCGCCGTTCGATCCTCCGACTGAATCGCCCGTGCCGACATACACGATGTTCGGGTCGGACGGCGCAGCCTGAATCGCACCGATGCTGTCAACATTCCGGAACTGATCAAAGATCGGAAACCACGTCACCCCGGCACTTGTGGTTTTCCAAACACCGCCGGCAGGCGTTCCGACGTAATAAACACCCGGCTGCCCGAGCACTCCGGTGACAGCCGAAATGCGCCCGCCGTGAAACGGACCGATGTTACGCCACCTGAGACCGGCAAAGAGATCAGTGTTTTGAAGGCTGTTGACCTCAACCCGATTTTCCGCAGAACTCGGAACTTGAGCGTAAAACGCCGCTCTAAACAGCGTGATTCCAAACAGGGCAAAAATTAATAAAACGCGGTTATTTGTTTTCATTTGAATAAATCTCGGTTTCAGAAAGGCAACTATCTTCTAACTTAAACTTAGGAACGTGTAAAAAATAAGTTATAACGGATGAGAATCTGATAATTCCATTTCGGTAACAGTTCATCGAAAGCAATAGTCATCGTTTCCTTGAAATCAGCACTATATTTTCTTCCACTTTGATACAGTTTTTCGTTAATCCACGCCACTACTTTTAAGCCGGTTTGCGTTGTTGTTTGCTCGGCGCGTGCTTTGATAATTTCGTAATCAGAGAACAACATTCCTTCCCAACTCCTTTGTAAATGCGGGAAAACCCGATGTTCAATCGGATTATACTTTGAGCAATACGCCGGATAGTGTGCCGCTCTGATGGTCATTTGCAACTCGTTTGCCAGGTTTTGTAAATCCTCTTTAACAATATAATGCAGACACGAATTGCTTCCTCCTCCATCCATCAAGAGTAACATTCCGGTGGCTTGAGGATAATCTTGTCGAATCTTATTTTCCCAATGATATTTCACATTGTCGCACAAAAACTCCGACGTATCTTTACTACTACCAAGACTCAAATAACCTTTGTTGAATGTCACATCATAAATCCCGTGCGGCACTACGCGTCCACTCGCTAACGAGGGAAAATCGTGGTCATAAACCTCTACTGCTTCCGCGCAATATGACTTCCCATCTCGATAAAACTGTCCCAAAAACGCCAACGGCAGCTCTTGGTGTCAACACTCAGTATTGGCAAGCCTCCCGCTTGATATTCTCTTTTCAAATCAGCTATCCGCCCGAACTGCCCGTCCCGCCCAAGGGCTTCTTGAAAAGTCTTCGTTTTCTTCATCCGTCGTTTCGCTAAACCAGCTAAACCGGTTAATTGTTGGGCGATAAAACGAGAAATCGAATGCCCTTTTTCGCCAAATAATCTCACTATTTGCGAGTCTTTCAAACTCGTCCAACGCACTTTTTCCAACATTGGAGAACCCGCGATCTGATGCTCCACAATCTGAGCCAAGACTTCTTCTAAATGCGGCTCATTGGCGGTTTTTTTTTCTCCCGCCGCCAACTTGCCGAATCCGCGTCGAAATCTCTCCGCCTTTGGCAATCTTGACCGATTCTTTTTGTCCAACCCGAATCGTATGCCGGTTAATCCCAAGTTTTTCCGCCACTTGACCAACCCCGAAATAACCAAGTTCATTGGCTTTTAAGGCGGCATACTGTCGTCTTTGTTTCTCGTTCAAAGACTCAAAAAATAGTTGCTCTTCTGTTTTACTCATTACTAAGTCTTGCTACACTAGACTTTTAAGAATTAGTATATCGTTATAAGTTGTTTTTTACATATTCCTTAGTAGCGAGATCAAAATAAAGTTACCCGTTTCAGTTTTGCAAGTCAAAACCGTCTGCAGTAGCTGATGGTTGAAGCCAACAAACTTGTATGTTTTATTACCGCCGTTCAAGTTAATGATGTTCAACCGCTCGCTGACGCAGACGGTTCTGACACATCGGACAAAAACAGACGGGTAACTTTATTCACTTTGTGTTTAATACCCGGTCAGCTTGCTGCGGCTTTATACTGTTATCAATGAGCAAGTTTATTCATAAAAAGCACAATGTTTCGATCTTGATGTATCACATCGTTTGCCTGGCAAAATATCGGCGAGCCGTCTTTGCGGCAACTGTTGATGCCAAAATCAAAGAAATCCGTGCCGAAATCGAAAAACGATATGAAATAACATTTCCGGAAATCGGAACTGATGATGACCACGTTCATTTTCCCGTCCGAAGTGTGCCGATGATGAGTCCGAAGGAAATTGTGCAAATTATCAAAAGCATTACGGCACGGGAAGTATTCAAAGCCTGCCCGGAAGTCAAACAATACTTGTGGGGAGGCAATTTCCGGTCTGAGGGCTATTTCGTCAGCACGGTTGGCGCGCATCAGACCGAAAAAATGATAAAGAACTATGTTCAGCAACAAGGCAAGCCGAAAGATGACGGACAACTACGGCTTTTTTAATACCCCGTAAGCTTGCTGCGGGGTAGTCTATTTTGATCTCGTTACTTATAATGCGAATCAGTAGTTGAAACAGAGAGCAAATAAAGACACTGCCGACTTGCCGTAGCAATGGACAAGTAAGCCGTTTGACGACCCGATTTTTGAACCGTTTTGCATCTCTGTTTTTTCATTGATCCAATTAAATAATGACTCTATCGGCTGCCTCATCGCCGACACGAAGCGCGACCATAATCCGCTTTTCCCGACCTCATACACTTGCTGCTGCTGCTTTTTCTTGTCCGGGGTGCAGATCATTACTCCGTGAGCTTTGAATTGCCGTTCTGTTTGTTCGTCCTGGCAGGCTTTATCGCCAAATACGTTTCCCACTATTTTCCCGTCAAACGCCTGTAAGACCCGTAAATCGGCTTCGCTTGCCGACGTTATTTTCAGTAGTTCCGGTTTGGGCAGGCAGCGGTTTTGCCTTCTTGCCAAAATGTGCAGTTTCACGCCGTGATAGCAAATATCTTTGCTCGCACAATAGCTTTGATTGGTGAGATCAGTAGCTACTTTTGCCTGAGAGGAACGCCCTCTGACGGCTAACATAATCGGCATCGCATCAATCGGACAATCCTCTTCAAAGTGAGTCCGCCCACTTGTAGTGATCTCGCCGAACAATTCAAAGACCCCTACCTGTAAAGACTCGACCACCTGGTTGAGCCGCCAATTAAAGGTTTGATATGCCGGCAGAGCGGGAAACCAATCCTTAAAATGCTGCGAAATATACTCGTGAATACGCTTTTGCTTGCAATGACCTTGAAGGTGACCGAACAAACAAACGGTAATTAGCTCCTGATCGGTAAAAATCGGCTGCCAATTGTTGCTCGGGCGTTGATATTTCAGCATCGGATGTTTATCATAAACCGAGCAAACCCACAAACAAAGTTCAATGAGTTGAAGTCCCATAAACACAATTCTACAACTGTTTTGCAGGTTTGCTGTCTCATTTTTCAACTGCTGATTCGCATTAATAACTGATGAATAGAATGATCTAAAATACAAAATCCTGCCGTCTTTACTGATGGCATTGCCATCAATTGTAAAAGTCAGGATGTAATCTGACAAAATTGAGTGGTCCGGGATAACTTAAATCAAGACAGTGTGACAGGTGAAGATTTTCCCTTTTTGACGGTTTTAATTTAATTTAACAGGGGCAAAAGTTTTATCGGTTTAGTGTTAGCCGCAAACATCTGTTTGCACGGATAAATCTCAATTTTTACACTTAAAGCGATTCGGACGAAAATTAATTGCTTTTTCAAAGAACAAGGAAATTCACGATGCAGTGATCAATTTGTATATTCGTCACCACAATTTCCGCCAGCATAAATTGTGAGACTCTACCCAAAAAAGTTAAAATTATTTTAAGCCGTCAATTAAAACAGCATCGTGAAGCCATTCGCCGCGCGTAAAAATATACGAACCATCGTCAGCAGAACGAGCAAAATATTCAACATCACGGTCGCCCAAATCGGCGATCATGCGCGGCGCGTTTTCATCCAGCCTCTGCGCCCAAAGTGAGTTTGTTGAATTGCCGTGATTTACGTAACTGATCGTTTGATTGTCCGCCGACCAAACTATTTGAACCGGAGCCGAAGCTGCATCGGCTAAATCGAGAGTTTTGACAATGTTTTTGTCGGCGATCTGCATCACGGCAATTTTGTTTTGATTGTTCCGGTCGCGGAAAAAAAAGGCGGCGAAAACACCGTCGGGCGAGATTGCCGGACGATAAAGTTTTCGATCTGAAACCTGAACTTCCCGGCTGCCGTCGGCGGCAACTTTCCAGAGCGATTGATGCAGACCCGATTCGTAATAAATCCAATTGCCGTCCGGCGATACGAAAACCGGATAACCGCCTTCAGTTTTCGTAATTTGAATTTGACTCGTCCCGTCGGCGTTCATTCGCCAGATTTGGTTCGCGCCCGTCCGGTTTGAAGTAAAATAAATAAATTCACCTCCCGGATCGGCATACGGCATAAAATCTTTGTAAGCATTATGCGTCAGTTGACGCTGCTCACTGCCGTCGCGGTTAACCGTCCAGAGATTACCATCGTCTGCCGCATAAACAATTTTGCCGTCCGGCATAAAAACCGCTTCGCGGGCGGCAGTCAACGCCTTTGTCACACCGCCATTTGAAAAATACAATTGAAAATCGTTGCTGTCCTGAACGGCGATCAACTTGTCCGCATCCCTGTCCAAACTGATGTTTGTGTAATCGGTCGCGTCGTTAGTTAATTGACGCACCACGCCCGTGGCGGCGGAGACCTGCCGGATTTCCGATTTCCCGTCAAGCATTTCCCTTGCCGTCAACAGCAGAGAACTGCCGGATAACCATTTCAAATTCAATATCTCGAAAAACCGGTGCGGCGAAATTTCACTTTCCGCGCCGGTGTCCAACTCGATTTTCAGCAGTCGAAAGTCGCTTGCGCCGTTAAAGGATTCCCCGGCGGCAAAAGCGATTGATTTTCCATCGGGCGAAAATTGATTATCGGTAAGCCGCACGGGACGCGGGCGCGTCAGTATATTTCGTTCGTTTGCGCCATTCGTATCAGCGACAATCAGCGAACAGTAATCGCCATCCCGATTCGGACAGCGGACAAAAGAAATTTGCCGGTCGTCGGGTGAAAGACTGATCCAGCCCTCGGCGTGTTCAAGAATTTTTTCAGGAACGCCGCCGAAAACTGAAACCCGGTAGATGTCTGCCGAATTAGTTCCGGTTTGTTTGCGGCGCACAAAATAGATTGTTTGCCCGTCGTGTGCGAAAGCAAAACCGAAATAATAATCGTCGGACGGGGCAATGAGTTGGATATTTTCCGAAGTTTCTAAATGCCGCAGCCAAACTCCGTATTTACCGGCAGTCTCGTTTGAGAAAACTACGAATTTCCCGTCAGGCGAAAGAGCGGTGACGGCGACCTTCCCGGCATTCGTAAATTTTTCAGCGTGAAATGCGGCGGACAAGATCGGTGCCGCTGAATCGGCATCCGAAAATTTATTTCGCGTCATCCACGAAGCGACCGTAAATGTGCCAAGCAGCAGAAAAATCGCCGCAGATAAGGGCAGATAAGATTTTCGCGGCAAGACCGTTCTGACGGCAGGCGGATTTTTAGCAACTTCCTCGTAGATTTCCTTGACTTCGTGGATGAAGCGATAGCCGCGGCGCGGCACGGTTTCTATAAAACGCGGTTCACTCGCGCTGTCGCCCAACGCCTTGCGAAGCATTTTGATATTGAATGTGAGATTGCTTTCTTCGACGAGTCGGTCCTGCCAGATTTTACTGATTAATTCGTCTTTTCCAAGCAGATGACCAGCGTTTTCAATGAGGATTTCGAGCGTTTCAAAAACCTTCGGCGTGAGCGAAACCGGTTTCCCGTCGCAAAACAAAAACTTTTCCGTGCAGTCGAGACGAAAATTCCCGAATTCGTATAAATGTTTTGTTTCCAGTGACATAAGAATCCTCTCACAACTTTCTCATCAAAATTTCACTCTATTCTCAAGACTTCTCCGGCAAATGCTTCTAGATTTCTTTAATTATGCGTCCAATAAGCCGAATTCTAGCATAACTCTCCGTTGTGTTGAAAGGTGGTTCTCGCATTCATATAGAAAAAATTATGTTCGACAGGAGAAAATTATGTTCGATAAATTAAAGATGTTTTGTCTTTCAGGCGCATTACTTTTGTTGTTTGCCGCGTGTGCCGTTTCGGTGGCGGCGCAGGCGACGGCGTTCACATATCAAGGCAAACTGAACGACACGAACAGTCCGGCAAACGCGAGCTACGATATGCAGTTTCGGCTGTTCGACAACCCGAACGCCGGACAGGGAACGCAAGCCGGAGCGACCTTTGCCAATCCGAGCGTGACGGCAACCAATGGAATCTTCACCGTGCAGCTTGATTTCGGCTCGACGGTCTTTGCCGCAGGCGCGGATTTGTATTTAGAAATATCTCTGCGTTTGGCGGGAAGTTCGGGCGGCTACACATCGCTCGCGCCGCGTCAGCGATTGACGAGCGCGCCGTATGCGATACGCGCACTAAAGGCGGCGAGTGCTGACACGGCGACAAACGCCACACAGCTTGGCGGCACGGCGGCAAATCAATTCGTGCAGACGGGCGATGCGCGACTGTCGGATGCGCGCCCGCCGACGGGCGGCAGCGCAAATTACATTCAGAACACGACGAGTCAGCAATCAAGTTCCAACTTCAACATCGCGGGCAACGGGACGGCGGCAGGCACATTGTCTGGCAATGCGGTCAATGCGACGACGCAGTACAACATCGGCGGCAGTCGGGTGTTGAGCATTCCCGGATTTAACAATTTATTTGCCGGTCTCAATGCCGGTAACGCCAACACGACAGGCAGCGAGAACACATTTGTCGGCAGGGACGCAGGACGACAAAACACGACGGGTTCCAGCAACTCATTTATTGGCGAGAACGCGGGCTTAAGCAACACGACGGGCAACTCCAACTCATTCGTTGGCACACTCGCGGGCTTTGCCAACACGACAGGCAGCGAAAACTCATTCTTTGGTGAGAGTGCCGGACAGGCAAATAATCTGGGTTGCTGCAACGCATTCTTCGGTAGAAATGCCGGAAAATCAACTACGGCAGCGGATGGCAACTCTAACTCGTTCTTCGGCTATTATGCCGGTTTCAACAACACGACCGGGTGTTGCAACTCGTTCGTCGGTGCGGATGCCGGTAACGCCAACACGACGGGCGGCGAGAACACATTCGTCGGTGTCTATGCCGGTTATTACAACACGACGGGCAGATACAATACTTTCCTCGGATATAATGCGGATGTCAATTCGGGAAACACCAATCTCAGTTATGCCACTGCTATCGGCGCAGAAGCCGTTGTCAGCAGCAGTAATACCGTCGTCTTGGGCAGAAGCGCGGACACCGTGCGGATTCCCGGCAATCTCGTCGTCACCGGCTCGGTCTCGAAAGGCTCAGGCTCGTTTCGCATTGACCATCCGCTCGATCCGGCGAATAAGTATCTCTATCACTCGTTCGTCGAATCACCCGATATGATGAACGTCTATAACGGCAACGTCGTGACAAACGCAAAAGGCGAAGCAATCATTAAAATGCCCGACTATTTCGAGGCGTTGAATCGTGACTTCCGGTATCAACTGACTGTCATCGGACAGTTCGCGCAGGTCATCGTCGCCGAAAAAATCAAAGGCAATCAATTCAAAATTAAAACTGATAAACCGCGCATTGAAGTCTCGTGGCAAGTGACGGGCATCCGGCACGACAAGTTTGCCGACGACGAGCGGATTAAAATCGAAGAAACTAAACCGGCGGACGAACGTGGTCAGTGCCTCTATGCGCCCGCGTGCCAGTAGTGTCAAACCGTAATTGAAAATCTGCGAAGGCTCGTCGTCAAACAAACGCGCAGGCGGAAGTCTGCAAGAAATAGATACTCAATACAGGAGAAAAAGAAAATGTCTAAAAATTTTATTATCAATCAAAAAAACAGCTTTTATGTCAACGTCTTCACACAAATCTCATTAATCTCAATTTCCGGCGGATGGGAAAAAATCGAGCGCACGGCGGGCTGCCTGCTTCTTATTTTTGGGTTGGCGTGTGCGGCGAAAATTTCCGCGCAGACTAATTTCATCATTACCGGCAATGTGCAGGCGAACAACCAAAATTTGGCGGGCACGACGATGATTTTGAGCAGTTCACAAGGCGGCGCGGCGGCGACCGCGACGACCGACGCCAACGGCAATTATACGCTGACGGCTGCATCGGGCGGCAATTACTCGATAAGTGTTTATAAGCGCGATTATAATTTTAATCCGGCGTATCAAACTTTCGTCAATCTGCAATCGGACAAAATTTCGAACTTCCGAAACGGCGTACAGCTTTGCCCGCCGCCGCCTGCCGGACAAGGCGGCGGAACTTTTTGTCAGGGCGCGGTCGGCACGTCGGCTTCGGCAATTCAGAATGGCAAAATCGCTTTCGTGCAGAGCGGCGGCAGCATAGCCACGATAAACGCGGACGGCAGCACAAAGACGACTATCTTTGGCGGGCATTTTCCGTCGTTCTCGCCGGACGGCAGTAAAATTGTGTTCGACACTAATGTTTTTTCCAACCGCGAAGAAATTTATACCATCAACGCGGACGGCAGCGGTTTGCGGAGACTGACCAACGGAACGGTTGATAATCGAGAGCCGCACTGGTCGCCGGACGGAACGCAAATCGTTTTCACCAAATTTGTAAATTTTAACACCGAGATTTTCAAGATGAACGCCGACGGCACGGGCGTGACACAACTGACTAGTAACAGTTTTTCCGACGATTCTCCGTCATTTTCGCCCGATGGCTCAAAAATCGTTTTTTCCAGCAATCGGGATGGCGGCGGCAACGCTCTTCCGATTGAAATTTATGTGATGAACAGCGACGGCTCGAATCCGGTGAGGTTGACCTTCGATTTAGCGAGGGATTTTTATCCATCGTTTTCGCCCGACGGCTCAAGAATTCTTTTCACCCGCAACCGTGGCGGCGAATTCGACCAGATTTGGACGATGAGCGCAGGCGGCAATGATTATGTGCAATTGACCAACGATCAGACTTTTGATTCGGAAGAAGGAACGTGGTCGCCGGACGGCACGAAAATAGCTTTTTCCCGCCCGCCCGCCGCAAATCAGAATAATACGCAGATTTACATGATGAACGCTTTGTTCGGCAGCGTTCAAACGAATCTGACTAATGATGACAATATGTTCCGCTACTACGAATATCCGTCGTGGCAGCGAATCATCAATCACGTCGGCACAATACCCGCCGCCAATGTGAGTTTGGATTTCAGCAACGTTACAACGTCCGGCAACACGGTGGCGACTCCGATTGCAAACGCTTCCGCCGGCGCATTGCCTTTCGGATTTTATCTAAGCAGCGATAGCACGGCTTACGACATTCGCACGTCGGCGAGCTTTTCGGGCAGTGTTGACGTTTGCTTTAACGCTCCGAACGGCAGCGACCAAACCGCCTTCAATAATCTGCATATTCTGCACAACGAAAACGGTGTTTTGGTTGGCCGCACCACGTCGAGAGACTTTTCCGCCCGCCGGATTTGCGCGACGGTTACGAGCCTCTCTCCATTTATCC
>CBDFHW010000017.1:0-4087 GCA_965247815.1 Tepidisphaeraceae bacterium | reverse complement strand
CGCGGACGCCCCGACCGGCAAAACGGGCGGCGTTCAAGTGCTGCTGAACATCGGTGAGGCATTAGCACAAGCCACGCCGGGGTTGACCTGCAAGTTCCAACTCGCCGACAAGTTGGCGCCTTTAACAAACGCAGGTGGCCCCGTCACGGCAATCCTCGGTTCGGACCTGGACGCGGACCGGGACGTGGATTTAGTCACGCTGGCAGACGGTCAGGCACCGATTGTCGACACTGAACGATCGCTTGTTGCGGTTCAGTTCGGGGCAACCGATCACGACTCAAACAGGTATGTGGAACGGCGGGCTGGTGGTGCGGGCAAACGACGACGAGCAATCCGACCTGTTCTTGCTGCGATCGGGGGGCAAGCCGGTGTTGTTGCTGAGCACGTCGGACGCCCCAATCAACACGTTGGCGAACCGCTTCACAGAAGGCACGACCGATTCGCCGCCCCTGATTCAAGCCCTCACGATCGACCTCGACCACGACGGCCACGCGGACATCGTCGGGCTGTCGGAGGATCGCAAGCCGGTCGTGTTGCAAGGGGACGGCCAACGGCAAGCTGCTGAACCGCGCCGCGCCGTTCGGCCCCGGCGCCGACCAACTCCCGAATCTGATCGGGTTCACAGTAGCCGATTTCGACAACGACTGCTTCCCGGATTTGCTGAGCCTGGTCTGCTGACAACGGGCTGACGCTGTTCCGCAACCTGGGCAGCTCCGAACCGTGCCGTGAAAATCGAACTGACCGGCAAGCGGGACAAAGGCTCCAACCTCCGGACCAACACGGACGGCATCGGCGCGACCGTCGGGGCGCTAACGGGCCGGGTGCGCACCTCGCTGGAAAACACAACTTTAACAGCGGGTTTAGGCCAATCGCGGCAACCGCTCACGCTGGGCATCGGCCAGGCTGCAACGGCGGACGTAGTCCGCGTCCGCTGGCCGGACGGCGTGCCGCAAGCCGAACTCAACGTGCCGACGTGCGAGTTCACGCGGATTTTGGAAAACAACCGCAAGGGCACATCCTGCCCGATCCTGCACACTTGGGACGGCCAACGATTCCGCTACATCACGGACTTCCTGGGCGGTGGTGCGCTCGGCGAAATGGGTCCGGACGGCAGCGTCCACCCGCCGCGACCGGAAGAATCGGTCAAGATCGAACCAGGCCAACTCGTGGCGAAGAACGGCAAGTTCGTGCTGAAAATTTCCGAACCGATGGACGAGGTCTTGTACCTCGATCACGTCCGCCTTGATGTCTTCGACCACCCCGCCACGAGCGAACTTCATCCGGACGAACGCTTCAGTACCGGCGGGCCGGATGTCACGCAAAAGCCGCAACTGTTTACGCAACGGTTCCACGCAACCAAGGCCGTCGATCACCACGGGCGTGACGTAACTGACACGCTTAAGACCCGCGACACGAACACCGTTGACGGCTTCAAGCACCGCCACTGGCTCGGGTACGCGGAAGACCACTTCATCGAACTCGATTTCGGCACGCAGTCGATTGGCACCACGACCAAACAGCCCGTCATGGTGCTGGCGGGTTGGATCGACTACCCGTACCCCGAATCTATTTTCGCCGCGAACCAAGCCGGCGTGCCGATGACTTCGCCGGTTCTGGAGCAGCTGGGTACGGACGGAAAATGGGCGAAGGTCGCGGAACTCGGGTTCCCGGCAGGGTTGCCGAAGGTGATGACCATCCCGCTACCCGAACTGGCTGGCAAGCCGATCGGCAAACTGCGAATTCGCACAAACCTGCAAATCTATTGGGACGAAATCTACCTCGGCGTTCCGGAGGGCGTGACAACTACGCAATCACTCGCTGTGGCTAACGCGAACCTCGCCCATCGCGGGTTCATGCAGGAAGTCACGCCGAACGGCAAACCGCCGATCGGGTACGACAACGACCGCACCGAACCCGTCAGCGCGACGAAATGGTACGGCAAACTCACCCGCACGGGGGATGTCACCGCACTGCTGACCGATGTGGACGACCGCTTCGTCCTCGCCGGACCCGGCGATGAAATCACGATCGAATTTGACGCAACCAAACTACCCGACATGAAACCCGGCCATGTGCGGTCGTTCGTGCTGCGAACCAACGGCTACTGCAAGGACACCGCACCGTTCACCATGACCGGCGGTCACGTCGGCCCGTTGCCTTACCGGAGCATGACCAGTTACCCCGACGGCGCGTTCGACCGAACGAAGACACCCCGCGCGCAAATCGCCTACGACCGCGACTGGAACACGCGGTCCGCGGGACGATGATTAGCGGGAAATAACACAGCGTGTTTGATACCGTAAGTTGAGCGAAACGATTCGTTCCCCTTATTAGTGACTTCGACACCTGCGAGTTGTGTTTCACGATTTGAGAAATTGGCTTCACACCCCGAAACCGCTCCCGCGAACGAGTCGCAAATCATACTGCATTCGGACAGGGTCGGCGTGTTCGGCGAACGGCACGCATCTTGCTTACTTTTAATCCGAACACATTTCCAAAATATTCAACGGAGGTTTCCCATGAAGGTCACTGGAATCGGGCTATTGGTAATGGGCGGACTGTTGATGTTGTTTAGTCTGGTATATTACCTCGTCGCAACAGCCCCGTCGGCCAACAACCCGGAATCGCACTTCTTTGAACCGATTTTCGCACTGGGCGTGGGCGTGTCATCGGCCATTGCGGGTGGGTTAATTTTGTGGTTCGGCGGGCGCGGGTACACGGAAGCCAAGTTGCGCCCGGTCGCGCCTAACGCGCCTAAAATGTGACGCTACGCCAAACTGTTGCGAGATGCCGCGATTCGCTGCTAGAATCTAGGCAGTTGTAACCCACCCGAACTGGGTGGGTCGCGTCGCATACCCTCCCAGTTCGGACGTACAATGATTCGACACAATTTTCCCCAGCGGTTGGCTTTACTACTCGCCCTTGCTACCTCATACGCAGTTTTGGCTTCACCACGTCAAGAAGACCCGAAGCCGATCCGCGCCCTGTTGGTGATCGGCGGGTGCTGCCACGACTACGTCACCCAGAAAGATCTGCTGACCAAGGGCGTCTCGGCACGGGCCAACGTGCAATGGGCGATCGCCTACGACGCGGACAAGGGAACGAAGCACCTCAACCCGATCTACGAGAAACAAGATTGGGCGAAGGGCTTCGACGTGATCGTTCACGACGAGTGCTGCGCGGACGTGACCGACAAGGCGGTCGTGGACCGGATCTTGCAGCCCCACCGCGACGGCGTGCCGGGGGTCGTGCTTCACTGCGGGATGCACTGCTACCGCACGGAAGGATACCCGAAGGTCACGACCCCGTGGTTCGAGTTCACTGGCCTAGCGTCTACGGGCCACGGCCCGCAAGCCCCGATTGCGATCACTTTTTTGGACGGCACGAACGCGATCAAAAAGGGTCTAGCAGATTGGAAGACCGCCCACGAGGAACTGTACAACAACTCAACCGGCAAACTCCTGGACACCGCCACCCCTCTCGCCAAAGGCTCGCAGACGTTCAAGAACAAAAGCGGTAAGGAGACGACGACCGAGTCCGTCGTGGTCTGGACCAATTCTTACATGAACAAAACCAAAGTTTTTGCGACGACTCTGGGGCACAACAACGAAACCGTGGCCGACGACAAGTATCTTAACTTGGTCGCACGCGGCTTGTTGTGGACGGTCGGCAAGCTCGACGACGCCCACATGAGACCCGCGAAGAAGGTGATGTTGGAGGACTAACTTCGGCGAGAACCCACTGCGATCGGGTCCGACTAACGGACCCGATCGAAATCGACTTCGATCCCGTTCCGCATTATCCCGCCACATCATACGATTGCTACAATCGTTCATCTTTGCCGTATCGTGTGCCGATAACTGACTCTGTGTCTTTCCGTTCCGGGATGGTTTAGGCAGACTACAGGCAGGGACGTGCCGATGAAGTGCTTTCCACACAGTCGGACAGGAGTCGTGTTGCTCTTGCTGCTTGCGGGATGCCAACTGCCTTCGGCCACGGACCGTGGGACGGTTTCGCAACACGTCGCGGAGCGGATGGGGCTGACCGTGGGCGCGGCGAAGCCGTTAGACCAAGTCATCGTGCCGCC
>CBDFHW010000016.1:0-82678 GCA_965247815.1 Tepidisphaeraceae bacterium | reverse complement strand
ACAGCAGTCTGGATTTCAGCGGGCCGGGCGTGTCGCGGATCGAGCCGGTGATCGATACGGATTGGTCGGGGGGCGTGCATTTGCCGAGCATCGGCGAGCAGTTTTCGGTCCGGTGGACGGGGCAGCTCCGCGTACCAGCTTCGGGGAACTATCGGTTCAAATGCCTGGCCGGTGACGGCGAGCGGATGTGGGTGGACGGCAAGCTCGCCAGCGAACGCTGGCCGCACAATGCGGTGAATGCCGAGGGGCCAGACCTGTTTCTCATCGCCGGACGGTTGTACCCCGTGACCATCGAATCCCGGCAGGAAACCGGCGACGCCACCTTCCGGTTTCAGTGGTACAGCGCGAACACCGGGTCGCAGGTCATTCCGCATTCGGCATTGTTCCACCGCACCGGGCCCTTACCTGCGCTGGACCCCCAACTCGACGGGTTGCTGATGTATTGGACGATGGACGATGACGACGAGGGATTCGTGCGCGATTCGGTCGGGATGGTGGATTCGGTCACCGGCGTGGTGTCGAACGCTACGCGCGAGCCGGGGAAGATCGGCCGGGCGATGCGATTCGACGGCGTCGACCAACGCGCGGAGATTCCCAGCTCGTTTCGACTGAACTTTAACGCCCACGAAAGCTTTACACTCTCGGCATGGGTCGAACTGAAAAAGGGCACCAGCCAATGGCAGGGGGTCGTCACCAAGAGCCGGGACGGCGGGCAGTGGTACGGCATCTGGATCGACCCGACCGGGCATTTCGCGAGCCCGTCACCGTCCGGAATTCTGCAAGGACCACTGGCCACGCCCGGCTGGCATTTGGCGACGCTGGTGCAGGACGGGGCGGCCGGCCGGCGAACTTTTTACGTCGACGGCAACGCGGGCGGGACCGGAAAAGCCCAGGAATCGGGCAGCTGGGGCGACATGGTCATCGGCGGGACGCACGGCACGATCGAACCGTTCAATGGGTTGGTCGACGACGTGCGGATGTACGCCCGCGCGCTCTCGGCCGGCGAGATCCAGGCAATGGCGAACAAGGCCGCCGCCGTTCACATTCCAACGACCACGGAACTTGCCGGGAACACAGCCGGGTCGGCCGAATCATTTACGGTCGATCTCGCGGGGCAAACCCCGCGATCGGTCAGGAAAAAGTTCACGTGGGACCTGTCGCACCAGGCGACCGCGTTGCAGGTCGGTGATGTCGTCGAATTCTGGGCCGAGGCCGCCGACACCAACGACGTCACCGGCCCGGGGGTCGGCAGTAGCGAGCACCACCAATTCCGCGTCATCAGCGAGGCCGACAAGCAGAAGGAATTGATGGAAAAGCTCGGCGATTACATGGGAAAAGTCCGGGACGTGTCCGAAAGCGAAAGAGACCTGAACGCCAGGACCGGTACAATGGTCAGGCCCGCCGGGCCGAAGTAGTTCGTTAGAGACGGTGTGCAGATGAATAAACACTGGAAGACCGATCGGATTATTTTGCTCGCGGCGACGGTCGCGTTGCTGGTTCCCGCCGCTGCTGCCAAAGCCGACGACGCCACAGATCTGGTCGACACGGCCGCCCGACAACAGGACATTCGCGAACAGACGAAGACCGTCGCCGGGCAGATCGACGCCATCGTCGGTGAGTTCGACGCCAACGGCCTCGGCGGCGGCGACGACGTGAAAACGCTGCGCGCGGTCAAAGGCATTCTCGGCAAATTGTCCGACGAGCAGATGCAGCAGGTCGTGACGCTGCTCGTGCAGGCCCGCGACGAGAAGACGTCGACCGTAAGCACGGCAAAGGTCGCCGACGCGTACGCCGGTCAAAAGGAGATCATCACACAGCTGCGGGCGATGCTCGTGCAGTACCAGCGCGATCAGGCCATGTATAATCTGTCGAACAAGCTGAATCAGCTGGCCGACCGGCAGAACGAAAATCTGAAAGGCGTTGTCGCGCTGGCGAAACAGAAGCTCGGGACCAAGCCCGACGGCCACGACGCGACCGATGCCGACCGGCAGGATTCACTCCGCACGCAGAAGGCCGAGCAGAATCAGATTAAAGAAGAAGTGGCGCAGGCGGCGGCCGATCTGAAATCGTTGGCCGCGCAGGGCGGGGACGACCGGTTGACCGCCGCGGCGGCGAGATCGCAGGACAATAAGCTTGCCGAGACTGCCGCGGCGGCGGCGAACGATTTGTCGAATGGGAATCTGCTGCGGGCCGCGACCGGTGAAAAGAACGCACGGGATTCGCTCCGCGACCTCGCCCGGCTCGTCGCCCCGCCGACCGACAAGGCTACTCAGCTCGCGCAGGCGGCGGCCAAGTTGGACGAGCAAATCCGTAAACAAAAAGAAGTGGTCGACGACACCGCGAAGCACGATCACAAGGTTGCGGCACTCGCCGAGCAGAAGCAGGCCCGACCTGGTCGATCAGGCCGATTCGACGAAAAAAGATTTGGCCGACATCGCGCCGGTGGCGGCGGATCAAGTGAAGAGCGCCCGCGACGCGATGCAGAATGCGCGGCAGTCATTGACCAACAACCAGATGGACCAAGCCGCGAAACAAGGCAGGGCGGCGTTGGCGGACCTTCAGCAGGCCCGCGCGGAGGTCGGCCGGCAGTTGAGCCAGGAGACCGACGCGCCGGAAACGCCGAAGGATCTGGCGACCCGCACGACCGAACTGAAACAGCAGCAACAGGCCCTGGCCGACCAGACGACGGCCAAGCCGACTAAGGCGATTCCGAACACGCCGCACGAGCAACTCGCAGCCGCGCAGGCGAAGCTGACCGCCAAAGCCCGAGATCTGCAGGCTGACACCGCCGACCGAGTGCCCGAAGCGGCAAGGGCGCTCGACGATGCCGCCAAGCACATGGGGCAGGCGCAAGACCAGTTGACGCAGAATCACAAGCGTGCCCGCCGCCGAGCAGGAGCAGGCCGCGGCCTGTGATCTCGCCCGCGCGCAGGAGGCGATCAGTCACGCCGCCAAGGCTGCCGAACAGGAGAAAGCCGATCTCGCCAAGACCGAGGCGGCCCGGGACCGGGTTGCCGACGCGATGGTGAAACAGGCGGACGCGTTCGCGCGTACTGCGGCGGGGGAAAAACCACAGGAGATCGCGACCGGCGCGCAACAGCAGGCGGCCGACGCCGCGAAGGAGGCACAAGAAGCATTGAAACAGACGCCGGCGGATGCCGCGAGCGCGGCCGAACAGTCAGTGTCCGATGCGCAGCACGCGATGCGGCAGGCGAAAGACGACCTTGCCAAAGCAGATGCCGCGGCCGCTGCGCCGGCGCAGCGGGAAGCGATCGCGGGGCCTGCAACGGGCAAAGTCCGCGCTGGATCAGAAGGTCGACCAGATGCAGCAGCAACTCGGCAAGCAGCCGACCGCCGACGGCGCGCAGGCGACGGCGAATCAAGTCAACGCGCAGTTGAAGGCCGCGCAGGCCGAGGTCGCCAAAGCGGAAAGCTCGTTGGCGAAAGGCGCGGACGGAAACCAGGACGCGGCGAAGCATCTAGAGCAAGCCGAAGCCGCCGCGGCAAAGGCCGCCGCGCGGGATCAGGGAATGATGGGTCCGTCCGGTGAACAAGCGATGCAGCAGGCGCGGCAGGCATTGCAACAAGGGCAGCAAAGCGCGAAGGCGGGACAGGGGCAGCAGGCCGATCAGAACGCCGAACAGGCCGGGACGGCGCTGGCGAACGCGATGATGGCGATGCAGATGGCGTCGGCTCGAGCGAAGGCATCGGAGCAGGCGGGTCAATCGAAACAACCGGGGCTCGCGCAGTCGCCGGGTCAGGAGCCGGGCGAGACACCCGGCGCCCCCGGCAAGGGTGAAGGTAAATCGGACCAACCACCGAAAGGCCCCGGGCCGGGGGCGGACCCGAAGTACGCGCACGCCGATACCGGCAGCGGCGAAGGGCAACGCGCCGACGTGCGAGGCGGGGGTCAGTTTCTCGGATTACCGCCGCGGGACCGGCAGGCGATTCAACAGTCGCAAAGCGAAAAATACCCGCAGGAATACGGGTCGATGGTCGAACAGTATTACCGCAACTTGTCCGACGAAGGGAAAACAAAGTGATCCGGGGGACACTTCTACGATTCGCTGAACTGGTCGGCATCGCAGTCGTGCTCTTGGCGACAACGGCGCGAGCCGACGTTCCACAAAGTCAGGACGTGACGGTCGACCCCGCGACCGAGGAAACAATCAACGGCTCGCTGAAATGGCTCGAATCCAAACAGCAACCCAGAGGTAACTGGGGCGAGCACCAGCACAAGGTCGCATTAACGGGCTACACCCTGATGGCGTTCCTGTCGTCGGGGAATCTGCCCGACGAGGGCCCTCACGGGGCGGCGGTCGCGCGCGGGGCGAAGTATTTACTCGATAACGTGCGGGCCGACGGGTACGTCGTCGCAACCGACGAATTAAACGACGGCCAGGGCATGTACGGCCACGGCATCGGGTGTATCGCGCTGGGTGAAATCTACGGGCAGACGCACGACGCGAAAATGCGGCCGAAACTCGAACGCGCGATCAAGCTGATCGTCGACACCCAGAACCCGCAGGGGGGCTGGCGGTATTTTCCCCGCATCATGGAGGGAGATATCTCGGTGACCGTGCTGCAGATCGTCGCGCTGCGGGCGGCGAAGAATGACGGCATCGAAGTGCCGAAGCAGACGATCGACAAGGCCGTCGCTTATGTGAAGTCGTGCCGGAGCAAAGACAACAGCGGGGGATTCGCCTACCAGCCGGGCGGGGGACCGGGGTTCGCCCGGACGGCCGCGGCAATTTATTCGCTGCAGGTCTGCGGGCTGTACGACGACCCGATGGTGAAAGAAGGTTCTGAGTTTTTGATTAAACGGCAGGGTAAAGAAGCGACCTGGTTCGAGTACGGGAATTTCTACGCGGCGCCCGCGCAGTACATGATCGGCGGGGTCACCTGGAAAAACTGGTACGAGAATCTGCACAAGACATTGACCGGCCGGGTGAAGCGGCGGGGCGATCAGTGCTACTGGCCGCCTCTGCCGGGTGACGGCAGCGGGGACGAGTTGTACGCGACGGCGGTCAACACGCTGATCCTGTCGATGCCGTATCATTACATCCCGTTGTACCAACGGTGAGACCACGATGATTCGGGTTTACAGCTTCTTCAAATATCGATATGCAAGACCCCTTCGCGTTCGCGTGCGGGTCGTATCGGCAGCGATTGCAGTCATGGTTCTAGCCGTGTCGAAGCGGGCTTCGGCCGATACGGTTCGGACGCTGGACGGAAAAACGTACGACGGCGAGATCCGTTTCCAAGCAGGGCAGTCGCTTCACGTGCTCGACAAGCAGGGCCGGGACGCCGCGATCAAGCTTTCGCACCTGCTGGACGCGACGGCCAGCGGAGTGCCGTTGCCGGTGCTGAATCGCGGCGTCGTGATGACGGACGGGACGACAATTGCCGGGTCGATCGACGCGATCGGCGACAAATTCGTTCGCGTCACCCCGGCCGGTGGGCCGACGATTCAGATCGCGATCGAGCAGGTCGCACGGGTTGTTTTTCAACCGGCCGCCCCCGAGCAGTTCACTGGGACTGCCGCAGGCTCGGTCGGTCTGCTGCTCAAGGGCGGGGATTTTCTGGAAGCGAAGCTTCGCAACTACGACGGATATTCGATGCGCATGGAATCGACGCTGTTCGGGCTCGGTGATTTTGACACGCACGACAAGGCGGTCGCGCTGGTGCTCAAACCGGCCAGGAAGCTGGAAGCGGACACGATCGTCCGGACCAAAGCCGGAAGCGAACTGCCCGCGGAACGGGTTACGTTCGAGCGAGACCGGGTCAATTTTAGTATCGCTGCCATCGGCGCGATGGGAGTTCTTCGAAGGGACCTTTACCAGATCCGGTGCGGCGGGGGGCGGCTTGTTTCATTGATCGACCTTCGGCCCGACAAGATCGAGGCGGCCGACCCCGCAACCGCGCTGGCGATTGATAAAACGAACGTCGGCCTGTCGACGGGCTTATTGGGCCCGAGCGCCGAGCACGCGATAGCGACGTCTCTGTTCTCACGCGTGTCCTACGCACTGGATGAACAGTACGACCTGTTTACCGCGAGGGTGGGGATGCCGGTCGACGCGGTGCCAATGGTCGCGATCAGGTTCGGCGTCTTGGTCGACGGAAAGTCAGTGGCGTCTGAAACGCTCACTTCGATCGACGACCCGGCCTCATTCAGCATCGACCTTCGCCACGCGAAGCGATTGACACTGCTGGTCGAAACCAGCGGCCTGTCGACGGGCCCGCCGGGCATCTGGGCCGATCCGAAATTGCTCAAGCACCAGTCGCCGGTGACAAAGGACGACAAAGGCCGCGAACAGCCGGAACAGCCGAGTAACAGGTGAGCTTGCGACCGTAAAAATGGGATCATTCACGCGTCCGTGCCCGAGACGCGGGCACAGGTTAGGCTGAAAATTAGGGAAAAACCTCATATTGAAATATTGCGTTAACTGGGGTATTACCGTACGGACATTTCCGGCTGAGAACTCCACGACGCTTTCGTTTGCGATTTGGAGGGATCAGCTTTCACATCGCAGCGTCGTTCACCGTTAATGGCAACGATGATCGCGAGTG
Organism: Tepidisphaeraceae bacterium; assembly: GCA_965247815.1. Classification (GTDB taxonomy): domain Bacteria; phylum Planctomycetota; class Phycisphaerae; order Tepidisphaerales; family Tepidisphaeraceae; genus CBDAQA01. Next base: position 76,108 of record CBDFHW010000016.1, on the reverse strand, counting down.
TGACAGCGAACGGGACACCGCCATGCTTACGGGCACTGTTAAATGGTTCGATTCGAAAAAGGGCTTCGGTTTCATCGTAAATGCTGAAGGAAAAGACGTTTTCGTCCATTTCAGCAGCATCGAGGGAGAAGGCTTCCGGGCTCTCAAAGACGGCGAGCAGGTCGAATACGAGCAGACGGTCGGCAACAAGGGCTTAATGGCCAAGACCGTCCGTCGGGTCGGCATTGTCCAACCCGCTACCTTGAGCTGAACCGGCTTCAATAGCAGAGCACGCCTCACCCGGCAGTAAAACTGCTGCGGCTGCAAACCATTCCCGCTTCTATCGTCACGCAGAGATTACCGGCGCTGTTTGAACTGTGGTGTTTGAGCGATTCCCGCGGTCAATCAAACAGAATCAGGGTTTGGCGTCTAACATCATGTTGGCAATCGATTTGGGGACGTGACCATCCGGGAACATCACGGACAACGTTTTGCCATCGCTGATCCAGTCGATGCGTCCGGCTGGATCCAGCCAGATGCGGACGGGGTTGTCGCCATCCGGAATCCCTGCTGTAAACGTAGCTTCCAGTTCGAACGGCTGCGTCGACCCCGGTGTGGGTTTAATCCGCAGCAACCTGCCCGGTTGGTTGTAGAGAAACAGCAACCGGTCGGCCGTCTGAATGAGCACCGGATTCGCCGTCCCGGTCGCAGCCGCGGGCAGTGGCCAGCGAACAATGCGGCCCGCACTGCCTACTGCGACAATCGCGTTTTGTCCGTCGAAATATCGAGTCGCGTCTTTCCCAACCAGTAACATTTTTCCCAACGTGCCCGCCGTCGTCGGGCCGGTCGACGGCCGAGCAGAGGAATCATCAATCTTGGGGTTTAAAACGGTGTCTGCCGTTTGCATCCGATCGGACGGCGGTAATGCCTTCCAATCGTCGTTCGACAACTCCCAGTGCCCGCCGGGGTCTTTGACAACAACCGGATACTCCGCCGCGTCCCAGCCGGCCATGCCGCTGGTTACTGTTATGGTCCAGACGGGCAGCTTCGGCGTCGGGTCGGCGATCATTGGGTCAATAATGAGCACTGGCCGGGTCGTCGCTACCGCTCGCGTCGTCGCGGGACTGACCGGTGAACCGTTCGTTGTCGGCACGCGAAAAATCCATCGCCGGTGCAGACCGATGCCGTCTATCTCGCTGAATTGCAATTCGTCCGGTCGGAGCAACGGTTCGAACGTGTTGCCGAAAAATCGGCGGACTCCAGCCGCGTCGCACACGAGCCATTCGTCTTTGACCGGCACCAGGGTCGTCGCTTCGGGATTCTGGTCGCGGACCAAAGTCGTGGGCAACGGCCGGTCCATTCGACCGTCCGGCCGCTGTGTGATCCATGCCGGTGCCACAACATCCGGTGACTCCCGCCCGGTCTGCACCCGCACCCCGGCCGGCGCGAAAAAAAGCACCGTTCCGTCGTCGTACCGTCGCGCGACCGACAACCGCCCGTCGACCGGCATCAACCCTCCCAGCGCGGGCGTCAGCTGATTTTTTAACAACTGGCGAATCCGCATCTGGCCTTCCGGTCGCTGCTGGTCGACCGCTTTTTCCAGCAGCGGTGAAAGGCTCGGGCCGTACCGGGACAGTTCTTCGAACGCGGCTTGTCTTACTTCACCGTCAGGATCATCCAGCTGAGCGATCAGTTCGTCGACGTGCTTGGAGTCTATCTGTAACGGCTCGAGTTGGCCGATCGACAGATTGATGTGGTCGGGCAGCGCGTTCAGGTCCCGGTCCAGATCCTTCGCGGTGTCGGTCGTGATTAACCCGTTGGTATCCGCCGGCGCGGTCGAGGCGCGCTCGGGCGCGGCGAGACGAAGGACAGTCCCGTCGAGAAGAACTGAAAGTTGAATCGGCCGCGCCGGCCACTGATCGGCGGAGAGGTCGTCCCAACGCCCGTCGACGAATCGGCTCACACCTCGGCTGCCGGCCCGGCCCCGTTCCCAGGGAGCCCAGGCGAGAATCCCCCGCGTGTCGGTGATCGCGACCGGTGCATTCCCTGCACCCGTGCAACCCGGCAACCGATGGTAGTTCTCCACCACCCGGGGCTCGACATCGAACACGCTGACACCGACGTCCGTCGGCACCACGATTTTTCCGATAATCGAGAACGCACGGCCCCAACGGAACGGCCGGTCGCCAGCCAGGTGTTGCCGTGTCGATTCAGTGATCAGGTCATAACCGCCGGTCGAGCGAACGACCACGGCGGCGGCCCATTTGCCGGCATCGGTCGTCCACCAGTGAACATAAACTGGCGCGTCGCGGATCACGTGCTCGGTCGAGTCCGCGGGATTTCGCAACGCCTTGGCGGTGTGGTCGCCGTCGACACGGGTGAACCACAGGTGCCCTGACGGGTCCAGGTACACCGGGTCGTGAACGAGCAGGTGAACCGCGTCGGGCAGGTCAACCGCGAATGCCAGCGGCTGGGTCGTGGCAACCAGTGGGTTTGCCGCGCGAATCAGATCCATATAGGCCGGAACGTTCGTCGGCACACGTCGAGTCGTCGGCCGCGTGGCCGGCTGAATGGCTACGACCGGTTTGGCAGCCGGCGGTACAGGCTGATGGCGGTGTCGAAAGAAAAACAGCCCCGACCCCGCGATGATGCCGACGGCAAAAATTCCGACTGTAAGTTTCTTTCCCATGCGAGCACCCCGATCCGGCACGGCAAAATCATAACCCCGGCCGTCCGCGTCTGCCCAGTCGAAGTCGCCGCAAACCCAATTCCGCGGTTCCAACGAACGCTTCGCGGTTAACCGTCCATCGAACCTGAAACAATCGCATCGGTTGCGAACGTCAGACTATTGCTGTCGAAAATCTGGGTAGGAAACGAGTCCGTGTTCCGCGAGGTCCAGACCTTCAGCTTCGTCCGAAACCGAAACCCGGACGCCGCCGAACAATTTAAGGCCGACGAACACGAGCGTAGCGACGACTGCCGACGGGACGACGACCGCGACAATGCCGAGCAATTGCGTCGCAAAAATGCGGAAGTGATCAGGCACCGAATCGTGTGCCCCGAGCACGACAAAGAACGCGGTCGCGGTCATTCCCCAGACGCTGCCGACCCCGTGAATCGAGATCATTCCCATCGGGTCGTCGAGATGCGCGCGGGTATCAAGAATCGACGCGGCCAGCGGCACGATGACGCCCGCGATCAGCCCGATCATGACCGCCCCGGTTCCCCCGACGACCACCGCGCCGGGGGTGATCGCGACCAGCGCACCCAGCATTCCGGTCAGCGAGAAAAACAAGTCGGGCTTGCCGTACCGAATCTGACTTAACAGCAGCCCTCCCGAAACTCCTCCGAACCCGGCCAGCAGAACGTTCATCGCCGCGACCCCGAACGCCGTCTCCGACGTATTCCCGTAGTGGGTCCAGGTCGATCCGAGGATGTAGGGAAACCAGCCGATGAAGACCAGTACCGATCCGATGCCGAGCAACGGCAGCGCGTGTCCCGGGACCGAGTTCGAAGTCCGGTCCGAGGCATATTTGCCGGCCCTGGCGCCGACGACGGCGACCCCCACCGCCGCGAAGACCGCCGCCGACAGGTGGATCACCGATGCCCCGCCGTGGTCGATCACGCCCAGTTCGTGCAGGCGACCGAACCACAGCCAGTGCCCGGTCACCGGGAAGACCACACCGGCAAGCACGGCAGAGCAAAGCACGCTGACATAGAACTTGGCCCGCTCCGCGAGCGCCCCGCCGACGACAGCGCCACCGATCAGGCTGACGCAGAGATGAAAAAACTCGATGCCCGCCTTGTCGGGTTGCTGATTCATGAACAGACCGGAGTCGAAGATGAAATAACCGGGGGACGGGCCGAACAGAATTGCCCCGCCGACCGCCCAGAACGCCAGGCCCGCCGCCGCGGATTCTGCTACAGTGCGGAGAATCGGCCCGGCGGCATTTTTTGCACGTAACGACCCCGACGCCTGCATCGCAAAGCCCGCGCGAATGACCAATGTGCCAATGCCGAACAGAATCAACCAGATTGCAAACAATGAAGGGCTCCTTCGAATCAGTCTCTCGTTGTACACGTTATTGGCCCGCCATAAAACTTCGGGCCGCTGTGTAATTTTTTCGCGGCTTAAGTCGATGAACAGCACTTCGGATACTCGTCCAACAATCTGCGGGCCCCTGTAGCGGTGAAATGTACATGAGTTCTCCAACGCCGACACACGATCAGGACGAATTGCTTCGGCTGGAGGCGCTCAACGACTACGAGCTGATCGACACCCCGCCGGAAGCGGATTTCGACGACTTGGTCCAGCTCGCGTCGCAGATTTGCGGAACGCCGATGGCGCTGATCTCGCTGATCGACGATTCGCGGCAGTGGTTCAAAGCCAAGGTCGGGACTGAAATCGAGTCTACCCCTCGCGAGATTGCATTCTGTCGATACACCATTCAGTACGATAACGTGCTGGTCGTCCCCGACACCAAACGGGACGTTCGCTTCGTCGACAACCCGATGGTGACCGGCAGTCCCGGAATCAGGTTTTACGCCGGCGCCCCGCTCATCACGCCGTCGAAACAGCGTATCGGGACACTCTGCGTCATCGATCATCGCACGCGCGAGCTCAGTCAGGATCAGCAACATTCGCTCGCCGCGCTCAGCCGGCAGGTCATCACTCAGATGGAGCTTCGGCGGACGGTTCGTCGTCTGTCCAATTCGATCATCGAACGCGACTCGGCCATCCATCAAAGCAGACAGAGCAACGACAAACTGCTCGCGCAGAACACGCATCACAGTTCGATCATGGCCGCCCTGAGCGAGGGCATCGTCGTCCAGACGCTCGAGCGCGGCATCGAGTCGTTCAACCCGAGCGCGTGCCGGATTCTGGGCCTCACCGGCAACCAACTGACGGGCTTGGATTCATTAGACCCGCGGTGGGCCGCCATCCATGAAGACGGAAGCCCGTTCCCCGGCGACACGCATCCCGCGATGGTGACCCTGCGGACCGGGCGGCCCTGCACCGACGTGATCATGGGCTTACGCATCCCTGACTCTGGCTTACGGTGGGTCTCGATCAATACCCGGCTGATGCCGCAGCCCGAGGGGGTATCTGCGCGAAAGGCGGTCGTCTCGTTCCACGAAGTGACCGAGCTGTTACGGGTCCAGCACGAACTCGCCAGCGCACGTGACCTGGCCGACGCGGCGAATCGATTCAAAAGTCAGTTCCTGGCGAACATGAGTCACGAAATCCGCACTCCGATGACAGCAATTCTAGGGTTCGCCGACGTGCTTCGGGAGCCCACACTTACGGCACGGGATAAGGACGACTGTATCGAAACAATTCTCCGCAACGGCGCGCACTTGATAACCATCATCGACGACATCCTGGATCTCTCGAAACTCGAGGCGAGAAAGATGACGATCGAAAAAGTCGCCGTCGAACCGGCGAAAATCGTCGACGAGGTCGCCTCGCTCATGCGGATGCGCGCGTCCGAGCGGGGCTTAGGTTTCGCCGTCTCCTACGGCCACTCGATTCCCGCGGTCGTACAGACCGACCCCACGCGGTTGCGACAAATTTTGATCAACCTCGTCGGGAACGCGATCAAGTTCACACCCGCCGGCGGGATCAAGGTCGAGGTCTCGATGTCCGAAGGCCGAACCGGGCGGGGACGATTACAGTTTGCCGTCATCGACACCGGTGTCGGGATGACCGAAGAACAGGTCGCACGACTTTTCGAGCCGTTCTCGCAGGCCGACCCGTCGACGACCCGGGTGTTCGGCGGGACGGGGCTGGGGCTGGCGATCTGCCGCGGCCTGGCCGAGCAAATGGGCGGTGAGATCCGGGTCCAAAGCGACCCGGGCCGAGGGAGCCAATTTACGCTCTCGATCGACCCATGGTTGGCCGCTTCCGAGACGGAATCAGACGTGACGCCGCCGGGCGACCCACTACCTAATGCCGGGCCATTTTCATTGCGAGCGCGGATTCTTCTGGCGGAAGACGGTGTCGACAACCAACGCCTCATCTCGCATTTTCTTCGTCACGCCGGCGCGGAGGTGGTGGTCACCGAAAACGGAAAAGTAGCCGTCGAGACCGCTTTGGCCGGTCGGTTTGATCTAATTCTGATGGATCTGCAAATGCCGGTGATGGACGGCCGCACCGCCACGACCACGCTCCGCGCCGCCGGTTGGACTGGGCCGATCGTGGCACTCACTGCACACGCCTTCATCGAGGAACGACAGGCGTGCCTTGCCGCGGGGTTCAGCGGGTTTCTTGCCAAGCCGATCAACCGCGAACTCTTGATCCGGGAAGTTCAGGACTCGCTGCCGAAAACCTCAGGTCGCGCCGAATGCATCCGCAGTCAGTTCGCGAACCAGCCGGTGATGGCCGAACTCCTGAATCTGTACGTCGCCGACCTGCCCGGGATCGTCAGTGATATTGATCGGTTAATGGCGGGCAACGACGTCGCCGGGCTTCAGATCGTAGCGCACCGGCTCCGTGGGTCCGGGGGCGGTTACGGGTTCCCTCAAATTTCCGCCGCCGCCGCGGCGCTCGAAGACCAACTCAAAACTCAAAGTGGGCTTTCTGCATCTCGCGGTGCCGCGGACGCATTGGCAGCCGTTCTTCAGTCGGTCGAGGGATACGGTCGGGCTTCGCACGGCAGCTAACCAGGGCGCGGCTTCCGGGTTCGAATCGAAGGAACACCTTTTCGCCTGTTTGACAGACTCGACAGGTTCGGTTGAAAATTCGCTACGCAGATCGTGCGTCAAACGCCCGGCCCTTTACTCGGTGACACGGATGAAACTTCTTCGATCGCTTCGTTCCCCACTCTCTGGTTTCGTTACGGTCGCCTTGTGTTGTTTCACGTCCCAGGCGGCGACGGCTGACGCGCAGACGAACCGCACCGACGCACTGGCGATGTTTCAGGATCAGCCCGTCCACCCAGCGCCCCCGGCAGTCGCGCCTGCGTCGATGGGTCAACAGCCGTTCAACCCGGTGAATGAAGCCGACCAGACCCCGTCACAGACAAACAGCAATCAGCTCAATCAGTTATTCCAGTTCGAAACCACGCCCGATATCTGCGCCGCCGGGGAGGCGTACGTCACCGGTAACTTTGATTTCATCAAATACCCCGGCACGACCAAGGTGTATCGGTATCAGTTGCAGGGACAATACGGGATCACCGACCAGATCGCGGTCGGCGCGTTCGTCCCGCTGATCTCGAGCAAAACCCGCGGCACGCATTTCGGGCTCGGCGACATCGGCATCTATGGCCAATACAAGCTCGACAAAATCATCAACCCCGAAGTCATCACCGTCACCGGTCAACTGGACGTGATCCTCCCCAGCGGGGACCGCACCGAACTCCGCGACACCGGAAAATTCGGCGTCCGACCGTTGATCCTGGCCTATAAGGATTTCGGCCAGCGCGGGCCCGGTGACCTGGGCATCTACGGCTTGTTCGGGTTCACCATCACGACCAACTCCGACGTCCGCTTCGACTTGGCCGCGACGTATCAGATCAATGACCTTGTCGGCGTCGTCGAATTCGACAGCCAGGCCGGTGACAAACAGGGCCGGCCGCTGGTTCAGTTCACCCCGGGCTTGGTCTACCGCGGGATCGGCCCGTGGGAAATCGCGGTCGGTGTTCCGATCGGCGTCAACAGTGGAACCCCCGACTGGAGCCTGAACGTGAAACTAACCTATGCGTTTCAGAAGTGAACGCGACCGCCTCACATGCCGGAGGTTGCTGTCCGAAATTACGGTTTAGCGGCTGTCCCGCAGGGACGCTTTTCGCAGGTGTAAGATGCGTCCCTGCGGGACCGCCGCATCACGCAGATTTGGACCTAAGGAACAGAATGATTGTCGCCGTGCCGATCGTGGCGACGGCGTTAGAAGCCCGTTCGCTTGAATTGCTTGTCTAGATCTTTCAACGAAAGCCGCAGGGTGGTCGGCCGGCCGTGGGGGCAGTTGCTCGATCGTTCGATCAGTTCACGGCGGGCGAGCAGCGCTTCGACTTCTGCCGGGGTGAGCGGATCGCCGGCTTTCACCGCCGCCTTGCAGGACATCATGTCGAGAATCTCGTGCAGCAGTTCTTCACCGTGCAGGTCGAGCAGTTCCTGCTCCCCGCGTTCGAGCAACTCGCGGACGAACTCACCGGGGTCTAGCTTCTGCAAAAACGACGGGAACGATTGCACCGCAACGCTGTCCGGTCCGAACACGCTGACCTCGATGCCGAGCTTTTCGAGCATCGCGCGGATCGGTTCGAGCAACGCGATCTGCCGGCTGCTCGCGGGGACCACGTGCGGGATCAGCATCCGCTGGCTCTCCAGCGGGCCGCGGGTCACGCGTGCCAGCAGTTCTTCGTACATAATCCGTTCGTGAAGCGCGTGCTGGTCGATGATGATCATGCCGTCATCGGACTGGGCCACCAAATAACTGTTGTGCAACTGGATCGCCGGGAACGGTTGACCGGGCTCCGAAGCGGTAAACACTGGCAGCTGCGACACCGAGTGGTCGGCCGTCGCTGTTTCCCGAATTGGCTGGCCGGCCGTTGTGCTTTGACGGTCGATTCCCCCGGGCCGATCCATGGGCACCGAAGTCATTATCGGCATCATCGCCTGCGCGACCTTCGAGGCTGATGCGGCGGGCGTGAAACCCGTCGACGGCACCGCAAATGTCGTCTGCGTCTCCGGTTCCTGACGAAAAAAAGACGCGAGCCGTTCCCGCAGGTCTTGCCGGTTCATGTCCGGAACGTCGGCACGAACCGGGACCGCCGACGGTGTAAGATCACTGCCCAGCAATTTTTCCCGGACGCTGGAGAGGACCAATCCGTGAATCCGCCCGCCATCGCGGAACCGCACCTCGGTTTTGGTCGGGTGCACGTTCACGTCCACGTCCGCGGCGGGGATTTCGAGCAGCAGCACTGCCGCCGGGTACCGGCCCGGTTCGGTCAATCCGCGGAACGCTTCGCGCAGCGCGTGCTGGATGAACTTGTCGCGGATGTGCCGGCCGTTGAGGTAAAGGTACTGATACTTACCAGTCGGACGGGCGAGCTCGGGCAAACCCACCATCCCTCGAAGGCGAATTTCTGCGTCACGAAATCCGACCGTCAACCGCGACTCCCGGAAATCGTCGGGCCAGGCCGCAAGCAATCGGTCCTCCGCCGTCGTTGCCGGCAGAGTCAAGGTTTTTCGCCCGTTATGTGTCAGCGAAAACGCGACGTCCGGATACGGTAGCGCGAGCCGAAGGATCATCTCGGCGATATGCCCGTACTCGGTCGGAGCGCCCTTTATAAATTTTCTACGAGCGGGGGTGTTGAAGAAAAGATTTCGGACTTCGACAGTCGTGCCGAGGTTTCCCGCCGCCGCTTGCGGGTCGGAAATCGTCCCCCCGCGGTTAAAGATTTCGTACCCCGCTTCGTCGGTGTTGGTCCGGGACAGAATGCGTGCGTGCGACACCGAGCCGATGCTCGCCAGCGCTTCGCCGCGGAAGCCCATTGTAGTGATTCGAAACAGGTCGTCGTCCGAGACCAGCTTGCTCGTGGCATGCGACGCGAACGCAAGCGAAAGGTCGGCCGGGTCGATCCCGCCGCCGTCGTCAATGACCCGGATCAACTCCCGGCCACCGTCTTCGACGTCTATATGAATGTGCTTCGAGCCGGCGTCGATCGAGTTCTCGACCAGCTCTTTGACTACCGCGGCGGGGCGCTCGATCACCTCGCCAGCGGCAATGCGGTTCACGAGCGACGGGGAAAGTTGCTGAATGCGGGAGGACACCGGGGCAGTATAAGCGGCAACGGCGGTCGCACGAAACTCGGCACCGCCTCGGAAGCCAATCCATTGGCTGGCACGGCAGGAATGCCGCGAGATCCGCCGGGGACACCCGACCAGGTGGTCAGTATAGGGACGTCGACGGCCTTTCGGCGTCTTCGGGCCTGTCCGGTCGAGCCCAGATAATTGACGCAAATCGAACCGTCCGATAACTTCCGCCGCTCTGTCGTTTTATTCAGCTCCGCACCCCTGGAAGGAGTCCGTGAGTGCGCGTTCGCGGCTTTCCGATCTTGGGTCTGATCCTCGTTCTGCTTCGATGCGTGCCGGCCTCGGCGGCCGAGTCGGGGGCTGCGCTTCCGCCTGATTCGATCGTGTTGACCGCAGCGAAAGCGATCGCCTGGGACGAAGGCAAAACCAGCGTCGTCGAGCTGCAGGGGCCGGTGAAGATCGAGGTGGACCGCGCGCGGATGTCGGCCGACAATGCCGTCGTCTGGATGACGCCGGACCCGTCCGGCACCGGGGAAACGGTGCAGATCGCGCTTCTGGGCAAGGCGAATCTGAAGCAGGAAGGGGTGCTTCGGCTCGACCGACAGCTTCTGGTGAGTCCTGTCAGGATCATCGGCGCGATCCGTCTGCTGGCTGCCCGCGTGGACTCTCGTGACGACTCGTCCGACCTTTACAAGCAGGCGATCGGGCTTCGGGAGCGCAAGTCTGCCGCGTCTTCACAACCGGCAACGATGCCGGCGACCGAGCCGGCGGTAACGACCGACCAGCCCAACACTGTCGAACCGGGGACGATCATTCCAATTCCCGACCTGCCCGGACCAAGGGTGCCGGGGCTGCCCCCGGCGTCCGCGCCGACGCAAAGCTTCACCCCGCAGCCCGCGACGTCCGCACCGTTGCCCGTCCCCGCGAAACCCTCCGGTCCGCCCCAACCCCGGTTCGAAGTCGATCTGACCGACTACAAACCCGCTACTACGACCGACGGAAAACTGGCCGAGGTGCTTACCAACGGCGTTACGTTCCGCTACATCGATGACAAGCAGAATCTGCTCGAGTTCGTCGCCCATGACATGGTGGTCTTCACCAGCCTGAAAGACTCGAAAGAGGCCCGGCAGGACGGAACGGCCGGGTTCATGGATCACATCACCTCGGCCTATTTCGAGGGTGATGTTCAGATTTACGTGACAGCCGCCGGCGGGTCGAAAAACGAACTGCGGATGCGGGCCGAGAGGGTTTACTACGAATTCGCGACCGACCAGGCACTGATGACGGACGTGGTTTTTCACACCGTCGATCTGCAAAAAAACATCCCGATTTTCATGCGGGCCGACAAGGTCCGGCAGCTGTCCATTGGCGAGTTCAAAGTGGACGGCGCGGAGATGAGCAGCAGCGCGTTCTCGACCCCGACCTACGGCCTGTACACCGGTCACGCTTACGTCCGGACCGAAGACACCGGGGACCCCCGGCTCGGGGAGCGGGTCACGTACAATGCAGACAATGTTATTCTTAACGCGTTCGGCGTGCCGGTGTTTTATTTCCCCGGTATGGGCGGCACTATGACCGCCCGCGGGTCGGCGTTCCGCACGGTGGAAGCGATCGACAGCAACCAGTTCGGATTCGGCGTGCGGACGCAGTGGGGGTTGTTCGAATCGATCGGCCTGGTCCCCCCGAAAGACGTCGACGCTTCTTACCGGCTCGATTACCTGAGCAAGCGGGGGCCGGGCTTCGGAGTAGACGGGAAATATGCCGGCGGATTTATCGACGACACCACCCGCCAGCCGTGGAGCGTGCTGGGGGATTTCCACGCGTATTTCATCGACGACCACGGCGTCGACGTGCTGGGCGCGGCACGGGCGGATACGACCCCGCCCGACAAGTTTCGCGGACGGGCTTATCTCGAAAATCAGAACTTTCTCAGCGACGACCTGCAACTGCAGCTCAGGCTCGGTTACATTTCGGATTCGACGTTCATGGCGCAGTATTTCTCGGACGACTATCAGAACGGTCTGCCGATCGACGAATCGATTTACTTAAAACGGCAACGCGGTTCGGAAGTGATCACCGGCCTGATCGAAGCCCAGCCCAATCGCGCGATCAGCACCAGCGAGGAAGAACAGCAGAACAGCGAAATCTCCAGGCTTCCCGAGGTCGGCTATTACCGCGTGGGTGATAGCCTGCTGGCGGATCACCTGACGTTCTTCAGCGAGAACACGGGGTCGGCGTTGAAGTTCGTCCGGAACACACAGCCATTGTCCCAGCAGGGATTTTTTCCGGGTGTTCAGCCTGGGATTCCGTCGTACGAGTACACTGGAGACCCCGGCACCACGACGTTTCGCGGTGACGCGCGGGAGGAACTCGATTACCCCATCAACGCCGGTCCGATCAAGCTCGTGCCGTACGCGTTCGCACGTTACACCGGGTATTCGCACGGCGTGATCCCGCCGCGTCGAGAACCGCAACGCAAAACGCTGCCGGCCAACGTCGGCGTGTCCAGCGACCAAAACCGCGTGATGGTCGGCGCGGGTGCCCGGCTGTCGACCGATTTCTGGAAAGTCGACGACACGGTCGAGTCCGACCTGTTCGACCTGCACCGGCTTCGGCACGTGGTCGAGCCGGAGATCAACGTCTTTACCAGTACCCAGACGGTCGACCAAAACCGACTCTTCATCTACGACCAACGCGTCGATTCGGCCAGCGATGTGCAAGCGGTGCAACTCGCACTGCACCAGCGGTGGGAGACCAAGCGGGGCGGGCCCGGTCGATGGCGGAGCGTCGACTTTTTCACGTTGAATTTGTACGGCAACTTTTTCGCCAACCAGCCGAGCAACCGGTTTCGCCAACCGACCGACTTCCGCGGCTGGTTCGATTACAGCCAGCCCGAATCAAGCATCGCCCGCAACAGCGCGAACGCCGACGCGCAGTGGCGTATTAGCGACTCCACCGCCGTTCTGGCCGACGCGTCAGAGAATCTTGACCGATATAAACTCGCGACGGCATCGGTCGGCATCGCCATCCAACGGGACCAGCGGCTGTCGTATTACGTCGGCTCGCGGTACATCGCCGCGCTTCACTCGAACATCGCCACGGTGGAAGCCAACTACCAACTGGATCGCAAATACAGCCTGGCCGCCACTGAAAGTCTCGACCTGGCGCAAAGTCGCAACGTCTACTACACGTTCTCTCTCACCCGCAGCTTCGACAACTTCGCCGCGTCCATCCGCGTCTTTTACGACCAATCGACCAACGACAAAGGTTTCACCTTCGGCTTCCAACCCTTCGGCATCGGCCGATCGGTGGGCAGCAACCAGCTCACCCAGCCGCGGCAGTAACACGGGAGTTGTCGTGGCGTAAATGGAATGTCGATGACAGCAACGGGGCGACACCAATCAATTGAAACACTTGGCCTGTAGCAGGCGATCTCATTTCGCCGCGGTAATGCCCACGTCGATCACCTGCGCGCCGACGGTTTGCCGGCAGTGCACGGCGATCAGATTGTCACCGGCCTTCAACGTAGCGCGGGCGTCTTCGGTCATCGGGATCGATGCGTAATCGCCGGTGTAACCGGTGGCTTTGGCGGCGAGCACGCCGTTAATGTAGACCTCGACGTCTTCATCGTGCTGGGCGAGGACCTTGAGTTTTTCGGGCAGTTCGGCGGGAAGTGTCACCGATCGCCGCATCCAGATGTCGCCGGGCGTGGTTTCCCAGTTGGTGTTCGCGGCATAGCCGTGACCGAACGGTGCGGGGCCTGATTTCCATGCCGTCGCGTCGTAGTCGGGTTTGGACCACTGGTCGGCCGGTTTCTCAAAGGTATACGACCAGGTCTGCGGGTCGTCCTGCGAGGTGGGGACGAGATCGGGGCTCGGCGGTTTGGGCGGCAGGGGGAGGAACTGGCCCTTGTTGGCGGCCGTCACGATCTCGGCGATCGGTTTGACCACCGCGCGGTCGTAGGTCAGCAGCCCGTTGGATTCCTGTTCGACATCTGTCAGCTGCGTGTAGACCACGGCGCTGGCGCCGCGGGTGTCTCGGATCTTGTACGCGTTTTTCATCAGGTCCTGATACTTCTGTGTGACCTTCCAGCCGCCGGTAAGTGTCGCGCCGTATCCGAAAACGTCGGTGGTCCACATGTGGTCCGGGACCCGCATCGTCACCCCGCCGAACTCGCCGTTGACGGCGGCGCGGGTTTCTTCCGGCATCTCGCACCACGGGCCGGGATACGCGTGCGTGTCGTGGATGCCGCCGACGTTTTTGTCGGTCCACCCGGACGCGTTGTTCACGAGCCGGGACGGATCGAACTGCTTGGTGTAAGCCGCCACGCTTTCGGTGTCGTGCTGCCCCCAGCCTTCGTTAAACGTGGTCCAGACGATGATCGACGGGTGGTTCTGAAACCCGGTCATGATGTTGGTCCACTCGGTTAACCACTGGGCTTTGGCCTGGTCGCTCAAATGATCGCCGTAGCATTGCGGCATGTCCTGCCAGACGAGCATTCCGAGTTTGTCGGTCCAGTAATACCAACGATCCGGTTCGACCTTGGCGTGCTTTCGCAGCAGGTTGAGGCCGAAATTTTTCGCGGTGGTGATGTCGAATTTTAAGGCTTCGTCCGTCGGCGCGGTGTAGATCCCGTCGGGCCAGTACCCCTGATCCAGCGCGCCGACCTGGAACACGAAGCTGTTGTTAAGCATGATCCGCGTGCGGCCCTGCTCGTCTTTCCCGAGGGAGATCTTCCGCATCGCGAAATAGCTGTCGACCGCGTCCGGCGACCCGGCAATCGTCACGTGCAGGTTGTAGAGATGCGGATCGTCCGGCGTCCAGACGTGCGGGTCGGGGACCGGAAGCGTTAACTCGGTGCCGGCGTTCCCGGTCGTCGAACCGACCGTGTTCGCACCGTCGGTCGCGGTCACGGTTGCGGCCGCGTTGCCTTCGGCCGTCACGGTCACGTGAACCGATTTGCCGTCCAGGTCGGGAACAATTTTCAAAGCCGACACGTGCGTGGCGGAGACTGGTTCGAGCCAGACCGTTTGCCAGATGCCGGTCGCGCCGGTGTAGAAAATACCGCCACGGTTGACGCGTTGTTTGCCGATCACCTGGGCGTCGGGGGCCTCGAGCGTCATCGGATTAAACGCCGAAACGGTCAGCGTGTTGTCGCCCGGTTTCAGTGCGGTCGTGATGTCGTATTCGAATCCGTCGAAACCACCTTTGTGTTGGCCGAATTTGGTGTCGTTTACGCTTACCGTGCTGTCCCAGTTGACGGCGCCGAAGTGAAGCAGGACGCGTTGCCCATTAGCTTGCCAGTCGGCTGGGACGGTGAACGTCCGGCGGTACCAGAGCCTTTGCTTCGCGGGACTGGGCTTCCCAACGCCGGACAAAGCAGATTCGTAGGGAAATGGAACCAGGATTTTGCCGTCGAAAGCATCCGGCGGGGTGACCACGTCGGGATCGGCAAGCGAGAAAGTCCACGGCCCGTTCAAACTCTGCCATGCAGACCGGACCATCTGCGGTCGCGGGTACTCGCCCAACGGGCTGACAGGCGATACGTCCTTGTCCCACTTCGTAGGCAGCTTCCCGCCATCAACCTGAGCATTCGCTGTTCCAACGAATGATGTAGACAGTGTCAAGATCGAAAGGAGTACAACGCTGGGGCGGGCAAAACGGTGTCGCATTTGTTTCCTTTTCACGGAACATCGTGCAAAGACGGATCGTCGATCCGACGAAGCGTAACGAATAACGTCGCTGAAGGGCATGCGCCAACTGCGGATCGGTTTGGCAAGCAGATTTGGTTGCCAAGACCAGATATGGAGGCGGTCGGCAGCATCCCGGCCGATCATTCCGCTGCTTCGGCGAGGCCGACGTCAACGACTTGACCACCAACTGTTTGGTCGCAGTGGACGGCGATCACATTATCGCCGGGCTTTATCGCTGCGCGGGCCGCATCGGAGACCGGCAGTTCTGCATAGTCACCCGTATAGCCGGTCGCGTCGGCGGCCAGAACGCCGTTGATAAAAACCTGCACGTCTTCGTCGTGTTGAACGAGCAATTTCAATTTCGCCGGGATCGTCGCGGGAAGGGTAACGCGTCGTTGCATCCAGATGTCATCCGTATGCCAATCGGTATTGGCCGTGTAGCCCTTTCCGAACGGCGCGGCACCGGTTTTCCAACCTGCCGCGTCGAAGTGTACCCTCGACCAACGGTCATCGGGCTGCGTGGTGGTGTACGACCAGGTCTGAGGCGCGGCTTCGGAAGTCGGCACGATCGCGGGGTCGATCGGCTTTGCCGGCAACGTCGGAAAGTTACCGTGATTGGCGGCCGTGACTATTTCGGCGATGGGTTTAATCAACGCCCGGTCGTAGGTCAGCAGGCCGTTGGTTTCTTCCTCCACATCGGCAATCTGCGTGTAGACGACAGCGCACGCACCGTCGTCTCGCAGGCGATACGCGTCTTTCAACAAATCCTGATAACGCTGGGTTAATTGCCAGCCGTTGGACACTCGTTTGCCGTACCCGAAATTTCCTTGTGTCCAGAGGTGGCCCCGGAGCCGCAAGCTGACCCCGCCGAATTCACCGCAGACCAGTGCTCGGGTCGGGTCCTGCTTTTCGGTACTCGGTTCCGGGTACGTGTGGGTGTCGTTGATGTCCCCGAGACCGGGTGGTGTGGGAAGGCGGAACCGGCTCATCTTCCCGTCGACAATCTGGTTGTACCCGCCACTGGCGCTGTTTATCAGCCGAGTCGGATCGAGTTGTGTGGCCATCGCCGTGATGGCGGCCGTATCGTGCTGGCCCCAGCCCTCGTTGAATAGAGTCCACATGACGATTGAAGGGTGATTCGCGCGCGTCGCGATCATGCGCGTCAACTCCGTGAGCCACTGCCGCTTGGTTTGGTCGGTGAAGCGGTCCCCGAAAGCCTGCGGCATGTCCTGCCAGACCAGCATCCCCAGCTTGTCCGTCCAGTAATACCAACGGTCTGGTTCGACCTTGGCGTGCTTTCGGAGCAGATTAAAGCCTAATTGTTTCGCCACAACGATGTCGTACTTCAGGGCCTCGTCCGTCGGCGCGGTATAGAGCCCGTCGGGCCAATATCCTTGATCGAGCGTCCCGACTTGAAAGACCGGTTTGTTGTTCAGCAAAACGCAGGTTCGACCGAGCCGGTCCTTGCCGAGCGAAATCTTCCGCATCGCGGTGTACGTTTCGACCGCGTCGGTGCCTGCCGCGCTCAACCTGACAGTTAAGCTATATAGATGCGGGTCTTCCGGGGACCAAAGGTGCGGGTTCGGAATCGCCAGAGGCGTGTCGGCATTGCTCTTGCCCGAGACTGTTCCGATGACATTCGCGCCGTCGGACAGTTTGATTTCAACCGAGGTGTCGATGCCGTCGGTATTAACAAAGATGTGTAGTACCCCGGCATCAATGTCAGAGATTGTCTTAACAAAGTTGATGTGCACTGCCGGCACCGGTTCCAGCCAGACTGATTGCCAGATCCCGGTCGAAGCGGTGTAGAGGACACTGACCGGGTGGGCACGTTGCTTACCCAAAATCTGGGCGTCGGGAGTGTCGCTGGTAAGCGGGTTGCGAACGTCGACAGTCAAGTCATTCTCGCCGGGCTTCAGCGATTCGGTCGCATCGAATTCGAAGGCGTCATATCCACCCGTGTGCGAGCCCAGTTCGTGCCCGTTGAGGGCGACCGAACACTCCCAGTTTACCGCGCCGAAATGAAGCAGTACGCGTTGCTGTCGATCGAGCCAATCTGGGGGAACCCGAAACGTCCGATGATACCAGAGCCGCTGGTTCGTCGGACTCGGCAAGCGAACCCCGGACAAGGCGGATTCGAACGGGTACGGCACTAAAATCTTGCCCACGAATGCCGCGGGCAGGCGTGTGTCGTCGGCACCGCTCGACGCGTAATCCCACGGTCCGTTCAAGCTTTGCCAGGCCGAGCGGACCATCTGTGGTCTCGGATATTCTGGCAGCGGGGATGTAGGTGACACCTGTGCGGCCCATCGCGTCGGCAGCTTCCCGCCGGATACCTGGCCGAGTGCAGTCGGGCGCGTCGACAATGCAACACAGATCGTCACCGCAAAGAAACCCGTCACGTGTCGCGCTCGTCTTCTTAAGCTCGTCAGTAAAATCGACATGAAAAATACGTCCGTGTGTTGAAAGTCTACCTTCAATGAAGTTGCGGGACCGGCAGCCTGTACGCGTCGAGCACGGGTCTGGTGTTTCCGTTTTCGTCGAAGAAGGCCCGGCTCTCCCATTGTCCGGACCATGCGGGCGCGTCCCATTTTTTCCCCTCGATCCACTCTGGGGCCCAATAGCAAACTCCGCCACCGTGCCCGCCCGGGGTCGCGGCGACGACGCGGATCAGCGCTTCCATAAAAGACTTTTGTCCGGCCGGGGTAATAGGGAACGGCATGTTTTTCTGCGCGCCGCCGTACGTGTCGAATCCGGTTTCGACAACAACAATGTCTTTTTGGTAGGCCGAGGAAAGAAAATCGAGATTTGCTTTCAGGTCGTCGAACGTGCCGTGCCAGAACGGGTAGTAAGACAATCCGATCACGTCGAACGAAACCCCACGCTGTTGCAGGTGATCGAAGAACCATCGCGAGACGGTTTTGCTGCCGCCTTTGTCGATGTGGATCATGATCTTGATCGCGTGGTCGGGGTCATTTTCCCGAACCCCGCGGGTCCCGGCTTTGAGCAGATCAGCAAAGCGGTCCCATGGCCCGTCGGCGCTCGGTTCGGGGTTAAGGCCGTCGTTCCATTTTTTCGCATCCGACATCGGTCCCGCGTCGGGCCAATCCATGCCGTTAGTGATTTCATTCCCGATCTCGACCATATCCGGCATCGCCCCGGCGTGGTGAAAGGCCGCCAGCGTTTCGCGTGTGTACACGAACAGGCGGTCGGTGACCTGCTCGTGAGTCAAGCCTTTCCAGGCCGCGGGTATGATCTGGTGCCCCGGGTCTGCCCAGCCGTCGGAGTAATGAAGATCGAGCAGGAATTTCAGGCCCGCGTCCTTCGCCCGCCTGGCAAGCTTCAGCGTGTAGGGCAGGTTATTGACCTGCCCCTCGTTGCCGTTCGGTGAAACGAACAAACGCAGCCGGACGTAATTGCAGCCATGGTCTTTGAAGATCAGCAGGGGATCTTTGGCCTGTCCGGCTTCCTTATATTGCACGCCGTGGTCTTGAATAAATTGAAGCAGGGAAAGGTCCGCCCCTTTCATGAACTGGGCATCCGCCGGCGGGGTAAGAACGGCGGCACCAAAGAGAATCAGCAAGAGCATTCGCATTCGATTTCCCGTTCCGTATGGGACCTTTCTGAATTCTGAGCCATCATACCGTTGACTCTGGATCAAGTTATGTTTACGAACCACGAACCTATGCGCGAAAGCCACCTACTCGGCGCGGATACGCAGGAATGGATTATCGCCCCGTCGCCGGAATTGGCCGAAGCCGGAATTCTAATGGCGGGGGTTTCGCGGGCCGGGTGTGAGTTCCAATTCGTAAGACTTAACGCAATTCATCCGCAGATACTCGTCTGCTTATCAGGTTGCGGAACGGTATGGATCGGAAATAAGTGGCAACCGTGCGGGGCTGGATCGGCCTACGTCACCCCGGCAGGTGCGACCCATGGATATCACACCGTTGGAGGTGAACTGTGGAAGCTTGCCTGGGTCTTATTTCTACCGAACTTAAAATGTCCAATATCCACTCAGGCACCAAAGTTGGTAAAGCTCGACCCGAGACCTTTTCACGCGATCATTCGTGGGATGCACTGCGAATCGGCTTCGCACGCAACGAAAATGATGATAAAAGCCTGGGTTCACTTACTGCGGTTGTACGTCGAGCGAACATTTCATCAGCTGGGATCTGGTGACACGCTCTGGCCTGTGTGGAACAGCGTAGCGGGCGATCTATCTCGGCCATGGACTCTGGACGAGATGGCGCGCCTCGTTTCGATCAGTCCAGAACACCTTCGGCGACTGTGCCGCGTCCAACTGGGGCGCACGCCGATGGACCATGTTATGCACCTGCGTATGCAACAGGCATCGACGTTGCTGACAACGACGTCGAAAAAAATTGAGCTTGTTGCAGAATCGATCGGATATGCGAATCGGTTCGCGTTCTCCAACGCGTTCCGCAGGCATTTTGGTACTACGCCCGCCGCTTACCGACGTAAGCACACGATCGAAGTTTAATATCTGTCGAGAGGAGCGGCGTTTTCAGTCGGGGCCGATTCTCACGCTTTTGCATTTGTAATTCGCAGATACGAACGCTGGTGCGACGGCGACAGACGAAGTCCATGGTCGCCTGAACCATGTTACGTTACGCTACGCGACTTGATCGAAGCATCTAATTCTACGGACAAAGGTCAAATGATAGCCGCTCTAGGTGCAAGGCCGAGATCACAGTCAAGGTGACGCCGTGTCTCGGCATGCTTACCGCTCAGGGACTGTTCAACTCATGGCTTCTCCCGCTGAATTACCACGCCCGGCTTGCGTTCGTGACGACGCGATGGCCGTAATCCGGTGTCTTCGTGACTCGGGACACGTTGCGTATTTCGCCGGCGGATGTGTTCGCGACCTGCTGCTAGCGATGGAACCAAAGGATTTCGACGTCGCCACTGACGCGCCACCCGATCGCGTGCGGACCCTGTTCAGCAACACCCAGGCGGTGGGGGCGGCCTTCGGGGTGATTCTGGTACGAATCAACAAGAGCGTCGTCGAGGTGGCGACGTTTCGCACCGACCTTGAGTATTGCGACGGCCGACGGCCCGAAGGCGTGCGGTTCGCCACGGCCGAGCTGGACGCTCAGCGGCGCGATTTTACTATCAACGGGCTGTTCCTCGATCCGGTCGGAGACCGCGTTATCGATTTCGTCGGCGGGCAAAATGATCTTCGGGCCAAGCTGGTCCGTGCGATCGGTAAAGCCGACGAACGGTTTGCCGAAGATCACCTGCGACTGATGAGGGCGGTTCGATTCGCCGCCCGGCTGAACTTTGAGATTGAACCCGGCACAGCCGCGGCAATCGTCGCCCACGCACACCAGTTGATCCGCATCAGCCCGGAGCGAATTGCCGACGAGTTGCGACGAATGCTCACCGGTCCGAATCCGGTCGTCGCCTGGGAATTGCTCTGGCAATTATCACTGGTGCATCAGATATTCCGTTTTTGCCCGATCAGCGGCGACTCGGCGATCGACCCAGGTCGTTCGATCTTTAATGCGCTGCAACCAGACGGCAGTTTCGGACTGGCTTTGGCTGCGGCAGCGATAGACTACCGGTGGCAGCGGGGCGGCCGGCCGGCAGACCTCAGGCCTTGGCTGACCAAATCCGAGGTCGGCAACCTCACGCGGGCGATGCGGCAGGGATTAAGAATAAGCAACGAGGAAACCGCGGAGTTGAATGGAACCCTTGTTGGGGCTGCGACATTACTGGCCGACCCGGCACCGGGCGTTGCCGTCAAAAAAAGATTCCTCGCCACACCGACCGCGCCGGCGACACGAGCGTTTCTGGACTCCGTGCGACGTTGCGAGTTGCACGTCGATCGCGTCGCGCACGTCGAGGCAGATTTGGTCGAGCTGGAGAAGACCGAGTTTGCTCCGGTGCCGCTGATCACGGGCGACGATCTTACTGCCGTGGGAGCCCGGCCGGGTCCGGCTTTCAAGCAAGCCCTCGACGCCGCCTACGATGCGCAATTAGAAGCCAGGATCCACACACACGATGGCGCAATGCAAGTGGCGATGCAAATCATCGAAGGCCGCTCTGGCCGGGCTCGAATCTAAGCCCAATTTAGACGGCGCTGTCTGACGACGGCGAGCAGAAACAGACATCAATCCGAGAACCGGAATCGGATGATCGTCAGGATCGCTTTGACGCCGTCTTTCCATGTAATCTTTTTTCCCTCCTCGTAGCTGCGGCCGTAATAAGCGACACCGACTTCGTAAATTCGGAGCCTTGGTCGCTGCTTGGCAATCTTGGCCGTGATCTCTGGTTCGAAACCGAATCGGTCGCATTTGATTTCGATTCGGTCCAGCACCGATTTGCGGAAAACCTTGTAGCAAACTTCCATGTCGGTCAGGTTCAAGTTGGTGAACATGTTGCTGAACGCGGTCAGGAACTTGTTGCCGAGTGTGTGATAAAAATACAGAACCCGGTGGGGCTCGCCGATGAATCGCGAGCCGTAGACCACGTCGGCTTTGCCTTCGGTGATCGGTTCGAGCAGCTTCATGTAATCTTCGGGGTCGTACTCCAGGTCCGCGTCCTGAACGAGGACCAAGTCACCGGTCGCCAGTTTGAAACCGTCGCGGAGGGCCGCACCCTTGCCTTGATTCACGGGCTTGTGAACAATCTGAAAGTCCGTCCCGGGGAAAATTTTAGACAACTCATCGAGCCGCGCTTTCGTATTATCCCTGGAACAGTCGTTCACGCAGATGATTTCGCGGACGCAGCCCGGCGGCAAGTCCGCTTTGACGACCAGGCCGATGAGTTTCTGCACCGTCTCGCCTTCGTTATAGACGGGAATAACGATGCTGATCTTGGTGGACGCGGCAGTTTCGGTCATGTTGGGGTTCCAGACAAAGGACATCTCGATCGCGGGCGGATCGTATCGGAGTAAACCAGTATGCTCAACCGCGGTTTTTCACTGGTCAAAAGTCGGTCTCTCCAGCCCGCCTTGACTTGGAATGGCCGCATCTTTAGCGTAACCCCCACCCTTGGAGCACGAAGATGTCTATCCTGATGGAGCTGAACAAGATCATCATCAGCGAGATGCAGAATGACCAGATTATCATTCTGAAAGAAGTAGACGGGGAAAGACATTTTCCGATTGTCATCGGTAGTGCCGAGGCGCTCGCGATCGATCGTCGGCTGAAAGGTGTCCCGTTTCCTCGACCGATGACCCACGACCTGCTCGCCAATGTGATCGAACATCTGGGCGGGAAGCTGGAAAAAATCGAGATCACGCACCTGCAATCCCGGACGTTCTTCGCGAAGATTTTCATCCGCCAAGACGGCCAACTCATCGAGGCGGACAGCCGACCCAGCGACGCAATCGCGCTGGGGATCGCCAACTCTGTTCCAATTTATGTCGCCGATGACATCTTGGACGACGTCTGCGGATAAACAAAACCCAACCGCGATGGGTGTGAATGCGATCGTTCAGTCGCCCGCGATTCGATCACCGGGTGCCGGCGGTTGAATCGCCTGAGCGACGAGGGGGGTCGCGTGGGTCTCTGCGAATCCGAGCTTGCGCGCTTTGCCTGCCCGCAGTTTCCAGATCACGACACCACCCACCACCACGACGAGCCCGAGCAGCACGAACCGCTGATAGTGCTCGATCTCGTTTGCGATTTGGTGCAGGTCACCGAACTTATGCCGGCCCCAGTATCCCAGTGCCATGAACAAACCGCCGCTGACGACCGCGGCGCATCCGTCGGCGATGATAAACTTCAAAAAGTGAAACCGCAGCGTCCCGGCCGCGATCACCATCGCCCCGCGGATGCCGGCGAAAAGCCTGCCTACTGCGACCACCCAGATGCCGTACTTCTCGAAAAGACCGTGGGCGTGTTCGATTCGTGACCGCGACACGTGCGTTCCGATCACCGGGATCTTGGTGATGTTCATCCCGAAAAGCCGGCCTAGCAAGTAGAGCATGCAGTCACCGCCGATGATGCCGCACCAGGCGGCAATCGCGGCGTACGCCAGCTGCATCTGCCCGCCGGCGACGAAATACCCCGCGAGCAGCAGCGGGATGTCCTCCGGTAACGGGACCCCCAGCCCGCAGGAAAACAGCAGGCCGAACAACACCCCGTAGCCGACGTCGCTGCCCATCCACTGCTGGACCGTCTGCAATGGATCGTGAAACAATTGGTACATAAAAAAGTCGGCCCGACTGGTCGTTCGACGTGCCCGTGTCGGCGGTGACGACGACGCTGGTACAATGTACCCTGCGGGCCCTAAATGTAGTACATCCCCTGCTGCTGATTGGCGGCGCGATTGACGTACTCCATCAGCTGTTCCAGAGTCATCGCGTCCAGTACCTGATCCGTCGCGTCGGTCAGCTTGTCGTTCAGCAATCGCACCGCGAGCTCACCCGGCGACACGTCGGCCGGGGCGGCCCCTTCCTTGATCGTCAACCGACCTTCGAGCCGGCGAATGACCTCACCGACTGCGATGTCTTTAGGGTGCCGGGACAACCGATAACCGCCACCGCTGCCCACTTTGCTTTCGAGAAACCCGCCCCGCCTAAGGGCTAATAGAATTGCTTCGAGAAACTTATTGGGCAGTTTTTCTTTGCTGGAAAGGTCCTTGGACTGCACGTAAGTGCGTGGTTCGAGCCGGGCCAACTGCACGACTGCCCGCAGCCCGTATTCCGTGCGCTTGGATAACCGCAACCCGAAACTCCTTCGACGAAATTCCCCGGTGGATCCTAAGGTCCGGCCCGATAAGCGTCAAACCGAGACCCGGCTCGCAAAACTTCCCGTCAACCGGGTCAACCTGCGACGGATCGTTGTCGGTTGTAAGAGGTCGATCATCACGCACGGGCTTTGGCGGTTGACCGTTCTTGCGGCGGCGCATACGCTTCGGACCTGGAATTTTAGAAGGAGCCAGCTATGCCAATTCAACTTCCCCCGTTGCCGTTTGCGTCCGATGCGCTCGAGCCGAGCATCGACAAGCAGACGATGGAAATCCATCACGGCAAGCACCATGCCGCTTATGTCAATAATCTAAACACCGCGCTCGCCAAGCACCCGGAGCTCGAAGGCAAGCCGTTGCACGAGATTCTGGCCAGCAACCTCGCGGCAGTGTCCGAGGACATCAAAACCGCTGTTCGAAACAACGGCGGCGGGCATCACAACCATTCGCTGTTTTGGGAAATCCTCAACCCCGCGGGCAAGCAGGGCGCGACGCCAGTCGGCAAGCTCGCCGAGGCGATCAACAGCACCTTCGGCGGGTTTGATAAGTTTAAGGAACTGTTCACCGCCGCCGCAACGACGCGGTTCGGTTCGGGCTGGGCCTGGTTGATCAAGAAGGGCGAGAAGATCGAGATCGTATCGTTACCGAACCAGGACTCGCCGATCATGGAAGGCGCGTTCCCGATCATCGGACTTGACGTCTGGGAACACGCTTATTATTTGAAGTATCAGAACCGTCGGCCGGAATACATCGCGGCCTTCTGGAACGTGGTCAACTGGAAAGTTGCCGAAGACCGCTTCGGCCGCGCGAAGTAAGCGTCCGCCGACGCCCATTGCATAAAATAATAAAGCCCGCATAAGAGTTGCATCTTATCCGGGCTTTTTTATGTGCCGTCCAAGCGATCAAAGATTGTCGAACGGGTATTGCGGCAGGCAAAACTCGGCGAACGCGTCATACCACCCGGCATCGAACTGCTGACACCGACGTGTCCTGCATCCGATCGAGGTTCTTCGACCGTCGGTCGCCATCAACTGCACTACGGCTTTCGTTCCCGGCAGCAGTTGTTTGCTGCAAATGAAGCTGACGTTCCAGGCGTTGATGTCACGGGTGTAGATCGTCAGTGTTTTTTCGATATTACCGGTGATCAAAAGGTCGGTCTGCAGGTGATACCGGCTTCGCGGCAGCTTTCGACGGTCGGTTGTTCGAGAAGACGCCCCGAGCAGCTGCTGCATCATGCGTTGGCCGTCGACGGGCCATTCCTGCATGACAGTGCCGTTTAAAACGCCCGAAAATACCTTGCTTACCGCGATCATGTGGTCCTCTCCCGGCAAAGCTGCTTCAGGCAGCGTCGCGGTTTAGAAGTACTATTGAAATCATGATCGGTGCAAATCGATTTCTGACATGAATACGGGCTGTTATCGGACGATCCGCCGGTCGACCGCCGTAGCGGGCTTTGCACGGGAACCGCGACCCGCGTACAGTCGATCGATGCCCCGAATTTTTCTCAAGGATTGCCAGCCCGGCGACCTGATCGAAGACGTTTTTGTTTTGACCAACAAGCAGATTGCCGCCGGGAGTAACGGCAAACAATATATCAAGGCGTTCGTCGGGGACCGCAGCGCGACGCTGAACGCCCGGCTCTGGAATGCCACACCGAAGCTGTTCTCAGAGCTGCCGACCGACGGTTTTGCGCGGATTCGTGGCCGCGTCGAGAACTACCAAAGTAATCTTCAGGTCATCATCGAGCAGGCGACGCCCGCCAAGCCCGGCACGTACGACGTCTCAGCGCTAATCCCGCACACCATTCACGACATCCCGAAGATGTTCGCCCGGCTCACCGAGATTCTCGGGACGATCCGCAACAGGCATCTGAAAGCATTGATCGACGCCTACCTGAATGACTCGCAACTGATGACGGATTTCCAACGGGCGCCGGCGGCAATGAACTTCCATCACGCATTTCTCGGCGGTCTGCTCGAACACACGCTCAACGCGGTCGAAATCAGCAACGTCGTCTGTCCGTTTTATCCGGGGCTGAACCGCGACGTCGTGATCGCCGGCGTCTTTCTGCACGACATCGCCAAAACTTGGGAGCTGACTTACGAGACCGCGTTCGGTTACAGCGACGGCGGGCAGTTGATCGGGCATATCGTCAAAGCCGCGATGTGGGTCGAGGACAAGCGCCGCGAAGCCGAAGCAAAGCTAGGCGAAAAGATTCCTCAACCCTTAGTCGACGTGATGCAGCACATCATCCTTAGCCACCACGGCGAAACCGAGTTCGGTTCGCCCAAGACGCCGGCCACGCCCGAGGCACTGGTAGTTCATTCGCTCGAGAATCTCGACGCCAAGTTGATGATGGCCCTGGGCGCAACCCGCGGCGAGCAGGCCGCCGGGATCTCCAGCAATTGGACGGAGTACCTCAAAGCGTTCGGCGGGCGGATGTACCGCCCGGACGTCGCCCCGCCCGAGGCCGGGCGCTCGGAGCTGACCGCCGGTCGACCTGTTCAATCGAGCCCGCCCGCCGAGCCAGCGCCGGACGAATCGGCGGTGAAATTGTCGGTGACCAACCCGTTGTTCGAGTCGTTCACCCCCAAGCGGAAGTAAACATTTTGCAGACAAGACGCCGCACGCAGTGAAGCCGACTCGGCAAAGGGGTTCATTGGCCTGATCGGGCCCGGCGTCTGTCGCGCGGAATATTTTTCTCAACTCTTCGAGGTTTTCGAGATATATTCCGGCAGACATTGGTCACGTCGCCGGCGGGGGTGTACCTCGGTACCGGTGCGGGACAAGGCATCGCTCGAAAGGAGCCGCTGTGGCTACGGGGAACTGGATTGTTTGCTCGGCCGTTGTACTTTTTTCGGCCTCAATGTGGGCCTCCGCCGATGACACCAAACCGGCCATGCCGGCGACACAGCCGACCGAAGGGCGAGCGGCTCATACCCGCAAGCTCACCGAGCCGTGGCGGAACATTAAAGACCTGACGCCGGAGCAGACGGAT
The DNA here is from genome assembly GCA_965247815.1 of Tepidisphaeraceae bacterium. Lineage (GTDB taxonomy): Bacteria > Planctomycetota > Phycisphaerae > Tepidisphaerales > Tepidisphaeraceae > CBDAQA01. The sequence goes on along the minus strand of CBDFHW010000016.1, from coordinate 48,961 downwards.
CAGATTTCCAAGATCCACGCCGACGCTCTGGTGCAGGAAAAGAAGATTCGCGAAAAGGAAACCGACGACATCATGGCGCTTCTGACCCCGGCACAGGTGACCGAAGTCAAAGACTTCGAAGCCAAATCGAAAGAAGCGATGAAGGAAGCCGGCAAAGAACGCCGGGCGGCAATGAAAAAGCCGACCACGGCACCGTCGGCCCAGTAACAGATTGCGGTTGTTCTATTTGACGCCATCGGCCTGATCACGCCTACCACATTCAGATGAAAAAAAACCGCCGGTTCCTGCGAGGAACCGGCGGTTTCTATTTTGGAAATTTAGACACGTCCGATCGCGGAATCGACCGGGCCTGCTTGATTCGATCACATCGAATCGAGCACCGCTTTAAAATCGCTTTCACGCTTAAAGCCTACGATCTTGTGCGCAATCTGTCCGTCTTTGAACACAAGTATGGTCGGGATCGAACTGATCCCATATTTCAGCGACACGTCACGGTTGGAGTCAGTGTCGACCTTGCCCACTTTTACCTTACCGGCATAGTCCCCGGCCAGCTTATCAATCGTCGGTCCCAACGCCTTGCACGGTGGGCACCATTCGGCCCAGAAATCGACTAGCACCGGCGTCGACGACTTCAGCACTTCGTCGTCGAAATTTGCGTCGGTAAACTCTTTCACATGTTCATTTGCCATAGGACTCCTTCAATGTTCGTCTTTGTTATTGAGCAATGATAGTAGAAGTCGATGGTGGCGAATGTCAACGCGAAGGCCGGCACCCGGGGAACACCGCCTCCGGGCAAGCGGGGGCATCATTTCCCGCGACACGTCATTTCGGGTCGTCGATCCGGGCCAGCTCGGCACGCACACTGAACATGTTGATCGCGGCAAAAGCGAGCAGGGTCGAGCCGGCCAGAAAGAGCACGATCGGGACCCAGACCGGCAAAGCCGTAAGCGGTGAATCGGGGCCAAGCAGAAACTTGATGACGGCAAAAAAGAAACTGATCAGTGAGGCCGTCAGCAATACCGGGATCATCGTCCGGCGGAATTCGAGCCGGCGTTTTTCGGCGATCTTCGCCCGCATGTCGGCCGGCGTTTTTGCCTTCGGAGCGTACGTCAGCGGCTCGATGGCGGGCATGATGACCGCGTCTTCGTCGTCGAAAATATCGGGCTCGGCGCTGGCCGACAAACCAGTCGATTGACCCGAGTCGATTGCCGGCTGGAAATCCGACGGCTGAACGGCGATCGATCGCTGGGTTGGTGCGGCCGGCCTCTGCGCCCGAGGCTGAGCACCAGAAACGGCACCCGGCCCGGCAGGGCGGGTGGACGTCGAATTTGGAACAGATCCGGCCGCTGCCGTAGGCGTTGTCGGACGACTCGGTCGCGCGACGGCTGAAGCCCCACCACCGACCCCACCACTGGCTACGGACCCCGGGGCCATCGGGCGGGGCGCAGACGGCACCCCCGGTGATGCGGGACGGCTAGACTCAGGCGTCTGACTTACGGGGCGGCTCGCCGCGGGAGCCGGGCTTGCGGGACGAGTTCCGTGGAGCGTCGGTGGTGCGGGAACGACGGGTGCCGGGGGAACGATCGCGGGCGCTGGCCGGATTGTCGACGGACGAGTCGCCGGCTGGGCGGGTGGTTCCGGATGCGCCATCTCGGCGAGATGTTCACTGGGAACCACATCCCCACCGGCGAGCCGGGCCAGCGCGTCGGCCAGATCATCATGTTTTGATTCTGCCATCAGTCACCTCGGCAAGGGTTCGGACTCAACCGCAGCTGCAAACGTGAATGGGTCCGGTAAATGTGGCCAAATCCACAGAACCGGTGTAGGCCCCCCAGACGCCGCGTCTGATAACGGATTGTTCTGTCGCGGACGAAAATAATCATGTCGTGCGGCAACTGCGATCATTATAGTGCCCCGCCATGAAGCGTGAAACAGACGGTCGTACGCGATGATTTCCTGCCTCAATCAGCTCAACGTGTGAGGTCCCAGGGCAGCATCCGGTATCGGCCGCGAGACCGTCAAAACCGACGCGACCCGTGCATTGATCTTCAGATGGCCTCGGTCACTGGCAGATTGCCACCCGCCGCCGACTATGGTTCTTGCACCCCGACCCGGGAACGGCGCTGGAATGAGCTTTGCCATTGCTGAAAAAGTCGGTCGGTCCGATCGACTTTCTGCAAAATAGAATTGGAGACGGTCATGAACGAGCACGAGTTCCACGGTAAGCTTGCTGAGTTGATGGGCGAGATCAGCACGCTGCCCCCCAGCGAGCGCCAGAAACTGGAGAAGCTCGCGGACGAAACGCGCCAGCGGCACGAACGGTTGCGGCAAACGGTCAGCAGCCTGCAGGAAAGCCTCGACTATCTCCGTCTCAGCATCAAGTATCTCGTCTTCGACCTCGAAGCGACCCGCCGCGAGAATGGGTATCTCAGGAAGATGCTCGAAGAAACCACCGGCGACTGAAACAGGCTTGCAGTTCCGAACCAGTTCGAGAGTCGATCGTTCAATGCTCGGGTCAGCCACGTCTCGCGGCAAAAAATGTTTCGAGCTTCTCCACCGTCATGCAGTTGATGACGTTCAATTTCGTGACCCACGCCCGCCGGGCAACATCGATTCCGTAGACCATTTTTTCCAGACCGCCGGTGCTGTGGGCGTCGGTGTTGATCGACAGGGTGACACCGGCCTGAATGGCGGCGCGGGCGTTGATCTCGTTTAAATCCAACCGGGGGTAGCCGGCGTTGATTTCCATCGCCGTGCCGTTCTTCGCGGCGATCGGGAAAAGCTCATCGAACCGGACGGGCAGTCCCGCGCGGGCGTTGATCAGCCGGCCCGTGGGGTGCCCGATGATATTCACGTACCGATTTTCGATCGCCCGTTTCAATCTGTCGGTGGCCTTCTGCTCTTCCTGTTTCAACGCGATGTGCGGACTACCGACGACAAAATCCAGTTCTGCCAGAACCTCGTCGGGATAATCCATCGAGCCGTCGGCGAGGATGTCCACCTCGCATCCCGCGAAGACGCGGATCTGTTTGCGGTATCCCTCGGCGATCCGGTGAATGCTTTTCACGTGCTTGAGCAAACGGTCGGCAGTAAGCCCGTTGGCGATCGTCTGACTCTTCGAGTGGTCGGTTATGCCAAGAAACTTGTAGCCCTTTGCGATCGCCGCTTCGATCATCTCGTCAATGCTGTTGACCCCATCGGAAGCGGTGGTGTGGCTGTGCAGATCGCCTTGGATGTCAGTTAGTTTGATCAGGGCCGGAAGCGTGTTCGCGAGGGACGCTTCGACTTCACCGCGGTCTTCGCGGATCTCGGGTTCGACGAAAACCATGCCCAACTTTTTGTAGATGTCCGTCTCGGTCTTGCTCGCCAAGGGTTTGAGTTTCGGCGGTTCGCCCGTCTTTTTTTCGGCCTTTTCGTGGTCTTCGAGCTTGTATAACCCCCACTCGTTCAGCGTCAACTTGTGGTCGAGTGCGAGCCCGCGAATTTTCACGCCGTGCTCTTTGGAGCCGCTGAAGTAAAGCAGCGCCGCCCCGAAGTTGTCGGCCGGCACGATCCGCAAATCGACCTGCAATCCCGCGGTGGTCAGCACGCTGGCCTTGGTCGTTCCCTGTCCGAGGATTCGCTGCACCTCGGGGAACTTGACGAACTCGGCCGTCACGTCGCTGCCGCCGGTGGTGTCCCCGTCTTTTAAGCAGCAGACCAGATCAACGTCCCCGACCGTTTCCCGCCGACGCCTCAGACTTCCGGCGATCTCGGCCTGCTTGATTCGCGGAATCGTCTTCAATCGGCCGAGCAAAGCCTGGGCTATTTCCAGCGCGTCGACGATACCCATCCGGCCTGCCGCCTGTGACAACAGCGCGATGCCCTGCTTGATGGATTCGATCTTCTTTTCGCCGATGCCTTTGATGCCGTCCAACTTGCCTTCGTCGATCGCCTTGACCAGACCTTCCATCGAGGTGATGTCGCGCTGCTTCCAAAACAGCGCAATCGTCTTCGGGCCCAGCCCGGGAATCTGCAGCATCGGGATCAGCCCCGCGGGAACGCTGGCCGATAGTTCTTCATAATCCACGCTCCGGCCTGTCGAGATGTAATCAGCGATAATCTTCCGGCTCGACGCGCCGATCCCCTCGATCTCGTCCAGCTTTCCCTCGGCATGCACCTTTCGCACGTCCAGCGTCATGTCCTTAAGTAGCCTGGACACCTTGCTGAACGCGATCGATTTAAAAACGCTCTCGCCTTTGATCTCCATGATGGCGGCCATGGACTGGAACAGTTCAGATAAATCGTGGTTGAGCGACATGAACGAAAGCTTAGCAAAATAGTCGGCGGAGAATCAGATCGGAATAAATCGATTCGAGCCAAACGGACTGTTTCAATGCCCTCGCGGTTTACGGTCGTGTTGTGGGGTAGATCGTCTTCGGATGCATCTTCGGCGGTCCTTCAGCAGGTTTCACCGCCGCAACATCCGGGTCGTGCGGGGCGGTGGTTTCAAAATCGTCCATCCACATGACCCGGAGCTTTTCCGGGGAGGCGAAAAATAACAGGATCTTTTTGCCGGAAAACTCGGCCACGAAAACCGGTTCGGTGATCTTGAACGAGATCATCGACCAGAAAACGCTCAATTCCTGTGACGTCAGCTTTCGGATCTGCAGAGTTTTAAAATCGGCGTCGCCGGTCATCGCTTTCCAGAGCGTCAGCACGTCCGGGCCGTTGCGAAAGAACCGGCCCTCCGCCTTGGTCTCACCGGCACGCGTGCCGTCGGCGTCGTACCGCGGTATTACGAAGTGCACCTGCCCGTTAGCCGAATTCGCGATCGCTGCGTTCTCCCTGATCTGCGACCACAAGCCGGGCCCGCAGATCACCGAGTCGTCGAAGAATGCGAGCACGTCCGCGTCCGTTGATTTCGTCGAGAACAGAGTCTCGATCTTCGTCCGCGCAGCGGTGTTGATATCCGGCGTTGTCGTAATGTACGCAACGCGATTGGGCACCGCCGGGTCGTCCGCGGCGAGGCAAAATAAACTGGAGACGCAAATTGTAATTATCAGAAAGGTTCGGCTGAACATCGTTTCGCTCCAGTGGCAAGGGCTTTCACCAGATCGGTTCCGGAAATGTCATGTGGAAGTTTCATAGCGCGAAAACTTCATCATGCACTAATGCAGGTAAATGAGGCGAGGCGATTGATTTGAGTTGTCAAAGTACAACTCGACCGCCTCCCGCGCGTTGGCCGAAAGCCCTTCGCGCGTCTCGCCTTCGGTGAAAATTGGAAGTCCCGATGCCTTGGCGGTGTACCCACCCGACGGGTCTTTTTCTACCAGAAAAATCAATTCGCTCATCGAAATCTCCTACGCGGAGTTTAGCACAGATGCCCGGCATTACGCGGTCTATTTCACCGCCGTGCACCGGCAATCGCGGGCACGGAGGCGGCGGTCTCGCCCTCGATCGTGGTCGGTGTTTCGTTGATCACTTTTTCCAGCACCATGTCGGTGGTGATTCCCTCGGCTTCGCCTTCGAAGTTGAGGATGACGCGGTGCCGCATAGCGGGAATCACCACTTCCTTGATGTCCTTGAAGCTGACGTGGAACCGGCCGTCGAGCAGCGCGCGGACCTTGCTGGCCAGTGTAATCGCCTGGGCCGCGCGGGGGCTCGCACCGACCCGCAGGAACTGATTCACCATCGGAATGGCGAACTGCCCGCGGGGGTGGGTCGCTAGCGTGCAGCGGATCGCGTAGTCCTGCACGTGCGGGGCGATCACCACCCGCTTGATCAGCTTCTGGTGCTCGAGGATGCGGGGGCCGTCGACCACAGGCAGCGGGTCGTCTTTGTAGTTCGTCGTCGTCCGGTCCAGAATCTGTTTCAGTTCCGCCCGGCCGGAATACTGCACGAGCAGCTTGTAAAAAAACCGGTCCAGCTGCGCTTCAGGAAGCGGGTACGTGCCTTCCTGTTCGAGCGGATTCTGCGTGGCCATCACGAAGAACGGCTGCTCGAGCGGGCGGATCGACCCGCCGGCCGTCACCTGCTTTTCCTGCATCGCTTCAAGTAGCGCGCTCTGAGTCTTGGGCGTCGCCCGGTTGATCTCGTCGGCCAGCACGATCTGGCTGAAGATCGGCCCGGCCATGAACGTGAACGCCTTTTGGCCGTGCTCGTTCTCCATGATCACGTTGGTGCCGATCACGTCCGCGGGCATGAGGTCCGGGGTGAACTGGATGCGGTTGAACTTCAGGTTCAACGCCATCGAGAGCGCGCGAATCAGCGCAGTCTTGCCAAGACCCGGAACGCCTTCGAGCAGGCAGTGGCCACCGACGAACAGGCAGGTGAGAACGCCGTCGACGATGTCGGCATGCCCGACGATCGCCTTGCCGATCTCGGTCTGAATAGCGGTGTAGTCCCGTCGGAACTGGTCCGTCTGGGCCTGGAGCTGGGGATCGACGCCAGGGATGGGGGAGGTTTGTTGCGTCATATGTTTCTTAGTCCTATGGGGGTGAAGCTCGAAATCCGAAACCAGAAATCCGAAAGAAGTTTGAATCGAAACAGGAACATCATGATTACTTCAAGAGTTTAATTTTTGGGCATTTTTTCGGGTTTCTGGTTTCGGATTTCGGATTTCCCACTCACTCGTTCTCTTTCTCTCGAATCTTGGCCTGCGCCCTTCTTTTCGCTTCCATCAAGCTTTCCATGCCGCCGCCGGCGGACCCGCCGCCCTTGGGTTCGATTTTCTTCGGCGGCGGGGGGATCGGTTTGTCGGTCGCGCCGCCGACCACGTCGGCGATATTTCCCGCCACGCCCTCGGCCTCGAACTTCGCTTTCGGGTCGGGCCTTGCCGGCGGGGCAACTGCGGTCCTGTTCGGCTGGGCCGGTTTGGCCTCGGTGTCGCTGCGGACTTTTTGCAGCGCATCGAGTGACCCGCGGGTTTCGACTTTCCTTGTCGTCGTGAACGACCGCACGAAGCCGGTGCTCGTAGCGAAATATCGTTTCATCGCGACCCAGTCCCAGGCGATTCGTCTTGCCGCGACGTCTATCAGGATCAGTCCGAGCAGCACTGGAATCAACCGATCCCAGATCGGCAGGGAACTCACCGCCGGGGCGAGGTTCTCGCGGCTGAAAAGGCCGGCCTGTTCGACATCAAACGCCGGTAGCACACGCCCCTTGGTGCGGTCGGCGATGTCCTGCAGTATTGCGTCATTGCTCTGCAGGTCCCGCAGTTCCGGCGAGCTATTCATCGACAATCCGCTGACCGGCAGAAATCCCTGGTTGCCGTTCTGGTCGCGGTACTGCATTACGGCGACGTACGTGCCGGTGTCGTTCATGTCGAAGTCGCCTTCGTAGACGCCGGGCCCGGTCTGGACCAAGTGCTCGTCGATCGCTTCCTTGGTCGGGTCGGGGCCGACCACTTTCCCGCCGACGTTCAGAAAATTCATGAACCCGGTGTCTTTGTCGGTCGCCTCGACGGTGATGTGCGCCTTGGTGCCTTCCTGGGTGATGCGGACTTCGAACTGATTGGACATCGGCGGGCGTGCGACGCCGCGGACCACCTGCGCCCACAGCTTGTTGTAGTCGGCCGACCCGACCCAGTTAACACCCCACTTGTTGGCCGCGTCACTGGTGTAGACCGCGGCCCGCCCCAGCCCCGTCTGCCAACTCGCGAGCAGCGGGTCGTTTTCCCGGCCGGCGGTGATCGGCATCTGGATCTGCGGGTTGCTCTTCTTCGACGTCAGCACCATCCCCAGCACGGGTGGCAGCCGGTCGCCGAGCCCTTTGACCATTTCGCTACTGCTGGGCAGGCGGTGCAGTTGAATGCCGTCTCTGCTTTCGGTGATCAGCGTGCGGCGGACCACCGACGCCTCTTTCACGAAGATCTGCGGCAGGACATTAAAGTTGTCGCTGATCGGTCCGTACGCTTTGCCGTGCAGCGTCTTGGCGATGTCGGTCAACGTCGGCGCGATCATGTGAAGATCGTGCGGGTAAACATTGATCGTGCTGACGCTGACCTTGGCCTTGACGTAATCGGCGACCAAGGCCGCGCTAGGCGCGCCGGGATCCCCGTCGCTGATGATGATGACGTGCTTCTGGGCCGCGTCTGAATCGACCAGCCCTTTGTTGCCACCGCCCCCTTTGAGCGCGACTTCCATCGAGTCTTCGAAACTGGGCATGTCACCGACCTGCATGCGCTTGGCCGCGGCGATCGGTTTGCTGCCGTCACCCTTTTCCGCCAGCGGGAAATCCCACTGGCTGCCGCCCCCCCAACCGTAGCTGACGATGCCTATCTCGTCGCGCGAGCTGAGGGTTTCGATCGCCTTGATGGCGCACTGCTCGCCGTAATAGTTTCCCGAGGGGAACTCGCAGCTGTGCATGACCATGACCAGCGCGCCCTTGGGAATTTGCCGCTTCGCGGGGACGTCCATGCTGACCGGGAGAATTTCCTCGAGCTTACGGCCCTGCCAGCCCCCCGCGCCGAATGTGTCGGGCCCGCCGATCATCACCAGACCGCCCCCCAAATCGTGTACGTAGGATGCCAGGTTGTGCTGCTGGTCTTCGCTCAGCCCCCCGGACCCGTAGCGCACATTCGCCAGGATGATCGCGTCGTAGTTCTGCAGTTGAATGAGGGTCGACGGGAACTCGCTGGATTTGATGTGGTCCTCGTCGGTGATCTGGATGCCTTCTTCGTTCAGTGCCCGACCCAGAGTGACGCCCGATTCGTCCGGGGCGTCGTCGACGTACAAGATTCGGCCCTTGCCCTGGACGTAGGTGAACGCGTCGCCGGCATTGTTGCCGGTCAGCGTGTCGATCCCGTTGCCGGCTTTGCCATTCGTCGGCTGTTGTCCGGTCACCGAAACAGTGGCGTTCGCCTGATCCGCTTCGAACGAGGCGTGAAACTGGTGTACCCCCGACGCCAGCAGCGGGGGGACTTTCACGTCGATCGGGGTGATCGAGAACTTGTCGCCGGACTTCGGCGGATTCAGCGTCACCTGCCGGGTCGTCTGCACGCCGGGGGTGGCCGGGTCCATGTCCATTGGCACGCCCTGGTGCAGCACGGTGAGCTTTCCGGTGACCGGGAAGTCGTCGGTCGATTTCAGAAAGATTCGCAACGAGAACGGTTCGTTTTCGCGTTTCCAACTGGGGGCCACGAACCGGTCCATCAGCACTTCGTGCTGGACGTCGTAGTGCAGGGGCATCACGTCGATCGGGACGTGCTGTGCGACCGCGGCGTTCACGGCCGCGTCGAGGTCGCCGGTCGTGCTGTTGCCGTCCGTGATCAGCAGAAGGCGGTGCATCGCGTCCTTCTGCATGGTCGCGAGCCCCAGCTGCACGGCCGACGCGATGTTGGTGCCCGTGCATTCGTCGCGAATGGCTTTGGACCCTTGAACCAAGTGCGTGTTAGGTAGCGCGTCAATCAACGCGTCCTGCATGAACGAGATTTCACCGATACGGTCGTCCGGCGGCTTACCGGGCAGTTCCGAGGCTGCTTTGAGATAGGTTTCGACCGCGGCCGGCAGATCCTTGCCCGGGTACTGCTGAACCATTCCGGTCGAGGTGCTGATGTCGCGCAGGACCATGACTTCGAGGTCCTTACTGGTCCGCTGAAGGCGGATTCCCCCGAGAATTAAAACAATCAGCAGGACGACGAGAAGGCGAATCCCGATCGCGACCCACTTACGGGTGGGCCCCATGCCGGCAAGCGCCCGCACGCCCAGCAGGACGATCGGTAGTCCCATCGCGGCGAACAGGCCCAAGGCCGCCCAGCCGGAAAAATATTCCAGTCGGACCGGCCAGACCGCGAGAGGCAAAGTGTTCAACGCACCAAAAGGCACAAAGTTATACCGATCCCATGAATGTCGCGCGTCCCACCAAGCGAACGCCGCCGGGCCGTCGTCGACGTCGTCGTCACTATAATCAGTGTCACGGCTGCCGTCATAGGTTTCAAACCAGTGGATTTTTGAAACAACACGCTAGCTCAGGCGGTTGCAAGTTTAGCGGCGGCCCAGAGGGCCGGGCTGGGAACGGAGAACCGCGGGCGGGTCGGCAAGCCACTCGTACTGAAATAAAAAAACCGCGGGCGGCCGCCCACGGTTTTTTTTCCGTCGAGCAATCGGATCAATAATCCGAAGGCGTCACCTGCTGCAGCCCGCCGAGACCATTGCTCAAGTTAACCGTGTAGCTCCCGCTACCACCCAGGGCATCGGGAATGACGACGATTTCGTACGTCGCCCCGGCTTGGGCCGTGAACGAAATGCCGGCGTAATAAACGCCGTCCGAATTGGCGTCGGTGCCGACGATGCTCGTGGACCCGTCGGAGAAGATCTGCACGACTTCCATCTGCGGGGTGAAGTCGGTCGACGCGATCGCGACCGCCACGCTGCCGCTTGCCGATGCGGTGACCACAAACTCGTCGGCATAACGCGTGTCGGCCAGCGTGAACGAGTTCGCGCCGAGCGTTTCACCCTGAACCGTCGGGTACGGATTGTCGGTGGGAGTCGGGTCGGTCGAAGGTGTCTGGATTGGTGACGCCGGCGTCGCCTGCGTTAAATTTGCCAACCCGTCGGTCAGGTTCATCGTGTACGCTCCGCTGCCGTCGACCGAATCCGGGGTCACGTAAATGAGATACGTTGCGCCGGCCTCGGCGGTGAACGCAGCTGCCGCGTAGTAGGTTTGGGTCGCGTTCGCGTCCTCCCCGACGACCGTAGTGGACCCGTCGCTGGCGAGTTTCACGATCTCGACCTGGCTGAAGAAATCGTTCGACGCCGCGGCGACCGCGACCCCGCCGCTCACCGTCGCGGTCACCTCGAACTCGTCGGCCCACCGCCCGTCGTCGAGCACGAACGAACTGCTGTTGCCCAGCGTCTCGTTCACGATCGTCGAATAGCTCTGGGGTGTCGTCGTCGTGTCGGTCGGAGTGGTCGGCGTTGGGGTGGGCGTCGGAGTGGGCGTTGGGTTCGGGTTGTTGTTCGGATTGACTCCGACGATCGGCAACGTCGCCGAGCAGATCCGCGACATGTCAATCAACGCCTGATCGCCTGTGATCGCAATATACCCGCCGTCGTTGGCGGGCGGATTGACCGCCCAGGGGTTCCGCAGTTCGAGCGTACCGTCGGCATTCACCCCGACGACCGAGTACATGTGAAGGTCGTGAAGCGTCTGCGGTCCGCGATTGGTCCCCAGCGTTACCATCCGCCCCGCGGCGATCCACTGCGACACCTGACTGACGACCGCTGCTCCGGTGTTTATCTGATTCTGATCGACGCCGGTATCGTCGGTGCTGCCGAAATCTTTAAATACCTCGTCGGACCAGCCGTTCTGGATCGCCTGATAGCTGGGCGGTTGTGACGGGTCGCGGAAAAAGCAAAACGCTTTTTCCATGATCGGGACCCAGATCGCGTTGCCGGTGCCCAGCGACGCGTAGACGAAATTGCCGTTGGCATCGACAGGAAGCTGCGCGTCGACCGTCACGAAGACGTCCTGCCCGTTGCTCTCGAATTTAACCTGATAAGTGTTGTTCGGTTCGGGAGTGATGTCCTGTTCGATAAAACCGGGGTCGTTACGGGCGATGTCGGAGAGAACCGCCAGGAAATAGCAGTCGCCGTTCTGGCCTTGCTTGATGTCATCAGGGGACGGGCCGTTGGTGCCCCAAAGCGGATCGGCCGACACATCGACCCAGTGGTTGACGATCGTCGTATCCACGCCCGGTTCGACGCCCAGCCCGGCCGACGGTTTGAGCGCGCCGCCCGGCGCTTTTTGCGGTTCTACGGGCGCGGTTGAATCGTCCGGCTTTGACCCCTTCAATTGCATGCTGAAGACGCCGGTCGCCTTGAAGTGGAACTTTTTCACCTTCCCGGCACCGACGCCGTCACGGGCCGAGTTGATGCCGTTGAACAGGTCGATCAAATACGTGCCGGGGTCCAACCGTTGCGTGAACTTCAGCGACGGGCGCCCCGAGTTGCTCGCGCTGGTGATGAGGGTTCCGTCGGCGAACAACAGATTCAGGTCGTCGCTTTGTTTCAGCTTCCCGAGCTGCACCGTGAGATTGATCGGCGACGTGACATCAACGCGGTAGACCGCATCGCTGGTCCCCTGACCGACCGAGCCCGCGATCGCCTTATGCGACCCGAGCTTGAAGCTGCCGACCGCGACTGCCTGGCTCGGCACACCGCGGCCGACGCCGTCGATTGGTGTGCCGCTCAGAAACAGTCGGTGTTCGAGGGGTTCGATCGACATCAACGGACGCAGATTCGTCGCCCGCAAAGGATGCCGCCCCGATCGGAGTTTTAAGAACATAATGTACCTTCCTTGCCCTGGTCGAAAGAAATGTGTTCGCGAGACCGCCGCCTCGTAAGTTAGCAGAAGTATACCAAGATCTCGGATTGTTCAAGTATCTTGCCCTGGCTAATTTTGCAGCGCGGCGTTCGGCAGTCGCAGTGAGTTGATCTGTAGAATCTGGCGTTGCATTTCTCTTGGCCTTTGGTCCGCGTACCATGCGGTACCGATATGGAGCGAAACGAACTGAATCAGGAACTGCCGAAGGTCGTCGACGCGCTGGTGCGAAGCGTCATCAGCGAACCGCGGCTGTCGCATTTGAATCGAGTCTATCTTCCCAGCCGGGACGAAATCGTAAAATGCATTCGGCTGTTGCGTGAGGTTCTTTTCCCGGGCTATTTTGGCAAACAGGGTTTGACGTCGGTCAACATTACCTACCGCATCGGCGAGATCGCCACCGAGTTGTCCGACAAGCTTTACGAGCAGGTCCGGCATTGCCTGCGTTATCGCCAGCAGATCCCCGGGGAGTCCGAAGCCGACGCCACTTGCGCCGATTGCGACTCGCAGGCCGCAGGGATCGTGCTGCAGTTTCTGGGCCGCATTCCTACCGTGCGTGAAGTGCTCTCCAGCGACGTGCAGGCCGCATTCGACAGCGACCCCGCGGCTCAGAGCACCGACGAAACGGTCTTCAGCTACCCGGGGCTTATACGCCATCAGCGTGCAACGGCTCGCTCACGAATTTTTTAAACTCGACGTCCCGCTGCTGCCCCGCATCATGACCGAGCACGCCCATAGCGAAACCGGCATCGACATCCACCCCGGCGCGAAGCTCGGGTCACGATTTTTCATTGATCACGGGACCGGCGTGGTCATCGGAGAGACGTGTGAGATCGGGAACAATGTCAAGATCTATCAGGGCGTCACCCTCGGCGCGCTCGCGCCGGATTTCGGACAGGCACTGCGGGGACGGAAACGCCATCCGAAGATTGAGGACGACGTCACGATCTACGCCGGGGCGACGATTCTCGGGGGCGAAACGACCATCGGCCGGGGCAGCGTGATCGGCGGAAACGTCTTTATCACCCAGAGTGTGCCGGCCGACAATCGAGTCAGCGCCGAACCGCCCAAACTGAAATACCGCGAGCGACGAAGGAAAGACCGCCCGCAGGACGAGTTCCTGGATTTTCAGATCTGAACGGCGGTGCTTGCTCACAGAGCGAACTGGCCGAGCCAAAACACAAGATCAACGAATTACCGCCGACGCTTGTGTCGCCTGTTAACAGGAATTTTGCTGCCAAGTGTCCGGGTCGGAAGCGTCATCGCCGGCGCGGCGGGTTCGGCAGACTCGCCTTCGGCGACCGGGGCGGTCACCGGCTGTGAAGCGGTCGAACCGTACGGCCGGTCGTATCGGTTAACGATCGGTTTCGACGGCGGCATCACCATTGCGCCGGGGGGGCCTTCGGTCCAATCCGCGGGCGTCGGGCGGGGCTCGAACCCTTCCAGCGTGATCGGCGGGACGATCATGTTGATCAGGTTTTCGACCTTGGTCAGCTCGCCACCCTGTTCCTTGGTGACGAACGTATAAGCCTTGCCTTTGGCGCCCATTCGGGCGGTGCGACCCACGCGGTGCACGTACGCCTCGGGGTCTTCGGGGATGTCGTAATTGATGATGTGACTGATGTCGGCCACGTCGATGCCGCGGCTGGCCAGGTCGGTCGCGATCAGCACGTCAAATTTCCCGCCACGAAATCCTTTCATGACGTGTTCACGCTTGTTCTGAGCGAGATTACCGTGGATTTCACGGCACTCGATCCCGTCGAAGTGCAGCTTCTTGGCGATCTTCTCGGCACCTCGTTTGGTTCGGCAAAACACAATTGCCAATTCTGGTTTTTCTTTTTCAATCAGCATTCGCAGCAGGCGATATTTGTCCCACGGCTGGACCGAAAAATAGCCCTGCTCGACTTTTTCCACAGTCGGCTTATCGTCGGCGCCCGGGGCGACCAGTTTCTCAACCGGCTCGCGCATATATCGCCGTGCCAGGCGGTCGATCTCGTCGCTGATGGTGGCCGAGACGAACATCGTCTGGTGCGAAGCGCCGCCGGCAGCAGCCAACTCCGCGTGTTCGCCGGTGACCGCGCCCGGTTCAGATGCCGCCGCTCCATTCGCTTCGACGGCTTCGGCCTGTTGTGATTGCCTGCGGACTCCTTTCACACGCGACAGGATATTCCGGATGTCGTCGCGGAAACCGATGTCCAGCATCCGGTCGACTTCGTCCAGCACGACGAACTTGATGTTCACGAAGCTGATGATTCCGCGGTCGAGCAGATCGATCACCCGGCCGGGCGTCCCGACCAGGATTTCAGGATTATGTTTCAGAAATTTCAATTGGGCGGTGATTTTTTGACCGCCGAAGACTGCGAGACTTCGGATCGGCGTGTAAACGGCAAGCCGCTTCAGTTCCGCGTCGACTTGGACGGCCAGTTCCCGCGTCGGAACCAGGATGATCGCCTGTGTTGCAAGACCTTTGACTGCCCGCTGAAGGACCGGGATTCCGAACGACGCGGTCTTCCCCGTGCCCGTCCGGGCCTGCCCGAGAATGTCCACCCCGGCCAGCGCCCGCGGAATCAGCATCGCCTGAATCTCCGACGGCGTCACGAATTTGGCTTCGGCAAGTGCTTTGAGAATGGACGGCCGCACGCCCAGAGCGGCAAACGCCTCGGGCAACGGCAGGTGGTCAGTTTTATCGCTCAATCGGGTCCTTGTGGAGAAGTAGAGGCG
Source organism: Tepidisphaeraceae bacterium (assembly GCA_965247815.1). Classification (GTDB taxonomy): domain Bacteria; phylum Planctomycetota; class Phycisphaerae; order Tepidisphaerales; family Tepidisphaeraceae; genus CBDAQA01. Next base: position 33,937 of record CBDFHW010000016.1, on the reverse strand, counting down.
TCTTGCGGTGTGGCATAGTAACGAGCTAACCGGAATCGCTCAAGAAGAGCCGACGCAGCAACGATATTGATCGTACGGACCAACAACGGATAATCCTCCGTTTGATCGGCCGCGACGGTTCCGATAAGATGCCCAGTGACGACCCTTTAGGATCTAATTTTGAGCGTTTTGTCCGCAGAGTCCCTCCCCACGTTAGCCCCGACGCAAAAGCTGCGATTACGTCCAAAGATAGGCTGGCAGCCGATTGATGTGGCAGAGCTCTGGCATTACCGCGAGCTTTTATGGATTCTGGCCCTTCGCGACATCAAGGTCCGGTATAAGCAGACCGCGCTGGGTGTCGCGTGGGCCGTCATTCAGCCGTTCATGCTGATGATCGGGTTCACGCTCCTTTCGAATCTGACCAACCGGGACGTCGCGACCATCCAGGGTGTACCTCAGCCGATTTTCTTCTTTACCGGTCTGGTCATCTGGCAGTTGTTTTCAAATTCAATGGCATCCGCGGGCAACAGCCTGGTCGGAAATCAGAACCTGCTGACGAAAATCTATTTTCCGCGGCTCGTGATGCCGATCGCTGCCGTCGTCACCGGGCTTGTCGATTTTCTGGTTGCGGCCGCGTTGCTGGGTGTCATGCTGCTGATCTACCACGTACCGCTGGTTCCGCAGTTGATTCTGGCCCCGGTGTTCGTCGCGATGGCGTTTTTCGCCGCGCTCGCGGTCGGACTCTGGCTCAGTGCCCTGAACGTCGAATACCGGGATGTACGCTATGTTATCCCGTTCATCGTGCAGTTCGGTCTGTTCGTCACTCCGCTATATGTGGCAACCGACGAAATTCGCAAACCCTGGATGCGACTGCTGTTCGGATTAAATCCGATGAGCGGTGTCGTCGAAGGCTTCCGCTGGTGTGTGTACGGCCGACCGGCTCCCGGCGGGATGCTTTTGGTCTCATTAGTGAGCATTGTTGTGCTGCTCGTCGGCGGATTGTTTTATTTTCGTCGGATGGAAAAAACATTTGCCGATCTAGTTTAAGCGGCAGATTTTGGGTACCCGCGGTCGCCCGCGGTGGTGCCTTGATTCGGAAGTTGACCGATGACTGAAAATGCCGTCCACGTAAAAGGTCTTTCCAAGCGATACAAGCTGGCATCCGCCCGCCAGCCCTACAAAACCATGCGCGAGTCGATCATGACCGCGGTGCGGTCGCCGTTCGGGCGGTCGACGAAATCGAAAGATGCCACGGCGGCAAATACGTTCTGGGCGCTTAAGGACGTGAATTTTGAAGTCAAAAAAGGGGAAGTGGTCGGCATTGTCGGTCGGAACGGCGCGGGCAAAAGCACACTGCTGAAGATTCTTTCCCGCATCACCGATCCGACTGAGGGCGAGATCGAAATCACAGGTCGCGTCGGCAGTCTTCTTGAAGTGGGTACTGGTTTCCATCAAGAGTTGACTGGACGAGAAAATATTTACCTAAACGGCGCCATCTTGGGCATGAAACGAGGCGAGATCAGCCGAAAGTTCGACGAGATCGTCGAGTTCGCTGAAACAGAAAAATTCTTAGATACGCCCGTTAAATACTATTCTAGCGGAATGTACATGCGGCTTGCATTTGCCGTTGCCGTTAACTTAGAGCCGGAAATTTTAGTCGTTGACGAAGTCCTTGCCGTTGGCGACGCCCAATTTCAGAAAAAGTGCTTTGAAAAAATGCAAGACGTTTCTAAGGGTGGTAAGACAATATTGTTCGTGAGTCATAATCTAGCAGCATTACGTCAGATTTGTACTGCTGCGATCGCTCTTTCAAAAGGTCGTGTTGTCGATTCCGGTGAAGTTAACGGGGTGGTTGACCGTTATATGATGCGCGAACTGCAACCGGCGGCCGGCGATGAAACTGTGCAAACGGAAAACTTCGTTGTCAATGGTGTACAAGCGTTTGGTGATAATCATTCCGTGGTGAAAACCTTTGAAAATTTTAACGTCCTCGTCTCTCTTACTCTACGCGTGAACGTCAAGGAATTGAACGTCTATTTCGGTTTTCTGACTATGGACAATCAAAGAGTTGCGGGGCTTGACCTTGCGGACTTCGCAACACCGCCGCAGGTTTACGCCGGACAAAATGTAAAAGTCGGATTCAATATCGACAATCTTCCGCTTCTTCCAGGGCGTTATCAGATTGAACTTCATCTGAAAGATTCCGCGACAGGTAAAGTGGATTTTCTGCCACGCACATTCCCATTCGACGTTGTGGAGACGCCTGTCTACGGTGGGCGTAAACTTGAACAGTGGTTCGGCTTAGTTGGGCTTCACGCGAAGCCAGTGATTGAAGTTGGTGTAAGATGAAGGTCAGCAACTGTCCAGGATGCGGAAGCGAAGAAGACAGCGAAAAACTTGGATCGTTAGCTACGGAGTGTAATTCGGCCATAGCCGGTCGTAAGTTTCTACAGCCTCCGTATTACGTTCTGCATTGTCGTCGATGCGGGCTGTTTTATAAGTCTGATGTAGCTACTACTGAGACACTAGAAAATTACTACGCATTGACCGACTTTCGTAAATGGGAGATTGAAAAGTTATATCCACCAGAACGGATCGTAGTAAACATACTTCGTCGCCTGCCAATAGGAAGCCGGATCTTAGACTTTGGTTGTAGCTCAGGTCGACTGCTACAGCGGCTGGTACCAAGCTACGAATGTTTCGGCGTTGAAATAAACGAAGGAGCCGCAGCAGTCGCCAGAACAAAGGGCATTCGCATGCTCGAAGACCTTAGAAAAGTGGATTCTGGAACTATTGATGCAGTTGTATTGGTTGACGTTTTTGAACACCTTGGAACACCATCGGATATATTAAAGACTCTTGTGAAATTGCTTCGGCCAGGAGGCGTCCTTATAATATCAACAGGAACTGCTGATTGTTCCATCTTTAAAGAAGATATCGAAAAGTTTTGGTATTTGCGAACGATTGAACATCTAGTCTTGTTCAGCAAGAAATACGCCGACTTCATAGGCTGTAAGCTCGACGCGCCTTTGAAAAGCTATTCATTGACCAGTCACTATGACACGCCAGCGTTGGATCGCGTTCAACAGTTCTTGAAACGTTTTGCGTACAAAACGTTCAAAACTGGAAGGCCGCTAGGTTGGGCGTCGCTTCTTGCCGTTACGCCGATCTTCAATCGCGCACGTCATTGGTCGCAACCGCCTTTGACAACTTACTCGGCAGATCACGCTGTGGCGGTCTTTGAACGCAAGATTAGTTAGGTGCCGCACCGGTTACTTATCGATAAATATGCAACCGACGATCGGGACTTATGGAAACTAATCCAGTCGCAATTGCGCAAATGTTGGCCAAGCGGCCTCGCCGGCTGGCATACATCGGCGATGTGCCGGTCGAAAACACGCGCGCGGGCGCGGTGCAACTCTATCGTCTGCTGAGCGGTCATCCACCGGACCGACTTTGGGTCCTTGAATCATCAGTGGCGGGAGAGCGATTGGGCCCCCGGCTGGCCGGTGTTCGGTACGACCGGTTCTCCGCCGGATGGAATCGACTGCAGCACACACGATTTCGCTCGACCTACGCCGCCGCGCTTTTCCGAATTGCTCCGTATCTGGCAGGGCGGCTTTCAAGAATGCTTCGCGGATGGAACCCGCAAGCGGTGCTGACGGTGGCCCACGGTTATTCCTGGCTGACCGCCGCCGCGGTTGCGACGAAGTTAAAGGTTCCGCTTCATCTGATTGTTCACGACGACCCCGTCCACAGCATGGGACTCGCAGCCACAACTGCAGACGCCGCCGAAGCGGCTTTCGCCCGAGTCTACCGGGGAGCAGAAACACGGCTCTGCGTGTCGCCGGCAATGGCCTTGCTTTATAAAAACAGATATGGGGTCGACGGCGACGTTCTCTACCCCGTCCGAGACAAAAACACCCAAACTTTTAACGAGCCCCCTGTTCGACTTCTCGAGACAGACCGGCCACTCGTGTTCGCGTACGCCGGTTCGGTTTCCAGTGCCGCATACGCCGATTCGATTACAAAGCTCGCCGACGTACTCGAGAGGCTCGGCCACCAGTTGTTGTATATTTCTGATTGGGATGCCGCGAGGCTTCGGCAACACCGGCTCGACCGGCCGCACGTCAGAGTCGTCCCCTCCGTCCCCGCGGGCAGCTTGATTTCCACGCTTCGCGCTCAAGCGGACGTGCTGTTCGTGCCAATGAGTTTCGATGCCGCTGATGACTGGAACGTCAAAATCAGTTTTCCCAGCAAACTAACCGACTACACCGCGGCCGGACTTCCACTTTTAATCTGGGGCCCCCCGCATTGTTCCGCGGTCATCTGGGCAGAACAGAATCCGGGAAGCGCGCAACTCGCAATCGAGCCCACGTCCGCGAGTCTTGCAGCCGCGGTTTCGGCGTTGATTGCCGACCCCGCTCGTCGCTTCGAACTTGGTCGCGGCGCAATCCGGGCAGGGTCCAAATACTTTTCACAGGTTAACGACCAGGGTGTATTCAGAAGCGTGCTGCAGGGTTCGGCCGGGCCTGCTGGTGCAGGGCATCTCGTCGCGACGGAATGAAGTATATTTAAAGACGCGGTGTTGATTTCGTTCCGAGAGCCCACGGCCCGCAACCAGATATTAGAGGAGCCTGATGCCGAATGACGCGATGCGAGGACTGTGGCGACTATTTCAACCGATGCGTAACACGCACGGCGTTAGGCGGCTTAGTCTTCCCCGGCAGTACGTTCGCTTCCTTCGTGATTGGAACCAGTATCGGAGTCAGGGCGGGCACGCGCCTTTCGGTGAGCTTGCGCCGGTGCTGTACGACCGTGAGCCGTCGACGCAAAGCGGCGGAGGCCACTATTTTTTTCAGGACATCTGGGCACTCTGCAAACTCGCAAAAAATCCTCCCGTCGAACACCACGACGTCGGATCGCGTCTCGACGGATTCGTCGGCCAGGTCACGGCGATTTGCCCGGTAACGTACTGGGACATCCGGCCGCCTGCGTTCGCGCTTCCGAGATTTCAGTTCCGGCAGGGATCTGTCTTAAGCCTCCCGTTGCCAGATCGATCGCTGCTGTCACTCTCGTGCCTGCATACCGCCGAGCACGTCGGTCTGGGTCGGTATGGTGACCCGATAGATGCGTTGGGTACTGAAAAGACACTTAACGAATTGGGACGGGTCCTTGCGCCGGGCGGGCGGTTGCTGTTCAGCATGCCCGTGGGGCAGAAAAAGACCGAGTTTAACGCCCAGCGTATCTGGCCACCGGCGAGGCCGATCGAACTGCTTCCAGAGCTGGAATTGATCGAATTCAGCGCCGTCGACGACGCGGGCGTCTTCATCCCGGGGACCTCTCCCGGTGTGGTTGCCAATAGCAAATACGCGTGTGGATTATATGAATTTCGACGACCGGCCTAGTGGTCCCCACCGCAGCCTTGATGTAATCCGCATGTGCCGCATGGCTCAGAGCCCTGACAGGCACCTTTTAAGGTGTACGTCCTGATGATGCCGAATTCTTTTCTCAGTTGAATTTGACCCGGGGACCAGTTTGCGACGCCTTCGGCCTGCGAAGGAAGCCTGTTAAAGGTCGGATCGAATATGGCCAGAGTCTTTACCCTTGCTGATCAAGTCGCGTTTGCCGAGCTTTCAGGCGACTACAACCCGATGCACATCGACCTGGTGGCAGCCAGGCGATTGCTTTTCGGCCGGCCGGTCGTGCACGGCATTCATGCCGTGCTCTGGGCGATCGACGTTCTGTTAGATGAGCACTACGCGGCGTCGGGGTCGCCGGTAACGCTCGAAATTCTGTCCGTAGACTTTCGTTCTCCTATGCTGGTCGGGGAACCGATTGATCTGAAAATCGTGCGAGCCGAGCTCGACACCTTCACAATCGAAATTTCCAGTCGGACGGCGACCGCCGCAGTGATCAACCTCTCGATCGCGGCCGACAAGGCAGAAATCCCCCCGGACGCAATGCCGGATTCGCTCCCGGATCGCCTTCCGTGCAGGGAGCCATTGCCCGGCGATGTGAAGTCGGCTGCCGGCACTCTTCCTCTGTATCTAAGCCTCGGCCCGGCGTCCGCGATGTTTCCGACGGTGACCCGGCTGCTCGACCGCTCGCAGTTCGCGTCGCTGCTGGCGAGTACACGGCTTGTTGGCATGGAAATGCCCGGGCTGCATTCGCTCTACACGGGGCTTGATCTAACGGGATCGGACCGAAAGCTCGACCCGGTGTTGACGTATGCCGCAGTCGAATACGACGAACGATTCGCGATGGTGCTGAATCTGTCAGTAACGTCCCCCGGTTTTAAGGGTCGCATTGCGACGGCCTTCCGGCCCGCTCCGACGCGTCAGGCGAGTGCCGCCGAATTGAAAAAACGAATCAATGCCGGGGAATTTGCCGGCGAGCGCGCGTTGATAATCGGCGGGTCGCGAGGACTCGGGGAAATCGCCGTGAAGCTGCTCGTCGCCGGCGGCGCGGACGTCCGGTTCACGTATTATAAAGGTGCCGCCGACGCCGACCGTGTCATCGCCGATGCCGCGTCGATGGACATGGATCCGCCGGCGATCGCTCGCGTCTCGACGTTCGCGTTCGACGTCTACAAACAGACGGTCGACCTAGCGGAAGCTTTGGCAGGCTGGAAGCCGACGCTGCTCTGCTACTTCGCGACACCGGCAATCTCGTCTGCGGCGTCGAATCAATTTGCCGCCTCACGATTTGCCGAGTTTTGTTCCTGTTACATTGACGGGTTTCTCCGTGTCTTTGATGTTGTAAGCGGTGACCTTCGCAGCGTTTTGTACCCGTCTTCGTCGGCAATCGAGGAACTCCCGCCGAACATGGGCGAATATGCCGCGGCGAAAGCCGCGGCTGAAAACCTGTGCCTGTTCCTGGAAAAGGCCAACCCGGCTGTCCGCTTTCACACCCCGCGGTACAGTCGGCTCGCGACGGACCAAACCGCGAGCGTGCTCGCGGTGGAAACCGGCGATGCCAATGCGGTCGTCCTGGATAGTCTTCGACGGATTCGCGCCGGTGCGCCCGCCGCGCGACACACCACGGTAGCGCCCTCACAATCGGGACCCCCAATCGTGGTGGCTGCGACATTCACTGCCGAACCGATCGAGCCGTCACTGCGATTCTGGATGGCCGAACTGGGTTCACCCGGCGGTGTCGAATTCGCGCAGTACAATCAGGTCTTTCAGGCATTGCTCGACCCGGCGGGTCTCGTCTCCCGACAGAATTTTTCGAACGCAGTTTTGATTCGTTTCGAAGACTGGATCGAACAGGAAAAGACCGGTCTGAAGCCCGAGGACTGGCACGCGCGGATCGAACCTCTTGTCGATGAGCTCATACAAGCGACCCGAGCGGTGCCTCGAAGCGCTCCCACGTTTTTCGTAGTCTGCCCCGCTTCCGAGATTGTGCTTGCGACGCCCGGCACTGATTCCGTCCTTAGAAAATTGACCGATCGTCTTGTCTCTGGCTTGAAATCGATAGCCGGGGTTTATGCGTTCGGGCCCACGGACGTGACCACGCTTTACCCTGTGGCGGACTATTACGACGCCGGCGCTGATGCCGTGGGGAAAATTCCCTACACGGCGAAGTTCTTTGCCGCCCTGGGGACGTTTTTCGCCCGCACGAGCGTTGCGGTCCGCCGCACCCCTTTCAAGGTGATCGTTCTGGATTGCGACAACACCTTATGGTCGGGCGTTTGCGGCGAGGGGGGCGTCGCCGCGGTCAAGATAGGACCGGGCTTCCGGGCGATGCAGCAATTCATGGTCGAACAGGCGGCCCGCGGCAAGATTCTTTGCCTTTGCAGTAAAAATGTCGAAGCAGATGTCTGGGACGTGTTCGCGAATCATCCGGAAATGTTACTCAAACGCGAGCACGTGATCGCGCACCGGGTCAACTGGTCGCCGAAGGGGGAGAATCTGCGAGCGCTGGCCGGGGAGTTGAACGTCGGGCTCGACAGCTTCATTTTCCTGGATGACAACCCCGTCGAATGTGCCGAGGTCCGGTCGAGTTGTCCAGAAGTGCTGACGTTGCAAGCCCCGACGCGGGACGTCGATTGGCCCGGATTCCTGAATCACGTCTGGGCCTTCGATCAGTTGACGGTGACCGAGCAGGATCGCCAGCGGTCTGCGTCCTATCTGCAGAATGCCCGCCGCGAAGAAGTCCGCAAGGATTCCGCCGGACTCGGGGATTTTCTTTCCAAACTTCAGCTCGAAGTAACAATCGGTACGCCGACACCGGCCCAGATGCCGCGCGTCGCACAGCTGACCGAACGAACGAACCAGTTCAACTTTTCGACCGTCCGTCGAAGCGAAGCTGAAATCGTAGCATTGCTGGGAGCCGGCACGCACCGGTGTCACGTCGTCGAGGTCAAGGACCGGTTCGGGGACTACGGCCTGGTCGGGATCGTGATCACACGAACCCAGGCCGACGCGGCAGTGATCGACACGATGCTGCTGAGCTGCAGGGTGCTCGGGCGCGGGGTGGAGCACCGGATGCTCGCATCCGTCGGAGCTTATGCCAAGTCTGCGGGCCTCGGTGCAGTCGACATTCCGTTCGTGCAATCCAAGAAGAATCAGCCGGCTCTGGATTTTTTAAACGCCGTCGCGGGTGACTATCGAACCGAAACTTCCGACGGGTTCCAGTACCAGATTCCTGCTGAAATTGCCGCGACTATCGAAGCCAAGGTTGCAACACCGCCGCCCCCGGACGAAGGGGTTGCCGCAGCTTCTGCATCGCCGCGCAGCGAATCGGCTAACACGAAGGCCGGCATCTATCAGCACATCGCGTCCGCCCTGAATAACGTCGACGCCATCCTCGCCGCAGTCGAAGCCCAGCCGTTGGTCGAAAACTCCAACCAAACCAAAACTGGTTTCGTCGCCCCACGGAATGACCGAGAACGGAAGTTGGCCGCGATCTGGCAGTCGGTTCTTAAATTGCCACAGGTCGGAATACATGACGACTATTTCGCGATCGGCGGGACGTCTCTGCTGGCGGTCCGACTGGTGCTCGAGATAGAGAAGCAGTTCGGCAGGCAGATTCCCATTGCGACGCTGCTGAAAGCGCCGACAGTGGAAAAGCTGGCGGCTGTTTTGACTGATCCGGTCGACGCCGATGACCTCGCGGTGGTGCAGCTCCGGGTCGAAGGCTCGGGAACTCCACTTCTTCTTCTGCCGGGTGTCGGGGGGCACGTGCTCAGCTATAAGCGCCTGGCTGAACTGCTCGATACTGACCGGCCGGTGTACGGATTCGAGATGCGCGCAGAGACGCCGGGAAATCGAATTCCCCGCACGATGGAAAAGATCGCCGAGGAGTTCATCGAACGAATACTCCGAGTCCAACCGCAGGGTCCGTATCTCTTAGCGGGCTGGTCGTTCGGCGGGGCGCTCGCGTTCGAGATCACACAGCAGCTTCGAAAACAGGGTCGGACCGTTGGATTGGTTGCCATGTTCGACACTTGGGGCCGCGGCTTCCCCGGCACGGTTCCGTTGGGGAAACGCATTCCGAAGCAAGTGAAGCGTTTCTTCGACCGCGGGACTAAAGCAAACTTCAACTATGTGCTCGTGATCAGTCGCGTGCAGGCCTTGCTGGCCTGGCATCGATTGCTGAAGGTGATCGGTGTGCGAAAAACCGACTACTACAATTATGAGTCGCCGCTGATCGAAGAGATGGTCGCGGCTTCGAATGCCGCTCTCGGCGCCTACCAACCGAGGCGTCTGGATGGCTCGCTGGTACTTTTCAAAGCGGCCCAGCGTCCCGATCTCATCGGGATCGACTATTCCGAGCCCAACAACGGCTGGACCGGGTTGGCGGACCGAATCGAAATTCGGCCGGTCGATACACACCACCTCGGATTTTTCGAAGAGCCGGCCGTGCATCAAACCGCAGCCCTGCTCGGCGAGTGTGTAAAAGAGGCGCTGGCCAAACTTTCTTGAAAGAGTCGAATTCAACGCAGTGGTGCCGCGACTGGGGATAGATAGTATCTCGGCATTATGTCTGAGAGAGCACCGTCGCATTTCATCAAGCTCGCGAATCCAGCGCGGTATGTGGCTTGTTCCTGGGACCTGACCGTCGATGCCGAAGGGCGGACGCATTGGGTCGAATTTTTTAAACGGCACCTCGAGACGATTCTTTCGCTAGGCTTAGCGGCGGCGACCTCACGCGGGGCTGACCCGGCCGAGGTGACCACCCGTGCGAATGCCTGCAGGTCGGAGTTCGTCGCGCATTTTGACCGGTTTGCCGCTGATCCCCTCTCGATGGGCAAACCGGGCAGGCCGGTCACGATCCTGATCATGGATATCTGGCGGGACGGCCTGCTCCGCAAGCACGGATTCGTCGATGCATTCGTAGACCTGAAGGATCGCGAGAATGCCAAGGCGCTGCCGTTCCTGCCGAAGGTCTGTCAACAGATTGATGCCTTGAAGAGTGAAGATCAGCTGCGAGCCGTCATCGAGGGTGTCTTCGCCGGCAACATTTTCGACATGGGCGCTGAGGCGACCGCCAAGGCGTACCTCAACTCGGGTCCCGATTTTTTCGAAACCCGCAAAACGCTCGCGGCCCGGCCGTGGTTGATCGACGACTTCGAAGCGCTGACCGACCGAATTTTACGTGGGCCGAGGCACCGCAAGGCTGTCTTTTTCATCGACAACGCTGGCAGCGATTTCCTGCTCGGCGCGGTTCCGATGATGCGGTGGCTCGCCATGCGGGGAACCGAAGTAATTCTGGCCGCGAACGAGCGTCCGACGCTCAACGACATGACGATCCACGACGTGAATACGTGGTGGCCCAAAATTCTAGCGGTCGAGTCGTCACTGGCGGACCTGCCCATCACCCGGGTAAGCACCGGCACCGGCGAACCGCTGATCGATCTGATGGAAGTTTCACCCGAATTGAACGCGGCCGCGGCAGACGCCGATCTTGTGATCCTCGAGGGAATGGGCCGCGGAATCGAGAGCAATCTGGACGCGAGCTTTGCCTGCGACGCACTCAATCTGGCGATGATTAAAGACACCATGATTGCGAAACGGCAACATGGGAAGCTGTTCGACGTCGTCTGCCGGTTCAGGTAATCACCCTGACGCTAACTGACGCCGAACGATCTGCCGCTTGTGCTGCGGAAGTTGTGAACCTTAAATATCGACGCCGTCAAATGTTTTAACAAGCGTGTGGTGCGCGAGATTAAATGTTGTCGTTTTGAACGCCGTGCGTCATAACACGTCGATGGTACGGCAGCGACCGTACGCCTACGTCAAGAAACAGGAGATCTGCCGTGAAAAGCCGCGTAAGAACCAGCTCGTGCCTTCCCGAATCGCTCGAATCTCGTCGGCTCTTCAGCGCATCGGGTGACCCAACCGTAGTGCCGATCCCCGACCCGACGGGCGCGGTCCACACGATTACGCAGACGACCGGTGTGACTGGTGAATACTTCGCCGGGGACAACTTTCAAACCCCGCTTGCGGTGCGGTCTGACGCCCGGATTAATTTTGTGTGGCACCACCGCCGGCCCGATCCGGCATTGCCCAAGGGCGTCTTCACCGCCCGATGGACCGGCACGGTCACCGCGCCGAGCACCGGCGTGTACACGTTTACCACCAGTTCGGATTCCGGCTCGCGGATTACGATTAACGGCGCAACCGTGATCGACAACTTCACCGCGCGGGCCGCTTCGACCCAGCAGGGCACTGTCTCGCTGACCGCGGGTCAGGCCGTCCCGATTACCGTGGAGTACGTCAGCCGCGGCACCGCCAAGGGCGCGTCGTCGATGAAGTTGCTCTGGTCGGCATCGACCGTCAAACAGCAGATCGTCCCGCAGTCGGCGCTCGCGCCGGCGACGGGCGTGGCGTTGCCGGCCAACGAGCCGCTCGTCGGGTCTTACTACAAAGGCTTTAACTTCAAAAAGCTTTTGCTCACGCGGGCCGACACCAAGATTAATTACAACTTCGGCACCGGCGTTCCCGACCAGGCGGTCCCGCTGAACACGCCGTTCTCGGTCCGCTGGACCGGGCAAATTACGCCGCCCACGACCGGCACCTGGGTTTTCCAGACGATCGCCGACGACGGCGTCCGGCTTTACATCAACGACCAGCCCGTTATCCGCGACTGGAACGTCCACAGCGCCAAGTCGAACTTCGGCACGATCCCACTGACCGCCGGGCAGGTCTACAACGTCCGGCTGGAATATTTCCAGGACGGCGTCGGGCACGGGTCGGCTAAACTGCTCTGGTCCCTGCCGGGCCACGTTCAGAAATTCGTCCCGTTCACCGCTCCGCTTACGCTGGCAACCCCGTTGAACGTCGCAGCGACCCCGTTCTCCAGCAGTCAGATCAATCTGACCTGGACGGACGTCACCGGTGAAGCCGGTTACACAATCGAGCGTTCCAGCGACGGCGGGGCGACCTTCGCCCCGGTCGGCACGACCCCCGCCGACGTGACCACGTTCAGCGATACGGGGCTTAACCCGTTGACGCCTTACGTGTATGAAGTGATCGCAACGAACGGCGCCGCCGCTTCCACGGCCAGCAATCCCGCAAACGCCACTACGCTTCCAGTCGGTGTGCCGATCCCGAGTTCGGTCGTCGCCGCCGTGACGGCGTCCGGGACCACCGCAACGGTCAGCTGGACCGCCGTCACCAACGCGACGAGCTATCTCGTCGAGCGGTCGCCCAACGGCACGACCGGCTGGACTTCGGTCGGGACCACCGCGAGCACCAGCCTGCAAGACCCGGGGCTTGCCAACGGGACTGCTTATTTTTACCGCGTGACGTCTTCCAACAGCACCGGGTCGGCCGCGCCTTCGAATGTCGTCAGCGTGACGATCGCGCCGGCCGCGCCGCTGCTCACGGCTACCGTCGCTTCGGATACGCAGGTGAACCTCGACTGGAACGCCGTCGCCGGCGCGACCGGTTATCTCGTGCAACGTTCGGCCAACGGCACGTCCGGTTGGACCCAGGTGGGCACGACGCCCGCGGGCACCACTGCCTTGTCGGTCCCGGGCCTGACCGGTGGCACGACCTATCACTTCCGCGTGATTGCAATCGGCGCGGGGGGTGACTCCGCCGCGTCGAACACCGTCAACCCGGTCACCACCGCCGCGCCGCCGACGTTCGCCAGCCTGACCACAATCTACGGCCTCAGCGACAACGGTCACGTGTATTCGATCGATACCACTGACGGGACGACCACGCAGATCGGCACGCTGTCGTTCGGCACCAACGCCGCCGGCCGCGACCCGATTAGCGGGCAGTTCTACTACGTCTCGGCCGGCACGAGCACGGTCGCCATCTCGGCATGGAACCCGACCAACGGGACCAACCGCGTGATCAGTTCCTCGGTCGTCCTCGACGGCGTGGTCCGCCTCGCGGCGTTCCGCGACGACGGCACCTTCTTCCTCGCCACCGCGACCGGGAATCTCTATTCGATCGACCGCACTACTGGCACGCCGACCCTGAAGGGTAACTTGCAATCCGGCGGTGTCGCGCTCAACTCCGACAACGGCGACCTTGCCTTTGGTCCGGACAACAACATGTACCTCGTCGTCGGCGGGGAACTGTACAAGGCGCTCAATTCGGACATCAACGCCGCCAACGGCGGATCGTCGGTCATCCCCACAACACACGTGGGCAGCCCCGGCGCGGGGAACCTGCAGGTCGCGTTCGGTCAGAACGGGACTCTGTTCGGGGTGAATGCCGCCGGCCAGCTTTACCGCGGTAATTACCTGACCGCCGCTGCCATTCCGGTCGGGTCACCGAGCGGTGTCCAGATCGGTGATCTCGCCAGCGTGCCGTTGAACGCCGACCTGTCGCTGACGCAAACCGCGTCGACATTCACAAAAGGTCAGACCGGCACATACACGATTGCGGTCGCCAACGCCGGCCTTGACGCGACGGTGGCCCCGATCACGGTCGCCGACACGCTGCCCGCTGGGTTGTCGTTCGTCAGCGGGTCCGGCACAGGGTGGACCTTCAGCACTAACGGCTCGGTCGTCACGCTGACCTACCAGCCGACCTTGGCCAACGGCGGCACGACATCGCCGGCCACCATCACTGTCCAGGTCGACCCGACGACCGCGTCGCCCGTCGTCAACAACCTGACCGTTGCCACTAACATCTTCGACGGCGACACGTCTAATAACTTTTCATCGCTCAGCACTGCCGTGAACTGACGATTGTCGGTTCGCGAGATTGCAGCGACAGCACTACCGGGCGGCGAAATCATTTTCGATTTCGCCGCCTGATTATGCCGACACCTAAATGCGGCAGCAGATCGACCGCGAAGCGATCGGCTCATTAATCGGCGGGCTGGTGTTCGCGTTGACGGGTCCGAATGAGCCGCATACGATCCGCCGCGTTAAGTGATAGAGGCTTGATTCAGGAGACGAATGTTACAATTTGATCCAAACCAGACGCGTCCGACCGAAGGGTCGAGCCCGATTGTGATCCCGGGCCGGGGCCCGATTTCGATGCCCATGGCCATGCCCGGCCCGCCGGGTGGGGGCATGAATCGTTACCGCGAAATGACGCTCGAAGAGATGCTCCTGGAGAACCGGGTCATCTTCCTCGTCGGTGAAATCAACCACGCGTCGGCCGCCCGGGTCTACATGCAGATGCTCTACCTGCAGAGCCAGAAGAAAGATCAGGACATCAACCTGTACATCAATTCACCGGGCGGTGTCGTCGACGACACGCTGGCGATTTTCGACGTGATGAAGTTCCTCACCTGCGACGTGGCGACCTATTGCATCGGTCGGGCGGAAAGCGGCGGGGCGGTCGTGTTCATGGCCGGCACCAAGGGCAAGCGGTACATCCTGCCCAACGCCAAGGTCATGATCCATCAGCCGTTCGGCGGCGTGTACGGTCAGGCCGCGGACATCGAAATCCAGGCCGAGGAAATCCTCAAGACCAAAGACACGCTGATCAAGGTAATGGCCAAGTGCACCGGGCAGAGCGAGGATCGCATTCGCGAGGACAGCGAGCGCGACCGATTCTTCGGCGCGCAAGCGGCGTTGGACTATGGGATCTGTGACGAAATCCTCGGTGAAAATTCCCCGGCGTCGGTCGCCGAAGCTGCCGGCGATGCGACCAAGCCGAAGTAAACAAGGTGTACGATTTTCACCGATTGATGAACTCGGGTTTTTAAAGAGCAGCTAACTCTTTGGCGACTGCATCCCACATGCTCTTTACGTCCATTGATCATCCGGCGATCAGTTGCAATGACGTGTACAAGCTATCGGCCTGGTACCGCGAGCACATGGGCATGCGGCTGATCTTCGACAACCAGAAGACGCCGCCCAGCCTTTTGCTCGGGTTCGGCCCCGATAATGCCGGCGGGATGCTCGAGTTGATGCCGGTTAAAAACCCCGGTCCGAACCCCGCGGAAGTCCCTCAGTTTTGTCCGGGACTTCGGCACTTTGCGGTTCGGGTTTCGGATTTTGAGCAGGCCTATGCCGCTTTGAAGGCGGCCGGGGTTGAATTCATGATGGAGCCCGTGGTCGCCGTGGGCGGAGGCAAGATCGTCAGTTTTCGCGACCCTGAAGGAAACGAAGTTCAGATCGTGCAGCGCTAATTAAATCGATCCGGCATAACATTCGCCGCATTGAAGTTGAAACGAGATAAACATGACAAGCAATACGCTGATCCCGATGGTGATCGAAAAGTCCGGCCGCGGTGAGCGGGCTTATGACATCTATTCCCGCCTGCTGAAAGACCGCATCATCATTCTCGGCGGGCCGGTCACCGATGAGTCGGCGAACGTGATCATCGCCCAACTGCTGTTCCTGTCCAACGACGATCCGAAGACCGACATCCAGTTCTTCATCAACTCGCCGGGCGGCAGCGTTTCAGCGGGCCTTGGGATCATGGATACGATGAAGTATCTCCGCTGCGACGTGGCGACCACCTGCATCGGCATGGCGGCCAGCATGGGCGCGTTTCTGCTGGCGGCCGGCACCAAGGGCAAGCGGGCCTGTCTGGCGAATAGCCAGGTCATGCTGCACCAGCCATTGATCGGCGGGGTCATGCAGGGCCCGGCGACGGACCTTGGCATTGAAGCCCATCACATGCTTCGCCTTCGCGATCGCATGTACAAGATGATGTCCGATTTCACGGGCAAGCCGAAGGAGACGATCCACCGCGATTTCGACCGCAACAAGTGGTTGTTCGCCGAAGAAGCGATCGAGTACGGGTGTGCTGATAGGGTGTTGGACCGCGCCCCCGAACCGCTCCGCGCCACCGCACGCGATGATGATGACGAAGTGAAGTAGAGCGAATTGCCACGGACGGGGCGATGATGCAGACGAGCGCGGTAAAACATGTCCTTCGGCTTCTAGTCGCGTCCGTAGGCTTCTCACAGGTATTTTTTGCACTTACCACCTGCGGTGTGATGGCTGGCTGTGGTTCCCCCAGCTCGGCGAACATTCAGCTTCGAAAGCAGAATCAGGATCTTCAGGCGAAAGTTGATTCGCTTGCCGCTCAACACACCCGCGATGTCGCGACTCTTCGAGCGTCTGAACGAAGTCGTCCGACGACCGCTTCGTTACCTGCCGAGCGACTCGATCAGCTGTTCACGACCCACGACCTTACGTTCGGAAATCTGACCGGTGGAGACAACCCCGACGGGACAGCGGCGTTCGATTCACAGCTGAAAGTCAGAGTCGCGCCGGTCGACGAGCAGGGCACCGCTATCAAAGCGGCCGGCGCGTTTAAGGTCGAAGCGTTCGATCTGGGCGACCCAACGAAGCCGCTGCTCGGGACGTGGACGTTTGATTCAACGAAGACCCGCGAACTGTTTTTCAGCCGGTTCGGGATGTATCAATACGTGCTGCCGTGCCCGTGGCAGACAACTCCCACGCACTCTGATATTACCGTTCGGGTCACTTTTGCAGACGCACTGACCGGTCGCGAATTCGTCTCTCAGACGCCGGCAAAGCTGCGACCGCCGAAGGCTCCGTAACGTATTTAGGTGCGTCGCTACGCGAAGTGGAAACATTCGACGACCACAAATCCGCTGCACGCCGTGTATCCAGCATTAAGCGGGCGAGCGTTGTGACCGCAATCGCTGATTTTTTTGATGTCCGGGATCTTTCGCAGATGTGTGCTGATGGCCGATGAACGCCCCCTCAATCGTCGCGTGTTTTTCCGTCACGGTTTGCGGGAACTGCTGCGACCTTTGTCGAACGCTGCCGCGCCGCTGGAAGAAGTCATTCGGCAGATCGGCGCGCTCGAAAACGCCGCCGCGGCGAAGTCGCAGGCGAAAGCGCCGAGCCCTGCCGTCTCTGCTAGCCCGGGAAGCCTGATCGGTATTCCGGTCCGTCCGCCGGGCGCGTTGCCAGAGCAGAAATTTCGAGAGACCTGTAGCCGGTGCGGTGAGTGCGTCCGGGTCTGCCCGGTCCAGTGCATCAAGATCGACCCGTCGGGGGTAAAAGGGGCAGGCGCACCGTATATCGAAATCGACTCTGCCGCGTGCGTGATGTGTGACGGGTTGCTCTGCATGAACAGTTGTCCCAGCGGCGCGCTCGTTCCGATTCCGATCGGCGACATCGACATGGGGACGGCCGTCTGGGACGAACAGACCTGCGTTCGTACCCGGGGAGAGAACTGCACGATCTGTGTCGACCAGTGCCCGGTCGGCGAAGTCGCGATCCAGCTCGAAGCCGGAAAGATCAAAGTCAATGACGACGGCTGCACGGGTTGCGGCGTTTGCCAGAACCGGTGTCCGACCAGTCCGAAGAGCATCAAAGTATCGGCGAGGCCCGACGCATCGGCGGTCGCGCAGCCGCGCGGTCGATCCACGTGAATGGTCAGTCTCTAGCGGTCGGTACCTTCGATCGATCGCAATTCCGCCCCTGCCGAAACCAGGCCGGCGCGGGTCGCCGTTAGCTTGATGGGCCCGGCGACGCGAGTCGAACGGATCGCCACGCGGTTGATGCCGCATTCTGTATTCAGGAACAGGTTGTTTGTCGACCCGACGATGCCACCGTTGTATCCGCCGCGCCAGACAGCTTCGCCGGTCAGTGTGAAATCGATCCGCGCTTCATCAGTCGGGCACCGCCGACCTGTCGAATCGACCACCTCGACATCAAATAGCGCGACGTCTCCGCCGTCGGCGTGCAACCCCGTGGGGCCGAGGATGGGTGTGATCGTGATCGCCAAGGGTGGGCCGGCCTTGTCGAGTTCCGACCGGCAGACGGGCTGGTCGCCGTTGATGCCGACCGCGGTCAATTTCCCGGCTTTCCATTGAACGGTGGGGAACTCGAAGACGAATTGATGGTCGGCCGACCTCGTCACTTTCCCGAGAGATCTGCGTGTCCGTTCGGCAGAGAACACCCTGACGCTGCCGGCGACAATGGAGGGTGAACTTGAGGCCTACCAAATAGCCGCGCAGGAAGGGCGACTCGTACGGGTTAGGTCGTCAGCCCTACCTCGTTCTAATGCTCGCTCGATCTGGGAGGCGGAAAATGGACCCGTCCCGGAAGGTTTTGACGTCGACCATATCATTCAACGGCAGCATGGCGGCACGACGGAATTGTCGAACTTGCAACTCAAGCTGTCGGGATTGAATCGTAGCGAGGGTGCATCAGCGAGGTGATTGATGGGAAACGATCACTATGGCACTGTTTACTCGAACGTCAGACTGAATGGACGACCATGAGCAACTATCAGTTTCCCAGATTTTCGAGCGAGCTCCGCCAGCATGCGGTGGCAGGCTACCATTCCGTAAGCGGTCCGATCGATCGCGCCTTCGCCATTGATTGGTTCGCCAAACGAGCGATTCTCTGCCCAAAGCCATTCTTGGAATTCTTGGCTTTCTTTGGGACCGGACGCTTTTTTGGCGGGGCCTTGGTCATCCTTCCGCTGGTTGATGGGGATAGTACGATTGAGAGAGCCACGGCGCGGTTGCCCGATGCGGTTCGCGCGAAGTTCTTTGCGATCGGATATGACGGAACCACCGAAGGATGTTACTGCCTGGATCGTTCAGGTGACCAATGCACGGTGTTCTGGCACAGCTTCGAGGCTGGCCAGACGGCCGTCCTGCACCCCGATTTTGCCAAGTGGATTGAGGAATGCCCGGCCCAATTGTTCAGCGAGCAACTCTACGCAGGATACGGGAACGTGCGTGATGATGTCGGTATTCGGGAAATAATCCGAGAACGAGCAGCCTTCAAGGTCAGTATGTTGAGCGCGGAAATGACCAAAGTGCGCCCGCCCGGTCATGAAAAAGACTTCCTGCCGCGCTATCACCGCCTGGTACTTGGCATTCGGAAACTCCGGGATTCGCAGTTGCGCAAACTCACGGTGTCGATCATCAGAACAGGTAGTTCCATCGGCTCCCAGAACATTGAGTATGCCACGATTGCACTGCCAGACTTCCCAGTTGGGACCGAAATCACGCAGGACGTATACGTCTTCGATCCGTTCAACCTTCCGTTCAAACGGATCGAGGTTATACACGTTCCAGAAATCGACCTGTCATCGCGGATGAGGGTAAAATTCGAAGAGATCAAAAGCTTCCTCTGATGCCGGATCACCAGAAATCTAGGAATCAGCAATGCGCGGGCGATCAGGACGTGCTGATTGAAGGAGCTTCTCGACGATCCTCCATCTTCCACCGCTCCGGCAGAAACTGCTCCAATTCGCTGAGCTTGGTCAGCCCAATCTTGGCCAGCACGCTCATGAGGTACTTTTGAGGATCCAGGCCATGACGCTCGGCGCTGGCGATCAATGTGTATAGCCTCGCGTGGCTTTGGCCGGCTTCGTCATGCCCGGCGAAGAGCCAGTTCTTTCTGCCGATGGCGATGCGCTTCAGTGCTCGCTCCGCGGCGTTGTTGTCGATGTTGAGCCAGCCTTGCTCGGTGTATCTGCACAACGCTTCCCACTGGTTCAGCGTGTAGTTGATCGCCGCGGCCATCGGGCTTCTGGGCAGCACCAGTTGCTGTTCGAGATCGAGCCATGCTTTGATCTGCGCCATGATCGGCAGACTCTTTTCCTGCCGCAGCGCGCGGCGGGCGTTGTGATCCATGCCCTTGGCTTCATGCTCAACGGCATACAGTTGCCCGGAGAACTCCAGCATCTCCGCTGCTCTTCTGCCATCGGTCTCTTTGGCGTCGAAGAACTTGCGGCGTGCATGCGCCCAGCAGGCAACTTCGACCACTTCGCCTTTGAGATAGATGCCGTCGTAACCACCATACGCGTCTGCCTGGAGATACCCTTTGTAGTCGGCCAAAAACTTCTGCGGTCCGGCGCGGGTTCGGTCGGGCGTGTATTCGTAAACCACATACGGGTTGGACTCATCGCCGATGTAGGTCCAGATGCGGCCGGATTTGCACTGGCCTTCGGCCTGCACCGGCACGCGCGTCTCATCGGTGTGAATCACCTTGCTCTGCTTCACCCGCGTGATCATCAGCTTCACCAGATCCTTGACCAGTTCGCTGCAACTGAGCATCCACGCGCACATGGTGCTGCGGGCGATGTCCACACCGTGACGGTCGAAGATCTTTTCCAACCGGTACAGCGGCAGATGGTCGCCCAGCTTGCTGACGATCACATGCGCCAGCAATCCTGGTCCGGCCAATCCCTTCTCGATGGGCTGCGGTGTCTTGGTGGCAATCTCGATGTTGCCCCCGTTGCCGTTGGCATCGCATCCTTTGCAGGCGTACTTGTGGCGGATGTGCTTGAGGACTTTCAGCGAAGCGGGGATGTATTCCAACTGCTCGCTGGTCTCGCTGCCGATGCAGATGCGAAGCTCACCGCAGCAGGGGCACTTCTTCTGATCGTCCGTCAGATCGTGAATGACCTCGATCCGCGGCAGATGATCCGGCAGCTTGCGGCGGCCATGCTTGTGATGATTGATGCGGCGGGTCCTGAGCTTCTGGCCCGATTCGGCCTCCACCACCCTCTCATCCACCGGAATCTGCTCGGCGACATTCACCCCGAACAGCAGCAGTTCGGTCGGATCAAACTTCTCACTGCGCGGGCCATAGAAACGGCGCAGCACTGCATCCATCTCCGCCTTGTGCTGAAGTTGCATCGCTTCGATGCGCTCGGCAGCTTCACGCTTGATCTGAACGATCATCTGCTTGAGAACTGCGGGATCATCAGGAAGATCGGCTCCGTCCGACATGCGCGTCGATGTACCACATTCAGAGGCCGGGCGCAATACCTGACAAGCGCCGAACACCGCGGAATTATGCTTGAATCTCGATCGGGCAGCCGCAGAGCAAACGCTTCAACTGATCGGCAGAGATCGCAACCGATTTGCCGCCAGCGCCGGGAAACTGAAACGTCCCACGCTCCAGCCGCTTGTAGTACAGCACGTATCCATCCTGATCCCACCACAGAATCTTCAACCGCTGGCTGGATCGATTGCGAAAGACAAACAGATGCCCGCTCATCGGATCATCGGCCAGAATCGTCCGCACCTGTTCAGCCAGCGCATCAAACGACCGCCGCATGTCCAGCGGAGCGTTCGCCAGCCAGATCCGTACGCCAGTGGTGCGAATCACTTCGCACCCTCGATCGCGCGAATCAGCTCGGCAATGTGCGAAACCGCCATCACCGGCAACGTCAGTTCCGCGCCGCTGCGAAATCGCAACGTCATTCCATGGTTGATGCGCGCAGCCGGATCAACCACAACTTCGGCAAACTTCGGTTGTATGACCCGGCGTCGTCGCTTCGATCCCGACAAAGGCGAAAGCCCCAGCATGGCCCGCCACCAATAAAACGCGTGTTCATGGCAGCCATTCGCCTTACACCAATCCCGAATCGATTCCCCGGCGGCCTGCTGGGCCGTAACACGCTGTCGCCAAACACTCGCCAAATCCATCTTCGCTGTTGCATCCATGCGATACCTCCAAGTGGATCGCATGATGCCGATTCAATTCAGCGGATTAAAGGTGGGGTTGATAGAACGGACACAGATCTGCCGTCGAGTTGTAATTCGACCTTGTCGCAATTGCAGATGACGTAAACAGATTTTCGGGTGCTTTCCGGGTACGTCCAGTGTCCCAAGATGTGAATGTCCGGCTTCGGATTTTGCATCACTCGATACGTAAAATAGGCTTCTTTAGGTAATCGAACCGCGTCGACCTTGCCGCTGACCCGGCAGACTTCGCTCGAGTCCTGACGGCCGTCGGCGTTGGAATCGGAAAAATAGATCGAGGCATATCCTGCCCACCGCGGGTGGGCCGGGTCATGATTGGAAATGCGATTCGACCAGTAGTCCCAGTAGCGGCCCGCCGCTGCCAGGCGGAAGGTTTCACTATTCCAGCTGTACGTATCTTTTGGCCCGGCTTTAAAACCGAAATGCGGCGGAGACGCATCGTCCCAAAATCGCCGCGCGGCTTCGTCGCGGAAATCCTCTGCCTCGAGAAAGGGCGCCCGGTCCCGCCGTTCGTCGCTGAAACCGCGGAACAGATCACTCGCGGTTTTGCGATTCGCAGACTTCGGGTCCTCGCCGATCATGACGCCGAAATATTGCGCGATCTGTGTAGTCTCCGGATCGTTCAATGATCTGCATCCCATCGCGCGGCCGCCTGCAGGGTCCCACTTGCTTTTCAGGGCCAACATCTGCTGAAGATGTGCGGCCGAGACGCCGTTATTCCCGGCCTCCCAGAAAAGCGCGCTCGGATTGTTCCGGTACGAGATGATGGTGTCCCGCATGACATCGATCCGCTGGTCCCACGCAGGGCCGTTGACGTCTTTTTCTTTGTCGCCTGCCGGGCAGACCTGCACGATGCCAAATCGGTCGCACGCGGCGACATCGACTGGCTGCGGCGCGACGTGCATCCACCGAATGTAGTTGGCGTTGCTGTCGCGGATCAGCCGGGCCGTCAGGTCGTGCATCCAGTCGGGGTAGGCCTGCCCGAGCCCGGCCCACTCGTTGGTGGAACGCTGTGCGTAGCCGGTGAGGTAGACGAATTTGTCGTTGATAAAGACCCCGCCGGTACCGACGCCGCCGCGAAAATCCGTCTTGCGAAACCCCGTGCGTGTTCGGACTACGTCGATCACTTTGTGATCGACCGACAGCAGGGTGTAAACGTCGTACAGGTTTGGATCGGTCGGCTGCCACCACTGAATCTTCGTGACTCGATTTAGGGCAGTAAGGTTTGCTTTCTGGTTCGCCGGCAGAACGAGATGGTCGCCTTCGAACGTTGCAACCGCGTGCTGCCGCGAATCGACCAGGACGACCGACAGGCTCACTTCGGCCGGGCGGTCTGATTCGTTTGCGACTTCGGATTGAACATAAATATCGGCCGTCTGTTCGTTGACGGAGATGTTCGAAGAGAAGACATAAATCCCGCTGGTTTTTAGACCGTAATAGACGGGCAACGTCTGATGGATCGGTGAACAAACGTGAAGCCAAACGTGGCGGTTAATGCCGCCGTAATTCGGATTGAAATCTTTCGATTCCCACTCGAACCCGACGCCCGTGGCTCGCTCGAGATACCTAGTGCTGTTGTCTACTTTCACTGCCAGAAGATTGTCGGCCCCGCCCGGGATGACGTCTCTGGTTACATCGACACCGTAGGTGGTCACGCCGTTCTCATAAAGCCCGACCGGCTTTCCGTTGAGAAAGATATCTCCGGCCTGACGCATGCCTTCGAATTCTAAAACGACACGTTTGTTCCGGTCGGTCTCGGCGAGTTTAAAATGCTTTCGGTACCAGGCGACGCCGGTGTACTGGCCCTGCTGACCCCCGCTGTGCGAAATCAAACGGTTAAAGGTGTCGATGTCATTGAACGTGTGCGGCGTGGTGACCGGGGTCCATTTCGAATCGTCGAATTCCACGGCCTCCGCCCCGGGGGCGTCCTCGCGAATAAAACGCCAGCCGAAATCAAAACTGATCCGCGACCGCGGCGAATCCGGCGGTGTAAACGGAGCGCTCTGTGCAGACGCAGCACGCGAAGCTAACAACCATAGGAAGGCTATTATTGACGGCAATAACCGTCGGCACAGATCCCAACGTCGCAACGAAAACACGTTCATTGGTCGTCCTTCGTTAACATTTTCGGGTTGATGTCATTTGCGGGCTGCCTGGACAGATTCCTTCGCGGTCGGTCTTGCCGGATTAAGTTTGTTCAGGAAGTCTTTGATCGCCGCGAGTGCCTGGCGAGCGCCATCTTCGTCGATGGATTCAGTGAGCACCCAGCCGGAAAATCCGATTCCCGCCAGACGCTGAAGGATTTTTTGAAGCGGAAAATCGGACGTCGCTGGATGTTCGGTGCGCACCATTCGTATGCGGGAATTTAATGTCGGGATGCTCACCAGCGGGAGCTCGCCGGCGCGGCGGCCATTTTGCCCGTTCCAGCAACACGCGACCGAAGGATGATTGCATCCGTCGACGGCCCGCCAGAGCCGCGTCACCGAATCCGGCACCGGTTCGTTTTCGAGCAGCAGTGTAATCCCGGCAGCCGCGGCGGTGTCGGCGAATCGGCTTACGCCCGCCGCGAAGGCGTCGAATCCGCGGATCGAGGCATCGGCGTTTGCCCGTTCGACCCGCACCGTAGTCGTTCCCAGGGCAGCGGCGGTTTCGATGACGCGTGCCAGGTCGTCCGACTCCCCGGTCGATGCGAATGACACCGATGCTATTTTGATTCCCGCATCGACAGCGATGCGGCGTATTTTATCCGGGGCGGTCAGCAGAACATTGTTAACGGTGTCGATCGAAGGATCGCACGAGGCAAACAATTCGACGCCGTCATAGCCGGCTGATTTCAAAGCCGTAGCCGCGGCAACGAAATCCCAATTCGGTACCGCAGCCACCCGGAACGCAAGTTTCATCCGCGTAGTAAAGCGGATAACGTGGGAGATGTCATTAACTGAATCGCGTCCCAGCTGCACCTGCCGGCGCAAAGTATGGAAAGTCAGCCCAAACCGACATTAACGTTCGAACGCGCACATGATTTCGCGTACCGAAGGTCTACACGGTTTGCACGGATCGTTTTCCGGTCGCGGCATGTTCCATCGCGGCTCGGATTAAGCCCATAAATAATGGCTGCGGGCGGAGCGGCCGGCTGGTGAGCTCGGGGTGCGCCTGCGTTCCGACGAAATACGGGTGCACCTCGCTTGGCAGTTCGAGGATCTGCATGATCGGCTGGGTCGGATGCTTGCCGCTGAAGATAAGGCCGTGTTCTTCAAGCATTGCGATGTACTTGGGGTCGACCTCGTAGCGGTGCCGGAACCGAAGCCGGGTGGTGGTGGCGTTGTTGAAAAGTTTGGCCGCGACGGTGTCGGGTCGCAGTTCAACGACTTTCCCGCCGAGCCGCATGTTACCGCCGAGGCCTTCGATTTTCTTTTGATCGGGAAGTATGTCGATGACGGCGTTCTTACAGTTTTTCTCGAACTCAGTGCTGTTCGCGTCGGCCATGCCGCAGACGTTGCGGGCGTACTCGATCACCGCCATCTGGAACCCGAGACAGAGCCCGAGGTAGGGGATTTTGTTTTCACGGGCGTACCGGATGCATTCGATTTTGCCTTCGGTGCCGCGGATGCCGAACCCCCCGGGCACGATGATGCCGTCGACGTCGTTCAGGCGTTTGGTCACGTTGGCAGGGTCGATGGCGGTGGTGTCGAGCCATTTGAAGTTGACGTTCACACCCAGATGCACGCCGCAGTGCTCACCGGCTTTGATGATGCTGGCGTAGGCGTCGCGGACGGCGGTGTATTTGCCGGTGACGGCAATCGTCACGTCTTTTTTCGCCTTGCCGATGCGGTCCACGAACCACCGCCAGTTCAAGCGGGCCTGGTCTTCATGGGGCTGGTCGACGCGGTCGTGCAGGTCCAGCAGCGTGAGCACTTCGCGGTCGATGCCGGCTTCGCGGAGGGACTCGGGAATCGTGTAGATGCTGTCGACGTCGTGCATCGTGACGACGCGCTTCATCGACACGTTGGTGTACATCGAGATCTTTTCGCGGACATTTTCTTTGACCGGATTGGAAGCCCGACAGGCGATGATGTGGGGCATTATGCCCATTTCCATAAGGCGTTTGATGCCGAGCTGCGCCGCTTTGGATTTCTGCTCGCCGAGCGCGCCGGGTTCCAGAACATAGGTCAGGGCGACGAAAACGACCGAGTTTTCCCCTTCCTCGTACGCCAGCTGTCGGCAGGCTTCCAGATAGACGGTGTTTTCCAGGTCGCCGACGGTGCCGCCGACCTCGACGAAAATGACGTCGGCGTTGCTCTTGTGCGCGAGCTCGCGGAGCTTGAGTTTTACTTCACCGGTCACGTGCGGGATGTACTGGACGTCACGGCCGAGATAGCTGCCTTCACGTTCTTTGCGAAGCACCGACGACATGATCTGGCCGTTGGTCGTGAAATTCGCCGCCCCCAGGTCCTGGTCGAGCAGCCGCTCGTAGGTGCCCAGATCCATGTCGGTTTCCATGCCGTCGTCGAGCACGAACACTTCGCCGTGGCGGTAAGGGTTCAGCGTCCCGCTGTCGATGTTGCAGTACCCCTCCATCTTGATCGGGGCGACTTTGAGGCCTTTGTCTTGTAGCAGCTTGGCCATCGAACTGGAGAAAATACCCTTGCCCAGCCCGCTCATGACGGTGCCGACGACAATCACATACTTGTGAAACCGCTTTCGATACCCCGGCGGCATCGGGGTGTAGAACTCCGTCTCGTCAGTGGTCTGCCCGATTTTCGCCAGCAGTTCTTCGTTACTCATGGGTTCGTAGTCGTCGGTTGGTAGTCGGTAGTTGGTAGTGGAAAAAGGAACGACCCTTCATCACTGCCGACTACCAATCATCAACCACGGACTCCTCTAAATCGTTTTACAAACTCTGCGTATTGCTCGGGCGTATCGATGCCGTGGGTTGCGCGGGTGACGGGCAACACGTATATCGACCGGCCGTGCTCCAGGGCCCGGAGCTGTTCCAGCTTTTCAGTCATTTCCAAGGGCGTCGGCGGCCAACCGGAGAACATCAACAAAAACGGCCGTCGATAGGCGTAGATTCCAAGATGCAGATTGTACCCGACGTTCCCCGAAAAATCTTTTTCACGCGAATATGGGATCGGTGCCCGCGAAAAATAAATCGCACGCCCGTTCTGGTCGACGATCACTTTCACCAGGTTCGGGTCCGACGGGTCGGCCCCGGTGTGAAACGGCGTTGCCGCGGTGGCCATGTCATCCTCTGGATGGTCAACCAGCCGCTGGATCAATGCATCTATCGTTTCGGGCTCAATTTCCGGCTCATCACCCTGAACGTTAACGATCAGATCGCTGGATAAAGTCCGGGCAACCTCGGCAATCCGATCCGTCCCGCTTTGGTGCGTCGGCGACGTCATTACCACCGAGGTTTCGAACGGTTTCAAAGCGTCGGCGATTCGACTGTCGTCTGTCGCGACTATAACCCGGTCGACCCGTTTGCATTTGCGGGCCTGATCGACCACGTGCTGCACCAGCGGTTTACCAGTCTCACTGGCGACAATTTTGGCAGGAAAACGGGTTGAACCAAAGCGAGCGGGGATGACAACGGTTGCAGTCAAATCGGCCTCGGAACGGCGTCGAAGGTCAACTCATACTTGCACGGCAGAGATACAGCACCAGCAGAAGCGAGTCAAATTCTACCGAACTGCTGGACACACCGGTGCAAAACGCACAATTCGCGATTTCTACGTTTTTCACTAATACTGTGTGCTCGGCGATAGCTGGTGGCCCCGTTTAGCGGCTGCCCCGACGGGGCGCTTTCGGCCAGAGATCACCCCGACTCGTGCCCCTTCTGGGCGACCGCTAGACGGGTATCGTGCGCTTTCCAAAAATCTTGTGCGCTGGGCGATCTCTTCGAAATCTCTTCCCGAGCGAGACCATAATCGGCTTAGCGCGCACGAATGAACTGGGACCCGTATGCTTCGTTTCGGCCGTTAATACGGTGATGACCGGTTTCCAAACGGCCGGTTGCGCGTCGACCATACGGGCGAAATTTACGAATTGAGGTTGTTGGAATTCAGAGCAATTCTTGGACGACACGGAAACCGGAAATATTCGCATCGTGGTCCGTTGCCGCGTTCCCCTGTAAGCTTCGTATCTGACAGGCGGCAAAAAACCTTCGGTTTTTTGAAATTTGTCAAACGCCAGGGACGAGGTGCCCAAAGAGAGCTTCAGGCAGAAGCGGTCGCAACCCCAGACCGGGTCTGCCGGGCGAGTTCGCGGTAGGCTTCGAGCATCTTGGTCATCGGGAACAATTCGTACGCCTCGGCCCTGGCGGTGTCCGTGATTTTCCAGGAGAGGGCCGCATCCTCTCGCAAGTCCAGAATCCGTTGCGCTAACGCGCGGGGTGACCGGGTGGGCACCATTAACGCGGTGTGACGATCTTCCAACTGCTCGGCAAGGAGATAAGTGACGGTCGAGACGATCGGGACGCCGGCGGCCATGACTGTCAGAACCGGCAGCGTCGGGACGGCGCCCGCGGCCGTGATCAGGCACGCGTCGGTGATCGGTAACAGTTCCTCGAACTCGACTTCTCTTTTCAACTCCGACTCGGCGAACCGAAGCATCCGAGCTTGGTGCAGTCGTCGACCCAGTTCCATGCAATAAGCGGTCCGTCGCCCGCGTCCCCACAGCAGCAGTTTGTAGCAAGGGTCCAGCGAGTTCAGGATACTCGCCGCCCACACCGCCTGGTCGTGACCTGCCGGGACCGTCGATTCCCCCGGCGCGAGAAGCACGAAGTCCGAATCGGACAAACCGAGCGCCCGACGCAGCGCAGGGTCGCGGCGGCGCAGGCGTCCGAAATCGACCCCCGGCCTGATGACATGACAACGGTCAATGGGCACACCACTGGTAACCGCGAGCCGGTGTTGCCCCGCGGTGGGGCAGACCATCTGGACGTCGGTGCCCCGGTTCATCAGCGATCGAACCCAGCGAAGTGATCGCGGCCCCAAAAACCGGTCCGGATTGAAGATGACGCGACGGTGTCCGGCTAGCACCGCCGCGGCCAGGCAGGGAATGCCCCAGGCAAACAGTAGATCAGGATTTAAACGCCGCAACCGCAGCACCGCGGTCGGCAGGTTGCGAAAATCACCGCCGGTGCTGAGTGTCAGTGTCGTCGATTGAAACCCCGGGCCGATCTGTGTGACCAGCGATTCGTGCACCCGGCGGGTCTGTTCGTCGATCGATCCGGGCAAAAGATGCAGCACCGTGGGCATAACCCAAACGTAACAGGAGCATGTACGCTGTAAAGCCGTTGATGGAATCAATGGCATCGACACGTCACGCCGGTAGAATCACGCCGGGTTATCCATGATTCGGCTCAACCATGTTTTTTTGCTGCTGATGTTGCTCAGCGCGGTGTCGGCGTTCGTCCTGCCGCCGGGGTGCACCACGCCGGTGCAGTCGACGTTCGGGGGTATTTTCACCCCCGCATCCCGGCCCGCGCGGGCACTGGCCGCGGCGATCGATTCCCGGATCCACCGCAACCCGCCGGTCGACGATGATTCCCCGGCAAACCCGAGGCCGACCCAGACTGTGTACGACGAGAACCACGAGCTGCGAGCCGCGCTCACCAGCCTGCAGTTAAAGTTCGACGTCCTCAGCAGATTAAATGCCGACCGACAGGCGGTCGGGGACATCCGGACGCTGTGCGAACCGGCCACGGTGACCGGTACCGAGGCGTCGGGGCTTCGTGAAAGTCTGCTCGTGACACCGTCGTCCAGTTTCAGCGAAAAGCAGCCCGTTGTGCACGGCACCGACGTGGTCGGCTGGATTGCCGGAGCCGGGCTCACGTCCGCCCAGGTCCGGTTGATTACCGATCCCGGCTTCAGCGTGACTGCAAAAATCGGACGATTCGTAAAAGACCCGACCGGGCATCTGACGCCGGTTTATGTCGACCAACTGCACCCGCTCGTCCAGGGCGTAGGTCACGGCGGGATGGCGGTTCGCAGCACGATCCGCTGCCTGCATTGAATGCGGACCGCTCGCCTGGCGGGGGAGCGGCCGTGCTCCGCAGTACGGAAATTCGCGAGAACCTGTCGCTCGTGCTCGACGATGGGAAGTCGATGGTGGTGGCGCAGTCGGCCGATCCGGTCGGCGATCGTCGCGTGACGGTTGAAGTGGTCGCGAGCGTGACGAAGTAGAGGGCTAGGACGGGCGCGGTGCGGCGGGAGAGAGCCAACGGCCCACGACCGCTCCAGCGGTGCCCACAGCGACGCCGAACCCGAGCGCGAGGGCGAAGAGCAACGAGAGGATAACCATGACGAACGGCTGCTCGAAGGGCGCGAGGAGCAGGCCCGGAGTGGTGACCGCCGCGTACGCGACCGTGATTTTGAATCCGAGCACACTCGTGACGATCGCGCAGATGACGCCGGTGACCACGCGGCCGGTGTGGCGCGCGCCGTAGAAGCTGGCCCAGAGGAAGATGGCGGCATCGAGGAGCGACACACCCGGTGCCGGGACGAGGCTCGGATTCCACGCGGGCAGCGGGAAGGTGACGAGATGCAGGGCCGCGATGGCGATCGCGCACGGCCACAGGATGCGCCAGAGCACACTGAGCACGTGCTTGATGTACCAGGCGTCAGCGCGGAAGGATCCGAGCGCAGGGCGTCTCACGGCTCGATACTCTTCGAGGAGATCGCCCGAGATCGACTCGGCATCGGCCGGTTTCAGCAGGGAGATCAGCAGCAGCTCCGCCCAGCGTGGCGGCGCGGGCATCATGTCATTCATGAGTGTGCCTTCAGCGGCCAGGCGAGGCCGCGCCAGAGGACATCTGTCGCCGACTTGGCGTCGTTGAGCGCCCGGATCCCCGCGGCCGTCGGCACGAAGTAGCGCCGGGCCCGGCCGCCCCGAATGGCCGTGCCGGGCGCCAGCGTGGACGTGGCGAGGCCCTTTGCCTCGAGGCGTTCGAGCGTGGCGTATACAGCGCCGGCCGACACGTCGCGGTCGAGCCGTGTCTGCACTTCGTTCAGGATCGCGCGTCCGTACGCGTCCTTCCGCAGGCCCAGCAGGGCAACCAGCACGGCTTGCTCGAATCGTCCGATGACGTCGGCCATTTGAGTGTCTACAGTGTAGACATAAGACAGCATCTGTCAAGCGGCGACCGCGCCCGCCCCGCCCGCTTCATCGCCCTGGTGTCTGGAATCACTTACTTTCAGTACTTATTGAAAGTTCAGCAGCGTATGGACTATGATGCCGTCCATGAGCGATGCATCAGCGGTGCGCGACGCCTTCGTCGGGCTGTGGGGCAACATGGGGCCGTTCTGGGGCGTGCCGCCCGCGACCGCGCGGGTCTACGGATGGCTCATCTCGAAGGCCGAGGCGGCCACCGCCGACGAGATCATGGACGGGCTCGACATGAGCCGCGGCGCCGTCAGCATGGCGTGCCGTGAACTGCGCGACTGGGGCCTCATCCATCTCGCACGCGAATCCGGCGAACGCCAGATCCGGTACCGGCCAGAGACCGACCTCGAAAAAGCCATGAAGAGCATCGTCCAGACGCGCAAGCGGCGCGAATGGGATCCCATGCTCGAACGGCTCCGCGAGTGGATTCCGAAGCTCGAGGCCGAGCGATCGGCCGATGCGCAGGTGTTCAGGGATCGGCTCAAGGCCATCGAGAGCCTGGTCGCGATGGTGGATTCGATGGCCGAATCGTTCCTCAAGGGCGGCATGGTGAAGAGTCTGGGATTGAAGGTGCTGGTGGCGGCGGCCAGCCGGAAGAGCGCCCGAAAGGGCGGGAGGTAACAGTCATGAATGTCCTGGTGACCGGAGCAACGGGATTCATCGGTTCCCATCTGACACGACGGCTCGAAGCCGCCGGACACACGGTGCTGGTCGTGAGCCGGCGTCCCGGCGCGCGTTACACCTGGTCGGACGAAAGTCTTGCTCGCGGTGTCGCACACGCCGACGCCGTCGTGCACCTCGCCGGCGAGAACCTCACCAACAGGCGCTGGACCGCCGCGCAGAAAGAACGCCTGCGATCCAGCCGGCTGGTCAACACGCGAAAGCTCGCCGCGCTCGTGGCCGCACGGAAGCCTTCGGCGTTCGTGAGCGGATCGGCGGTGGGCTATTACGGCGCGAACGCCGACGATGTGCTGCGGGAAGGTGCGCCGCAGGGAGACGACTTCCTGGCGCGGTTGTGCGGCGACTGGGAAATGGCGACCGACGCCGCGGCGCAGGCGGGGGTGCGCACGGCAATCGTACGGACCGGCGTGGCGCTTGGTCCGGATGGCGG
Source organism: Tepidisphaeraceae bacterium (assembly GCA_965247815.1). Taxonomy (GTDB): domain Bacteria; phylum Planctomycetota; class Phycisphaerae; order Tepidisphaerales; family Tepidisphaeraceae; genus CBDAQA01. Next base: position 1,809 of record CBDFHW010000016.1, on the reverse strand, counting down.
CGCGCTGGCGAAGATGCTGCTGCCGTTCAAGCTGGGCGTCGGCGGACCGGTGGGGGACGGACGCCAGTGGATGTCGTGGATCCACGTGGACGATCTGGCGGCCCTCTTCGCCTTTCTGGTCGAGACCCCCGGGACCAGCGGCGTCTACAACGGCACGGCGCCCAATCCCGTCACCATGAAGGAGTTTGCGTCCGCACTCGGACGAGCGCTGCATCGGCCGGCGATCTTCCCGGTGCCGGGCTTTGTTCTGAAGGTGGCGCTCGGCGAAGTGGCGGATGTCCTGCTGACCGGCCAGCACGTCCTGCCTGCCCGGGCGCTGGACGCCGGGTTCACGTTCCGTTTCACCGACGTGAACGCAGCCTTGCGCGACATCGTCTCGACGCCTGCGGAACGGACAACCGCCTGAATCCGGCGCTTGACTGACGCTCGTGCGCCCCTCACAATCGGGGCCGTGACCGCACGTGAACTCGTCGGTCGAGGGGCCATCATGAATCAGGTATCTAAACTCGTCCGTCCACTGTTGTTCGTCGCGGCGTTCGGAGCGTGCGGACTGCTCGTGGCCGTCGCCGACCGCAGCGTCCATGCGCAAACTCCCCAGGCCCCACCGGCCGCGCGGCCGGCACCAGCGCCGCTGCCCGAGGGCTACTGGCCGAGAGGGAAGCGGGCGGGGGACGGCTTCACGGCTCCGGGCATGAGGGTCACCGACCTTGGCAAGGGCAGCCGCACGTTCAAGCTGAACTTCAGCAAGGGCGATGAACTGATGGCGGGCCTCGCCGACTTTGCCACGAAGAACAAGATCAAGAACGGCCACTTCGTCGGCCTCGGCGCCATCGACAAGGGCATTCTCGGATGGACCGACACCGAGCGCGGCAACGGTCAGAAGATGGTGCCGGTGAACGAGGAAGCCGAGATCATCTCGTTCCTCGGAAGCATCACGACCAACGCGCAGGGCGTCGCCACCGTTCACGGCCACGGCGCCGTCTCACTCCAGAACGGCTCGGTCGTCGGCGGTCATATCTTCGAACTGCACATCAGCATCATCGGCGAGGTGTACGTCAGCGAAGAGGAAGAGCCGGTCGCTGCGGCGAGGTAGCTACCTTCGCTGAAAGTCGGGCGAGCCCAGGACCAGCGAGGCGAGGACGGACGGTGTTGCCTCTTTGTCCTGAATGCCGCTCTCGATTGCGGCAAGCGTTGACGGCATCGGCGGGCCGCCGAGGATCTCTGTGGCGACCGTCGCCGCGTTCTTGAAATTGAAGCGGCTGAAGTTTGCCGTCACGCCGGGCACTCGGCCGGCCGTAAGCGCCGTTGCGAAGTTGATTCGGCCGACGATGCCGGCAGTGCTGGCCCACGCTTCTCCGGTGTTGGGATAGCCGGTCGGATCCTGTTTCCCGTACAGCGGTTCGCCCAATTCGCCGATGCGCTGCGCCAGCGCGAAGGGGTCCTCGACGTCGGCGTTCACGGCGCGCACCGCTCTCACGACCATCTCGAGCGGCGATTTCACCTTCGCCTGCCACGCACCCTCTGACAGGAACTCCGTCGAGCTGAAGAGCGTCTGGAGGACGGCGCGCAGATCCCCGTCGGTCTTCGTGAAGGTCTCGGCCATGCGAGCCACCAGCGACGCCGGCGGATCGTCGGCCACGAACCGTTGGGCGAGCTTCCGGGAAATGAATTTCGCGGTCGAGGGATGCCTCGCCAGGATGTCGATGACGTCCAGACCGTCCTGTTCGCCTCGACCGCCGGGCAGCTTGTGGCCGAGCACGACTTTCTCCTTGCGGTCGTGCGCGTTCGGATTGAACTGGAACTCGGCGT